>JANNMO010000013.1:0-152236 GCA_031398005.1 Ferruginibacter sp.
GCTTCTTCAATGGCAGTTAATTGTTTGTTGATGGTATCTCCTTTTTGTTTGATGTCTTTAGGTAAATTGGTAGCCTGTCTTTCATTAAAATCATTTATTTGTGTTCGTACATCTCTTATGTTTTTAATGGCTTTTTGTATGGCAGTAAATTTATCTCTTATACTTATTAGGGTATTAAACTGGTCTTCATATTCTGCCTGCGTTACTTTGTAAGTAGGGTTTGCTAATATTGTAAAAGGTTTTTCTATCGAATCTTTCCCAAGTTTTATTTTTACAAAATACTGTCCAGGTATAGCTTTTGGGCTGCCAACTGCACCATTCCATAAAATCATTCCTTCAATTTTTTCTGCTTCAGGGTAATTCATATTCCAAACAAATTTATTTATACCCTTGTTTATTTCTATTTTATCATTTTTTTCTTTTGCATCGGTAGCAAATGTTTTTATAACTTTTTTATTCTTATCAAATATAGTAATACTGGCTTTAGAGCTATCGGTAACTTCTTTTAAATAAAAATTAAATATGGCCCCGTTTGCTGCATTTGTTCCCGCATTTTTTACATTGCTGTTTACAAAACCATCTCTTACATAACTATTATTAACGGGTAATAAATCTACATTTTTTTCCAAAATAGCTGCATCATATTGTTGCAATGTTGTGAGGTCATCTATACTCCACAATGCACGCCCCTGCGTAGCTATAATAAGGTCATTGTGTTTAATGGTTAAATCTGTAATGGGCACTATGGGTAAGTTTAATTGAAGTGGTCTCCAGGTATTTCCATTATTGTAGCTCACGTACATGCCATACTCAGTACCGGCATATAATAAACCCTGTCTTTTTTTATCAGCACGTATAGCTCTTGCAAAATGCATTGGTGGAATACCATTTGTTATTTCTTTCCATGTTTTACCATAATCTTCGGTTTTAAAAATATATGGTTTAAAATCATCCAATTTATATTTTGTACCTACAATATATGCTGCACCTTTTTTAAATGGATCTGCTTCCATACAGTTCCACATCATTAATTTACCTGCTGCACCAGGTGTAACATCTGTCCAGTTTTTTCCGCCATCTTTGCTCACATTTACCCTGCCATCATCACTTCCCGTCCATAATAAATCTTTTTCGTATTCACTTTCCATCGCTGTAAAAATGGTACAATAATATTCTACCGAAGTATTGTCTTGCGTTATAAGACCACCACTCGATTGTTGTTTGCTTGTATCATTTGTGGTAAGATCTGGACTAATCATTTCCCAGCTTTGTCCTTCATTTTCTGTTGCAAATAAATGCTGACCTGCTGCATATAATTTTTTAGGATTGTGTGGCGAAAAGAAAATGGGGAAATTCCATTGAAAGCGATATTTCATGGTGTTTACTCCTGCACCCATTGGATTATCTGGATACACACTGATGGCCCTGTTTTCTCCGGTTTTATGATCGAGCCTGCTAAGGTAGCCGCCATAATTTCCACCATAAACAATATCAGGGTTTAGAGGATCTGCTACCACATAGCCACTTTCAGCTCCTGCGGTAGATGACCAGTCGTCTGTAGAAATTTGTCCTCCTTTGCTTGCACTCAAAATTCTTACTGTACTGTTATCTTGCTGGGCTGCTAAAATTCTGTATGGAAAATGATTATCAGTAGAAACCCTGTAGAACTGCGCTGTAGGCTGGTTTTGGTACGTGCTCCAGTTATTGCCGCCATCAAAACTTATTTGTGCGCCACCATCATCTGCCACTATCATTCTGTTGGCATCTTCTGGGTCAATCCACAAATCATGATGATCTCCGTGTGGTGTATTGATAGATTTAAAAGTTTTTCCTGCATCTGTACTTTTGTAGAAACCTACATTTAATGCATACACAATATTTTCATTTTTGGTATCAGCAAATATTTTACTGAAATACCAGGCACGCTGTAAAATATTGGCATCGTCACTTTGTTTTTCCCATGTGTTTCCACCATCATCACTTCTATAAAGTCCACGGCTTTTACATTCTATTAATGCATAAATTCTTTCGGGGTTTACTGCACTTATTGCAATGCCAATATTGCCAATAATTTCTTTTTTAGGCATGCCTTTTTTCTCCATTAGGTTGGTCCAGGTTTCACCTGCATCAACGCTTTTCCACAAGCCACTTCCGGGGCCGCCACTTTCAAAACTATGTGGAGTTCTGCGTACATTCCAAGTGCTTGCAAATAGGGTGGAAGGATTGTTTGGTTCCATTACAATTTCCACCGCACCTGCGTTGGCGTTTGCATACAAAACCTTGCGCCAGTTTTTGCCCCCATCAGTAGTTTTATATACGCCTCGTTCTTCGTTTGCTCCAAATAAATGCCCAAGGGCTGCTACCCATACAATGTCAGGGTTTTTAGGATGAACAACAATTCTGCTAATGTGCCTTGTGTTTTTTAAGGAAGTAAGTTTCCAGCTTCTTCCAGCATCATCGCTGCGCCAAATACCATTCAGTCCTTCACTCACATTTCCTCTTAAAGTATTCTCTCCTTCGCCCACATACAAAATAGTTTCATCACTTGGTGCTATGGCAACAGCACCAATTGAGCCACCAAAATATTTATCAGAAATGTTTTTCCAGTTGCTTCCTCCATCGGTTGTTTTCCACACGCCTCCACCGGTAGCTCCAAAGAAAAAAGTATTTTTGTTTTTATAACTCCCGGCAACTGTTCCACTACGGCCACCTCTAAAAGGACCTATTTGCCTGTATTTTACTTGGCTAAACAACATGGAATCTGTTGCTACTTCGCTGGGTTTTTGTTTTTGTGCCGTTGCAATATTTGTTATCAAAAATGCTGCAATGGAAAAAAGTATTTTATTCATGTAAAAGTTTAAGCATTGAAATTAATGAAATTGCTTGATCATTAAAATATGGATCAGAATTAAATTAAGTTTATTTTGATATTTGAAAATAGAAAAAACCTGTTTGCACTTTTATTTAAAGTCTAACTTAACGTTATGAAAAAAAATCTTCTCCTCCTTACTCTATTACTTGCGTTTATAATAGAAACAGCTTTAACCTTTTTATGTTTTTTTAAACCTGCTACTGCCTTGGCATTATTTGGAATGCTATACAATGAGCAAACTGTATTTTTAGGTTACATCATTGCGTGGTTTTGCCTGCTCGTTTCTATAATTATTATGTATGCAATGTGGCACTTAAAAAACAATAAAGATGGTTACTCACCCATAATTTATATACTTGGTTTTTGGTGGATAGGCTTAGGTATTGGCGTTTATATTGCGTTTAACAAAACAGGTAATTTATTGATAGATTCTTTGAAGGGGGTGGTATTGGTAATGTTGAATTATTTGTATGGTAAAGAAAATCAAAAAAATGATTTATAGTTTATTTTGTGGCTTTCTAAAAAATAGGATATCGCAAAATGCGTAACGCATTTTGCGATGTAAAAACTACATTTTAAAAAATGCGAATAAATAAACAAATTTAATTAATGCAATCATCAAACAATATCTAACCTTACCATTGTTTTTTTCTTTGACACTTCTAATGGTAAATGTGTTATTATACTATCTTTTAAAACATTGGTAAGCCTTGTTTTTACAAAACTCTTTATTGTTACCATACTTATTTCTCTTGCAGGTGCCGGGCTTTTAAAATATCGAAGCATAGCTTTTTTGCCTGCCGTCATATTCATGGTGGCCAGTTCGGGCAACAAAGTAATACCGCCGTTTTTTTCTACAAAGTTTTTCAAAGTTTCTATACTGCCGGTTTCGTATTCCAAATGTTTTTCTATGGTAGAGTTTTTTTGTAGCTCACATAAGTTCAACGTTTGTGTACGCAGGCAATGACCTTCTTCTGCCAACCATAATCTGTTCGGATCAATATCTGCCGGAAGAATATATTTTTTTGAAAATATTTTTTCATCTTTAGAAATATACCCTACAAATTCTTCATTAAACAATACATCTTCCTTCAATTCTGCATGTGCAAGTGGTGTGGCAAGAATTCCAACGTCGATACTGCCGTTGTTTAATCTTTTTATAATTTTTTCTGTAGTAAGCTCACTAATGTGCAATTTTACAGCAGGGTATTTTTTTATAAAGTTCATTAAAAACAAAGGGAGTAAATAAGGCGCTAGGGTAGGGATTATACCAATTTTCAAATGGCCTTCTACCGTGTTTTTTTGTTGGTGTACGAGTTGTTGCACCATACCAGCTTCAGCAATAATTTTTTTAGCTTGCTCAATTATTATAGCACCTGTTTCTGTAGGTATGATGGGTGTACAATTTCTTACAAAAATGGTTGTCTTCAATTCTTCTTCCAATTTTTGTACCTGTAAGCTGAGAGATGGTTGCGCAATATTACAATGAATAGCAGCCTTTCCAAAGTGGCGAAAGGAGTCCAGTGCAATGATGTATTCCAATTGTATAAGTGTCATTATAGCTTTAAACTATGAAGTTATAAAATCAATCAATTAAAGTTATAAATTTTAAGTTTTACATTGTATAAAATTTTAATTTAATGCAAGGCTTTTTTTAATTATTAGCTCTTTCATTTATTAATATTACTGCTTATAAAATATTTGAACCATAAAAAATTAAATCCCTTTGAAAAGTTGAAAGCCATGAAAATTAATTCATGGCTTTCGTTTTGTTACCCCTAGAAAAACTGAGTTGATTGATTTATTCTTTTATTATTTTGATTAATGCAATATTGTAAACTTCTTATTTAATGGCAGTGCCGGATCTGTACTTCTTATCATATACTGACCATTTGCCAAACCAAGCAAACTTACCGGTAAATTATTATTGCCTGAAAGTATTGCTGCATTTACTTTTTTCACCAATCTGCCCGAAGCATCATAAATTTCAAAGTATGTTTTAACAGCTTTATCAGTTCTTATTACAAGATTCAACACATCTTTTGCTGGTACAGGATAAATAACAATTTCAATATTACGAGGATCACAGTTTGTTCTAATGATGTTTGAATAATGGAATGTTCCATCTAAATCAAATTGCTTTAAACGATACAATGCGGCACCACCTAACAAGTCCATTTGTTCATAACTTGTTTCTGTAGTAGAGTTACCTTTAGCTTTTATTTTGCTTACCGTACTCCATTCAATACCATCCTTGTTGCTGCGTTGCAGTTCAAAATAATCTGCATTTAATTCTGTGCCTGTGGTCCATTTAACTAGAGCGCCTTTTTCGTTACAACCAGCGGTGAAGTTTGTGTAGGTAACAGGGAGAACACTTCCGATTGCAAGGGGTGTAATGTAAGTTAAAGATCCGGCCTGGTAAGTATTTGCTGCGTCATCTGAAAGTTCGAAATTGCTATTAGGACCAGGTGAAGCTAAATTTGTGGAATTTAATGCTATATAACCTGCTTGAGGGCTTGCTATACCTAATGACCATAATGTTGTTGTATATAAATTTGTCCAAGCGTTTGTAATTGGTATTTCAGCTCCTCCATCTATTGTTCCTACTGCCCTTCTATTAAATGTTTGCCCTCCTGTTGTAAAATTTACTACTCCTGAGCAATGGTTAACAGCATTATAGGTATAACCAGGAAAAGAAGGAGACATCAAAATGTTTGAAGGTTGTACCGCACCCGAACTTGTACCGCATGGAACTCCTGTTGGTAGCATTGCATTTGCCAACTGATAGGATACTCCGATTGTAATGGCGGAAATGGGTATGATTGCTCCCGGCATTACGGTTCTTAATTGTACAGTAAATGATACCGAGCCAGTTGCAGGTCCTGCTCCATCGGGATCCGTAGCAGTAAACACTGGGTTTACTACTCGCCATTGAAATTCTTGGGAATAGGTTTTATTGTAGAACGAAAAATAAAGCAGTATAATAAATGGGAATATAACTTTTTTCATAATTTTTTTTTGACAGTATTATAAAATAGAAATTTTAATCAGGAATATTGGTTTTTGGAGGTGTCTGTCTTGCAGGCGTACTTCCAGTACCAGAACTTGATATCATAAGTTTGGCAAGTGTAACATCCGTAGCTGCAATATTTGCAGATAAATTAGCATCAGTTAATATGTAGCCTGTTGAAGAACTTGCAACCGCCGCTTTAATAGCTGTTACATCTGATGCAGCGAGGTTTCCACTTTTGTTAGCATCTCCTGCCCATAAGCCATATTCTCCACCTGCTCCAGCAAGTAAGATCATAGCTCCTGAAGGAGAACCAGGTGCAACGTAGGCATTTGTTAAAAGAGAATAATCATTGGTAAATGTACCTGCAGCATTCGAAGGAATAGCATTGCTTAATACACCCAAATGATTTCTATGACGAACGGTAATAAAAGAGGTTCCTTGCTTTGTAATATCAAAAGATATAGGTGTTACACCATCTAGTTCTGTTACAATTCCACTATTTAACAGAAACCCTGCTTTACGACCAGTTATAGTTGCAGAAGCTGCATCTGCAGGCAATCCTGTAATCGGTTTACGATGCTCAACTAGTACCCAATCTACTACGTTTGCATTAGGAATACTCACAACGTTTTCAGTCCCTGTATAATTAAATGGAGTTGTATTATATGGTTGGGTTAAAGGAATTATTGCAGCTGTATTTAAACTGGTGTTCATTGCAGTTCCATTCCAAGGTCCTCTTAAATTTGCCGTTACATTAAAAGTATATTTCGGATCAGCCAATTTCCATTCATTAATTAAATCGGTCTGCGAAATAGCGGTTGTAGCTACCCAGTCATTTACTAAATCTCTTGTAGATGTAATTAATTTACCATTCCATTCTCCTGAAAAGCGACCCCAAGAAACAAGATTAGCTTCTGTATTTGTATTTAATTCAGCCGCTAAATATGGAAAACGTACATCGGCTGTAAAACCTGTACCACCTGTTTGTGCAAATTGAAATTTCCTTTTTACTTCCCTTTCTGCATCTGTTGGGTCACCACTGCCCGATTGTGGTAACATGGTAACCGTTAAATCAGTTGGTGTAGTACCGCTATTTGTAGTTACGAGCATATTAGGCTGGTTAAACACCCGTGCTGTTCCATTGGCCCAACCTGTTCTTTTTACGCTTCCAATAATTTCTCTGCCTGCTGTAAAATTATATACCGCAGTTACTGGAGATGTTAATGTAAAGGCAGGGTTTAATAAAGGATCTGTTGTGAGTAGGCCAGATGTATAATCTAATTTAGTATTTACTATAGTAGTACCCCCAAGCCTCACAACATCTGTTGCTGAAGTTTTATTTATGGTTAAATAATTTATAACTGCTCCACCTCCCGTAAGTGTATCAACGCCTGAGCCTGTCATTATAAGCGAATCTTCATTTGCAGTAGAAGTATAAGTACCACTATTAACGAAGTTGCCTTGTACTTCTATTTTACCATCGTTGGTAATGGTACCGCTTGTATTTTTTATATCTCCCATTGCCATTATATATGCTCCATTTTGCACGGTAATAGTGGCACCATTATTATATAACTGAGCATTGGTAAATTTTACTATTCCACTAAATGTGAGAAGTAAGAGAATTGGTAATTTAATTTTCATAAAAAAAATATTTACAAGCCTGAATAATATTGTTTAAGGCAAAACAAATTTAATTTTAAACCTATTGATACGAATACCTAATTAGTAAACGGTTGTTTTTAGTTATTAATAGGGTTGTGTTGCTGTATCTGTGTAAAAGTATACATTAAATCACCTTTTTAAACGCTACATCTATTATCACATCTTCTAAGATAAGAACACAAATTTATATTTACTAATATAAGTGTAAAATAAAATATAATTTGTTTAAAAAACAATACCACTTTTGGGGGATAATTTTTTAATCTTTTGTTGTTATGCTTTTATTTTCTAAAACCAATATTCGCTTCTTCAGAATTTCTATTTCTTTTATTAATGTTTGTATGGCTGCTAAAGAAATACCTGCAGGGTCTAAAGTACTAATGCTTTTATCATCTACCCCTACATTAAAAGCGGCTTTAAAGTCCTGTGCCATCGGACCAATATGATATTCCTCAGTTCCTTTATACTTCCATCTTGTAACGGATAATGCAGCTACTTTTTTTAGAAGTTCGGCCCCATCAATTTGGGTGATATCTTCTTTTTTATGTACATCGCTTGCATTGGTCCACACGCCACCATTTGTAAGAAAAGCTCCATTACCATTGCCTGCACCGCTGCCCACTTCTAATGCATGAGTAGCTGCTGTTACTGTTGGAATACCAAAAACCCAATCGTTTACATTGCTGTTACCAAATGCCATAGTATTGCTAGCAGATACTGATGCCTGAGAGCCTATAACGGTGGCGTTGTTTAAACCATCAACAGTTACATCGGCACCATTACCAATTGCGGTAAGGCGGTTACCGGTAATATTAGTCGGCAGCGTTTTATAACCTAGGGCTGTGTTGTTGTATCCAGTTGTAGTATTGGCTAATGCCCTACTGCCCACTGCGGTGCTTTGGGTAGGGTTATTAATGTCGCTGATGGCATTAGCTAAGGTACTATCGCCAATGGCTACATTGTAACTTCCAAACGTGTTTGAATACAAAGCATTTGTTCCTAAAATGGTGTTATTAGTTCCAGTGGTATTGGAATACATACTTCTAGAGCCGCTTGCGGTATTATAGTTCCCTGTTGTATTAGAATTGAGCGATAAATAGCCATTAGCTGTATTATTATTGCCTGTTGTATTAGAATTTAGCGATACATAGCCATGAGCTGTATTATTATTGCCTATTGTATTAGTTTCTAATGAACCATACCCAAATGCAGCATTATTATCTCCTGTTGTATTATTATATAAACTTTTTGCACCAATAGCAGTATTTAACGCTCCAAAAGTGTTGTTATGAAGTGAGAGATATCCAACGCCGGTATTATCATCACCAGTAGTATTATTATACAAACTTTTTGAGCCGACAGCAGTGTTGTTGAGACCACCTGTATTAAAATAAAGTGATTGGTATCCATTGGCAGTGTTATTATAACCTGTGGTGTTTGCAAATAAAGCTTTAGACCCAGTTGCAGTATTGCCAGTTCCATGAATAGCACTTATTGCTCCCGTTCCATTATTAAATAAAGCGGAATCTCCCACGGCAACAGTGTTGGATATTGTACCATTATTGTACAGAGCGGAACTGCCAATTGCTACATTTGAATATGCTGTTGAATTGGAGTAAAGGGCATTATTGCCAATACCCACATTATTACTGCCTGATATATTTCCATATATTGCCCTATAGCCTTGAGCTGTATTATAGTTTCCTACGGTGTTGGAACGAAGCGATTCAAAACCGAGTGCAGCATTATATTCGCCAGAAAAAATAAGCGGCTCTCCGGTATGATTCTCCATGGCTCTTACACCTACAGCCACATTACCTCCACCATATTGTACGCTGGAGAGTGCCTCGTATCCTATTGCTACATTATCGAATGAGTTAGCATTATTAATCATAGCCTTGTTCCCTATTGCTGTATTATTATTGCCTATGCCAAATGCCATTGCGTGATTTCCAACGGCTGTATTGCCTCCATTAGATGTTCTACTATACATTGCTTTAAAACCTATAGCAGTATTTCCTTCTGAAATGGCGGCTCCATTATAGCTGGATAATGCAGAATCACCTAATGCTACATGTTGAGATGATATAGTATTTTTTGCAAGTGCCTTATTACCAATCGCAACATTACTACTACCTGTTGTATTTGCATTAAGAGATTGAAAACCTACGGCAGTATTACTAGCACCTGTGGTATTTGCAAACAAGGTTTTTGAGCCAATGCTTGTATTCTGAGTGCCTTGTGTTCCTGTTGCTCCCGTGCCATTGTTAAACAATGCAGAATCTCCCACGGCAACTATATTATTTTGTGCAGTGTTTTTATACAATGCATTACTGCCTATGGCCACATTGGAATATCCTGTAGTATTGGTAAATAATGCAGTCGTGCCAAGTGCCGTATTATCATTTGCAGTATTGTTTAATAAAGAAAGATAACCTACACTTGAGTTGTTGTTTCCTGTAGTACCATTTCCCAATGCCAATCCACCAACTGCGGTATTGTTTAAGCCTGTAGTAATGTTACTCAGTGCTTCGCCACCTACAGCTACATTGTATTCTCCGATAGTTATTTTGCGTAAAGCTTCAAAACCAACGGCTGTATTTTCTTGCCCTGTTACGGTGCTTTTTAATGCTCTGCTACCAACGGCAGTATTTCTACCAAAACTATTGTTTACGGAAAAAAGTGAACTGTCCCCAATGGCAATTTGGCTATTTGCTGTGCTGCTGTTATATAAAGCCGCATTACCTAAGGCTACATTTCTATTACCTGTAGTATTCGATTTTAGAGTTTCTCTACCAAGTGCAGTATTCTCTGCTCCGGTAGTATTTGCATTTAAGGTAGCATAGCCTGCAGCGGTATTTGAGCTTCCTGAGGTTGTGCTTGTCATGGCTAAGTGACCTACAGCTGTGTTGAAATTACCTGTACTATTTGTAAGAGCAAATGCTCCCATGGCAGTGTTTGATGCACCCGTAATGTTCTGACGCAACGCATTTGTACCAAACGCTGCATTATCACCTCCAAATGTGTTGGCATAAAGCGTTTGGTAACCTGTAGCTGTATTATTACTGCCAATATTATTTGTGTACAATGATTTAGATCCTACTGCTGTATTTCTTACAGATTGGAAAGCAGTATTAGTTGCCCCTACGCCATTATTATACAATGCAGAATCTCCAACCGCTACAATATTATTTGCAGTAGTATTATTATACAAAGCACTTGCACCAATAGCAACCGTACTAAATGCAGTACTTAAATTTGCAGAACTTAAAACTCCAACCGCTACATTGCTGTTACCTGTAGCATTATTTTTCATAGCTTCAAAGCCCACCGCAGTATTATCTAAAATAGTTCCGCTACCATTTCCTGCCAATGCTCTTACTCCTAAGCCTGTATTTCGTTGCCCTTGCGGCGATACCATAGTGCTCACACCTATCATAGTATTGTTTTCTAAAGTACCACTTCCAAGCAGGGAATTTTCTCCAATGGCGGTATTAAAATTACCTGTTGTGTTGCTGCTTAATGCACTACTTCCTAATGCAATATTTGATGTGCCCGTTGTGTTTGCAATGAGTGCAGTGGCGCCTAGCGCATAATTTATTTTACTATTGTCTAAGAAACCACTGGGCTGGTTATTCATTCTAAATTTTAGCGGTTGGTTATCTGTAGTGCCAATAAAGTTTGAATTTGTAGTGCCACTATTACCACTCAGCGACCAATAGTTTAGTGCTGATAAATCATTTGGCACTAATAATTTTATCCATTGCGTGCCGCTCCAATAATAATAACCTCTGCCCAATGGTAAAGCGTTGTTGCTATTAAAAACCATTAATGAAATAGCTGGAGACACAATAGTGGCCACATCTGTATTAGACAACAGCGAAATATTTGGAATAATTAAACCTTTGTTTGCATTTTTTATATGCAGCATGCTACTTGCATCTGCTACCGAACCATCTGTATTAATAGCAACCTGAGCCATGGAGGTATAAGGAGTTACAAAAAATAAAAACAACCAGGCAACTGCTGTAAAATAAATTTTTTTCATGACGATTAGTTTTGGTAATTATTAATACAAATGATTTTCTTTTTGAAAAATTAATTTCTTGTTTTTTTATTTTGTTTCGCTCTTACAATTGCTTTGTTGGCATCTTTACGTTCCTGCTTAATATCTTTTTTTTCTTCTTTGGTTACCGTTCCATCAGCCTTTGCTTCTTTTACTTCTTCTCTTACTTCTTTTCTCTGTTCACGTATTTTATCGGCTTCGGCTTTTGTAATTTCACCCGATTTTACGCCTTGTTTTACACGTTGTTTTTGGTTGTTATTTTTCTGTGCATTTGCAGCAGTACTAATGGTAAAAAAAGCGGCTACTATTAGAATGGTTTTTGCGTTCATAACGTTATTTTAATTTTTATAAAAAGGTTTTTAATGATGATATAAAGGAATAATTAAACCATAAATTTTTAATTACCCTTGGGGGTGATTTTTTACTTCGAATAATGTGTTCTCAACTGGACGAGGGTAAATAGCTAAATATTTTAAAACCCTATTTGTGCCTTTTGAAGATTCCAAAAAATTAATTACAGGTCATTGCCTTAAGTTGCAGCACAGCATTCTCTCCGTAACCAATATTTTTAAATCCGATAGATACTTTTGTTATATACCATTGGTTATTCTCTGATTTAATCTCTATAGTAGAAGATTGAGATTTGTCTTTATTAAACCAAGCTATGTAGGTATTGTCGCTATCCCTCACTTTTGGAGCGGCACAATATTGTTGCTGGTAGGTAACAAAATCGTTGGTAATTGCCTTTTTTATTGTTTCCAGTTGAATAACTGCGTTGTCGTTTAACAAGTTGGTTTTTGTATCAAAGTTTTCTGGCGAGAAAAGTTGTAACGTAACTGCTTCCACTTTTGCATAGTCGCCCGCCATCAAAAGACCATGATACCATTTCAATAAATCCTGCATAGAATTCATTACCGGTATATCAACTTTTGGTCTAGATGCTGCCTGAATTTTAGCTGAGTTAATGGTGGCTTTATCTTTTAAAGAAAGCATCTTACTTATTTTGTATTCACCTATTGTTTCAACGCTAATGGATTGTAACCGTCTTGAATCATTCTTGTAATCTGGCGTTGTCCAAGCCACATTATTCCAAGGATCTTTTATAGTTTTTCGATATAGGCGCAACCCGTACGGTTCTTTTATTTTCTCCACAGTATTCATGTTTCTTTTAATGCTATAAACCATATCTGATGCTATGGTTACAGAAAGCAGTGTATGCCAAATTGGTGCAGGGTTTGTAAGAAATGAAATGGAATGCACGTCTAAGATCTGCTCTTCCGGTCCAGTAATTCCGTACGACGGAAGGGAATATATTAATGAACGGATAGCCGCCGTATCAGGAAACGGAAGGCCTGTGTATTCTGTTGTTCCGCTTGCATATTCTTTAAAGGAAAAAGCTGCACCTGCCATATTGTATTTTGCATTGCCTTTATTCACAATTACAACTCCGGGTAATTCTGTTTTAGACTTTACAGTAACAGGCACACGGTAAAATTTAGTATAGCCGCCATTTATATAATCCACACTTGTATTGCCTCCGCCAGTTACCGTTACACTTATACAGGTAGGTCCGAAATTACTTTTTATATCTGCTTGTACTTTGGCTGCAGATGGTTGACAATAACTATTTAATCTAATAGACAGAAGAAAAACTAAAAGGGCAATTGTTTTCATAAAAAGATTTTTTTTAAATATTTTATTCCTCATTATTCACATAAATAATAAGGTTATAAAGTTTAATCTTTTACTGAAAAATATAATTACCCTTAGGGGTGATTTAAAATAATTTGTAAATTATTTATTTGTCATCAGCCGACGAAGACATGCTATGGCACTTGCTCTGGAGTTTGCATCTAATTTGAGGTAGGTATTGTTGATGTGTTTTTTTACAGTATTTAATGAGATGAACAACATCTCCGCAATTTGTTTATTTGTTTTGCCTTCATAAATTAATTCCAACAATGTAAATTCTCTTTCAGAAACCAGGTCCTGTAAGTTTTTGTTTATTTTTTGTAGAGAAAGAGGAGGAAATTTAAGCTTGTTTTTTTGGGCATGATTGTACAAAGCAATTTCCAAAGTAGAATACAATCCACCTTCATTAAATGGTTTTACAATGTAGCCGGATGGCTCTGTATATTTTGCTTTTTCAAGTGTAGATTTATCGGAGTAAGAAGTAATAAAAATAAAAGGAATATTAAACTGTTCATTTATTTTTTCGGCAATTAAAAGGCCATCCATTTCACCGTTTAAATTAATATCCAGCAAAACCAGGTCGGGTAAATTTGTTTGCAATTCTTGCAAAGCGTTTTCTTTTGTGTAAACAATGGCCGATACCACAAAATCATTTCTTTCAATTAATGCAGCAATATCTTCCGCTATAATTGGTTCGTCTTCTACAATTAAAATTTTTATATCGTTCAATTTATATTTTTTTGTAGTTCACTATTTCAATATCCACCTTTGTTCCATCCTCACTGTACATCTTCATTCTTCCATTTAACTTTTGAAGAAATGCATGAATCATTTTATGCCCAAATGATTTTTTTGCCCCCGGTTCAAAATTTTGGGGTAAGCCTATTCCATCATCATATACCGATAACAAAAGGTTATTATTTATTTCTTTCAACATCACTTTTATGTTGCCATTGTTATTATTAGCGAAAGCATATTTAAGGCAATTTGTAATAAGTTCATTTAAAATTAATCCAATGGGTATTACCGTATCTACATCTAAAATTAAAGAGTCAATTTCTTTTACCAGTTTAATTTTATCGGGTTTTATATTGTAAGAATAAAAAAGATTATCTGTTAGGTTTTCAATATACTGCTGCACATTAATGCCTGTTAAATTTTCTTCCTGGTATAAATTCTGATGAATTAAACTCATACTTTCTACCCGGTTTCTGCTCTCCTTTACTGCATCCAATGCCTGTTCATCTCTTATATAATTTGATTGTAAACTTAAAAGGCTGCTTACAATCTGTAAATTATTTTTTACCCTGTGGTGAATCTCTCTCAGCAGAATTTCTTTTTCTGCCAATGATTTTTCTATGATTTTATTTTGATGATCGAGCAGTAGTTTTTTCTTTTTGTTATTGCTGTATGCTCTGTAAGAAATGCCCGCAAGCCCAATAAATAAAACGGTGGCCAATGCAAAATAATTTCTCTCTCTTCTTCTGCTTTTTGCTTCAGATAAATTTATTTCATTCTCTATATGCAATGCCCCGATGCGACTTTCTTTTTCGGCAGTTTCATACACTGCACTCATTTCATTTACCTGTCGGCTGTTTTCTGCATTCAATAAAGTATCACTGATGGTTTTGCTTAAATCATAATAATCGTAAGCCTCTTTGTATTTGTTTTGACGGTAAAAACATTTTGAAAGTTTTCTGTAAAATACCTCCATTGCTTCAAGCCTATTGTTGCTTTTTGCTAGTTCCAGTCCTTTAGTAAAATACAGTTGCGCAAGCTCAATATTGTTTTGTTGCAAATACAAATCTCCATAAGATTCATAATGTGTAATCAGCCTTCTTTTATTTTTGTTAATGGCGCTGTCTTTATCGGTTTCATTTAAATAAACTAATGCCTCATTTGTTCTGTTTAAATTTATTAAAGCAGCGGCAATGTTTTCTTTACTGGCAGCTACATCATCATACGATGCCAAGGTTTTTGCAAGTTGCAAAGATGTGAATGCGTATTTATAAGAGCTATCAAACTGCCCATTGCTTTGAAAAGCTGCACCCGTATTTATTAATGAATTTAGCATACCCGTACTATCACCCACTGTTTTCTTTATTTCGTGCGATTGTTTGTAAAATTTTATAGCGTTTGCGTAATCTTTTCTGGAGCGATATACCAAACCAATGTTTAGCAATGACTGCGCTATAAATTTATTATTGCCTAGCGCTTTTCTTAACTGCAAAGCCGCCTGGTGGTTTCTTAATGCCAATTCGTAATTGCCTTTGTAATAATAGGCCATCGCAATATCTGTAAGCGTGTGAGATTGATAATCTGTTCTTTTTATTTGTGTAAAAATTACCAGTGCTTGTTTTAAATAAAATAAGGCAGAGTCTAAATTTCCTTTAATATCATAAGCAATACCAATTGCTTTTGATGATTGTGCCGTGCGAAAACTGTCTTTAAGTAAAAGAGATTTTTGGTAAGCTACCAAGCCATATTGTATTGCCAAAGTAGGGTCATCTTCCTGGTAGAAAAAACTGAGCTGCTTGTTTGCATCTATTGTTACTGTGTCAACCTTGGTTGATGAGGCTGTTAATTTTAAAGAATCCTGTTTGGTTTTTTGCCCATACAAAAAACTAGAAGACAATAATAAAATGAAGTAAATAAAATAATTTGAAAAATGTTTACACATATAAACAGGCTTTAGCAGGTAATCAAAGATTGTACTTACTGTACAAATATTAATTACCCTTTGGTGTAATAAATATATTGATTTATATATAAGGAATTATAAAACTAATTGTATCGAAGTGAATGTTGAATTATAAAAATAAATTATACCATAGCGTGCCTTTAAAATTTTTGCTTCATTTTTATTTTTGAGTTAGGTAATATTCACTGCAGTAAAAGAGCATTTAACAAGCAGACATTCTCTTCGCAACTTCCTTTTCATTTCTACCTTTGCGGTATATTCATGGTAGAATTTTAATGCACCATGGCGCTGTATATTATTGTCAACACATTCTTTTATAACTTAGCAGAGATTTATACGAAAAAAATAAAAATGACAAAACAGGAAATAAAGTTTTTAGAAGGGCCACAAAACCGTTGGAAGGATTTTAAGTTTGCCTTCAGCGTACTTACAGAATTTATAAAAGGTTTTAGGAGTCTGCATTTTGCTGGACCATGTGTAACAGTGTTTGGATCTGCAAGGTTTAAAGAAGATCATATATATTATAAACAAACAGAGGTAATAGCTGGAGAGATAGCCAAACTTGGTTTTACAATTATGACAGGTGGTGGCCCTGGAATAATGGAAGCTGCCAACAGAGGTGCCCGAGCAGTGGGAGGTAGAAGTGTAGGTTGCAATATTGTTTTACCACACGAGCAATTTCATAACAAATATTTAGACAAGTGGGTAAGTATAAAATATTTTTTTGTGCGCAAAACCTTGCTTATAAAATACTCTTATGCTTTTGTAGTAATGCCAGGTGGGTTTGGTACGCTCGATGAATATTTTGAAGCACTTACGCTGATACAAACAAAAGTAATAAGCCAGTTTCCTATTATTATTTTTGACAAGGCTTTTCATAAAGACATCATAGAGCATATAGAAATGATGAAACAAAAAGGCACCATTTCGCCGGAAGATTTAGACCTGTGTTTATTTACAGATTCTATTGAAGATGCTGTAGCTTACTTAAAAGAAAATGCTATTGGCCGGTTTAAATTAAAACCTGCGGTAGTAAGAAGAAAGTGGTGGTTTTTAGAAAAATAATTTTAATGTCAATATATTATCATTGTTGAACACAAAAAATTATTCGTGAAATTTTATGCATTTGTGGCAACCTAAAAATTTAGGATATAAATTATTTTATACCGATTTTTTTGGTTCTATTAAATCCCACAAATTTCCATACAGGTCTGCAAACACGGCTACAGTTCCATAAGTTTCCTCTGCTGGTTTTCTTATAATTTGGATGTTGTTTTCTAATAAATTGTTATAAGTGCTTTCAAAATCATCTGTGTGTAAAAAGAGAAAAACCCTGCCACCTGATTGGTTGCCAACAAATTTTTTTTGATTTTCATCAGCCGCTTTTGCAAGTAAAATTTTACAGCCATTCTCACTATTAGGAGGTGCAATAATTACCCATCTTTTAGTGGCACTTAATATGGTATTTTCTACCAAAGTAAAATGTAGTTTTTCTGTGTAAAATTTTATAGCCTCTTCATAATCATTTACCAATAAAGCAATTTGGGCTATGTGTTGTTTCATATTTTTAAAGAAATAATTTTACTAAAATCACAACTGTTTACACAGTTTGATATTTAAAGTTTAAGTATTTTTACACTATCATCTGTTAGTTTAATAAATACCACAAAATATTATGGGCATCTTAAAACAAATTGGTCAGTACTTATACATCGTAAAAAAAGACCCGAACGATATCTCCACACAATGGATGAAATACATGCATGGCATTAATAGACTCTCTATTATTTTGTTTTTATTTGCTATGATTGTACTAGCCGTAAAATTATTGAGAAATTAATTTTTTATAAGAGTATAAATTTTTTCAGCTGCATTTGCTGAAGCATTTCCACCGGCATGTAATAAATTATCCAAAGCTTCGTAATCTTTTTTTAGGGTATTGGTTTTTTCATTATCGCCCAATAACATTTTTAATTCAGTTACTATATTCTCTACAGTCAGTTCATCCTGTATCAATTCTTTCACCACTTCTTTATTCATTATTAAGTTTACAAGGCCAATGAATTTTATCTTAATAAGCCTTTTAGCAATTTCGTAAGATATTTTTCCTCCTTTATAACAAATAATTTCGGGTACTTTAAACAAGGCAGTTTCTAATGTAGCTGTACCGCTTGTTACCAATGCCGCTTTTGCTTTTGCCAATAATTCGTAGGTTTTGTTGGCTACAGATCCTACATTGTTGTACGGTTTTAATAATGGATCATAAAAGTCATCATCAAGCCCTGGCGCCTTTGCTACTACAAATTTATAATCTGTAAAATGGTTGGCTACTTGTAGCATTATTGGCAACTTTATCAATATTTCTTGCTTGCGACTGCCCGGTAAAAGCGCTATGATATTTTCTTTTTTTATGTAAGGATGTTGTGCATTAAAGTTGTGTACAACTTCAGCCAATGGGTGACCCACATAATCTACCTCCACATTATATTTTTTGTAAAAATCTTTTTCAAATGGCAGTATCACCAGCATTTTATCTACATCTCTTTTTATGGCATGTACTCGGTTTTCTTTCCATGCCCATATCTGCGGAGAAATATAATAAACTGTTTTTATGTTTTTTTTATGCGCCCATTTAGCAATACGCATGTTAAAGCCGGGGTAATCTATCAATACCAAAACATCGGGCGCAAAGGCAAGAATATCTTTTTTACAAAATGCCAGGTTTTTAAAAATGGTAGGTAAATTTTTTATAACTTCTGTAAAACCCATAAACGCCAATTCTTTATAATGTTTTACTAACAAAGCTCCTGCGTTTTCCATTTCGTTACCTCCCCAGCATCTAATGAGTGCACCAGTATCCAGTCGTTTTATTTCCTTAATAAGGTTACTGCCATGCAAATCTCCACTGGCTTCACCCGCTATTACATAATATTTCATTTTAAATACTCCATTTTCATTTGCAAAGTAATTATTATAAAATAAATTCTTTTTAAAAAACTATCTTTAACATGTAATATTGTATTTATATGTACCGCCCCGAAAAACTAATTTGCTTAGTAATTTTTTTACTGGTTGTTTGCAGTTACTCGTGCAAAAGCAAACATGTATCAAACAATAACGATGTGGTGAATGATCCTGCTGATATGAATGAGCAAGTAAAAGTAAATATTGAAAATATACTTGTAACGGCGGAAAAAAATAAATACTCACTTAAAGATTCTTCTACCTTATTATATTTTGCTGTTATAAATAATTATTATAAAAGCACAGGTTTTGAACCCATGTGGAGCAGCAAAGAAAACTGGTTGGAGCCCGCAAAATTATTAATAAAATATATTGACAATGCTGCCATGCAAGGTTTGTATAAAGAAGACTATCATTTTAAAAAGCTTCAAAGAATAAAATTAGTATTAGATACAGATTCTATAAAAAGAATGGATGCAGTAATGTGGGCAAATGCCGATGTGCTAATGAGTGAAGCGTATGCGGGTTTACTCAAAGATCTTAAGCAAGGAAGGTTGGTACCCGATAGCTTATCGTGGAAAAATGATACTTCAAAGCATAGAACTTTTTTTGCCAGCAACTTTGATAGGCTTAAAAACGGAGAACACCTTCATAATATACTGGAAGCTGTGCAACCAAAACATGCCGGATACATTAATTTAAAAAAAGTAATTAAAAAATTTACTGATAGTATGGATACCCGTACTTATACCTATTTGATTTACCCGAATAAAGATTCTATTGGGTTTTTAAAGGCATTTAAAAAAAGATTAAATGAAGCGGGTATCACAATACCATCAAATGCAGATTCGTTACAGTTATACAGCGCTGTAAAAAAATACCAAAAAATGAAAGGACTGCTGGCAGATGGTAAAATAGGTAACAGCATAGTAAAACAATTGAACCTTACCGATAGGCAAAAGTTTAATGTAATAGCAATAACATTGGATAAGTATAAAATTTTACCGGAGGTTATGCCTCAAAAATATATTTGGGTAAACCTGCCTGCTTACAATTTAAAAGTATGGAGTAAAGATTCGCTTGTGTTGGAATCGAAGGTAATTTGTGGTAAAACAGCTACGCCAACTCCATTAATTACGAGTGCCATTAGCGATATTGTTTTGTACCCCACATGGACGGTACCTACCAGTATTATATCTAAAGAAATGCTGCCCGGGCTAAAACGAAATACATCTTACCTTGCCCGCCGGGGTTTGTATTTATTAAATGGTAAAGGCGAAAAAATAAACCCTGCTAGTATTAACTGGGCCAAATACAGCAAGGGTATTCCATATAGAATACAACAGGGAAGTGGTGACAGAAATGCACTTGGTGTAATTAAATTTAACTTTGCTAATCCATATTCTGTTTATTTACATGATACAAACCAAAGATATTTATTTAAAAATGGGGTGAGGAGTCTTAGCCATGGATGTGTACGTGTACAAGAATGGCAAAAATTGGCTGATTTTATTGTGAGAAATGATTCTATCAATCTTAAAAGAAATGATACAATGCATTATAACACCGATTCAATAAGAAACTGGATAGCACAAAAAGAAAAGCATGTTATTGAGGTAAAGAATAAAATACCTTTATTTATAAGATATTTTAGCTGTGAAAATGCCAATGGAGCCATAAAATTTTATGATGATATATATGGCGAAGACAAAGAATTGAAACAAAAGTACTTTGCCGGAAAATAATTGTTTTACCAAAACTACTGCATGCCAAAGCCACACTTCAAAGCAAGCGTTTCTATACTGTTGTGTTTTATTATTTTTTTCTCTCAACAAGTTAATGGGCAAAAAAATAAAACAGATGATGACAATAAAGAAAAAAAATCTAAAAAAGTTACTAAAACCCTTTTTGGGCAAGCTAGTTTTTACTCAAATAAATTTGAGGGGAGGCGCACCGCAAATGGTGAAACGTTTAGCCATAAAAAATTAACGGCTGCCTGTAATTCTCTTCCATTGGGTACATGGATTAGGGTAACCAATCTTAAAAATGATAAATCAGTCATTGTAAAAACCAACGACCGACTGCACAAAAAAACCAAAAGATTGGTTGATCTTACTTTGAGTGCAGCAAAAAAACTGGGGTTTGTATCATCTGGGCTTGCAAGGGTAAAAGTAGAAGTGCTTAGCAAGCAGAAAAAATAAGATATAAACATCAAATGCACGTACCCATACAGAATGTGTGTAATTTATTTTAGAATTTAAAAGTAAGCGCCTATTTTTGCCACGTTTACGAAAAAAAACGACCAATATGAAGAAAAGTATGTTTCTTGTTTTAGCAATGATGGCCAGTGTAATGGTTTTTGCTCAGACAGATAATAAAAAACGCCCAAGTCTTGCTATCCATTTTAGCTTGATAGATTATAAATCAGCAGTAGATGTGCGTACAAAAAGTTTAGAAAGAGTAATTAATGAGAAGAATTTGTTCAAATTTAAAAGAATGGATCCAGCTCTTTCAATTAGTTATTTAGAAGGTTTTACAAACCATATAGATTTTGCTGCAACACTTACTGGTAGCTTTGTAAAACACCCTACAGTAGGAGATGTAAAAAACAGCAGTGGAAACGATGCTTTTTTATTAGAGGCGGCTGCTACTGCTAATCTAAAATTGCTTACAGATGATTATTTTTTCACACCATTTTTAACTGTAGGTGTGGGTGCAAGTAAATGGAAGGGTTATTATAGCGCATTTACACCAATAGGAGTAGGATTGCAATTTAAAATAGCAGATGGTACTTTTTTATTAGCTAATTCTCAATATCGCATACCCGTTACTGAAAATTCTGCCTATCATTTTTACCATAGTGTAGGTTTTGCAAGTGCTATAAGTGCAAAAAAAGCTCAGGTAGTCGTGTTGCCACCGGCGCCCCCTGTAGTATTAGATCGTGATGGTGATGGTGTACTTGATGGGGATGATAAATGCCCTGATGTAGCAGGTTTGGTTACTTTTATGGGTTGCCCAGATAAAGATGGCGATGGTATAACAGATGCTGAAGATAAATGCCCTGATGTAGCTGGCTTAGCTAAATACCAAGGTTGCCCAATACCCGATACAGATGGTGATGGTATAAATGATGAGCAGGATAAATGCCCTACTGTAAAAGGTTTTGCACGCTACCAAGGTTGCCCAATACCAGATACTGATGGTGATGGTGTAAATGATGAAGATGATAAATGTGTGAATAGGGTAGGACCAGCTAGTAACCAAGGTTGTCCTGTAATTGCAAAAGAAGTAGTTGACAGAATTAATTTTGCAGCTAAAAATGTTTTCTTTTCAACAGGAAGCTTTAAGTTATTGCCAAAATCATTTAAGTCATTAGATGAAGTGGTAGGTTTATTGAAAACTGATGAATCTCTTATGATAGATATAGATGGGCATACAGATGCGCAAGGTGCAGATGATAAGAACCAAATATTATCTGATAACCGTGCAGGTGCAGTAAAAAATTACTTGGTGAGCAAAGGTATTTCAGAAAGCCGCTTAAAATCTGCAGGCTATGGTGAAACCAAACCGGTAGCTGATAATACCACTGCAGCAGGTCGTGCTAAAAACAGAAGAACAGAAATGACCGTTAGAAATTTCTAATAATTTATAGATATAATATTAAAGCCCCGTTCTTTTATTTGAACGGGGCTTTTTCGTATTACTTATCCAGAACACTTAACTATTGTATATCTAATTTTTGAGAATGAATGTAAAACTTAGTACTCTGCAACCATAAACGCTCAATCATAAACCCTCAACCATAAACCTTCAACCATAAACCTTCAACTTTAAACCTTCAACTTTAAACCCTACTTATACTCATACTCAATACTTCCCATCAATCTTCTTTCATCTGTAAAGCAACGCTCTTTGGTTCGCATACCATTGTCATAACTATACTTCCATACGTAATAACTCTTGCTGCCTTCTTCCATAGCGGTCATCTGGGTAATAAGGCCTGCATTGTTGTATTCAAATATATAATCTGGTTTTAAATTTTTGCTGTATTCATTTTCTTGTACAATATCTGTAAGCCGGTTTTTAGCATCGTAGTAATAATAAAATTTGGTACCGTTTTTCATGTCTTTTTCAATGGCCACATTTCCGTTGTCATCTAACTGAAATAAAATATTGGTAGTGTCACTGCCATTTTTAACCCTAATCATTTTTGCGGGCTTATTATTTTCGTAGGTATAAATATGTTCTTCCGTAATGCTGTTGTTAAAATCTTCATCTTTAGACCGGACAGATGAAAAAATATTACTTATCTGTTGATCAGTATTATAACTGTATTTAATTTCAGTAACTGATAAAAGCGAACT
This sequence comes from Ferruginibacter sp., assembly GCA_031398005.1. Lineage (GTDB taxonomy): Bacteria > Bacteroidota > Bacteroidia > Chitinophagales > Chitinophagaceae > Ferruginibacter. The sequence continues at coordinate 23,338 of JANNMO010000013.1, forward strand.
ATCGTAGGTACGAAGAAGTTTTCCATCTTTGTCAAATGTAGATGTAAAGAGAGAGGCTGCAGAAATATCTGCTCGGGTATATAATTCTGTTTTCGTATAATCTTTATTAATTTTCTTCTCACAAAAAAAGCCTTCGCTTTCTGCACCATTGTCTTCAAAACTTTTCAGAATAATTTTTTTTACTTTATTTTCTTTGTACGCTTTCATATTTGCCAGCAATTGGTTGTTGCTTACAATATCTTTAAAAAAATATTGTGCTTGTACACTTGAAGTACATATTAATAAGATTGCTGCCGCTATAGTCCATTTTATCATTAATGTAAATTTATATTCGTAAAAATACATTGCTTTAATTTGTTTGTTCATAACATCAAGATAAAGTTTATTATTTTTAACAAAATTATTTTGTGAGTCATTTAAAACAACGGAAAAAAAAGAGTTGCCTTAACTGCAATGCTATAGTAAATGGAAGGTATTGCAGTATTTGTGGTCAGGAAAATATAGAACCTCAGGAATCTCTCTGGCACCTCATTGTGCATTTCTTTAACGACATTACCCACTTTGATGGTAAGTTTTTCAGTTCAGTAAAATATGTAGTTACAAAACCGGGTTTTCTTACATCAGAATATGTAGCAGGCAGGCGAATGGCATATTTAAACCCGGTGAGGTTTTATGTGTTTACCTCTTTTATTTTCTTTTTGATATTGTTTACGTTTTTTGCGAAAAATAATCTTTTTAACATAAAAGATACAAGCAAACGACAAATGTCAGTAGCTGATTCTATTAAAATGGCAGAGGTTAAAAATACAATTAACGTTGATTTTACTCCTGTTGAATTTCAAGATACAGTAGTCGGCGAACCACAGATATTTAAAATTGTTGATAACAAAAACCGGGCAGAATATGACTCTTTAAAAAAATTAGGTAAGACCACCAACAATTGGTTCAAGAAATTGTTGATAGATAAACAATTTGATTTACAAGAAAAATATGGAACAGACAAGGAAAGGATTGTTGCAGCATTGAAAGAGAAAGTGGCGTCTGTAACCCCACAAATTTTATTTTTGTCTCTTCCTTTTTTTGCTCTTCTTTTAAAATTATTATACATCCGTAGGCAAAAATTTTATTATGTAGCACATGTAATTTTTGCGTTGCACTTTTACATTTTCGTTTACATCATCATTCTTTTATCTAGGATAACAAATCTGCTGTCTGATGTTAAGTATTTATATTGGTTAAATGTAGTAACACTTATTATAGCAATTAGCCCTGTGTTTTATTTGTATAAAGCCATGAGAAATTTTTATGAGCAGGGAAGATGGAAGACGCTTTTTAAATTGAGTTTGTTTTCAATTTCTCTCATTTTTCTTTTTTCCTTTTTTTTAATACTGTTATTTGGATTGTCAATTTACAAATTATAATATGAACGAAACCTTTAACCGCCTTATAACCATAATGGATGAACTCCGTGAAAAATGCCCCTGGGATAAAAAGCAAACCATACAAACCCTGCGACACCTCACCATTGAAGAAACATATGAACTGGCAGATGCAATTGACAATGAAGATTGGGCTGGCATAAAAGAAGAATTAGGCGATATATTATTGCACATTGTTTTTTACGCACGCATAGGAAAAGAGCAAAACCAATTTTTATTGGATGAGGTTATTAATGGAATATGCGATAAATTGATTAGTCGGCACCCACATATTTATGGAAACGGAAAAATGGGAGAGGGATTAAAAGAAGTAATAACCGAAGAAGATGTAAAAGAAAACTGGGAAAAGCTAAAATTAAAAGAAGGGAAGAAATCAATTTTAGGTGGAGTACCAAAGTCATTACCATCTATGGTGAAAGCAATACGGTTGCAGGAAAAATCGAAAACAGTGGGCTTTGAATGGGAAAATATAGAACAGGTGTTGGAAAAAGTGGAAGAGGAAATGGCTGAACTTAAAGAAGCCATCAAAACCGGCGAGCACGATAAAATAGAAGACGAAATGGGAGATGTATTTTTCTCGCTTGTAAACTTTGCAAGGTTTTTGCAGGTAGATGCCGATTGTGCATTGGAAAGAACCAATAAAAAATTTATTAGGAGATTTATGGCAATTGAAGCCGTAGCCACGGCTCAAAATAAAGCTTTGCACGATATGAGTTTAGAAGAAATGGATGTAATATGGAATGATATAAAGAATAATGAACGCCGTTAATATTTTACATTAAGCCCTGCTAAAATTGCAAATACCAGTTATACGAAATCAATTTTTAAGAGATAACATTTATCTGTTACTTACTTCTTTGCTTTTATTAAGCATTTCCGTATTTACAAACAGAACTCAAAATGCTGCAAGCCTAAGTAAATCTTATGCAGCCTCGCTTTCAACATACATCGCTACCGCAGAAGATAATTTTGAAGAACTAACCAAAAGTGATGACATTGTTCAGCAGTTAATTTTACCGGATCAAAATACCAGTAAATCCAAAAATATTGAAACCTACAATCAATATATTTTTGTTTACAAAACGGTTGCAGGGTTTACGCAATTAACTTATTGGAATACACAAACTATTTTACCTGACGCCGCCATTCTACAATCAAAAGATAGTGTAGAATTTAAGAAATTAGCAAACGGTTATTATTTTATTCAGAAAAGAAAGGTCCAAAATAATTTAATCATTAGTCTGCTCCCTATAAAATGGAAATACAGTATTGCTAGCAATTACCTAAAAAATACTTTTGCAGTTAAACCAATCAAGGGTGAGGATTTTGAAGTTTCTCTTAGTACAAATGATGCTGCAGTAGCTACTAAAAATGGAGCATTTTTATTTTCGGTAAAAAATATAAACCCCACCAACAAATCCAACGATAGGCTAACCATCTGGTTAAGAATACTTGCCATAATACCGTTATTTATTTTTCTTCATTTTTTGATAGTAAAATTATATGAAGAAAGAGGCTTTAAAATAGCGGTAACTTTTCTCATTGCCTCACTCTTATTTGTAAGAACGCTCATTTATATTTTTCCGGGATTATTACAATTAAGAACATTCGAACTGTTTGATCCAAGTGTGTATGGTTCAGATAAAATTTTAAGATCATTAGGCGATTTACTTATCAATGCCATACTCTTCTTATGGATTATTGGTTTTATAAGAAATCATTTAGGAAACATCGAATTTAATAGAAAGCGATTTTCTAATTTACAACAATGGATTTTTTTAGTAGGAAGTGCCCTAATCGTCCTTTTTGTTACTTATACTGGTGGGGCCATCATTAGATCTTTAGTGGCAGATTCTCAAATACCGTTTGATGTACTTAATTTTTTCTCTTTAAATATATACAGTGTAATTGGTTTTTTGGTACTCTGCTGTATGGCTGTGGGGTATTATTATTTTTGCAAAATTGTTTTCTATCTGCTAAGAAAAATATTTCCAAATTTTGCCATTCCGTTTTTTTTACTGCTTACCATTTTAGGTTTATTTCTCTTAAGTTTTAAGATTGGCAGTATTACAAATGGTTTTGAATTGTATGAATTGTTGTGGCTGTTGCTATTTTTATTTCTTATTAAAAATGATTTGTCAGGTTTTTTCACCGGCTCAGTTATTATTTCAAGAATGGTATTTTGGCTCTTCTTTTTTTCAGCATCTATTGCTTCCATTATTATTACCGAAAACAGCCGGAAAGAATTACGCAATCGCCAGCATTATGCAGAAACAATTGCTTCAAAAACAAATTCTATTAACGATGTATTATTAAATACTGTACTCACAGATTTTAGGCCTGATTTAATTGCCAATAAATTTTATCTTTTTGAGAACGAAAAAACCGCAGCCATCATAAGAGATAGCCTTACAAATAATAATAACGTAAGCAGTTTTACCAATAAGTACAGTACAAAAATTTTAGTGTACGATAGTGTAGAAAATCCGCTTTATAATGAAGATCCTATAACCTTTAATTCTATAACAGGTATTTATTCTGCGCAGGCAAAACCTACTACAGTAGAAAGTTTGCAATATTATTATTCAGGCTATGATCAAATAAATTATATCTCAAAAAAAGTAATCAAAGATTTTAATGGCAAATTATTGGGCTATGTATTTATTGTAATTCAGCCTCAAACTACAGTAGCACAAAATCTTTCTCCTGAATTATTTAATAGAGGTCAAAGTAATTCACTGGAAAACTCTATTGAATATGCTTTTGCAGTATATGAAAAAGGAAAATTAGTAAGCAGTCACAATGATTTTGCATTTTCATCCCGCTATCAAGAAAAGTACTTTGCAGGAAAAGAATTTTTACTTGCTACAAAAAATAATTACAATGAATTATGGTACAATGCCGGTGGCGAAAAATTTGTGGTCATTGTAAAAGAAAATAGAATCTTAATTGAGTTAATAACATTGTTTTCTTATTTATTCTGTGCTTTTTTATTGTTAAGTGCACTTTCTTGGATTGTATCAGTCTTAGTAAAATCTCGTTTACAACTACATGTATTAAAAGATAAAATTCAATTAAGCATAAAACAACAGGTGCATGGTACCATTATTTTCTTTAGTGTGTTTTCATTTTTAATAATAGGAATTGCCACTATTTTATTTTTTATAAACAGGTATGAAAATAATAACAAAGAAACGCTTAGTAGAACAATTAAAATAATGGAAGAGGAGCTTACTGCACAGGTTTCAAGCAATAATTTAAGAGAAAACATTTTTAAAAATGATATTGCATCTTCTATGGGGCCTACAGAAAATGTAGTAAATAATCTCTCAAAAATTCATGGGCTTGATATTAATCTGTACAGTCTTTCGGGAGATTTACAAGCTTCATCTTTACCATTGCCTTATGTAAAAGGTATTGTAAGTACAAAGATGGACCCTATGGCTTTTTATCATTTAAGTGAAGGGAAAGAAATACAGTATTTTCAAAAAGAACAAATTGGTACACTGGATTTTGTGAGTGGTTATATTCCTGTAACAGATAGTGTTGGTAAAGATGTCGCCTATTTAAACATACCCTATTTTATTTCTCAAACAAAATTGAAAGAAGAAATTTCCAATTTTTTAATTACGATCATCAATTTAAATGCATTCATTTTTTTAATAGCAGGTATAGTTGCTCTTATTATTACCAACAGAATTACCAACTCATTTTCTTTTATAAGCGATAAAATGAAAATGATAAATTTGGGTAAAAGAAATGAAAATATAGTGTGGGAAAGAAATGATGAAATAGGAGCGTTGGTAAAAGAATACAATAAGATGTTGTTGAAGCTTGATGAAAGTGCCGCAGCATTGGCAAAAAGTGAGCGGGAAAGTGCATGGCAAGAAATGGCAAAACAAGTAGCACACGAAATAAAAAACCCACTCACGCCAATGAAACTGAGCATGCAGTTTTTGCAAAGATCAATTGAAAATGATGCCCCCAATATTAAAGAATTAGGAGCAAAGGTGGCAGTTACACTTGTTGAGCAAATAGATCATCTAAGCCAAATAGCTGCTGAGTTTAGCAGATTTGCCACTATAGAAAAAGCTACACCAGAAACTTTTAATTTAAATGAGGCATTACTATCTGTAAAGCGATTATATGCAGCCGATCAAATTACGCAATTCACCTGGAAATTACTTCCCGATACCATTATGGTGTATGCAGACAAAACTCATATCAATAGAATTCTCACCAATTTAATTTTAAATGGAATTCAAGCTGTAGAAGAAAATATTATTCCTCATATTATCATTGAGGAAAAAGTGCTAACTAATATGGTACAAATTGAAATTGCTGATAATGGTACAGGTATAAGTGAAGAAATGAAACCGAAAATTTTTACGCCCAATTTTACCACCAAATCATCTGGCACAGGCTTAGGGCTTGCTATGTGTAAGCGAATGGCAGAGCAAGCGGGCGGCGATTTACGCTATGAGACAAGTGCACTAGGAACTTCTTTTTTTATAACATTACCAATTGTGATGTAAGAATTTTATATCCCTTTTAATTTTTTTCTCTTCTCTATAAACTCATCAAATTCTGTCAATGAAAAACTGCTTAGGTTTCTTTCTTTAGGTAACATTGCTTTTTGTGCAGATAGCACACCGTACTTAATATCATCTATTCCTTCTAAACTGTGTGCATCAGGGTTTACAGATATGAGTACATTTTTTTGTAGCGCATATTTTATTTCTCGCCAGTCAATATCCAATCGGTTGGGGTTTGCATTTAATTCAATCACCACACTGTTTGCAGCGCAGGCATCAATGATCTTTTTAAAATCTAATGGGTAACTTGGTCTGCTCAATAATAACCTGCCGGTTAAATGCCCCAAAATAGTTGTATATGGGTTTTCAATAGCTGCCAGCAATCTTTTCATTGCTTTTTCTTCACTCATTTTTAAATTGCTGTGTACAGATGCAATTACAAGGTCAAATGTAGAAAGTATATTATTGGAGTAATCTAAATTTCCATCACCTAAAATATCGCTCTCTATGCTTTTGTAAATTTTAAAAGGCGCCAGTTTTACGTTTAGTTCGTCTATATATTGATGCTGGGCTTTAATTTGATCTTCTTTCAATCCTTGCGCATAGGTAGCAGTTTTGCTGTGGTCGCTTATTGCCATATACAGCATCCCTTTTTTAATGGCAGCTTTTGCCATGTCTTCTATAGTATTATTTCCATCGCTCCAGTTACTATGGCAATGTATTAAGCCTTTTACGTCATTGGGCTGTAAATGAGCTGTAAAGGGTTCATCTAGTGTAATAACTTCTTCATTCTCCCTTAAAAACGCAGGAATAATTGGAAGTTTTCTAATAGTAAAGTATTCTTCTTCAGATCTAGCTGGTATGTCAGTATTAAAATCAGTTTTAATTTTTGTAAAAAAATGTTCTGAAGACGATGTTTCAATAAATTTTTCTATAACGTTTTCTGTAACGCCATATAATTTCACTTTTACACCAATGACTGTTTTATATAAAATATAATCTTTTCCTTTTTCTAAAAACGCTAAACCTTGTTGTGTTGTTAAATTTTTTTCTATATGGTCAATATCATTTTCAACAATGTATTCCAGCACTGTTATTATTTCCATTTGCCTCAAAAATTCTCCAGTTAATAAAACCCTTTTTGCAGGAAATTTTTGTTGTAAAAAAAGTAAAAATTGTTCAGCTCCATAAATTAGTTGAGCGTATAAAAAACTACCCTTGTTTCTAAAATAAAATTCTATGTTTTCTATAACAGTTAATTGAGTTTTTTCTCCAAACCCTTTAAAAAGTTTAAGCCTGTTTTCTTTGCATGCATACAATAATTCACCTACACTTTCCAGTTGCATTTCTTTCCAAATAGTATGTATTTTTTTAGGGCCTATTCCTTTTATTTTTAGCATCTCAACAACACCTTGTGGAGTAGAAAAAATAATTTCTTCCAGTTGATTTAATTTGCCTGTTTTTAATAATTCTTGTATTTTTTTTGCAGATGATGCACCAACACCTTTTAAACTTTCAATTTCATTTACAGGAATTTCTTCTAATTGAACAGGTAATTTTTCAATTGCAAATGCAGCAGATGCATAAGATTTTGCTTTAAAACTATTCTCTCCATGTATGTCCATTAGTTTTGCAAGCATCGAAAATGAATCTGCTATTGCTGAATTATTCATACTGTTTAAAATTATTATTTCGAAAGTTTGAAGTTACAAATTTATGAGGCTGCCAATAAATACGTCTCTATTATTTTATTTGTTTAACAGTACATATCCATTTTATTTCTTTTAAGAAAAGTATACATAAAAAATTATTAAGGATGTAAACTTCCAGATATTTAATATAGGAGTATTGGCTGTAAGTACTGCCAACATTGACTTATAGGGGAATAAAAAAAGTCCCGCAAGAATGCGGGACCATGAATTGTAGGATTTTTAAAGCAGGTCTTTATTACTTTTTTCCCGCTGCTTTTTTTGCAGGAGCCGCTTTTTTAGGAGCTGCTTTTTTTGCAGGTGCTGCCTTTTTAGCTGGTGCTGCTTTTTTTGCTGCAGCTTTTTTAGGAGCTGCTTTTTTTGCTGTTGCCATTTTTTTGAATTTAATTATGGTTAGTAAATAATACTTAAAAATAAATACTATTTTGATATTACCAAAAAAAAATTAAAAAAAACTAAGCTGTTGCTTCTACAGCACTTACAGATACGTATGTTTTATCTGCTTTTGTTTTTCTAAATTCTACCATTCCATCGGTTAATGCGAAGATGGTAAAATCTCTACCAAGACCAACATTTTTTCCGGGGTGATATTGTGTACCACGCTGGCGAAGAATGATGTTTCCTGCAATAGCTGGTTGGCCACCAAAAATTTTTACGCCTAATCTTTTACTTTGTGAATCACGACCGTTTTTTACGGAACCTTCACCTTTTTTATGTGCCATTTTTAATTAGTTTTTTAGTTATTAGTTTTATCAGTTATTAGCTTTTTTTTGATAGGATTTTTACCCACCAACTAATCAACTAACTACGCTATTGCAGTTACTTTTAATTGTGTGTACTGCGTACGATGTCCGTGCTTTTTACGGAAACCTTTTCTTCTTTTCATTTTAAAGGCAATTACTTTTTTGCCCTTTACTAAGTCATTTACAATCTCTGCAGTTACTATAGCTTTTACACCTGCTCCACTTAAAACGTCGTTGCCGTTTTGTGTAAACAATACATCAGAAAATTCAACTGAATCTCCTGCTTTACCCTCAATATGAGGAACGTACAGGCTATCACCTGCTTTTACTTTAAATTGCTGACCTGCTATTTTTACAATTGCTAACATATCGAATCCAAATTTAGGACTGCAAAAGTAAGATATTTTAACTAAAATAATAGAACTTTTACAACTTTATTCTTACCTATTACCAAATATTGCTTAAAAATGTATTTATATTATTAATAATCAACATTTTAATAGATAAATGAACTCAAATTTCAGTATCTGTTATTACATATATATATCATACAATTATGAGTGCCATTAAAACTTCATTAATATATGTATTCTCTTTTTTTAAGTAGGTGTATTTTTCAAGTACTCCTTCTTCTTTAAAGCCCATTCTTTTATATAGTTCTCTAGCTCGAACGTTTTGCTCACCCACACTTAATTCTAATCGTACCAGTTTTCTTTCTTTTGCTATATTAATAATGGTTTGCATCATTTGCATGCCGTAACCTTTACCCGCATGTATAGCATCAATTACTACACTACCTATGTAGGCAATGTGCCCACTTCTATAGGTGTATGGAATTAATTTAAACATACCCACATCCTTGCCATCCATTTGAAATAGGTACAATATATTTTGAGATACCAAATCTTTAAATATTGGGTGGAATTCTTCTTCCGTCATTGGCTCATACAATAAATGAGGATTTGAAGTAGGGTGCATATATAAATAATACACAAAATTAAAATCCTCTATCTGGGCAATTCTAAACATAATGTAAAATTATACTTTAAGTGATTGGAAAAAAATTTTAAACTTTGTAACTAGTGTCAATGATAGCTAATGAACGCTTGGGTAAAATAAATCGTACATTAAATAGAACGATGAATAATTTGAACCATACTATTAAATACATGCTAGTTTCAATGTTGTTATTAATTACAACATTGTGCTCCTGTTCTAAAAAAACGGCAGCAACCATTGGTTCTACGCAGGATATTAATGTATCTAAAAAAATATTGGCTTTAGGAGATAGTTATACAATTGGCCAATCAGTAAATGAAGATGACAGATTTATAAATAAAACCATTTCTATTTTAAAAAGTAATAATAAAAATGTGCAATATCCTGCTCAAATTATTGCGCAAACCGGTTGGACAACTAAAAACCTTTTAGATGCTATTGCTGCAAATGCCAATAACCTTACAGCTCCGTACGATATAGTAACATTACTTATTGGTGTAAATAATCAATACCAACAGTTGGATACCGCTGTTTATAGAAATGAGTTTACGTTGTGTCTTCAAAAAGCAATAATGCTATCTGGTAACCGCAAAGAGCGGGTTTTTGTTTTAAGTATTCCAGATTATGGCGCTACTCCATTTGGCGCAGGCAATGCAACGCAAATAGGTTTAGAAATTGATTGGTTTAATAATATAAATAAACAAGTAGCATTACAGATGGGCATCTCTTACACAGATATTACTCCATCATCTCGAATGGCAAGTTCAGATATTACTTTGGTGGCAAGCGATGGGTTACATCCGTCAGGTAAAGAATATTTAAAATGGGTAAATATGCTTGTGCCAAAAATGTTACCCCTGCTATAACAATAAAAAAATCGCCAACAATTGATTGTTGGCGAAAACTGTAAACCTCCAAAATTTATTTAGAAATAGCAACTTTTAAAATTTTAGCTTCTCTAAAAACTAAATAACTGTTCCTTTAAAATTTAAAACCTTCGCATCTTCTCCTTCTATTGTTACAGTAATGTTTTTTATAAATGCACCCTTTGCAGCTGCATTAAAAGTTGCGGTTATTATAGCTGATTTTCCTGCAGCAATAGGCGTTTTAGGATAGTCTGCCACTGTACAGCCACATGATGCCTGGGCATTGGTTACAATAACTGCAGCATTGCTTGTATTGGTAAATTCATATTCAATGGTTACTGGTTTGCTTTGTGGTATTTCTCCAAGGTCAATAGATTCTGCTTTCCACTTTACCGATGATAAAACGCTGCTTGCCGAAATGCCATTTAATTTTTTAACGGCTGTTTCCACTGGTTTAAATGACATAAAAGAAACGGCCAAAATAAATACTGATGTTAGTTTTAATAATTTCATGATAATTGTTTTTTTAGTTAAAAATGATTTGGTTAAGCTTGCAAGCAATTAACGTTGTAAAAATAATTACACAATAATCTAACCGCTGTTAACGATTGTTGAATAGTTGTTAACGATTGCTCAATGTTTGTTAACGAAACTTAAACGGAAAAGTTTTCGTTTAAAAATTAGCGTAAACTTGTACTTGCTAATGACAATAAACAAACTAAATATTGCCCTGCTTTTGGGGGTAGTCGTTATTGTAGGTATAATGATTTTACAGTTTTTTCTGTTACGCCAGGCTGTGCAATATGAAGAAAAAAAGTTTGCCCAAAAAGTGCATGTGGCATTAATGGAAGTTTCTCAAAAATTAAATATTGATGGCAAAACAGCATTCGCTCAAACAAATCCGATTGATAAAGTTAAAAGCGACTTTTACATCGTTATTGTAAACAGTAAGTTTGAAGCCAAATCATTGGATTACTACCTAAAAAATGAATTGGAAAAATTTGACCTGATAACTGATTTTGAGTATGCCATGTACGATTGTATAAAGGAGCAAATGAAATATGGATCTTATGTATCTTTTGCAAATAATGTACATAAAAAACAGACTGCATTCTTACCGGTTCAAAATAACTCAGCATATTATTTTAGTGTTTACTTTCCTCAAATGAACAAATACATTTACAAAGAATTAAAGATTTGGATCATTTTTTCTTTTGTGATGTTCGTTGTTTTATTACTGTATGGATACTCCGCCTTTACTATTCTGCAGCAAAAAAAATACAGTGAGTTGCAAAAAGATTTTATAAATAACATGACGCATGAGTTTAAAACCCCCATTTCATCTATTTTAATTGCCTCCAATTTTTTAGCTAAACAAAATAATATTATTGCAGATGAAAAGCTAAAAAAATATACTGATATTGTTGTGCAGCAAACTGGTAAACTAAATATGCATGTAGAAAAAATATTGCATCTTGCTAAAACCGATAATAAATCTTTAGCACTACAAAAAACCAACATAGATATTGTACAAGCCATTAATACTGTAGTGGAAAATTTAAAATTAAAAAACCCTGATGTTGTTATTGTAATGAACACACCGGCATCTTGTTTTTTGATGGCAGATGAATTTCATTTTTCTAACCTTGTGTATAATTTGCTGGATAATGCAGTAAAATATGCAACGGCAAGTTTGACAATAAATATAAATATTACCCAAGCAAATAAAAATATTTTATTAAGTATAGCAGATAATGGAATTGGCATTCCAGCAAAATATTTAAACAATGTTTTTGAAAAGTTTTACAGAGTTCCCAATATTAAAAGCAATGAAGTAAATGGGTTTGGTTTAGGTTTATTTTATGTAAATAGAATTTGCCGAGAACATAAGTGGACACTCAGTTTAAGCAGCACCGAAAATAAAGGGACAACCGTTAATATTACAATACCTGCACATGAGCAAAAAGTATAAAGTATTTTATGTAGAAGATGATGAAACGCTGGCTTTTCTTACAAAAGACAGTTTGGAAATGAATCATTTTATGGTAACACATTTTGCTAAGGGAGATGAAGCATTAGAAAACTTTGCTAATAATGAATATGATATTTGTGTGCTGGATATTATGGTTCCTAAAAAGGATGGTTTTGAAATAGCCGCTGCAATAAGAGCCATCAATAATGAAATACCTATTATTTTTCTGTCTGCAAAAACAATGAAAGAAGATAGGATTAAAGGATTGAAAATAGGAGCAGATGATTATTTAGTAAAACCGTTTAGCATAGAAGAATTGGTATTGAAAATAGATATTTTTTTGCAGCGGAGCAGAAAGAATGTAGCAGAGAAAAAATACCTTCAGGTTGGCAAATATAAATTTGATACGCAAAATTATGCATTGATTTTTGGCGATAAAACAACATCGCTTACTCAAAGAGAAACCGATTTATTAAAACTGTTTATACAAAACCCAAACAGGGTTTTAAAAAGAGAAGAAATATTGAAATCGCTCTGGGGAACTGATGATTATTTTATGGGAAGAAGTTTGGATGTATTTATATCTCGCCTGAGAAAAATACTGGCGAATGATAAAAATATTATTATAGAAAATTTGCACAGTATTGGATTTAAATATTCTGACAGATCATAGAAATTTCACCGCAGAGAACAAGGGTTAAGAAGTTTTCGCAGAGATTGTTTTTACGCTGCGTAAACACATTTGACTATGCAGCTCTGCGGTTAAAATAAAAATTAAATAGTGGGGGATCTTTTCAATCTATGATAATACACATAAGAAACTATTAATACCCCTAAAACTATCAAAGGAAAAAAGGTCATGCCAGATAAGCCATCTACAGCCCAAATACTCACAAATGCAGGAATAAAGTCAATAGCAAATCCTGCATAAGCCCACTCTTTCACCCTTGCCGGTATTTGAGGGATAATTAAAGCAAGCGCTCCCAATATTTTAAAAACGGTAAGCATCACTCCAAAATATGCAGGGTAACCTAAATGCCTGATACCTTCCTTTGCCATTTCTGTTTGAGAGGTGAAAGCTGGCATTACACCTTCAAATAAAAAAATTAATGTGGTAGAAATCCAAAAAATAATTTTTGCTGTTTTCATGTTGCTAAGTTTTTTGATTGTAAATATTAAGAAGTAGTTGCTTTATTAAAATTAAGGAGCCAGTGGTTTCCGTATCTATCTGTAAAGTCGCCCATTAGTGATCCGAAAAATGTATTTTCCAATGGATGATTTATTTCACCACCGGCAGAAAGTTTTTTAAAATAATTTTTTATTTCTTTTTCACTGCTGCAGGCTAGCATGAGCGAAACTGCATTACCTTTTAAAATTCCTTTTTCAGGTACCATGTCTGAACCCATTAAAACCAATGCACCTTTTGTAAGACTTGCATGTAAAATGCATTCTTTCATATGTGTAGGCATTTTATTTGCCAATGGAGATTCTCCTACTTTTTGCACTTCCAATTTACCACCAATACAATCTGCATAAAACGTCATTGCTTCCAGGCAATTGCCGGAAAATGTTAGGTATGAATTTATTGCTGTCATTTCTTTTTGCTTTTCTCTTTCAATATATTTTCTTTCATTCTGGCTTTTACAATTGCTTTTATTAATGCAATGGGCAAAGGTTTTTGAGGCGTAAAATGAATACTCCCTTTTGTAGTTACAAACCCCTTAAGTAAAGGTTCCATTTCTTTTACGATAGATGCATTGCCACCAAAAAGACTACAGTGATTTTTAAATGCAGCAAAGTAAACGAGCATGCCATGATATTTAAATGCGGGCATATTATAACTGATCATTTCCACAGCTTCGGGTGCAGTTTTTTTTATTGCCTGTCTAAGTCTTTCTAAAGTTGCCGCTACATCTGGCGTAAGTGTGGCGAGATAAGCATCAATATCTTTTACGGCTGTTTTCATTTTGCCATTATTTAAATGAGTAGGTTATTAATTTATATTTTTAAATCTATACAGTAAGAAGTTATTTCTTTCAGTTGCATTTCTTCAAACCTATATACATCGCAATATTCTACTTTTCCTGCTAATTTCTTTTCATTTACATATTCACAAAAACCGGTTATGGCAACAGAATTTTTATCTTCAATAATTAATAAATTATTTAAGACTGTTACGCCAATTTCTATTTCCATTTTGTTGCAATAGTCAATCACGTTTTGTTTTCCTGTTATCTTTTTATCGCCTATTATATTCCAACAAATATCATCTGCAAAAAATGAATATGTTTCATTAAATTTCCTTTCGAAAATGTTTCGCTTATTTCTCTGATAGTTGCCATGATTAATTATTTTCGGCATAAGTTTTAAAATTATTTAAAATTGCTTGCCAGCCTTGTTGCTGCATTTCCTGTGCGTTTTCTTTTTCTGGTTCAAAGCTTTGAGTAATTTTTGTTGAATCACCCAAGTTTTCAAAATGAATATTTACTTTTCTACTATCTCCCAGTGTGTAAGCAATATCTTCTAAGTTTTTTATGTGCGTATAATGCCCACAAAAGTCAAAACCCATACTGCCGTCTTTTGCCTCCATACGACTGTTAAAGTTGCCGCCAATTTTTAAATCATTTTCTGCTTTTGTTGTGTGCCAATCTTCTGAAGCATTGTTCCATTTAGTGATGTGCTCAGGTTTTGTAAAATACTCCCAAACTTTTTCTACTGTTGCGTTTACTGTTGTATGAATGATAATACATTCTTTATTAAAATTATCTGTTTGTTTAGGCATTTTACTCATATCCATATGTAATACATTCCAACGGTGCCCATCCAAATCTGCAAAACCACATCCATACATCCATCCATCTTTTTCGCCGGGTTTTGTAAATAAGTTACCACCTGCATCTGCAGCTTTTTTTGCAAGCTCATCTACTTCTTCTTTGCTTTCCGCATCAATGGAAATTAACATTTGGGTACCGGTATTTGTATCTGAAATTTCATGCTGTGTAAATGATTTAAACATAGCTTCGGGAAAAAGCATTAATGCCATTTTCTTTTCACCAATTATAAAACAAGCATTGTCATCGGTGTCTCCATGTGTAGTATTTTGAGTAAACCCAAGTACTTTAAAAAACACTTTGGATTTTGCAATATTTTTTACGGGAAGATTAAGCCATAATTCTTTCGTAGCCATGATGTATATTTTTAGTAATTAAAATTGTTGGTTTCTTAAGACAAAGATGAGTAGATAAATAGAATATCCATATGGGCAAATTTGACATTTATAGGGTTGATTGCGTCAGTTAAATTATTTATCTTCATTGCATGAAAAATGTATCAATACTTGTACCCGAAACTGCGGTAATTGAAGCTGTGGCTGATCCACACTATATATGCAAAGCAGTGAACCTGTTTTTGCAAATGAGTGACAAGCCGGCTTTATTTAATGTACAATTAGTTGGGCTTACAAAAGAAATCAAACTGGAGAACAGTTTATTTTCAGTACATGTAGATGCATTGCTTAAAGATGTAAAAAAAACCGATCTTATTTTTATACCGGCATTAAGTGGCGATTTAAAAACAGCGCTTGATTTAAATAAAGCGTTTGTACCATTTATTGTAGAGCAATATGCAAATGGTGCAGAAGTGGCATCCCTTTGCCTGGGTGCATTTTTATTGGCTTCTACTGGTTTATTAGATGGAAAAAAATGTTCGACACACTGGAATTCGGGGAATGAATTTAGAGCAATGTTTCCAAATGTAGAACTGGTAGATGGAAGTATTATCACAGAAGAAAACGGCATCTATTCAAGCGGTGGTGCCAACTCTTATTGGAACTTATTATTACACCTTGTAGAAAAATATACTGACAGGCATACAGCTATACTAGCATCCAAATATTTTGCTATAGATATTGATAGAGATAGCCAACAATCGTTTATGCTCTTTAACGGACAAAAAGACCATAATGATAAGGAAGTTTTAGATGCACAATTGTTTATTGAAGAAAATTATTCAGATAAAATTTCAGTAGATCATCTTGCAGATAAATTTGCCATAGGAAGAAGGAGTTTTGAAAGAAGGTTTAAAAAAGCTACCAACAATACAATAGTTGAATATTTGCAAAGAGTAAAAATAGAATCTGCCAAACGAAGTTTTGAAAACAGCAGAAAAAATATAGCGGAAGTTATGTACGATGTTGGTTACACAGATACAAAAGCCTTTCGAACGGTGTTTAAAAAAATTACCGGACTTACGCCTGTTGAATACAGAAATAAATACCATAAACAATCTATGTTTGTAGAAAACTAGCTCATAATTTTTTTTATTTTAAGGCAACTCTTTTTTTGAGGTGTACGATAGTAGCTTAAGATGTTAAAACATTGATTGTTCCGTTTTAATCTTTTATTCTAGAATTTTTTATCTGTCAAAATTATTTAACCTTAAAATGCTGTTATTATGAAATTGTTTATGCTTACGTCATTTGTTTTGGCCATTGGAACTTTCGTTTCATGCACCAAAGATGAAGATCCTATTGTAGTGCCGCCTCCTGCAACGGTTATTAACTTTACCTCTACTATTAATGGGGCAAGCGAAGTGCCTTCAAATGCTTCTACTGCAAATGGTTCTGCTACTGCAAAATTTGACAAGGTAACAAAAATACTTACACTTAATATGACTTATGGTGGCCTTACTGCTACAAATATGCATATACATAAGGCACCCGCAGGAGTAAGCGGAGGGGTGTTATTTGGCATTGGCACATTACCATACAGTTATAACATCAATTATACATCTCCTGCACTTACTGCAGGGCAGGAAGATAGTTTGATGAACAACTTATACTACCTTAATATTCACACCGCTGCATTTCCTGCTGGTGAAATAAGAGGGCAGATAATAAAACAATAATGGTTTGATTGATTAAGTTAAAATCCTCACTGGTTCTTTCGGTGAGGATTTTTATTTTATATGAGTCGTATTTCTATCTTTGTTTATGACCTTAAAACAATTAGTGTACGATAGTTACATGCAAATACTACATAACAAGATTTGCATGTTGCAACAAACGCTGCTAGATTTAAAGGAAAGCGGTGCCAATGAAACAAAAAGTACTGCCGGAGATAAGCATGAAACCGCCCTTGCCATGTTACAAATAGAACAGGCAAATACCCGAGCACAATTACAATCATCATTGGAAGATATGGCCATATTACAAAATATAAATCCTTCCATTATTGCAAAGCAAATTGTAAATGGCAGCTTAGTAAAAACCAGTAATGGTTATTTTTTTATGTGCATTGCATTGGGTAAAAATGTAGTGGATGATGTAACTGTATATGCGCTTTCGCCACAATCTCCACTAGGTGCAAAATTGATGGGATTAAAAGTTGGAGATAGTGCTAATGTAAATGACAATGTATATTTGGTAGAAGCGATTTTGTAAAAAACTAAAAAAATTTGTGACTAGTTTTGAAACAATTTTAGTAAATTTGAACGTAAATGCAAACGAAAGAATCACATAATATACCTAAAAATATCCTTGGTGGAAATATTTTCAAGAAAATACTTGATGATAAAAATGCTATATCTGCACATTTAAAAAAGGGTGGTAAATTATCAGATTTAAAAGATAAATATAAATTTCTTGATTTACTATCCATTAAGAATAATAAATAACTTTTCCTTCCAATTTAACACTGAACAAGGTTTACTATACTCAGTTTATTTCGTTGATTATAGTTCTATGTTTTATCAGTTTCCTCATATTGCAAGTTCTATTTACAGTTTCAATATTGATGTAATTGAAGGAGATGCAAACCAGTCTTTAAACGATGAAAGAATTGGAAGTACAATTGCAGAAATTTTCAAGCTTTTTTTTTACTGAAATTGAAAACGTTGCAGTATTTGTATGTGATATGATTGATGAAAGACAATACGCCCGTAAAAGAAAATTTGATTTTTGGTTTAATAAATATAATGATGGTTCCATCATTAAGAAAGACAATATTATAAAAATTGAAGGTGTAGAAATTTTCAATTCCTTATTGCTGAGTAAAGCCAATATAAATTTTATTGAAATCGTATCTGCTTATAACCTGATAAATGAAACCTCAACTGATAAATAAGGTTTTTTATATTTTACAATGATGCGGCTATTGTTGATTAAAGAACTAAAAGCCGAAAGGCTGCCTGATGGGCAGTAGTAGCTGCTGCAAATAATAAAATTTAGATTATAACAAACTTTGTTGCGGCACTACTACATACAGCAGGAACTACTGCCTCATTATTGTATTCCTTTTACAGCCCCAAATTCTTCTCTCCCAATAAAATGATATTGTATATTCGTAGCTGACAAATTTTTATGAAAAAAATTGCCGGTTTTATTTTCAGTATCTATGCTTTTGTAGTTTTTATTACGATCATGCTTTTGTTGTTTCCTTTTATAGTTATTGCATCATTTTTTGGCAGGGTAAAAGGAGGGAATATGATTTATAGTATTTGTAGGGTATGGGCAGATATTGTGCTTTGCCTTTGGGGTATTCGCCACAGAAATATTTTTGAAGCACCAAAGTCAAAAGACCATGCGGTAATATTTGTGTTTAACCATATTTCTTACATTGACATTCCTTTTATGATGAAGGCATTTCGCCATGAGCCCATACGGATTTTGGCTAAAGCAGAAATGGCTAAAATTCCCATTTTTGGTTATATCTATAGAAATTCAACAGTAATGGTAGATAGAGAAAGTGATGTTGGCAGAACCAAAAGTGTGCACCAATTAAAAAGGGTTTTAGCAAAAAATATTTCGGTGGTAATTGCACCGGAAGGTACGTTTAACATGACCCACAAACCATTGAAAGAATTTTACAATGGCGCTTTTAAAATTGCGGTAGAAACAAATACACCCATACAACCGGTACTTTTTTTAGATGCTTACGATCGGTTAAATTACAACAGTATTTTTAGTTTGACGCCAGGTAAAAGTAGGGCAGTTTTTTTGCCTGAAATTATGTCGGGTAATGATGCAGCATTGCTTAAGCAAAAAGTATACGATGAAATGGAGAAGGGGCTGGTTCGTTATAAGGTGAGTTGGTTAAAGGGTTGAAAGTTGAAGGTTTAAGGTTCAAAGTATGAAGAGCGAAGTTTCTTAATAAATTCATACTATGGTTATAATATTTTAGACTTGCTATTTAATGTTGAAAAAAGATATAATGAAAAACTTGTTATTAAAGAAGTATAATTTATAAATAAAAGCTTGGCCTCCCTCTCTTTTGGAGAGGGACCGAGGGTGAGGTTATGCAAGAAAACGAATTAGATTTTAATGAACCAACATCTGGCTACTGGGCAGAAATTATTCTTCCGCTGGCGTTGCCTAATGTATATACGTATAGCGTGCCTGTACATATGATAGCTGCTGCACAAGCGGGCTGCAGGGCAGAGGTATTGTTTGGAAAAAATAAAAAGTACGCCGGTATCATTAAAAAATTAATTACAACAGAGCCTCCGTACAAAACAAAACCTCTCTTAAATATTTTAGATGATACAGCCCTTGTTTATCCGCAACAATTAAAACTGTGGCAATGGATGAGCGAATATTACATGTGTACCGAAGGCGAAGTAATGGCTGCAGCATTGCCTGCAAATTTTAAACTAAGCAGTGAAACTGTTTTAATTTTTAATGAAGAATATGGAGATGATTTTACTAGTCTGGGCGATGAAGAATTTTTGGTAGGAGAAGCACTGTTGATTAAAAAAGAGCTCACAATTACAGAAGTGCAACAAGTAATGGATGCTACACATGTGTACCCAACAATAAAAAAACTCATAGAAAAAAATGTTTGTTTTATTAGAGAAGACCTCAATGATAAATACAAAGTAAAAAAAGAAAACTATGTAATATTAAATCCACAATTTGCCAATGAAGATGCCCTTGCCCCATTATTAAACGATTGGAAAGGTGCACCCAAACAAATGGAATTATTGCTCGCTTTTTTACATGTAAATAAAACGGAAGGAGAAGTTACACAGACCGCTTTGCTTAAAAAATCAGGGGCTTCTGTTACGCAACTAAAAGGCCTGGCAGATAAAAATATTTTATTTATAGAGAAGCGCAGTATAGACAGGGTGCGTAGTTTGCCGAAAAATATTAATATAGATTTTGAATTAAGTGAAGCGCAAACAACTGCTCTAGCAGAAGTGAGAAATAGTTTTACTGAAAAAAATGTTTGTCTTTTGCATGGAGTTACAAGCAGTGGTAAAACACAATTGTACATTAAACTTATTGAAGAATATTTTTTGCAGGGAAAACAAGTTTTATATCTTTTACCAGAGATTGCTTTAACCGCACAAATCATACGCCGCTTACAAAAACATTTTGGTGGCAACATAACTATTTACCATTCTAAATTTAATAACCAAGAACGAATTGAGCTTTGGAATAAAATAAGAACAGGCGAAATAAAAATAGTACTGGGTGCAAGAAGCTCATTGTTCCTTCCATTTAAAGATTTAGGTTTAGTAATAGTAGATGAAGAGCACGACTCATCGTACAAGCAGCAAGATCCTGCGCCACGCTACAATGCAAGAGATGCTGCTATTTTTTATGGTTCTCTTTTTAGTGCAAAAATTTTATTGGGTAGCGCCACACCTTCTTTAGAAACTTATTACAATGCAAAACAACATAAATATGGCTTGGTAGCATTAGACGAACGCTTTGGTGGTATTAAATTACCTGCAATAGAAATTATAAACACCACACAGGTTGTACAGAAGGCCCGCCCGGATAACCCTGTTGGACGGGGCAAAGTGATGATTAGTCCGCAATTAAAAGAAGCCATACAAAAAGCAGTAGAGACAGATAGGCAGGTAATACTTTTTCAAAACAGAAGAGGCTATAACCCTTACCTGATATGTGGTACATGCGGTTACTTGCCACAATGTGTGCATTGTGATGTATCCCTTACGTTGCACAAATACAGCAACAAATTACATTGTCATTATTGCGGTAGCACTTACCCAAAGTTGGTTACCTGTCCGGCTTGTGGTAGTAACAACTGGTTAGAAAAAAACTTTGGTACAGAAAAAATTGAAGAGCAACTGGAAAATGATTTTGACCAATTTAAAATTGCCCGTATGGATGTGGATAGTGTTCGTGGCAAAACAGCACACGATAATTTAATACATCTTTTTGAGCAACAGCGCCTCGATATTTTGGTAGGTACACAAATGGTGGTAAAAGGATTAGACTTTGAAAAAGTAAGTTTGGTTGGTGTACTAGATGCTGATGGCTTACTAAGTTTTGCAGACTTTAGAGCAAACGAAAGAGCGTTTCAATTAATGGAGCAGGTGAGTGGGAGAGCGGGCCGCAAGCATGAGCAAGGCAAAGTAATGATACAGGCCATGAATGTAAAACATCCCATTTTATTATTGGTGCAGCAGCACGATTATAAAAAGTTTTACGATTTTGAAATAGAAAAAAGGAAAGAATTTTTTTATCCGCCATTTAGTAGAATGGTAATGATAACTTTAAAACACAGAGACAAAGAAACTGTGGAAGCGGCTGCAAATAAATTGGCAAGTTTGCTTTCGCAAGATTTAAAAGATTTTATTACTGGCCCTGCAGCACCAGTGGTTGGGCGTTTACGCAATATGTATTTAATGGAGCTGATGATTAAATTACCAAAGGAAGCCGGTATGAGTAACACTTATCGAAAAGTAATTCGCAACCATATTAATTTAATGCAGGGCGAAAAAATTTATAGAAGTGTGGTGGTGGTAACGGATGTGGATCCGATGTAGAGAGCAAAGCCAAAGCCAAAGCCCCCCTAAATCCCCCCCGAAGGGGGACCTTGGTTTATAATGCTTTGAAGTTAATTTATCTCTTTATTGTACTTGTCTTTTTGATTTACAAATAGAAATTTGATTAAATGATACAGATGAATAAATCATCTGCATCTCTTCTTTTTATTAATTCCCCTCTGGCTTCGTAATAATTTCTTTTACACTTTTACTATTCGTTTTTTCTTTTACAGGAGATACTACATCACCCTCTGCATGTAAATTTTTATTTGACTCATTCAGCATAAATGTTTTGGGAGTAAATAATTTAAAGCTATTTCCATCACCTTCTGCATGTATATTTTTATAATCTGGTACATCATTCAATTTGGCTCGGTTGGATAGTCTCCTTAACTGATGTGGCGGAAAACCTGCACTTGTGCAGCCTTGCAGGTATGCTTCAAATTTTGTACCTGGCCATGCATGAAAGCCAGGGTTAAGCGTTATAATGCTTCCTGCATTGTAACCAACAGAAGTACCAATACCTCCCAAAATATTTTCAGTAGACGTTATGCTGGTAAATACTTCTGTGTATTGCAAGCCTGTTACATTACCAGCAAGCACGGCAGAACTAGAGCAGCCTGTATAAGTGTCAGCTTTAAAAACACCTCTACCAAAAGTAGCGGCATATATTTGAGGAGTAGCAACAGCACTGTTTATTTCTAAATCATACACTCTGGTAGTAGGTAAACCATTTGTGTACATTATCCAATTTACACGATTATCATTGGTTACAAAAACACCAATATCTGTACCTACATAAATAGAGTTTGCAAGGTCATCATTCATTACAATACAATTGATGGGCACATTGGGTAAGTTGCGTACAATTGCTGTCCATGTGGGGCTGCCAAGGTTAGCATTAAAAGTTTCATATACTTTTTGCAAAGCGTTATACCCACCAACAGAAAGTACAACATGGCTCGAATTATTTGGATCTACTGCTAGCTCTGTTATATTTGATAATGCAGGTAAACTACCTGTAATAGAAGTAACACTCCACACGCCTCCGCTCAAATTAAAACGTTTTACAGTACTGCCTTGAGTAGCATATAAAATAGTATTATCTGAGGGCGCAAATTCAAGTGATTCAATGGCATTTCCAAAACCTGTAGCAATGCTGCTCCAAGCGCCGGTTCCTGATGTTGTGTTATAATCAATGTTTGTATAGCCAATGTAAATGTGTGTATCAAAGCCGGGACGTAATACAGCCGGAGTGGTCCAGTTTCCGGCGCCACTTCTAATGAATGTATTACTGGCTCCACCGTTATCACTTCTGTAAAAATCACCATTTTGGGTAGATAAATAAATCACATTTGTATTGCTTGGTTTTACCACGGTTTCCATTCCATCTCCACCACCAATGCTTAAATATTGGACGCCGCTGTTTCTGTACGTACCATTATCTTGTGTACCAATTGTTACAAATGCTGCAGCAGCTGTGGGATCAATTCCGAGCCTGTAGGCTTGTGCTATTTGCATATTGTTATGCAAATTGGTCCAGGTGTTTGTGCTTCTTGTCATTCGGTACAATCCACCATCTGTAGCGGCGTATAAATAAGTAGCATCGCAATACATATCAAAAATATCTGCATGACTAAAATTAGTTGTTGAAGCAGATGTCCAGTCCGATGTAATTGTCCATGTACTTCCCGATGTAGAGCTTCTAAAAATATCTAAACCACCTACATATACATCTGCAGCATTTGTTGGTGATACTGCTATACAGATATTTCGCCAGGCTTGCCCACCAAGTATGTTGGGTGTTGTGCTTCTTAAGGTAAATGTGCTACCGCTATTTGTACTAAGGTAAATTCCATCAAAGGCAGTACCATCTCCATACAACAAATATACATAGGCACTGTTTGCAGCAGTTACCCCTATTTGGCATCTGCCACCTGTAGTTGGTAAACCTGCTGCTGCTCTATCAACTCTTAAAAATGTTATGCCTGCATCAGTACTTTTATAAAAATATGGGCCGTTGCTGGTAGCATATAATATGCTGGTACTTCCTGGTTGATAAACCAAATCATAAGCATTGGTAGAAAAATTTATTTGTGCTCCACCAACAGTAGTTGAATACGTTACTAAATTCCATGTAGTGCCACCATCTGTAGTCCGGTACATTCCATTATCTGTACATGCCCACACTATACTGGAGTTGACACTGCTTACCAATAATCGGTATCCTTTTACGCCCCCGCTTTCAGGAAAATTTAATCCTGTTAAAGCCCAAGTAGTGCCACCGTCAATAGATTTTATTACGCCTGTACTTCTATAGCCGGATGCGCTTCCAACGGCACCCGTTAAGGCATACATAATACTTGTATTAGTTGGTGCTATTTCAATATCCTGTACGGCAAGGTTTGGAATACCATCCGTTTTTGCAGTCCAATTATAAGAACTGCCACCTGCAAAAAGCCCTTGCCACATTCCACCTCCTGGTGTACCGGCCCATATTGTACTGCCAATAAAGTCAATACTCCTTACACTGCCCGTTCCATTTTGTGGATCACCTGCAAGTATTGTTGGGTTTAATTGTCCTTGTGGCACCCAATTAGAAACGCCTGCAGTTGGCCCTAAAATTTGTCTGTTACTTGTTTTAAACTGGTCCAAGGCTTGCTGATTTTTAGTTACTGCATCAGGCAAAGTTCCATCTGGTTCAATATTATTTTTTGTAAGAAATTCCCAACGTTTAAATTCTTTATAACCTGTGCCTACAGTACCACGCTGCGCAAAGTATGCCTCAGCTTTTTGTTTAATTATAAAATAGTTATTGCTTGGGTCTCTCAAAATTGCATCAATATTTTGGGCATTTAATGTAATGGAAATGCCAGCAAAAAACATCGATACAACTATTCTTTTTATAGCTCGTTTCATAACAGTTGATTTTAATAAAATGAACAATTAGCGATTCACATTTTTAGCGTTCACTTTTGTTTCTAACTTGCGCATTTTTTCTGCAAGCGCATTATTCTTTTTATCTAAATCAATGATGTATAAAGTAAGTTCTTCCACTTTTTCCATTAAACGTTTGTTCATATCGCCTAATGTTATTCCTTCTTTTTTCACTTCAGCAGCCGCAGGAATATTAGGTAGGTGTTTATTTTTTTTGATGGATTTTTCCAGTTCTTTTAACGGCATCAATTTATAATCTTTATTAAAAACATAGTCGGGCCAGCTTGTGCTTAGCTGTACCAATACTTCTTCTGCAACCAATTTACCATCCACACTAAGTGAATAACCAGGTTTTATATTTGCTGCAGTACCGCCAATAAGCATAGTACCATTTACATGTAGTTTCGCATTGGGACTGTAAGTACCGATACCGGCATTGCCCCAGCTTGGCTGCATAACTAAGTAATTACTTGCGCCGCTATTGGACCATATTACCAACGATGTATCTGTAGGAAAAATAGCTCCACCAAAAGCTGCTTCATTGGAGGTGTAAAAATTTTGTCCTGTACCACCAAGGTTTAATGTTCGCCCAAAGCTTGTTCCATTATATCCAATACCCATTCTACCATCATCTCTTACCCTAACCAAAGTATCCAATATACTATTTCTTAACATAAATGTATTTGTGGAGGAGGTCGTTCCTGCCCCAATAACATCTAATCGTCCTTGAGGTACACCAGGGCCACTGAAACCTCCTACCCCCATATTTCCATTTTGGCTAAAATAATGTCGTGGAGTAATTGTAGTACCTCCATCTGTAGTCGTGTACCAGCGTAAATCTGCTCCACCGCCTGTAGTAGCCATCTGCCATTCATTAGCACCATCATACCCAAAACGTATAAGT
The DNA here is from genome assembly GCA_031398005.1 of Ferruginibacter sp. Taxonomy (GTDB): domain Bacteria; phylum Bacteroidota; class Bacteroidia; order Chitinophagales; family Chitinophagaceae; genus Ferruginibacter. The sequence goes on from JANNMO010000013.1 coordinate 49,237, forward strand.
CCCGAGCTGGATTGCACAAATAAATCTCCCCCGTTTATGTGTAATTTATGATTAGGATTGATGGTACCGATACCAATATTACCTAAGTTGTTTATCGTCATTCTTGGATTAGCCTGTATCGTAAAATGTAGCTTTCCTAAAGTGTTGCCTGAGCCTGTTCCAAAGTCAACATCTTCGGCTGCACCTGCGTAAGAGCCCCAATATCCCCTGTAAATATCATTTTCAAATATCCCCATATACATTGGTGCGGCACCATTAAATTGACTCACATAACTACTGATAGTTTTTACATCTAATTTAGCTGCAGGCGTAGTTGTACCAATTCCTACATTTTGTGCATGTAAGTTTAAAGCACATAGGATACCCAACATGAATAGTAATCTTTTCATTTTTGTTTTTTTTAATTTGAAAAAGTAGAACGTTTTCTAGGGTGGGGACCGAGAATTAAAGAAATTTAAAATTATAGTAATGTGTTTGTATGAAAAATAACACATTCGGGGTATATTTTAAAAACATGCATATCAAATAAAATGATCAACACATCAGATAATCTTTAATAATTTGCAGCTATGCAAATGGAAGAAAACTACTCACTTCAAAAATTAAATAGTTTTGGTATAAATGTGCTTGCAAAAAAATATGCGTCTTTTTCGCATACGCAGAATTTGGGTGAAGTCCTTGAAAAAAATAATGATTCTCTTTTAATACTTGGTGGAGGTAGCAATACATTGTTTACAAAAAATTTTGACGGCCTCGTTTTAAAAAATGAAATAACAGGTATTGAAATAATAAAAGAAGATGAAAATAATGTGTATGTAAAGGCAGGGGCAGGAGAGGGCTGGCACCGGTTTGTGTTGTATTGTATTGAAAATAATTTAGCAGGGGTAGAAAATTTATCGCTCATCCCCGGAAGCGTAGGAGCATCTCCTATGCAAAATATTGGTGCATATGGAGTAGAAATAAAAGATGTTTTTCATGAACTGGAATCGTACCATATTCAAGATAAAAAAACGAAAATATTTTCCAAAAGCGAATGTGACTTTGGTTATAGAGAAAGTGTTTTTAAAAACAAATACAAAGGAGAATTTATCATTACTTCTGTTACATTTAAATTGAATAAGGTACCAAATTTTAATACCAGCTATGGTGCAATAGGAACTGAATTGGAACAAATGGGTATTCATTCCCTTTCTATAAAAGCTATATCAGATGCGGTTATCCGAATAAGGCAAAGTAAATTGCCCGATCCAAAAATAATAGGCAATGCCGGAAGTTTTTTTAAAAACCCTACAATTACAAAGGAACAATTTATTGAGCTGAAAAAAGAATTCCCGGCAATAATTGGTTATCCTTTGGCCAATGATGAAACCAAACTTGCCGCAGGTTGGTTAATAGAAAAATGTGGCTGGAAAGGTTTTAGAAAAGGCGATGCAGGCTGCCACGAAAAACAAGCACTAGTATTGGTAAATTATGGAAATGCCACCGGCAATGAAATACTACACCTTAGCGAAAAAATTATTGACTCCGTAAAATTAATGTTTGATGTAAACCTTCACCGAGAGGTAAATATTGTTTAGTTTTCCTAAAATAAAAATGAGCGAAAAGCAAAATGGATAATTTCACTCTTCGCCCAAAATTATTACTTTTTTTACCAGCTTATTCTCTTCATTCTTTCATCATACTTGTAATGGTACTTCTCCTTTCTTCTCTTTCGCTCCTTTGATCTCCCAGTCTCTTTTATCTCCTTATCTCCTTTCTTCTCTTTCTCTCCTTTGTCCTCCTAGCCTTCTTTTCTCTCCTTTAATCTCCTTTAAACTCCTAGCTCTCCTTCACTTCTTTTTCTCCTTTAATATCCTTTATTTCCCCTTAATTAAAATCATCCTCATTAAAATCCTCCTCCGTAAAATGTTCACTACTTCCCAAATTCAGCATACTACCCATCAAATCTTTAAATTCAATTTTCCCATCAATAACTTTTTTACTTATTAATGAATGAGCTGCCAAACCATGCAATACTAACTCCATTAATAATGCAGTTTCTTTTTCATTATGGTTGCTGTAATGTTTTTTTACCAGCGCATGCAAGCCACTTACTTTATATAATTTTTGAACTTTATCATCATCTTTGGTTTCTAAAAATAAATTGAGTGCATTCCCTCCGTCAAACCAAGCCAATATTGCTTTGTATGGATTTTCGGGTGCTCCTTCTTTTCCTCTTTTTTTCTTGAGTGTATCCGGGTCAGGAAAATATTGTTTGAATTGTGTACGAATAGATTTCTCCAGCAAATTAAAAGAAACCTGAAACGGCCCTTCCTGTTCACCTTCATACACCAATTCTATTTTACCGGTTATAGAAGGAATTATTCCGGTAAGATCGCTCAGCCAAACTTGCGTTTTTTCTTCATCGTTTATGATGGCTCTTCGCTCAGCAGCACTCACTGCATTTTCATAAGCAGCTATGGTAAGTCTAGCACTTACACCGCTTTTCTTATCTACAAATTCGCTTTCCCTTGCTTCAAATGCAACCTGTTCTATCAATCTTTTTATTAAATCGCTTACCTCCACTTTTTGTTTTTGTGCATCATTTATGGCCGCTTCCTGTTCGGTAATTTGTAAAGCTGTCTCCAGTGTTTTTGGATAATGCGTTAATATCTGGCTCTCAATTCTATCTTTCAGCGGGGTTACAATACTTCCTCTGTTTGTATAATCTTCGGGGTTTGCGGTAAATACAAACAATACATCTAGTGGCAAGCGAAGTTTAAAACCACGTATCTGCAAATCGCCTTCTTCTAAAATATTAAATAAGGAAACCTGAATACGTGCTTGCAAATCTGGCAATTCATTTATTACGAATATGCAGCGGTTACTTCTTGGTATTATTCCATAATGCAACACTCTTTCATCTGCAAAATTCAGTTTTAAATTTGCTGCCTTTATGGGATCAATATCACCAATTAAATCTGCTACGCTCACATCTGGCGTGGCTAGTTTTTCTCCATAACGTTTGCTTCTGTGCAACCACTCAATAGGTGTTTCATCTCCATGTTCTGCAATCAAATCAACTGCATATCTGGAGATTGGCTTTAACGGATCATCATTAATTTCACTCCCCGCAACAATAGGAATGTACTCATCCAGCAGTTCCACCATTTGCCTTGCCATACGGGTTTTTGCTTGTCCACGCAAACCGAGGAAAAGCATATTGTGCCTGCTTAGCAATGCTCTTTCAGTATCTGGTATTACGGTATCTTCATAACCTAATATACCTGGAAATGGATTTTCTTTTGCTTTAATTTTAATGATGAGGTTTTCTCTTATTTCATCTTTAATGGATTTGGAAATATATCCGCTGCTTTTTAATGCTCCAAGGGTTGTTGGTTTTTTATCAATCATATTTTTATTTTCTAAATTTTTCTTATTTTTTTATTTTCTGCAAATTAGCCCTGAATTATTTTTGCCGAGAAGTCGGTAAGTCGTTTTTAAAAATTAAGTCGGTAAGTTTTTTGTCGATAAATCGACAAAGATTAAACAAACTTTTTTTAAATTTCTTGAAATTATTCTCTGCAATATCTTCTAATACCATTTTTCATAATGGCAACATTAAAGTTTAAAATAAATCCAACATGTAATTTTGTAAGTTTAAGATGACTAAGTAATTGAGCCAGCCAAATAGGGTTTACATTATCTACTGCTTTAAATTCACAAATGATTAAATCATCTACCAATACATCCAATTTTAATCCTTCATCAAAAATAAGATTGTCATAAGTTATGCCCAATATCTGTTGTCTTTTATAAGGAATATTCCGTTTGCTAAGTTCATGACAAAAGCATGCTTCATAAATCTTTTCTAACAAACCCGGCCCGAGGGCTATATGAACTTTATAAGCACAGTCAACAATAATTTTACAAAGTTCTTCTTCCCTTTGGGTTAAAACGTAAGCCATTTATTTTTTCTTTATTAAATAATATCTTCCAAAATGCAAAGTATATCTGATGTCTCCCCCCTTTTTTTTTAAACGCCTTCCCGTCTTTCCGTCAAAAATAATACACGCAGAGTGTGAAAAATTTTTGCGAAGCAAATCAAACCCCCGTCTTACTTTTTCTGAAACGTCTTCCCTTCTTTCCGGCAAAATAACATTTGCGCAGCAAATCAACCCCCGTCTTACTTTTTCTTAAACGCCTTCCCGTCTTTCAGGCAAAAAAAACATTTGCGCAGCAAATAATCAATAAACCGTTTTCCTCTTCCCACTCTCAAAGTCCCTAAAAATAAACGCCCCCAACTTATCCAATGATGCAAAGAAAGCCTTGCCATTATTTGTCTCCGTAAACTCGGCTACAAATTTTTGTAAATATGGATCGCTGGCAATCATAAAAGTGGTGATAGGTATTTTAGCTTTCTTACATTGAGTAGCCAAAGCCATGCAACGAGTCAATATTTTTCTATCTACCCCAAAACTGTTTTTATAATATTGCTTTCCTATTTTTAAACAGGTAGGCTTGCCATCTGTTATCATAAAAATTTGTTTGTTTGGGTTGCGCCTCCGGCGAAGAATATCCATTGCAAGCTCAAGCCCTGCCACTGTATTGGTGTGATAAGGTCCTACCTGCAGATAAGGCAAATCTTTCACTTCAATAGGCCATGCATCGTTACCAAACACCACAATATCCAACGTATCTTTTGGGTATTTGGTTTTTATTAATTCTGCCAATGCCATGGCTACTTTTTTTGCAGGCGTTATTCTGTCTTCTCCATATAAAATCATTGAGTGAGAAATATCAATCATTAATACAGTAGATGTTTGCGATTTAAAATCTGTTTCTCTTATTTCCAAATCATCTTCCTGCATTCTAAAACTATCTATGCCATGGTTTATTTGTGCATTGCGTATGCTGGAGGTAAAATCTATTTGCTCCATGCTGTCCCCAAATTGGAAGGGCCTTGTTTCCGGACTAATTTCATCTCCACCACCGGGTTTAAAAGTTTGGTGATTGCCAGATTTTGATTTTTTCAGTTTCCCAAAAATTTCTTCTAAACTGCTTTTACGAATGGTCTGTTCTGTTTTTGCCGTAATCTTTATTTCTCCGGTTTGGTTATTTTCATCAATGTATCCTTTGGTTTTTAAGTCTTCCAAAAAATCACCCATGCCGTAGTTGTTATTGGTAAGTTTATGTTCTTTATCCAATTCATTCATCCATTGCATGGCTTCGCCAAAATCTCCACTGGTGTAAGTAAGCAATTGTGTAAAAAGGTTTAATAATTTATCAAAATCACTTTTTTCATTGTCTGCCGCATTATATTTTGAAAAATTAAAACCTATCATAGAAAAAAAATTAAAAAAAGTAAATGTATCTTTTAAGAGAATTACCTTATTAGTCAATTATGTTGCCATAAAGTTACTACTGCCATTTTTGCTATCGTATCGTTTTACGGAATACAAATGTTACTTTACAAAAAATGATTATACTACTCGTTTATATTCAATGAAATACTAAACATTTATTAATATATTACTACATCTAAAATCCCGTATTTTAAGTATATTTGATTTGTATTGTATCTATTTATATAGAGGAGTACACTTTTTTTTACATTTTTTACGTTTATATACATTGTAACAGGTTTTTACAATTACTAATATTGCTAATATGAGACAAGGCATTTTTGCTTTACTATCCTTTTTAATGTTGCTTTCTGCAAATGCTTTCTCGCAATTCAGAAAATATTCCAACGAATTTTTAAACATTGGTGCCGGTGCAAGAGGCCTTGGTATGGGTAGTGCACAAGTAGCTTCAGTAAACGATGCTACCGCCGGTTATTGGAATCCTGCCGGGCTTACACAGGTAAAAGATAACCCTGCAGCTACTATAATGCATGCAGAGTATTTTGGTGGTATTGCAAAGTATGATTATGCGGCTGTGGCAGTGCCTATACAAGATAACAAACGCACAGTGGGTTTTTCATTGCTTCGTTTTGCGGTAGATGATATACCCAATACCTTGTTTTTGGTAGAGCCAGATGGCAGTGTGAATTATAACAATATTCAAACTTTTTCATCTGCAGATTATGCTTTTTTAATGTCGGTATCTCAAACCGTAAAAGAAACAGATAACTACAAGTTAAGTGCAGGATTAAATGCTAAAGTTATTTATAGAAAAGTGGGAAAATTTGCCAATGCCTGGGGTTTTGGTTTAGATGCAGGTGTGCAAATGAGGGGAGAAAAATGGAGTGTTGGTTTAGTAGCAAAAGATGTAACTACCACCTTTAATGCGTGGAGTTTTAAATTTACCGATAGAGAAAAAGAAGCGCTTTATTTAACCAAAAATGATATACCGGTAAAATCTACTGAAATTACAGCACCCCGAGTAACCTTTGGTGGTGCGTATACATTTGACATTGGCAGTAACTTTAAACTACAAACAGAAGCCAATGTAGATCTCACATTTGATGGTAAAAGAAATACAGTTTTAAGTGGTAATACAGTAAGTATAGATCCGCATCTTGGTTTGGAAGCCGCCGTAAAAGAAGTTTTTTTTGTAAGAGCAGGTATTACCAATTTTCAACAGGCATTGTCAGATGGTGATACGCTTAATCAAAAAAAGGTATGGATTTATCAGCCAAGTTTAGGTGCAGGCTTTAAAATAAAAAATGTAAACATAGATTATGCGTTTACAAATCTTGCCAATCAAAATAACCCTTTATACACGCATGTTGTTTCTCTCCGCATAAATTTTGGAAAGAAAAATGATGAATAAATAATTTACAAATACACTTGTCATGATGAAAAAGTTACTACTTCCGTTTATGTTTTTTTGTGCGTTTTCTGCTACTGCACAGTTAAATAATAGTTGGATAGATTACAGCAAAACCTATTATAAATTTAAACTGGTGGCTGATAATATTGCTCGTATACCACAGAGTGCTCTGGCAAGTGCAGGTTTAGCTACAGCCAATGCAGATCATTTTCAGTTATGGAAAAACGGGCAGCAGGTAAGGTTATTTACTTCTTTAACAGGTGCACCTTTGGGCAGCAGCGATTTTATTGAGTTTTTTGGAGAAATGAATGATGGAAAACCTGATGCACAATTATACAAAGAACCACAATTTCAACTGGCAGACAGGTACAGTTTGGAAACAGATACGGCTACCTATTTTCTTACCGTAAACCCTGCAGGCGGTAACCTTCGTTACATTACTGCAGCAAATGCTTCGCCAAGTACGGCTACGCCCGATGCATTTTTTATGCGTAAAATAGATATGTTTTACAGATCGGTGTTAAACAGAGGTAATGCAAAAGATCTAGGTGAATATGTTTATTCATCTGCTTATGACAATGGAGAGGGTTATACTACTCCAGAATTCGCTTCAGAAATAAATAACGGAACATATGTTTTAGGTGTTTTCACAGAAAATTTAACTAATCTAAATGTTTACACGTCCGGTCCTACAAACAGTCTTTCAGTAAGAGCTAAATTATTCTCGAATACTGATAATGTTACAAGAACGATGACTTTAAAAGTTTTTAATAATACTGTTGGAACCCCACAAGTAAGAAGCAATACAGAGGAAACAATTTTCAATGTAACCAATCAACCTTTAAGTTATCTTCAGAATTCATCCTCAGCCCAAATTTCGATATCACATAGCAATGTCTCCAATCAAACAGTTAGAGATAGATCTGTCGTGGCTTCAGTTGGTATAACTTATCCTGCTACTTTCAATTTTAATAATCAAAAATCTTTCTATTTTGAATTAGCACCATCTACCGGTAATTATTTGGTGATAGATAATTTTAATTATGGTACTACTGCTCCCGTTTTATATGATATGAATAATGGGAGAAGATTTGTAGGTGATATTACCTCAACCCCCGGTAAAGTAAAATTTGTTTTACCTGCATCAGCAGATCCGGTAAGAAAATACATGTTGAATAATGTAGAAACGGCAAACATTACAACCGTAAACAATTTAACCACTAAAACATTTATTGATTATAATACTGCTGCAACAAGAGGAGATTATATCATCATCAGCAATCCTGTTTTATACAACGATGGAGCAGGTGTAAACAATGTAGAATTATATCGTGCATATAGAAGCACCACAAATGGTGGTGGCTTTAATGCAAAAGTGTATGATATAAATGAATTGACAGACCAGTTTGGTTTTGGTATAAAATCTCATCCTGGTTCTATAAGAGATTTTGTACGTTTTATGGATGTTCAATATCCTGTAAAACCAAAATTTATTTTTATCATTGGTAGAGGAGTTACTTACCAGGGCAAAAGACCAAATGAAGCAAACCCAATAGCAGCACAACTCGATTTAGTGGGTACTTTCGGTTGGCCGGCATCTGATGTATTATTGGTAGCAAAACCCGGTACTGCAACTCCCATTACACCCGTTGGAAGATTGGGTGCTATAAACGGTGCAGAAGTAGGTATTTACTACCAAAAAATGTTACAGTATGAGCAGGCTCAAAGATTTCAGAGCCCATTATTGGCCGATAAAGCATGGATGAAAAATATGCTTCATATTGTTGGAGGAAAAGATGCGGGAGAAGCTCAACAGCTTGGAAATAATTTAGATCAGTGTAGCGTAATTGCACAAGATACTTTACTAGGTGCTAATGTAGAGACTTTTAGAAAAACATCTGTAGCTACCGTACAACAGGCAAGTAGTGTTAGAATTAGTGAACTTTTCCAAGAAGGATTAAGTTTCATTGGTTATTTTGGACATTCCTCAGCTAATACATTTGAGTTTAATATTAGTGCTCCTGAAAATTATAACAATGCTGGTAAATATCCTTTCTTTAATGTAAGTGGTTGTACAGCCGGTGATTTTTATAATTTCAATCCGGCCCGTATAACAACTGGTACTACTTTATCTGAACGCTATATTTTTGCCAACCAACGAGGCAGTATTGGTTTTTTAGCCAATACTCATTTTGGAATTCCATTTGCATTGCATAACTATAATCTAAGATTGTACGAAAATTTTTCAAAATTAATGTATGGCAAATCTATTGGTGAACAAATAAAAGAAGTAAGTGTACATTTAGATGGAACAAACCCGGCCTTAGATTATTATACAAGAATACATTTAGAAGAAATAAACTTAAATGGTGACCCCGCTATAAAAATAAATGCTTTTCCAAAAGCCGATTATGTAATTGAAGACCCTTCAGTAGTAATATCGCCAAACATTGTAACGGTAGCAGATCCCTTTTTTAATGTAAAGGTAAATATGAAGAATATTGGCAGGGCCGTAGGAGATTCTATAAGGGTTTCTGTAAAAAGATTGTTGCCAAACAGCACTACAGCGGTTACCATAAAAGATACTTTGATTAGAGGAATTAGATATGAGGATAGTTTGAATTTAAATATTCCAATAAACCCAGCCACGGATAACGGTTTAAACAAAATAACTGTAGAGCTAGACTGGACAAACAAAGTAGCAGAGTTGTATGAAACCAATAATAAAATAACAAAAGATGTTTTCATTTTTGAAAATACCTTAAATCCGGTGTATCCATACAATTTCTCTATTGTAAACAATCAAAATATAACTTTCTCTGCCAGTACTGCTAACCCATTAATTGGAATGAGCAATTATGTGATGGAGATTGATACAACTGAATTGTTTAATTCAGCATTTAAGAAAACGTATAATACTTCAAGCCTTGGAGGAGTTATACAATTTACGCCTACCAATATTACTCTTACAGATAGCACGGTTTTTTATTGGAGAACGGCGGTTGTACCAACTACAGGAAATACTATATGGAATAATTTTTCTTTTGTGTATTTGCCGGCTAGCGGCCCGGGTTTTAACCAGTCGCATTATTTTCAGTTTTTAAAAAATAGATATAATGGAATAGAATTGGCTGCAAACAGAAGATTTAAATTTGCACCGCAAAATTTTGACTTTCTGGTTTCCACTACCATATTTCCAACTTCCAGCCAACGTGCAGATTATGCTATTTCTGTTGGAGGATTCGCAATTCAAGAAGGATTTACATCTCCGTTGGCTACAAACTCAAATGCTTTGAGATTTTATGTGATAGATTCTGTAACATCCAATTTATGGAGCAACCAAAATGTTGGATCTACAGGTCAATACGATAGTTATGCTCCGTTTCCTGGAATTGGTGGAGTTAATTCAGCATTTTATCAATTTGATATTTCTACTGCAGCAAAAAGACAAATAGTAAAACAGTTTTTAGACATTATACCCAATGGAAATTCAATTGTAATGGCTAATGGAGGATTAGGTATAAATGCATTCTTACCAGCTATTTGGGCTACAGACCCTGGAGCCAATTTATATCTTACATTAAAAGGGTTGGGTTTTGCTGATATAGACCAAATAACATCTAATGTGCCTTTTGTTTTTATTGGAAAAAAAGGTAGTTCAGTTTCTATTTCACAAAATGTAGGCCTTCTACCTACCGATAAACTTTATATTCCGTATGCATTTCAAGGCTTGGCATTAAGAGGACAAATAGAGTCGGTAGTGTTTGGTCCTGCCAAAAAATGGAAAGAATTACACTGGAAAGGAACAAAATTAGAAACTGCAAATAATGATAAAACTGCTGTTCAGGTTATTGGCTTAAATATAAATGGAAGCCAAGATTTATTAGCAACTGTAAATCCTATAAGAGATACCATACTCACATGGATTAATGCTACAACCTACCCAAGACTTAAATTAAAAATGTTGAATGAAGATACCATTACAGCAACTCCTCATCAATTAAATTATTGGATGCTCAACGCTGATTACCTACCTGAAGGTGCAGTGGCTCCAAATATTAAATTTACTATTAAAGACACTGTTGAAATTGGAGAACCTATCAATTTTTCTGTAGCCTTTAAAAACATTAGCCAAGTACCTTTTGACAGTTTAATGAAGATTGGTTTACAAATAAAAACAGCGAGCAATTTTGACAGCATCATTAATTTACCCAGAGGGAAAATATTAGTAGCGGGCGATACACTTGTGGCATCATATACCATTCCATCTGAAAATTATCCGGGTAGAAATACTTTGTTGGTAGATTTTAATCCTAATAATGCACAGCCCGAACAAACTCATTTTAATAATATTCTTTACAAAGATTTCTTTGTAAAATCTGATCCTTTCAATCCATTATTAGATGTAACGTTTGATGGTGTGCATATTTTGAGCAGAGATATTGTAGCATCAAAACCTGCGATATTAATAAAATTGAAAGATGAAAACAGGTTCCTTGCTTTAAAAGATACAGGCCTTATAAAAGTACAGTTAAGGTATCCTGACCAATCGCTACGCACCTTCAGTTTTGGCGATACCATGCGTTTTAATCCTGCTAATTTATCATCAGGAGAAAATGCAGCTACCATTGATTTTAGACCATTCTTAACACAGGATGGAGAATATGAACTAATCGTTTCGGGTAAAGATGTAGCAGGTAATACTGCCGGAGCATTAAACTACCGAACTGTTTTTTCTGTGATTAACAAACCAATGATAAGCGATTTACTTAATTATCCAAATCCATTTACTACCTCTACAGCATTTGTATTTACACTTACAGGTAGCCAGGTGCCACAAAACTTGCGCATACAAGTGCTAACAATAACTGGTAAAGTTGTAAGAGAAATTACTAAGCAAGAGTTGGGTGCTTTACATGTGGGTAGAAATATTACAGAGTTTAAATGGGATGGTACAGATATGTATGGCCAAAAGTTGGCAAACGGTGTTTACATTTATCGAGTGATTACAAACTTAAATGGCAAATCGCTTGATAAGTACAAAGCAGATGGTGCTAATACTGATAAATATTTTAATAAAGGTTATGGCAAAATGTATTTGATGAGATAATAGCTTTCTGTGTAGGTTGACAACAATTAGATTTTTAAAAAAGCAAATTGTTGTAGATTGATTTTTAAAATAGTGATAAGAATGAAAAATGCATTTCTATTCATTTTAATTTGCGTGTGTAAGTCTGCGTTGTCACAGGGTGTGCCGCCACCTTTAGAAACAATTGGAAACCCATCAGTTTCAAGTTCAGTGAATTCATATAATGGGTGGACAAATCAAGGGGTACTACATTATACTGGCTCTGCAGAGGTACAAAATCTAAATCCATCAAATACGCTATCTTCTAGTGGTGGCGGAAATGTTTTTTTTACAAATACATTAGGCATTTTTTTGCAACTTGATAAATTTCCGACAGTTACCAACAATCCTAATGTTGTCACCTTAGGTTTTATGATGTTTGGTTATGATATTTTACAACCTAATAATTTAAATGAATTAAATGTTTTTGCAAGTGCTGATAGCGGAATAACTTGGACTTCTTTATCTTATTATAGATTTTTTCATCTTCTTCCATCGACGAATCCCCCGCTTCCCTGGGATTATTTTAGTTGTTCAATACCTGGAGTAATTGAAGTAAATAAACTACAAATAAAATTCGTGCAAAATTCTTCAACTAAAACTTTTAGAATTGATGATATCTCGATTGGGTATATTTATTTATTAAATTTAAAGTGTACTAATTTTTCTGCAATTAATAATTTCGGAAAAACAAAATTAACATGGGTAGGAACCTCCACAAATGAAAATGATTTATTCATACTCGAAAGAAGTTTTGATGGTATAAAATTTTCCTCGATAAGCCAACATTATACTAAAGGGAATGGTAGCTATAGCTATGAACTTTTCGATAATAATTATCTAAAATGTTTTTATAGGTTAAAAATGAAAAATGAAAACAATAAAATCACCTATTCAAATATTATCTCATCTTCTCCTGAAAAAAAACCTTTTGTATTAATCAATTCTATACATCCCTTGCCTGCTAATAACAAATTTTATTTAGAAATTGATAATGCATTTAATGGTAACTTAAATTTTTCAATAGTTGATATCAATGGAAGAATAGTGCAATCTAAGAATTTGATTTTGAAGAAAGGAGTTGAAAAATATGAAGTAGATATTCAAGGTTTAAATTCAGGGATTTATTATCTCAAATACAATTTCTTAAATGTCAGCCACAGTAAAAAATTGATTGTGGTAAAATAATGAGCGTATTAACAAAGAATTTTCAATTTTTTTCAAAGATTGCCATTAAGAGTCTAAATTGTATTCAAATTTCTGCCTCGTGTCTAACCATTCTTCACAGTCTATTCTTTTTTTAATCCCTTATATTGAAGGATAAAATATTTTCCGCATTTGCGTCACCTTTTAATTTAAGGAACCTGTATCATCTTCCCCAAAACTTTCCCAGCCTTTTTCAATACTTTTACAAAAAAACGAATGGCTAAAATAGGGATAAACATTGCTACCGGCAGTTTACAGAAAGAAGAAATTATTGTAGGAATAGATTTAGGTACCACCAATAGCCTTATAGCAATTATACACCCCGACACAAGGCAAGCAGTGGCCTTAAAAGAACATGATAGCTCTTCATTGGTGCCTTCAATTGTTTACTTCGATAAAGCAGGCAATATTTTGGTGGGCAATGAAGCAAAAGAATTTTTAATAACCTCACCGGAACGAACTATTTTTTCTGCTAAAAGATTATTGGGTAAAAATTATGATGATATAAAAGCCAATGCATCTTTTTTCTCTTACAAAATTATTGACACCGATGCCGACAAACAGGTTCAAATTAAAATAGATGACCAGTTTTATTCCCCGGTAGATTTATCTGCACTTATATTGAAAGAACTGAAAAAAAGGGCAGAGCATATTCTTAAAACACCGGTAAACAAAGCAGTAATAACCGTACCTGCTTATTTTAATGATGCACAGCGGCAGGCAACCAGAGATGCAGGAAAACTTGCAGGCTTAGATGTATTGAGAATAATAAATGAACCTACAGCAGCCAGTCTTGCTTATGGATTAGGAGCCCCCTCTAACTCCCCCACAGGGGGGAAAGAAGAAATGGTAATTGCAGTATATGATTTGGGGGGTGGCACTTTTGATGTATCTATCTTAAAATTAAACAACGGAGTTTTTGAAGTACTATCTACCAATGGTGATACTTACCTTGGCGGCGATGATTTTGACAATGCTATTGTGCAATATTGGAAAGATGAAAAATTTTTCACAGACGAAGAATTGTTAACCAATAAATCTCTTGCGCAGGAGTTGCGGTTGAAAGCCGAGGAAGCAAAAAAGTATCTCTCTACCAACGAAAATTTTACAGCCACCATACAGCATAAAGAGATAGCCATCAATAAAACCAAGTTTAATGAACTGGTAAAACCTTTTATTGATAGAACAATTGATAGCTGCAAAAAAGCGATGAAGGATGCTGAGCTTGCAAAAAATGATATAAATGAAATTATTATGGTGGGGGGAAGTACGAGGGTTCCGCTGGTAAATGAATTGGTCAGCAATTATTTTGGTAAGCAAGTAAATAATACCGTAAATCCAGATGAAGTGGTGGCGTTGGGTGCGGCCATACAGGCAGATATTTTAGCAGGCAATAATAAAGACGTATTGCTGTTAGATATTACACCGTTAAGTTTAGGAATTGAAACGGCAGGAGAATTAATGGATGTATTGATTCCCCGCAATGCAAAAATACCATCCAGCGCAGCCAGAGAATATACCACACAAATAGATGCACAGGTAAACATGCGAATAAGTGTGTACCAAGGGGAAAGAGATATTGTGAAAGACAATAGATTGCTGGCCACCTTAAACCTAAAAGGAATACCGGCAATGCCCGCAGGTATGGCCAAGGTGCAGGTAAGTTTTTTAATAAATGCCGATGGAATATTAACCGTAAAAGCAAAAGAATTAAGAAGCGGAATTGAACAAAGTATAGAAATAAAACCTCAACTAGGAATTGATGATGAAACGGTAGAAAAAATGTTGCTTGATTCAATGGCAAATGCACAAAATGATATAGCTGCAAGGGCGCTGGCAGAAGCCAGTACAGAAGGGGAACAACTATTAAAAACTACGGAACGATTCCTACAAAAAAATGCTGCACTTTTAATAAACAATGAACTGGCAGATACTGCTGCGGCCATGCAGGCATTGCAAATGGCATTGACCATGGCAGATAAAAATTTAATACAAAGCAAAACAGAAATACTCAACGATATCTCCCGCCCTTATGCAGAAAGAATTATGAACAGTGCAGTAGGAGAGGCAATGAAAGGAAAAAATATTTAGATCGAAAATTTTAATAATGCTGTTTAAAGAGAGGCTAAATAATAATTATGATTTTTTAAGATTGTTTGCAGCTTTGTGTATTATATACACACATTCCTACGGGCTTGTCTCTAAATACAAAGAAGAGCCCTTAGTACGTTTAACTAATAATCGGTTAGACTTTGCTTTTTTAGGATTGTCAATTTTCTTTTCGATTAGCGGATATCTTATTACAAAAAGTGCTCTCAATTCACCCTCTTTTAAAAATTATATTTGGAAACGTTTTTTGCGAATACAACCTATGCTTATTCTGGTTTGTTTTCTAAGCGTTTTCCTACTTGGGCCAATTTTTTCTACTCTTCCTTTTAAAGAATATTTTAGCAACATTGGAACTTATACTTATTTTAGAAATATTATGCCACTCTTCGGAATACAATTTACACTGCCTCAGGTATTCACCAATAATATTGCAGAAAATGGAGTGAATGGCTCATTGTGGACATTGATAATTGAAGAAAGGCTTTATTTATTAATAGGAATACTCTTTTTATTTAAAAATTACAGTAAGCATTTTATGCTCGGCTTGATCTTAACTTTAAATATTTTATACTTTTTACATTTTATTGTTTTTGATGGTAGTTTAATAAAATATTTAAATGGAGGTAATGTATTTTATGCTCTGATTTTTTTAAATTCATCTGCATATTATCTTTTAAAAACCCCATTTTTAAAATTATCGATCTCTTATTTATTTTACACTTTTTTGATTTCTGTTTTGATTGTATCCTTTTACGTTATACCAGAAAAACCAATACAAGTATTACTTATTCCATTATTGGTTCTTGCATTTGCTCATTTAAAAGGTATTACTAACAATACAGGCCAATACGGAGACTTTACCTATGGTATCTATGCCTTCTCATTTCCTATTCAGCAAATGTTAATCTCATATTCTTTGGATAATAATATACCTGGCAGGATTTTTTTTCTTACTTTAATTATTACATTCCCAATTGCTATTCTGACATGGCATCTAATAGAAAAAAGAATGGTTGAATATAAAGAGTTACTACAATAATTCATTTATCTATTAAATTTAAAATTATGACTCACCAACATAAGTGTTCATGAATACAAAAAAAGTATATTACCCGCAATTGGATGCTATTAGGGGAATTTCTGTTTTGTCTGTATTCATTTTTCATGCTTACAAGCCAATTTTGAATCAATCAACCATTCAAAAATTTATAGCTTTTATTCTTGCTCATATGGGAATGGGGTTAGATGTATTTTTTATACTTTCTGCATTTTTACTTACTTATTTGGGTATGAATGAATTTGAAAAAACTGGAAAGTTTTCATTTAAAAATTATTTTATAAGAAGAGTTTTGAGAATATGGCCATTGTATTTCTTACTCATGTTTTTTTCGTTTGTAATTTTAAAATTGGTTCAACATTATACCGGTCAGCAAATGACCTTGCCACCCCCTCAATGGTATTTATTTTTTGTGTCTAATTTTTATAATCCTTCACATGTGTTTTTCTTAAGATTACTTTGGACGTTATCTGTAGAAGAACAATTTTATATTTTATGGGGGATATGTTTATTACTTTTTCAAAAGAATTTAAAAGTTGTAATTATTATTTTATCAATGATAAGTACAGCATTCATAGTAATTCAAACTTTAAGAGATGTCGGTATTTATTTACATACCTTAACATACATTATTGATATGATGGCAGGAGCTTTTGCTGCATATTCTATTCTAAAAAAAAATAAATTATTTTTATATTTTAAAGAACTTACAGCAGCAAAGCAAATTGTATTTTATATATTTTTTCCGGTAGTGTTTACCCTTTATTTTTTTTTAACCCTTTTGTATAGTGGATATTTAAATGATTTAGTGGGGGAGTTCGTTAGATTTTCTTTTATATTGTGGATCGCTTTAATTATCATCATACAAATGATTAATGAGAAAAAAATATTGAGTCTTTCTAACAATCAATTTTTAATATACACAGGAAAAATTTCTTACGGGCTTTATTGCTTTCATGGTTTTGTAATTTCTTTTGGAATTATTTTTTTACAAAAAATTGGATTGGAATTGCCACGTTTATTGACTGCAATTATCTTTTTATTGCTAACGTTTTTGGTAGCATCTCTAAGTTATAAATTTATTGAAAAGCCTTTTCTAAATTTAAAAGACAGGTTACGCAAAGTATAAGTAATATGTTTGTTGCAAAGGAAGAATTGAATACTTACAGTTTGTTCATTAAATCTTCCAGATCTATTTTTTTTAATGAATGCATAAATTCATTTCTTACAAAAAATAAATTATAACCTTCGTTATTTGCGGCTACCAGTTGATAACCCTTTGCCTCTGCAAGTTTTACCATAGATAATGGAGAAGCGCCCTTGGGTTGGTCTTCCTCAAAAAGTTCAAAATTATTTTCATAGTTAGGTATAAAATCAATAATACCTTTTTCTATTTGTACTTCTACTACCACTATTTTAGGTCTAATAACTTCAATAGCTTTCCAAATATGATAATCATTTCCATCCAAATCAATACTCAATAAATCTGCCTCTCCACTTTTAGTAGCATTTTTAAGTATTGTATTAATATTATTGGGTTCAACGATTGTATTTACAAATGAAAATAATGAAATGTTTTTTTTGAAGTATTTAGTATAAATATATTTTCCTCTTTCTAGTGTTTTCCTATCTCCCTCAATAAATACTCCTTTCCATTGATGATGAAAAGCAAGATTTGCGCAATTACTATTAATACAATCATTGCTACCTATATCAATAAAATTCTTGTTAGTGCAACCTACACTGTTAATTAATTTTAATAAAATTCCATCTTCCCCTGAAATAGTAAAAATATTAAATGGTTTGGAATAATTACTAAAACTGTTGATTTGTAATAAATAGTTGGTATTTTTTTTAAATGACCTGCCAAATATTTTATTATAAAAGACAATATTCCAAAGATATTTTTTTAGGAATAATTTCAAATTTGCGGGTATAATAGATTTCATTAACTAGTAAATTGATTTTCTTAGAGGCTAAAACTACGGTTTTTCTCTTTTAAAAATAAAGGTTCATAAAACACAAAAGCAGCATTTAAAATGCTGCTGTAAGTTTTCGCCTTTGGCGAATACTGATAGAAAATACAAATAGTATTCGCCAAAGGCGTACACCTACTTTAAATTATGATATACCTTTTGCACATCTTCATCTTGCTCTATATGATCTACCATTTTTAAAACATCGTTGGCATCTTCTTCGCTTAGCTCTACTAATGTGGCGGGTATGCGGGTAAGTTCTGCACTTATTAGTTCCAAGCCTTTATCTTCAATGGCTTTGTTCATAGCACCAAATTCGCTAAACGCCGCACGAATGATGATGTTACCATCAGCATCTTCGCCTATTTCTTCCAATCCATAATCTATTAATTCCAGTTCCAGCTCATCAATATCTTGTCCGGTATTTTTTACTTTAAATTCTCCCATGCGGGTAAATGTAAAGGCAACACTGCCTGTGGTACCCAATGCGCCTTTTGCTTTGGTAAAATGCATGCGAACGTTTGCCACGGTTCTGGTAGTATTATCAGTAGCAGTTTCTACCAATACAGCCACACCATGTGGTGCATAACCTTCGTACACCATTTCGTCGTAGCTGCTTATATCTTTACCCATAGCACGCTTAATAGCCGCTTCTACACGGTCTTTAGGCATGTTGCATGCTTTCGCATTTAAGTAACATCTTCTAAGTGCAGGGTTATTTTCGGGGTCTGGTCCACTGGCTTTTACCGCTATGGCTATCTCTTTACCAATACGGGTAAAATCTTTGGCCATTTTATCCCAACGTGCAAACATGGCACCTTTTCTTACTTCAAATATTCTTCCCATACAATGTGGTAATTTTTGTGACTGCGAAAATACAGCATTTCTAATTTGATAATTAGCTAATTTGCTAATATGCTAATGTGCAGCTTACAATTTTTTTAAAGAACTTTATATAATTGTATTTTCCATTTGACTTTAATATGTCAGACAGGTTCTAAGCTGCTAATATTTTATATTTACATGTTTCACACACATGTATTGAATGCAAATATGCAAAATGGGATTTTCAAAATTTAAAAGTTGTTTTAAATATTAAAAAGCCCACTGTAAGTTTTTTCCGTCTTCAAGCATTTATTATGGGTTGCACATTGGCGCCAAGTGAAACTTTACGTTTATTGCTTTAAAACCAATACTGTTTGCTGCCGTTAAATTGTGGAATAGTTTGTACTTGGTCCTATTCCATTTTTTTCAATCAATTTCTTTTGAAAAAGTTCTGATAATATCCGTTTTACTGTAGGATTTGGTATTCCCAGTTTTTTTGATATTTCTCCTGATTTGCAACCCACGTTATTTTCGATAAAAGTCAAAATTGATTTTTCTCTTTGAGATAATTGATTCGTAGAATTATTGAAATTTAATTTTTCTATTAGTTGCTCCTGAATATTTTTTAATGCATCAAAATAAAAACTATTCCATTCACTAATATTTTCATTTGGTCTTTGGCTTTGGCAATTTCTTAATACGCTATAATATTCTGGTTTTCTATATTCTATTTCGTGTTCAAAGCTTACATATTGTATCCAACTGTACCCGTTTTTTAGCAATAATAGTGATGATATGAGCCTACTTAATCTGCCGTTGCCATCTTGAAATGGATGAATGCTTAAAAAATCATAAGTAAACAAAGAGCATTTTACAAGTGGGTGAGTAGCATTATCACTCCTATACCAATTCACAAGATTTCGCATTGCATTTTCTGTAGCTAGTCCTGCTTCGGTTGTTTCAAAAATTATTTGCTTTGTACCATCTCCAAAATTCGCTTCTACAGCATTGCTATGTTTCTTATATTCTCCTTTGTGCCATTCATCTTTTTTGCTAAACTTCATTAAAATGTTATGCAAATTTTTTATGCTATTTTCTGTTATTTCGATGTCTAAAAATGATTCTGATATCATTTCTAACGTATTAAAATAGCCTACAATTTCCTGCGAATCTCTATCTTCAAGTTTCGCAATATCTATTGCTTGAAGTAGCACATTTACTTCTTCGTCGCTCATTTTTGAACCTTCAATCCTTGTGGATGCACCCACACTCCTGACGGTTGCAATTGATTTTAATTGTTTTAGACTTTGTCTTTCTTTTTTTTCTACTGTAGTCCAAGATGCATCAAATCTATCAATTTGGCTAATTATTGAAATTAATTTCCAATCTAAATCAATTTTTAGGTTGTAAACAACATTTTCCATCTGTCAAATATAGTGATATTTGACAAAAATGATACGGTATGATACGATTTTGTACGATAGTGAGACGATAGCGGGGTTTTCAGCCCGTTTGTGGTAATGCAGGGACGATACCATTAGTTCAAAAAAATTAAAACATCATAAATACAAACTTAACTTACGCCCATGCATCTTTTACGGTAAGAATGTTTTAACCCTTCTAATTCCCAATCGTTTTAATCATCATTCCAACCGGTACTACATCGGTAAGGTTCATACCATTTAAAATAGCCATTTCATTATAACGTGCTGTTGGTACATTATAGGTTTTAAAAACCTGTTCTAAAGTGGTAGATTTTGCAATTGTTTTAATTCGGATTCTCTCCGGTTTTTTATTAATTTTTGCCTGGTCTGTCAATTGTCTAAACCCTTCCATGGTATTTCTAAAAGTAGGGTAGTACTGGTTAAAATCTTGTGCAGAGGTGGCGCCCAATAACAAATAAATGGTTTTGTTGTACTCTATTAAATAAGATAAAATACGAACCGAAGGCTGTTGTTGCTGTTGCTGCTGCCCTTGTTGAGTTTGTGGAGGCAGTGGTTGCGCTACTATTGCAATTGCATTTAATCCATTTACAGTGGTTTGTTTAGATTCTAATGCCTGTAAATTATTTTGTTGCAACATGGTGTTCGCTGCTTCCTGCAAATTATTACCTGGTGCAAGCATCATCATTAAAAGGGCCTTACCATCTTTAGGTGCAAACTGTACACGCTGTGGCGAATTTTGATAATTCCAATTGGCAGGTGTTGGAAATTGAAATTTTAATTCAGGATGATAAAAAACATCTGCCTCCATAAAACCCTGTTTAGGATCTTCCCCATAAATAAGCCCTTCAATTCTTTTTAAATAATTGTTTCTATTTACTATTGGATTGGTAAGATTTAATTTTTGCTTCCAATCAACCGCTAGTTTATTTACGGTTACAAATCTATCCCCGGGGTTTGGGTGAGATGATAAAAAAGTAGGTAACTCTGCTGATTCATTGCCTTCAGATTTACGCTCCAGTGTGCGAAAAAAATCTGCCATTTCTTTTGCATCGTACCCAATTTTAGAAGAATATTCCACACCTAGCTCATCTGACTGGCGCTCAGCATCTCTGCCAAATTTTAAAAATAATAATCCCAGGCCTTGCGAAGCAGTTTCTGCAAAACGACCAAGCTCGGGGTTTATAATAACACTGCCAATAATGCCCAATTGGCCTAACAATGCATTTCTTTGTTGAGCTACCGTATGCCTTGCAGTAATATGACCGGTTTCGTGGCCTAACACACCGGCAAATTGTGCTTCATTATTAAAATGAGCCATTATACCACGAGTAAAATACACATATCCACCCGGTACAGCAAAGGCATTCAACACGTCAGAGTCAACAATTTTAAATTCGTATTTAAGATTTGGTCGGTGAGAAATGGCTGCCATTTGGTTGCCCTTTTCGGTAATAAATTGTTGTAAAGCTTTATCATCATACAAACCATATTGTGCTATAATTTGGGGATCAGCTTCCTGGCCCATGGCTATTTCCTGCGCTTCAGACATTAATACAACCTGCTTTTTACCTGTTACAGGATTACGTGCACAATTGTTTAAAAATACAAATGAGATTATAAAGCAAAATAAGTAAGTAGATTTTTTCATTATTATGGGTTTAGATTATATTTTACAAAGATGATACCAATGAAATATTTATGAAAATATAAATGCGTTTCATTTGGTTTTTATGTTTAAACAATATACAAATTAAAACTTTTTAATATTAGTTCATAAAAACAAAGCCTTTTAATTTGTAATGCTTTTTTTAAATGACAAAGGAACTAACATATGCTTACAAACAATGGTAATATGCCTACCATTGAGTGTGAAATACTTGAGTAAATAAAAGTTGAAAAAAGATATACTGCTGAGCATAGCCCCGATTGCAGCAATATCCTTTTTTTGACTGCCTTTGAGGCAAAAAAAGATAGTAGCAAAAAGCGGGAAACCAATGTTGATAAATGCGCCCATGCTCATGCTCCTCCTTCGGCGGACAAGTCCTAAAACTTTGAACCATGAACCATTCACATTAATGAACTATCAAAATACACATGTTCAATAATCAATGTTCAATAATCAATTTTCAAATTTTTCAACTCACAACTTTCTATCAAATAGCAATTACCGATTACTTTAAGAGTTTGCAACCTTGAAACCTTCAACCTTGAACTTTTAACCTAATTTTGCAGCATGAGCAAAGGAAAAGTTTTGATGGCTATGAGTGGCGGTATAGACAGTACTGTGGCTGCTCTTATGCTTCACAAGCAAGGGTACGAAGTGGTAGGAATAACCATGAAAACATGGGATTATGAAACGAGCGGCGGTGGTAATACCGGTAAAAAAGAAACCGGTTGCTGCAACCTGGATAGTTTTAATGATGCAAGGCAAGCTGCCGTTCAGCATGGGTTTCCTCATTTTATTTTAGATATCAGAGAAGAGTTTGGCGGTTTTGTAATTGAAAATTTTGTGGAAGAATATATTGCTGGTCGCACACCAAACCCTTGTGTTATGTGTAATACCCATATTAAGTGGCGTGCATTGCTCAAACGTGCTGATGCACTTAACTGCGATTTTATTGCCACAGGGCATTATGCGCAAGTGCACCAACATACAAATGGCAGGTATTTTATTAGTAAAGGTATTGATGATACCAAAGATCAAAGCTATGCGCTGTGGGGCTTACAGCAAGATTTGCTCAGCCGTACATTACTTCCATTAGGTACTTATCATAAAACCGAAATAAGGCAAATGGCCCACGATTTTGGCTACCCTGAACTGGCTAAAAAAAGCGAGAGTTATGAAATATGTTTTGTGCCTGATAATGATTACCGTGGGTTTTTAAAACGCAAAGTAGAAGGCTTGGAAGAAAGAGTAAACGGCGGAAATTTCGTAGATACGGAGGGGAAAATTTTAGGCAAACACAAGGGCTATCCTTTTTATACAGTGGGGCAAAGAAAAGGATTGGATATAGCGCTTGGCAAACCTGCTTTTGTTACCAAAATAATACCTGAAACAAATACTGTGGTATTGGGCGATGAAGATGTATTGAACCAGACTGAAATGACGGTGAAAGGCATAAACTGGATGAAATATGATGGAATTACTGATGGAATGGAAGCGGTTACAAAAATTAGGTATAAAGACAAAGGTGCGTTGAGCAATTTATATGCAACCGATGGTGGGATTACTGTAAAATTTTACGAAAATGTAAAAGGTGTGGCTCCCGGCCAAAGCGCCGTTTTTTATGAGGGCAATGATTTGATAGGTGGCGGCGTTATACAAAGAGGATTGTAGGTTTTTTAAATGCTTTGTTATTAATAAAGTTAGTATTCTATGATATTGGTTTTTTCTTTATTCGTGAATATTCCCCGTAAAAGCGGGGCAAGCTGTGCATTTGGTGGCAACTTATTTTTGTGGCAGACTAAGCAACTATATTGATAATGAGACCGTCTTATTAAATAACTGTATATTTATTTTATGAAGAAATTAATTCCATTTGTATTATGCGCATTGCTTTTTGCAGCTTGTAAAAAAGAAACGGAAGAGCTTGGGGTTGTACCAATAAGTGAATATGCTCCGCTTAAAGTGGGTAAGTACATTACTTATAGTTTAGACTCGTTGGTCTACACAAATTTTGGTGCGGTAGAAGCACATCGGTTTTACGAAGTAAAATATTTAACGGCAGATTCTATTACAGATATATTGGGCCGTAAAGCATTTAGAATTGTACGGTATATAAGAACATTGCCTAATGGAAACTTTACTGCAGACAATACTTTTTTAGCCGTAAACACAGGCAATGGTTTTGAATTTACAGAAAACAATTTGCGTTATTTAAAACTGGTTCAGCCAATAAGAAATGATTTTAGCTGGAAAGGAAATTCAGCTATTGATGTATCATCTTTGGGTTCAGACCTTCAATATTTATTTGATTGGGATTATACATATGTAGATGTGGCCAAGCCTAAAACTGTAGGTACTTTCAATTTGTCAAATACAATAACGGTAAATCAGATTGATGAATCTGTAAACTTACCCGTAATACCACCTGGTAGCCCCAATGCTACAAACATTGCATCTAAAGATTACTCACAGGAAATTTATGCAAAAGGCATAGGAATGGTGAGAAGAGAATTTCTACATTTTGAATACCAATTGGCTTTTCCCGGCTACATAGGGTATGGTATTAAATTAATAATGGTGGATCGTAATTAGTGAATAGTGAATAGTGAATAGTGAATAGTGAATGGTGAATAGTTTGTTGTGAGTTAAACCTCTTATGAACATACAACTAATACATAAAATCTTATTTTTTTCTTAGAAAAGAAATAAGGTCGGTGTTAGGAATATTTTTTTCATCTACCTGCCTAAGCATAGTAACCAA
The DNA here is from genome assembly GCA_031398005.1 of Ferruginibacter sp. Lineage (GTDB taxonomy): Bacteria > Bacteroidota > Bacteroidia > Chitinophagales > Chitinophagaceae > Ferruginibacter. The sequence goes on from JANNMO010000013.1 coordinate 74,166, forward strand.
CTGACCACGGTGATATGATTGATGATTGAAAAGATGCAAAAGCATTTCATATACCGGTTGCTTAAACTGATCTTTCTTAGAATTTTTATAAATAAATTCATGCTCTAAAGCTGCTTCAGTAGCAAGGTCTATCCATTCTTTCCATTGCTTGCTTTGCGCCATTAAATGATTGGTAAGCTCTAACAATGAGCCTGTAAAATTATCACTTTGCCATACTTGCACTTCCACTAATTTCATACGCTGCCACCAAATATTTTCAACATCCCAAAGGTGTAAAACTGTTTTTTTGATACTGGTAAAACTGCTTACTATTTCTCTGTCTATTTGCTCATCAGTAAGATTGTTTATTACTTCAATAAGTCTGCTATTTGCCCAAAGATTGTAAGCGGCATATTGTACAAGCATTTTTTTCATGTAAAGTATATTCGTTGTTTAGGCAAAAGTAAACTTTACCACGCAATGATAAATTAGTTTTAAATTGAACAAATTTTTTTAATGGAAATAATAATAAGAAAAGCAGTAAAAGAAGATTGTGCAGCCATTATGAAACTGGTAAACGAACTGGCAGTGTATGAAAAAGCACCTGATGAAGTAACCGTTACTATGGAGCATTTTATTGAAAGTGGTTTTGGAGAAAACCCGGTGTGGGAGGCATTTGTGGCAGAACAGCCTCCCCTAACCCCTCCCGAGGAGGGGGATTACCTTAGCAATGCTCTAAGCGGTAATATAAATGGAGAAAAAGAACGGGATCAATCTCCGCTGCAATCTTCTCCGTCTCCCTCCCCCCGGGGGAGGATAGGAGGGGCTGCTATCCTCGGCTTTGCACTCTACTACACACGCTACAGCACATGGAAAGGACAAAGAATGTATTTGGAAGATTTGTTGGTTACAGAAAACATGCGTGGAAAAAATATTGGTAAATTATTATTTGATGCATTAATAGATGAATGCAAACAAAAAAAATTCAGTGGACTGGTGTGGCAGGTGTTAGACTGGAATGAACCCGCTATTAATTTTTACAAAAAAATGGAAGGCGTAAAATTTGATGGGGAATGGATTAATTGTAGTATGGAATTTTAAATATTTGTTTGTAATAATATATGTAGAAACAGCGTTTAAGTTTGCTACAGCATCATATTAAAAAACTAACAATTATGAATCATTCTTTTTATCCAAAAACAACCAGCCAATTAATACTCACTTTCTTTTTTGCATGTCTGCTTTTTGCATCCTGCCAAAAAACGGTAGATGAATCAGTTCCTCCAATTCCTCCAGTGGCACCAGCACCTGATCTTACTACAAAAGTAAGTTCATCTGTGAGTGGTTTTGTAACAGACGAAAATGAACTGCCTGTAAAAAATGCAAACGTAGCAGTAGGAACATCTACAAGCATAACAGATAAATATGGTTTTTTTGAAGTAAAAAATGTACAGGTTGTTCAGAATGCCGCTATGGTTACCATAACAAAAACGGGTTATTTTAAAGGTATAAAAACATATATAGCTGCAGCTGGTAAAACTGCTTTTTTTAGAATTAAACTTATTCCTAAAACAATATCGGGAACGGTGAGTGGCACAACAGGTGGCACGGTTACACTTGCAAGCAACCTTAGTATTTTGTTTCCTACAAATGGATTTGTAAATGCAAGTACAAATGCTGCATACACCGGAACCGTAAATGTAACAGCTTTTAAAATAGATGCCACCAGTGCAGATTTAGCTCGCATTATGCCCGGTGATTTAAGAGGTTTAAATACCGATGGAAATTTACAAATTCTTACCACCTATGGAATGGCTGCTGTAGAACTTACAGGCGCAGGTGGCGAATTGTTGCAAATAGCAACCGGCAAAAAAGCAACCATGACAATGCCAATACCAACCACTTTAATTTCTACAGCGCCTGCAACTATTCCACTTTGGTATTTTGATGAAACAAAAGGATTGTGGATGCAAGAAGGTGTAGCCACAAAAACCGGCGGCAATTATGTGGGAGATGTAAGCCACTTTAGCTTTTGGAATTATGATGTGCCTGCTAATTTTGTTCAGTTTAATTGTACGGTTGTAAATTCTGCAGGGTTACCAATACCCAATGTTCAGGTAAAAATTTCTCAGGTGAGTAATCCTAATTCTGCAGGATATGGATATACAGATTCTGCCGGTTATGTAGGTGGTGCGGTGCCAAATAATTCAACATTATTATTGCAGGTGTTTGGTGCTAATAATTGTAACGTGCCTTCCTACACACAAACATTTAATACCACCAATGTAAATGTATCATTGGGTGCTGTAACTATATCAACGGCTACTTCGTTGTCTGTTTTATCTGGTACGGTTACCAATTGTAGCAATGCGCCGGTTACCAATGGTTATATCATTATCCAAAATGGATATATTTTTAGCAGACACGCCTTGAGTGCTACAGGCACCTATTCTGTAAATAGATTATTGTGTGGAACTGCTCCCAATAATGTTACATTAATTGGAGAAGATATTACTGCAGCGCAACAAAGCAACCCTGCAGTATATCCAACTGTTGCGGGTAATAACACTATACCTACTATACAGGCTTGCGGTGTTTCTATACAGCAGTTTTTTAATTATAATATTAATGGAACTCCTTACAATTTTTCCGTACCGGGAGATAGTTTAATACTTTCCGGTGCAGGAACCAATACAGATTATTTTGTGTTTGTAAATAACAACAGCACCACCAATAATGGTACCATGCGATTTGTACGAACTGGTATAGCACAAGGATCTGTTCAAAATTTAATTTCGTTTACACCAACCCAAATACCTGCTACCTCTACAATCAACACTCCAATTGGAATAAATATTACCGAATTTGGTGCAGTAGGTCAATATGTAGCTGGAAACCTTTCAGGAGTGATAACGGGCCCACCACCTACAAACACTGTATATAATGTAACCTGTAATTTTAGAATTCAGAGAACGTTTTAATAAAAACATTTTTAAACTTATAAAAAGCAGTCATTTTTTTTGACTGCTTTTTTATTATTTACCTACTATGAAAATCTATTGCATAATAAAAGTTGAAAAAATATATCCTGCTGACGGGCTGGGGGATGGGCAGTAGTAGCCCCCGCCTAATCAAAACATAAAAATTAAGACTTTGTGGCGGGGCTACTACAGACAGCCCCACCAAATGTTGAATAATACTTATCCAATCACAGCCCCAAAACTTTTTTCATGATTAATATACAAAACAAAAACGGCTATCATTTCTGAAAGCCGTTGTAAAAAAATTATCAATTATTTATTTCCTTCCCGGATAAACTTTCAACGCTTCGCCTAAACATTCTACAGCTTGCGAAATAGCATCAGCATTCAACACATAGGCAAGTCTTACTTCATCTTTACCCAAGCCTGGTGTGGCATAAAAACCTGTGGCAGGCGCCATCATTACAGTGTTGCCTTTGTAAGAAAAATCTTCGAGCAACCACTGGCAAAATTTATCGCAATCATCTATCGGTAATTTTGCCATTACATAAAATGCACCGCCGGGGTTAGGACAAAAAACTCCGTCAATTTTATTAAGTGCAGTTACCAAAGTATCTCTGCGAAGTTTGTATTCAGCTTTTGTGGTATCAAAATAATCATCTGGTAAATCTACCGCAGCTTCGCCTAAAACTTGTGCATAATATGGTGGACTAAGCCTAGCCTGTGCAAACTTCATAGCCACATTTAGCACTTCTTTATTTTTGGTAATGAATGCTCCAATTCTTCCGCCGCAAGCACTGTAGCGCTTGCTGATGGTATCCATCAACACCACACTTTGTTCGGCACCTTTTAAATGCATGGCGCTAGTGTGTGTGCCTTCGTAACAAAACTCACGGTAAGCTTCGTCAGCAAATAAAAACAGGTTGTGTTTTATTACAATCTCTTTCAGCGTTTCCATTTCGGCAGCGCTGTATAAATATCCTGTAGGGTTATTGGGATTGCAAACTACAATTGCTTTTGTTTTTGGAGTGATGGCTTTTTCAAAATCTTCAATGGGTGGTAATGCAAAACCTGTTTCGATATTGCTTTTTATAGGCACCACTTTCACATCTGCCTGCACGGCAAAACCATTGTAATTTGCATAAAATGGTTCCGGAATAATTACTTCATCTCCTGCATCTAAACATGCCATAAAGCCAAACAAAATTGCCTCGCTACCGCCTGTTGTTACAATAATTTCATCGGCTGTTACATCAATATTATTTTTGCTATAATACTCCACCAACTTTTTACGATAGCTCTCATTGCCTGCGCTGTGGCTGTATGCAAGGATATGTACATCGCAATTTTTTACTGCATCTATACAAACCTGTGGTGTTTCAATATCTGGCTGACCAATATTTAAATGGAAAACTTTTGTTCCTCTTTTTTTTGCAGCTTCTGCAAATGGTACTAATTTTCTAATGGGAGAAGCGGGCATTTCGTGCCCACGGTTACTTATTTTTAGCATGGCGCAAAGATATGAAAATGGGTTGCAAAAATATGTTGGCTTTCAACAACTGTTTCTGCCGAAATAAGATAAAATTAATATGTATTTTCTATCTATTTAAAATACCGGCAGCCCAGTTTAAATTATATGTAGCCTTCATTAATTTTACCTGCAACTCAATTATTTTTTGTTTTATTTCCAGCACTTTATTTTCTCTGCTGTTTACCAAAAACAAACTGCTTTCACCATTATTAAAACGAAGCAATTCATTTTTTAATAAAGCATTGTAATTTATTAATGCACTGTTGGCCGTTGTAATTTGTGTTTGTAAAATGATAACTCGGTTATAATAATCTTTTATTTTATTTTCGGTCTCAATAGTTTTTTGTTGAAAGAGTAAATTATTTTCCTGCAATTTTAATTTCGCCATTTTATACTCTCCACGCCCTTGCCTAAAAAATAAGGGGATTTTTATACCAATGCCCCATCGATTGTTATTTTCCAACAAAGGAAGCCCCGCATTTTTTAAAGGATTAAAATCTCGGTTAAGTATGTTTGCTTTTGCATTTATCTCTGGCAATAAATTTTGAAACTTTAATCTTCTCTCCACTTCCAAGCCTTCAATTTTATATTTGTATTGCAACAAAAATGGATTGCTGCTGTTACTTTCATTTAATAAATTGGGGAGTGCTTGTTGTACAACTTTATCATTTAGCACAAGTGTATCTGGTATCACATTCTCTGCTATTTGTTGTGCTGTTTGTTTTTCATCCCATAAAAAATTATTCATTTGAAAAGTGGCTGTATTCAACGCCATGTATGCCTCATTTTGCAATAACATAAAATTTTGCATTTGTATAAATGCCTCAGTAGTATCCATAGCAGCTCTATCGCCATTGGTAAAGCCAATCTTTACAAGCTTAAGCCTGGCGGTACTTACAGCAACATACTCCGAAAAAATATTGTACAACTTATAAGCACCTGCCCAATCATTGTAACTGATATATGCATCCAACAGCAAATCGTTCATCATCATATCTCGCTGCTGCCTGTTTTCATTTAAGGCAATTCTAGCCTGTTGTAATGCAGCTCTTCTTTTATCTATTAATAAATTTTTGGCAAGCGGAATTTCTACACCTGCATAGCTACTTCTTCCTCTGGTAACTTCGCTGTTTAAAAATTGACCTGCATTGTTTTCAATCCCGGTTTTAAAATCGCCTACTGGCAATGGTATTTTTATTTCTCCATTATTGTACCTGTAATAATTTTTGCCATCAAATGTTTTTGCAGTTGTTTCTACATCTATTATTGGGTCAAAGCTGCCTTTTGCAATTTGAATACCGGCCTCCGCTTTTTCTTCTGTAATGGCCGCAACTTTTGCCAACGGATGGTGTTGTTTTATTTTTGCAATAAAATCTTCTAATGGCAATACCGTAAAATTATTTTGCTGCGCAAAAATATTTGTAACACAAAAACAGCATAACGCACAGAATAAAAAAGTTCCTTTTCTCATTATTTCTTTTCTTCTTTTTTGTTTAACTCAGGCTTATAAAAATCTGGTGGAAAGCCATTGATGTGCCTCCATAATTCGTAATAAATAGGTACATCTTTTAGCAATGCAATACCATGTGCACCGCTGCCCATGCGCAAATTCTTTGGCCATTTCTTTTCAGTAGTATCTTCCACTACGAGCACCCTAAATTTTCCATTTTCGCTTACGTTTGTTTCGGCTGCGCTGATGATGCCACCGAATGTACCAAAACTGCTTTGCGGCCAACCACTAAATACAATGGCAGGAATACCATCAAAAACAAACCTTACTTTTTGTCCTTTATTTACAAGTGGAAGATCCATGGGCTCCACATACATTTCCACTGCATAATCAATTTGGTCAGGTACTATTTCTGCAATCATTTCTCCCTCTTTCAACATTTCTCCAATACCCGCTTTTTTAGCTTTTGTTATTTGTCCGCTTTGCGATGCTGTTACATAATATAATTTGTTTCTTATATCGTAGCTGCTGTAAGTGTTTTCTAATTTGCTAATATCCGCCTCTGTAGCTGCAGCACTGGAGAGGGAACCGAAACGATCACCATCTGCTTTCGAAATTTTATCATTGTAATCCATCACCGAAATATTTTGCTCAATGCTTAGATTAATCAGTTCCTGTTTGCTTTGCGATAATTTATTTTCTGCAACAGTTTTCTTGGCGACAGCATTTTGATAATTCACTTTTCTCTTTTCAAAATCTACCATAGAAATTGCGCCACTATCCAACATAACTTTACCCGCATCTATTTGCCTTTTATAAACAGACAATTCATTGTTAATAGCTACCAAATCTGTCTCATCATTTCTTACTTTTAATTTTTGCTGTTCTATCTTGTTATCAATAGATGCCTGTTTTAAAGCCCTACCTGCAGATAATACATTTGTTTGGGCCTGCGCAGCTGCAGCCTTGCTTTCATACGCATCCGCACTATTTTTTTTAGCGTTTATTTGATTTTGTGTACGCTCTAATAATTGAGGGTCAAAATAATCTACTTTTATTTCACCTATTTGTAAAATGGTGTCTCCTTTTTTTACATAGTCACCTTCTTTTACAAACCACTTTACAATTTTACCGGGTAAAATGGTATTTATTTCCTGTGGTCGTTGTTCTTGTTTAATGGTAGTAATATTTCCATTTGCATTTATGTTTTGTGTCCACGGTAAAAAAAGTAATGCAATTATGGCAACCGAAATAATAATGGTCCATAATTTTAGGTTTCTGGAATTACCAATGCGGTATATTTTCGAAAAAGAAGTTATCCCTTTCTCAGCCGGTATTTTTTCGAGCCCTTCATTTAAATATTTATACGACGTATTCATCTTGCGTAATTTTTTTTGTTTAGTTGGAAATCATTCCGTCTTTTAATTCGTACACTTGGTCGCAGTATAAGCGCACAATTTCTTCGCTACTCATAATGATAACAGTGGCATTGCTTTCAGTTTTTAAATATTTCATTACATTATGTTTTTCAGTAAAATTAAGATCATTTAAGGGGTCTTCTAACAGCAATAAAACCGGTTTGCCTGCCAATGCTCTTATCAATTTTATTTTCTGTTTAATATGTTTGCTTACTCTTTTACCAGTAGGATCCAAGAGTGTGTCGTAGCCTCTTTCTTCACTTGCAATAAAATCGGCGAGACCTGTTTCTCTTGCCAAAAAAGTTACTTCTGCCATGGTAATATTGTCATTACCCATAGTGAGATTTTCCAAAATGCTTCCTCTAAAAATATCCTGATCTGCCAATAGTGTTCCGGTATTCATTCGAAGATCTTTTAATGAATAGTTTTTTATAGGAACATTGTTTAGTAAAATACTACCGGTAAAACCTGTATAGGCCCCAGTGAGTAATCTTAAAATAGTGGAACGCCCCGAACCTGAATTCCCTGAAAAATTGACTATTTTATTTTGAGGGACTGTGAAATTAATTTCTTTTAATGCCTTGCTACCATTTGGATATCTAAACCCAACGCCATTAAAAATGATATCGCAACCGTCATTATCTGCAAATGTTAAATTGCCCGTTTCTTCAATTTTACTATCTGTTATTTTACCCAGTTTTTCTATCGAACTAAGGCTGTCGTAAACGTTATCCATGGTAGAAATTAATTTTTCTACTGAATTTATAATTAGAATGATGATAATGTCAGCTGCTATGAATTGGCCTACATTTATTTGCTGCTCAAGTAAAAGCCATGTGCCGGCAATAAGCATAGCAGCTACAATTAATATTTTAAAAACAATTAAACTCCAGTATTGCAAAGTGAGTATTTTAAAATGTGCTGTTCTGCTTTGCAAATATTTTCCAATAAGTTCATCAGTTTTTCGCATATGTAACGAGGCACCTTTACTGTACTTAAATGTTTTTATACCTCTAGCCATTTCCTCTAACCAGCCTGCTGTTTCATATTTATAATTGCTAGCCGTTAAGTTTGTTTCAAATCCTTTAGGAGAAGTGATTCTAATAATTATAGTGAGTGCTACAAAAACGAAAGCACCAAAAACAATAAATACAGGATGATAAAATGATAAAATTATTAAGCCGAATACAATTTGAATAACCGATGCAGGAATATCCAACATAATCTTTTCAATACTCTTGGCTAAAGCGGGAATATCAAAAAATCGATTCACTACTTCTGGCAAGTAATAATCATCCATTTGTTGTGGACTTATTTGCGGTATTCTATAACTAAACTCTAGTGAGTAGCGGGTAAATATTTTTTGCCTTATACGCTCAATAACCTGTATTTGCCGCACTTGCATTAGCCCGTTTAAAAATACCCCTACAATAACTATAGCTATCAATATTACAATAGAAGTGGAAAGCCTGGCAGCCATCACAAAACTGATAATAGTTTGTATACCTAGTGGTAGTGATAGTGAAATTAAACCGCCTGCAATGGCAAAAAAGTATACAGAACCTGCATCTCTCTTATCTGTCATAATAAGCCGATGCAATTTTATTAAAGCAGCAGATAAACTTGTTGGCATGTGAAATATTTTATGATAAAGCAAAAATAATGAAACTATTTTAAATAATAGTATTACTATCATTAATAATAATAAAATAACTTTTAATAGAGATGTTGCTATTATGAGTAACTGTTTGTGTACATTTGATAAAACAATTGGTATGCAAGTAGACTTTAAGGTAAAAATGAATGAGAAGTTGTTCCTCAGAGACCCTGAGGGCACAGATATTGGTAAACACATCATTAAAACAAGTGTAACTATGATCTCAGAAATGGGGTATGAACTGTTTACATTTAAAAAGCTTGCAACAGAAATTGGCAGTACAGAAGCTACTGTTTACCGTTATTTTGAAAACAAACACAAACTACTTATTTATCTGGTAGATTGGTATTGGGCATTTGTGGAGTTTCAGGTTATTTTTCAATTAAACAATGTAATAGACCCCGCAGAAAAAATAAGGAAACTAATTGATATACTTGTGTGGGAAGATAATGCAAGCACCGTTTTTAGCGAACTTGATCAGCAATCGCTTTATTATATTGCCATTGCAGAAGGGAGTAAAACCTATTTAAGTAAAGAGGTAGATAATCATAACAAAGATTTTCTTTTTAAACCTTATAAAGATTTGTGCGGCAGAATTGCTTTGTTGTTTAAAGAATACAATCCAACTTATAAATTCCCGGCATCGCTTGCAAGCACTTTGGTAGAATCTGCCCACATGCAATATTATTTTATGCATCACCTGCCACGCTTAGGAGATTACAGTAAGAAAAAAAGCCCCAAAGAAATTGAAGCATTTTTGGAGCATTTGGTTTTTGGCGTGCTGGATGCTAAATAATTTGTACCATGCTTAATACATTATTGTACAAAATATACTTTCTTTATCTTATTATTTTCAATGTGATAAATAGCTACAGCTTCCATTGTTCTTAGCCCAAAGCGCACACGTTCTTTATCAATTACTATATTGCCTTGTACAATACGTCCGACTAATTCACAATGTAGGTTAGGCGTACTTTTAAAGAAACCCTCATAATCTTTACGCATTCTTTCTTTGCCTTTGTACATTAATTTATCTGGATAATTATATATCTCCACATCATCTGCATAAGGCTCTAAAAATGCTTCAATATTTCTTTTGTTATATGCGTTTAGTTGTCTTTGGGCCAGGGCTGTAGGTGTTTCTTTTATTAAAGTATCGGGGTTAATGACTACACCATTATTTATTACCCTAAATATTTTCATCAAACTTTCCAACGAATCAATAGGGTTAGAATGCAATAAAATCATATTTGCTTTTTTGCCCACTGCAATGCTACCGGTTTCATTTTCTTTCTGTAAAATTTTTGCTGCATTAATAGTAGATGCCTGTATTATTTTCCAATTGCTCATGCCGCTTTTTTGCATAGCCAGCAATTCTTTTAAATAAGAGGAAGCATGCAATGTGCCTATGTTTCCAGCATCTGTACCCGTGGTTATTAATACACCCGCATCAGATAAAATTTTAAGATTTCGGGCACATATGTCACTTGTTTTTTGTGCATTTGTTATTTGCTTTTCGGCGGTTGCATATTTTTTATATCCTTTTACAAGTGTTGTATCTGCAATATGTTCCAGGTCCATCAACGAACCTAATTGAAAAGGATCTGCATGTGTTAATTCATAATTGCTGAATGATAAATTTTGAGCAAATGTATTTTGATAACCTTCTCCAACTGTTAACGTTGGGCAAAGTATAGTTTTGTTCTTTTTAAGCAATTGTACAAAATCATCTTTCACAATTTCATCTTCTATACTATGTACTAAAAAATCGCAGCCGTTTTCTACAGCAAGTTGCGCTGTTATTCTTTCTGTAGCATGTACAGCCACTTTCAAATTATTTTTATGCGCTTCCTCAATAATGGCTTTTATAATAGGTAAATTTTTTCTTGCACTCGCTTCTACACCCAAACCATCAGCACCTGCTATGTACCAAATTTTAATAAAATCAGGTTTGTATTTTAATTGTTCATTTACCATTTTTATTCCATCATCAATTGTTTTTACCAAACTAAAGGGTTCATCATTTTTTAAATTTTCAAATGCTTTTGGTTCGTATGTAGTAAGCAATGGGCCGGTCATGTAAACGGTAGGAGCGTAGGCAGCATTTTCAAATTGCACTCTTTGTTTTAAAAAATTATTGGTGGCACCTACATCAAATACACTTGTAATGCCATTTTGTAAATACCGTTTCAATTTATCTTCCATTGTTTCGTGTGCCAGTTCAATTTCTTTTGAGTAGGCAAACTGTTTTCTCAAATCAATAGCATCTGGTCTGGCATACAAACCACCATTTTGAAAAAAATGTATATGAGCATCTGCAAGCCCGGGGAAAAGGTATTTACCAGTTCCATCAATTACAGTGGCACCTGCAACAATTTTTATTTTGCTCGAATGTATTTTAGCAATTAAACCATTAGTAATAATCACTGTTTGATTGGGTACTAATTGTTGTTTTTCAACATCAGCTAATGTAACATTGGTAATGTAGGTTTGGGAGAAGGCAGCAAACGATATCAATAAAAATGCGGAGGTATAAAGTAGTTTATTCTTCATAATTAGTTTGGTTGATAATTATTATTTCAAGAGATAATTGCTCACAAAAACTTTTGCTAAGTTAAATTACAATTTATAATTATTACAGCTTTGGCCAATTACTTCAAATCAAATGATTTTAATAATAGTAAATGTTTATGCAGTTCTCAAAATCTTCTCCATCTTTTTGCCTTTAGCCAATTCATCTACCAACTTATCTAAATATCTCACGTATTTTGTAAGTGGGTTCTCAATTTCTTCAATGCAGTAGCCGCAAATGGTTCCTGCAATAAGATGTGCTTTTGCATTTAATGTAGCCTGCTCAAAAAAAGTTTTAAAAGTTACTTTTTCATTTATCAATTGCTGCAATTTTTTATCATCAAATCCGGTAAGCCATTCAATAACCGTATGCAATTCTTTTTTTGTTCTGCCTTTGTTTTCCACTTTTGTAATATAATGTGGGTACACTGATACAAAAGTTAGTCTGGCAATTTTATCATTATGTTCTTTGGTGGTATGCATACTTTTCAATGTTATTGTTTGCAACATAATAAATCCATCATCAAATTTTCATGCATTATTTGATTGTGTAAATTTATAAAATAAAATTTGTTGTGCAGTATTGGAGCATGGGCCAAAGAAACATTTTTCAGCATTCGTTAGCCTGTTCCGAACTTGATTCGGAAGGCTATACGCTGCTGCCGCTCAAACGCAGCGGCATATGCTGCTATTCCGGCTATGTTCAGCAAATTTTCTTTACTCAGCTTTAATTGTGCAGTTTGGTTTATGGAGAGTTTGTAATTGTTGTTTGAGGTTTTATATTATTTCCCCAACTGGGTTTTCTTTTAGTTTAAATCTTTAATAAAGCTTCGCTTAACTCTACTGATAACCGAAAAAGCCTTACACTATTTCTTCCATTTTTTCTTTGCAGTTAAATAATCTAAAAAGTAAATAACTTTTACAGATAAACTCGTAAACTGCGGGCTATTGAGTGTATTAGAAAAATTATTAAAATAGTTTTTTTCAAACGAACGGTTAAATTTTTGTGCTATATTTTTCCAGGCAATATTTATAAAACTACCTTGTGCAAACTGCCATGTATAAACCACATCTGCACTAAAAAAATTATAGTTTTGATTCACACTTTTTGTAAATGAAGTTGTTGGAGTTTCTAAATCGCCAAATTTATTAAGCTCATAAAATTGCTGTGGTGCTACTTTACTCCAATAATGCCTTGTACGTAACGATAAACCCATTTTATTGGTAAAATTATATTTTGCAGATAAAACATTTTCTACAGCATACACATTTCGTCTGCTGAAAATAACCGTATCAGGATTTTCACTGTTATATAAAACCGCAGCAAAGCCACTCTGGTTTTTAGTGTACTCAACGTTTACAGAATGGTCAACAGAAAATTTACTACTAAACCTTACTTTGCCAATTAACCCATAATTAAATTTTTTTGCATTGAAAACACCTCTTGTACCAGCAGATAAATTTCCACCCCAAGATAGTTTTTTTGCACTATTGCTTTCCCAATAAGAATTAAAATTTATTCTGCCTTTATCTCTAAATACCCTGCCGTAAACCCTTGGTTCGTAAAAATCGTTCCCATGCGGTCCCCCATTTATATTTACCCCAGCGTTCCATAAATTTTTGAAACGCATATTAAAATTTACATTTACTCCAAACCCTTGATACATCAAATCTTTTCGCTTTAGTAAATCTATAGGAGTTACTAAACGACTGTAATAAAAATTACCATTTACATTTAAACTGTTGTACCATTTACCGGGCTTATTCCAGTTATAACCAGCCCACATTCCTTGGTCCATTGTGTTGTTGTTATTTTGTATGCCAAGGTCGTTTTTATCATATTTTGCATTTACAAAATCTTGCCAGATGTTGAAGTTAAAACGACCGCTTGTTTTACCTGCATAAATACTGTGGGCATATCCTGTTTTTGTTTGGTTGCCCACCACGTTGCTTAAGCTTACATTACCACCAATATTCCATTTATTTTTTTTATCATTAAAATCAAACAAGCCAGATGTTACCACTGCATCATAATCTGAACCTGCTCTTATTACACTTGTATTTACCAAAGATATGCTGCTGTTGTTTTTTAGCGTTTGGTCCAGCACAAGAATATTATAGTTGGTGAGTGGGTCGGTTTCAAATTTTCTTTCTTTACCATCTCCGTTATTTATAATTTTTGCATACTGTGGTTTTGTAACAGCATTTAGTAGGCCTATACCAAGTCCTTTTTGTGTGCGTCCGCTTATTTTTGTTGCATTAATTAATTTTACATCTTCCGGGTTTTGTAAAACAGATTCATTTGTTTTTAACTGGTCTTCTACTTCGTAATAATGCAGAGGGTTTTCGCCAATACGACCAATACGCCTACTGTAAAAAAGGTTTCCTTTACTAAAAAGGTCTGCACCTTCTGTAAAGAAAGAACGGTTTTCAGCAAACTTTTGTTCAAAGGGAGATAAATTGAGTGTGCGGTTGTCAGTTTGTGTTTGCCCAAAATCAGGTATCAGCGTCATATCCAGTGTAATGGCCTGATTAATTCCATACTTAATATCCATACCGCCATTAATGGTTGTAGTACTTTTTTTTGTTTCGCCATCATTTGTTTGATACGCAGAAAAATACGGTGAAAACTGCAAACGCAATGGAGGTTTAATATCTTCCAAACCTAGCATGGTTCCTTCTTGTGTAAGAAAACCATTTACTGCAGGGTCTATAGATTGCCAAAATAATTGCGCCCCACTTTTTTGCCGCCTGCGTACAATATTTAACCCCCAGTCTTGTATTTTCTTTTTGCCAAAACGTATAGCAGCGTACGGTATAAATATTTCAAAGCTCCACCCATCTTCATTTATTTTTGCAGCACTTTGCCATACGGCGTTCCAGCTAAAATCTTCACTGTTGCCATTTGTATTGGGTGCTACTTTTGCATCAAATTGCTCACCAAGCGGCGTTACAAAATATTCAAATCCATTTAATTTATCTTGGTATGTATCAAAAACAACTCCTAAAAAATCGTTGTTGCCAAAGCCATCTCTACCCACCAGTTCTGCAGCTATACTATCTTTATTTTTTTCGTGCAGGTAGCCACCCACATAAATGCCTTCATTGTTGTACAGAAAATAAATTTGTGTTGCATTCTCTACACTTTCTACTTTAAAAGGGGTGGGGCGAAGCTCTGTAAATTTATCTGCAACGCTTGCAGTTTCCCATGCGGCATCATCTAATATACCATCAATTTTTATGGCAGCAGTAGTTTTAATGATGGTGATTTTTCTTTTTTCTGTCTGGCTAAAAATATTATTGGAAAAAAGTAAGAAAATTGCAATTATTAAATTTCGAAATGTCATTTTGTTATTTTTATTGCCATCAATGCACAAATACCAAGCACCAATGAAATGCTGTTTTTTCTGCTTTGAAGAACGTTATTTTAATATTTTGATAGCTGATGAACCCAGCCTACTCTTTAAGTATCAGAAGGAAAATCTAAGCACTCTTTTTCTTTTACATTCTTTGTGATAATATCATTTATGAAAAGACATACCTCTGGCTGTACTAAAAAGAATTATTTTTTGAATGCTATATTTTCAGCAGAATTTGTTGTAATTGAAAGGGAAAAATTACTTAATCAACCATTACCGCTTTTAATGAAATATATTTATCCAGCGTTTTAAAATTGTGGCCCTTTGCTTTCATTCTTTTAATATAGTCTGGTGTAGCACCAATTGCTTTTGCACCAAGTATATTATCAAAATTGGCATCTGTAAAACCTAAGCCCTGGTATTCTTTTACCATTTCAGGCGTTACATTCATAGCTTTTAGTCCTCCAAAATCATCAGGGTTTATATTTTTAAAACCTGCGCTGCTAAAGCTTTTAATGTAGTCTGCAGTAATGCCAAGCGCCTTATAGCCAGTAATATTTTCAGGTTTTATTTTAATACCTGCATTCTTAAAACTTTTTACATAATCTGCAGTAATGCCTAGCGCCTTAAAACCAATAATATCTGCATTGGAAATTTTAATGTAACCCACCTCTTTAAATGAATTAATATATGCCTGATCAATTCCTAATGCTTTCATTGCTATTATATCGTCATGACCATCATCATTTTTTTCTGCGTTTTCATCAATTTTTGCCTGCTCTTCACTCAATTTGTTTTGTTGTTCGTTCAATAGGTCTTGTTGCTCATTCAGTTTATCCTGTTGTGCATTTAGCTTATTATCTAATGATCCCATATTATTCTTTGTAGCATTTTTATAATCAGCAATATATTTTCCATCAATGCCCTGTGCTTTTAAAGTTATTATTCTATCAGGGCTTAGATTTTTATAACCGGCTTTGGTTATCTCTTCTATAAATGCTTTATCTACACCGAGTGATCTAAAAGGAACTAAATTTTCAATATTAATTTCGGGCATTACTTGTTTTATAGATGTTATATACGCTTCATCAACATTTAGTGCAGCAAGTGGAATAATATCTTCTTTACTAATATTTTTGTAGCCATTTTGTTTAAGCATTTGTACATAGGTATTTTTTATATTCAGCATAAAAAATACAATGGCATCTTCGTTACTTTTTATATCTACACCATCTTTAAGCATTTTTTCTTCGTATTGCTTATTGGGTATAAATTTATAATTACCCATACCTTTTGTACCTTCAAATTTTCCTGTAAATTCCAGAGTACCGGCATCTCTGGTCAAGGAAAAATTACCAGTTTTACCTACAGGCAAATCTTTTAATTCGCTTAGCAAAAAACTGTTGCCACTAAAAGAATTTTCATCGTCATCACTTTTAAACTGAAAGTTTATTTTATCATTTTTTATAGTTGCAAACCACACTCCTTCGTTTTTCATTTCGTTGCCAATATGAATTTGCTTTTCTCCGTTGTTTTTTCCTGTTTGCTTTTGTCCGTAAACAATTGTTTCGTTAAACACACATACAAACAATACCATAAGTGGTAGTAGGAAAAAGTATTTCCAGATGGTATGCAGGTTAGATTTTTTTGCGTTCATCATGATTAATCTTTTTTTAAGAAGTGATTGGTTATAATTAGTTGTAAGGCTTAATGGAAAATGCGGTGCAGCCACTTTTAATAAACTCATCTGGTAACTTTCTTTTTCAACTGTATTGTGCTGTAATAAACTTTCATCGGTGTAATATTCAAGGTTGCTTTCCAGCTCTTTGCGCCATGCCCATGCAAAAGGATTGAACCATTGAAAAATGATTACTATTTCTGCCAGCAGCAGATCTAGCGTATGCTTTTGTTCAATGTGTATTTTTTCGTGAAGCAATACTTGGTTGTATGTTTCCCAATCATATTTTTCAGGATTTATAAAAATATTATTGGCAAATGAACAAGGTGCTTTATCGCCAGTAATTTCTACAATGCGAAATTTACCATCAATAATTACCGGGCGTGAATAAGCTTTGTATAATAAAATACATGCCTGCATTAAAAAATTAAAACCAAATAATATTACACCAAACCAATACAAATACACAAGCCAATCCATAACCTGCTCAAAGTTTATGCGCTTATTATTCTCCAGCGGTTGCACAACATGTGTACTCACTTTTTGGTTAATGGATTGAATAATATTTTCCTGCATGGTTGTTTCACTTACAGGTGCAACAACATTTATTTGCGCAGGAGTTTTTCTAAAAGAAAGTTGCTCAGGTATCTTTATAAGCGGCAGCGAAAATGCCAGCGCCATACAAGAAAGCAATACTATTCTATTTAAATGAAAGAAGGTTTCTTTTTGCAACAACAGTTTATAAAAAATAAAACATGCTGTAAGAATAATGGCGGCGTATAAAATATATGGTATCATTTGTTTTCTTTTTTAATGATGTTTACTATTTCATTCAATTGCTTATCGCTTAGGTTTTGCTCCTTTGCAAAAAACGCTAACATGCGTGGGTACGAGTTATCAAAATACTGGCTCACCACATCTTTTAATGCAAATTTTTGATAATCTTCTCGGCTTATAATAGGGAAATAAGCATGCATGTTGCCAGCAGTTTCTTTGCCCAAAAAACCTTTCTCTTCTAAAATCTTCACCATGGTGGCAACGCTGTTGTAGTGCGGCTTTGGGTCAGGCAACAGCGGAATAATATCTCTAATAAACGCTTTATTTAAATCCCAAAACACCTGCATTATTTGCTCTTCTCTTTTGGCTAATTTTACCATTGCTTATATATTTAAAACAAATGTACTACTAATTCATTAGGAGAACAACTAATTTATTAGGAATGGTAAAAAATATTTTAAATATGGTCTTATAAAGTTTAAAAAAAATTAGATAAATTATTATTTTATAAATGCTTAGCCAACATATTTTATGCAGAAAATAATTTTAAAATATTTTAAATTATTTTTTAATTGAAGTAAGATTATAATCGACTTTTAACTTTGCGATGTTTGGGGAGCATGAGCTGGAGAAACATTTTTCAGCATTTGTTTCGGGCTATTCGCTGCTGCCGCTCAAATGCAGCGGCATTCGCTGCTATCCCGGCTATGCTCAGCAGATTTTCTTTAATGGGCTTTAATTGTGCAACAGGTTTTAAGGAGAGTTTGTATTTTTTGTTTGTAATTTTTTTATTGTTTGTCGATATAAAGTCTCTCTTTTATTTTAAATCCGTAGAGGCGCTTCTCTTAACTCTAAGGATAGATAAAGTACATTTGAAACCAATATTTAAGTACATCACATGCCATTACAAAACAGGGTAAACCCATTTAGCAAAATAATTACCAGTCCCGAATGTGGCGCTTACACAGGCAACAGAGGCGTAATACATAACAACCAAAAACAAATAATTAAAAACCACGCAGTAAAATATTGGATAACCTGCTTGCTGAAATATAAAACATTACACCGGCAAGTAATGACCCCCAACCGCTGGACAGAATTATTTTTTTTGGATGAAGCTACTGCCTTTGCTGCAGGCCATCGCCCTTGTGGTTTTTGCAGACATACAGATTTTAAACTTTTTAAAACATTATGGCTACAAGCCAATGGCGAACAACATGGCTTATTGCCAAGTACAAAAATGAATGTTATTGATGAAATTATACACGCAGAAAGATTAGATAAAAACAACGTACAAAAAACTTTTACCGCCACTTTAAATACATTGCCCAATGGAGTTTTTATAAAATTACCTAACGATGAAGATGCGTATTTATGGTACAACCAACATTTATATTTATGGTCTTTTAAAGGATATAAAAAAATAAGTAACTACAATAAAGATGAAATAGTTGATGTGTTAACTCCTGCTAGTTATGTAGCGGCTTTTAAGATGGATTATAAACCTCAAATTCATTCTTCGGTGGAGGGTTGAAAAATTTGTAAATACAAGTCTCGGTTAATCTTCGTTTCAATCTTCGCCGCTGCTTGGTTTGTAACCAGCAGCGTATTGCCTCATGAATATATTTCTTATTATTCTTTATACTGCATTTCCAAAATGGAATATGATATATAGGTTAAAAGATTTTTGTCAGGACATTGAAACAGCAGGCTTTTTACTTGACAATTCGATATTGTCTTTTTTGAACCAATTTATATTTGTCATTAAAGTTATTTTACCGTCAAGATATTCATATTCCTCAAACAATAAATTTTCCTTTGTTTGAGGTTTTCCATTATAGTACCATTGCCATAAAATTTTGTCTGCTTGGAGAATTTGAAAATGCCCTTTTTTTTCAGAAATATGCTCTGCATTCCAAATAGTCAGGTGTTCTCCATTACCGAATATAAGTGTCAATATATTTAATTCTTCATCGAATGTTACAGTCTCAAGTATGTGGAAATTATCCATCGGTCTGCCGAACCAACTTCCCCATATACAAAGTGAACCACCTTCAAAATTTCGGGTAGAAGAATTATTTTTATTGAAAAATTCCAGTGCTGTCATGATGGGTATCTTAAAAATTTTCATGTTATTAAAAAAATCCCTTCACCCCACCCACCATTCCCCACCTCTCACTATCTGTGCCGGATATTCCTCTGGCAAATACTCTCCTTCCAACACTTTCTTCAACATCTCTTCCTTCCCCTTCCCTGCAACTAAAAATAAAATATGCTTTGCATTATTTATTAACGGAGCAGTAAAACTAACTCTGTACATTTTTATTTCGGCCACATACACTTCTTTAACCAATGCATTTTGTTCGTACAAAATAGTTGTGTGAGGAAAGAGAGATGCGGTGTGTCCATTATCACCCATGCCCAATAAAATTAAATCGAATACTGGCTTATCAGTTTTAAAAAATATTTTAATGGTGGCTTCATAATAAATAGCGGCATTCACGGGGCTTTCATCTACAGGTATTATAAAAATATTTTTTTTCGGTACTGGTACTTTATCCAACAAAATATTTTTTGCATTAAATGCATTGTTGTCTTTATCATTTAGTGGAACACAACGTTCATCTCCCCAAAAAAAATAACATTTTTTCCAGTCTATTTGTTGGCTGTAAAAATCGGTGGCTAATAATTTGTACATAGCTGCTGGTGTATTGCCGCCAGATAATGCAACTGTAAATTTTCCTTTTTCTTCTATGGCTTCAGCAGCTAATATTATAAAATATTCTGCTGCCGCTTTTGCCAATAAATCTGCGTTTTCAAAACGGGTTACTTTATTCATCTTTCTTTTTTTCAAAGGGAAGTATAATCCAATTATTGCCATCTCTTGCTATCAATGCTTCGGCAGTTTCAGGTCCGTTAGTACCGGCTGCATAGTTAGGAAAATTTACCGATGGGTTGTCTTTCCACATTTCTAAAATAGGCGTTATCACTTCCCATGCAGCTTCTACCTGATCTGCCCGCATAAAGAGTGTTGCATCACCTTCTATCACATCTAGCAACAATGTTTCATACCCTTCGGGTATACCGCTGCTGTACGTATCGTTGTAATTAAAAGTCATGTCAACAGGATTCAATTGCATTTTTAACCCCGGCTTTTTTGCCTGAAAACGAATGCGAATTCCCATATCGGGTTGTATGTTTATAATCATTCGGTTCGGTTGCCAGTTCTCTATTGCTTCATCGGGGAACGACTGGTGTGGCACTGGTTTAAACTGCACCGTTATTACAGAAATAGTTTGCTGCATTCGTTTACCACTGCGTACATAAAATGGTACATTGCTCCAGCGCCAGTTATCTACAAAAAATTTAATGGCTGCAAATGTTTCTGTACTGCTTTCTTTGGGTACATCTTTTTCTTCTCTGTAGCCTTTTACTTTTTCACCTTCTTGCCAGCCGCCGGCATATTGGCCACGGCTTGCAAACTCATGCACATCTTCTCTTTTTATTTCTCTGATGGCATGCAGTACATCGGCTTTTTTATTTCTTATTTCATTTGCATCAAAAGATACAGGCGGCTCCATGGCTATTAAACAAAGTAATTGCATCACATGGTTTTGCACCATATCTCTTAAGGCACCACTATGGTCATAATAGGCACCTCGGTCTTCCACACCTATTTTTTCGCAGACAGATATTTGAACATTTTCAATATAATTTCTGTTCCACAATGGTTCAAACAATGCATTGGCAAAACGAAATGCCAGTAAGTTTTGTACGGTTTCTTTCCCCAAATAATGATCTATTCTAAACAACTGGCTCTCTTGAAAAATAGATAATAATTTTTCGTTTAAAGCTTTGGCAGTTTTTAAATCGGTACCAAAAGGCTTTTCTATAACAAGCCTGGAATGGTCGCAATCTTCATTTAACCCTGCTTCCTTCAACCCATCTGCTATGCCTTCAAAAAACTGCGGATTCACTGCCATGTAAAAAATCTTATTCACTGTTTCGGCCGCTTCTTTTTCAAAAACATTTACATCTTTTTTAATGGCGGTAAAAGTTCCTTTGTTAGTAAAGTCTCCGGTTTTATAAACAATGTATTTAGAAAAGGCTGTCCATTTGTCAGCCACTGTTTTTCCGCTGCGGGAGAATTTATCTACTCCTTCCTGTAGCTTTTTTACAAACTCCCCATCTTTCATTTCTGTACGACCAATACATACAATGCTAAACTTTTCATTAAGCCATCCATCTAAATAAAGATTGTACAATGCAGGAATTAATTTGCGCCAGGTAAGGTCGCCCGATCCACCAAAAATAGTGATGATGGTAGGTTTTGTTTTGGTTACATTCTCCATGTTTATTCCATTAATATTTTTTAATTTGAATTTAAACTACGTTAATTTTTTGTTGCCACTAATTACACAAACCTGCCTGACGGCAAAGGCAGGTTTTCACGAATGGGTTCTTTCAATTATAAGACTTTGTTATGAACTTATAGCAATAAAAATTCAGGCTATCAATTAGAATCAATACTATAAAGGTTTCTAAAAATTATTTTAAAACTGACTGTATTTTTTGCAATGCTGCTAATAATTATATTTTACGCTACTTATTTCTTTGTATTCATTCGTGTAAATTCGAGCCATTCGTGGCAACCATTTCTTACTGTATCACCGCATTCCATTCCGTATGAAAAATCCCTTCCTTATCTATTCGCTCATACGTATGTGCGCCAAAAAAATCTCTCTGCGCCTGCGTTAAGTTTGCCGGCAACCATTCACTCCTATACGAATCAAAATAGTGTAAGCATGCACTTAAAGATGGCAATGGTATTGCTTGTTGCACACCAATCTGCACAATATTTCTTAAAGATTGTTGAGATGCGTTTATGGCTTCACTGAATTTTTTTCCATTCAATATATTTTTGATACCCGGCTCCGTTTTATATGTTTCCATAATATCTTCCAACATAGCTGCACGAATAATGCAACCACCACGCCATATAGATGCAACTGTGGTAAGGTTGGTGCCGTATTTATAAAAGTCTGATGATGTTTGCAGCATAGAAAGCCCTTGCGCATAAGTAACTACAAATGCGGTGTACAATGCTTCTTCCAGCATGGTAATAAAACTTTGCTTATCGCCATTAAAAGAATTCTCTGTTTTAACTGGGTAAATAGTTGATGCATTTTTTCTTTCCAATCTCATAGATGATAATATTCTGGCAGAAACTGCAGCATCTATAGCAGGGATAGGAGAGCCTGTTGCCATTGCATCCTGACTCATCCAGGCACCTGTACCTTTTTGCTTGGCGGTGTCTTTTATTTTATCAACCAACCTGTTTTCACTATCCTCATCTTTCTGTAAAAAAATAGCTGCAGTTATTTCTACTAAAAAAGATTGTAGTCTTCCTTTATTCCATTCATCATACACATAATGCAATTCATCATTGTTTAAGCCAGCATAGGTTTTTAATAAATGATATGTTTCTGCAAGCATTTGCATTATGGCATATTCAATACCATTGTGTACCATTTTTACATAATGCCCTGCTGCACCTGCACCCATGTATGCAGTGCATGGTTGTCCATTTATTTTAGCAGCTATTGCTTTTAACATGGGAGCTAATTTTTTGTTAGCTTCCATATCTCCACCAGGCATAATACTTGGCCCAAACCTAGCACCGGTTTCACCTCCTGATACACCGAGCCCTACAAAATGTATATGTTCTTTTGCAAGCGTATCAATTCTTATTTGTGTATCACTAAAATGAGAGTTACCACAATCAACTACAATATCTTCAGCGCTTATATGTGGCTTTAAGTCGCTTATCACTGCATCTACAATAGGCCCGGCGGGTACCAATAACATAATAACTCTTGGTACTTTTAGCGATGCTACAAATGCTCCAATTTCATTAAATCCTTTTACATTTTTTCCTTGTGCCTGTGCATTAAGGTTATCAGTTTGTAAAATATTTTTATCATACCCTGCCACGCTAAATCCATGGTCGCTCATATTTAAAACCAGATTGCAACCCATGGTGCCCAGTCCTATCATTCCGTAACTGTATTTTTCTTCTGTCATATTTATTATTTTAAAAGCATATTTTTTGAACCTACAAGTATTATAATTTATCGCATGTATAAAAAGCCATTCTTTAACAATCGAAAAATTAGCGGGACAAAAAAATTTTTCAGTGCCCCTTAAGATAAAGCTAATAAAAAAACCTCCGCAAATGCGGAGGTTTCTCTATTAAATAATTATAAACCTTAAGAAGCTACAACAGCAGCCTTTGCAGTTTTAGTTTTTTTAGTTTTTTTAATAACTTTCGATGAAGGTGAACTTGCTTTTACTGGAGTTGCTTTTACTGCTACAGTTGAAGAAGGTACTTTTTCACCTTTTAATTTTGCATAGTCTTCAGTAGTTAAAACTTCACCTTTAAAACCAATGCTTTTCGTATCATCTGAACCTGCAAATTTTACATTCATATGCTTGTCAATTGGTCCAACTGCTGCAGCGTTAAAAGTAGCAGTAATCGTTCCTGTTTGTCCTGGCTTGATAGGAGATTTTGTATAATCACCTACAGTACAGCCACAAGTAGGGTTTGCACTTTCAATAATTAAATCTGTTTTACCAATATTGGTAACAACAAATGTAGAAACAGCTGGAACACCCTGAGGAATTTTTCCTAAGTCGATAGTTTCCATCTTAATTTTTGCAATATCATCAGCTTTAACCTGTGCAAATACACCTGCAGATAATACCATTGCTGTAAATGCGAATAATAATTTTTTCATCTTTTTGCTTGTTTTTTAAAATTAAATTGTTGTTTTTAGTTTTTTAACTCATTAAGTCCTGTATTACCCGGTGCACTTGCAGCTGGTGTTTTCCAAACTTCACCTTTAATAGTAATTACTTTTGTTTGATTGCCATTATAAGTAATAGTTACTGGTTTTGTAAATGGCCCTTCAGCAGCTGCATTAAAACCTACATTTATAGAAGTCTTTTCACCCGGATTAATAACCTGTTCTTTATTCCATTCCGGTGTAGTACATCCACAGCTTGCTGCTACGTTATCTAATTTATAAGCCGTTTTTCCAATATTGGTCACCTCAAAATTATGTGTTACAGGCTTGCCTTGTGGTATTTTACCAAAGTCATAAGATTCAGCCACCGCCAACATTTCTACTGCTGGTACCGCCGCTGTTGATGGAGTAATGGCTACAGTGTTTTTTGCTTCTGTACCATGATTATGACCTGCATGTTCATCTACTGCTGCTATAGGTTTTTTTGCTTCTGTACCATGGTTATGGCCAGCATGTGGATCAACCGCTGCTACTTGCGCATTAATAGCTAATGAACCAACACATAACGAAGTAATTAAAAATAATTTTTTCATGTAATTACATTTTTATTTTAGAGACCTCAAATATACAAAAAGGTTTGCTTTTTTAAATAATTTAGAAATCTGGTTACAGTTTTTTAACAAAGCACTTTAAAATCAATATTTTTGCTGCAACTTATATAACTATGGATACTATTAATAATATAGATGCTGCACACGATGAAAAATTAAGTTTCGATACTTTTCGTACTGAAGTATTAAATGATTATGGTTTTGCGTGCATTAGTAGAGAGGCAAGTTTGCTGGGCAGAAAAGAAGTACTTACAGGCAAAGCTAAATTTGGCATTTTTGGCGATGGCGCAGAAGTACCGCAAATAGCCATGGCTAAGTTTTTTAAACCCGGCGATTTTAGATCTGGTTATTACCGAGACCAAACTTTTGCCTTTGCAAGTGGCTTAGCTACCGTACAACAATTTTTTGCACAATTATATGCAGATGCAGATGTAACCCACGATCCGTTTAGTGCAGGTCGTCAAATGAATGCACATTTTGCTACACCAATGGTAAACGAAGCAGGAGAGTGGCTTCCATTGGCTACAATTAAAAATATTTCAAGCGATATAGCGCCCACGGGCGGGCAAATGCCCCGTGCTCTTGGATTAGCTTTTGCCAGTAAGTTTTTTAGAAATGTAAAAGAGTTAAAAAACGAAACCACCTTAAGCAATAACGGCAACGAAATATGTTTTTGTACCATTGGCGATGCATCTACAAGCGAAGGGCATTTTTGGGAAACCATTAATGCTGCGGGCGTATTGCAAGTGCCATTAGCAGTTTTTGTATGGGATAACGGGTATGGCATTTCTGTTCCAAAAGAATACCAAACTACCAAAGGTTCCATATCAGATGCCTTGGCTGGTTTTCAAAAAGAAGATGGTACAAATGGGTTCGATATTTATAAATTAAAAGGATGGGATTATGCGGGTATGTGCGAAGTGCTGGAACCTGCTATTGATAAGATTAGAGAAACCCATACCCCGGCCATTTTTCATATAGAAGAAATTACGCAGCCGCAAGGTCACTCTACTTCCGGTAGCCATGAACGCTATAAAAAAACAGATCGTTTGGCTTGGGAAAAAGAATGGGATTGCATAAAGCAAATGCGCAGCTGGATTATTGAAAACGCCTTGGCAGAAGAAGATGAAATTAAAGAAATTGAAAACGAAGCTATCGCCGAAGTAAAGCAAGCCAAACAAGCTGCTTGGGAAAATTATCTGGGCCCAATAAAACAAATTGTAACTACTGCAGTTACCATACTTGATAATACCAACGATGAAACCGCAAAAAAACATGCGGCAGATTTACGCAGTTTGCGTGAACCATATAAAAGAGATATTTTAAAGACGCTTGCCACAGTATTATATAATTTACCTGCTGAAAAAGCTGTTGAAGTAAAAGCCTTTTACGATGAGTTATTACAAAAAGGCGCAAAAGAATACAGTTCTTTTTTATACAACGAAGGTGCAAAATCAGCATTAAAAGTTCCGGTTATTGCAGCACAATTTGAAGAGGGCGCACCTGCAGTAAATGGTTACGAAGTACTCAATAAATATTTTGATCAGTTATTTGCCAACAACAATAAAGTAGCAGCCTTTGGTGAAGACCTAGGTTTTATTGGAGATGTAAACCAGGGGTTTAGTGGCCTGCAGGAAAAATATGGCAGCGATCGCATTTTTGATACTGGTATAAGAGAACTCACTATTATGGGGCAAGGCATAGGTATGGCTTTGAGAGGATTGCGCCCCATTGCAGAAATTCAATATTTAGATTATTTATTGTACGGTTTGCAACCCTTAAGCGATGATGTGGCTACAACCCATTTTCGTACAGCAGGGCAGCAAAGTGTTCCGCTCATTGTGCGTACACGTGGCCATAGGCTCGAAGGTATTTGGCACAGTGGCTCGCCTATGGGTATGATAGTAAATGCACTCCGTGGCATGTATGTTTGCGTACCAAGAAATATGACGCAGGCAGCAGGTATGTACAACACATTGTTGCAAAGCAATGACCCCAGCTTGGTAGTAGAATGCTTAAATGGCTATCGCTTAAAAGAAAAATTGCCCACCAATCTTGCTGAGTTTACAGTGCCATTAGGCGTTTGTGACGTGTTGAGAGAAGGCGATGATGTAACCATTGTAAGCTACGGTTCTACCTTGCGCATTGTGCAGGAAGCAGCAGATACTTTAACCAAAATGAACATCAGTTGCGAAGTGATAGATGTACAAACGCTGTTGCCATTCGATATCAACCACAGCATTGTAGCCTCTCTTAAAAAAACGAGTCGCATTATTTTTATTGATGAAGATGTACCCGGTGGTGCAGCTGCTTACATGTTTAATAAAGTAATGGAAGAGCAAAAAGGCTATAAATATTTAGATGTTTCGCCACGTACACTTACAGCAAAAGCGCACCGCCCGGGTTATGGCAGCGATGGAGATTATTTTGCCAAACCAAATGTAGAAGATGTGGTGAGAGAGGTGAAGGAGATGATGGGGGAGTGAATGGTGAGTTGTGAAATGTGAATGGGTCCATATTTAATGGTACTCCAAAATAAGAAATGGTAAATAGTAAATTATAAATAGGAAATAGTAAATAATAAATATTTCTTGGGGCTTTTATCAACTACCAATATTCAACATTTGTCCGCTGCCCGCCTCCAATATTTTATTGCCTCAAAGGCAGGCAATAAAAGGATTTTCGTCTAAGCATCGCAGCCACCCACCATTTGTTTTTCAATGGAACAATAATTTGTTACATTATTATTTTATCTTACATGTGGAAATGCGCAGGTATTTTTTTCCTGCTTTTAATCACAACCTTTAAAATAATAACCATGGCAGTCGTAAAAGTTATCGAAGTAATTGCAACATCAAAAGTAAGTTTTGAAGATGCAGTAAAAGAAGCAGTAAAAGAAGTTTCCAAAACTATCAGAAACATCGATTCTGTTTGGATTAAAGACCAAAAAGTGCATGTAAGCAATGGCGAAATTGCTTCTTGGGGTGTAGTATGTAAAGTGAGTTTTAGAATTGAAGGGGAATAAAAAAAATTAAAGTAAAATGGAAAAGCAGCAGATAAAATGCTGCTTTTTGCGTTTGTACAATTAAGGGAATGATGTTTGTTTTTAAAATGAAAATCTAACAATTACATTTTGCAAGCATAATGAAAGAAAAAAACTTAAAAAATATATTCTCGGTTATTAAAAAAACATTTGGAGGTTTTGGAGAACATAAAATAATGAAATTGAGCGCATCACTAGCTTATACCACCATTTTTTCAATGGCACCTTTGTTGGTAATTATTCTTTTTTTAACCACTATTTTTTTTCAAAAAGAGGCAATTGAAGGCACCATTTATAATCAAATGAAAAGTTTTGTGGGGGAAGCAAGTGCGCAGCAGGTTCAGGAAATGATAAAAACTTCAGGTAAAGAAACTGTAAGCATTGTAGCAAGAATTGTAAGTGTTGTCGGTTTGTTTATAGCTGCAACATCTCTCTTTGTAGAAATTCAAGATTCCATAAACAGTATTTGGGGAGTTCGACCAAAAAAAGGTAGAGGTATTAGAGGCTTTTTTAAAACAAGAATGATTTCCTTTGGGGTGATTGGAAGCCTCGGTTTTTTATTGCTCGTTACACTCGGCATTTCTACTATTATGGATGGATTAAGTGATAAGCTTTCTCAAAATTTTTCATCTGTTGCAGTTTGGGCTACATACATACTTAACATCGCTGTTACACTGTTTATAGTATCTATTCTATTTGCAGTTATATTTAAAATGTTGCCCGATGCAGAAATAAAATGGAGCCAGGTACGAACAGCCTCCTTAGTAACAGCTAGTTTATTTATGATAGGAAAATTTTTAATTTCATTGTATATATCTCAAACCAAAGTGGGTAGTACGTTCGGTGCTGCAGGGTCACTTGTAGTTTTACTTGTTTGGGTTTATTATTCTTCTATTATCTTATACTTGGGGGCAGCATTTGCAAAACAGTGGGCTATTGCATTTGGTTCTCCAATACAACCATCAAAGCATGCGCAAATAGTTCAAATGGTAGAAGTATTATCTAATAGTGAAACTATACAACATGCAGAAAAAGAAAAGGGAACTATAATGGAGGCAAAAAAAATTGCAGAAAAAGTGATTATTGACGCTGAATTTGAAAAAAATAAAATTGTAGATTCAGTAAAAACAAATACTAATCAGGAATTATAAAGGGCTATTCTGTTTACATATTTACCAATCATATCAAATTCTAAGTTCACGCTGTCATTCTCTTTTAGGGTATGCATATTTGTATGTTCGTAAGTGTAAGGGATAATAGCTACCGTAAAACTATCATCCAAAACATTAAAAATAGTAAGGCTAATTCCATTAAGAGAAATAGAACCTTTTTCAATTACCAGAGCTGCAAATTTCTTATCAAATGAAATACGATATTCCCAACTCCCATTTTTTTCTGTTACCATAGTGCATCTTCCTATTGTATCTACATGTCCCTGTACAATATGTCCATCTAGCCTTCCATCAAAACGAAGGCATCTTTCTAAGTTTACTACTGTGCCCCTTTTCCAATGCCCAATGGTTGTTTTCTTTATAGTTTCATCTATAGCAGTAACAGTGTAGGTGTTTTCTGAAATGCTTTCTACAGTAAGACAAATACCACTATGGCTCACACTTTGGTCTATTTTAAGTTCACTAGTTAGCGGTGCATTTATTTTTAAAGCTATGTTGCTGTCTTTTTTTTCTATACTTTCTACGGAGCCAAGTTGCTCAATTATTCCTGTAAACATGATGTAAATTTCGGAAAATGTTTATTAAATTTCTTTTTTTAAATTTTTCTTTTATCTTTGCAATCCTAAATCATCAAAAGGGGGTATAACATAATGCTAATAATAGATTCTAAAGATTGCGAAAACATAGACAAAGCACTTAAAAAGTATAAGAAGAAATTCGAGAAAAGTCGTACACTTCTTCAGTTAAGAGAAAGACAAGCTTTTATAAAGCCATCTATCCGTCGTCGTATGGAAGTTTTGAAAGCAGTTTACAAGCAGCAGCTTTCTGAAGGTAAATTTGATTAATACCGTAAATTATTTATAATAAAACTGATGATAGGTTATCACTAACTTTGATCATCAGTTTTTTTATGTCTATACCTTTTCAAACTCATCAAAACAATTTTTTGGAACATCTTCAGTTTCAAAAACGTTACAGCCAGCATACCATCGTTTCTTACGATACAGATTTAAATAGTTTTGCAGCATTTATGCAAAATGAATTCCGTTGCACAGATGTTGCTGATATTAAAACCACCTACATACGCACTTGGCTAGCTTTCCTCAAAGAACAGGAGATGAGTTCCCGATCTTTAAACAGAAAAATTTCTTCACTACGTTCTTTTTTTAAATATTTATTAAAAAATGAACAAGTAAAAGTAAATCCTGTAGCAGCAATTATTTCACCCAAAATGCCCAAAAGGCTGCCACAATTTGTATTAGAAAAAGATACCAATAGTTTATTTACTTCCATTGAATTTTCTGAAGGTTTTAAGGGTATTACTGAAAAGTTATTGATAGAAGTTTTGTACGCTACAGGCATGAGAAAAGCGGAATTGTTACATCTTAAAGAGCATAGTATAGATAGGATGAACTCTAGTGTAAAAGTTTTGGGAAAAGGAAACAAAGAAAGAATTATTCCAATAACTAAAGGTTTAATACATGAGTTAAAAAAATACAGTGATGAAAAGAAAAGATTATTTCCATACAATGAAAATATGGTTTTATTCGTTAATGAAAGGGGAGAGGAATTTGATCCTAAAACGGTTTATAACATTGTAAAAAAGTATTTATCAAAGGTAACTACCATCGAAAAAAAAAGCCCACATATATTGAGACACAGTTTTGCTACACACTTAATGAATAATGGGGCCGATTTAAATGCTGTAAAAGAATTGCTTGGACACAGCAGCCTTGCTGCCACCCAGGTTTACACCCATAACACCATCGAAAAATTAAAAGATGTTTATAAAAAAGCACATCCAAAAGGGTAAAAAAATTAACAGCTTTTAATTTGATTATAGATACATTATTTGCTAACTTGTATCAACAAAAAAAGAGAATGATTTATTATAATTTTTTTAAGCCTATGTAATTATTTATACCTGATTAATTTTTATCTATCACTTAAAAAAAAGGTTATGAACGTAAACATTCAGACAGTGCACTTTGATGCAGATTCAAAATTAGTAGACCATATTGAAAGTAAGTGTGGCAAAATAACGCAGTTTCACGATAGAGTAACAAAAGTTGATGTTTATCTAAAACTTGATAATATTGTCCACAACATAAAAGATAAAATAGCCGAAATAAAAGTTCTTATACCAGGCCATGAGTTTTTTGTAAAACATTCTTCAAAATCATTCGAAGAAAGTTTTGATGGGGCTTTGGATGCAGTTATTAACCAAATAAAAAGAAAAAAAGAAAAGCTAGCCGCATAAAAAGTAAATATTATTTATGTGTAAAAAAGCCTGTAAAATTTAGTTACAGGCTTTTTTATTAGACAGATATTTAAAAAAGATTTAAAAAAACTTTTACAAAATTTTTTGGTTAATAAAATTCTCTTACATTTGCACTCCATTAAAAAATATGTACAACAATTTTGTACTAATTCAAATGGAAAGTTCTTTAAAATATAAGCCGAAATAGTACAGTTGGTAGAGTATCCCGAAAGTATTCGGGAAGGTCGTTGGTTCGACTTTCTACATAAATTAAAATTTGAATTAAGTGTATAAGCCGAAATAGCCCAGTTGGTAGAGCATCCCGAAAGTATTCGGGAAGGTCATTGGTTCGACTTTCTGCTAAATTGAAATTTGAAATAAGTATATAAGCCGAAATAGCTCAGTTGGTAGAGCAACTGATTTGTAATCAGTAGGTCGCTGGTTCGACTCCAGTTTTCGGCTCCAGGCAGGTAAATTTTGGCAGTTGGATAGTGCATCCCGAAATGTATTTCGGGAAGGTCGCTGGTTCGACTCCAGTTTTCGGCTCTTTTAAATTAATAATTATTAATTCATTATTGATAATTATAACCGGGCAGATGGCCGAGTGGTTAAAGGCGACAGACTGTAAATCTGTTCTCTCACGAGTACGTAGGTTCGAAACCTACTCTGCCCACAAAGTAAATTAGCTAATTCGATAATGTTCTAATTAGCTAATTGGAAGTTCTTTTAAATACGTGAGTTTGCATTAGCACATTTGCTAATTAGCAAATTATCACATTAACCAGCGGAAGTAGCTCATTTGGTAGAGCGGTAGCCTTCCAAGCTTCAGGTGGCCGGTTCGAGCCCGGTCTTCCGCTCTTTGTAGTTGGCAATTTGCAGAGTGCAGTTGCCAACTGCTTTTTGCAAATTGCCTGCTGACTAGCCGTCGTAGCTCAGGGGTAGAGCGTCCCGATATTTGTATCGGGAAGGTTGTGGTTCTATACTCACTGATGGCTCTATAAGCCGTCGTAGCTCAGGGGTAGAGCGCTTCCTTGGTAGGGAAGAGGTCGTGAGTTCGATTCTCACTGATGGCTCAAAAAAATTAATATCCGAAAGGGTTAAAAATAACAGTCCTTGATTTATCAGACTTTAAACGAAAATCTAATTTTCAAAACAAATATTAAAATTTAAAAAATGGCAAAAGAATCATTCAAGAGGGATAAACCCCATCTTAACGTTGGTACTATCGGTCACGTGGATCATGGTAAAACAACACTAACAGCCGCTATAACCGATGTTTTGTCAAAAAGAGGTTTAGCGGAGAAAAAAAATTACGATGATATTGATGGTGCTCCAGAAGAAAAAGAAAGGGGTATTACGATTAATACAGCTCACGTAGAGTACGCTACAGATAGTCGCCACTACGCACACGTAGATTGTCCAGGTCACGCCGATTATGTAAAGAACATGATTACTGGTGCTGCTCAAATGGATGGTGCTATATTAGTAGTAGCTGCAACTGATGGTCCAATGCCACAAACTAAAGAGCATATCTTACTTGCACGTCAGGTAGGCGTTCCTCAATTAGTGGTATTTATGAATAAAGTAGATCTAGTTGATGATCCAGAATTACTTGAATTAGTAGAAATGGAAGTTCGTGAATTGCTTTCTTCTTACGGTTTTGACGGTGATAACACACCAATCATCCAAGGTTCTGCAACTGGCGCATTAGCTGGTGAGCAAAAATGGGTAGATAAAATAACTGAATTGATGGATGCTGTTGATAGTTATATCCCTGTTCCTCCACGTTTGGTTGACTTACCTTTCTTGATGAGTGTGGAGGATGTATTCTCTATTACAGGTCGTGGTACAGTAGCTACAGGTCGTATAGAAAGAGGTCGTATTAAAGTAGGTGAGGCTATCGAAATTGTTGGATTGATGGAAAAGCCATTGGCTTCTACTTGTACAGGTGTAGAAATGTTTAAGAAATTGCTTGACGAAGGTGAAGCTGGAGATAACGCAGGTCTTTTATTACGTGGTATTGAGAAAACTCAAATCCGCCGTGGTATGGTTCTTTGTAAGCCTGGTTCTATTACTCCGCATACTGAATTTAAAGGTGAAGTTTACGTTCTTTCTAAAGAAGAAGGTGGTCGTCATACTCCATTCTTTAACAAATATCGTCCTCAATTCTATTTCCGTACAACGGACGTAACTGGAGAGGTTACTTTAAATGAAGGAACTGAAATGATTATGCCTGGTGATAATACTAACTTTACTGTTAAACTTATTCAACCAATCGCTATGGAGAAAGGTCTTAAGTTTGCAATACGTGAAGGTGGTCGTACAGTAGGTGCTGGTCAGGTTACAGATATCATTAAATAAGAATAGAATTTAATCTTTGAGAAAAGATTTTTAAAAAATAAAATACAACAAAGTACCTTTGGTCATTACCCTTGGTACTTTGTTGTTTAAAACATTAGTAGTATAGAGTTCTTTAAATAGGTCTAAAAGTTTCTTAAAAAGAAATAATAGGCAACACACGGGAATGGTGCAACGGTAGCATACGGGTCTCCAAAACCTTTGATCTTGGTTCGAATCCTAGTTCCCGTGCTAATACATTTTAAATTGTATGAATCACAATTTTTAAATGGTCTTCATTTTTTCATTAGCACATTAGCACTTTAGCTAATTAGCAAATTATGTTTTATGAACAAGTTTACAGTTTTTGTAAAAGAATCTTATCTTGAAATGACAGAGAAAGTTAGTTGGCCTAAATGGGAACAACTTACTCAGTCAACAATGATTGTTTTGGGAGCCACATTATTTATCACTTTTATAGTAGGTGTTATGGATTTTGTAGCAAACAATTCAATGAAATTTATTTACTCTTTATTTAAGTAATCATGGAAGATATTATAACAGATGATAGCCCGATTGCTTCAACACCATCTACTGAAAAACCTGCAAAAGATAATAAGTGGTATGTGTTAAGAGTGGTAAG
The DNA here is from genome assembly GCA_031398005.1 of Ferruginibacter sp. Lineage (GTDB taxonomy): Bacteria > Bacteroidota > Bacteroidia > Chitinophagales > Chitinophagaceae > Ferruginibacter. The sequence goes on from JANNMO010000013.1 coordinate 108,439, forward strand.
TGGAAAAGAAAGAAAAATCAAGGAATACCTTGACAAGGATATAATCAGAAATGGTTGGGATAAAATAATTGTTCAGATTTTTTTGCCCGTAGAGAAGGTTTATAAAGTAGCTAATGGTAAGAAGGTGATGAGAGAGCGAAATTTCTATCCGGGTTATATAATGATGGAAGTTACAGATGGTAAATTAACGGATGATATTATTCAACACGTAAGTGGTATAAGTAATGTAATGCATTTTCTTACAGATGGCAAAGGATCAAAAGGAAATATCATTTCTTTAAGAAAAGCTGAAGTAAACAAAATGCTTGGTCGTGTAGATGAAATGACGGATCAAGGTGGTGTTACCATGAGCGAACCATTTATTATTGGTGAGACCATCAAAATTATTGATGGACCATTCAATGATTTTAATGGAGTTATTGAAGAAGTGAATGATGAGAAGAAAAAACTAAAAGTACAGGTAAAAATATTTGGTCGTGCTACTCCTGTAGAATTAAGTTATATGCAGGTAGAAAAATTAGCTTAAGTAAATAAATTATAACGAAAAGCCATCTCTAAAATTTTGAGATGGCTTTTTTTATTGATTCATTTTATATCAAAATGTACTACAGTAACACAAAATTTGTTGTGTGTTTTTAGATTCTTTAATTGAAAATTAATAAAATGTAGAATGAAGTTAAACTGCTAGTACTTGTTTTATTTTATAGAATAATTGCTCAGGTATAAATGGTTTCTGCACTACATCATTCATTCCTTTTTGTGTAAGTATATTGGTGAGTACTTCATCTGTGGTGGCAGTCAGTGCAATAATAGGCACTATTTTATTTTTCTCTCTGATGTGCTTTGTTGCAGTAAACCCGTCCATAACAGGCATTTGTAGATCCATTAAAATAAGATGAAAATTATTGTTCTTCTCCACCAGCTCTACAGCTTCCGAACCATCTTTAGCTCGGCTTACTTTTGCATTCCATTTTTCCAGCATTTTACATACGACCAACATGTTGGTAGCATTATCTTCTACTGCCAAAATGTGAACAGATTCTAAAGTACCTATTTCATTTAATTTCTTTTCAACGGGTAATAAAGAATTTTCCAAAGAGCAGCCTACTACCAAATCGAACCAGAACTTGCTACCTATTCCTACAGAACTCTCTACATTAAGTTCAGAATTCATGAGCTGTATCAATTTTTTTGAAATGGTTAGTCCCAAACCTGAACCTCCATATTTTCTTATTATGCTGGCATCTGCCTGTCCAAAACTTTCAAATATATGGTCAAGTTTATCTTTCTCAATTCCAATTCCTGAATCAGTTATGGAAAATCTTATCAAACATTCTTTATCAGAGAGTTTTTCTAAAATTTGTATTTCAAAAACGATTGAACCCGTTTCAGTAAATTTAATAGCATTACTTAATAAATTTGTAAGTACCTGTCTTAATCTTGTAACATCGCCCTTTACCTGCCTGTTTAATTCTTTATTAATATTAATCTCTAAATGCAAACCTTTGGAAGATGCTTCCCACGAAAAAAAAGATTTCATTTTTTCAACTGTTTCAATAAGGTTAAATGGATTATTTTCCAATTCAACTTTTCCTGCATCTATTTTATTAAAATCTAAAATATCATTTATTAAAACAAGCATATGATCACCCGTGTGCTTTAAAATTTCCAAGTTATTTGTTTGTGCAGGTAAATATTTTTCGCTTAAAAGAATATTTGTAATGCCAATAATACCATTTAACGGTGTACGTAATTCGTGGCTCATATTAGATAAAAACTGAGCTTTGGCAAGAGCAGCTTCTTCTGCTTTAATTCTGGATTTATTTAATTCGAATTCTATATTTTTTCTGTAAGTAATATTTCTAGAAAAGAATACGGCACCCGCTATTTCGTTATGTATATTTTTTATAGGCACAGCATTCAATTCAAAAAATTCATCTTCAAAAGTATAATCAACAAATAAATTCTTACCACTCAATACTGTATTGTATTGTTCTTTCCATTCAATAGGATAATTTGGTAGGCTAAACAAGGTGCTAATATCAAAGCCAGCACAAATTTCTATATCGAATATTTTTTTCATATCGCTTATATATAATTTGCTAGCCGCTATTATTTTATAATCTTCCGTAATACTCCATGTACTATTGCCTATACTATTTATAAGTGTTTCTAAATTTATTTTCGATTGTTGAAGATTTTGCTCCCCAATTTTTTTAGCAGAAATGATTCTACTGTGAAAAGTGGCACCTCTAATTTTTTTTTCAGTATTATATAGTGGTGAGGCTTGTACTTCAAAATAATTATTGTTCGAGAAATACTCTTCGGTAAATGATTCGCCTTTTAAAGCCCTTTCATAAATACCCAATAATTCTTTTGGATTGTTAGGAAATAAAAAAAAAGTTCTCACATCAATTCCTTCATAACATTCAGTTTTATAATGACTATGAATAATATCTTTAAAGGAGGTGTTAAAAGCAATAAGTTTATAATTAGTATTGATACTCCATATATAACCACGGGTATTGTCTATTAGGGACTGGAGATTAAGTTTTGACAGTGAAAGCTTTTTTTGTGCTGTAATATTTTCTTTTATAATAATAAACCCATTAATTCCTAGAATAACCAATGTCATGCAAAAATTAAATAGATAGATAGCATTTGATAAATTTTTATCTGTAGGTACGTTATTATAATCTGGTATGTTAGCTAATACTGTATATGCAAATAATACAATTGGCAAAATAAGGTAAAAAATTAAAGCCTGTTTTTCTATTTGCCACGAAAAAACATTTACGGTAGCAAAAAAGAAAGCAAAATAATAAAGGTGAACGCCAGCCCATCTACCGATAGTAGTATCATAAAAGAAAATACCCAAAAAAATAATGAGTAACATTAAATTTTTTGTATAAAATATATATTTCTTTTTAAAAAAAATAAACGCAGTTATAAAACCTGCTGCCATTAAGAACGTTGATAAAAGAAATACGTTTGTTGTATATAATTTATTCAAGAAAACAACCAATGCAAAAATTGAATAACTCAAAAAAGATAATACCAGTAATTTGTAAGTAAATCTTTTATACTTCGTATTTTCATCCGTATTTGAAGATAAAAAGGATTAATTTTATGTTCGAAAAAAGAAAATATTTTTTTCATAGTGTATTGTGCATTCGATATAGTTAACTACAGCGAATGTGCAATAATATATATTGTTTCCGATATTAAATAAAATAATTATAATTGAACTTAACAGAATTATTTTATTTCAACATTCCTTTATATTTTTCTTTAAATAATTCAAACCTTGGCAATGATACATTTTGAACGTAGCTATCATTTGGGTTATTAATTATATAATGTTGATGATATTGTTCTGCTCTATAAAAAGCATCTAACTTTTTTACTTCAGTTACTATTGGTTTTTTAAACATGCCTGATTTATTATATTTTTCAATAGATGCTTGAGCTAAAGTTTGTTGTTCTGTAGTTTCAAAAAATATAGCCGATCTATAAGATGATCCTCTGTCAGGTCCTTGTTGGTCAGGCGTTGTAGGATCTTGCGATAGGAAAAACACATTGAGCAATTCATCGTAAGTGACAACTTTTGGATCGTAATAAACCAACACACTTTCTGCATGACCAGTAGTTTCTGAACCAACTTCTCTATAAGTAGGATTTTTAGTATTGCCACCAGCATAACCTGCAATAGCACTGTCAACTCCTGGTATTGCTTCAAAAATATGTACTGTACACCAAAAGCAGCCAGATGCAAATACTGCTGTAGCTTTATTTTTAGATGCGGTAGTTTCTACTCTTTTTGTTCCTTGCTTATTGGCATTGTTAGCTTGTGCACAACTTAGTTGCACGATTGCAATTAGTCCGACAGTAGCCATTGAAAATAGTCTTGCGTAGTATTTCATTAAGATGTTTTAAGAATGTATAGGTTTAATTTTATTTACAAATGTAAATACGTAAACTTTATATCATGCTTACTATTATATTTCATAAAATTTTGGTAAGAAGAAATTCATTTATTGAAATAAATATTAGAAAAGTTGTAAAAACCTATCTTAATTATAAATAATTTCTTTACTTTTGCAGCCCCAAATAGTTCTTTTGAATAATCCCTAAAATAAGTTTTAGGGATTGGGAGTATCTCCATAAGGCGGTACGTTAACACCAAAAAATAAAAATATGGCTAAAGAAATCACAGGCTATGTAAAACTCCAATGTAAAGGAGGACAAGCCAACCCTGCACCGCCAATTGGGCCTGCATTGGGTTCTAAGGGTATCAACATCATGGAGTTCTGTAAGCAGTTCAATGCTAGAACCCAAGACAAACCTGGTAAAGTATTACCGGTTCTCATCACAGTTTATGGTGACAAATCATTTGAGTTTGTAATTAAAACTCCTCCTGCTCCTGTTCAATTAATGGAAGCTGCTAAAATCACATCTGGTTCTAAAGAGCCAAACCGTGTAAAAGTGGGTAAAGTTACTTGGGCTCAAGTAGAAGAAATTGCGAAAGATAAAATGCCTGACCTTAACGCATTTACGCTTAACAGCGCAATGAGTATGGTGGCTGGTACTGCACGCAGCATGGGTCTTACTGTAGAAGGTAAAGCTCCTTGGGAAAATTAATCTTGTCCGCCGAAAGGAGGAATCATCACAAAACTTTAAAAAATGATTACTAAAAAAAGAAAATTAGCCAATGCTAAAGTGGATGCTAATAAAGCATACACATTAAAAGAAGCATCTGCGCTGGTTAAAGATATTAATACTACAAAATTTGATAGCTCTGTAGATTTACACGTACGCTTAGGTGTAGATCCTAAAAAAGCAGATCAAGCTATTCGTGGAACCGTTTCATTGCCACACGGTACAGGTAAAACTAAATCTGTTTTAGTTTTATGTACGCCAGATAAAGAAGCAGAAGCTACCGCAGCAGGTGCTGATTTTGTTGGTTTAGATGAATTTATTGCAAAAATTGAAGGTGGTTGGACAGACGTTGACGTAATTGTAGCTACTCCATCAGTCATGCCTAAAATGGGTAAACTCGGTAAAGTACTAGGACCACGTAACCTTATGCCAAATCCAAAAACTGGTACTGTAACAAATGATGTTGCAGGAGCAGTTAAAGATTTGAAAGGTGGCAAAATTGCATTTAAGGTTGATAAGGCAGGAATTATTCATGCTTCAATCGGTCGTATCAGTTTTGCACCAGAAAAACTGGTTGAAAATTCAATGGAATTTATCAATGCGCTTATTAAACTAAAACCAGCTACTTCTAAAGGTACTTACCTTAAAGGAGTAAGCATGGCTAGCTCAATGAGCCCAGGCATTTTGGTTGATACTAAATCTGTTCAAAACTAATAAGCTCCTCTCAGCCTGCCCGAAGGGGAGGAAAGATTGGTGCGAATTAAAAAAATAATTGAAATGACAAAACAAGAAAAAAATGATGTGATAGAAGTGCTGAAAGGTAAATTCTCACAATACAGCAACTTTTACATTACAGATACAGAAAGTCTTTCTGTAGCACAAATAAGCACACTTCGTAGCCATTGCTTTGATAAGCAAGTGGAAATGAAAGTGGCAAAAAATACCCTTATTAAAAAAGCATTGGAAAGCATTGATGCTGAAAAATATGCAGGTGTATTTGATTCATTGCACAAAGTAACTGCTTTGATGTTCAGCGAAAATCCAAAAGATCCGGCTGTTATTCTTGCAGGTTTCCGTAAAGCAAACAACAACGAAAAACCAGAGCTAAAAGCTGCATTTATTAATGGTGATGTATTTACCGGCGATAACCAGTTGAAAGCGCTGACAATGATTAAAACCAAAAACGAACTTGTTGGTGAAGTTATTGGATTATTATTGGCACCAATACAAAGAGTATTAGGCGCTTTGCAAAACAAAGATGCAGCTAAAGAAGTGGTAGCAGAAGAAGCAGCACCTGTTGCAGAAACAACAGCATCAACTGAACCAGTTGCAGAAGCGGCTCCTGTAGTTGAGGCAGCAGCAGAAACTCCTGCCGCAGAAGCAACAGCTACAGATGCACCAGCAGAAGAAAAGCCTGCTACGCCTGAAGCATAATAAAATAAATTTTTACCTGGCTGATGGTTAATTAAGGCAATAAATTTTTTTTAAAACACTCCGTCGGATCCGCAAAGCGGATATGAAGCCGGAAAAAAACAACAAATCATGGCAGATATTAAAGTATTAGCTGAAAGCCTAGTAGGTTTAACAGTAAAAGAAGTCCAAGAATTAGCTGAATTCTTAAAATCAGAATACGGCATTGAACCAGCTGCAGCAGCAGTTGTAATGAGCGCAGGCGATGGCCCGGCGGCAGTAGAAGAAAAAACATCTTTTGATGTTATCTTAAAAGCAGCAGGAGCTAACAAATTAGCTATCGTAAAAATCGTTAAAGATCTTACAGGTCTTGGTTTGAAAGAAGCTAAAGATCTAGTTGATGGTGCACCAAAAGCAATTAAAGAAGGTGTTGATAAAGCAACAGCTGAAGAACTTAAAACTAAATTAACTGATGCAGGTGCTGAAGTTGAAATAGCTTAATTTTCTCTGAATATTTAAAAAAAACTCCGAATTTATTTCGGAGTTTTTTATGCTTAATAAAAAAATTTATTTTCATTCTTAATGAATAAATAGTATGAATGAAGCGGTAATTTGAAACTAAATATGTAATTTTCGTTTACTATTAATCATCTATTAAAACAACAAATTATGAGCGACGAAATCATTAAAGAAGAAGGTTTTTTTGACAAATTAAAAAACAAAGCGTCTGAATTAGCAGATAAAGCAGGAGAGGTATGGGATGATGCAACTGATAAAGCAGAAGATCTTTGGGATAAGGCAAAAGATAAAGCTGATGATGCATGGGATGCTACAAAAGAAAAAGCAGAGGAGTGGAAAGACAAAGCAGAAGATAAATATGAAGAACTTACCAGCAAAACACAGGACGCTGCAGATAATGTAAAAGATAAGGTTGAAAATACTGCTGATGCTGCGTCAAACAAAGTAGATGAAATAAAAAACGATGTACACGAAAAAGCATTTGAAATTAAAGAAGATGGTTTGAAGAATCAAGCTACCCGTGAGGCAAATGCGAAAGAAGATTTGAGTAATATTTAAAAAGGAACTTGTCAAAAAAAGAAAAAGCTGTCAGATTAGTGATGGCTTTTTTACATTTAAATATGATAGATTATTCTTAAGTAATAATTATAATTGTTAACGAAATGCGGCATGACAATATTTCAAATTTCGCCGTTCTTCAAACTTCCTGCCAAATTCAATTTTTTGGAAATTTATTTAATTTTATTCCATACCTTTGCAATCCTTAAATTGACTTAGTAGCGCAAGCTCTACTTTTCAATGTAAGGGTCTTCACTAAACGTTTTAATTAATATATGTCTGCAACAAAAACAAATGCTGCTAAGCGTATCAACTTTGGAAAGGTTGAACTCATAGCGGAACAACCTGATTTGCTAGGTATCCAGATTCAGTCATTTAAAGACTTTTTCCAATTGGAAACCACGCCTGATAAGCGTAATGTAGAGGGATTGTTTCGTGTGTTCAAAGAAAATTTCCCTATAAGTGATACCCGGAACATTTTCGTATTGGAATTTTTAGATTACTTCGTAGATCCACCTCGCTATTCTATAGATGAGTGTATCGAAAGAGGTCTAACGTATGCTGTTCCATTAAAAGCAAAGCTTCGCCTTAGCTGTAATGATGAAGAGCATGTGGATTTTCAAACAATTGTACAGGATGTGTTCTTAGGGAACATTCCTTATATGACTCCCCGTGGTACTTTCGTAATTAATGGTGCAGAACGTGTGGTGGTAAGCCAGTTACATCGTTCACCAGGTGTTTTCTTTGGTCAGTCTATTCACCCGAATGGTACCAAAATTTTCTCTGCCCGTGTAATTCCTTTTAAAGGTGCATGGATGGAGTTTGCAACAGACATTAATAATGTAATGTTTGCTTACATTGATCGTAAGAAAAAATTCCCTGTTACTACTTTATTACGTTCTATTGGTTTTGAAACTGATAAAGACATATTGGAATTGTTCGGTATGGCTGATGAAGTAAAAGCTGATAAGAAAAATTTAGAAAAGCAAATAGGCAAACGCCTTGCTGCACGTGTATTACGTACATGGGTGGAAGATTTTGTGGATGAAGATACCGGTGAAGTAGTTTCTATTGAAAGAAATGAAATCATACTTGAAAGAGATACTATTTTAGATGAAAGTAACATTGCTACCATCCTTTCTGTAGAGGTTAAAAATGTATTCGTACAAAAAGAAGAAGTAAGTGGTGATTATTCTATCATTTACAACACACTTAATAAAGATACTTCTAACTCTGAGTTGGAAGCTGTTCAACATATATATAAGCAACTTCGTGGTGCTGATGCACCAGATGATGAAACGGCACGTGGTATTATTGATAAATTATTTTTCAGTGATAAGCGTTACGATTTAGGAGAAGTTGGTCGGTATAAAATCAATCGCCGCCTTGGTCTTGATTTCCCAATAACTAAAAAAGTTCTTACAAAAGACGATATCATTGCCATCATAAAAACACTTGTTGCCCTTACAAATGGTAAGAGTGAGGTAGATGATATTGATCACCTTAGCAACCGTCGTGTACGTACTGTGGGTGAACAATTATATGCCCAGTTTGGTGTTGGTCTTGCCCGTATGGCACGTACAATACGTGAGCGTATGAACGTAAGAGATAATGAAGTATTTACTCCGGTAGATTTGATTAATGCAAGAACATTGTCTTCTGTAATCAACTCTTTCTTTGGTACTTCTCAATTGAGCCAATTCTTAGATCAAACCAATCCATTAAGTGAGATAACGCATAAGCGTCGTATCTCCGCACTTGGACCCGGCGGTTTAAGCAGAGAGCGTGCAGGTTTTGAGGTACGTGACGTACATTATTCTCATTACGGTCGTTTGTGTACTATTGAAACACCGGAAGGACCCAACATTGGTTTGATATCTACACTTTGTGTACATGCCAAAATTAATGATATGGGCTTTATTGAAACGCCTTACCGCAAAGTAACTGCCGGTAAAGTGGATATGAAAAAGGTAACTTTCCTTAGTGCTGAAGAAGAAGATACTGCAAAAATTGCACAGGCAAACGTTGACATAGATGATAAAGGAAACTTTGTTGATGATAGAATTAAATCTCGTCAAACAGGTGATTTTCCAATTCTAGATAAAGGCGAAGTAGAATGGATGGATGTGGCACCGAACCAAATTGTTGGTTTAAGTGCTTCTCTTATCCCTTTCTTGGAGCATGATGATGCCAACCGTGCCTTGATGGGTTCAAACATGCAACGTCAGGCGGTACCATTAATTAGACCTGAAGTGCCAATTGTAGGTACAGGTTTAGAAGGTAAAGCTGCCCGTGATGCACGTATTCAAGTACATGCAGATGGAGAAGGTGTGGTTGAATATGTAGATGCAAATGAAATACACGTGCGTTATAAGCGTAGTGAAGTAGCTCAATTAGTAAGTTTTGAAGATGCGCTTACTATCTATAAATTAACAAAATTCGTTCGTACCAACCAAGAGACAACAATCAATTTACGCCCTGCGGTAGTAAAAGGACAAAAAGTTTCTGAAGGTGATTTCTTAACTGAAGGTTATGCAACTTTAGGTGGAGAACTTGCTTTAGGGCGTAATATGAAAGTGGCATTCATGCCATGGAAAGGTTACAACTTTGAGGATGCGATTGTAATTTCTGAGAAAGTAGTAAAAGACGATTTGTTTACTTCTATACATATAAGTGAGTTTGAAACAGAAGTAAGAGATACTAAATTGGGAGAAGAGGAATTAACGCCAGATATTCCAAATGTATCAGAAGAAGCTACAAAAGATCTTGATCAAAATGGTATTATCCGTATTGGTGCTACTATTAAAGAAGGTGATATCATTATAGGAAAAATTACACCAAAAGGTGAAAGTGATCCTACACCGGAAGAGAAATTACTTCGTGCAATATTTGGTGATAAAGCCGGTGATGCTAAAGATGCATCTCTAAAAGCACCAAGTGGTACAGAAGGTGTTGTGATAGACAAACGTTTATTCCAACGTGCTAAGAAAGATAAAAATGCAAAAGTTCGTGAAAAAGCTCAGATAGATAAGATTGAGAAAAACCACGAAGTGAACGAAGAGAAATTGATGCAAATGTTGCAGGAAAAGCTGCAATCTATGCTACTTGATAAAACGAGCCAGGGTATTACAAACAACTTTGGTGAAGTATTGATAGGAAAAGGAGTGAAGTTCACTGCAAAAAATCTTGCCGGTATTGATTATGTAAACGTTAACCCATTAGGATGGAGTAATGATGAAAAAACGAATGATTTAATCAACACGTTGCTTCACAATTACAACATTAAGTTTAACGAAGAACTTGGTCGTTACAAGCGTGAGAAATTTAATATCTCTATTGGTGATGAATTACCTGCAGGTGTATTGAAATTAGCTAAAGTTTACATGGCTATTAAGCGTAAACTAAAAGTGGGAGATAAGATGGCGGGTCGTCACGGAAATAAAGGTATTGTAGCTAAAATTGTACGTGCAGAAGATATGCCTTTCTTGGAAGATGGAACACCGGTTGATATTGTTCTTAATCCATTGGGTGTACCAAGTCGTATGAATCTTGGCCAAATATATGAAACAGCATTGGGCTGGGCAGGTGAAAAATTGGGTGTTCGTTTTGCAACGCCGATTTTTGACGGTGCTTCGGTAGATGAAATTGCTGAGAACATTGAAAAAGCAGGTCTTCCTAAATTTGGTCATACTTATTTGTATGATGGAGAAACCGGAGATCGTTTTGATCAGAAAGCAACAGTGGGTATCATTTATATCATCAAACTACATCACATGGTAGATGATAAGATGCATGCACGTTCTATCGGGCCATACTCTCTTATTACACAACAGCCATTAGGCGGTAAAGCACAGTTTGGTGGTCAGCGTTTTGGTGAGATGGAGGTTTGGGCATTAGAAGCTTATGGTGCATCTAATATATTGCAGGAATTGTTAACGCTTAAATCGGATGATATCATCGGAAGAGCTAAAACCTATGAAGCAATTGTAAAAGGTGACAATATTCCAAGAGCCGGTATTCCTGAATCATTCAATGTATTGGTACATGAATTAAGAGGGTTAGGTTTGGATTTGAAGTTTGAGTAAAAGCCCCTCCCAAATCCTCCCCAAGAGGGAGGACTTGGGTTTACAATACTTTATAGTTCTTTGATTTTTTTATAAAATTTATTTAATGTCTAAACCAATCACTATCACTGAATGAATAATAGAAAGTAAAATTTATGTTATTCGTGGGCAAAAAGTAATGATGGATAGTGATCTTGCAGAAATGTATGGTGTAGAAACGAAGGTTTTGAAACAAGCAGTAAAAAGGAATATGGATAAATTTCCTGATGACTTTATGTTTGAAATGAATGATAAAGAACTTACTGATTGGAGGTCACAAAATGTGACCTCCAATTCCATGAGAATGGGATTACGGTATAAACCTTATTGTTTTACAGAACATGGAGTATTGATGTTATGCAGCGTTTTAAGAAGTAAACAAGCAAACGATGTAAATATTAGCATCATGCGTGTTTACAGCAAAATGAAAGAGTTGCTTGTGCTGAACAAGGATATTTTATTAAAACTTGAAAAATTGGAAAATACATCAGGTAAAAATGCGGAAGACATTAAAATTATTTTTTCTTATATAAAAAAATTAATAGAACAACCTACAAAAGAAAAAACAACCAGAATAGGATTTAAAAAAGAGTGGTAGTTAATTTATTAGTTATCAATTATCAATTTAAAAATTATCAATTACAATATGGCATTCAAAAAAGAAAATCGTCCCAGAGCAAGTTTTTCTCAGATTACTATAGGTTTGGCTAGTCCAGATACTATTTTAGAAAGAAGCTATGGAGAAGTTTTAAAGCCTGAAACAATTAACTACCGTACATACAAACCTGAAAGAGATGGTTTGTTTTGCGAAAGAATTTTTGGACCGGTAAAAGATTACGAGTGTGCTTGCGGAAAGTACAAGCGTATTCGTTATAAAGGCATCGTTTGTGACCGTTGTGGTGTTGAAGTAACGGAGAAAAAAGTTCGTCGTGAAAGAATGGGTCACATTAAATTGGTGGTACCTGTTGTTCACATCTGGTACTTTAAATCATTGCCAAATAAAATTGGTTATTTGCTTGGGATGAGTTCTAAGAAATTAGAAACAATTGTTTATTACGAGCGTTTTGTGGTAATCAATTCCGGTATCCGTGCAGATAAAGGTCAGAATTACGGAGATCTATTAACAGAAGAGGAATACTTAGATATATTAGATACACTACCAAAAGAAAACCAAATGCTTCCGGATGAAGATCCAGAAAAATTTGTGGCGAAAATGGGAGCAGAAGCAGTTCATGCAATGCTTGAGCGCTTAGATCTTGATCAATTAAGTTTTGATCTTCGTAACTCAGCAGCAAATGAAACATCTCAACAACGTAAAGCAGATGCATTAAAGCGTTTGAGCGTAGTAGAAAGTTTCCGTGATGCTAATACAAGAATAGTAAACCGTCCTGAGTGGATGGTTATGCAATATATTCCGGTTATTCCACCGGAGCTTCGTCCATTGGTTCCATTGGATGGTGGTCGTTTTGCATCATCTGATTTAAATGATCTTTATCGTCGTGTAATTATTCGTAACAACCGTTTAAAGCGTTTGTTAGAAATTAAAGCACCAGAAGTAATTCTTCGTAACGAGAAAAGAATGTTGCAGGAAGCAATAGATTCTCTTTTTGATAATAGCCGTAAATCAAATGCCGTAAAAGCAGAAGGTGGTCGTGCATTGAAATCATTGAGTGATGTATTGAAAGGTAAGCAAGGTCGTTTCCGTCAGAACTTATTAGGTAAGCGTGTGGATTATAGTGGTCGTTCTGTAATTGTGGTAGGACCAGAATTAAAAATGCACGAATGTGGTTTGCCAAAAGATATGGCGGCTGAATTATTTAAGCCGTTTATTATTCGCAAACTGATTGAAAGAGGTATTGTAAAAACTGTGAAATCTGCCCGTAAATTGGTAGATAAAAAAGAAGCAATCATTTGGGATATTTTAGAGAATATTTTGAAAGGTCATCCGGTAATGTTGAACAGAGCCCCAACCCTTCACAGATTGTCTATTCAGGCTTTCCAGCCCAAATTAATTGAAGGAAAAGCAATACAGCTTCACCCATTGGTTACTTCTGCGTTCAACGCCGATTTTGATGGTGATCAGATGGCTGTTCACGTACCGTTAAGCAATGCAGCAATATTAGAAGCACAATTATTAATGCTTTCTTCTCACAACATTCTTAACCCACAAAATGGTACACCAATCACTCTACCTTCTCAGGACATGGTACTTGGATTGTATTACATTTCTAAAGGAAAGAAAACTGTTGGAGACGACATCGTAAAAGGTGAAGGAAAAGCATTTTATTCTGCAGAAGAAGTAATCATTGCTTACAATGAAAAGAAAATTGATCTTCATGCAAATATTAGGGTAAAAGCAAACTATCGTAACAATGATGGTAGCCTTACTTTTAAATTAATTGAAACAACTGTAGGTAGAGTAATCTTTAACCAGTTTGTTCCTAAAGAAGTTGGTTTTGTAAATGCTATTCTTACTAAAAAGAATTTGCGTGAAATTATTGGTGACATTATCAAATGGACATCAGTTCCAATCACCGCTCGTTTCTTGGATGATATTAAAACACTTGGATACCGCATGGCATTCCGTGGTGGTTTATCGTTCAACATTAATGATTTGATCATTCCTGCTATTAAAGAAGAATTGGTAGCAAACGCACAAACTGAGATTGCAGAAGTAATGGATAGTTATAACATGGGTCTTATTACAAACAATGAGCGTTATAACCAAATTATTGATATCTGGAGTCGTGTAGATACGAAAGTTACAGAAACATTGATCCGTGATTTGGCACAGGATAAACAAGGGTTTAACTCTGTTTATATGATGCTTGACTCAGGTGCCCGTGGATCTAAACAGCAAATTAAGCAGCTTGCAGGTATGAGAGGTTTGATGGCTAAGCCACGTAAATCTGGATCATCTGGAAGTGAGATTATTGAGAATCCAATTTTGGCCAACTTTAAAGATGGTTTAAGTGTATTGGAGTACTTTATATCTACCCATGGTGCTCGTAAAGGTTTGGCTGATACGGCGCTTAAAACGGCTGATGCTGGTTACTTAACAAGAAGATTGGTGGATGTGGCGCAAGATGTTGTTATCAATGAAGAAGATTGCGGAACCCTTCGTGGTATTGCTACTTCAGCGTTAAAAGACAACGAAGATGTAATTGAACCATTAAGCGACAGAATTGAAGGTAGAATGAGTTTGCATGATGTGTTACATCCTCAAACAGAAGAAATACTGGCTACTGCAGGTGAAGAAATAAGTGCAGATACGGCTAAACTAATTGATGAAAGTGGAATTGATACAGTTGAAATTCGATCGGTACTTACCTGCGAAAGCAAGCGTGGTGTTTGTGTAAAATGTTATGGTAAAAACCTGGCATCCGGCACAATAGCACAGCGTGGAGATGCAGTAGGAATTATAGCAGCCCAATCAATTGGTGAGCCAGGTACTCAGCTTACATTACGTACCTTCCACGTGGGTGGTGTGGCAGGTTCTACATCGGTTGAAAGTAGCTTGTACGCTAAGTTTGATGGTACTTTACAATTTGATGGATTGCGTACAGTATCTACAGAAGATGCTGAAGGTAAAAAGCAGGTTGTGGTTATCGGTCGTACCGGTGAGGTAAGAAACATTGATGTAAAATCTGATCGTTTATTAAACAGCATGCACGTTCCTTACGGATCTGTATTGAAAGTAAAAGACGGACAGAAAGTAGCAAAAGGAGATCCGATTTGTACATGGGATCCATTTAACAACGTAATTGTTGCGGAAGTAAGTGGTACTATTAAGTTTGATGCATTGTTAGAAGGTATTACTTACCGTGATGAAGCAGATGAGCAAACTGGTCACAGAGAGAAAGTGGTTATTGATACAAAAGATAAAACAAAATTACCTTCCATTATTGTAGAAGGAAAAGAGAAAAAAGGATACAACTTACCTGTTGGCTCTCACATCGTAATTGAAGAGGGAGACGAAGTAAGAAGTGGTCAGGTTCTCGTAAAAATTCCTCGTGTATTAAGCAAGTTGAAGGATATTACCGGTGGTTTGCCTCGTGTAACAGAATTATTTGAGGCACGTAACCCAAGTAACCCTGCGGTTGTTTGTGAGATTGATGGTGTGGTTGCATTTGGTGCAATTAAGCGTGGTAACAGAGAGATTATTGTTGAAGCAAAAGATGGTGTAGTTCGCAAATACTTAGTTCCATTGAGTCGCCAGATTTTGGTACAGGATGGTGACTTCGTAAAAGCAGGTTCTCCATTATCTGATGGTCAAACTGCTCCGGCTGATATCTTGGCAATTAGAGGTCCGTTTGCAGTACAAGAGTATGTGGTAAATGAAATACAAGAGGTTTATAGATTACAAGGTGTGCGTATTAACGATAAGCACGTAGAAGTAATCGTACGCCAAATGATGAGAAAAGTAACGATTGAAGATGCTGGTGATACCATATTCTTAGAAGGAGATACAGAAGATAAACAAGAGTTTAATAATGAGAATGACAATATTTTTGATAAGAAGGTTGTAACCGACCATGGAGACAGCACCAAATTAAAGACAGGTCAGATTGTTACACTCAGAGATGTTAGAGAAGAGAATTCTATTTTGAGAAGAACAGATAAAAAATTAGTTGAATTCCGTGATGCTAAGCCTGCAACATCTTCACCATTGTTGTTGGGTATTACAAAAGCATCGTTGGGTACACAAAGTTGGATATCTGCCGCATCGTTCCAGGAAACTACCAAAGTACTTTCGTCTGCAGCTATTCAAGGTAAAACTGATCCTATGCTTGGCTTGAAAGAGAATGTAATTACTGGTCACCACATACCTGCGGGTACTGGTTTGCGTGAGTTTGAAAACATGATCGTAGGAAGCAAAGAAGAATACGAAACGTTGATGACTACCAAAGAGGCGATGACGTTTGATGAAGAAGAGTAATTTGCTAATTAGCTGATGTGCTAATTTGCTAATGAATACATTGAGGAGTAAGATGAAAATCTTGCTCCTTTTTTAATGGACCTAGACAAAAATAGTTTTATAAAAAGAACTATGAGTAAATGTAAATGGAGGTTGTTGAAAAGCTTCGCTTTTTTTAGTTTGTTGGATGAACAAAGAAGCAGTCCCGCAGTTGGCGGGATCATCATCGTTGTGTTACTTGCCGACTCAGTGTAACATCGGCATCCCGACCGTACCTTTAGTCGGTATTGTACTGAATACCTTTATCCATCTATAATGGTGCATTAGATTATGCTATAATAAAATACTACAGATTTTAAAATTAATCAACACTCATTTTCATAAATTTGCTGATACAATTATGCTGCAAAAATTACGAATACTCAACTACGCTATTATAGATGAATTGACCATCAGTTTTTCTGAGAAGCTAAATATAATAACCGGCGAAACCGGTGCAGGTAAGAGTATACTTATGGGTGCGCTCGATCTTGTACTTGGTAAGCGTGCAGATATTGCTGTGCTTAAAGACAAAGAAAAAAAATGTATTGTAGAAGCATTATTTCTTATTAAAAAAAATGAAGCAGTACAACAGTTTTTTGCAGACAATGATTTGGATAGTGAAGAGGAGATTTTAATAAGAAGAGAAATAGCAGCAAATGGAAAAAGCAGAAGTTTTGTAAATGATACTCCGGTTAATCTTTCTCAGTTAAAAGAATTGAGTGGGAATTTGGTAGATCTTCATCGCCAGTTTGATACACTTGAAATAGGTTCAGAAAATTTTCAACGAGAGGTGATGGATGCGTTGGCAGATAATGGAAATTTATTACAGCAATTAAAAACCGTTTTTGCAAAATATAGCAGCTTTAAAAATGAACTTGATACATTGCGACAGCAACAAGCCGCAGCAGATAAGGAAGCAGATTATAATAAATTTTTACTGGAAGAGTTTACAGAAATAAATTTCAAAGAGAATGAATTGGAAGAACTGGATGCAGAAATCAAGTTACTAAGCAATGCGGAAAGTATAAAATTACAACTAGGTAGTATTTATGGTTTTTTATCGGGTGGGGAAGAACCTGTTACCCAAAATTTAAAATCGTTTTCTCAAAAATTAGCTGCACTAAAAGAATACCATACTGAGATTGAAGATCTGCAAAAAAGATTAACAAGTGCACAATTGGAAATACAAGATGTGGCTGATGAGTTAGAAAAAATTGATGACGCTATTGTGTATGATGCAGAACGAATAAATACAGTAAATGAAAGGCTTTCAGCTGGCTATAGATTGTTGAAAAAGCATGGAGTAACCACCACGAAAGAATTGTTGGATATTCAGGAAACCCTGCAGCAAAAATTGGATGCAGTTTTTAATATTACCAACGCCATTGAAAAATCAGAAAAAGAAAGTGAGGTTTTATTAAAAGAATCTACAGCTATTGCAGCAAAAATTAATGCCAATAGAAATGCTCAAATAAAACCCTTTACACAAAAAGTAAATGCATTGCTTGCACAAATAGGAATGCCAAATGCACAAATAAAAGTGGAAGTAAAACCTACAGCATTAACAGCCACTGGTAGCGATGAAATTAATTTTTTATTTGATGCCAACAAGAGTAACCGATTTGAGCCCTTGCATAAAGTAGCAAGTGGTGGAGAACTGAGCAGATTAATGCTCTCTGTAAAATCATTGGTAGCAAAAAAACTACAATTACCTGTTTTAATATTTGATGAAATTGATACCGGTATTAGTGGAGAAGCAGCCAAGCAAGTAGGAATTATAATGAAAGAACTTTCTGCATCGCACCAACTAATAGCCATAACACACCAGCCGCAAATAGCTGCCAAAGCCAATGCACACTACTTCGTGTACAAGCAAATTGTAAAAGATACTATTCAAACATCTGTAAGGCTTTTAAATGATGATGAACGAATAGTAGCCATTGCCCAAATGCTAAGCGGCGAAAAGCCCACAGCCGCAGCTTTAGAAAATGCAAGGGAGATGATGAATTAATTTAATATAAAAGTTGTACCTTAAAGTTTTCTTATTCAATCCCCCTACAATTGAATAGTATCCGCTATGAAATTTTGAAGTTGTATTCTGTTTTTGTTTTTTAAATAAGCGAAACCTTCACACTTAAAATAAATTAGCATGAAAGCAGCCAGCATTGTTTCTCACGAAAATTCTTTTCAGACAAATGGAGTGGACAGCAACGGAAAAAAATTTATTCTCAAAGAAGTTACTGTAAAAATACCCAACAGTACAGAATCTATAACATTTATGGATTGTGTACGTGATAACAAAGACAAATCCTATTACTTTGAGGAGGAAACTACCAAGCGTAAAATTATGTTGCATTATACGATGGGGTATTTAAAAGGTGATATTGCAACACTAACAAAAGGGCATGTTTCCGTACCGTTTGTAATTGGTAGAAATGGTAATATTTATAATTTATTCCCTTCAAAATATTGGAGCTATCATGTAGGACCTGGTGCAATGGGTGGCAATACTGCTATGAGTAAAGAATGTATTGGCATAGAAATTTCTAACATTGGTCCGCTGGTAAAAAATGGTACAAACCTAGTTACCACCTATAGTAAAGAAGATGTGTATTGTAGTTTAGAAGAAACTCAATATTACACCAAGCTAGCCACCAAATATAGAGGGTTTGAATATTATGCAAATTATACCGAGGCCCAGTATAAAGCTACCGCACAGCTTATTAAATTTTTATGTGCCAAATATAATTTGCCTAAAGTTATATTGCCCGAGCTAGGCAGGTATGATATTATGACCGCTAATGATTTTACAAAACTGAAGGGTGTAATTACCCATGTAAATTGCCGAAAAGATAAAACAGATATTGGAGCGGCGTTTGATTGGCAACGGTTAATTAACAGCATATAAATAAAACTACACTGTATGAAAGTATTTATAGGTTTTGGTTATAATGACAACGATAAATGGATAAAAGATTTAATAATACCTTTTGTAGAAGAGTTAGGCTGTGAGGTGGTTACAGGGGAAGAGATGCAGGGTGAAAAATTATCTGATGGGGTAATGACGAGGGTAGAAGAATCAGATGCATGTATTGGGTTTTTAACGAAACGAGATCAGAAACAAGACGGGACTTATACTACCCATAAATGGGTGATTGAAGAGCTTGCATTGGCGCTACAAAAAAACATTCCATTGTTTGAAATTAGAGAGAAGGGTGTAGATACACAAAAGGGAATTACTGGCGATAGACAATGGTATGAAATTAATGACAAAGCAGAACTGATGTTTGCTATTACAAAATTTATAAACAAAGAAAAGCTGAAGTTCACCCACAAAACGTTTATGCTGGTGCCCAATAATTTTGTGGAAGAAATAAGGCCATATTTAAAAAGCAGAGATACCGTTTGCAGATACAGATTTTTGCACAAAGCAAAATTTTATGAACCCGAAGAAGCCAAGCTGGAAAGGCTAGGGCAGGGCTTAGGCATTATTGTAAAAAAGATACCCGGAGAAGAAGCACAGATTGAAATAACGGTAGAAAGCCAAAATAATATTCTGTGGAATTCGGGTTTTGTATCTGTGGGGTTAATAAATGTACAACTTCAAAAAGACTAACATTATGCAACTATTATCAGCGGTGCAGCACAATACAGAAGGGAATTATAAAGTAAAGCAATCATCAAAATATGAAGGAGACGATTGGTGGAACTGGAGCTTATGGATTGATGCCACAGATGAACAATTAAATAAAATTGACAATGTAATTTATAACCTTCACTTTACTTTTAATGACCCTGTGAGAGTGGTAAAGACGAGAAATAATAAATTTAAACTCGACAGTTCTGGTTGGGGCATATTTACCATTTATGTAAGAATAAATTTTAAAGATGAAACCGTAATTGATCTGGAGCATGAACTGCTACTTGAGTACCCTGATGGAACTGCTAATGTAAATTGATTCATCAGTAAAATAAATATCTAAAGATTTCCTTCTTTGCTAAGGTGGAAGTTTCAAAATAATTTTTCCTTTAATCAGCCGCTTATCTACGCTGCAATAAAAGTTGAAAAAAGATTTATTGCTGAAGGGCTGCGGGATTGTAGCGAAAATCCTTTTTTGAGGAACGAAAAAAAGATTGTAGCGAAAAGCCCGAACTACTGTCCCACAAAGATCTTCTGCCAACAGCCCCCAACCAATCAATTAACTTTTCTCTTCCCACACCATACATAATTGCACAATTGTTTCTGCTGCTTTCATCATATCATTTACACCAATCCACTCTTGCTTGCCATGAATATTTTGCATACCGGTAAAAATATTTGGACAAGGCAAACCCATATAACTCAGTCTGCTTCCATCTGTACCGCCTCTTATATTTTCTTGTATAACCGCTAAGCCACTGCGTTTGATGGCTTCTGCAGCATTGGCCACTACTTGTGGATGCTGGTCTAACACCTCTTTCATATTTCGGTATTGCTCCGTTTGCACATACTCCATTGTTACCCCTTCGTATTTTGCAACAACTGTTTCTGCAATATTTTTTAAACGTGTATGGTGGCTAAGCAAACCCTCTCTTGTGTAATCTCTCACAATAAAACCGATGGTAGTTTTTTCTGAAATTCCATTAACAGATGTTGGGTGCACAAAGCCTTCCCGCTTTTCTGTACTCTCGGGGTTCCATTCATTTTTTGGAAGTGCATCTAAAATTTCTCCGGCAATTTTTATAGCATTTTTAAGTTTTCCTTTTGCATAACCGGGGTGTACAATAACCCCGTTAATTGTGATAGTAGCAGCATCTGCACTAAACGATTCATCTTCTAACGAACCGGCTTCGCCACCATCTAATGTGTAGCCAAACTGTGCACCTACTTTTTGCATATCTATTTTTGCAACTCCTTTACCTACCTCTTCATCTGGTGTAAAAACAATTTTTATATCGCCATGTTTCACTGCAGGATTATTTATTAAATATTGCACCGCCTGCATAATTATTGCTACACCCGCTTTATCATCGCCTCCCAATAAAGTGTTGCCACTGGCAGTAATAATATCGCCACCCATTTGAGTTTTTAAATAGGGTGAAGTGGTTGTACTTAAAATTTGTGTAGCATCATCTGGCAAAATAATATCGGCTCCATCATAATTTTTATGAAGAATAGGTTTTACATTTTTGCCGCTACAATCCGGCGCTGTATCTACATGGCTGCAAAAACAGATGGATGGAATATTTTGTTTATCGCTATTGCCGGGGAGAGTTGCATATACATAACCAAACTCATCTAGCTCTACATTTGCAAGTCCCATTACTTTTAATTCTGTCGCTAAAATATTGCTTAAATCTTTTTGTTTTTCTGTTGTTGGAAAACTGTTGCTTTCCGGATCGCTCTGGGTATCTACCTGCACGTACCGCATAAATCTTTCTACCAGTGCATCTTTATTTATTGCTATCATTTTGTTTTTTTAAGAATGTGAAATTAAGGATTGGAGGGGGAACAAAATAATTATTGTGATGTGAGTATTTCTATTATTAAATTTTACGAATTGATTTTTTGTAGGGGCTGTGAACTCATGAACTTTGATAATCTTTTGCTCGGGCTGTTGGTAGTAGTTATGCACGCAGGTAATATTATAATGTAAAATTTATTAGTGCATAAGCTACTACTGCCCATCCCGCAGCCATTCATCGGGATATCTTTTTTGATCTTTTATTATGTTATCTGGTTTCGGGCTTCGCCGTGCTGCCATGGGCTGCACCCATGGTTATGCATAGTTGAAACCCCTTCGGGATTCATTGAAACAAAATACCCACTCTAAAAAGTGGGCATTACAAAATATAAAAATTTTTTGAAGTATTGCAAACCCCATTCGAGTCCTCCCTCTCTCCCGATATTATTTCGGTATGGAGAGGGACCGAGGGTGAGGTTTTACGCCCCAATCTCCATCAACTCAATATCAAAAACCAATTCTTTTCCTGCTAAAAAATGATTAGCATCTAAAACAACTATATCATCTTTTACTTCTTTTACTACTACAGGGAAAGGCTGCCCTTGCTCATTGCTGAGGGTAAGTTGTTGACCAACTTCCAGCTTCATATCTTCCGGTACATTTTCTTTAGGAAACTCAATAATTGCGGTCTCATCAGTTTCGCCATAACCATCTTTTGCAGCTATATTTATTGTTTTTTTGTCGCCTATTTTCATACCGGGTAAGGCAGCATCAAAGCCTGCAATCATTTGCCCTGCACCTACTGTAAACTCTAATGGTTCACGACCTGTAGAAGAATCGAACTGCTCACCGTTTGTAAGCTTACCGGTGTAATGTACTTTTACAACATCACCGCTTTTAACCTCTGCCATAATTTAATTGTTTAAAAGCCCCCTAAATCCCCCGAAAGGGGGACTTGCGAACCCTGTTAAAAATTTGTTTTTAATTATTTACGGGTGCAATTTAATTAATAACAACATGCAGGCATTTAAAAATAATGCGCAACTTTGATGTTATGAGAAAAAAACTAATTATTCTTTCCATTTTTATAATAATGATGTCCCCTTTTGCCTTTTCACAAAAAACAGCAAACACATCAGTATTTACCGGTGCTGAGCAAATGGATGTTTGGTTGCCATACCTAAAAGACAAAGCTGTGGCTGTGTTTGCTAACCAAACAAGTATAGTTGGCAATACTCACTTGGTAGATACGATGCAAAAAAAGGGGGTAAACATCGTAAAGATTTTTGGGCCGGAGCATGGTTTTAGAGGTAACGCCAGTGCGGGTGAACATGTTGCCAATGGAATAGATAAAAAATCGGGCCTGCCCGTGGTGAGTTTATACGGCAATCATAAAAAACCTACAGCAGAAGATTTAAAGAATGTAGATGTTGTTGTGTTTGATATACAAGATGTAGGGGTGCGATTTTACACCTACATTTCATCACTGGAATACCTAATTGAATCATGCATTGAAAATGATAAGCCACTTGTTATTTTAGACAGACCAAACCCCAATGGATTTTATGTAGATGGTCCGGTATTAGAGCCGAAGTTTAAAAGTTTTATTGGTATGCAGCCAGTACCTGTTGTGTACGGAATGACAATAGCAGAATATGCACAGATGTTGATTTTAGAAAGATTACTTAAAACAAACACTATATATCCTGTAATTAATATTAACCTGCAACTTGATAACAGAGCATTTTTGTACAGTAAACATCCTCTGCCAAATTTCCATGTAGAAATTATTACCTGCAAAAATTATGACCACAAAACAAAATATTCTATGCCGGTAAATCCATCCCCCAATTTACCTGAAATGCAATCTATTTATTTATACCCTAGCACTTGCTTTTTTGAGGGGACAGTGTTAAGCGAAGGCAGAGGAACACCAAAGCCATTTCAAATTTATGGTCACCCAACTTTACCAAAGAATTTATATTCGTTTACACCTGTACCTAATGAGGGAGCTAAAAGTAGCAAGTGCTACAACCAGCTTTGTTATGGTTGGAATTTATCTGGCAGTATTGATGAAACTTTAAAAAAAGTTGATGGGAAAATTCAATTAAAATACGTGATAGATGCTTACAAATTATTTCCAGGGAAGGATACTTTTTTTCTTGCAAATAATTTTTTTGATAAACTTGCAGGTAATGATATGTTGATGAAGCAAATTAAAAAAGGGGTGTCAGAAAAGGAAATTAGAAAAAGCTGGGAACCTAAGTTGAATGCATTCAAGAAAATGAGGAAGAAGTATTTGTTATATAAGGATTTTGAGTAAACGTATTAATTTCGGTATTGTACTTATTCATAATTTTCTTAGTGGCATCCTAAAAAACTAGTTTATCTTACAATAAAACTAACTAAAATGAAAACAATTTATTCCTTATTTCTTGCCGCTAGCATGTGCTGTACAATTATATCTTGCAAAAAAGAATCAACTCCTGATCCAACACCTCCACCTCCACCGCCCGTTCCGGCATTAGTTACAAATGTATATGCAGGTGGCGTAGAATATAACACAGCAGGTACCATAGGCACAGGTAAATATTGGAAGAATGGAACTGCAGTAAACATAAGTGATGGTACAAAAGATGTAATTATTAACGCTATGATA
This sequence comes from Ferruginibacter sp., assembly GCA_031398005.1. GTDB lineage: Bacteria > Bacteroidota > Bacteroidia > Chitinophagales > Chitinophagaceae > Ferruginibacter. The sequence goes on from JANNMO010000013.1 coordinate 132,751, forward strand.
AAGGTGGGAGTTGATATTTATGCAGCAGGGTATGAATTTAACGGAACAAGAGATGTAGCAAAATATTGGAAAAATGGGATAGGTGTTAATTTAACCAATGGAACAAGAAATGCAGAACTTTTTTCAATTGTAGTAGTTGGTACTGATGTGTACGCTGCAGGTTATGAAGATAATGGAACAAATACTATAGCAAAATATTGGAAAAATGGTACTGCAGTTAGTTTGAGCAATGGCACATTTGATGCATCTATAGCTTCGCTAAAAATTGTAGGTGCAGATGTGTATGCCGCAGGTTATGAAACATCAATTAGCGGAAACGGAATTGCTAAATATTGGAAAAATGGAACTGTAGTTTCCTTATCTAATGCAGCAAATGATGCAGAAATTAATTCATTACTTGTAGTTGGTACGGATGTATATGTGGGAGGTTATGAAACAAATGCCGCAGGGGACGCAATAGCTAAATACTGGAAAAATGGTACTGCTGTTAGTTTATCTGCTGCTAATAACGATGCCGGCGTTCTATCTATGGTTTTATCAGGTACCGATTTGTATGCAGCTGGTTATGAAACTAACACTGCCGGTAGAGCAACTGCCAAATATTGGAAAAATGGTATAGCTGTTACGCTGAGCGATGGTACCAAAGATGCTGCTATATTATCACTTACTACATTAGGTACCGACATATATGCCGGAGGTATTGAATACAATGCATCTGGCTCCATAGGCACTGCTAAATATTGGAAGAATGGCACATCAGTTAGTTTATCAGATGGAACAAAAAATGCAGCAATCTCAACTATGCTAGTAATACAAGAGTGATTATAACTTGTCAAATATTTTACAGAAAAAACCTTTTGCGTAAATGCAGAAGGTTTTTTTTGTGATGTATTTTACTAAATTTTAAATGCTTTTTCCCCCTCTTTAAATACTTTCCAATAATTTAGCAACTGATGAAGAACTACAAAGATTTAAGAATAATTTTCATGGGAACACCAGAGTTTGCAGTTGCATCTTTGGATAAATTAGTAACCGATGGTTGCAATATTGTAGCAGTAATAACGGCACCTGATAAACAAGCAGGACGTGGAATGCAATTACAACAAAGTGCTGTAAAAAAATATGCTGTAGAAAAAGGGTTGCATATTTTACAACCTGAAAAATTAAAGAATGCAGATTTTTTAGAAGAACTGAAAGCCTTGAATGCAGATGTGCAGGCAGTAGTTGCATTTAGAATGTTGCCTGAAGTTGTATGGAATATGCCGCCCATGGGTACCATAAATGTCCATGGCTCTTTATTGCCACAGTACAGAGGTGCAGCTCCCATAAATTGGGCCATCATAAATGGCGAAGAGTTTACTGGTGTTACAACGTTTAAACTTCAACAGGAAATTGATACCGGAAATATTTTGCTGACAGATAAAATAAAAATTGAAGAAGATGATGATGCAGGAACTGTTCACGATAAATTAAAAGAACTAGGTGCGAATCTTTTATTGAAAACCATACGGGGTTTAGCAAATGAAACACTTGTTGAAAAGCCTCAACCTTCAACCATCAATCCTCCTTTCGGCGGACAAGCCTCTGAAACTTTAACCCTCCAACATGCACCAAAAATTTTCACAGAAACATGTAACATTGATTGGTACAAAAGGGTTGATGAAGTATATAATTTTATTCGTGGCTTATCTCCTTACCCGGCTGCTTACACCAAACTGTATGGTAAAACATTAAAAATTTATAAGGCAGAAAAAATAATAGAACAACCAACCATAGAACCCGGAACTTTTAAAACCGATGAAAAGAGCTTTCTTCAATTTGCCTGCAGCAATGGTTATATAAATATTTTGACTCTACAGTTAGAAGGAAAAAAAAGAATAGAAATAAAAGATTTTTTAAGAGGTTATCGTTTTGATAAATAAAAAGAAGCTATACCAAAATTCAAAATATTTTCAAATTGAGCCTGCCTTTGGCGGCAGATAGGCTAATCGAAATATATACCATCTTTTAAATTATGAAGTGTATGAAATGTTTCGACAAGCTGCTAATGACATAAATTATAATGCGCTTAGGTTTAAATTATTATGGTGTCAGCCTGAGCCTGTCAAAGGAGGGTTCGTTTATAGCAACGGGTTCGACGAGCCGCTAATGACACACTATTAAATTAAAACCTTTCAATTTCAAATTATTACAATGTCAGCCTGAGCCTGTCGAAGGCGGGTTTAAAGAAGCACATCGTCTTCGACAAGCTCAGACTGACCCTACAAGAGAATCGAACTTTTGGGTAATGTACTGAAAAATAGTTGGTGACTTTTTGCGATTAATATGCTATTGATATTTTTTATCGGATAGCTTTATGGCTAAAAAAACTTAAATCAAGGCTATTAATTTGGGCTTTAAAAAATAAAAAAAAGTTTAGTGAAACGACTTTCACTAGACTTCTTTCAAGACTGATGTAAACATTGAGTTCTGGAGGATTCTACCAACTATTTTTCAGTATTATACCAACTTTTGTCATTTGCAAAGAGCATAAATTTTTTTTATGAGTGCCTCACCCTGACAATTTTAAAAATTTGAAATTTTGTCATTTGCAAACAGCTAAAAACTTTTTATGAGTGCCTCAACATGACATAACCTTCAAAATTGTGACACAGCCTAACCTATTAAACAAAGTGTTTTATTAATAATTAATTTTACACTCAAAATTTGCTGCTCCTGCACCCAATGCATCTGCAGCAGCATTGCTTATTCTTATAGCAAGGTTATCGTTTTGCTTAAGATCGGGCATTACATCTAATACTTTTGCATAGATTGATTTACCAGTAGCAGGGTTAGTTATTTTTACAATAGCACCTTGGGCTGCGTTGTTTTGTAAGCAATAATATTTTCCATCTTCCCAACCACTGGTACTTTTAAAAACCCCTGCAGTGCCTTTTTCTTCATTTCCACTATCTAAAAAGAAAGATTTAAATACACCGGTTTTTAAATCTGTGGAAAGATTAATATTGGAAGGTTTAGCAACGGGTTCAACTTTTATTTTTTCTGCTTCTACTTTTTTAGTTTCTTCAATTGGTTCAGATTTCTTTTTTACTATTTCTTCTTTTTTAGTTTTAGGAGTTTCTGCAACAGGTACGGCTATGGTTGTGGTAACTTCTTTCACAATAACTGGCTCTCTAATCTCCACCGGTATTTTGGTGGCTTGTTGTGCAAAGGCTGACAATTCCTTTTTTACTTTTAAGTAACCAATAATCATATTCTGCCCAGGACTTACTGCATCTGATTTTAATTTATTCCATGATTTTAAAGATGTAACGGGTACTTTATTATAATTATTACTGAGTTGAAAAAGTGTTTCTGCTGCTTCTACTTTATGATAAATTGGAACCGCAACTTCATCTTTTTCTACAGAATTTGTTTGGGCAAAATTTACAGGCTTTAATGGTATTTTTAAAGATTGTCCAATCGTTAATCCATTTTCTAACACCAGTTTATTATACGGGGCTATTTCTTTCGGACTGATATTGTATAAGCGCCCAATGCTATAAAAACTTTCTTTCGGTGCTGCGGTATGATTTAGAAAAAGATTTCCAGAAGGACCTTGTACAATCAATGCTTCTTGTGCCGTTGCAAAAAATGGGAGCATTAATAAGAAGAAAATAATTTTTTTCATAAGTAAGTATTTAAATCTAGTCAGGGTTAGGGGTTAATGCTGCAAAGATGCAAAAATACATGCATAAACGTGCAGTATTACTTGTTAAGAAAATGCAACAGCTTTAATTATAAATAATAAATTTCAATGTATGAATTTTGCAGCTATTTATTATTTTTTGTGTAAGAAATAATTATCTGCACTCTTCTGTTTTTTGCCCGCCCTTTTTCGGTTGCATTATCTGCCACAGGGTAATCTGAGGCCTTTCCATTGGCTAAAATTTCAACAGAATTGTTATTCATTTTTTGTATAAAATATTTTCGTACACTTTCTGCCCTAAGTTTTGATAAGGTTATATTTCTTTCATTGGTACCAGTGTTATCGGTATGTCCTTCAATATTAATGGATGAAATATTCTTGTCTTTAAATTTCATCATTAGTTCATCTATCAGCTTTTTAAAAGAAGGTTTCAAAACATCCTTATCGGTTTCAAAAAACACAGCAGGTACGGTAATGGTATCATTAATAATGTTTGAAATTAAATCAACATTTTCTACAAGAGCACTTTCTGTATGTCTAAAATTTTGTCCGTAAAGTTTATTTGCATTTATTTTATAATCGCTGCATAAAGGTTGGGGCGTTATGGGCGCAAACGAAATATCATCAACAAAATAAAAAACATCGCCAGCTTTATTCATTCTTTCGTAGGAATCAAAATCAAACTTTTTTTTACTAAAATTTCCTAATAAAATAAATTTTTCATCTCCCTTTGCAGTATACATTTTTTCTATATAGTTCCATCCACTTAATTCGTTTACGATATCCTCATCTGAAATGTGAATAGTGGGGCTTACAGAATCTTCCTTAAAATTATAAGAGGTAAATTCTTTATTGCTTAAGTAAAAATCTAACCCATAAAAACTATTGCCACCAGAATTTATGTAAAATGCAAGTTTGTATTGTTTGCCTTTTTGAAGTGGACAACACAACATTGTATAAATAAATGTTCTTTTGCTTACTGTGGAATAAACGTTTTCAACTGGTACAATTAATAAATCTTTTCCACTAAAAGGTTCGGGAACGGCAGTGTTATTAATGAGAGGCGTAATGGCGGGCTTTATATAAAACCAAGCTTCCGGCGAGCAATCTTGATGATATTCTACACAATTATTTAGTGTTTCAAAATCTGCATTCACCAAAAGATTTTGCGATTTTAAATTTGAGGAAAAAAATATGCACCCAAAAATTAAATATATAAACTTTAAATAAACTCCCTGAAACATAAATAAATTTACAACCGAAAATGTTAGTAAACTCTTAAATGAAACATTATAAATAATGCCTAACTATGTAGCTTTCACTTCAGCGCATAAATCTTGCAATACTTTTTTGGCATCCCCAAATAACATGGTAGTTTTTGGTTGAAAGAACAATGCATTTTCTATACCTGCATAACCGGGTTTCATGCTTCTTTTATTTACGATTACCGTTTTTGCATATTCTACTTCCAATATTGGCATGCCATAAATAGGAGAAGCAGGATCATTTTTTGCTGCGGGATTTACCACATCATTTGCGCCTAATATTAATACAACATCTGTGTTTTTAAAATTGTTATTGGCTTCTTCCATCTCTTCTAATTTTTCATAAGCCACATCAGCTTCTGCCAGCAATACATTCATGTGTCCCGGCATTCTTCCGGCTACAGGATGTATGGCATAAGAAACTTCTACACCTTTCTCTGTTAATATTTTTTCCAACTCATGGCAGGTATGTTGAGCCTGTGCCACTGCCAATCCATAACCAGGCACTATCACTACTTTTTTTGCATAACTCATCAGCATGGCTGCATCGCTCAGCGATACTTCTTTTACATGTCCGCCTTGGTCTGATGATGCATTGGCTGCAGCAGCACCACCCCAGTTACCAATAATTACATTGAGTAAACTTCTGTTCATTGCCTTGCACATAAGTACAGTAAGTAATGTACCCGCAGCCCCCACCAAAATACCTCCGGTAAGCATTGCTTTGTTGTTGTATAAAAAACCACCACAGGCTGCTGCCACACCGGTTAAAGAATTTAACAAAGATATTACCACCGGCATATCTGCCCCACCAATTGGCAGCACAAAAAATACTCCGTACAAAATTGATAAAGCAAAAGTTGCATAGAAAAAGGTAGCAGCATTTTCCGGTTCAACCGAGTAGGTAATTACTGATCCAATCACAATGATTAAAAATAAAATAAGGTTAAATATATGCTGCCCTTTAAAACTAATATCTCTTTGTTTGCCACTTAATTTTAAATAGGCAATGATACTTCCAGCAAATGAAATGCTACCTATTACAAGGCCCAAAACGATGGCTATATAATGGCCTAGTTCGATTTGGTTTCCTTTTATATGATTAAATTCTATCAACGAAATAAGCATAGCACATGCACCACCCATACCATTAAACAAACTTACCATTTCTGGCATTTGAGTCATTTTTACTTTGCGTGAACTTACTGCACCCAACACGCCACCAATAATTAATGCGCCAAACATCCATGGCAAATTACCAAGGTTTTCTCCATTGGTTGTTTCGTATAAAAAAATGGTTCCTACAATGGCAAGCCCCATTCCACCTGCTGCTATCAGGTTTCCTTTGCGTGCAGACTCAGGCCGAGAAAGCATTTTTAAACCAACAATAAATGTTACGGAAGCAATGAGGTAAATGATATTGAGAATGGATGAAAGCATGTTTTTTTGTTAATGTGGTAATTTGCTGATTTGCTAATTTGCTAATTTTTTAACGCTAAGTTTATATTCTATCTTGCAATCCCCAATAATTGAACTGCCCACTGCTCCCGCATTTTTGCGGGACCACCTGCCCACTACTCACTTCTTCTTCTTAAACATTTCTAACATTCTATCTGTAACCACAAAGCCACCTACCACATTTAAAGTACCTAACACAACGGCAAAAAAACCTAGAATAAGCGCTACATAATTATCCGGTGCTGCTTCTCCCATTACTATTAATGCACCAATAATTACTACACCATGTATGGCATTGGCACCGCTCATAAGTGGCGTGTGCAGTACACTTGGCACACGGCCAATTACTTCTATCCCCAAAAAAATCATGAGGATAACCATGTAAATTATTTGCTGGTTGTTGTCAAAAAAGGAGAAGATATGTTCCATAAGAATGTTATAATGTTCCAGGTTTAAAGCTCAAGGTTTGATTACACCATCAAATCTCTTTAAACTCTACCTTTTGTATTTTATGAATGATGTATTTTTTTAGTATTTATTTTTAATTTTTTGAATTAATATCGTTCTAACAAAAGCTATATCATCAAAGATTTATGAAGTAGTAATAGTTTGTAATGTTCAAAACCATTCACCATTCACCGTTCACCATTCACATTACCCCTTCAAACACCCCTCCACTCTTTCATTTGTAATAACTCCACCATGTGCCACACAAGTTCCTTTCACCAAATCATCTTCAAAATTTAAATGTATCTCTCCCTCTTTATTAATGATCAATTGTAAAAAGTTTAAAATGTTTTTTCCATATAACTTACTGGCATCGCTTGGCATATTTGCTGCAAGCGCAGAATTACCAACAATAGAAACACCATTTACAACAACCGTTTCATCATTTTTTGTATAAGCAGTATTACCACCGGTAGATGCGGCAAGGTCAATAATCACACTGCCATTTTTCATGCTTGCAATCATTTCTTCTGTAATTAAAATGGGTGCTTTTTTACCCGGTATTGCAGCCGTGGTAATTATGATATCACTCTTAGCAACACTCTCTGCAATTCTTGCTTTTTGACGAGCCATAAATTCTGCCGATTGCTCCACTGCATAACCACCGGCTTTGGCTGCATCAGCGGCCCCTTCTACTTCCACAAACTTTGCCCCAAGGCTCATTACTTCTTCTTTTACCTGTGGGCGAGTATCAAAAACTTCAACAACAGCACCCAATCTTTTTGCAGTAGCAATGGCTTGCAAACCTGCAACGCCTGCTCCTAAAATCAACATTTTTGCCGGCGGAATACTCCCTGCAGCTGTCATAAACATGGGGAAATATTTTGGGTATAAATTAGCAGCTAAAAGCACCGCTTTATATCCTGCAATATTCGCCTGACTGCTCAACACATCCATGCTCTGTGCACGGGTAGTGCGGGGCAACATATCTATACTAAAAATGGTAAAGTTTTTTTCTGCAAGTGTTTTTATATTGGCAGCATTAAACAAAGGCTGGTAAAAACCAAATAATATGTTGCCTTTGCAATTTGCTATATCCTCATCAGTAAGTGCGTGTATAGAAAGAATTATATCTGCAGTTTGTAAAACCTCTTGCTTTAAAGCTACTGTAGCTCCGGCAGTTTCATATTGGTCATCTGTTGCAAAAGCATTTTCGCCTGCTCCTTTTTCTATTGCCACATTTACTTGTTGTTTTTTTAATGCAACAATATGTTCAGGCAAAAGGGAAACTCTTTTTTCGCTGTTTGGTTCTTTTAAAACTCCTATCGTCATAAGTAATGTTATAGCTTACAAGATATAAAAAAGAGACAAGATTTAAAATTTTAATCTTGCCTCTAAATTCTTAAGCTTAAAGTATCACATGTCTAGTATCTCATGTCTAGTATCTCATGTCTAGTATCTAATGTCTAGTATCTAATATCTAACAACAAAATGTTGTTTCACTTTAAAATCTTTTCTTAAAAATACAATTCCAATAAAAAACATGTCAATGCTAAGTGTTACAGCATCATGTTGTTTAATAATTTCCCAGGCATCTTCCATTTCTTTACTCCAGTGTATATCATCAAAAACAAGGATGCTTTGCTCGTTTGTTGATGAAAGTATTTGTTCAAAATATTGAAGCGTAGGAATTTTTCGGTGGTTACCGTCCAAAAAAGCAAAATCAATATTTTTATGAGTAGCTAAAAAAAGAGGAAGCGTATTTTCAAAGTCGCCTTGAATTACCTCAATATTTGGTAAACGCATTAATGCGAAACTTTGTATGGCTATATTGGCAATATTTACAGAGCCTTCCATTGTGGTAACTACCGGAATATTTTTTGCAAAAGCAAGATAGGTGGTGGTTGTGCCGAGAGATGTTCCTAATTCCAATACATTTTTTGTGCCGTAGTATTGAATCATTCTAAATAATAGTCTGCTGTATTTTTTGGGCTTCAAAGAAGAAGCGGCTATATCTTTTACAACTCTCTTCTTTGTTTTAATAACGGTAGATCCTGCTCCAAAATCTTCCACCTCTATTACCGTTTTATCTTTTAGTAATTGCTTACGAAGTACTTCTATTTTATCATAACAACTGTAAATAGCCTTATCGTTCAATATAAATTTTATAAACTCAAATACAAACGGAGAGTGCACGCCATGGCCTTTTCCATTGGAAGCAGTTATGTAATACCTTATATATTTTTTTGCTAATTGAAAGTGTGTGTACAATATGTCGAGTTCAAGGTTGAAGTATAAAGTTGGAAGAGTTGAAAAAGTTGAAGGTTAATGGTTCAAGATTAAGTAAACCGAAACACTTTTAAGTTTATAACTCTGAAAAATTATTAAAGGAGGTTTGAAATTTTACTTCCCAAACCTAAAATATAAATATAATTGCTATTTGAAAAAACCATGAACCATGAACTTTATACTTTCCTTTCCCATCTCTCAAAACTCATATCAAATTTATTCTTCTCATCTGCTTGCACTTTTTTCTCAAAAACTTTCTCCCATATGGTTTCATCCATTACAGGAAAATATGCATCGCCATCAATTTCTGTATTTACACGGGTAAGGTAGATTCGGTTTGCTATTCCCATTGTCTGTTTATAAATTTCGCCCCCACCTGTAATAAAAATTTCTTTAGCCCCGGTTGCTCGTGCAGCTTCACAAGCTTCCTCAATATTGGTGGTGGTTATGGTGCCCTCTGTACGCCAGTCTTTGTTAGATGTTATAACAATATTTGTTCTGCCTGGCAAAGGTTTACCTACAGATTCAAAAGTTTTCCTGCCCATAATAATCGGCATACCCCAAGTAGTATTTTTAAAAAACTTCAGGTCTTCCGGTAAATGCCACAACATGGCGTTCCCTTTACCAATAGCATTGTTATTAGATGCGGCAACTATTAAAGAAATAACCACGCCCCCTACATCTCCCGCAGGGGGATTTTCAGTTTCTAATTCTTTATCTTTATTTTCTAAATTCAATATTTTGCTTTTTATTTTAAGCCTATATTTTTAAATCAAATATCCAATGTACAGAGTCTTCCGTCTAAAATGTAACATCTAAAATCTCTCCTCTACTTCTCCATCTGCTCTATCACTCCCTGCGTTACACCAGTATTAGAAAAACCACCATCGTGAAATAAATTTTGCATCGTTACCATTTTAGTAAGATCACTAAATAAAGTAATGGTATAGTTTGCGCAATCTTCAGCACTTGCATTACCCAACGGACTCATTTTTTCTGCGTAAGATATAAATCCGTCAAAACCCTTTACACCACTACCTGCAGTAGTTCGAGTAGGCGATTGCGAAATCGTATTTATCCTTACATGTTTTTTTACACCATAATGGTAACCAAAACTGCGAGCCACACTTTCCAACAACGATTTTGCATCTGCCATTTCATTATAATCAGGAAAAACCCTTTGTGCAGCTATATACGTAAGCGCCACTACACTCGCCCATTCATTCAATGCATCATGTTTCATACAACATGCCAATACACGGTGCAGACTCATGCTGCTAATTTCAAAAGTTTTAAGATTGTGTGTATAATCAATCTCTGTATAATGTTTGCCCTTGCGCACATTTATGCTCATGCCTATAGAGTGTAAAATAAAATCGAAACCACCACCAAAATGTTCCATCGTTTTAGCAATCAGGTTTTCTACGTCGTCAGCACTGCTCACATCACACCCTATAACCGGTGCATTTATTTGCGTAGCCAGTTTATTTATTTCGCCCATACGCATAGCCACAGGCGCATTGCTTAGCACAATTTCAGCACCCTCTTCATGGCACTTCAATGCTGTTATCCATGCAATAGATTTTTCATCCAATGCACCAAAAATGATCCCCTTTTTTCCTTTCAATAAATTATACATAGTAAGATGGTTGATTTGTAAAAAGCTAAATTAATTAATAATTTTTAAAAGAAAATTTGGCGCTGTCAAAGCAGGAATTATATTAGGCATTTGCTCGGGCTATGTGTTCCTATCTTTTTGCTCAAAGGCAGCAAAAAGGATATCCACTTCTATCCCGCAGCCCTTCATCAGTAAATCTTTTTTCAACTTTTATTATGCAATAGAAAATTAGTAGGGATGATGTAATTAATTAGGTTAATCACCACCACCACAACCACTACTACAACCACTTCCACCATCACCACTGTCACCATCACCTGTTCCTTCACTTGAAACATCACTCCAACTTCCGCTAGCCCCTCCACCACCTGCATCGCCACCGCCAAACTCTGCAAATTGCCCTTGGCTCAATGCTGCAGCATCAAAACTTTCATATAAAGCAAAGTCATTGCCGTAAGTATTGTTACAATAATACAAATTGGCTGTGTTGTTTTTCTTTTGAAGATTGGTGAAATCCTCAGCTACTTTTTCTTTATCATATTTTGTAATATTCCATACATCTGCAGGAGGCAATTTTCCAAACTCACTTATATATAATTCTATGGTTTTTATATATTGGGCATTATATATTTCTGTTTCTTCTTCTACATTTATTAACTCAGGATAATGATCAAATTGGTATTCAATAATTTCTTTACAAAAATTATTATAAGCATTTGTAAAAAGGATATGTTCATGCCATACAACATCAATGTACTTAGATGGCGTTACATGAAAATCGCCAATAACGCCTAAGTAAATAAATTTCTTGTATTCACTTACAGCCTTTACAGCAAAAGATATTGTCCAGTTATGTTTTCTACAAATTTTATCGGCAAATGCTTTGGTAGATGCATCTGTGCCGCCAAATGTTTCATTTATTTTTTCCCATAAATTGGGAGGTATAATATGATTAAAATGATAATTCTTTAGCCTTAGCCACAGTTCTTTTTTATTCATGCAGGTATTTCAATTTAAAATAAATTTTGGCAGTAAGTTAAATCGTTAATTTTAACATGCAAACATGAAAAAGAAAATAGTACTCATCATTGGAGCAGGCCATTTGGCTTATCGGCTAAAAAAATATTTATCTGCCGAAGGGTACGAAATTGTAAATACAAGTGTAGAGCAAATTAATGTACAAAGCGGTTCTGTTTCATTAATTGAAAACTTAGATAATTATATAGAAAATATTGATCTGGATAATGTTGCCATGATTTATCTTTTAGAAGATAAAGACGAAAACAATTTACAATTAATTATTTCTTTAATTTCTCTGGTAACTCACGTGCCCATTACAGCATCGTTGTTTAATGAAAATTTAATACCTCATTTACAAAAAGATCATACCAATTTAAGAATTTTAAATCCTGCAAAAATAGCTGCACCCGCATTTGTAGAGCAATTGTATATTCAAAAAAACAATGAGCCCGTATTTAAAAACGTTTTATCAAACAGCACAAGCAGTATAAGACGTAAATTATCTTTAATTCAAAAATTAATAATAGCTTTTGTTTCCTTATTACTGGCTGCCGTAACCTTCTTTCATTATTACGAAAAGCTTTCCTGGATAGATTCTTTTTACTTTGTAATAGTTACCGCAGCCACTGTAGGTTATGGAGATATCCATCTTGCCAATTCAACTTCTCTAAGCAAATTTGTAGGTATACTGCTTATTCTTTTTTCTACCATATCTATCTGGATGATTTTTTCTTTAACCATAGATGTGTTTTTAAAAAGAAATATTCAACTGGAACTTGGTAGAAAAAAGTACAACTTAAAAAACCATGTAATAGTTTGTGGCCTCGGCCGTTTAGGTTATTTTATTGTATTGGAACTAATTCAGAGAAACGAAAAAGTGATTATAATAGAGCAGGACGAAAACTCCAATCATATTGATTATTTTAGGCAATTAGGAGCTGAAGTTTATTTAGGAGATGGGCGGTTGCCTAAAGTAATAAAGGATGTAAATGTTTCTGAAGCTAAAGCCTTAATATCTGTTATAAACAATGATTCGCTCAATTTAGAAATTGGCTTAAATGCAAGATCTCATCAGCCCAATGTAAAATTAATTTTGCGCATTTTTGATGATCAAATGGCAGATAAGTTAAAGGACTATTTAAAAATTTATCATTCACTCAGTGCATCCGCCATTGCCGATGAAAAATTTTATCAACAGCTTAAAAAATAAATTAAATTATACTTCTTTATAATTTTTGTAATCAAAAAATCTTACGCCAAAAAGTTTCTCAGATATGTTTTTAAATCGGTCTTTTGCTGATAATTTATTTTTCTTCTCATTGTAATTAAATGTCCAGTTTACGGCGGCAATACGCTGCTGCATTACCTTGGGGTGAGGCAAGCTGTATTTTTGCAAGGCATTTACAAGCTGGTCGGTATAATCATCAGGTACTGTAATATTGTTTTCTTCGTACGCTGCATTGTGATATATTTTTGCTTTATAATCATTTTTTGCTTTCATCACCTGCGGACTTTGCACCCAACCATAATGATGAATATATGCACTCAACTTTTTTACATTCAGTTTTTTATTATCATCTTTTCTAAATCCTTGTGCATCTCTGTAGGAGTATATTTGTTTATTGTTTTTAATAATCCGCACTTCATTTCTATACCAGTGTGCTTCTATACCCACATAATCGTAAGACCCAAAAAAATGCCGGTACTTTAATAATAGTCCATCCACTTTATTATCATCTTTCCATTTTTGCATGGCAGTTTTTATTTCATCGTAGCCAGCTTCATGTAGCACTTCATCACCTTGTATATATATGCACCAGTCTGCATCTGCAGGTATTTCTTTAAATGCTTTATCGGTTTCGGCAGCTAATACTTTACCATTTGCACTCAAAGTAAAATCCCATTCGGTGTCTATAATTTTTACTTTATTACTTATGTTAGCTACCAATGCTCTCGTTCCATCTGTAGATGCCCCAACAGCTACAATAACTTCATCACACAAAGGCAAAATAGATTGTATGGCTTCTACAATGGGGTATTGCATTTTCACTGCATCTTTTATAAAGGAGAAACCTACAACTTTCATCTTACACAATTTTTATTATCTATAACAAAACTACTTATACAACATTAAAAAATGTACAAAATTTATTTATTAAAAGGATTACTATTATTGATTATCTTGCTAATCTAAAACTATACACATGGAATTCTTACGAGATTATTGGTGGGTCATCATTTTAATTCTAGCCCTCCTTGGATGTTTTGTAACTATTAACCAAGGTTTAATTGGAGTAGTAACAATGTTTGGAAAATACCGACGTATCATGCGGCCCGGGTTAAATTTTAAAATCCCTTTTTTAGAACAGATATATAAAAAAGTAAGTATTCAAAACCGTTCTGTGGAGTTAGAGTTTCAGGCAGTAACCGTAGACCAGGCAAATGTTTATTTTAAATCTATGTTATTGTATTCTGTACAAAATGAGCAGGAAGAAACGATACAAAAAGTAGCATTTAAATTTATAAGCGATAAAGATTTAATGCAGGCATTAATTAGAACAGTGGAAGGAAGTATTCGTGCTTTTGTATCTACCAAAAAGCAGGCAGAGGTTTTAAATGTGCGCAGAGATATTGTGGAGAATGTAAAAGAACAAGTGGATGTGGCATTGGAAAGCTGGGGTTATCATTTGCAGGATTTGCAGATAAACGACATTACTTTTGATGAAGCCATTATTACCAGTATGAGTAAAGTAGTGGCGAGTAATAACTTAAAAGCTGCAGCCGAGAACGAAGGCCAGGCTTTATTAATTACCAAAACTAAAGCTGCCGAAGCAGAAGGTAATGCCATTAAAATTGCTGCCGAAGCTGAGCGACAAGCTGCACAATTACGTGGCCAAGGTGTTGCTCTTTTCCGTGAAGAAGTAGCACGTGGTATGAGTTCTGCTGCATCTGAAATGAAACAGGCCAATTTAGATACCAATGTAATATTATTCAGCATGTGGGTAGAGGCTATTAAAAACTTTGCAGAATACGGAAAAGGCAATGTTATTTTCTTGGATGGAAGCAGTGATGGAATGGAGAAAACAATGCGCCAGATAATGGCTATGCAGCAATTGCAGGAAAATAAATAAATAGTACGCACTTTAATATTAGGAGACTGTATCAAAATTCAAAAGATTGTCAAATTGAGCTTGTCGAAATTGATAATCTTTTGAATTTTGAAATATATGTAATGTTTCGACAAGCCTGCCTGCCGGCATAGGCAGGCTCAACATGACATATATTTCAAAATTTTGATTCAGCCTCTTTTTTATTTTTAAGCAGATTAACAATTTCTTTTGTTCATTTTAATTTTAATTTCATTTAATTGCAAAAGGAATACAATACATCTAACAGCAACACCTAAATAACCTTTCACAAATATGTTTGATATTTTTTTACAAGTTGACAGTACCGCAACTGCAGCCGCTGCCGCTGCAAAATCTGAATCTGTTATTGGAATGTTGAGTAAGGGTGGTCCAATCATGATTCCATTGGGTATTTTATTTGCATTGGCAGTATATGTTTTTATTGAGCGCTGGTTAATTATTAAAAAAGCCAATGTAGCTGATGAGAATTTTATGAGTATTATTAGAGATCAAATTACTGGTGGCAATATTTCCGCAGCTAGAAGCCTGGCTAAAAACAAAGACAACCCAGTAAGCCGAATGATTGATAAAGGCATACAGCGTATTGGAAAACCAATTGATGCCATTGAAAAAAGCATGGAAAATGTAGGGAAATTAGAGTTGTATAAAATGGAAAAAAACATTACCATACTTTCGGTAATAGCACGTATAGCACCGCTTTTCGGGTTTGTAGGAACTATTGTAGGGTTGGTTATTTTGTTGAAAGAATTTGCTACAATCAGCAATCCTTCCATCAGCCAAATTGCAGATGCCATGTATATAAAATTAATTACCTCTGCCAGTGGCTTAATAATTGGTATGCTTGCTTATTTAGGATACAGTTATTTAGATACACAAGTAAATAGGATGGCAAATAAAATGGAAAATGCCAGCAGTGAGTTTATAGATATTTTGCAAGAACCAACGAGGTAGATGTTAGACATTAGATTTTTAGATATTAGACAGGAGATATTAGAGAGGAGATATTAGACAGGAGATATTAGACAAAAGATATTAGACAAATAGTAGAAAAGAAATTTTAAAACAAATGTCGAAGGTTAATTTTAAAGTTCACCATTCACATTTCACCATTCACAATTCACACAATGGGTTTAAGAAATAATAAATTAAGGGCAGAACATTCAGAGGTAGATACCGGACCGTTGAATGATATTCTTTTTATATTACTGATGTTTTTTTTAATGATATCTACATTGGCCAATCCTAATGTAATAAAGATGAGCGTACCCCGGGCAAAAAGTGATACAAAGCAAAAGCAAAGCGTAACAGTAAGCATTGATAAGGATAAAAACATGTACGTTTTCACAAAAAAAATAATACCCGATTCTTTGGAGTCTATCTTACGAAAATATATAAATGAAGGTGATAGTATAAAACCTGCCATAGCCATCAGTGCCGATTCTTCTGCTGATTTTGGAGAAATAGTAAAAGTAATGAAAGCCGCCAGGAGATTAGGTGCCACTACATCTGCCATTGTTACCGGTACCGATTAATTAGAAGCATTCTTTCTTTACCCTGAATATCTTTTTTTATTGTTACTGTATAGTTTTTTTCAGTAAAAATTGTTGCAGTAGCAGCTGCAAAATCTTCATGTATTTCTAAAAATAGTTGCCCATCCTCCTCTAAGTGTTCCTCTGCAAAAATCAATATTTTTTTGTAAAAGAGTAATGGGTCAGTTTGCGGAACAAACAATGCCAGATGCGGTTCGTACATTGCTACATTTTTATCAAGAAAATGCTTTTCGTTTTCGGGTATGTAAGGTGGGTTGCTAATAATTACATCAAACTTTGGTAGTAAGCCATAATTTTTTTCCTCTAAAAAATCAAAGTTTAAAAAATTTACCTCTGCATTATTGTCTGCTGCATTTTGTTTAGCAAGCTGTAAAGCATCCTCACTTACATCAAACGATGTTACGTTTGCTTGTAATATATTTTTTTTTATGCTGATGGGGATACAACCACTACCGGTTCCGATATCTACTACATTTTTACTTTTATGTAGCTTTAAAAAATTGATGGCTTCTAATACAAGTTCTTCCGTTTCGGGGCGTGGAATAAGTACTGATTTATTTACGGTAAAAGATAAATTGTAAAACCACGCTTTTCCAATAATATATTGTATAGGTACATGATCTATCAATTTTTCCAATGCCTGCATTAAATTAACCTCAATCGAATTTTCAATTTCCACATTCGCTTTTGTTGTCAAATCTTGTCTTGTAATATTGCCAAGGCTTTCAAAAATCATAGTTGTCATGGCTGCGGCTTCTCCGGCACCATACATTTTACTCAGCGCAGCTAAAAATTGTTGTTGTATTTCTTTAATAGTCATTTTGGCAAACATACTTTATTTTAGGAGTAAGAGGAGTGGATATTGCAAAACCATTTTTTAGTATTTCATGTAACAATATTCTCCCAGTTTCTTCTCCTATTCAGTTTCGAAAATATGAAGAAGGTAGAAGTGTTTATTTTATCATCCGTATTTTTGACATGTGACAAACAATGAAATTTATATGCGCCGCTGCATTCAATTAGCATACATGGGCGCCGGCACGGTAGCGCCAAACCCCATGGTGGGTGCTGTGTTGGTACATAATGATTGCATAATAGGAGAGGGTTACCATCAAAAATTTGGTGAAGCACATGCAGAAGTAAATTGTATAAATAGTGTAGCTACTGCAGATGCCCATTTTATCAATAAAAGTATTTTATTTGTTTCTTTAGAACCTTGCGCTCATGTGGGTAAAACTCCTCCCTGTGTTGATTTAATTTTACAATATGGAATAGAGCATGTAGTTATTGGATGCAGTGATCCCTTTACCAAAGTAAATGGTGCCGGCATTACAAAATTGTTGGATGCTGGAGTAAATGTAGAGGCTGACATACTCACAAAGGAGTGCATGGAATTAAACAAGAGATTTTTTACTTTTCATCAAAAAAAACAACCATACATTATTTTAAAATGGGCACAAAGTAAGGATGGATTTATTGCCGCTGAAAATGGCATGCCCGTCAAAATAAGCAATGAGTTTACAAATAAACTTTCGCATAAATGGCGATCGGAAGAAGCTGCAATATTAGTTGGAACCAATACCGTTTTGAATGATGACCCCACCCTTACTACAAGAAATTGGGCTGGTAAAAATCCCGTAAGAGTAATAATTGATCTGGACTTAAAAATTAATTCTACAGCCAACGTTTTCAATGATGACTCTACCACATTTGTTTTTAACAGCATAAAAATGGAACATTTGAATAACATTTATTTTTATAAAGTAGAAAATCATGAAAATTTATTGCACGATATTATAAAAGTTCTTTATCAAAATAATATACTATCATGCATTATAGAGGGAGGAGCCCGTACGCTTCAATCTTTTATAGAAGCAGGTATTTGGAATGAAGCAAGAATAATAACAAATAATGATTTCAATATTGAAAGCGGTATCAAAGCACCTTTATTAAAAAATGCGTTGCTACAATATCAACTTAATATTCAATCAGACAGAATAAATTTCTTTACAAAAAATATAAATGAGCCATTATAACACAATAGAGCAAGAGGGTTTGGCTGAACTTAAAGAAAGAGGAAGTAAATTTTTAGCCTATTCATTTCCATTTGCAGATGCAACTTTATTAAAAAGTATATTGCAAAAATTGAAAAAGGACCATACCAAAGCCAATCATTTCTGTTTTGCTTATAGGGTAGGGGCAGATGGTAACAATTTTAGAAGTAGTGATGATGGCGAACCATCTGGTAGTGCAGGTAAACCAATACTTGGGCAAATAGACAGCAAAGAAATTACAGATATTTTAATTGTAGTAGTTCGCTATTTTGGGGGTACTTTATTAGGTGTTCCCGGTTTAATCAATGCATATAAATCAGGTGCTGCCATGTCACTTCAGGTAGTTCCAATTGTAAGGAAGCCCATTATGTTCAAATGTAATATTCAGTATGATTACACGCAACAGAATGATATCATGAATATTCTTAAACAGCATTCATGCATAATTTTATCTCAACAAAACCAGTTATTTTCCATTTTACTAGTTGGAATCCCTTTAGATAGAAAGGATGAAGTTTTATATAGGCTCAAAAATTTGCGCAACGTAGAAATATCCTGATTAGTATTCATGTGTATAAAAAGTTAATTTGTCAGTTTGACTAATTAACAATTTTTTATAACTTTAGGGGAATCTAAAATTACTGTTTCATGAGAAAATTCTACCTAATTGTAATACTTCAGTTGTTTATATATGTAAGTGAAGGTCAGCAGCTGCACTTTATGAGTCAGTATTTGCAGCATAATTCCATGCTCAATCCAGGCGCTGCAGGTATAGCCAATCAGGACATGGTTGGCGTAAGTTACAGAAGCCAGTGGTCATCGTTTCCGGGCAATCCCCGCACGTATATGGTGTATGGGGATGTTAACATGGAAAAGTACAAAGCCGGATTAGGCGGTTATGTTTACCGGGATGAGACGGGCCCTACCAGCCGCACGGGTATACAGTTA
>JANNMO010000022.1:0-121983 GCA_031398005.1 Ferruginibacter sp.
CAGAAATACCACGTTAACATTATTGATACCCCTGGTCACGTTGACTTTACCGTTGAGGTAAACCGTTCGCTTAGGGTATTAGATGGTTTGGTTTTCTTGTTTAGTGCTGTTGATGGTGTTGAGCCACAATCGGAAACCAACTGGAGACTTGCCGACAATTACAATGTACCACGTATTGGTTTTGTAAATAAAATGGACCGCTCGGGTGCCGATTTCCTTAATGTTTGCCGTCAGGTAAAAACCATGTTAGGAAGTCACGCTTTGCCATTGCAAATTCCAATTGGTAACGAAGCCGATTTTGTTGGGGTTGTAGACCTTATCAACTTTAGAGGTATTGTTTGGAACGAGGACGATTTAGGAATGACTTTTAAAGAAGTTCCAATTCCTGCAGATATGGCGGAAGAAGTTGCACAATATCGCCAGGAGCTAATTGAAGCTGTTGCTGATTATGATGAGAAACTTTTGGAAAAATTCTTTGATGATCCTAATACGATCACTGAAGATGAAGTACATGAAGCTATTCGTAAAGCAACGATTGATATTTCTATTATCCCGATGATGTGTGGTTCATCTTTCAAAAACAAAGGTGTACAAACAGCATTGGATGCGGTAGTAAGATATTTACCTGGTCCATTGGATATTGAGGCTGTAAAAGGAGTTAATCCAGATACAGAAGAAGAAATTCTTCGCCATGCAGATCCTAAAGAACCATTTAGTGCTTTGGCATTTAAGATCATGACTGATCCTTTTGTGGGTCGTTTGGCTTTCTTCCGTGCTTACAGTGGCCGTTTAGATGCAGGTAGTTATGTATTGAATACCCGTACAGGTAAGAAAGAGCGTATCAGTCGTATTATGCAAATGCATGCTAACAAACAAAACCCTGTAGATTTTATTGAGGCAGGAGATATTGGTGCAGCTGTTGGTTTTAAAGATATTAAAACTGGAGATACTCTTTGCCACGAAGATCATCCGATCGTATTGGAATCAATGACCTTCCCTGAGCCGGTTATCTCAATTGCAATTGAGCCTAAAACACAGGCAGACGTTGATAAAATGGGTATGGCTATTGCGAAATTGGTAGAGGAAGATCCTACATTGAGAGTACGTACAGATGAAGAAACCGGTCAAACCATCTTGAGTGGTATGGGTGAGTTGCATTTGGAAATTATCATTGATAGAATGAAGCGTGAGTTTAAAGTAGAGATTAACCAGGGTGCACCAATGGTTGCTTACAAAGAAGCATTTAGAACATTGGTACAACACAGAGAGACCTACAAAAAGCAAACGGGTGGTAGAGGTAAATTTGGTGATATCGCATTTGATTTAGGACCTGCAGATGAAGAATGGTTAGCAGCAAATCCATTGGGTGGATTACAATTTGTAAACGAAATATTTGGTGGTAGTATTCCAAAAGAATTTATTGCGCCAATATTAAAAGGGTTTACAGGTAGTATGACCAATGGAGTATTGGCAGGTTACCCTGTAGTAAACATGAAAGTTAGAATATTTGATGGTAGTTACCATGATGTGGATAGTGATGCCATCTCTTTTGAATTGTGTGCTAAGCAAGGATACCGTGAGGCTGGTCGTAAAGCAAAACCAGTTTTGCTTGAGCCGATCATGAAAGTAGAAGTACTTACACCAGACCAATACATGGGTGATGTAACAGGAGATTTGAACCGTCGTCGTGGTATGTTAGAAGGTATGGACAGTCGCCATGGTGTACAGGTTATAAAAGCTAAAGTTCCATTAAGTGAAATGTTTGGTTATGTAACTCAGTTGCGTTCATTGTCTAGTGGTCGTGCAACTTCAACCATGGAGTTCAGCCATTACGCACCTGCGCCAAACAATGTATCTGAAGAGATCATTGCAAAAGCAAAGGGTAAGATGAAGATTGAAGAGTAAATACAAATGTGCAGATGTGATAATATGCAAATGTGCAAATAGATAAAACGATGCCCGTTCTGAAAAGGACGGGTTTTGTTTTTGAAAAAATTTTGTGTAATCAATAACTTTTGATTGAAATTTAAATTGTTTAATTATCTTATTCTTGCATTAGAAATTCATTAAAATAAAAAAGCAGTATAGTATTCGTCTCTTATGTTCAATGCTGCGAGCTACAATCATAAAAAAATCTTACAATGAAATCTTATCAAAGCTTTCTTAAAATTTCAACTGCAATTATTATTGTTTTTTTATTTAGTGGAATGGCACCTATGGCCCAAGACCCCACCCCGATCCTTCTCGAAAGGAAAGGGAAATTAAGTAAGATAGATGAGGAGCATGAAAGCTTTTTTCGCCTCGGTGTAAAGGCCGGTGTAAACATCAACAAAATCTCTGGTCAATCTTATAAAGATGGTTTCAATTATAATTTTCAGGGAGGTGGTTTTGCGCAATTTAATTTTAGTAAGACATTTGGAATACAGCCCGAAGTAAGTTTTGTACAAACACAAACGGAATTTACGGATGACACAAACACTATTTATGATGACTTATTTGGCAGCGGTTCACAAAAGAAAGCAAAACTCAATTACCTGGAAATACCGGTATTGCTAAATGTAAATGTTGGACCTTCTAAAAGAGTAAAATTACAGGTAGGTCCATCATACGGTGCTTTACTTAAACAAACGGTAGATAGTTTAAAAACGGGTAGAGATATTTATAAAAATGGTGAGTGGAGTGCTATTGCTGGTATTTGGTTACAACTTCCGCTGGTAAATATTAGTGCAAGATATAAGCTAGGATTAACCGATGTAAATGGAATAGATGACAGACAGCAATGGAAAAACCAGGCCATTCAAATCTCTGCAGGGTTTACTTTTTAAATCATTTTTTTTATATTTTTTTAATCCGCTTATTTAAAGCGGATTTTTTTTGCATACATTGTATTCTGTGTGTCTGACACCTATTAAAGATTTTATATTTACAAAGGCTACAAAATAGGTGTCTGACACCTTTTAAAGATATTATATTTACAAAGGCTACAAAACAGGTGTCTGACACCTATTAAAGACTTTATGTTTACAAGGCTACAAAACAGGTGTCTGACACCTTTAAAAGATATTTACTAAGTCTTCAAAATAGCTGTCTGACAAATTTAAATTACTTACCACTATGCAAAATATTCGTACAGAAGATTTAATTGTGATTGATATAGAAACAGCTTCTGTTTCTGCTTCCTTTAATTTATTAGATGAACGCTGGCAGGATTTGTGGCAGGAAAAAACTGTCAGAGTTTTGCCTGAAGGTATAACTGCTGCAGAATTTTACCCAATGCGTGCGGGAGTAATGGCAGAATTTTCTAAAATAGTTTGTATAAGTATTGGCTATTTTATAAAAGAGCATAACCTCAAAATGCGTGTAAAATCTTTTTATGGCGATGATGAAAAAAAGATTCTTACAGATTTTTTACAAACGGTTACTAAAATTGAAAGCTTTAATAATAAATGGTGTTTTGCCGGGCACAATATTAAAGAGTTTGATATTCCCTTTATCTGCCGAAGGCTTCTTGTAAATAATTTGCGCATACCTGCCTATTTAGATTTTCAAAATATGAAACCATGGGAAACCAATATTGTAGATACATTTCAATACTGGCGATTTGGTGATTATAAAAATTATACTTCCTTAAAATTATTAGCTGCCGCAATGGGAATTGCATCGCCAAAAGATGATATTGATGGAAGCATGGTAGGAGAATTATATCATAATGGTACAGCAGAAGAAAGAGTAATAAATATGAAACGAATTGCAACCTATTGCCAAAAAGATGTGGTGACAACTGCCAATATAATTTTGCGTTTTAAAAATCTCACCACAGTGCATGAAGATGATGTGGAAGTGGTGGAATAGATTCACAAAAAGAAAAATTTCAATTTTTATAACAAGACTAATGTCTGTGTCTTACGCTGAAATGCTTTGTGGGCAAGCTTTTTAGTAGTACTATTACTACAGCTCAACTTTTATTTTATACAAACTTTTATTTTTTACATCTATTCATTTTTAAAAAATAGGGCTGTACTATCCAAAATAAAAAATAATAAAAAAATTATTTTAGCCTTCTTAGTTTATTATCAAAGGGTTAAAAAAAGTTCCAATTCAATTATATAAGTAGTGAATAAAATGTTATACAAATGGTATAATAATTGAGATTGTGCGCACGAAATTGTTTGATGGAAAATTACATTCTGCTACATAACAATTTTTGCTAGAATCCGTTTTATCTTTTAATACCTATCTCTTATTCATAAAAATTTCTTTTATGGGAAATGAAAAAACTCTAAGTAGAAAGGATTTTTTTAAAAATCTTGTTGCTGCAAAATCATCTTCTTCAACCAATTCAGTTACTGAAAACGAAGACCCTCTTTTTAAAAAATATTCTCGTAAAACATTGGGTGAAAGGCAATACAGCCAACAGACAGCTGTGCCAAATACAGACGGAACTTTTAATTTAAGAGTAGGAAATGTTACCAGTGGCCTTGCACCATATACAGGTACATGGACCGCTTGGGAAGTAATGCATTTATTAAGAAGAATAAATTTTGGAATTAAAAAATCGGATGTAGACGCACTTTCAGCATTAAGTGTATCGGCAGCTGTAGATGCTATTTTAACAGCACCTGCGCCTACCGTTCCTTCTGCAACGCCGCTTAACTTTTATCAGAATATTGAACCGGATTCCAGTGGCGTTGCACTAGGTGCATCCTGGGTTACTACAAAACTTCAGTACCTCAATGGAAGCAATGATTTTTCGCTTGAGTATAGAAGAGATTCCAGCCATGAAGCTTGGAACTGGGCATTGTGCATAAACGAAAATGGAGCTGCAAACATACGAGAGAAGATGGTGCAATTTTGGTATCACTTCATTCCAATTAATGCAGAACAAATAAAGAATACGGAAGGCAATGGCGCAATTCTTAACCATGAATACATGAAGTTATTGCGCACTAATGCTTTGGGTAATTTCAAAACGTTGATAAAGGAAATAACCAAACAACCTGCCATGCTCGTTTACCTTGGCGGGCAGTATAGCACAGCTTCTACCCCCAATGAAAACTTTGCAAGAGAATTGTTGGAATTGTTTACTATGGGTAAAGTGCCAACACAAAATTACACAGAGGCAGATGTGCAGGCAGCTTCAAAAATATTTTCAGGTTGGGTCTCAGGAGATTTTTATAATGGTGCCGTTCCTTATCCTTTTGTAGTTTCTTTTGATCCATTAAGGCACAATCAATCAAACAAAATATTTTCCTCTTTTTTTGGAAACACCACTATTAATAATCAAACTGGAGCCAATGGTGCAAATGAATTTAATATTTTCTTCGACATGCTTTTTGCGCAGCAAGGTTTAACGATAGCAAAATATATTTGCAGAAGGCTATACCGCTTTTTTGTTTATTATGATATTGATGCAAATGTAGAAGCAAATGTAATTGTACCACTTGCCAATTTCTTAATGACCAGCAATTGGGAAATACAACCGGTAATGAGTAGGCTATTAAAAAGTCAACACTTTTTTGATCCGGTAAACAAAGGAGTGATGATAAAAAGCCCGATCGATTATTTAACGGGCATTTTAAGAACATTAAAAATAAATACTACTGTTGCTGCACCCGCTAATCAACTACAAAAGCAATATGAAGTGTGGGGATTTTTTCAATACTTTTCTTATGCGCAGCTGGAGCAAGGTTTTGCTGCGGTGCCAAATGTATCTGGCTGGAAGGCTTATTATCAAATTCCATCGTATTATCAAAATTGGATTAATTCAAATACTATACAACAACGTGCAGAAATAATTACTTACCTCATTAATGGATACATAACACCCAGCAATGGAAACATCACACTCAAATTTGACCCCATTGCTTTTGTACAACAGTTTCCTAATGCAACTATTCAAGACCCAGATTTACTTATAAATATTATAGTGCAATATTTATTCTCTGTTGATTTGCCTGCTGCATTTAAAGCAGAAACAAAAAATCAAAACTTGCTAAGCGGACAAACCAATAATTCTTACTGGACAATTGCGTGGGCAAATTATTTAAGTGCACCCACAAATATGGGCTATAAAAATATTGTAACAGAGCGCCTCAATGCATTAATCACTTCATTTTTACAATTGGCAGAATTTCAATTGATGTAATATTTACAAACGGCTGTTTTATAAATTATACTATTATGGATCGTAGAAAATTTTTAGGCAACACCGCACTTTTTGCTTTACCTATTATGCTCAAAGGAATTCCTGTTTTTGCCGGCGATGGTGCTTTGCATCCTTTCTTGCAGTCACTTACTTCAACTGCTGCAAACTGTGGTAAAGTACTCGTTATTATTCAGCTTAATGGTGGCAACGATGGGCTCAATATGGTTATACCATTGGATAGATATTCAATTCTATCTGGAGCAAGAGCAAATGTATTGATACCCGCAAACCAAGTTCTACCAATTAATGGAAGTACTACAACTGGTCTTCATCCGTCAATGACTGGGTTAAGAAATTTGTATAACGATGGCAAAGTAAATATTGTGCAAGGAGTATCTTACCCTAATCCAAACTTCAGTCATTTTCAAGCACAGGATATTTGGTTTAGTGGTACCAATACCAATCCTACAGCAAATACAGGATGGCTTGGCAGGCAACTAAATGAAAGTTATCCTGGCTTCCCAACCGGTTATCCAAATACTGCCAATCCAGATCCACTAGCTATTCAAATTGGTGGTACATTACCATTATCGTTGCAAGGGCCAAATATTAATATGGCATACAATGTGCCCAACCCAGATTATTTGGTAAACGTAGCTACTGCAACTCCTGCACCTGCACCAGTAAGCGATTATGGTACGGAGCTTACTTTTCTTAGGCTAATGAAAGACCAGAGCAATGCTTATACTTCCCGCATATCTACTGCGTATGCTGCACAGGCTACTTTATCTACTTTGTATCCTACTACAAATACATACGATGATTATTTGGCAGAGCAATTAAAAATTGTAGCAAGATTAATTGGCGGAGGGCTTGGTACATCCGTTTATATTGTGAATCATGGATACGGTTTCGATTCGCATGTAGATCAGGTGACTGCTACTAGTACAACCACCGGAGAGCATGCAAGAAATCTTAAAATTTTATCAGATGCTATTGCTGCTTTTCAAAATGATATTACATTGATGGGAGTTGCAAATAAAGTAGCAGGTATGACGTACAGCGAGTTTGGACGCCGAGTAATAAGCAATGCCAGCAGAGGGACAGACCATGGTAGTGGAGCACCAGTAATTTTCTTTGGTGCAAGCGTAAACAGCGGCATCATAGGTTCTTCACCGGTATTGCCTGCTAACCCAGATGGTAATACGCAAGTACCTCTGCAATACGATTACCGCCAGCTATATGCTACCATAATGCAACAGCTTTTCTGTATGAATAGTACTCAATCTCAAACCGTTTTAAATGGTGTTTATGCCACGGTTCCTGTTTTCAATGCATCTGTACTTCCGGTAAGTGGTATAGAATTATCTGCCAAATGGGAGGGCAGTTTAGCTAAAATTTATTTTGATGTATTGGATAATGAAACCTATGATAAATTTTATGTTGAACGATCTACTAATGCCATTGCTTTCAGCCAAGTAAAAACGCTTTTAAATACAACAAACAATAATACGCAGCTTTATAATTTTGAGGAAGATCGTATTCGTGCAAATGATGTTTATTACAGAATAAAAGGACTAACAAAACAAGGTGAAATAGTTTTTTCAAATATTGTAAGGCTTGTAAATAAAGCAGATCAAGAGATAAGTGTTTATCCAAACCCGGTTACAAATTTTACATTGAATGTAGAATTTTTAAAAGCAGTAAATGAAAATGTGTCCATCACAATTTTTGGTACAAAAGGAGAGAAATTATTTTATAACCAAATAAATCCTAGAGGGAATAAAGTAATTAAAATAAAAGTGCCAAGTTATTTTAATGTACATACTTTATACATTTTAAACATTACTTATGGTAGTAGTGTTGTAAATGAAAAAATTGTTTTCGAATAATGTTTGTCCCATGTAAACCATAAAAAAAGCACTCAACGTAGAGTGCTTTTTTTATTTTATTTATTAAGAAATGATTTATTCTATAATTACTCTCTGCGTTGTTACTGTTTTATCATCTGTAACCTTAATAAAATAAATTCCTTTTGCAATTCCTTCAATGTTTATTTTAGTAAGGTTTTCTGCAGATCTTACGCTCTTTAAAATTTTACCACTTACATCAGTTAACTGTATTGTAATAGTACCTGCGTTGCTTCTGGTAGCAAATACATTTATAAAATCTTTTGCAGGGTTTGGAGCAATTAAAATATTATATGCTGCATTAAATACCAATGTTTTCACTACAGATATTTCAAACTTTCCATCAATATCAACTTGCTTTAATCTATAATAATTTATCCCATTAAGTGGCGCATTATCGTAGCTTCTATAATCTTTGCGAATACTGCTGTTACCTGCTGCATTTACAGTAGCTATGTCAAACCATTTTCTTCCATCCGCCGAACGTTGTACTATAAAATGACTGCTGTTTGTTTCCTGCTCTGTGGTCCAATCTAACTGAGCTGTTTTGCCGGCTTTTTGTACCGTGAATGTGCTCAACTTTACAGGCAAAACAGCAGCATCACTTCTTGTGTACCAAATAGGTGATGTAACCACCCTACCTGTACCATTGGTAACATCAATATAATAGTATCCTGTTGCAAGGTCTGCTAAATCTGCATGCGCAAATTGTAAAGTATTGCCAATGGCAGAATCTATTTGTACAGGATTGGTATTACTACCTGGTGCGCCGTACATTACCCTTATTATTGCAGAAGTTAATGGAGTAGTAACATCTGAAAGCGTTACATAAATATTGGGTACAGATCTATCAATAATAGTTGAACCCATCATCTTAGTATTGATGCTGAAATCTACTTTTGTATCACAATCTTGCGTAGCATAAAAATTCATATTTCGCATAGCATTTACAAAAGAAGTTTTTGTTAGCGTAGGTGCTACAACTGCAGTACGAGATGTGGTTGTTCTACCAAAAGTTGTATTGTGGTTATCATGATCTACAGTAGGGCCAAGGTGATAACCTTTACCCAACATTAATTGATAATAATACAAATAGCTTAAGGAAGCACCTGGGTTACTGTAAGTCGTATTGGTTGAAAATGCAGGACCACTTTCCACCGCTGTTCCTACAATTGCATTGTCTGATAATGCATCGTAAGAAGTATCTAGCTTATTATAATCTCCTAAGCTAGGATGTGCAAGTGTAGCAAATGTTTTAGTTGCAATATTATCGTTTACTGTTTTAAATAAACCTGTACTTCCTTTGTAAATACTTCTAGGTACAAATACATCGTAATTGCTGGTAGGCCCCCATACACCGCTGCCAGTTTCCCAACCCCACAAATCATCCATACCGTCACCATAAATTAATACATGGCCACCATTATTTATTACGCCCCACTCCATACCATATAAAGCAAGGAATGAAGGATTAGCAGTTGTAAAATTATTTGCCTGTATAGAACCTTGGTGATAATTATCTATCTGATTCCCTGGGCTGTTTGCTGAAGAAAAATGGTTGTGTTCAGATATGCCTAGGTAATCCATACAAAGAGAATTTTTTGCATAATCATAATCTTGTGTAGGAATATAACCAGGGTTATCTGCATTGCCATCTGAATAATCTGAGTGAGAATGTAAGGACCCAAAATAATAATTATTAGAAGGATTGTTAGTGGTTATTGTATTACCTGTAAGCGGAGATTGCGTTGCATATTTTGTACCGCCGGAGCAAGTTTTATTTGCAGCAAATACATAGAAATAATACATGGTGCCGTTGGTAAGGTTGGTTGCCAAAAATGATCTGTTGGCATTATTTGAAATGACAGTTCCATTGCCAAATGCATCACCCACTGCATAATCAGTATTATCTGTTGGAGTTGCTGTTAGTGTAGCCGAACTACTTCTTATAACTAGATAATCATCGGCCCCAGCTACTCCCGCAAACGTTCCTGAAACCTGGTTGTTTGATGCCGTTAAATTTAAACTGGTTGGTTGATTTGCCGGTGTTACACAAAGAGGAAGCGGAATAGTGCTTTGAGTAGCTGTTAATGGAGCAGTGATATTATATACAGGACCATTTACACATGCCTGAGAATTTAAACTGAATACAAAAAAGTAATACGCTGTGTTAGGTGCTAAGCCACTTGCCGTAAATGTAGTAGTAGAACTTGTTTGAACCACCGTACCATTGCCAATACTATTTCCGGTATTATAATTTTGTCCGTTTACAGGGTCAGCTCCTAAAGCTGCAGAAAGAGATCTTACTACTAAATACTTATCTGCAGTGGTGGCAGTAAATGATCCATCAATACTGCTACTGGTAGTTGTACCAAATACTAAATTGGTTGGTTGACTAACAGGAGCCATACAATTAGGTAAACCAGCAACCGTTGTAGCTGATGCAGTAAGAACAGTGGTTGTATAATATAATGGCCCACCAGTGCAAATTGCATTCATGGGGAATACAAAGAAATAATAAGTGGTAAGCGGATTTAAATTTGTCGCTGTAAATGAAGTGCTTGTACTTTTTGAAATAACGGTACCATCACCTACATTATCTCCCACCGCATAATTTTGGTTATTTAATGGATTACCTGTAAGTGTACTATTTGTACTCATTACTATAAGGTAACTATCTGTTGCAGGATTTGCAGCCGTAAAACTTGCGGCAATAGTAGTATCTGTAATAGTACCAAATACCAATGAAGTTGCTGGAGCAGTTGGTGTTGCACAAGGTGTACTTGCTACTGCTGTTACATTTAAATTATCAATACTAATTTTTGGGCGTGAGCCTGAACCAACAGCAGCATCACCATTATGGTAGTAAAAACGTAGCCTTGCAGTAGCACTGTTGTTAAAAATGGCAGGTAATGCAATATTTGTTTTAGAACCACTTAGTGGCACATTATTTATAAAATTTAAAACGCTTGCAAAAGTAATTTCGGTAAAGGTTATTCCATCAACTGAAGCATATATTCTTAATGAACCGTTTCTGTTACCAGTAGAATTATTCACAACAGCGTAATCAAAACTTAAAGTACCCGCATTCACTCCAGTAAAATCCATGTAAAAATCTATAGCGGCCGAGGTTGTATTATCTGTCGGTCCCGTAGAAAGTAAAACAATAGATTCAGTTGGTGGAACTTGGTCAGTTCCTCTATGTACACCACCACTTGTACTTGGTGTAACTGGCGGGCCTGGATTATTATTTTGAAAACTAAATGTAGATGCAGTTAAAGTGGTTCCATTTGGAATACCGCCGGTACCGGTTGCACCTAATCCTGTAAAATGATTTGCTCCAATACCTGTAATAAAGAAATTGCTCCAGTTGGCAATATCTGCAAAGGTTTCTGTAAAGCTAAGCCCCGGTTGTGAAGCCATGGGAACCGGCAATGCCGTATTTGTAAAAGCAAATTGAGTTCCGTAAGTGGTGCCATTGGTATTTGTAGCAAATGCTTTGTAATAATATCTTGTATTGGGTGCAAGCCCTGTAAGCGTTGCACTAAAATTTCCTCCACTTAAATTGGAAGAAGAAACCACTATACCGGTTCCGTTAGGAAAACCGGAAGTTGTGCTGTATTCAAAACCATAAGAAGTTATTGGTGCACAACCAATAGAAGAAATAGTACCTGAAATAGTAGCGGTTGTTGCACCAACTGCAGAAGCCGCATTGGTAGTTACGAAGGGTGCATCATTTACACCTGAACCTGTTACCGGAACTGGATAATTGGAAACACTTCCACCGTTAACAATAATATTTCCATTATAAGTTTGCACTGCAGTAGGAGTAAACTGCACATAAATAATTTTATTACTGAAAGATGAACCGGTATAAGTTAAAGGAGTTGTTGTATTAAAAGGTCCACCTGCACTTTCTGAAAATGTATAACCGTCAGGACCGGAAATGTTGATAGCAGAACCATTTAAATTATTACCGTCAAGTGTAAATGATTGTGTGGAAGAAGTGGTATTTATGCATACATTGCCAAAAGAAGGCAAGGGCGTAACCAAAGTAAACGTTCCTCCTGCTGCAGCATTAATGGTAAAATTTTGTGTATTAGAAACTGATGCGGCACCTGTTGTAGTCACACCAACTATAGCGGTACCTGCGGTGGATAAATCTGTAAAAGGAATAGCAGCAGATAATTGGGTACTGCTTATAAAAGAAGTAACTCTATTTGCCCCATTCCATGTAACAGTAGAATTGCTGTTTATAAAATTTGTTCCATTTACAGTTAAGGTAAAATCAGGGTCACCTACTGTGGCACTTGTAGGAGTTATGGAAGTAGTGGTAGGTGTTGGATTAGCAGCTACCAAACTACCACCAATTGCAAGACCATTAACACCAGCTGCAGATGATATAAATCCCCAGCCCCCGGTAGTTGTTTGACCGCTTGCATAAAATCTAATTGTTACTGTTGTACCTGCAGGTACATTTTGCAATTGAGGAACTACTGATAAATTTACAGTAGGTAATGCAGCATTACCAATTGTTACCACCGGGCTACCAATTAATGTAAATGTTGTTCCATTTAAACTATAAGCAAACTGTGTAGTTACACCTGGCGATGCTGAAAAACTTGCTGTACCAGCCATAAATCCATTAATGGTCGAAAGGGATAAATTGAATCCAGTTTGTGCTGTCAGAGTTATTTGAAAATAATCTGTATTTGTAACTGCGATGCCGTTATTCTGAAATCCCGTAGTTCTAAATGAATTGTTAGCTGCACTTGCCGCTGCACCTGCACCTCTGGTAATAATATTTGCCCCTGCAGTGGAAACTAAATTTGTATTGAATGTAGTTGCAGTATAAGTTGGGATAGCTGTAGTCACACCATTAAAATCCCATCCCGCAATTTGTGCGTTAAGATTAGTTATTTGAAAAAGACAAAATAATAACGCCAATAAATATCTAATTGTAAATAGTTTTCTCATGCTGAAATGGGGATTTAACTGATGAATTTTAATCTGCGAAAATAGCAGCATTAATTAAGCCAGTACTCATTTTGATGGAATTAATTTATCAACAGTTTTTGACAACCTGTCAGCATAACATACAATGGCATTTAGTTTGACAAATGAGTAGGAACATAATAAATTATTTATATGCAAAAAGGAAGTATTAGGGTACAAACGGAGAATATTTTTCCAATTATTAAAAAATTCTTATATAGTGAGCACGACATTTTTATCAGAGAACTGGTAAGTAATGCAGTTGATGCTACACAAAAACTTAAAACGCTTTCTTCAATCGGCGAAGCAAAGGGAGATACTGGTGAATTAAGAATTGATGTGAGTTTAGATGCTGAAAAAAAGACATTGACCATTAGCGACCGTGGTGTTGGTATGACAGAAGAGGAAGTAGATAAATATTTAAACCAGGTAGCTTTTAGCGGTGCAGAAGAGTTTTTGGAAAAATACAAAGGGCAAAATGAAAACAATATTATAGGCCATTTTGGTTTAGGATTTTACTCATCTTTTATGGTGAGCGAAAAAGTGGAAGTGGTTACAAAAAGTTTTAAAGAGGGTGCAACGGCTGTTCGTTGGGAATGTGATGGTAGCCCAGAATTTACTTTGGAGCCTGCCGAAAAAGAATTGCGTGGTACAGATATTATTCTACATATTAATGAAGAAAGCAAAGAGTTTTTAGAGCCGTATAAAGTAAAAAGTATTTTAGAAAAGTTTTGTAAATTTTTGCCTGTACCAATTTATTTTACAGATGTAAATGCAAAAGTTGAAGAACCCAAGGTTGATGAAAAACAAGATCAGCCGACTAGTGATGACTTACAGAACCCTCCTGTGGAGGGTAGGGAGGCTAAACCTTTGAATAATACCACTCCGGCATGGACCAAAAAACCTGCTGATCTTAGCAAAGAAGATTACGAAAATTTTTATAAAGAGCTGTATCCATTTAATGAAACACCTTTGTTTTGGATTCATTTGAATGTTGATTATCCATTTAACCTTACTGGTATTTTGTATTTTCCTAAAATAAAAAACAGCTACGAAATACAAAAAGATAAAATACAATTATACAGCAACCAGGTTTTTGTAACGGATGAAGTAAAAGATATTGTACCGGAATTTTTAATGTTGCTACAAGGTGTAATTGATAGTCCGGATATTCCGCTAAACGTTAGCAGAAGTTATTTACAGGGAGACCCAAATGTGCGTAAAATAAATGCACATATCACCAAAAAAGTAGCTGATAAATTAGAGGAACTTTTTAGAAACGAGCGTACTGAATTTGAACAAAAATGGGAAAGCCTTGGTTTGTTTGTAAAGTACGGAATGATGACGGACGATAAGTTCCTTGAAAAGAGCAACAGCTTTTTTATAATGGAAGATACCACCGGTAAATTCTTTACAAAAGAAGAATATATAACTGCTACAGCTTCGCAAAAAAACAAAGATGGTAAACAGGTAATTTTATATACTACAAATCCTGTACAGCAAGATGCCTATATTCAACAGGCAACAGCAAAAGGTTATGTTGTAGTAAAAGCAGAAACATTGGTGGATGCCGCATTTATTAACACAGTAGAAATGAAATGGAACGATTTTATTTTTACGAGAGTAGATGCTGATATTGCGGATAACTTAATTGATAAAACAGAAGGAGCAGAAAGTGTATTATCTAAAGAAGAAACTGATAAGTTAAAGACCATGTTTGAGCAACCGCAAGAAGGGCTTCATGTAACAGTAGAAGTAAAAGGATTGAGTACAGAGGCACCGCCGGTTACAGCAACTAGACCTGAGCAAATGCGCCGCATGAAAGATATGGCCGCTGCTGGTGGAGGAATGGCTGCATTTTATGCGCAAATGCCAGATGAGGTTGCTTTAACTGTAAATGGTAACCATCCAATTTATAAAAATATATTAGCAGAAACAGATGCCGCACAACAGGAAAAACAGGTTAAAAATCTAGCTGATTTAGCCTTGCTTTCTCAGGGATTATTGACAGGAAAAAACCTTACACAATTTATAAGTAGGAGCGTGGAGTTAATGGGATAGGGTTCAAAGTTGAATGTTGAAGGTTCAATGTTCAATGTTCAATGTTCAATGTTCAATGTTCAATGTTCAATGTTCAATGTTCAATGTTCAATGTTCAATGTTCAATGTTCAATGTTCAATGTTCAATGTTCAATGATTTTGTTTCGCAATTTATAAAACAAAAACCTGCAAGTGTAAGAAGCTTGCAGGTTTTTCTTTGAACCCTGAAGGGGTTCACCTTTAGTAACCACGGGTAAAACCCGTGGTCTTCGTAAAATAGGGCTTGCCCTATTTTACGAATACACTCCCCTCCAAATAATGCATTTTTTTAGAATAAAAAATTTCTTCGTAACCCCAATCTAGCAGCACATGTTTTTCCATAGGATTTATGTAAACGATGGTCATAACTCTTGGGTTATTTTCTAAGCTTGTTTCTATGTTTTCCATAACGCCACTCATAATGGTTTCATCAAATGGATTGAACATAAAAATACAATCCACATCGTCATCTATATCAAAATAAAAAGCATCGTTGTTGTAAATTTTTATTTGGGCTGATGGATTTCGTTGCTCTGTAATGGCAATATTTTCTTTAGCAGCTGTGAACAATTCTTTCGATAATTCTATACCGCTTATTTTGTTTATACCGAATGCAGCCGCTACGCACATTGCCCTTGCTTTGCCACAACCAATATCTACAAAATGGTGAAAGCTTGATAATTTTATTTCTGTAAAAAACATCTCCAGCAAATCGTACGATACAGGCATGTAAATGGTTGCATGCGAAATATCAATTCCTTTTTTTTCTAAATGTTTTAAATCATCGGCACCGGTTGTATTGATGCCATACTTTTTTTCGCCACGTTTTTCGTTTCGGATGATGTGCCAAGCAATGCTTACATTCCAGTTAGTTGCTAAGTAAAAAAAGTATTTTAAATATTGCATAATAAAAGTTGAAAAAAGATTTAATGATGCTGGGCTGCCGGATAGTAGTGGATATCCCTGCCCGACTTTGTCATTCAGGCGGGCTTTTTTTATTGTCCTCCTGAGCTTGTCGAAGGATGGACGATAAAAAAAAGATAGGAACGCCCGCCCGGATGAACACCGTTCGGACGGGAATAGCCGGATCAAATGATGAACAAAGAACAAATTTTTACAGCCCCAAGAGAGATTTTAGATGATAGACGAAGATGTTAGATAACTAAATTCAAAAGCCTAAACACAATGTAAAATCATTTTTAAATATTGATTTTAAAAAAAATTTTTAATTTAAAAACTTCTTAATCAACCAACAAACTAATAACTAATCAACCTTTTCAGAAGTTCGAATATCCACCACCTTCAACTGCAAAGTCTTATTCCCATTCCATTCATTTTCATCTATTGTAAAAACTACATCTATCGGTTTTTGATTTTGAAGTAACGAAAATTTATCAGCCATATTAAACCCAATACCATTTAAAATTGTTTCATTTTGGCGAAGCACAAATTTAATATGCGCTTCTTTTAACAATTTTGTATAACCAAAATCAACACAATTTTTTGCAATAAATGTAGGACGCATATTCTCCGGTCCAAACGGTTCCATACGGCAAATAATACTGTAAAAATTTTCTGTTATTTCTGCAAAATTTATTTCTGCATCTATAACAATTTCCGGTATTAATAAATGGTCAGGAATGGTGGCAGCTACTACTTCTTCAAACCGTTGCACAAATGCCGGTAGATTGTCTTTATGCATGGTAAGCCCCGCTGCCGCAAAGTGTCCGCCATATGCTACCAATAAATCTTTGCATTCATAAATTGCTTCATACAAATTAAAACCCTTTACACTCCTAGCACTTCCTGCAATGTAATCGCCACTTTTTGTAAGTACAATTGTGGGGCGATGATAGTGCTCTATTAGTCTGCTTGCCACAATTCCTACAACTCCTTTGTGCCAATATTCATTGTACACTACACAGGTTTTTTTATTTTGAAGTAGAATATCATCCGTCATCATTTGCAGGGCATCTTCAGTAATGGTGCTATCTGCATCTTTTCTTTCTTTGTTATCGCTGTGCAACATTTCAGCAAAATCTTTTGCTTTTTCTACATCTTTTTCTATAAAAAGTTGAACTGCTTTTTTTGCATCATCCATTCTGCCGGCTGCGTTTACACGAGGTGCAATTACAAAAACCACATTGGTAATTGTCATTACATTTTTAATGCTGGCAAGATCCATTAACGCTTTAAAACCGGGTAGGGGATTAGTATTTATTTTGAGTAAGCCAAAGTATGCAAGTATTCTGTTTTCGCCAGTCATGGGTACAATGTCTGCAGCAATTGCCGTGGCAACTAAGTCGAGGTATTTATACACAAAATCATCTGGTAAATTAAAATGTTTTGCAAGTGCTGTCATTAATTTAAAACCTACACCACAGCCACATAAGTCTTTATATGGATAAAAACAATCTGTTTGTTTGGGATTTAAAACTGCAACTGCATTGGGTATTTTTTCGCCGGGCAAATGGTGATCGCAAATAATAAAATCTATACCCAACAAATTTGCATAATCAATGAGTTCTACTGATTTTATCCCACAATCTAAACAAACAATTAAGGTGAAACTATTTGCTGCTGCAAAATCAATTCCTGCTTGGCTTACACCGTATCCTTCTCTATAACGGTGTGGTATATAAAAGTCTAAATTTTGTGCGTCATATATTTCTGAGAGAAAGCTATACATGCTTGCAACAGATGTAGTACCATCTACATCATAATCGCCAAAAACCAATATTTTTTCTTGAGAAGAAATAGCCTTTTCAATCCTGTTAACTGCCTTGTGCATATCCTTCATTAAAAAAGGATCGTGCAACATTTCAAGAATGGGAACAAAGTAATTTTTAGCTTGATTGTATGTTTCAAAATTTCTTTGTGTAAGAATTTTGCAAATGGTTTTGCTTACTTTTAGTTCATTGTGAAGCGCATCCACTTTTTCTTTATCGTAAGCAAGTAAATTCCATCTTTTTTGCACAGTTATTAAAATTTTCTGTCGGTTGTATAACGTACCAAATCCTTTAGCGCATTGCTTACATCAGATGCAGGGTATTGATCTAAAATAGCCAAGGCTTCATCCCTGTATTGAAACATTTTCTGCTCTGCATATTTTATTCCACCGGTTTTTACAACTGTGTCTATCACCCACTTTACTTTTTGCTTATCGTTGTTGTTATTTTTTACAATGTAAATTATTTCCCTCATGGTCTTTTTATCTACATTGGTTAAAGTATATATTAAAGGCAAGGTCATTTTTTTCTCTTTAATGTCGTTGCCAGTTGGTTTGCCTATTTCTGCAGTTCCATAATCAAACAAATCATCTTTTATTTGAAAAGCAATGCCAGTTTTTTCGCCAAATAATTTCATTTGATGGCAGATTTCGTCATTTTGTGTGGTGCTATAAGCGCCCACTCCACAAGCCGAAGAAAGTAGGGATGCTGTTTTGTTTTTTATGATTTCGAAATAAACTGCTTCATCAATGTTTAATTTTCTGGTTTTTTCTATTTGAAGTAACTCTCCCTCACTCATTTGCTTAATAGCTTCCGATAAAATGCGCAATTGCTCAAATTCACCGTTTTCTGTAGAGAGCAATAAGCCCTTTGATAGAAGATAATCGCCGACTAATACGGCAATTTTATTTTTCCATATGGCATTTATAGAGAAAAAGCCCCTTCTTTCCATAGATTCATCAACCACATCATCATGTACAAGGG
Source organism: Ferruginibacter sp. (assembly GCA_031398005.1). Lineage (GTDB taxonomy): Bacteria > Bacteroidota > Bacteroidia > Chitinophagales > Chitinophagaceae > Ferruginibacter. The sequence goes on from JANNMO010000022.1 coordinate 18,843, forward strand.
TGGCAGTGTGTAACATTTCTACCAAAGCAGCAGCTCTATAAGTGCTTTCATTTATTTCTCCATGGAGTTTTGCACTCAAAAACACAAACATTGGTCTTAACTGCTTCCCTTTCCGCTTAATAATGTATTTCATTATGGTATCCAGAAAGTTATTCTTACTTTTTACAGCATTTGAAAATTTAGATTCAAATGTTCTTAATTCTTCACCTATAATTGCAGTAACAGTTTTCATGCTGGTTCTTAAAAGAAAGCAATATTAAGTTAGCAAACCCAAAATTTTGCTTTTAATTTCATGGTAATTAATATTTTTTTAGGGGTATGCAACTAATTTGAACGAGTAGAGGTCTAGATAATACAAAATAATTCAATACAATGCAAAGATGAAATTATAATTAATTCATAAAAAAACTTTGTATATTTAGTGTTGTTATATACATTTGCAATTAATCAATCAGAATATTTTCGAAAATTCAACAATTATTAAGTTATGGTAAGCAAAAAGTTAAAATTATTAATGGCCGTATGTATGCTAGTTTCAGCAGGTGCTTTTGCACAAACTGAAGGCAACAATGGTTACATGAACGGTGGATATAGCATCTACGATTCATCTGTTATCTCCAACAAAAGCATGGGTCAGCAAAACGAATTCTGGAACAACAGCTATTCTTTTCCTGCAAAACCACGTAATATGTGGGAGGTAGGATTTAGTTATGGAGTTGCTCAAGTTAGTGGCGATGTATCTACAAAAGCTTTTACAGCACCAAATTTTGGTTTTACTGTAAGAAAAGCATTAGGTTATTTATTCTCTTTAAGAGCAGAGTATGTTAATCTAGATATGAGAGGTCAGAACTGGAAAGCTTCAAATGCCTTTGCGAAAAATGAAGCGTGGGGTGCCTATTTTGGACAAATTAGAACTACAGGTGGTGCAATAGCTATTAGAAACAGAGCTGGTCAAACTTCAACAAATCCTGGTGGAGCTCAAGATGCTGTTTTCTACAACTACAAAACTAAATTACAAGACCTAAGTTTACAAGGTATCTTCACATTTAACAATGTAAGATTTCACAAAGCTAAAACAGGTTTAGTTATTTACGGTGGCGGTGGTATTGGTGCATCTTTGTACAGAACAAAAGTAAATGCGCTTGATGCTAATAACCAACCTTACAGAGCCTTATTTAATGCGACTCAAGCAAAATTAGCTGCTGGAGATCCTTATAAAATTCGTAAAGATATTCGCAGCGACCTTAAAAATGGTATGGATGATACCTATGAGACTGATGCTCAAAGCAACAGAGGTACTCGTTCAACCGTTCCAGGTATCGATGGTAAAACAATTAAGCCATCAGGTAATATTCTTGCAGGTATAGCATTTAAATTGGGTAAAAGAATTAATTTAGCTATTGAAGATCGTTTTACTTTCGTAAAAACTGATTTATTAGATGGTCAGCAGTGGCAAGAAGAGCCAAATTCAGATCCGGCTCAAACTCGTGATTTTGATTCTTACAACTATGCTTCAGTGCGATTTAACTTTAATTTGGGTGGTAAATCTGTTGAGCCTTTATATTGGTTAAATCCATTAGATTATGCATACAGCGAGCTTAACACTCCAAAGCATATGAAATTACCTAAGCCTTCTTTCGAAGATGCTGATGGTGACGGTGTTCTTGATCAATTAGATCGTGAGCCTAACACTCCTGCGGGTTGTCCTGTAGATACACACGGTGTAACTAAAGATACTGATGGTGATGGTGTTCCAGATTGTAAAGACAAGCAATTAATTACTCCTACAGAGTGTCAACCAGTAAATGCAGATGGTGTTGGTAAATGTCCAGATCCTGAATGTTGCAAGAATATTGTTGCAGTTCCAGGTGGTAATAATACAACTTGCCCAAGCGATTACCCAAGCTTAATGTTCAAAGGAAATGTTCAAACTTTAAGCAACGATACAAGAGCAATGCTTGCATCTGTGGCTTCAAAAATGAAAGCTAATCCAACTTGTAATATTAGTGTAACAGGTTACCCTGAAGCATCTAAAGCTGCTCAAGCGGTTTGTAACAAAAGAAACGAAGCAATTAAAATGTACCTTGTTGAAAGAGAAGGTATCAGTGCAGATCGTATCTCTACTAACTGTGAAGTAAGTGATGGTGCAAACAAAAACACTGTAGATATTAAATCTAACTAAGTTTATAAGCTTATATAATTTACAGAAAACCCTTCCATTTCGGAAGGGTTTTTTATGTAATGGATGTTTACAATATCATTAACGTAAGATGTTTGGTACTTAAAGATTAATGCACCATTTTTGAAAAAAATAAGCTAATTTTGCAAATCTTTATGAGATCAATTTCTAAAATCATTATCATAGTTGGGGTCATTCTTGGATTATACTCTTGCAGTAAATTCAGTAAAATTCAAAAAAGCAATGACACAACTTATAAGTTGGCAAAAGCGGATGAATATTACGCTAAGAAGAAGTACAGAAATGCACAAATGTTGTATGAAGAACTTTTTCCTGCCATGAAGGGAACAGATAAATTTGAGGATCTATATTATAAATGGGCATATTGTTTTTATTATCAAAAACAATATAGAGATGCCGAGAATCTTTTCAAGGGTTTTTTAGAAGTTTTTCCTAATAGCCCACGAGCTGAAGAAGTTGATTATGCAAGGGCATACTGTTATTTTAAGCAAAGCCCAAAAATAGAACTGGAGCAAGTGAATACTTTAAAGTCTATGAATATGATGCAGACTTTTATTAATACTCATCCAGGTTCGCCACGTATAAAAGATGCCACAGCAATAATAGATGAAGGTCGTGCTAAATTAGAAATTAAAGAAGCAAGAGCCGCTCAATTATATTATAATCTTGGTCAATTTAGATCTTCAGGAATAGCATTTGATAATTTGTTAAATAACTATCCGGAATCAGCAAAAGGAGATGAGTATAAATTAATGGTTGTTAAGTCATACTATCGTTTTGCAAAATTAAGCGTGCCCGAAAAACAAGTTGAACGATTTGAAAAAGTATCTACTGAATATTTGGATTTTGCAGACAGATACCCTGAAAGTAAATTGCTAAAGCAAGCAGAAGATTACAGCATTTTAAGTAAAAAAAATATAAAAGAACTAACCAATGAGCAAACTCCGTCGTCAGCTAAGCTCTAACACGAGCAGCAGTGTAGAACCAAAGAAATTATCTGACATGAAAGATAAAACTGGTAATTTGTATGAATCTATTGCTATAATGGCTAAAAGAGCAAACCAGATAAACATTTCAGTAAAGGAAGAATTACATAGCAAACTAGAAGAATTTGCTAGCCATACTGATAGTTTGGAAGAAGTGCATGAAAACAAAGAGCAAATCGAAATCTCTCGTGCGTATGAGCGTATGCCAAATGCAGCCTTACTTGCTACCACTGAGTTTTTAGAAGACAAGGTATATTTCCGCAAAAATGATGAAGATTTGTTTAGTTAACATTTTGATATTTTAATAATCTTTTAATTAATAATTTATAATTTTAACGACGGTTTTGGCCGTCGTTTTTTATTTATGTTGAAAGGAAAAAAAATTCTTATTGGTGTTACAGGAAGTATAGCTGCATATAAAATAGCCACACTTATTAGGTTATTAATAAAAGAAGAAGCGGAAGTAAAAGTTATTATGACAAATGCCGCTGAAGCTTTTATACCGGCGCTTACACTTTCAACACTTTCAAAAAACAAGGTGCTCACAAATTTATTTGAAGAAGACACCTGGGCAAATCATGTAATGCTAGGAAGATGGGCTGATATAATGATGATTGCTCCCGCCAGTTGCAATACAATAGCAAAAATGGCAAATGGTATTTGTGACAATCTTTTAATGGCTGTTTATTTATCAGCTACTTGCCCTGTTATTATTGCACCAGCTATGGATGAAGACATGTGGTTGCACCCCTCCACCAAAAACAATATCAACCAATTACAAAGTTTTGGAAATACTATGTTACCAGTAGCAAATGGAGAACTTGCAAGCGGGTTATATGGGGAAGGGAGAATGGCTGAACCGGAGGACATATTACTATTTTTAAATTCATGCTTTGCAAATGAGAATGATTTAACCGGAAAGAAAATATTAATTACTGCAGGACCCACTCGGGAACCTCTAGATCCTGTGAGGTATATTAGCAACCATAGTACAGGCAAAATGGGCATTGCACTTGCCTATGAATGTGCAAAACGAGGAGCAGATGTACAACTTATATTGGGGCCAACAAATGAAAAAGTTCCTCATAATATACAGGTTACGCATGTGAGAACAGCTGCCGAAATGTATGAGGCATCCGTAGATAGTTTTGCTAAAATAGATATTGCTATCATGTGCGCAGCAGTAGCAGACTATACGCCTATATTGGTTTCAGAAAAGAAAATAAAAAAAACGGAGGAGACATTTTCTATCGAATTAAAAAAAACTGAAGATATTTTAAAAAAGTTGGGAAATTTAAAAACATCATCTCAGATACTTGTTGGTTTTGCTTTGGAAACAAATAATGAGAAAGAAAATGCTTTGCAAAAATTGCAGCGCAAAAATGCTGACTATATTATTCTAAATTCCCTAAATGATAAAGGAGCCGGTTTTGGTTATGATACCAACAAAATAACTATTTTTGATAAAGCTGGAGTTGAGTCGTCTTTTGAAATGAAAAGCAAAGAAAAAGTAGCGGTAGATATTATAAATACCATTTTAAAAAAATAGCATGAACAAAATATTTTTCATAATAATTTCTTTCTTATCAGTTAATGTGGCTAACGCACAGGAGCTAAATGCAAGAGTTACGGTTTCTGCATCTCAGGTAACTAATAATGTAAATAGAAGTGCTTTTCAAACCCTGCAAACAGCGCTAAATAATTTTTTAAATACCAGAAAATGGACCAAAGATGCCTACGCTCAAAATGAAAAAATTGACTGCACCTTTTTCCTAAATGTACAATCTACAGAAGAAGCAAATGTTTATAGCGGCTCACTTACTATACAAGCTGCTCGTCCTGTTTTTAATACTTCTTACCTTTCACCAATAATAAATTTTAAAGACGACGATGTAAATTTTAAATATGTTGAATTTCAACAATTAGAATTTAACGATAATAGAGTTACAGGTTCAGATGCTCAAGTATCTAACCTTACAGCGCTTTTTGCTTACTATGCAAACATGATTATAGCATTTGATAATGAATCGTTTGGTATAAGGGGAGGTGAGGCATCCTTTTTAAAAGCACAAAATATTGTAAACAATGCACCTGATGGAAGGGGAATAAAAGGGTGGAAAGCATTTGACGGTATAAGAAACAGGTATTGGTTAGTAGATAATATGCTTAATACCAGATATGCAGTAATAAATGATGTTTATTATAATTATTATAGACTCGGTTTAGATAAATTTTACGAAGATGAGGCAGCAGGTAGAAGTGAAATTTTGAATGCGCTAAACTTATTAGGTGTGTTTAATAATGAGAATCCAAATACGATGATTAATCAGTTTTTCTTTCAAGGAAAATCAAATGAATTAATTAGAATATTTTCGAAAGCAGTACCTCAAGATAGAGCAAAAGCCGCTGAATTACTTTCACGCCTAGATTTGACCAATGCAAACAGTTACAAAGAAGTTTTAAAATAATGAGAATTATTTACGGCGCTATCTTCCTTATTCTTTTACAAAATTGCAATAGCAATAAATTACCTAAAGGCATTTTGCCATTTGAGAAAATGGAAAAAATTATGTGGGAGCAAACAAATGCTGATGCTTTTACCAGAGAATTTATTTCAAAAGATTCTTTAAAAGACCTCACTATTGAAAACTTTAAACTACAGGAAAAAATATTTGCAAAGTATAAAGTTGACAGAAAAACATTTTATAAAAGTTATGAGTATTATTTAAAGCATGACGAACTAATGAAACCTCTACTAGATACAATTGTGGTAAGAAATGGAAGAGCAAGAGACAATGAAAGAATAAAGCAAATCTTAAAACCAGAAAATGAACAAATTAAGTTTTAATGCAGATGATGCTATCAAAGATATAAAAGATGGTCAGACAGTAATGCTTGGTGGATTTGGGCTTTGCGGCATTCCTGAAAATTGTATTGCCGCACTGGTAAAAAAAGGAGTAAAAGACCTTACCTGTATATCAAATAATGCCGGGGTTGATGATTTTGGAATTGGCTTGATGTTGCACAAAAAGCAGGTAAAAAAAATGATTGCATCTTATGTTGGCGAAAATTCAGAATTTGAAAGGCAGTTGTTATCAGGGGAGCTGGAAGTAGAACTTATACCCCAAGGTACATTAGCTACAAGGTGCATGGCTGCAGGTTATGGAATGCCCGCCATATTTACTCCTGCAGGTGTAGGAACAGAAGTGGCAGAAGGCAAAGAAACTAGAACATTTAATGGAAAAGAATATTTAATGGAATATGCTTTTGAAGCAGATTTTGCTATAGTAAAAGCATGGAAGGGAGACAAACAGGGAAATTTAATTTATAAAGACACTGCTAGAAATTTTAATCCTTTGATGGCTATGGCTGCAAAAATAACAATAGCCGAAGTAGAAGAATTGGTAGAGGATGGAGAACTAGATCCTAATTTTATTCATACTCCCGGCGTATATGTTCACCGAATTTTTCAAGGAATAAATTATGAAAAAAGAATAGAGCAGAGAACGGTGAGGAAGAATGTTTAATTGTTAAATTGTTGAATTGTTGAAAAACTGTAATTTATAACAACCCGTGGTACTTAAAAAATTAGCACATTAGCACACTTGCATATTATCACATTAATTCTTTATGGCTTTAAATAAATTTCAAATAGCACAGCGTATAGCACAGGAATTACAAGATGGTTTTTACGTAAACCTTGGCATTGGTATTCCTACACTTGTTGCAAATTATATTCCCGAAGGAATGAATGTTGTATTACAAAGTGAAAATGGGTTGCTTGGTATGGGGCCATTTCCTTTAGAAGGAGAGGAGGATGCAGACTTAATAAATGCAGGTAAACAAACCATTACTACTTTGCCTGGTTCATCTATATTTGATAGTGCACTAAGTTTTGGTATGATCCGTTCTGGTAAAATAAACTTAACAGTGTTAGGTGCCATGGAAGTAAGTGAGCATGGCGATATTGCTAATTGGAAAATACCTGGTAAAATGGTAAAAGGTATGGGAGGGGCAATGGATTTAGTAGCAAGTGCAAAAAATATTATTGTGGCAATGATGCATACAAACCCAGCTGGAGAAAGTAAATTGTTAAAGAAATGTACACTTCCTCTGACAGGTATCAATTGTGTAAAAAAAATAGTTACAGATCTTGCAGTAATCGAAATAACTGCGAATGGATTTAAATTATTAGAAAGAGCAGCAGGAGTTAGTGTGGACGAAATTATTGCTAAAACTACAGCACCACTTATTGTTGAAAATGACATTATCGAAATACGTTTCAATTCCTAAATATTGCTTATAAATTGTCAAGTTATTTTTAAAGCTAGTATTTCTTAAAGTAAAATATTCTTCCAATTTATATTTGTTTGTACCTCAAATTCCTTATTTACATATAATCAATGTTATTTATATGCAAACAAGTTGTAATTTTATATAGATTAAAAATTTTAATCTAATCGTACCAAACACCTATGAGGAAATTTAAAAAACTTGCTAACCAGCTAGTTAATCTTGGCATAACTGAGAACTTAAGTATAGAATCATCTCAAAGAATAAGACTAATTAATATTTTAGGCCTTACTCCTATCTTTATTTATTTCTATTTTATTTATTTTGGTTTAACTCAAAATTATTATTTCCCTGCATTTATAAGTTCATTTTTAACAATAGGTGCGTGCATTGGGCTGTTTTATAATCATAAACAAAAATACAATGTTGCAAAAAGTATTTTATTCTCAGTAAATAGTTTTAGTGTATTTATAGTTTACAATGTGCTCAATATTGATTACTCTATAGTATGTTATTTTTTTCCACTTATCATGGCCTACGAAATTGCATTTGATGCTAAAAAAGATTTAAGGTATCTTCTTCCCACGTTTACTTTTACTATTTGTTGTTTAATTGCTTGTTTTTTATTGCCTAAGTATTTAATTTATGGCTACATAATGGACAATAATTTATTGAATGTTAGTATCATGTTGAATTATTTATTTCCGATTTTACTTTCAATAATTTTTATGTTCACTATCATAAAAGTACATTCAGATACTCAAACAAAATTAATTACTGCTAGGGAAGAATCAGAAAGAGCAAACAAAGCAAAATCAGATTTCTTAAGTAATATGAGTCACGAATTAAGAACTCCATTAAATGGCATTATTGGAGCAAATAATTTGTTGATGAATGAACCTGCAAGCCCATCACAAAAAAAATATTATGAAATTTTGCAGCATACATCAGATCATATGCTTCATTTAATAAATCAAATACTTGACTTTAGTAAAATAAAAGAAAGCAAAATAAATTTAGATAGAAATACTTTTAATTTAAAACATGTTGTAAGCAAATTATGTAGAGTACAACAGGCACAAAATACACAGGAAGAAGTTGTTTTTAGTTTTGATATAGATGAAGATTTAAATAAAAATATTGTAAGTGATGATTTAAGACTCAAACAAATTTTATTGAATCTATTATCAAATGCATTTAAATTTACTAATAGAGGTTCAATACATCTTTCAGCAAAAATAATCTCTCAAAATGATACCATGATGACGGTGAGTTTTGTGGTTACCGATACTGGTATCGGAATAAAACAGGAGCAGTTAAATTATATTTTTGAAAGTTTTCATCAGGCAGATAATACTACAACAAGAAATTTTGGTGGCACAGGTTTAGGCCTTTCCATAAGCAAACAATTGGTCTCTTTATTTGGCTCTACATTAGCTGTAGAAAGTGTTGTAGGAAAAGGTAGTCGTTTTAGTTTTAATATTATAGTTGAAAAGGATTTATCTAAACCTGTGGATGATGTACAGATTAATTTGAACAAAGATTTAAGAGGATTAAAAATTTTAGTAGCAGAAGACAATAAAGTAAACATGCTTGTATTACTCGCATTTTTAAAAAAATGGAATGCCAATTACACAGAAGCAGAAAACGGTGCAATTGCATTAGATAAATATCAGAAAAATGATTTTGATATTATTTTAATGGATTTAGAAATGCCCATTATTGATGGTTACACCGCCATAAAAGAAATTAGAGAAAAAGATTTTGAAATACCTGTTATAGCATTTACAGCAGCATTATACGATGGTATGGGTGCTGATTTAAAATCTAAAGGATTTACAGATTATCTGCACAAGCCATTTAATCCAAAAAAATTATTCGATAAAATTTCTGAATATTTGCCTTCTTAAATGATAAATTTTTTTTATGCATTTTAATTTTAAAAAAAATAAAATGCATCCTTCGCTAATAGTAATAATTTAATAATTTTAGTATAAAAGTTATGCCATTAAAATTGGCTATAACATATACTTACTCTACATTTGCGCCCTCACTAAAAAACATGATATGTCAGTATCTCAAATGCTCGAAACAGTCAACAATGTTTTGGCAAGTACGGGTATAAAAACAAACAATCCGGTACATTACCAACAAACCCCCGAGCAACTTTCTAATTCAACTGTAGCACTTGGCCAAGGAGTATTAAATGATACCGGCGCATTGCTTATAAACACCGGTGAATTTACCGGTAGAAGCCCAAAAGACAAGTTTTGTGTAAAAGATGAAATAACTGCCGATGCTGTGCATTGGAACGAATTCAACATGGCCATTACACCAGAAGTATTTGATAAAATGCATACGAAACTAGTAAAGCATTTAGGTCAAAAAGAATTGTGGGTGAGAGATGCTTATGTATGTGCCGATCCTAAATACAAATTAAATATTAGAGTTGTAAACGAAAACCCTTGGAGTAATTTATTTGCATACAATATGTTTCTTCGTCCAACAGAAAATGAGTTGGAAAGTTTTACACCGGAGTGGACCATTTTGCACGCACCTAGCTTTATGGCAGATCCTGCAATTGATGGTACACGTCAGCATAATTTTGCAATGACGAGCTTCACAAAAAAAACAATACTAATAGGTGGTACAGGTTATACCGGCGAAATGAAAAAAGGAATATTTACTATTCTTAATTTTATATTACCACATCAAAAAAATGTATTAAGTATGCACTGCTCTGCAAACGTAGGTGCAGAAGGCGATACGGCCGTTTTCTTTGGCTTAAGCGGTACAGGAAAAACAACTTTAAGTGCAGACCATAACCGTAAATTAATTGGAGATGATGAACACGGTTGGACAAACGATACGGTATTTAATTTTGAAGGAGGTTGTTATGCAAAGTTGATAAACTTAAGCGCAGAAAATGAACCGGAAATATACAATGCCATTCGCCCAGGTGCATTGGTAGAAAATGTTGGCTTTATACCAGGTACCAATACAATAGATTTTACAAATAAAGACATTACAGAAAATACCAGAATTAGTTATCCGCTTACATTTATAAGCAATGCGCTAGAACCCTCTATTGGTAAAACACCCAAAAATATTTTCTTCCTTACTGCAGATTCTTATGGTATTTTTCCGCCAGTAAGTAAGCTTACACCTGGGCAGGCCATGTACCAATTTATTAGCGGGTATACCGCAAAAGTAGCAGGTACCGAAGCAGGAGTAAAAGAGCCTTCCGCTACATTTAGCGCATGCTTTGGCGCACCTTTTTTACCATTACACCCAGGTAAATATGCAGCCATGCTCGGAGAAAAAATGACAGCCGCAAACGTAAATGTATTTATGATAAATACCGGCTGGAGTGGTGGCCCTTATGGTGTTGGTAGTCGTATGAAATTAGCTTACACTAGAGCTATGATAACTGCTGCATTGGAAGGTAATTTAGATAATGTGGAGTACGAAGCACACCCTGTGTTTGGAATGATGATGCCAAAAGAATGCCCAAATGTACCAAGCGAAATATTAAACCCAAGAAATACATGGGCAGATAAGAGCGCTTATGACGAAAAAGCAGTTACATTAGCAAAACAGTTTGTAAAAAACTTTGAAAAATATGCAAGCGGCGTAAGCGATGAGATATTAGCTGCAGCACCAAAAATTAATTAAGATTTTCTGATTGATACAATGTGTACCCTGTACCCTTAACTTTTGTTAGGGGTATTTTTTGTGCGGTGAGCGTTACAATATGAATCAGCATTTGCTCTGGCTGTATGTAGTAGTTATGCACGGAAGCATCTTTATAATTTAAAATTTATTAGTGCATAAGCTACTACTGTCCATCCCGGCGCTCTTCAACAGAAAATCTTTTTTCAACTTTTATTATGCAATAGATTAATAGCTTTAAAAACATAAAATCCTTAGCTATTAACTAAGGATGCCTGCAGATTATAAATCCTGAGCGTAAACTCAGGATTTTTAGAGAAAGATGCACTGCATGGCAATGAAATAAATGATGTAAGTTTCAGAGGTAAGGCTTTGGCAAGAATGCACTGCCTTATTTAATACATTATCAGCTTCGTTTGTATGCTTTTGCAAATTCTCTATTATTAAACGCAAACTGTTGTTAATTATTGTGTAATAACTAAAATGTTGAAGTAATTATCTTAAAATCATTTCAATATGTGGAATGCCATCTTCATCGTACTCATTACTTGTTTGTATAAAACCAAGCCCTTCATAAAATTTTTGAAGATATAGCTGTGCACCTATTTTTATTTCTGTTGTATTATAAATTTCGAAGGTTTTGTTTATTGCCTTTTGCATTAGTAAAACACCTAGCCCATTTTTGCGATAAGATGGTGAAGTTAATACTCTTCCAATGCTTGCTTCTTTGTAAGATATAGTAGGGGCAAGTAACCTTGCATAGGCTGCCATCTTTTTTTCTATATATGTAAATAAATGATAAGCTTGTAAATCTTTATCGTCTGCGTCTAAATAAACACAGTTTTGCTCTACTACAAAAACTTCACTACGTAGTTTCATTATTTCATATAGTTCTACTACGGTAAGTTCATCAAATTTTTTGCAAATCCAAGCTGGTTTATTCATTGGGTAAATTTATTGCATTCATTTTTAACTGCATCATTTGTGCAATGCCTGCTGCACGTTTTTTAGCAAGCATAGTTATTGGTCCATCATGCATTTCATTTAAAGTAATATTGAATATATGCAGCCATGCATCAAAATGCTTTTTTTGTAGGGGGAATACTTTATTAATATCAAAATGAACAGCCATGGCGTTCTTTTTATAAACAGGATTATCCAATAAAATGGTTTCCCAAAAATCGGTTATTAATGGAATGTGGTGCTCCCAGTTTAAGGGAAATATTTTTGTAAAAACAATGCCGATGGTTTCATTTACAATTACTTTTTCGTAAAATGATTTTATAAATGTTTCAATATCTCCACGGGTTTCTATATCTCTTTTTTTTATCATAATATTTTGTTGCCAAGAATGCAAAGTTTGCTCCTGTTTTTTTTGAATCTACATTAATAAATTGGTCTTGAGATAAAATCTCAAAACAGCCGTTTGAAATAAAATCCTAAGACAGCCATTGCCACGAATACACTAATGTACACTAATAAGAAAATGCATAATCTACCCCATAATAAAAGATGAAAAAGAATAAACTGATGAAAGGCTGCCGGATGGGCAGTAGTAGCTTATGCACAAACAATTTTTAAATTATGATATTGCTTGCGTGCATAACTACTACATACAGCCGGATTAAATGTTGAGGAGTGATTTGCTTTTCACAGCCCCTAATTTTTTTAATACCCATACTTACCCTTCCATCTTACTTTTAAAAATTTTCTTATTTCTTCTTCTCGTGTATTTGGTTGTGGAGTATATAAAGTAGTGCCTGTGATTTTTTCTGGTAAAAACTCAAGGTCTGTAAAGTTGTTTTCGTAACTGTGGGCATATTTATAATCTTTGCCATAGTTTAAATTCTTCATCAATTTTGTAGGAGCATTGCGCAGGTGCAAAGGCACGGGCAAATCTCCATGTTGTTTTACTGCAGCCAAAGCTTCGTTAATGGCCATATAAGAAGCATTGCTTTTTACTGAGGTGGCTAGATAAACGGCGCATTGAGAAAGTATAATTCTGCCCTCAGGGTATCCAATCATATTTACTGCCTGAAAAGTACTCGTGGCAAGTAACAATGCATTTGGGTTGGCATTGCCAATATCTTCGCTGGCAAATATGAGCATACGGCGGGCAATAAACTTTACATCTTCCCCGGCTTCTATCATTCGGGCAAGCCAATAAACAGCACCGTTAGGGTCGCTGCCACGCATACTTTTTATAAATGCTGAAATGACATCGTAATGCTGCTCACCCTTTTTATCGTATAAGGCAATTCGCTGCTGGGCTATTTTCATTACGGTTTCATCTGTAATGGTTTCATTATCTGTTAGGTTATCTGTAACCAGTTCGAGCAGGTTCAATAGTTTTCGGGCATCACCGCCAGATATATTAATGAGTGCTTCAGTTTCTGCTAATACAATCTTGCGCTGTTTTAAAACTTCATCGGTTGTTATTGCATAATTTAATAATTCAACTAAATCATCTTTTTGCAATGCTTTTAATATATATACCTGACATCTACTGAGCAATGCACTATTTACTTCAAAAGATGGGTTTTCGGTAGTGGCACCTATTAATGTAATGATGCCTTTTTCAATAGCGGCAAGCAAAGCATCTTGCTGGCCTTTGTTAAATCGATGTATTTCATCTATAAATAGTATAACTCCGTTTTTATTAGTAGCATTTTCTATAACCTCACGTATATCTTTTACACCTGCAGAAATAGCACTAAGTAAAAAGAACGGTTGTTTTAATGTATGAGCTACTATGTTGGCAATGGTAGTTTTCCCTACGCCCGGTGGTCCCCATAAAATAATGGAAGGTATTTTCCCTTTTTGAAGGGCAGTTCTTAAAATGCTGCCTTTTCCGGTTAAATGTTGCTGTCCTATCAGTTGATCAAGCGTTTGAGGGCGTAAACGTTCTGCAAGAGGAATATTATTCATAATGGTGAAGATGCAAAATTTATGCTGAAATGATTAGAATTATTAAAAAATCGAAGACAAAAAAGACTGAAATAATGGTAAAAACCACATTTTAAGGTCGTAAAAAAAGTATTTTAAAAGTATTTTGTAGTTTTTTTACTACAATTTTAGCTTATAAAATGGTGTTTTCCACGCTTTTGCGAGTATTACTACAAAAAACTTAGTAATTTTACGGTAAAAATATTTGGCGGTTTGCGAAATGTACTTATCTTTGTGTAGTAAATGTGAATGACAAATACCTCTTGCTATTCCGAGTTACAAAAAAATTAAATCTTTAAAAAGGTTTAAAAAATTTAAAAACACCAAAACCACAAAAAAATGAACCAGAACTCTACTACACTTAAAAGTCTTTTTTTAGCTTTAGTACTCATCATTTCTTTTAATGTATCTGCAACTACTGTACCTTGTGTATCAGACTCAAACCCTATTACATTTGTTGTTTTTAATGCTAATGTAAATACAACTACAAATAATATATTGCTTAACTGGGTTTCTAACGAAGAAGCAAATACTACTCCTATAGAAGTTGAGCGTTCTTTTAACGGTAAAGATTTTAAAAGTATCGGTATTGTACTAGATGGCTTTAGCAAAGGAACCCAAATGGAATACGCTTTTAAAGATAATTCTCCATTACTAAAGAGCAATGCTACTGTTTACTACCGTTTAAAGCAAGTAAGTGTTGAAGGGATTGCTTACTACAGTGATATCCTGACTCAGCAGTTATCTGCAAAAAAATAATCAACAAAAAATATTTGAATAGCATTACGCTATCAATCATAAAAATTTTATCTGTTTCAGAGGTAAGGTTTACATTATAAAGAAGCTCTCGGTTGTGGTGACCGAGAGCTTCTTTTGTTTTTGGGGATGAGCTCAAACTATGTTTTTATATTGATCAATGGTTATGTGAGAAGAAAATCTTTGCAGAGAAATAGATGAATTATTTTTTTATAATTGTTAGCCATTTAAAATTAGGATTTGAAATATATAAACCAAACAGTTACTCTGTACTTTCAGTGGCAGAAAAATATTGCCCCAGAAACACACAAAAGGCAGAAAAAACTTTTAACTGTTACCTTCTTCATTCTTTTACGTATTTACTTAAAGAAGAGGCAAAATTAATCATCAATACATATCTTATTCTGCAACTATTCTGATTAAAGAATAAATTCCTTGCAATTGCCCTACTCCAACATTAACCCCTTAATATATTTAACAGGTGCACTGCCATAACTTAAAAACTTTTCATGAAATGCTTTTAAGTTAAACGAAGCACCCATTTTTTTCTTTAACGCCTCTCTTAAATCATAAATTTCGGTATAGCCTGTAAAGTAAGATGCAAGTTGCACCTGCGATACCGAAACTCTTTTCCATTTACCCTCGGCCTCTGCTTTTTGTTGAAAAGCTTCGTTTATTAAAAAATTGATGGCATCTTGCTTAGATAAGTTTTTTACATGCACATTGTAATCTAAAATGGTATTGCAGGTGCTGCGCAAATTCCATTTATAATACATTAGCATCATTTCATCTTCACTGTTGCCATTGCTTTTTCCATAACCATTTTCCAGCATCATCAGTTCTGTATATACTGCCCAGCCTTCTATCATGGCACCATTTTCAAAAACGGCTTTAATAATACTTGGCGATTTGTTTGAGTAAACAAGTTGCGCATAATGCCCAGGGATTGCTTCGTGAATGTTTAGTATTTGTAGAATATAAGTATTGTATTCCCGCAAATAACTTTCAATACGGGCACTATCCCAACCACTAAAACTACCAACATTGTAATAGGTATTGCCCATTTTATCGTAAGGGCCCGGCGATGAAATAGAAGCGCCAGCCACACCTGCCATGTATGCAGGTTCTTTACGTACTACTAAAGGTTTTGAAGGATCGAGGTACAATAGATTTTTTTCGTTTATAAAATTTGCCAATACAGGAATTTGCTGCTCTATTGCTGTTTGAAAAGAATCTGCCGCCACATGTTTTACAGATAAGATATCTATCATTTGTTTAATGGCAATGAGTTTGTTTTGTGGTAAAACTTTTTCACCCATATACTGCGGCCAAAGTTTTATTGTGATAGCATACATCTTATTGTGTAAGTCATTTTTATGCGCTATTGCCTTTGCATAAATTTGTGCGGCAGTATAACTGGATTGTATATTGTACTCAAACTTTTTTGCATACAAAGCGGCCCCTATTCTAAAGCTTCGGGGAGTAGGGTTGTTTAAATTTTTTAAGAAGTTTATGTAATCTTTTATGGCAGTGGTGGCTTGTGCTGCTCTTGTAAGCAATTTGCTTTTTTCGGTTTGACTTAAATTAGATTTTGTAAGAGCACTCTGCAGGTCTTCATTAAAGGCAGATAAGCCACCTTCGTTTTGCATGATGGCCAATTGTGTATGCTCAAGCGTTGGGTTTTTTATTTGTTGCTTGGCTGCTTCATAATATGCAGGTACATTATTTAATTTTATGTAAAAATTGCGCAGTCTGGTATCTATTGAGTCATAGTTGTTTGCAAGCATTTCTGCAAAATCTCCACCCACATTATAATTTGCTGGGTTCCATGTAAAAGATTTAAAAGTATTAATGCTCCATTGTGAGGATTGCAGATGAGCGTTTATTAACCGATGATCTATTTTATTATTGTCGCTTAACAAATTTATATTGAAACGTTTTAATGAATCGAGCTGTTGTTTGCAAAAAAGCAGTTCACTTTTTCTTGCATTATCATTTGGTATGGTTAATATGCTGTCATACAAATGGTAACCAACACTGCTTGCCCAGCCTGGGTTTTGTTTCCAAAGTGCTAACACAAACCGTTCTTTATAAGCATCAAACAACTTATCGTTATTACTTGTTTTTTGAGCCATACTTGCTTGGCAAAAAATGATAAACAAAAACGTACTTATTTTTTTCATAAAATTATTTTTGAACGGTGAGGCATGCCTTATTTCATTTTACTGAAAACTTTTTTATCAGCTATAAAAGTACCAAACGGAATGAGGGAAGCAATGAACGCTATTGCTATAGTAGAAAATTTCCATTTATTTATTACAGCTACATACAAGAGCAATAACATATAAAGTAAAAACAGTGCTCCATGAATAACCCCTACCACAAAATTTGGTTGAGGTATTTTGTATATATACTTTAATGGCATGGTAAGCCCAAAAAGTAAATAAGAACAACCTTCTAAAAATGCTATAATACGAAACCTACCCAAGGGGGTTTTAAACAATTCTTTAATCATAAACCTAAATGTAATACAGTTTGGTAAATGAATAATTTTAATCGTAATTAAATTGTAGTAAAATAACTATTGTAAAATAAATATGAAAAGTATTAATAAAAAATACGATATTTCATTTTGTTTAACGACTGCTAGCTTCAAAATATGGGATACATTTAATACAAAATATTCTGTGTAATTATTCGTTGTATATAAACTAAGCGGTCACAAAAAATTTTACCAATACCAACATTTTAAAACAACTAAATCTCCAAGTTATGTTTAAATCAAAATCAACATCATCTTTAGATGAATTACCTCTTACAAATATTACCATCATTAGTGCCGGCACTACCATTACAGGTAATGTGCAAAGCAATGGAGATATAAGAATAGATGGAACCATACATGGAAATTTAGAAGCCAAGGCGAAAATACTAATTGGTGCAAGTGGTGTGATAGAAGGTAATATTGATGGAAAACAGGCTGATATTTTAGGAAGAGTTAGCGGGAATATTAGAGTAACAGATTTACTTCATTTACATGGAAAAGCATTTGTAGATGGTGATATTTTTGCAGGGAAATTACAAATTGAACCTTCTGCATCTTTTAACGGACAATGCCATATGGGTGCAAATGTGGTAGAATTTAAAGCTGAACTAGCAAGTGCTGTAAATCAATAATTTTATTATTGTTGTTTAACTGTTTCAATAATTTTAATCTGTTCCAATACATCTGTTGGATTAATTATAAGTGCTGCATTGTTAGAAATGGCCTCATACAAATTTTGAAAAAGTAACGACCAATTGCCTGCCATTGTATGTACTTTTTTTTGGGTAGGCAAACCATTTTCTTCAAAATATAAAATGCCTTCTTGTGTGCTTGGTTCAATACCAAAACCTTTATCATTTGGCATTTTGCCTGCTTTTAAATGATCTTCCTGCACATCTATTCCATATTTTATAAATGATGCTTTGCTGCCATTAATGATATATCTCGGGATTTCTTGCCTTACCATTAAGCTGGATCGTAAGGTCACTTTTAATTTACCATAATCCAATCTTATATCGAATGCATCATCAATTAATGAATGTTCTCTTTGTTTAAATGTTTGTCCGGCTATGTTTTTTGGAACGCCAAACAATGCTATGGCTTGATCAATAATATGAGCGCCCAAATCATATATAATTCCACTGCCGGGCGAATTATCTTCTTTCCACTTCTTTACATTAAGCTCTGGTTTAAATCGGTTGTAGTGAATTTCAAAGTTTAATATTTCTCCTAAATCTCCACTAGCTATTAATTTTTGTACGGTTAAAAAATCACTATCAAATCTGCGGTTTTGAAAAATTGCTAAAACTTTTTTTTGCTGCAGTGCTAGTAAAATTAATTCTTCTGCTTCTTTACTGGTAACCGTAAATGGCTTTTCTACCATTACATGTTTGCCCGCAAGTAATGCAAGTTTTGCATACTTATAATGAGTATCGTTGGGAGAACAAATACTTACCAATTCAATTTTTTCATCAGCAAGAACCTCTTCAATATTTTTTACAACTATTACTTGAGGAAAATAATCGGCAGGATTTTGAGCATTTGATAAAATGGTTTGCAAGTTAAAATTTGGATTGGTTTCAAAAAATGGAGCTTGTAAATATCTACCAGATAAACCGAATCCAATTATTGCGACATTCATCATATTCTTATTTTAAAGGCTTGGCATATTATGTTTAGGTTAACAATTTACATGTTTTTGCTTATACAAAACAAGCCCCTCTGTAGAAACAGAGCGGCTTTAACGATTGCTTGTTATTCGAAATTTTTAAATTATTTTTCTTAACCTTTGCAGTAGGAAATAATAAAACAGTTGTTGGAGTTCAGTTGTATTATTTCGTTCTTTATAGTGATTGTTTACTTTCTTTTTTACTAACGTAAAAGTAGTGTGGTTCATTGCATCATTAAAATTAAGTTTAAGCCTACTTTATTATCCTTAGGCTTATGCTTTTAAGATGTATGCTTTGCCTGTATTGATTTTCACGATAAACAAATCATTATGCCCAACAATTTTACAGATACATTATTTCAATTGGTTCGGTCTTTGGAAAAGGCTGAAAAACGCCATTTTAAACTTTATATAAAAAGAAGTTCTGGCAATGAAGATTTAAAAGTGGTAGAACTATTTGATGCATTAGATAAATTAGACAGCTACGATGAAGTACTGCTTTTAAAGAAATTAAAATCAATAAAGAAACCACAACTTGCCAATATTAAAGTTCATTTATATAAGCAATTGCTGGCAAGTTTACGATTATTAAAAAGTAATGAAAGCATAGATTTACAATTGAACGAGCAATTTGATTTTGCTCATATACTTTATAAAAAAGGATTGTTTAACCAAAGCTTAAAAATTTTAGACAAGGCAAAAGAAACTGCAAACGCAAACCAAAAAGTAAATTTTTTACTGGCAGCCATAACCCTCGAAAAAAGAATAGAAACCCTGCACATTACCCGGTCAATGCAAACCCGGGCAGAAGAATTATCAGATGAAGTAAATGAAGTAAATGACAGAATAAGTACGCTTGCAAAACTGAGTAATCTTGCGATGTTATTGTATAGTTGGTTTATACAAAACGGGCATACAAAAAACAGCCAGGATGGTAAAAGAATAGAAGCATATTTAAAAAAGTATCTTCCAGAAAATGCTTTTGAGCAAAATGGATTTTATGAAAAACTTTATTTATACCAAAGCCTTAGTTGGTATGCCTATATAAAATTAGATTTTTTAAAATATTACAGATACAGTCAAAAATGGGTTGATATATTTACTGAACAACTATTAATGAAGCGTGTAGAAACCGGACATTACATAAAAGGATTACATACACTGTTAAACGCTCATTATGATGTAAGAAATTTTCAACAATTTGATGAGGTGTTAAA
The DNA here is from genome assembly GCA_031398005.1 of Ferruginibacter sp. GTDB lineage: Bacteria > Bacteroidota > Bacteroidia > Chitinophagales > Chitinophagaceae > Ferruginibacter. Next base: position 39,127 of record JANNMO010000022.1, read on the forward strand.
AACGTTTGAAGCATTTGCAGAAACGGATAGAGTGAGACTTCATGATAACTTTCGCACACAAACATTTGTTTACATTAACAATGCTAAAATAAACCAGCACTTAATGCTTGGAACTTTTGCAGATGGAATAACACAGATACCAAATATTTTGCATCAGCTAAAAGAAAATGAACTTTTTATAGATGAACATCGGTTAATGGTTTTCAATTACAAATTTGCAAGTTTACATTTTGGCAATGGTAATTACGATACCTGTATAGATTATTTACAAAAAATTATTAATGAGAACACAGAAGTAAGAAGTGATATGCAAAGCTATGCACGGTTAATGCATTTAATGGCACATTATGAAATAGGTAATTATGATTTAATTGAATATTTAGCAAAATCGGTGTATAGATTCATGTCAAAAAAAGATAACCTAACATTGGTAGAGGAGGAAATGTTTAAATTTTTGCGAAAAACCTTTCATGTAACACGAGTAAATATGCAACAGGAAATGGAACAATTTTTAGGCAGAATAAAAGACTTAGAGAAAAGCCGTTATGAAACAAGAACGTTTGCATATTTAGATATTATATCGTGGCTGGAAGCAAAAGTGTATAAAAAAACAATGAGCGAAATTTTGCAAAACAAGTTTAAGCAAAGTCGTAAACGCATTTATTTATAATTTCTTTTCTTGTTAAATTAATACTTGGGAGTAATGAAACACTTTCTACGTAACCCACTACTGTAAACCATTTCACAATTTTCAATTTTATTTTAAGGTAATTAAAACCGTACAAAGTTTGTTTATGCATGCAATAATGCGTGTGTATGTTTGCATCATCAATAAATTGTTTTTGTTTAATGCATGGCAAAAATGGAAACTGTTTTATTAAAATCACTTTAAAAATTAAGATCATGAAAAATTTCAAAACATTTGGTACAGCTTTTATTGCATTGTTTTTAATGGCAACCACAGCAACGGCGCAATCTTTTAAAGCTTCTAAAACTGAAGACAATTTTTCTGTAAAATATACAGGTACAGAAGCTAACTATCTTTTATTTGAAATAGAAATATAGGGAGCGCAAAATGAGACAAGCATTTTAAAAATAAGTGATAAATCAGAGGGGGAGTTATATACCCAAAATTGGAAACCCAAATCAAAATATCAAATTTTTAAAATTGAAAAACAAGATGGGCAACAACTTATTTTTAATCTGCAAGTAGGAGATAAAGAATACACTAAAACTTTTTCTGCCACTACAAGAATGATTGAGAAAACAACAGTACAAGAAAATGGATTTGTTGTTTTATAATTTTGAAAAGCAAGCTTGAGAAAAGCACTTTTATTATATAGTTATTTTGGTTAAACAAGTAATGCGTTGTAACTTCTGCTACCGATGCATTACTTGTTTTTAAATTTTACTTTATAAATATCACATTAGCTACAAAGGCTAAGCAATTAGGTAATATTTAATTTTTCCCGCTTCCATGTAAGTGCAGTAAAAAATATTGAAAACACACAAGCCAATACAATCAGCCAAAAACCTGCATCCCAACTAAAATTATCTACTACATAACCAATAGCAATATTGGCAAATAATGCACCTCCTACATATCCAAAAAAACCTGTAAGACCGGCGGCAGTACCTGCTGCCTTTTTGGGCACCAAATCCAATGCCTGCACACCGATTAACATGATAGGGCCATAAATTAAAAATCCAATACAAATAAGCGCAAGATTAATTGAGAGCACATTTCCAACGGGGCTTTGCCAATAAACAACCACAGCAACTAATACCAAAAACATATAAATAATTGTTGCGGGTGCTCGCCTTCCTTTAAAAACTTTATCACTTATCCACCCACATAATAAAGTACCTGGTATGCCTGCATATTCAAAAGCAAAATATGCCCAGCCACTTTGCTTCACAGAAAATTCTTTTACTTCTGCTAAATAAGTAGGAGACCAATCGAGAATGCCGTATCGTACCAGATACACAAATGCATTTGCAAATGCGATGTACCAAAGCATCCTGTTATTAAAAACATAGTTAAAGAAAATTTGTTTTGCCGATAACTCTTTCTCCTGTTCCTCAGAATAATTTGCAGGATAATCGTTTTTATATTTTTCTATTGCTGGTAATCCGCACGACTGTGGCGTATCTCTTATAAGTAAATATGCCACTACTGCAAATGCGAGCGCAATCATGCCTGGGAAATAAAATTTGCTTTGCCATGTACCAAATAATGCTACTGCAGTTATAGCAATTGGGCCTACAAGTCCGCCACCAACATTGTGTGCCACATTCCATACAGACATTCGGGTACCTCGTTCTTTTACGGAAAACCAATGCACCATCACCCTTCCGCATGGAGGCCAACCCATTCCCTGAAACCAACCATTGATTAAAAGTAAAATAAACATGATGGAAATAGATGAAGTAGCAAATGGAACCACACCCATAAAAATCATTGTTAATGCAGACAGCACTAAACCGATTGATAAAAAATTTCGAGCATTACTGCGATCAGATATATTGCCCATTAAAAATTTACTTAGCCCATAAGCTATAGAAACGCCGGATAGTGCAAAACCCAATTGAGCTTTTGTATAACCTTGTGCAATAAGATCGGGCATTATAAGTGTGAAATTTTTACGCACCAAATAATAACCTGCATAGCCAATAAATATTCCCAAAAAAACCTGCCATCTTCTTTTTTTATATTCAGCATCAACTACGTTTGGTGCAAGCAAATCTTTATGGGGTACGGGGCTAAATATTTTCATATTTCTCATTAAACTTAAGGGGGATATAAAATATAGAAACAGTGGATTGGGATAAATCCACTTTACTTTTTCTATGAGGAAATTTGTAGAGGTTGCTTAAAAATAGCTTTCTAAAAACTTAAAAATATAGGCAGCTAATAATGCACCTAATATCGGACCTACAACTGGTATCCAACTATAACTCCAATTACTGTCTCTCTTATTTTTTATGGGTAAAATGAAGTGAGCAATTCGTGGCCCTAAATCTCTTGCAGGATTAATGGCATAACCTGTAGGACCACCGAGCGACATGCCAATACCGAGCACTAATAATGCAACAGGCAATGCATCTAAAGTACCTAAAGATGCAGATGCTGATGATATGGCTAATGCACCAAAAACTAATACAAAAGTTCCTATTACTTCTGTCAAAATATTATAGCCAACATTTGGTATAGCGGGCGAATTACAAAAAACGGCCAACTTCATATCTTTATCTTCTGTTACATCAAAATGCTGTTTATAAGCAAGCCATACAATAATTGCACCCACTATAGCACCTGCAAATTGGGCCCCAATATAGCCAAGCATTAGAGATTTATCAAAATCAGTAAATGCAGTAAGTGCAAGTGTTACGGCAGGGTTAAGATGCCCACTGCCACCAAGTTTGGTAGATGCATACACTCCTAAAAAAACTGCCATTGACCAACCAAATGTAATTACAATTAATCCGCTGTTATGCCCTTTGGTTTTGCTTAATAAAACATTTGCTACTACACCATCACCCATTATAAGCAATAAAGCAGTTCCAACAAATTCACCTAGATATGGAGACATAAAATTTATTTTAATTGTTGAGGATAAAGATTATTTATTAAATTAATGATTTGTTTTTAAAATTTGATTCTAAATAGGTTACTTTTTATTTACTTTTTTTCCTTGATGAAAAAAAGTAACAAAAAAAATCAAGACTTAAGAAAAAAAGCTAAAAATTTGAATGGTTGTCTAAAATGAAATCAGTTACAGCATTTGTACAGTTCCAAGCATTTGTAGGACTTACCGAAATTGAATCTTTTCCAAACACTGGTAACATTGATTTCATTTCTTAACGACAACCATTCAAATTTTCTTAACGCTTTTTTTCTTAGGTCGGCAAACTCTATATTTTGCTAACTAAATAATTAATTCTATTTCATTCAGACCATTGTATCATTCTTCTGTAAATGCTTGTGCAGCCCTCACTGCTTTTTTCCATGTCTTCTGTAAACTTTTTCTCTTCTCATCCATCATGGTAGGAGAGAAGGTTTTATCTTTTTGCCAATATTGTTGCAGCTCATCTATGCTTTTCCAAAAACCAACTGCTAGGCCTGCAAGGTATGCTGCACCTAATGCAGTAGTTTCCGTTATCATCGGTCTCACCACGTTGGTATTTAAAATATCGCTTTGAAATTGCATCAGAGAATTGTTCACCGTAGCACCACCATCAACCCTTAACTCTTTAATGGGTATGCCAGCATCTGCTTCCATAGCCTGCAATAAATCCATTGATTGAAATGCAATACTTTCTATTGCAGCCCGTGCAATATGTGCATCTGTACTGCCTCTTGTAATGCCTACAATTGTACCCTTGGCATGTTGGTTCCAATAAGGTGCACCCAAGCCTGTAAATGCAGGCACCATATAAATTCCACCATTATCTTCTGCCTTCATTGCAAGTGCTTCTACATCGGCAGAGGTTTGTATAATTTTTAAACCATCTCTTAGCCATTGCACCACTGCACCACCTACAAACACACTTCCTTCCAATGCATATTGTACTTCTCCATTCACCTTCCAGGCAATAGTGGTTAATAAATTATTGTTAGATGTTACTGGTTTATTACCTGTATTCATCAACATAAAACAACCGGTACCATAAGTGTTTTTAACCATACCTGGTTGTGTACACATTTGTCCGAATAAAGCAGATTGCTGATCGCCAGCAATACCAGCTACCGGTATTTGTGCTGCAGTTAAAATATTTTCTGTGTGCCCATACACTTCGCTGCTGGAGCGTACCTCGGGCAACATGCTTTGTGGAATTGTAAACAGTTTAAGTAAGTCTTTATCCCACTCCAATGTGTGAATATTATACATTAATGTTCGTGATGCATTGGATACATCTGTAGCGTGTACTTTACCTGCAGTTAATTTCCAAAGCAGCCAACTATCAATTGTACCAAAACACAATTCTCCGGCTTCTGCTTTTGCTCTTGCACCGGCTACATTGTCCAATATCCATTTTACTTTTGTACCTGAAAAATATGCATCGGTAACCAAACCTGTTTTAGATTTTATAGTAGCTTCATGGCCATCTTTTTTTAAACTATCACAGTAATCTGCTGTTCTTCTATCTTGCCAAACTATTGCGTTGTATATTGGTTGATGTGTGTTTCTGTCCCATACAACAGTTGTTTCTCTTTGGTTGGTAATACCTATTGCTGCTACATCGTGTACTGTTAAACCAGCTTTTAAAACAGCCTCTGTAGCCACCCCTAATTGTGTACTCCAGATTTCATTTGCATCATGCTCTACCCAACCCGGCTGTGGAAATATTTGTGTGAACTCTTTTTGTGCGGTAGCAATAATGCTCCCTTGTTTATCAAAAATAATAGCTCGGGAACTGGTGGTACCTTGGTCAAGCGCCAAAATGTATTTGGACATAGCAATCGTTTATGTTGAATAAATATAAGTTGCAAATACAAAAGATGACTAATTTTTTTATATTTTATGTTGTTAGAAATTCGAGAAAATCTTAACCTGACAACAAATAAAATATCATCTATTTTAAAGATATTGTTTTAAAATAGATGCCCATTTAGTATATCCTTCTGTATTTAAATGTAAACCATCATACGTATAATTTTTAATGAGTTTTTTATTCTCATCCAAAAACTGCGAATGAATATCTATCAATGTAATTTTTTCTGCTACTGCAAGTTTTTTCAATGCCTCATTTATAAAAAGTATATGTGCATCTTTATTAAATTGATTTTTATCGGGAAATGTATTGTTTACCGGTAACAGCGTATGAAAATAAATTTTTGTACGTGGAGATGCATTTTTAATTCTACTAATAATTTTTTTATAATTATTGATGATAACGCTGTCAGGAATGTTTCGGGCAATATCATTGATACCTATTAATATAAAAACCTTTGCAGGTTTACCTTCCGTTACTTCATCTAATCTTTCTAGTACACCAAAACTTATATCACCGGATATTCCCCTGTTTCTAGCGTTTTTTAGTTGTAGTAATTCGTTCCATTCTGTATAATCCATTATGCTGTTGCCTAAAAAAATAATATCCTTTTTTGAATTTGGATAACTACGAAATTGTGAAAGCTTTAGTGCATAATTTCCCGGGCGATAAGTACTGTCCCATTTTGTAGCTTGTGAAAATATAGTTTGAATAAATAACAACATCAATCCGGAGAATATTATTTTCTTCATGCTTAAATGTTTTGTGTGGCTGTATAAATATTACCAAATCTATCGGTTGCTTTTACCACAATATTTTTAGTGGTAGCAGGTATCAATGCTTTAAACATATGGTTGGTTACTTTTGGTTCGGCAAACGACCGAGGCTTTGGTAAATTAGGGCCCAACATGGTAGCCATTGCCAAGGGATCTACTCCTGCAAACTGAAGCAATGCGCCTTTTTCTATTCCATCAATGCTGTAAGATGTTTTCCATGCAGGATCGTGATTCCAAATATTTACCTGTAATAATTTTGTACCGTTATCAGTATCGGTTAAAAATATTTTCATTTGTTCATCTAATTCTTTTCCCGTGCTTTTATATTTCCACTGCAAGGCATTGCCCTTTACTTTATATACACCGTAGCCACTTGGCGTTCCATCTTCACATATTGGCCCGGTCCACCAGGCACCACAAACAGTACCATGGTTATGCTCGTAAATATTATTTGTAATTACATTTTTATGGTAATGTGTATGCCCGCTCATGATGTGTACATTTCTATCTTCCAGTAAAGCATACAAATCTTCTTTATTTTTTGTACCTGAATGAACGGGAATGTGCAGGCATAAAATAATTAATTTATTTTTTGATACAAACGACAAATCTTTCTTTAACCAATCTAATTGTTGCTGCACAATGTAGCCATCATATTCTCTGTCTCTTCCTAAATATCGCACATTATCCATTACAATATAATGCGCTTGTCCTCTGTTAAAAGAATAATAAGTTGGGCCATAAGTTTTTTGAAATGTATCATCTGATTCTTCTTCAGTTCCGTTATTTACATCCATATCATGATTGCCCAGGCATTGAAAAAACGGAATTCCCATTTGTTCAACGGCCCTATCATACGCTGCAAAAAGCTGGTGTTCATCCCACACAATATCGCCTACAGTAATACCATGCATTAATGTGCCTGCGCCTGCTGCAGCTACAAATCTTTGTACATCAGGCACCGATTCATTCATCATTTTAAAAACGTCTTTGGCATTTTTTACTTGTGGGTCTGCCCATACAATAAATTCATGTTCATCGTCATTTCTATCCAATGGTTCCAATTCAAAATCTAACTTAGTTTTTTTATCAATTTCATTTAGATGCCTGTATTGTCTGGCTATATTTTTTTCGTTTTTAAAAGCATAACCCGCAGGTGTTGATACAAAAATTGTTCTTGCATTTGCATGCGGCTCCAATTCATATTTTCCTTTGCTGTCTGTAGCAGTAACTGTAAAACCATCACTAATAATTACTCCTTTTATTCCTTTGCCTTTTGAAAGAACTTTTCCTTTTAATTTTTTTCCATTTACATGATCAAATGCATTGGAATATTTTGCTGTAAACACAGCACCGGTAAAAAATAAAAGATTTTGTATAAATTTTCTGCGAAGCATAAATATTTTTTATAAAAATCGAATTAAAACATTTTGAATTATAACAATGTCAGCAAGTGTATCTAAATACAAATTATTTTAAAACCAAATCGTTCAAATTATTACAATGTCAGCCTGAGCCTGTCAAAGGCGGGCTTGTTTATTGCACATGGTTCGACAAGCTGCTAATAAGACACTATTCAAATCGCTCACTTTTAAATTATTACAATGTCAGCCTGAGCCTGTCGAAGGCGGTTTTTTTATAGCAACGGGTTCGACAAGTCTGCCTGCCGGCTTAGGCAGGCTCACCCTGACAATCCTAAAAAATTGAACTTTTATTTTTACAAACCCTTGCCTTTATATTTTTTTATAAATAGCAAAGTCATCCAACGAAAGTCTTCCATTATTGGAAGTACCGGTACCCAATTTATTTATTCTAAAACGAACGGGACCTGTAATATTTAATAACCATGTTGCCTGCTTGTTTCCTTTATCTGGCATATCTGTAATGTTACTGCCAACCGTAATCCAAGTGGTGCCTTGGTTGATGGAATATTCCAATCTAAAAGTGCTTCTTGCATCTGTAGAATATTTACCATAAAATACGGTTACTTTAGAAGCGCCATCCGGTACATCAAAATTCATTTGAGTAAAACCGCTAGTGGTAAGATTTTGTTGCATGCGAACGGCTTGTTTACCTGGTGTATTAAACTTATCAAACACGGGCGTATTTGCAAGAATTGCTTGTAGTAAAAACCAATTTCCTGTACCTGCCGCAATTATATTTGTACCACTATTGTAACTGCTTTTTGTAGCTGCCTCTGGTGTTTCAAAACTCTCCGGAAAATTTGAATATAACAACCCGCTGCTGAATTGAATGTCTGATGCATTTCTAATAATGATTGTTCTTTTAGCACCTGCAATATCTTTTCCTGTTTCATTTAAAAAAGCTGCAATGCCTGTAAACTGTGCGTTTAGTGGTAATTGAGTTGCTGCGAATGTTGCGGTAGATTTTGTATCTAAAAAAACTTCCGGCCCGGTATTATCCCTTAATTTTTTTAAACCAGAAAAAGTTGCACTTGCTGCATAATCTACAACATCTGCATGCAATGCAACAAGTGTAGATTCATACTCTTCCATTTTTTCTGAAAGTATTCCTTGCGTTACAAATCTTAGCAATGGTATTTTACCTGATGCTACATTGGTTATTTTCTCAGGCGTTAATCCACTCAAAATAAGTTTGCCGTTTACCCGATCTAATTTTGTACCTGTTACATTTATAACCAATGAATCTCCCATATTATAATTTGCCTCGCCATTGCTCATTTTAAAAATGGCTCCTCTTGTTACATCAGTTGCTGCATTAGGAGAAGCAATTGTTTGTTGCAAAACAAATGTGCCCGGCTCAGTATTTAATCCGGCTCTATCTGATATAACAATACCAGTTATTTTAGAAGCTCCACCAAGTGAGTTTGAACTTAAAGTAATTTCATTTCCCTGATATGCTTGGCGCATGGCAAACAAGCTTACAAATTCTCCGAGTGTTCCTTCAGATTCATTCACATTTTCTTTTAGACAGCCAGCGGTAAAGAAAACCAATACAGCAGTTGCTGATGTGAATATTATATTTTTAAATGATTTCATTTTCAATTTTTTTATAGCATTTTTAAAAGATAGATTAGTTTACATCCCACCACACTTTTGTTCTCATATTATCTGCACCCATTACCGCTACTGCAGCATTGTAGTTTGTAAGATTTAATGACTGAACAGAAACAGGATATACAAACCTTGTGGGCATTATTCCACCGTTTTGTAAACCAGGGCCAGCCGGTAAATTGGGATATCCAGTACGGCGATGCTCAAACCATGATTGAAAATCTGTAAAGAAATAAGTAAAATATTTTTGAGTAATAATCTTTTCCATTTTTTGTGCCATGGTTTCTGTTTCAATCCAAATTATAGAAGGTTTTGCAAGATGACCTGTTGGTAATGTTAATCCCCAAAAAGTAATGGCATTTGTAACACCGTTTTCATAATAAGTTTTGGCTGCTGTGGCTGGTGTAATAAATCCTTTTACGGTAGCTTCTGCCAGCATAAATTGAACCTCTGCATAATTTAAAATGTTGCCTGTAAGCGGTTCGTTTTTTAATGCAGGTAAGTAAGCAGACTGACGATCTTGCTGGTTACCCGGTGCATATCCACTTGGTATGCCTACATAAGTACTGTTTACCATAGTTGCCCATTTTGTAAGTCGTGGATCTCCCCATGTATTTAACGTATTTATAAAAAATTCTGACAATCCATTCTCACCATTAAAATCAAAATCACGGTAAGTATTAAAAGCAGATACAAATGGTGCAGTGGTTGTAAAGCGCAGTACGGCTGACTCTGCATTGTTTGCTATTAAAGGATAATTGGCAGCATTGGTTACAACCATTTGTTGAATTTTTGCGATCGCATTACTTTCGGGCCTGCCAGATGCACGTAGTAATAAGCGCAGATAAAGACTATTGCCAAATTTTCTCCACTTGGTTAAATCACCAGCAAACAAAGGATCTCTTGTTGTAAGAGTAGCAGGCAATGCAAGGTTTAATGCAAGCAAATTATTTGCTTCTTCCAGTCTTACAAATAAGCTATCGTAAATACTTTTTTGTGTATCAAATTTTGGTTGAAAAATATTATCAGTTCTTCCCCTGTTGGCTTCTGTGTAAGGCACATCTCCGTAGGTATCTGTAATGAGCGACATTACCCATGCTTCCATAATACGAGCAATGCCCATGTAAGACGAGTTGTAAGATTGGTTTGGCAGGGTAGAAAGTTTTTTTGCAGACTCATACACATCTTTAAAATTGGTAAGCTGTGGGTACCAAATATTCCACATATAATCTGACTCCGATGGGCGAATAATATAGCGATGAATTTCATCAGAATTACTTACTGTTACATGCACCTGCATCATTTCATGTATAAGACGATGCTCTCTTGTTTGGTTGGCATTTCTCACCGCATAAATGGCAGATTCCAATAACAATTCGGGTCTGGTTACCGGCAGCGTATTTGGGTTGGTATTTACCTCTTTAAAATCTTTTGTGCAAGAAGAAAACGTTACAGCAGCTATAGATGCTGCAAGTATGATTGATTTAAATATTTTCATTTTTTTATTTTTAAAAGTGTGCAATTAAAAACCTACCGTTAATGATACACCCATTGTACGGGTAGATGGAAATTGTGCTATTTCGAAACCTGCGTTTATCTGTCCATCATTTAATGTTCCAAATTCAGGATCAAAAGCCGGCCATTCGCTTATTACAAATAAGTCCCTGCCATATACTCCAATTGTTGCTCTTTGTAGTTTTAATTTACTGATCAGTTTTTGATTAATGGTGTAATCAAAACGCAGCTCTCTCAATTTTATAAAATCAGTTTTAAAAGTATTTGCTTCCACATTATCTCTGTTGAAATGTGCATCGTAATATGCCTGAATATTGGTAGCTACAACAGTGTTAGGAGTATATTTATCAGTAGTTGCATCGTACTGCACACCATTGCCAACAATACCATTGTATCTGCCTGGCAACGTCTTTTTTAATTTTCCTTCTTCCATTAAAACTGCATGGGTAAGTGAGTAACCAACACCACCAAACTGCCCATCAAATAAAATATTTAAACGAAAGTTTTTGTATTTAAATTCATTGCCAATACTTCCTTTCCAACTTGGGTTTGTATTGCCTAAATATTTAATTTCTGTAGATCTTGTTGGTAAACCTTGTGCGTTGTAAATAATTTGACCATCGGGTGCACGGTTATAACCAATACCATACAAATCTCCCATACGCCCGCCGGGTCTAGCTTCTATGGAACCACGGTTTGCGGGTCCGGTACTCATCACATATACATCCACCCCATCAATTAACTCTACTACTTTATTTCTATTGGCAGCATAGGTTGCAAATACATCCCATGCAAAACCTTTTTTGGTTTTAAGTACGTTTCCGTTTAACTGTATTTCTATTCCTTTGTTTCTTACTAAACCTGCATTGGCAATGGTTGCTGCAAAACCGGCAGATCTATCAATTGGCACAGGAAAAATTTGGTTCTTTGTATTGTTTCTGTAAACAGCTATATCTAATCCAATTCTGTTTTTTAAAAAACGAATATCTAAACCAAACTCCAAACTATTTGTAAGCAATGCTTTCAAATCTGGGTTGGCAATAGCAGTAGGATTTGCAAGCCCACCCGGAAACAGCGTAGGGCTGTAAGCAAATGCACTTAAGTAAGGAATGGTTCCACCACTGCCCACACCTGCTAAAGAACCTCTCACTTTAAGAAATGAAATAGCAGTTGGAAGTTTTACTTTCTCGGAAATGATAGCACTCAAATTAGCAGATGAATAAAAGAACGGAGAATTTTTTGTAGATGTTGGAGTTGCTAATGTACTGGCCCAATCTTCTCTTGCAGTAATATCTAAAAATAAAAATTTATCATAAGTTATTTGTGCTAAACCGTAAAAACTATTCACCCTATACTCTGCACGGTAAGGCAATGCAACCAATGGGTTTTTACTGTTTGCTAAATTATAAAAACCGGGTAAATTTAATTGATCTGCACGCAATTCATCTCTCACATAACGGTTACGCATCTGGCTACCGCCTAATGAAACTGTACCATTAAATTTCTTTGCAAAATCTTTTGTGTAGCGTATTAAAAAATCATTGTTTATTTCTTGTGTGAAAATATTTTGTGAACGAAACATTCCTTCCGCAAATTTATTGGTACCAAAAGGTCGTTGTTGTGAGCGTGCCTCAGAAGCATTGTCCAGTGCAGATCTTACCATCACAGTCAAATCTTTTGTTACATTGTAGGTGGCAGAAATATTACCAATTACACCATGCCTGTTAGATCTGTTGAGCATTTCATTGGCTATTAAGTAAGGGTTATCCAACAAGCTGCTAAATGGTCGTGTTTGTGCAATACTTTCTTGTCCAGGTTCCCAGTAATCTTTAAACCAATCTATATTTGAATTGGGTACCATTCCTCTAATAAAATACATGATGGATTGGTTGTTGTAACCAGTAGATGGAAGGTTATTGCTGGACTTATTGGTGTAATTTATTTTAGCAGCTACCTGTAATTTTTCTGATAATTTATGTGTCAAAGAAAGTGCTACTGTATTTCTTTTATAACCTGTGTTGGGTATAATCCATGTGTTGGTTAAGTTGGTTAATGATAATCTAACGCCGGTGTTATTATTACCACCATCAACAGTTACGGAATTAATTAATGTTTTACCGGTTTTAAAAAAATCTTTACGGTTATCTTCATAAGCTACCCAAGGTAAACGTGTGGTAGATTTTGTACGGGTTACAGGATCATATTGATAGTAAGATTGTCCTGCAAAACGTGGCCCCCATGCAGAGCTCGTGCTTCTGGTACTTGGCCCATCTTCCGATGCATTGTAAGAATACCAAGTGTCTTGTCCGCTGGTACCTTGCCCATATTCATTTTGGTAATCCATCCAGCGATTTACCTGATCGATAGATGCATTTAAATTGTATGTAATACCCAAACCTTTTTGCCTGCTCTTGCCAGATTTTGTGGTAATAACAACTGCACCATTTGCACCTCTTGCACCATACAATGCCGCAGCACCAGGGCCTTTAAGTACGGTTACACTTTCTATATCTTCTGGGTTTATATCGTTTAAACTTGTACCAAAATCTACCGGCGATTCGCTCTGTAAATAAGAAGAACTTCCGTTACCGGTTTGCTGCCCGCTGCTGCTGCTTATTACCACACCATCTACAACAATTAATGCATCGCTATTTCCTCCTAAAGAGTTTTCGCCCCGCAATATTATTTTATTACTGCCCGATGGACCACCACCAGATTTTATAAGATTTAGTCCCGCCACTTTTCCTGTAAGTGCATTGCTCCAGTTATTACTCATAGCTTCGGTAATATCTTCGCCCTTTACTTTTGTTACAGAATAACCCAATGCTTTTTCATCTCTCTTAATACCGAGTGCGGTTACTACAACGCCTTCCAGCTCTTTATCAGTATTTAATAATGTTACATTATACACAGATGCGGCACCTGTTTTTATTTCTGTTGTATTAAACCCAATAGCAGAAATAACCAACGTTTGATTTGGCGTTATGCTTAATGTAAAATCTCCTTTGTTGTTAGATGATGTTCCTACTTGTGTACCTTTTACCTGCACCGTTGCGTTGGGTACAGCAGCTCCGTCATCCCTGTTTTTAATAGAACCGGAAATACTTTTTTGCTGGGCTATACCAGCAAAACTGCTCAGTACACACAAAAAAGCCAGCAATAAATTTTTACCTGCAAGTTTTGTTTTTGCAGTAATTATTAGCGATGCCATCATTGGTAATAGTTTTTGGTTATTAAAATAATTATCAGGGTTATTTTGTTGATGAGAGAGCGGTGTAAAAATGCTCATGTTGTTTTATTTTTAGGGTAAAAAATGTTGCTTTTTTTCAAACCGCAAAGAAAGTCATGTTTCATACAAACTATTGTTTATGAGGGTTATGTAATGATTAACATTTAACTAGTTTATATTAAATTAACTTTTAAAGTTTAAGCGTTTTTATTATTATTTTAATACATATTTATCAGCCATTGTTTTATAATTTTCCACTTCATTTTTAATCCACGCTTCATCTTTATTTAAAACTTTTGCCATTATTTCTGCTACTTGGGGTGCTATTCGTATGCTCTCTTTTGCATTTAATAAAAGTGCTCTTGTGCGGCGAGATAAAACATCTTCCAGCGTTCGTGCCATTTCGTTTTTAACAGCCCAAATAATTTGTGTTTTGTGTATTTTTAATTCATCACTTATCCATTCATTTGCATCGCCATTCATTTGAGCTCTTATCAAAGTTGCATCGCTTCCATAAAAATAAAATGGGTCTTGCCAGTTCATATTATTTGCGTATCCATGAATTTGCAACTGTGCAGTTGCCGGTAATTTATGCTGCCATTCTAAATCTTTTTCAATTCTGTTTACCATATCTTCTCCCATTTTACGGTAGGTGGTCCACTTACCACCAAGTATGGTAAATAGGTTGGAGGGAGAAACAATAATTTTATGACTGCGGGAAATTTCTTTTGTTTTTTGCTCTCCATCTAACGGCGCAGCCAATGGACGCAAACCTGCGAAAACGCTTAGTACATCTGTTCTCTGTGGTTTTTTATCAAGATAACTACCAGCCGTTTCTAAAATAAAAGCAATTTCTTTTTCGAGTGCCTGTGGTTCTAGCGATGCATTTTCTACAGGCGTATCTGTGGTACCCACCACCACTTTATCGTGCCAAGGCACAGCAAACAAAACCCTGCCATCACTTGTTTTGGGTATCATCAATGCATTTGCAGATGGATAGAATTCTTTGTTTAAAACAATATGCACACCTTGGCTCACGCAAATTGTTTTTGCACTGCCAGGTTTATCCATCATTAAAATATCATCTACAAAAACACCAGTTGCATTTACAACTGCTTTTGATTTAAAATTAAATGTTGCGCCAGTTTCAATATCAGCAGCCTTTACACCATTTATTTTTCCTAACTGGTCTTTTAAAAGCCCGTTTACTTTTATATAGTTGATAGCATCGCCACCATTTTCTAAAATACTTTGAGCAAGATTTAGTGCAAGCCTGGAATCATCAAACTGCCCATCATGATACACAATGCCGCCTTGCAAACCTTTTGCACGTATGCCCGGCATTTTTTGCAGGGTCTCTTTTTTTGAGATAAGTACAGATGGACCAAGGCGCAAATTCCCTGCAATTTTATCGTAGAGTTTAAGTCCTATTAAATATTTTAGTTTATCGAATAGTGTATAAACAGGAACAATGAACGTTTGATTTTTTACAAGATGTGGAGCGTTTTGGTAAAGCAATCCTCTTTCAATACTTGCCTCTCTTACCAGTTTAATATCGCCTTGTGCCAAATACCTTACCCCGCCGTGTACCAATTTTGTACTTCTGCTAGATGTTCCTTTAGCATAATCTGCCTGCTCCAATAAAAGCGTTTTGTAGCCTCTTGTTGTAGCATCCAAAGCAATACCCAATCCTGTAGCACCGCCACCTATCACTATAATATCCCACAACAATGCTTCATTTTGTAATTGTTGGAGGTATTTTACCCGGTTGGTTATTTTATCAATTGCACTTAATATCTGCATTCCAATTAATTTCATTTAATTTCATTTTGTATAAAATGAAATACTAATTATAATAAAATGAAAGTAAATAATATTTATTAATTAAAAAAATTAAATGTTTCGAAATCAACTTATTAAATAATTATTTCATATTATTACGAATTTTTATATTGAAAGCTATAATAGTATCTTTATTATTTAAAAAATGAAACGTATCCGCAGAAAATATGGCAACTGTAAATGAGCATGTAAGTAATTCTTTACCTGAAAGACACAAGTATATTTTAGAAAAATTAAAAGAAGAAGGAAAAGTGAATGTGCTTTCACTTTGTAGTGAAATGAATGTATCATCTGTAACTATCAGAAAAGATTTAAAATTACTGGAAGATAAAAATTTGCTTTTTCGTACACATGGTGGCGGTACCATTACCAATCCTTACACAACCGATAGACATGTAAGTGAAAAGGAAAAAATAAAAGCGGAGGAGAAAATGAGAATTGGTGAAGCAGCTGCTGCTATGGTGCTTGCTGACGATTGTATCATTATTGGTTCAGGTACAACAGTGCTCTCACTTGCACGAAGTATAAAACCACAAGGCAACCTTACCGTAATAACTGCGGCCCTAAATGTGGCCACAGCACTAAACCAGCATAAGGAAACAGAAGTGTTGGTGCTTGGCGGTATTATTAGAAAAAGTTCTTCGTCTGTTACAGGTATTTATGCTGAAAAAATATTGGAAGATTTTTCGTGCAGCAAATTTTTCTTAGGAGTTGATGGTATTGATATAGAATTTGGTTTGACCACTACACATATAATGGAAGCGCAGCTAAACCGTAAAATGATACAGGCATCGCAAAAAACGATTGTGCTGGCAGACTCCAGCAAATTTGGCAAGCGAGGCTTTGGAAGAATTTGTGGGCTTGAAGATGTGGAGCAAATTATTACTGACAGTGGAGTTTCTCCGCATACAGTAGAAGCATTAAAAGGAATGGGAATTGAAGTAACGATAGTGTAAAATTTAAACAACTCATGCAAAATAAAATGAGAGTTTAAAGAAGAAAGATTTTTAAAATGATTTAGCCAAACATAAAATAATTATTAATTTCTTAAACACATTTTTATGCCAACAACTGCTGCTACTGTAGATGAGTACATTGCATCTTTACCGGAAGAAAGAAAAGATGCAATGACCAAACTTAGAAAAGTTATAAAAAAGAATTTGCCCAAAGGTTATGAAGAAGAAATGAGCTATGGAATGATTGGTATTGTAGTACCACACAGTATTTACCCTGCGGGTTACCATTGTAATCCAAAAATACCGTTGCCATTAATTAACCTTGGTAGTAAAAAAGATAGTATATCACTTCATCACATGGGATTGTATGGAGACCCTAAATTGTTGGATTGGTTTGTGAGTGAATATGCAAAAAAAGTAGATTCGAAATTAGATATGGGTAAAGGTTGTGTGCGGTTTAAAAAAATGAATCAAATCCCTTATGAATTAATTGGAGAACTGATTGCAAAAGTTAGTGTGGCCGATTATGTAAAAGTGGTGACGGATAATTTAGCTGCATCGAAGAAGAAATAGAGCCTCACCTTTCCCGAAAAATCGGAACAGGCTGTTCCCTCTCCCGAGGAGAGGGATGGCATGTAGATCGATTGGGAGATGGGTGCAACCTCTTCGAACCCTGAAGGGGTTCACCTTTAGTAACCATGGGTGCAGCCCATGGGAGATGGCGTAGGCTATGAGGCCCGGCGCAGCCCAAAATCTACTACACAATAAAAGATGAAAAAAGAAAAAATGCTGACGGGCTGCGGATAGAAACGGTTACCCGGCTGAAGGTTTTGTGCATGGGTTTGTGGCGGAGTAATAGTGTATAGCCGCAACAAATGTTGAAAAAATATGGTAAGATGAATGCCCCCAAAAGCAATTGAGAAAAAGCAGTTGGCAAAGTACAATGGCTGGTAGCAATTGCAAAATTATAACACAATACCCAACTCGTAACCCCCAACCCGTAACCCCTCAACACCAAACCCGCAACTCGTTACCCTTCTCCAACTTTCAACTTTGAACCTTCAACCTTTCCCCCTTATCTTTGCCGAAATTTACCACACAATATTTATAAATTATAACAGTAAACATGTCAGTTTTAGTAAATAAAGATTCGAAAATTATTGTACAGGGTTTTACAGGTACAGAAGGTAGTTTTCATGCTACACAAATGATTGAATATGGTACCAATGTAGTGGGAGGTGTTACGCCAAATAAAGGTGGATCGCAGCATTTGGAGCGTCCAGTTTTTAATACAGTGGCCGATGCTGTAAAAACTACGGGTGCCAATGTGAGTATCATTTTTGTACCACCAGCATTTGCAGCAGATGCTATTATGGAAGCTGCAGAAGCGGGAATTTCATTGATAGTTTGTATTACAGAAGGCATACCAGTGGCTGATATGGTAAAAGTAAAAAATTATTTAAAAGACAGTAATAGCAGATTGATTGGACCAAACTGTCCTGGTGTTATAACGGCTGATGAATGTAAAGTGGGTATTATGCCTGGTTTTATTTTCAAGAAAGGTAGAATTGGTATCGTATCTAAAAGTGGAACGCTTACCTACGAAGCGGCTGACCAAGTAGCAAAAGCTGGGCTTGGAATTTCTTCTGCTATTGGTATTGGTGGTGATCCAATTATTGGAACCACTACGAAAGAAGCAGTAGAATTATTTATGAATGATGATGAAACCGATGCTATTGTAATGATTGGCGAAATTGGCGGTGGTATGGAAGCAGAAGCGGCAGAATATATTAAGAGCACTGGCAATAAAAAACCTGTTGTCGGTTTTATAGCTGGACAAACAGCGCCTCCGGGAAGAAGAATGGGTCATGCGGGTGCAATTGTAGGTGGTGAAGATGATACCGCAGCTGCAAAAATGAAAATTATGGCTGCTTGTGGTATTCATGTGGTGGCAAGTCCGGCAGATATTGGTAAAACAATGGCCGAGGCTTTGAAGAATTAATATTGAGGTAACATAGAAAATAGTTTTTAAAAAAATAACAGCACGAATTTCGTGCTGTTATTTTTTTATACAAACACAATCTATTTTACAAATTAAATCCCCCCTAACGAATGAAAAAATTATTTACATTATTATTTTTATGTGCTACAGCTCTTGCACATGCACAAACAACATTAACTGATGGCGATATTGTCATTGTAAACATGAACAACGATGATCCTGACCAGTTGCAATGGGTACCGCTTGTAGATTTAGCTATCGGAACTAACATTAAATTCACTGATTGTGGATGGACTGCGGGAGGAACATTCCGGTCTGGAGAATATTGTTTACAATGGACAAACAGTGTGTTAGTTCCAAAAGGTACTTTAGTGACTTTTAATTTAGCTACTTATCCCGGCACTGCCTCAACTGGAACGTTAGCCGCTTACACAGGTACAGTAATATTAACAAGTAATGGTGGATATTCGACAAGTAATGATCAAGCCATTGCATTTCAAGGAACCGATGCAGTTCCAACATTCATTTTTGCAGTGTATTCAAAAGGGGCGGCTGGAACAGCCCAAATATGGGATGCAGATGCAACAACTACAAATAATTCTGCAAATCCGGGTTGTGCAGGAGTAGTGGTAGGGGGAGATAATATCGTTTATAATTTAAATGTAAGTGGAAGTAAGGCTTCAATAATAGCTTCAATAACAAATGCTACAAACTGGACTGGCAATGATGCTATGCGACAGAATTATGCTGGGTTAATCGTCCTTCCCGTTTCCCTTGTTTCCTTCACCGGTTCTTACACCAACAAAACTTCTCTTTTAAAATGGACAACATCCAATGAAATAAACATCAACAAATATGCTGTTGAACGTAGTGAAGATGGCAGAACATTTACCGAAATAGGTTTTGTAAATGCAACAGGCAGCAATTATTATTCTTACACAGATGAAACTGCTAAAAATGTTATTAATTTTTACAGGTTAAGAATTATAGGTGTAAACGAAACTAAATATTCTGCTGTAGTTAAAATATTGTCTGATGAATTAAATACTAAAATAAATGTATACCCATCTCCTGCTGTAAATATTATTAATGCTGAGTTTACAAGCCAACTTAAAACAATGGCAACAGTACAAATAACCGATGCTGGCGGTAAAATTGTTTTACAAAAAACCTTGCAGGTTCAGCAAGGATATAATAATATAAATACAGCTGTGAATATGTTGAATAAAGGATCTTATATATTAAAAATTACGATACTAAATAAAATATACAGTAGCATATTTAATAAGCTATAATATTTTAATGTTTATAATTGTATTGAAGCCTCGCATTACTTGTTTATGCGAGGCTTCCCTTTAAATATTTTTAATAACTAATTGGATAACAATAAAAATTATTTAAGATTTATAATTTTTTCAAAGAATTTACGTTAAGCCTATACAAGCATAGAATTAACATAAATTACAAGATGTGAAAAAATTATACTTATTAGTAGGTATTTTGATTTCAATATCTGCAAACGCTCAACTTATTGCAGAATGGAATTTTAACTCTACTCCCAGTGACTTCAATTTAAATACTGGTGTAAATATACCTTGTACTGGTATGGGAACCATAGCTAACGTGGGTTTAGTAAATAATCAGTATGATTTTGGAAAAGGCAGTTCAGACCCTGAGCGTATAGATAACACTTGCTATTCAACAAATAATTATCCCAATGCAACTGCAAATGATAAATCTGCTGGAATAGAAATTGGTGTAAACACAACTGGCCTTTCAAATATTGTGCTTAAGTTTAATTTAAAATGTTTTCATGCTGCCGCAAACGAATATGTTGTTCAATATTCAATTGACGGTACAACGTTTTTTGATATAACAACCATTAATATTACCCCCGCTGATACTGCTAAATTTTTAAATAATAATGTTGTAGATGCTTCCTCAATAATTGGCCTTAATAATAATCCAAATGCAAAGTTTAGAATTGTATCATCTTTTGCAGGAAATGGAAATACTTACGTTGCAGTGAATGATTCAATAGATGTTTACAATCCAACAGGCAAAGTAAATTTTGATATGATTTCAGTTACAGCCTTAAGTACTCTTTCTAATAACGTCTTTTCTTTTACTGCTGTATCAAAAAATAACAAGAATGTTTTAGCGTGGGCAATTTCTAACGAAATAAACTTACAAAAATATGTTATTGAACGGAGTGATGATGCTAGAATATTTACAGAAATAGGAGTGGTAAATGCAACACAGAACAATAAATATTCTTTCACAGATGGATCTGCAAAAAATGCTATAAACTTTTACAGATTAAAGTTGATTAGTTTAAATGGTGTAAAGTATTCGAATGTTGTAAAAGTTGTATCAGAGCTGCATAACAGAACAATAAATATTTATCCATCTCCTGCACAAAATTTTATAAATGCCGAGTTTACAAGTTCAAAAAAAGTACTTGCTACTATGCAAATAACTGATGGAAAAGGAGCTATTTTTTTACAAAAAAATGCACAATTAAAACAAGGGCTTAATAACATGAACTTTGATGTACGCATTTTAAATAAAGGAACTTATTTTTTAAGAATACTAATGGGAGATGATATTTTTTCTGGAACTTTTAATAAGTTGTAATTTTTTTTCAAAATATTTAAAAGCCCCGCATTTTTAAAGTGCGGGGCTTTTTTATGGTGTTTAAATTTTTATTTAGTCATCATCACGGTCGTTGCGACTGTTGTTACCATTCTTTTTTTGTTTGTCATGATTTCTGTTATCGTGCGGATATTTATTTTTCTTGTTTTTATATTTATTAGATTTTCCATTATTACCATTGCCATTACCATTTCCACTTATTTGTCTTTCAGTGATGTTGATCTGTCCATTGGCATCAATGTTTAAAACAGTTTCAAACCCTGCTCTAAATGTAATGGTAGAGTTGTAAATAACTCTCGGTACTTGTCTGCCTAATATGCTTCTGGTATATTCTGAAACAGTTACCAAATGGTTGCCTGGGCTTAATGTTCTTAACCGTACAGAATTGCTGTTGCTTGGGTAAGTGTTTCCATTATCTACACTAACTGTAAAACCATTTTGTGAATTGCTATTTACCACCAACGCACTGTTTTGATAGTTGTTGTTTTGAGTATTTTCATACCTGTCATTATTACTATAGGTGCCGTTGTTATTTTGATTATTATTTCCGTTGCTTCTTCGCTGCGCATAAGTAGAAGAAAATAATCCGGCAACCAATAATAATGTTAAAATCTTTTTCATAAATATATTTTATAAGTGAGTTAATTCAATCCGCCTTCTTTTTGTGGATTGATTTGTGCTCTATATTCAAACCCTATGCCGTGCCAACATTAAACACACAATAAATCGTTAAAGAAAAAAATACCCTGTTAATTATGTATTTCTTTTTGCATTTTCATCTAATCATTATGAAAGTCAATCTTAAATGATTTTAGTAATAGGCTCCTAACAAATTGTATCTTGTAATTAAATTAAGAAATTATGTTTTTAAAGAAATTTTTGCTGATAATTTTTACTTTTTTATCTGTAACCACTATGGCACAAAACACCAATGAATATTTAAAAGAATGGAAAAAAATTGATGCCTTAGAAAAGAAAGGTTTAACAAAAGATGCGTTAACAGAAGTGGTGAAAATATTTGCTGATGCTGTAAAAACCAGCAACGAACCTCAGCAAATAAAAGCAGCCATGTACCAAATGAAATACCGCAACATGGTGGAAGAAGATAACCAGCAAAAAAATCTTTTTTATGCAGATACATTAATTGCACAAACCAAAGCACCGGCCAAAAATATTTTGCAAAGTATGCAGGCACAATTGTTTCAGTCATACAAACAAAACCACCGTTACCAATTATATAACCGTACTGCACTTGCAGAAGAAAAAGGAAATGATGTAACCACCTGGAGCATTACTAAACTAAATGAAAAAATTTCATCGCTTTACAAAGCATCTTTAAAAAATGATGCAACATTAAAAGCTACCGATTTAAAAGGCTACGATGCCATTATTGAAAAAGGAAAAAATACCAGACAACTTCGTCCTACTTTATATGATATGCTGGCGCACCGTGCGTTAGATTATTTTATGAGTACAGAGAACGATGTAACCAATCCATCTTACAAATTTATTATTAATGAAGAGGCTGCCTTTGCTCCCGTAAAAGATTTTGTTAATTATAATTTTAAAACAAAAGATACCGTATCACTTTATTTTAATGCTTTAAAAGTAATGCAGGGTTTATTGGCTTTTCATTTAAACGATGCGGCGCCTGAAGCTTTGCTTGATGCAGATTTAAAGCGATTGGATTTTGTAAACCAGCATGGCGTATTTACCAACAAAGAAAAACTGTATGAAAATGCTTTACTAAATATTGAAACAAAATATAGTTATAGTCCTGCAATTGCACAGGCAACTTACCTGCGTGCACAAATGCTGGTGCAAGCTGCCGATGATTATGACCCACTTACCAACAAAGAAAACCAGTTTGCATTGGTAAAAGCAAAACAAATTTGCGAAGCTGCTTATGCAAAATTTCCAAAAAGTGAAGGTGGAATAAATTGCAAAAACCTCATCAACCAAATTGAAAAACCTTCTTTGCATTTTGATGTAGAAAAAGTAAATGTACCTGCGCAACCATTTCGTACACTGGTAAGTTTTAAAAATATAAATACCGTTTATTTTAGAATTATACAAACAACAAGAGAAGAAATAAAGAAGTTGGAAAATAATAATAATTATGATAATGTATGGCCATCCATCCTTGCGTTGAAGCCCTTAAAAAGCTGGAGCGTTGTTATGCCAGACCAAAAAGATTTTCAACGGCATGCTACAGAAATAAAAATAGATGCTTTACCAATTGGCACTTATTATATTCTCGCCAGTATGAAATCAGATTTTTCATTAGCCAATAATATCATTGGCAGAGCTACTACTTATGTAAGCAACATCAGCTATATCACCAGTAATAAAAATGATTTGTATGTACTGGATAGAGACAACGGAAAACCTTTGGAGAAAGCCACCGTACAGCTTTACACACAAACGTATAATTATGCAAACAGAAAATATGAAGAAATAAAATCTGCGGTTTATACAACTGATAAAAATGGTTTTGTAAAAACGGCCCAATCAAAAAATTATGAAAACAGTATTGTTCAGGTTAAATATAACAATGATGAATTGTTTACAGATGATGGGTACAACACTAATTACTATGATGATGTAAACGAAAATAAAAAAAGCAGCAGACGAACATTTTTATTTACTGACCGTTCTATTTATCGGCCGGGGCAAACAATATTTTTTAAAGGTATCATTACCCAGACTGATGGCGTAAATAGAAAAAGTATTATTCTCCCCAACACAAAAACAGCCTTACAATTATTTGATAGAAACAATCAAAAGATAGCAACCTTAAATGTTACATCAAACGATTATGGATCATACAATGGAAGTTTTAAACTGCCCGAAGGTTTGTTAAATGGAAACTTTTATTTAAAAGATACGTTCACACTTTCTACCCAAAATATTAGTGTAGAAGAATACAAGCGACCGAAGTTTTCTGCCGAAATAAAAAAGCCTGAAGGCAGTTACAGAGTAAACGACAGCATAAAAATTATTGGTACTGCAAAAGCCTATGCAGGTAATAATATTGATGACGCCAAAGTAAGTTACAGAGTTGTAAGAGTAGTGCGATACCCAATTTGGTTTGGTTATTACAAATCTATTTGGCCACCTCGGGGTGGAAATGAAGAGATGGAAATAACAAACGGTATTACCACAACTGATGCAAAAGGTGAATTCAACATTGTGTTTAAAGCAATACCCGATGAAAGTGCTGATAAGAAAAACCAACCAACATTTGATTACCGTGTAACTGCCGATATTACTGATGTAAATGGCGAAACAAGAAGTGCGACTACCAATGTTTCAGTATCATATCAGGCATTGCAGTTAAATATTATATCTGATGAAAAATTACCCGCAGATAGTATAAAAACAATTGGTATAAGCAGCACCAACGCAAACGGTTTACACGAAAAAGCTACGGTAAATTTTGCTATGTACAAATTACAGGAGCCCAATAAAATTTTCCGCACAAGGTATTGGCAGCAGCCAGATGTGTTTGTGATGACCAAAGGGGAATACTACCAAAGCTTTCCTTATGATGTGTATGCAGATGAAGACCAAATGAGCAAATGGGAAATGGGAGAAAAAGTTTTAGATAAAACGGATACAACAAGAGCAGATAATAGATTTGAGAAATTAGACATTAGATTTGAGACAGCAGACAAGAAATTAAAACCCGGTTGGTACAAAATTATTGTAACCGGAAAAGATAAATATAGTGAAGACATTAAAGCGGAAAAATTCGTGTACATCACCCCTCCGATCTCCACGTCACCCCTCTCCTCGGGAGAGGGGACGGGGGAGAGGCTTCCCATCTCCATTACAACCGAAACTCAAACTACCGAACCAGGTAAAAAAATAACCTACCAAATAACCACGGGCTTCCCTAAAATATGGCTCATACAAAATATTGTACGGCCAAATGAAAACTATAAGATTACTTACCCAACCGTAAGTGCAGGAGAAACATTTACAAATGATATTGATGTAACAGAAGCAGACCGTGGCGGTATAAATATGAATTATGTTTTTGTGCAGCACAACCGCATTTACACTGGTGCAGAAAACTTTGCTGTGCCATGGAGCAACAAAGAATTAAAAATAGCCTACGAAACATTTAGAGATAAATTGGAACCCGGCAGCGCAGAAAAATGGAAAATAAAAATTACCGGAGATAAGACAGAAAAAGTAACCGCAGAAACATTGATAAGCATGTATGACGCTTCCCTTGACCAGTTTAAGCCACATACATGGGGTTCGTTAAATGGTTTATGGCCCACTAATAATAGTTATTTTAACTGGACAGGAAATACTTTTAACGATGTTGCAAGTAATGAAAATGACCAAATAAAAAATGTGTTTTTAAATGGGTTAGAAAAGCAATATGATTATTTGGTTAATAATGGATGGAATGAAAGTTATGGAGGAAGAATTGTGTTAAGAGGTGTGGCTTCTGTGCAAGCTAGCTCAGCCCCGATGGATGGGTTTATGATGGATAGTAATAAAGAGATTGGTGCAAAAGTTCAAACAGAAAGACGTAGTAAAGGTAATGACAGGTCAGCAAACGTTGCTCAAGGCTTAACCGCCAAAAATGATAGGGATACATTTCAAAAAAATGAAAAAAATATTAATTTAAATAATGAAAACATCCAAATCCGCAAAAACTTCAACGAAACCGCCTTCTTCTTTCCAGATTTAAAAACAGATGCAAATGGCAATGTTGAATTTTCTTTTACCATGCCCGAAGCACTTACTCAATGGAAGCTACAGGTAATGGCGCACACAAAAGAACTGGCAAGTGCTGTGAGCAGTAAAACAACGGTTACACAAAAACAATTAATGGTACAACCAAATGCACCACGCTTTTTACGGGAGGGAGATCGTATGGAGTTTTCTGCAAAAGTTGTAAATCTTACTGCCAAAGAAATTACCGGTACTTCGCAATTGGAATTATTAGATGCAGCTACCAACAAACCGGTAGATGGTTGGTTTAAAAATGTTTTTCCACAACAATATTTTACGGTGCCTGCAGGGCAAAGTATAGCAGTAAAATTCCCAATTGATATTCCGTTCAACTTTAATTCTGCCATGACCTACAGAATAAAAGCAATTGCAAAAGATGGGTCATTCTCTGATGGTGAAGAAGCAGCCATTCCCGTGCTTACAAACCGCATGTTGGTTACAGAATCATTACCGCTTAATATGCGGAACACCAATTCAAAAACATTTAAGTTTGATAAGTTATTAAACAGCGGCAGCAGTGCATCGCTCACTCATCATGCACTCACCATTGAATACACAAGCAATCCCGCTTGGTATGCAGTACAAGCTTTGCCTTATTTAATGGAGTATCCTTATGAATGTGCGGAGCAAACTTTCAGTAAATATTATGCAAACACATTAGCATCTTTTATCAGTAATTCATCTCCCAAAATCAAAGCAGTTTTTGAAAAGTGGAAGATTACAGATACGGCTGCATTAATGAGCAACCTGCAAAAAAATGAAGAACTTAAATCTGTTTTGCTGCAAGAAACTCCATGGGTTTTAGATGCACAAAACGAAACACAACAAAAGAAAAATATTGCATTGTTGTTTGATATGATTCGCTTGGCTGCAGAAAAAAACAAAACCCTTTTACAGTTAAAAGAAATGCAAAGCAGCAATGGTGGTTTCACTTGGTTTAAAGGTGGTAGAGATGATCGTTATATTACTCAATATATTATTACTGGTATTGGGCATTTAAGAAAATTAAAAGCAGTGCAGGGCAATGATTATGAAAACTTAAAACCGATTGTTGATAAAGCGTTGCCTTATCTAGATGCACGTATAAAAGAAGAGTATGATAATTTAATAAAATATAAAGCAAAATTACCTGACAATAATTTGAGCTATACAGCTATTCAGTATTTGTACATGCGCAGCTTTTTTAATGAAACAACCATTGCTGCATCTGCAAAAAAAGCGGTAGATTATTACAAAGGTCAGTCGCAAAAATATTGGTTAAACCAAAGCAAATACATGCAGGCAATGATAGCATTATCGCTCTTTAGGAATGATGACAGCAAAACTGCAAAAGCCATTATTGAGTCGCTAAAACAAAACAGTATCAGCAGCGAAGAAATGGGAATGTATTGGAAAGACTTTACCAAAGGTGGATATTATTGGCACCAAGCGCCCATTGAAAGCCAGGCAATGATGATAGAAGCATTTACTGATATTGATAAAAATGTAACTACCATTAACGACCTTAAAACTTGGTTGCTAAAACAAAAGCAAACACAAAACTGGGGCAATACTAAAGCCACCTCTGAGGCGTGTTATGCGTTGCTGTTACAAGGCAGCGATTGGTTAAGCGAAGAGAAAATGGTAACCATAAATTTGGGAAGTACTACAATAAAAAGTACAGACGATAATTCAGAAGCCGGTACCGGATATTTTAAAAAGCGCATTGAAGGCGAAAAAGTAAAACCTGAAATGGGAAACATCACTGTAGAAGTTAAGAGTGTGGGCAATCAACCAATCAACCAATCGACTAGCTTTGGTGCTGCCTATTGGCAATATTTTCAAGACCTCGATAAAATAACTTCAGCAGAAACGCCGCTTAAATTAGTGAAGAAATTGTTCATCGAAAAAAATACAGATAAAGGTCCTGTGTTGCAGGCAATAAAAGATGGCGATGAATTAAAAGTAGGCGATAAAATAAAAGTGCGCATCGAACTTCGTGCAGATAGAGACATGGAATATGTACACATGAAAGATTTAAGAGCCGCTTGTATGGAACCTACAAATGTAATAAGTGACTACAAATACCAAGGCGGACTTGGTTATTACGAAAGCACCAAAGATGCCAGCACCAATTTCTTTTTTGGTTGGTTACCAAAAGGCACGTATGTATTTGAGTATCCGATGTTCGTAACCCACCAAGGTAATTTTAGTAATGGCGTTACAACCATTCAATGCATGTATGCGCCCGAGTTTACAAGCCATAGTGAGGGGGTGAGGGTGAGTGTGGAGTGACCTCACCCTCGTTCCCTCTCCACGGTGTGGAGAGGGAGGACGAGAAGATTGATTAGGAGATGAACTTATAGACTTATAAGAAGATTAATGAGTGTATTATCGTAAACTTCCACGAATCCCGAAGGGGTTCAACTATGAGTAACCATGGGTACAGCCCATGGGAGCCCTGCGCAGCAGAATAAATAAGGCTTAACAAAAACTACAAATTAATTTTAACCGTTGCAAATTCATTGCATCGGTTTTTTATAAATACATTTTTTGCGTGCCCCAAGGGTCGGGCTATACGCTATTACTCCGGCACAAAGCCATCGCACAAAACCTTCACCGGGGTAGCCGCTTCTATCCCTCACGCTTCAACTCGAACCTTTTTTTTAAAATGTTTGGTGGTTTTATTCTCAAAACTTATTTGCCATAAGTATCATCGGCTTATTTTTACAAAAAATAAAAAACATTGAGTCATCACCATTCACATCTTGCAACTGCCATTAAAATAATTGAAAATATAAAAATTGGCGAACCGCTCGTTCACCAGTTAAAAAAGTTTTTTGCGGCAGATAAAAAATATGGCTCAAAAGACAGAAAAAACATCTCAGCACTCTGTTACAATTTTTACAGATTAGGAATTGCGCTTTACAATAAAACCATCGAAGAAAGAATTTTGGCCGCTACATTTTTATGTGAGCATATAAATAATAATTTTCTTGCAGCCCTTGCACCGGCTTTAAATGAAAAAATTCATCTTTCTCAAACAAATAAATTAGCTCATTTAAAAATTAATCCAACAGACATTTTTCCGTTTGATGATGAGTTGGGAGAAGATATTGATGCAGAAAAATTTGCGCTTTCCTTTTTAAAACAACCATCTTTTTTCATTCGTATTCGTCCGGGCAAAGAAGTAATGCTGTTAGAAAAATTAACGAATAATAAAGTAGATTTTGAAGAAATAAATACTTCTTGTATTGCATTGTCGCAAGGTTTTAAAACAGAAGATTTCATGCAACTCAATAAAGAAGTGGTAGTACAGGATCGTAATTCTCAAAGGGTATTTGATTACCTTAAAAAGCCAGAGGTATTTCTACAAAAAGATATAGATGTGTGGGATTGCTGCGCAGCAAGCGGCGGCAAATCTATTTTACTGTACGATATTTTGCATGGTCATGTACAATTAAATGTATCAGATGTACGTGCAAGTATTTTAAATAATTTGCGCACCCGTTTTAAAGAAGCAGGTATAAAAAAATATGAGGCGTTTACGGCTGATCTTTTAAAAGAGAATACATCTTTACCACAAAAAAAATACGACCTTATTATTTGTGATGCCCCCTGCACAGGCAGTGGCACATGGGCTCGCACGCCGGAGCAGTTGTCTTTTTTTAAATCAAAAAATATAGATGAATATGCTGTTATGCAAAAACAAATTGCATCAACTGCTTTACAATATTTAAAAAAAGAAGGGTTGTTTTTTTATATTACCTGTTCTGTGTTTAAAAAAGAAAACGAAGAAGTGGTAGCCTATTTACAACAAAAATTCCACCTGCAAATTTTGCAAATGGAATATTTAAAAGGTTATGAAGCGGGGGCAGATAGTATGTTTGTAGCGGTACTT
Organism: Ferruginibacter sp.; assembly: GCA_031398005.1. Lineage (GTDB taxonomy): Bacteria > Bacteroidota > Bacteroidia > Chitinophagales > Chitinophagaceae > Ferruginibacter. The sequence continues at coordinate 69,268 of JANNMO010000022.1, forward strand.
TCTTTTTAATTATTTCTTTTAAAAATTCTTTGAGTAGTTATTTTTTTATCATCGGCAAATACAGAAACAAAATAAATACCTGCTAAAAAGAAGGGTTGTTTTTTTACATTACCTGTTCTGTTTTCAAAAAAGAAAACGAAGAAGTGGTAGCCTACTTACAACAAAAATTCCACCTGCAAATTTTACAAATGGAATATTTAAAAGGTTATGAAATGGGGGCTGATAGCATGTTTGTGGCGGTACTTTCTTATTAACTATTTCGCTTAAAAATTCTTTGAGTAGTTATCTTTTTATCATCGGCAAATACAGAAACAAAATAAATACCTGCAGCCATATTTTTCATGTTTATTTGTTTTACGGTGCTTCCTGCAGGCTGCTGGTACGTTGTTTCAAATACTCTTCTCCCGGCAGCATTCAATAAAACAATATTTATTTTTGTAGCAGCTGTTCTGCTAATAACTATGTTGGCTACATCCACTACAGGATTCGGATTTACCTGTATTTTATTTTCGGTAGCTGTACAACTTTGTGGTGCGTTTACTATCAACGAATCTAAATAAAAACTGGTATCTGCAGCAATATCAATTCTAATTCTGTAACTAATATTACCAACACTTGAATTAGTTAAATTATCTGTGAAACTTATACTTTTATTTGTAAAATTTCCTGTGCCGGGTATCGTTTTAAATAAACTATATGCCACTTCATTCGATAGTTTTCTTTCTACAATAATGTTCATGGTATTATCATATTTTACATTTAATTGAACCGTAGCCACACAAGCAGCAACAGATGATTGTTGTGTGTAAGATTTTTTCAATAAAAAAGAAAAGGCCTTTTTCATATTTGGAATGCCGTACCCAACCCTATCATCTGGGTTCGTAAATTTAGAAGCAGATCTTTGCATGGCATCCATTATGCTCATGTTATTATATTCCGGAAAAGCCTGCCACAAACATGTGGTGAGCCCGGCAATATTGGGAGTTGCATAAGATGTTCCATTGCCAGGAGTTGGTAGCCCGGTAGATATATTGGCTACAATGGCTCTAAGACCAGTAGCTGCAATGTTGGGTTTTACCCGGCCATTACTGCTTGGGCCATAACTACTAAAGGCAGCCACATTTCCTAAAGTATCTACAGCTCCTACTGACATTACACTGTCTGCATCTGCAGGTGTTATAATGTACCGCCATGCATTGGCGCCTTCGTTACCTGCAGCTACCACCAGCAACATTCCTTTTTTTGCTGCCATGTCAGATGCTATTGCACTCATGGTAGTATTGCCATTCATGTTTGCATACGTGTAGTTTTGAGATGGATTATCAAAAGTAAAATACCCTAATGAAACAGTGCATACATCAACTCCAATGCTATCTGCTCTTTCATAACCTGCTGCCAGATTGTGTTCTTCAATTCTTGTCTCGCTCGCTACATCTTCTGTTCTAAACAAACAAAAATTTGCTTTAGGTGCGGTGCCTACAAATGTACCAGGTATGTTTGCTGCTATGGTACTCAGGCAAGTCATACCATGAAAATAATCTTCATTTACGCTCGCATTGTTTGCTACAAAATCCCATGTATTTATTATTTGATTATTCACTCTGATGCTGTCAAACGTAGGCAGGGTTAAATAATTAAAAAAGCCTGCATCTAACACTGCCACCTGCATTCCTTCTCCCTTAAAATTATGGTTGTGTAAAAATTCGCCTTCGTGCAAATGAACCTGCCCATGAGAGGCACCATAATTATATACATCTGCTGTTAAATTTTCGGTGGTGGTTGTACTGTTGTCTGAAAAAATTGTTTCAGTAACTGCTACATCCAGTTTTTTATTTACAGGTATTTCCTGCTCAATGGTTCTGGCTGCTACAGCTACTGCACTTACCACAAAAGGGAAAATGTTTATTTTAGCCAGTGCTACAGCATCAGTAGTTCTTATAGTAATCTGGTTTAACCATTTTGATGAATTTAAAATAGTAACTGCACCTGCAAGCCTGATGCTGTCAATATATCTTGGAGTTACAGGAAGGTCTAAACTATCTATGGCAATATTATACCTCGTTCTGCGCTGCAATGCTCTTTGGCTAAGGTATTGGGAAGGGTTGGCAATAGAGAAAGGATTGGTACCCTTATCTTTTAACTTTATGATATAACGACTTTGTGCATTTGTATTTATCGAAAATAAAATACAAGCAACAGCTGTAATAAATGGTTTCATTTTTTGTTGGAATTAATATGTTTGTTGTACTTTTTTTTTATGTATTAGAAAACAATTTATAAACCAGCTCAGTAAAAGCGGCAGTTAAAAATCACCCAGGTGTAAACCACCCCGATAAGAAACCACCCCGCCCTGCGGGCACCCCTCCGAGGGAGGGGAAGAAAAACGCAGCCCTTTACTACATCATCCGAAAAACCTCACCCCGGCCTCCCGTGAACGGGACAAGTTATCCGAAGGAGAGGGGACACACTCTAATAATTTAAAATTTATTCAAATTCCAACGGGTATTCTAACCTTCATTGTTATTTCTAATTTGTATTTTAAAAATGAGAAGCCACCCTTCAATACTGTAAAATAACTTCAAAGTATTAGAGACCAACTTCCCCCTTCGGGGGATTGAGGGGGCTGTACGCCCACTTCACCCAAGTAGCTCCCCAAGTAAAACCACCACCAAATGCTGCCAATATAATATTATCTCCTTTGTTTAATTTACTTTCCCAATCCCATAAACAAAGTGGAATAGTACCAGCCGTTGTGTTACCGTATTTATCTATGTTTATCATTACTTTTTCTTTGGGTAAACCCATTCTATTAGCAGTAGCATCTATAATTCTCAAATTTGCCTGGTGTGGTACAAGCCAAGCAATATCCTCTCCAGTTAAATTATTTCTTTGCATCAATTCATAGCTCACATCAGCCATTCCTTTAACGGCAAATTTAAAAACAGATTGCCCTTCCTGGTATATATAATGCTCTTTTGCCATCACCGTTTCTATGGTAGATGGTTTTAAAGAACCTCCTGCTTTCATGTGCAAAAAAGGTTTCCCACTTCCATCCGTTTTCAACAAACTATCTTTTATTCCATTTTCATCTACCGAAGGTTGCAATAAAACTGCACCGGCACCATCTCCAAATAAAATACAGGTAGTACGATCTGTGTAATCAACAATGCTGCTCATTTTGTCTGCCCCTACAATGACTACATTTTTATATCTCCCACTTTCTATAAAAGCTGTACCGGTAGTTAGAGCAAATAGAAAGCCAGAACATGCAGCATTGATGTCGTAACTAAAAGCATTTTTTATACCCACTTTGTCGCAGATGATATTTGCAGTAGAAGGAAAAAGCATATCAGGGGTAACGGTAGCACAAATAACACAATCAATTTCATCTGGGGAAATCCCTTTTTTTTCAAAAATATTCTTTACAGCTTCCATACCCATATCACTTGAAGCAAGCCCTTCACCTTTTAAAATCCTCCGCTCACTTACACCGGTTCTACTTTTTATCCACTCATCATTTGTATCAACCATAGTGGCTAATATTTCGTTTGTAAGCCTGTATTCCGGCACGTAGCCCCCAACACATGTAATAGCAGCAGTTATTTTTTCCATTCCTTTTATAATTTCTTTTAATAATGGTTTATAGTAAGCTGTAAATATAATTCAATTGTAGGTGATGAACATTTTTACAAAATAGTTGAGCTATTGTGTTGTAAAAGATTATAATAGATGATAATATCGTAATATATTGATCATGAAATTTTAACGTAAGTTTTAGGAAAAAGCCTTATTTTCGTTAATTGACAGATTTGTAAATTTATGTACGCCTATTTAAAAGGAGAATTTAGTTTTAAAAGTGCTTCTCAAGTATATGTAGATGTAAGTGGTGTGGGCTACGAGGTTAACATTACATTAAATACTTTTGCGGCCATTGAAACGTTAACGGAGGGTAAATTATTTACTTATCTTCAAATAAAAGAAGATGCCCATACATTGTATGGATTTTTTGAAAAAGAGGAGAAGGATATGTTTGTGATGTTGATAAGTGTTTCTGGTGTGGGTGCAGCTACTGCTCGTATGATGCTGTCTTCATTGAGGCCTGAGGAAGTAGAAAATGCTATTACTACCGGCAATTTGCGGTTAATTGAAAGTGTAAAAGGAATTGGTAAAAAAACTGCTGAGAGATTAGTGTTAGAGTTGAAAGATAAAGTAGGTAATAAACAAAGTACGAGCAGCCAAACCTGGAGTAGGGGAATCAATAGCATGGAAAAAGATGCTGTAAATGCATTAGTAGCACTTGGATTAGTACAAAAACAAGCAGAACTATCGGTTAAAAAAATTCTAACCGCAGAACCTGATATCACTAAACTGGAAGACCTGATAAAAAAAGCCCTTAAAGCCATTTGAGTCTAGATTTACTTTAACTTATTATCTAAATGCTGCTTATCAGAAAATTACTTCTCACTTTAGTAGTGTGCGCTGCTGTACAGTTGTTGTTTGCTAATACAAACACAGGTGAATCAACTAAAACATTATTTGAAGCAAATCAAAATGTGAGGGATACTCCTCCGCCAGCGTTGCGTTATCCAATAAGCGATAGCCGTGGAGATGCTGTTTCATCTGCTAACAGAGGTACTTATTATTTACCTAATCCATCTAATGTAAAAGATTCTGTAGTATACAATGCCATTACTCGTACGTATGCTGTGTACGAAAAAATAGGCAACAAATATTATCGTACACCTACCACTTACACTTTTGATGAATACTGGGCTATACAAAACCGCAAATCTGAAATTGCTTATTTTCAAAAAAGAGCCAACACCACCAATTTACTTAACAGAGGAAAACTCGTAAAACCAAAACTTTCTTTATCAGATAATTTGTTCAACCGATTATTTGGCAATGGCAAAATAGAAATTACGCCACAAGGAAATGTAGATATTACTGCAGGCTACCAAGGTCAAAGAATTGACAACCCAACTTTGCCGGAACGTGCAAGGGTAAACGGAGGATTAGATTTTAATTTAAATGCGCAATTAAATGTAAATGCCAGCATTGGCGATAAGCTTAAGTTCCCCATAAATTATAATACACTTGCCAATTTTAATTTAGATAACCAATTAAAATTAGACTACACTGGTAACGATGATGATATTATAAAAAGATTTGAAGCAGGTTCAGTAAGTTTTGCATCTAAAGGAACGTTGATACCGGGCGCACAACAATTGTTTGGTATAAAAACACAATTACAATTTGGTAAGTTATATGTTACAACCATACTTGCAAGCCAAAAATCTCAGCGTCAAAATGTAAACTTACAAGGTGGATCAGCCTCTCAAACTTTCGAAATAAAAGCTGATGAATATGAAGAGAACCGCCACTTTTTGGTAGCACAATATTTTAGAGATAATTACAATAGGATAATGGCAAACGCTCCAGCCATTAATAGCCAGATACAGATATTAAAAATGCAGGTATGGGTTACCAACAGAAATGGGGTAACTACTGAAACAAGAGATGTGGTAGGCTTAATGGATTTGGGGGAAAGAAATCCGTATTTAAAAGCTGATACTATTAATGTGTTAACTACAAAACCGGAACCTACAAACACTACAAACGATTTACTTACCAAAATTAGAAACTTGCCTGATGCAAGAAATTCTGCAACTATTTACAGTAATTTATTAAGCCTTCGGTTAAAACCTGTGCAGGATTTTGAAAAAACTTTTGCCAGAAAACTAGATAGTACTTCATACACTTATAACCGCCAACTTGGAACTTTATCATTAAGTTCTCCCCTGCAAACAGATGAAGTGTTGGGGGTAGCTTATCAATATTCATTTAACGGGAAAATATTTCAGGTAGGTGAGTTTTCAGAAGATGTGCCGCCAGATAGTTCAACAGCCGTGCAAAAAGTTTTATTCTTAAAATTATTAAAAGCTACTTCTCAACGAACCAATCTTCCAATTTGGAAATTGATGATGAAGAATGTGTATTCTGTAGGATATGGTGTACTTACACCGCAAGATTTTAAATTAGATGTATTGTACGAGCAACCAGGGCTTGGAGCAAAACGTTATTTACCTTTTGGAGATAAAAACCAAGGTGCACCTATCATCACTTTAATAAATACTGATAGGTTGAATAGCCAACTCGATCCTCAACCGGATGGTGTATTTGATTACATTGAAAACTTTACCGTAAACTCTCAATATAGCAGAATCATATTTCCTTTGTTGGAGCCATTTGGTAGAGACCTTGCACCACAAATTTATACGACTGTTCCGGCTACTGCACCCGATACTTTGTTCTATGCATTGTACGATTCTATTAAAGCAGTAGCGCAACAATATCCAAGTTTAAACAGGTTTTTATTGCGTGGGTCTGCCAAAACATCTGGCTCTGGCGATATTAGTATTGGTTACAATATTCCTAAAGGTTCCGTATCTGTAACTGCTGGTGGGCGTGCATTACAGGAAGGGGTGGATTATGACATTAATTATGATTTGGGTACTATTAAGGTTATAAACCCTGCTATTTTAAATTCAGGATTACCGGTACAGGTAAATTTTGAAAACAATGCATCATTTGGTTTACAACAAAGATCTTTTCTTGGCTTACGATTAGATTATCTGTTAAAAAATACCGCCAAAGAACAGTTTTCAATTGGTGGTACAGTAGTGAGATTAAGTGAGCGTCCATTTTTTACAAAAGTAAATTTAGGCGAAGATCCAATTAGAAATGCTATGTATGGGTTGGATCTTAATTATAAAAAAGATATACCTAGATTAAGTAAATGGCTAGATAAACTTCCTTTTTATTCAACCACTGCACCCTCTACCGTAAATGCGTATGCAGAAGCAGCCATGCTTAAACCGGGGCATGCACCACAAATTGGAAAGGGCGAAAATGGTGTAATTTATATTGATGATTTTGAAGGAAGCAAATCCGGTATCGATCTTCGTTTTCCTGCAGTGGCTTGGGGTTTATCTGCTGCACCGCTTGGAGCTACAGGATTTGGGAACAATACTGAATTGTTTCCGGAAGCTCGTTTAAGCAATGATTTGCGGTATGGTAAAAACCGTGCTAAAATTGCATGGTATCAAATTGAACAAATATTACAACAGTTTAGGGCAAACAATAATCCGATTACTGATGCAAATTTGTTGAGCGATCCTAGGGTAAGACAGGTTTATCAAAAAGAAATTTTTCCACAACGTACAACAGGTTTTGGTGAAAGCCAATTGGTAACATTTGACCTTGCATATTACCCTAAAGAAAGAGGACCATATAATTTTGATGACAGCGCTGCCACAGTAAATCCTCAGGGTAATTTTACCAATCCACGAAACAGATGGGGTGGTTTGCAAAGAAATATTGACCAAACAGATTTTGAAACAGCAAACATTGAATTTATTGAGGGGTGGATTCAAGATCCATATATTAATAATCCAAATCCCTTGACTGCGGGCGGTAAATTATATTTTAACCTTGGTAATATTTCGGAAGATGTTTTAAAAGATGGCAAGCGTTTTTATGAAAATGGATTACCCACTCCCAATGCACCATCGCCTACAAACGAAACTGTTTGGGGAAGAGTTCCCACCAATACTGTACAGGTTACCAATGCATTTAGTAATAATCCTGATGATAGAAAATTTCAGGATATTGGATTGGATGGTTTGACAGATACAGCTGAAGTGAGGGTAAGGCAATTATATTTAAATAGATTGGCTACCAACTTTGGCACAAACTCTCCCGCATATCAAAAAGCCTTGGCAGATCCATCTAGTGATGATTATAAACATTACAGAAATGGATCGTTTAGTGGTGCCGATGGTATTCTTGCCCGGTACAAAAATTATAATTCACCTGAAGGAAATTCTCCCATTGATAATGGTGGACAATTTACTTCTGCTGCTACTTTATACCCCGATGCAGAAGATTTCAACAGAGACAATACATTAAACGAAACAGAAGAATATTATCAATACATATTTAATGTACAACCTTCTTCTCACCCAGATATGCAAATTGGGCGTAACTACATTGTAGATAAAAAATCAGTTCCGGTAAACCTTCCAAATGGTACCACCCGTAATGAAACTTTTTACCAGATTCGTATTCCGGTGAACAGCTTCGATAAAAAAGTTGGTGGAATAACGGATTTTAAATCGATCCGTTTTATAAGAATGTTTATGACGGATTTTCAGGATACAGCGGTTATTCGTTTTGCACAGTTGCAATTGGCAAGAAACATTTGGCGGAGATATAAATTTCAGATAGATCAAACTGGTATGTCAAATATTGCTACCAATTCACCCTTTAATGTGGGAGCTGTAAATATTGAAGAAAATGATACAAGAAGACCATTGCCATATCGTACACCAAGAGATATACAGCGCCAGCAAACATTGAGCAACAATGGTGTGAACCTTTTGCAAAATGAGCAGGCTATGACGTTGCAATTTTGCGATCTTAAAAAAGGAGATGCCAAAGGTGTTTTTCAAACATTTACCAATAAAGATTTACGGCAGTTTAAAAAGCTTTCCATGTATGTGCATGCAGAGCAAACGGCCACTGCAAATCCTCCTTTAAAAGATAAAGATCTAACTGCAGTATTTAGATTGGGAACCGATTTTCAAAATAATTATTATGAAATAAGAATACCGCTTATCAATACAAAATTAGATGCAGCTTCTAAATTGGGAGCCGATACTGATAGATACAACGATTCATTGTGGAACCCTGCAAACTCTTTAGATGTTGACCTTACAAAACTTACCAAAATAAAGCAGGCAAGAAATTTATCAAGTACCCCATTGAATGTTTTGTTCCCTGAAGTGCAGCCTAACGGGCAAACATACTCGGTTATGGGTAATCCTAACCTGGGAGAAATTAAAGGAATATTAATTGGTGTAGAAAATTCTCAAGCATCTTTGGTTGCCTGCGGCGAAATGTGGGTGAATGAATTAAGGCTTTCTGCATTGGATGAAAAAGGTGGTTATGCGGCATTGGCAAGAATAGATTTTACGCTGGCAGATTTGGGAACGCTATCCCTTTCTGGAAACATGCATACACAGGGTTTTGGTACCTTGGAGCAAAGAGTAAACGAACGGTATAGAGATAACTTTTATCAGTTTGATATAGCCACAAATTTAGAACTTGGAAAAATTCTGCCAAAAAAAGCAGCTATGTCTATTCCGGTTTTTGCGAGCTATTCGCAATCTGTAAGTACTCCGGAATATGATCCGTATGATTTGGATATTAAATTAAAAGACAAATTAAAAGTTGTACCAGAAAATCAAAAAGATTCTATTCGTAAAACAGCGGTTGATTTTACTTCTATAAAAACAGTAAATTTTACCAATGTAAGAAAACTTAAAACGAATACTAAGAAGCCAAAAATTTATGATGTATCAAATGTGGATGTGAGTTATTCATATATAAAAACGAGCAGTTACAATCCATTGATTGAGTACAACGATGTTACAAGACATAGGGCTGCATTGGGTTACAACTTTGCACCAACACCAAAATATATTACACCATTAAAAGGTTTGTTTAAGAAAACTAAAACCAAATGGTTTGATGTGTTGAAGGATTTTAATTTTAATTACATACCATCTCAGTTAAGTTTTAGGGCAGATTTACAGCGCCAGTTTGGTGTAATAAAACCACGGAGTTTGGGCGGAGATAAATACCAAACGCCCGAAACCTATGATAAGTATTTTGTATTGCAGCGGGATTATATTTTACGTTGGAATTTTACCCGATCACTTTTGCTGGATTATGTAGCTACCAACAATTCCAGAGTAGATGAACCATTTGGAAGAATTGATACAAAAGCAAAAAAAGATTCGTTGATGAACAATTTGTTTAGAGGTGGTAGAAATACATTGTTTAACCAAACCGCTTCTTTTTCATACACACTTCCTTTGTTAAAAATACCTGCGTTGGATTTTATAACAGCCAATGTAAAATACCAGGCTTCTTATAGATGGATTGGTGCCAGCAGACTTGCAGTAAACCTTGGTAACTTTTTAGAAAATGGTCAGCAAAAAGAAGGTACAGTGCAAATGGATTTTAATAGACTCTATCAAAAATCTAAATTCCTCCGCCAGCTTGATGTGCCATCTAATATTGAAGATAGAAACAGGTGGAGAAATCGTTATACCAAGGTTACAGACAGTGTTACAAACAAAGCAGGCGTAAGAGTTTTGCGTACCCGTAAAATTTTAGATAAAACTGCCCTGCCTTATGTTGGTGGTCCATTGAAAATTTTTGGTAAACTACTTACAAGTATTAAGCAAGTAAATGTATCAGCCGGCGAAATAGCAAGTACCAGGTTACCTGGCTATACTGACAGTACACAATACCTTGGGCAAAACTTTAGAAGCTTGGCACCGGGCTTCGATTTTATTTTGGGCAAACAGGTTGATAGTAACTGGCTAAACAGAAAAGCAGCACAAGGATTGATAACTAAGGATTCCAGTTTCAACTATTTGTTTCAACAAAATTATGACCAGACAATTACTGCTAGTGCAACATTAGAACCGATTAGAGATTTAAACATTACTGTAAATATTAAAAAAACTTTCAGCAAAAATTATTCTGAAACATTTAGGTTTATAGATACAACGGGTGGAACAAACCAAAAGTTTATGCACCTTACGCCATATTCTACAGGTGGGTTTGATGTAAGTTATATAGCCTTTAAAACATTGTTTGGAAAATTTGATCCTAATAGAGTTTCAGAAACATTTAAAACTTTTCAAAATAACAGAGTAGTACTTTCCAGAAGATTGGGTAAGGAAAATCCATATACACAAGCCCAACCAGGCAACGGCTTGCAGCAAGATGGTTATTATTATGGTTATGGTAAATATGCAGTAGATGTATTGATACCATCTTTTATTGCCGCTTATACAGGACAAAGCGCTGAGAAGGTTTCGCTCATTAAACAAACGGACGGTCGCACCAAAACAAATCCATTCCGCTCCATATTACCTAAGCCCAACTGGAATTTAAATTACAATGGGTTGACGAAGATTAAAGGAATGGAAAAAATATTCAACAGCTTTAATGTATCGCATGCATACAATGGTAGTTTGAGTATGAATGGATTTACTTCTGCATTGTTGTACCAAGATGTATCTAGGTTTGGTTATCCATCTTTTTACGATACCGTATCTAAAGCTTACATTCCATTCTTCCTAGTGCCCAACGTGAGTATACAAGAGCAGTTTTCTCCATTGCTTGGTTTTGATATGCAGTTTACCAACCAGTTTCAGGCAAAGTTTGAATATGCAAAATCTCGTACGCTAAGTTTGAGTTTGTACGATTACCAGTTAAGCGAACAACGCAGTACAGAATTTAGTATTGGCGCAGGCTACCGTAAAAGAGGTTTAAGAGCGCCTTTCGGTTTAAAACTGCCTAAGTTTTTGGGTGGCGGAAAAACGTTGGAAAACGAAATAAACTTTAGAATGGATTATAGAATCAGAGACAATGTAACGGCTAACAGCAGACTTGATCAGGATAACAATTTTGCCACCGGTGGTAGCAGAGAAATAACCATTACGCCAACCATTGATTATTTTTTAAGCAACAGGGTAAATCTTAAATTCTATTTTGATCAGCGTACAGTGAAGCCTTATATATCTTCCAGCGCACCTACCACCAATACAAGAGCAGGTGTACAGGTGAGGATATCGCTGGCGCAGTAGATTAAGTAAAAAGCTTTCGAATATTAATAGAAAAGGGTTTCAATGGAAGACATTGAAACCCTTTTCTATTTTAAAATAAGTTTATACTGGATTACGATTTAAAACCCAATTTAGCGCAGATATGCAGCATGGCAAAGTGCTGAAGGGTATCTGTGCGGTAAACATTTAAATAAATAGCTGCACAGAAAGCTAATCGACAAAAGCTACACCTCATTTCGTTAGTAGATACTACTCTACTTAAAGTAAAATCCAAGAGTAATCAGAAATAAAATCCAAAAAATAAGCAAGCTTAAACCAAGTAGCTTATAAACTTTTAGATTCTCAATTTTTACTAGCCAAATAGTAATTAATGGTGGTATTATAAAGATACTATAAAACAAAAACTTACTAATATTCTTATTAATTTGTACAACTGATTTATCAATATTTAACCATTTCTCGAATATTAAGAATAAAAAGAGGGCCATATAAAATAAATAAAAGAAAAGCGCTATATAAAGAATTACTTTTTTCATATTTTTTATTATTGAGGCATATATTTAAATGGATTCCAACTATCTAGGCAGATATGCAGCATAGCAAAGTGAGGAAGGTTTATCTGTGCGGTAACACGTAAATAAATAGCTGCACGACTTATACCGTCATGGGCAAAAAGCTAATTCACAAAAGCCTCGCCTCATTTCTTCGATAGAGGCGTAACTAAAAAGAAACGATTAACATTATTTAAAACTATCACTTACTACCAACTCTTTGCTGCTGGCAGTGTAAACATAAAACCCTTCACCAGTTTTTACACCAAGTTTGCCAGCCATTACCATATTTACCAACAATGGACAAGCTGCATATTTAGGATTACCAAAACCATGGTGTAATACTTTTAAAATTGATAAGCATGTATCTAACCCTATAAAGTCGGCCAATTGTAATGGCCCCATTGGATGTGCCATTCCGAGTTTCATAACGGTATCTATTTCTTCTACACCTGCTACACCTTCAAATAAAGTGGTGATGGCTTCGTTAATCATTGGCATTAAAATACGGTTGGCCACAAAGCCAGGGTAGTCTTTTACAACACATGGTATTTTACCCAATGTTTTGGTAAGTGCTACAATGGTTTCTGTAATTTCCTTTTTAGTAGCGTATCCATTTATTATTTCTACCAGTTTCATTACCGGTACTGGGTTCATAAAATGCATTCCAATTACATCTTCCGGGCGTTTAGTAGCGGATGCAATTTGAGTGATAGAAATGGAAGATGTATTGCTTGCCAAAATACAACCTGCAGGTGCTGCATCATCTATGGCTTTAAATATTTTTAGTTTAAGTTCTATATTTTCAGTGGCAGCTTCTACAACAAGGTTTGCATTTTTTACTCCTTCAGCAAGGTCAGTTGAAGTAGTAATATTATCCAGTGCCGATTTTTTATCTGCTTCGGTTAAAGACCCTTTGGCAATTTGTCTGTCAAAATTTTTACCGATGGTGGTCAATGCTTTTTCTAACTGTTGAGCATTTACATCAATGATGGTTACTTTAAAACCTGTTTGTGCAAATACATGTGCAATACCGTTTCCCATTTGTCCGGCGCCGACAACGCTTACAGAGCCCAGCCCCCCCACCCCAAAAAGGGGGTTCTGAGCTTCGTTATTATTGGTAGTTGTATTCATAAAATAAATTTTGGTAAATACTTTTAAAAATAAGATGGATTATTATTTCAGAAATCGTGTTATTCTATTGCATAATAAAAGATGAATAATGATCTCCAGTTGAAATGTGCGACGCCACCGAAGATGCCCATAGCTGTGTTTTAGTTTGGCTAAAAAGCATAGCTTTTTAGCATTTTAAAAAACCTCACCCCAACCCCTCTCCAAAGGAGAGGGAACTCAAAGATTAGGTAAAAGTTCTTCTTGAAGATTATATTTTCTACTTAATCTTCGTTTCAATCTCGTGCGTTTCTCTCTCCCCTTCGTGGAGAGGATAGGGGCTTTACTTAAACGCATTTAACCCCGTTACATCCATACCTGTTATGAGCAAATGAATATCGTGTGTGCCTTCGTACGTTATAACACTTTCTAAATTCATCATGTGGCGCATCACTGGGTATTCGCCTGTAATGCCCATGCCGCCTAACATTTGGCGTGCATCTCTACAAATATTTGTAGCCACTTCGCAGGCATTACGTTTTGCCATACTTACCTGTGCAGGTGTAACTTTTCCTTCGTTCATTAAAGTGCCGAGGCGCCAGTTAAGTAATTGTGCTTTGGTAATTTCTGTAACCATTTCGGCCAATTTTTTTTGCTGTAATTGAAAACCGCCAATTGGTCGCCCAAACTGCACACGCTCTTTGCTGTACTCCAATGCAATGTGATAGCAATCCATAGCGGCTCCAATAGCTCCCCATGCAATACCATAACGAGCTTTTGTTAAGCAACCCAATGGTCCTTTTAATCCTTTTACATTGGGTAAAATATTTTCTTTGGGTACAATTACATTGTCAAAAACCAATTCGCCCGTAGCACTTGCACGCAGGCTCCATTTGCTATGAGTAGTTGGTGTAGTAAAACCCTTCATGCCACGCTCTACTATAATTCCTTTTATATCTCCCGCATCATCTTTTGCCCACACAACTGCTACCTGCGAAAAAGGTGCATTGCTGATCCACATTTTTGCACCATTTAATGTAACGGTTTCATCACCATTGTCTTTAAAATTGGTGAGCATTCCGGCAGGGTCGCTGCCATGGTTGGGTTCCGTTAAACCAAAGCAACCAAGCCACTCACCACTTGCCAGTTTTGGTAAATATTTATTTCGTTGTGCTTCATTGCCATATTGATAAATGGGAAACATTACCAACGACCCTTGTACGCTTGCAGTGCTTCTTACGCCACTGTCGCCACGTTCGAGTTCCTGCATCATAATACCGTAAGAAATATAATCTAAGCCGCCTCCGCCATATTGCTCAGGCACTGTTGGGCCAAAGCAACCAAGATCGCCCAATTGCTTCACAATTTGTTGTGGAAACTCTGCTCGCTGGGCATAATCTTCAATAATGGGAGAAATTTCTTTCTTCACGTAATTGCGAACACTCTCCCGAATAAGCTTGTGCTCTTCGGTTAATAATTCATCTACATTAAAGTAATCCGGCGATTGGAAATTATCGGTTTTTGCAGCCATAAAATAAGAACCCCATCCTAGCCTTCCCCGAGGGGGAAGAGAAACAGCGGAGATTGATTAAGAGATTATCTAATAATTTTTTATTTAAATTTTTTGAGCCGGGCAAAGAAGCAGCAATGAGCATCTTCGGTGGTCCCGCAATTATGCGGGACACATTTCATCTTTATATCTTTTTTCATCTTTTATTAACTGCTAGATAAATAAAATAAAATGCTTTTTTGCGAAGCAAAGATAACATGAATGAAGATCAAAAAAAGTACAAAAAAAATGGGCGTTTTTCAAGAAACAAGTTAAAAATTAATGAAGTTTTTTTTCTGATTTAAATTAGGGGGTTGATTCTATTGGTTTGTGGGGGATAAATTCCATATTTACATAAACGTGTAAAAATGGAGTTACAAAAATAAATTTCATTTTTCGGAAATACATTATGACACTACTCACCAAAATTCGCCTTCTTATTATCTTTTTTATCATTGCATTAATATTAAGCGGCGTTACGGCTTTTCCTGTAGAAAGTGAATTGCAATGGTTATTAAACAGACCTTCTCTAATACCTAATGCTTTTGAACCATGGCTGCAAGATTGTTACAATGCTTTAAAGGAAACCAATACAAAATATCCAATGCTGGCTTATGGGTATGATTGGCTGGCATTTGCGCATATTGTAATAGCCATGGCATTTATTGGGCCGTTAAAAGATCCCGTAAAAAATAAGTGGATCATAGATTGGGCAATACTTGCATGCATTGCGGTGCTGCCTTTGGCTTTTATGGCAGGACCAATTAGGCACATACCAATGTTTCATATTTTAATTGACTGCAGCTTCGGATTAATTGGTTTGGTGCCATTGATTATTTGTAAAAGAATGATAAATAAATTGGAAAGGATTAATACAGTAAAATAAAAAAAGGAGCGTAAAATTTTACAACTTTACGCTCCTCTATTTAAATATATAAAATTTTATTTTTTCTCCAATATCAATACCACTTTATTAAAATCTGCACTGGCATTTATCACTTTTGTGAAATCAGAAAATGAACTGATGGGGTAATCAGTAACAGAATAAAATTCGTGAACTAATACGGTAAGTTCGTTGCCATTTAATTTGTGAGAAGATATAAAACCCATGGTTTCTGTACCTGAAGATTTGTCTGTAATTGACATATCGATATCTGATAAATTTTTGATGCTGTAACCTGCAGGAATGGTGAAATTAATTACCCTATCCAACACATGTGGATACTGAATACTGATAGGCAATTGGCGTGGTTTTTCCTGATACATTTCTACCTGTGGCCCAATGGCTGCACCTATTTTAAGCAAAATTTTATTGCCGGCCACTTCCGTTAAATCTGTAGTGGCAATATCTCCTTCAATAATTAATGGCTTCTTTAAAAACCCATCTGTAAAGGCAGTGCCTTGCACAGAAATATTTTTAACCACATCGCTGTTAGCTACAGATTTTATGATCTCTTTACTTAATTCATCTAGTTTATCTTTTGGTGCAAAATTATAGGAAGGTCTGTAAACAGAAGCTCCATATCCTTTTAGTATTTGCCTGCTGTGAATATGCAACGAGTCCATGTTTGGATTGAACTTAATATTTATCTCCATGTTATGGGCGCTTTCATCCATTGGTTGCATATATACATCATTAAAACTTGCAATAGCAGTTTTAAAATTACCAATAGTAGTACCTTCTAAAAATAATCCTTTGGTACCAGCCCAATATGGTGTAATGTAAGGATACCTAAAAGATGCATTTGCAGGTTCTAAAAATCTTCCTGTAGCAGGGAAATAAAAGATCATATCATCTACCATTTTAAAATTTTCTAAATCTTCATCAAGAGGTAGTTCATCTCTCTTGCTGGGAAAAACAATTTGCCAGTTAATCTTCATTCTATCCATAGCTAGTACGAATAGTTTGTAAATACCGGTATTGCCTGCTACTTTTGATTTTACAATTTTTTCTATTTGCGCTCCTTCTTCGCCCAAGCCTGTAGTTTCTACATTTATAGTAGTTTTTAAATAATCTTCTAATGCTACAATTTTTTCTTCTTCTGATGATGAAGGCGATATTTTTATATTTTTAAGCAGACCATCTACCGCTTTAATTTCTTTTTCGGTATAGCCTGTTAAATTATTAAAAACATTTTTGGCCAGTTCATTCCAGGTGAAAATGCGTACACTTTTATCCTTACTTAAGTTGTAAGATAATTTGTACTGTACGTTTTTTACAAATGCCTCTTTATTGCCATATTTTTCTTCATCTATTGCTATAATATCTTTACAAGAAGCTACAACTATTCGTTTGTTGCCAATAACTGAATCTTTCCCTACCGTAAAACCATTGTAACCTTTTACAGTAAACGATAAATAATCGGGCGTAATTAAGGTAAGTTCAGCCTTTTCAAATGGAGTAGAGCTGGATTGAAATACTTCTAATCCAAAAAACGAGGCGTCTTTTTTGTATTGATAAAAATATTCTATTTCCGATTTTTTTTCAACGCCTTCCATGGCAAATTTCTTGTAGCGTCTTCCATCTTCTTCTACATCAAAAATTTTATCTTGTGGCAGGTTTATTACTTTACCATTGGCTAAAATTGTTCTTGCTTTTAACTCCAGCATTTCTGCACCATAGTAAACCGGCACATAAATTTTGTTATAGGTTTCCACCCCATTATCATCGTTTACTTTTATTATTTTTTTGTTGGTAACCAACATAACAGTTCCTCTTTTTTCATCCTGCAAAAACTCAACTGTTCTGGTATCATTTAAGATAACAGCACTCTCATTTAAATTTGCAAATTTTACAGTGTGAACTACAGGATTTTTTTCCCAATCTACCAACTGAGCATGCAGGCAATTGCTAAAAGAAAATACAGATAAAAAAATGATTAAACTTTTTTTCATAATGGGTTTTTTAAAACTGTTATTTGAGTTGTAAAACAATTTGCTCTTTGTAATTGGGGGTTATTGCATTGGCAGCTTTGTTCCAATCTGCAAATTCATTTGGGTAAACAAGTAATTTCTTTTTTACTACTTCCTGGTAAGATGTAATGGTATTGTTTTTAGTTTCATACTTTATTTTTAACGCAACTAAATCGTTTTCAAATGTAAAATCTTTTGGTGTATAGCTAACTTTGTAGCCTTCCGGTATTTGAAGAATATGAAACTGTTTAAATACATATTTATAGTTTTCTTCAAAGGGCACTTTTCTATCTTCCACGTCAATCATTTCATTTTCAAAAAGCTTCTCAAGATTAAGATTTAAAAAATATTCGTCGCCTATTTTTTTACCAATGCCGGGTATTTCAAACTCGGCAGATATGCCAAGGTTGTTGTTATCAATATCTTTATTATTGATTGAATATTTACCCAAAATAAATTTATTACTCGCTTTTCCCATACGAGATTTTACGAATGATTTGGTTTCGCTTTCATTTTTATAAAGCAGAGAGTTGTAATGGTCTTCGCCGAGGTAGCCAAAGTAGTTTACATTTTGTGTTCCTTTTATACCATCTTTTGTAAAACTGATGATGGTAGTATCAACCATGCCGTTTTGTTTTGCATCTACAATGGGTACAGTTAATATTTTATATTCTGTTTCTGATATTCCTACAAGCGCTTCTTTGTTTTGAATAAAGGCTGGAGGTATTCCATACACAGCATGCGGATTGGTTCCATCTAAAAACACCCATTGGTTGTTAATGAATGCTGTACTTATCATGTGGTTATCTACAATGGGTAAAGCTACTTCTGAATATTTATAGGCTATATCTCTTGTACCTATCCAGGTATAATAAGCCTTTATAGAAGCCAGCTTTAACATGGCAGTAATAATGCTGCTCATATCTTTACAATCGCCATAGCGCTTGTTACAAACATCGGCTGCTTGCCTTGGTATAAACCCCTGCATACCTGATTCGAAAGCAATGTATTTAATATTTTTTTGCACCCATTTATAAATGGCCTTTGCTTTGTCTGTATCATTTTTTTTACCTGCTATCAGAGAATCAACAATTTTTTTGAGGGTGTTATCCGGTGAGGTATTTAAGTTTTTTGTAAAGGAAATATTCCATTTATACAATTCATCTAAATTGCTAAGAAAAGTATTGGTCTTATTATCTGAAACATAATTGGCTACATAAATGATAATATGTGGTTCATAATAACTGGGAGCTGGAGAGTCATCAAAATCTTTTTTACCTGTATAATTTGTTACGGTCCATTTATAAATTGTTTCCTTTTTTTTCTTTTCCTGCGTAAATTTAAAAACGCCTTCATCATCGTTTTTCACCAAAAACTTTATGTTTATTTCATTAGGAACTATTACCGTGTATGAGCCTGAAACTACCGATACACTTCCGGGTAAATAGAATGGGCTAAGCAAATGTGCATCTTTGTGAAACATTTTATATTCCAGGTATTGAACTGAATTTGTAACAATGCCCTGAAAATCGAATGAGGTTTCTTTCGTATCATCATAAAATACGCTGCCACTGGAACTGCCTGTGGTAGTTTGATCGCCAATTTTCATTTTTTTAAAGCCGTTGCCATCAGGTATTTTAGAATAACCATTTATAGATTTAAGCTCGCTAAACCCACTATGGTAAATTTTAAAACGAGCGTAAGCCATTGCATTCTGCTTACTCAAAATCATTATTTCTCTTTCATTCTTACTTTCGGCAATTACATCTCCATCTTTTACTGATAAGGCTAGCTCCTGAGAATATTGCAAAAAAACCGCTTCTTGTTTTGGAAATAAAGCAGCTACCGCTTCCGGCGATTGACCATTTATATTTCCAAAACAAAGTGATAGTAAAAATGCAACTATGCAATATTTTTTCATCATGTTATTTTACTGAAAGTAGGTTATCGTAATAATAATTTCTTGTTTGTAAAAGTTTTCCGCTTTCATCATAGTATTTACTAGCTCCATGTAATTCATTGTTGTAAAAGCGTTCTTCTTTTTCAATGTTTCCATTAGGATGATATGTTTTTTTAATTCCATTATAATTGCCCAGTTCAAATGATTCTTCAGTTTCTACTTTACCATTGGCATAAAATGTTTTCTTAATGCCCACATCGTAACCCAGATCTTTTGTACCATCTATTAAAACATTTCCATTGCTGTAAAAAAATTTTCTTTTACCCTGCACTTCATTATTTACAAAATTTAATTCTGCGGATGGCGCACCATTTTTAAAAAATGATGTTACTTTTCCTGAGCTACCTTTTAGTATAATGGGTTCTATCAGTTTTCCTGTTTTATCTTCATAAGTATAACTGTACACTTCATTTTTTTTGTAATTTAAAACCAATGCCAACTGGTCTTTTTCTGCATAGTAAGTGTAGTCTCCATCCAATTCGTTGTTTTTATAATTACTTACCCGGTCTAACGTGCCATCTCTTTTATAAAATTTATTTTTACCAATAAGCTTTCCATCTTCAAACATTTCTTCCTCTCTTAATTTTCCATTATCATAGTAATATTTCCATAAACCATGCTTTTGTCCCAGTACGTATTTACCTTCTGTTTGTACTTTTCCACCATAGTACAAAGATTTATAAATGCTGTCTCTGTTTCCATTTTTATAATAACTGGTTGCTTGTGGGGAGCCATCAAAATAATATGATTTGTAACTTCCATTTAATTCATAATTTTCATAATTACATTCAATCATTTTCTTTCCATTAAAATGCTTGAATATCACCGGAGCCTTCCCTTTTTCTAACGCCACTTTAAACATTACATTGCCTAGTGTATCAAATTGTTCAATTTCTTCCAGCCAGCCATTGGTGTATCTGTAATCGCAATCTTTTACATTGCCAGGGTAATAATATTCGGAATAGCCATCGAGTTCATTGCTTAAATAATAATTTTTAGATTCAATATCGCCTTTATGATTATAGTAGATAATATTTTGTTGCTTTTCATCTTCTACTACCCAGCCTTCGTAATGTAATTTCCCGTTAGAAAAATATCCTTTTGTAAGCCCGTCTTCTTTATCGTTTACAAAACTGTTAATAACATCTGCCTGCCCATTTGCATAATATGTAGTGTGTGCGCCACTTTTTAAACCATCTTTATACATGGTTTTTTCACTCACTTTCCCCGAAGTAAAATACACCAAATACTCTCCCTCTTTATTTCCTTCTTTATTAAAATACCCCTGTGTAAGCTTTATGCCCTGTGGCGAAAAAAAGGTAATATCCGCAGCTCCTTTGCGGGTAGAAGTATTGGAAATAACATTGCCTTTTTTATCATAAAAATTTAATTCTCTCAATTTGCCTTTTTCATAAATGGCATCGCTGTATGTTAAACCATCTTCATCATAATAATAAAGCTTTCCGTCAATTTTTTTCTTGGTGTAGTTTCCTTTTCTTTCTACTTTACCATTTTCATAATATTCAGTAAACTCCCCTGTTATTTCATCATCTTTATAAGTTGTTTTTTCTTTTACATTTCCATTTTCATAGAGCATTGTCCATAAGCCCTGTTTTTTATCGTCAATATAATTTCCCTCATACATTGGTTTTCCGCTCTTATAAAAACTTTTATAAATGCCTTGTGCTTTATCTTTAGTGTAATTAAGTTCATCTTTCTTTTGCCCATTATTATAATAATAAGTTACCATACCATTTTTTTCATCCTCTAAATAATTGGCTCTGTACGATAGAAATCCATCACTGCTATATTCTTCTTCTGCACCTTGTTTTTTATCATTTTTATAATTTGTTTTTCTTAATAGCAAGCCATTGTAATAGTAATTGGTAAATGCTCCATCTATTTTACCTTCATTGTATGTACCTACATAACGCCTGTTTCCATTAATATACCATGTTTCGGTAGGTCCCTTTGCTACACCAGCATTATAAAATACCTTTTCCTTCATCACACCATTATTAAAATAATATAACCATTCTCCTTGCTTATCACCTGCAGCATTAAATGTTCCTTTTGCTTTTGTTAACCCATTTGGATAATAAAATTCCCAGTAGCCGGTAGTTAAAAGATTTGATTTTTCCTGTGTATAATTTCCTTTGCCAATAAGTTCTCCACTTTCATAATAGTATTTAATTGCAGTGTTTTTTCTTTCATTTCCCTGCAATACTCTGGTGGTTTTTATTCCATTTAAATAGGCTACCACTTTTTCAGACATTCTATCTGTAGCTTTGCCATTTTTTTTGCGCCAGTTATCTACATCATTTACACCAACCCCTGCAAACATCGAATAAACCAAGGGTTCAAAATCATCTTGAAAAAGTTGAGTATATATGGGCACATAAAATTGCATGGCAAAACCTTTGTCATTGCTTTTATACTCCAGCTTTTCATCAATCACCTGTATTTGTCTTACAATTTTATCATCTAATTTTACCTTTAATTTATATTGAGCATCCAATGCAATTTTTGATAATAAAATTTGTTGCAGCATATCAAAATTATCCTCCTTTCTTGTTTTTTTTATTTTTACAACTTCCAATACATCATCTGTAACTTTTGCAATGGCGTTTAAATTTGTAACTGCATCTTTAAAATATTTACCACTGGGTGCTATCAATAAATAGGTTTTGTATGCAAGCAAAGCAGGAATTAAATTGCCTTCTTCAAAATAAAGCGTTCCTAAAAAATAATGTGCAGATGAATAATAAGGACTGATAAGCAGGCAATTTTGAAGTTCTTTTTTTGCTTCGCTTTCCTTTTTCAATTTTATTAATGTTACCGCCTTATTAAAATGTAAAAGATATGCATGTGGGTTAACGGCAAGTGCTTTATCATACACTTTTATAGCTTCTTCCGATTTGCCAAGTTCATCTAAAGCATTTGCACTTTGTACGCTAAACTTAGATAAGTCTTCTGGAAATAATTTTATTCCAAGCTCAGCATATTTTAAAGATGCCTCTAGCTGCTTATCCATAAAACTACTAAAGCTTAACTCGTATAAGGCGGTAGAATAATTTGTATCACTTCTATTTATTTGGCGATAAAGATCTATCGCTTTTTTATACTCCTCCTTATCGTGCAGTTCGTTGCCTTTTTTTAGAAGTTCACCACTATTTATTAACTCATTTTTTTGTTGAGAAAATACGTTGCTTGCAAAAAATAAATTAATACAAACGAAAAGGATCTTTCCTTTTTTGAGGTATAAGTTTAGCATAATCAGTTTTGGTTAGGGATTATCTTATTTATAAAAATATTGATTTAAAATGGGAAAAAGTTTAAAGAGTATGATTATTATTATTTTAATTCTATACTTTTCAGTAAGATATATTCTACTGTCTAATAGTGTATTTGGTAGTTTTAACCCCACCATAAATATTCTTTACAACCATATTATGTAAGATTTGATGAATATTTTCGTTACTGGTTAAACCAATTTTTCAAAGCACAGTCTTTAATAATATGAAATTTATTTATACAGTATTACTTGGTGGTATTTTTTTTATAGGTTGTAAAAAAAGTAATGATGATACTATAATCACACCAATTCCTACTCCCACACCAATAGAAGCCTACTACTACCCACCGCTTACCGGCGATGTATGGGAATCAAAAACAGCCACGTCATTAGGCTGGGATGAAGCGCTCCTTCAACAGGCTTTTGATTTTGCTGCTACAAAAAATACTTATGGTTTAATAGTATTGCATAATGGTAAAATTGTAAAAGAACAATATTGGAATAATTGGACCAAAGACACAAAGTACCCATTAAACAGTGCTGGTAAAAGTGTAGTTGCATTTTTAGCCGGCGTTGCACAAAAGGATGGCATTATAAATATCAACCTTAAAACTTCTCAATATTTAGGCACAGGGTGGACGTCATTGCCCCTTGCAAAAGAAAATTTAATAACTATTAAACACCAGTTGGCCATGACGACTGGTTTAGATGATGGAGTAGCTTACCCTGACTCTACAACCGCAGCAAACCTTGTTTACAAAGCAGATGCAGGTAACCGTTGGGCATACCACAATGCGCCTTATAGATTACTGCAAGATGTAATGGCCCTGGCTAGCAATAAAACATGGAATGCCTATTCTAAAGAAAAATTATTTGATAAAATAGGAATGGCAAATAGCCTTTGGTTTAATAATATAATGTATGCTAGTACAAGAGATGCGAGTAGGTTTGGTTCTTTAATTTTAAGTAAAGGAAAATGGAATGGCTCATTCATTTTAAATGATGATGCATATTTTACAGCCATGATTAACACCACTCAAAATTTTAATTTGAGCTATGGATATTTATGGTGGTTAAACGGGAAAACCTCTACAATGGTTCCGGGTTTGCAAACTGTATTTAATACATCTCTTGCACCTGCTGCGCCAACAGATATGCTAATGGCACTTGGTAAAGATGATAAGAAAATATATGTAGTGCCAAGATTAAATGTAGTGGTAGTAAGGCTTGGAGATGGAGCAGGCACTTCCACACTTGGGCCAAGCAGTTTTGATAATGAACTATGGGCAAAATTTAAACCAGCTATGCGTTATTAATTCTTAGGCATTTATAAGAATGATTTGATGTTCATAAGCATATTTTATCAGGCCTATTAATCCGGAGGTTTGCGTTTTCCTAAATATGTTTTTGCGGTGTGTTTCTACGGTACGCTCGCTTATAAATAAAGCTTCTGCTATTTGTTTATTGGTTTGTTCTTTTTCTATTAGCCTAATGATTTCAATTTCTCTAATGGTGAGATGCACTTCATCAGATGTTTTTTTTCTTTCACTTGCTTTCAACATTTCTTCTAAAACTTCCTCGCTAAAATATACGCCGCCATTGGCTATTTTTTCAAGTGCAGCTATCAGTTCCTGCTTTCCAAGGTTTTTTAAAACGTAACCTGCAATATCACTGTCATCAATCATTTTATTGATGAGATCACCTTGACCACTCATAGACAAAGCAAGAATTTTTATTTCAGGAAAATTTGTCTTCACCATTTTTGCTAACTCGGCACCATTCATTACAGGCATCATAATATCTGTCAATAAAATATCTACTTTATTTTCTGCTAGAATTGATTCCATTTTTTCAGGATGGTTGCATTCTATTTTTACGATAAAATTTGGGTGGCCTTCAAGCAAAGATTTTAAACCATCTATAACTATCTGATGATCGTCAACAATTGCAAGTGTTATTTTTTCCTTTTTCATAGAGTTCCTTCAATCATAAATATAAATAAAATCTTTTATGAGCAGATTTATAATTTATGAAATGAACTAATGTAAAGAGATCAATTTAAATGTTTGTTTTCAACACATCGCTCATACTAAAGATTCCTTTTTTACCTACAATAAATTCAGCAGCAGCCAAAGCACCCGCTGCAAAGCCTTTTCTGCTGTGGGCTGTATGAATAATTTCAATATCATCAATATCAGATTTGTAACGTACATGATGTGTGCCAGGTGCAGGATCTATTCTTTTACTTTCAATTACAATTTCATCATTTGCGGGTGTAGGGTTTAATGTCCAGTTATTTTTATCGCTTCGTTCTGATATTATTTGATGGGCAATGGTAATGGCTGTGCCGCTTGGAGCATCTTTCTTTTGGGTGTGATGTGTTTCTTCAATACTTACGGTGTATCCTTTTTGCTGTTCCATTAAAACTGCAAGCCGCTTATTTATTTCGAAAAAAATATTTACCCCAATACTAAAATTGCTGGAGTATAAGAGTGTGCCGTTATTTTCAGTACAATATTTTTTTACTTCTTCCTCTTGCGCCACCCAGCCTGTACTGCCGCATACAACCGGGATGCCTTTGTTTATACAGGTATGTATATTTTCAATAGCACTTTCGGGATTGGTGAATTCAATAGCTACATCGCATTGCTGCAAATTTTCTGATGTAAGCTCAGCAAGGTTTTCATCGTTTATTTTTAATACAATTTCATACCCTTTTTGCAATGCAATTTCTTCAATGGCTTTGCCCATTTTGCCATAACCAATTAGTGCTATTTTCATTTTATAAAATTAAGGAATGTTCACGGCAGAATTGTATCTACGAATAACCTATTAAAATCTAAAAAGCCCGAAGGGCTGATATTATTATAGAAGAAAGATTTTATCCTGACCCAGAACCCTGTAGGGGTGAAATTTCACCCCTACAGGGTTTTAAATCTAAAAATTATTTATTTCTATAGTAATGACATTCCTACGGAATTAAAGAATGCATTTTTTTGGAGTTGTAACCCGTATGTAATAAAGGATTTTTATTGCCGAAAAAAACTTAAGAAAAATTATTTCCTCTTACCAATATTCAACACCAAGCTTAAGCCATTTGTATTTGCCAATGGACTAAAGCCCGGCTTTAGTTGTAAACTTAGATCATCGCTTACATCAAATGTTTTTAAGTTAGCATCTACCGCAGCATCGGCTACATTTAATCCCCAAAAAATGATGAAAAATAAAACGGAATAATCTACATTCTGACGAACAGAATTTCTGAAAACCCTTATCCTGTCAGGTTGTGAGCGTACGCTAAAATATGGTTCTTTTATTTGACCGTCGTTTGATGGGTCACCATCTGTAGCTAAAGCGAATGCATTTTTCGCATCTTTATACTGCTTTAAATTGCGGGTAAATAAATATGCCGGAATACCAACGCCTGCATAAACCAATGGAATTTTCCAGTACTTTTTATTGGTGAATTGCCCCCAGCCAGGTAACATGGCCGAACGACGAATAGCAACGCCAGGGTCGTACTTTTTTATAGTGCTGTCATTTTTACCAACATCACTCTTAGAAAATACCACTTTACCTGCGGTATCTATCATCAATTTTTCCTGCGCAGAAACATGCAGAAAAGTGAACAATAAAATAATTAAACAATGAAATACTTTTTTCATCAACTCACATTAATATTCAATTTTTCGAGCAGCCCATTTAATTCTTCGAGCGAATAATAATCGAATGAAATGCTGCCATTTCCTTTTTTATTATGAGCCAGTACAACCTTGGTGCCGAATGTAGAAGCTAAATTATCTTCTATTTTTTTAAATGCGGGTGGCAATGCCGTTTTTACAGAAGGTTTAACAGCATCTGCACCATGGTAAATTTTTCTTACCAGTTCTTCTGTTTGTCTTACAGAAAGTTCTTTGCTTTTTATTTCGGAAAATATGAAGAGTTGTTTATCTACTACATCTACATTTATGAGTGCACGTGCATGCCCCATACTAATAACGCCATTGCGCACCGCCACCTGAATATCTGGCGGTAATTTTAATAAACGAATATAATTTGTAACCGTGCTTCTTTCTTTACCCATACGCTCTGCTACTTTTTCCTGCGTATAATCCAGGTCTTCCATTAAACGCTTATACGAAAGGGCAATTTCTATTGCGTTAAGGTTTTCTCTTTGTAAGTTTTCAAGTAAAGCAAGTTCCAATAACTGGTCGGCATTGGCTTCTCTAATATAAACAGGTACATCTTTTAAGCCTGCAATTTTAGATGCTCGGTACCTGCGCTCGCCGGCAATTAACCTGTATTTACCACCGGGTATTGTAGAAACCGTTAATGGCTGAATGATATTGTGCAGTTTTATAGAAGCTGCCAATTCGCTCAAAGCAGTTTCATCAAAATCTTTACGGGGCTGGTTGGGGTTTACTTCTATTAAATCTAACGAAACCCTTTGAATGCCTACTTTTTGCTCTGCAATTTCAGGCTTTAAAGAACCCACTGTGTTTTTAAGATCGGTATCTATATTTTGTAAAAGGCTTCTTATTCCTTTGCCTAAGGCATCGTTTTTTTTGGATAAACTCATGTTGATAATTTGATAATTAGCTAATTAGCTGATGTGCTAATTCTTCCAATTATTGGGGTTTGTTTTTTGTGAAAATTTTTAATTTTAAATTAGCAAATAAAATAATTTTCTAATTTATTTGAAGCCTTCGATTTAACATTACCAAATTAGCTAATTTAATAATCTTCGCTGTATCATTAGCAAATTAGCACATTAGCAAATTGGCTAATTAATCTGCCTCTCCGCATTTGCAATCTTCGTCATATTATTTTTTTGCAAAATTTCTTTTGCAAGGTTTAAATAATTTACGGCGCCTTTACTATCTGCATCGTACAAAATGGCGGGCTTACCAAAACTTGGTGCTTCGCTCAGTTTTGTATTTCGGTGAATGATGGCGCTAAAAACCATGTCTTCAAAATGGCGACGAACCTCACTAACTACTTGGTTGCATAAGCGCAAACGTCCATCGTACATGGTCATTAATATTCCTTCAATTTGCAAATCGGTATTTAGTCTGTTTTGTACAATTTTTACGGTGTTTAATAATTTGCCTAAGCCTTCCAATGCAAAAAACTCTGTTTGCACTGGTACCACTACACTATCAGACGCTACTAAAGCATTCACCGTTATTAAACCCAACGATGGTGAACAATCAATTACAATAAAATCGTATTCATCCCTAACAGCTTCCAATATTTTTTTGAGAATACCTTCTCTGTTTGGATAATTAATCATCTCAATTTCAGCACCAACCAAATCAATATGCGAAGGGATAATATCTAAAAATGCCATTTCTGTCTTTAATATTACATCGCTTGCAGTAGCTTCATTTACCATACAATCATACAAACTTTTGGTAATATTTTGCAAATCGAATCCTGTACCAGTTGTGCTGTTTGCTTGCGGATCAGCATCTACCAACAATGTTTTATACTCTAATATGGCAAAACTTGCTGCAAGGTTTATGGCTGTAGTTGTTTTACCTACGCCGCCTTTTTGATTTGCTATTCCTATTATTCTTGCCATTACGAATTGCGCTGTTTATTTGTGAGTTTTGGGAAGTTTTTCATCAAATGTAAACTTCTACAGATAATTTTGCAAACTTCGTTAATAATTGGCTATTCTGGTACAATAATTAAAACCTGTTTTAAGGTAAATAAATTAAGGAGAAAAGAGGTGGGTTTAGGGTGAAGTATTTGAATTATTGCTGAATAGAATTCCTAACGATGAATGGCTGCCGGATGGGAAGTAGTACCCCACAGAGGAGCGAAGCGGAACGAGGAGTACTACGGACAGCCGGAGCAAATGTTGAAAAATGGTATTGGCTGAAAGCCCCAAAAACTAACATAAAAGAAAAGCATACACTATAATATGATAACAATTATTTCGGGTACGAACAGACAAGGCAGCAACACAAAAAAGATAGCGAAACAATATAGTCGGTTTTTAAACGACAGAAAAGTGGAGAATAAAATACTGGCGCTGGATGAATACAATGTGTATGAACGAACGGCCATTTTTGAAGGGATGGAAAACGAGTTTTTAGTAGCGGCAGATAAATTTATTTTTGTGGTGGCTGAATACAATGGCTCTTTCCCGGGGGTTTTAAAAATGATGATAGATAACACGGATGTAAAAAAAGTGTGGCCAAATAAAAAGGCTCTATTGGTGGGAGTAAGCACCGGGCGTGCAGGTAACCTGCGTGGGCTGGAGCACCTTACAAGCTCGTTGATGCATTTAAAAATACATGTACACCCAAATAGATTGCCGGTAAGTGTAGTGCATACATTGCTAAATGAAACGGAAGAAATAATGGATACTGCTACTTTGAAAACGATGATTGAACAGGTAGATGAGTTTTTAGTTTTTTAATACAACAATACATTTTATGCGCACACCTATTGGCGTTTTTATTTTTATTTCAGTAATGCTTTTGCTGGATTTATATTTTTTTCAGGCAGTTAAAAATGTATCGCAAAATTTATCGCCAAGGGCTAAAACTATTGTATATGCTATTTATTGGTCTATAACAATATTAGCAGTTATTGGTTTTTTATTATTTGTATATACAGAGCAGCAGTTTTTTGGAAAGAAAATTCGCACTTATCTTTTTGCGATGATCGTAGGTTTGTTTTTGGCAAAAATAACTGCACTCGTATTTTTTTTGGTAGATGATTTAAGAAGAGGAATACAATGGCTTGCCGGAAAATTATTTTTTAATAATACAGATGTTGATGGCATGAGTGGCGATGGAATTAGCCGCTCTGTTTTTTTGAGCTGGCTTGGTATTGCAGCTGGCACCACTTTATTTGGAAGCCTAGTGTACGGCTTTACCAACCAATATAAATACCAAATAAAAAGAGTAAAACTTGCGTTTGATAACCTGCCCGAAGCTTTTAAAGGACTTAAAATTGTACACATTAGCGATATACACAGTGGTAGTTTTATGGATAAGAAAGCGGTGCAGCATGGCGTAGAAATGATAATGAAAGAAAACGCTGACCTTATTTTATTTACCGGCGATTTGGTAAATGACAAGGCTACAGAAATGGATAATTACATGGATGTGTTTGATAAGTTGAAAGCACCAATGGGTGTATTTTCTACGCTTGGTAACCATGATTATGGTGATTATGTGCAATGGCCAATAAATGGTGTGAGCAAAGAACAAAACCTTTTAAACTTACAAAATGTACATGCACAACTTGGCTGGAAGTTATTAATGAATGAGCATGCAGTATTGCAAAAAGATGGTGAAGAAATAGCTTTGCTTGGTATTGAAAACTGGAGCAGCAAAGCCCGTTTTCCTAAGCATGGTCGTATGGACCTAGCACATGCGGGCACCGAAAAATATCCTTTTAAAATATTGATGAGCCACGACCCAAGCCATTGGGATGCGCAGGTAAAACCTGAATATGCTGATGTGGATTTAATGCTGAGTGGTCACACACACGGTATGCAGTTTGGAGTGGAACTGCCTGGTTTTAAATGGAGCCCTGTTCAATACATGTACCCACAATGGTCAGGCTTATACGAAAGTGCCAAACAAAAATTATATGTAAACAGAGGGTTTGGTTTTATTGGCTATCCGGGCAGGGTGGGGCAGTTGGCAGAGATAACGGTGATAGAGTTGGGGTAAGGGTTGAATCATTTTTACTGATTTTTAAGAAGTTTTAAATGAGCTTAAGATTTAGAGAGGAAGCACATTTTACATTTTTGATACATTTTTGTACATTTACTAAAAAGAAATAGCATGAATGCTACGCCAATTTTAAAATATACAGCTGAGGAATATTTAGAATTAGAAGAAGTTTCTTTAGAAAAAAACGAATACTATAAAGGGGAAATTTTTGCGATGGCGGGAGCTTCAATTCCACACAATCAAATTGTAGCAAATAGTTTAATTGAAATTGGCAGTTTTTTAAAAGATAAAAAATGTAGAATTTTCCCAAGCGATTTAAGAATACATTCAATAACAAATTCATTGTTTACCTACCCAGACTTATCTATTATTTGTAATGAAATTGAAACATTTGGGAAAAGAAAAAGTACAGTAACCAATCCATCAGTACTAATTGAAGTATTATCTAAAACTACACAAGATTATGACCGTGGCGCAAAATTTAAATTATACAGAGATATAGAAAGTTTAAAAGAATATATTCTTATTTCAAGCTTAGAAACATTAGTAGAAAAATACGATAAACAAGCCGATGGCAGTTGGGTGTTACATGAGTATAAAAATGAAGCAGATACTTTTACAATAATATCAATTGGTTTGTTGGTTACAATTAAAGATTTATACAGAGATGTTGATTTTGAAAATGTGGGAGAAACATCCTAAGTATTTTTTAATATAGATCTAATAAAATATTTTTCAATTCATCAAAGTTCCTCCACGGTATTTGATGATCTGCACCTCTAATGGTATCGGCAGCAATCTTGCTTGCATTCACCATCATTTTTGTACCATAAGCAATGTTTTCAATAGGCACCCAAGTATCTTTATCGCCTTGTACAAATAATACATTACAAGTAATGTTTTTAAAATCGTCTTGTAAAGGAATTAGATCTTTTTTTAGATATAGTAATTCAGTATTGCTTGGACCAAATGCGCCGGGCAAGCACCAATAAAACGGACGGACATTCATTATCTTTCTCCATGTTTCTTTACTTTCCTGATGAACATCTATAGAACCTGCAACAATTACCAATGTTTTAAAAAGTGCTGGATTATCTGCCGCCAATTTTACAGCCACTGGCCCGCCCATACTATGACCTACCAAAAACATAGGTTGTTTATTTTTAAGTTTTTCAAGCACTGGTAAAATCATATTGCTTTGTTGCTGTAAATGCATGGCTTCACCAAAGTTGCTGTACCCAAAGCCGGGCCTGTCAATTGCAACAATTCTAAAATTTTTCCTCATGGCTGAATCCCACATAAATTTCATGTAATGCCGCCAAGTGCCGGGGCTGCCATGTATAAAAACCAAAGTTGGTAAAGTATCTGCACCTGTAATTGCATAATGTATATGCGATGTAGTTATGATGGTGTCGTGTATTTGTAATGGAACATTCTTGCTTTTAAAAATGCGGTAGGCTTTTTTATCGCTCCACCTTTCTTTCATAATAATACATTGAGATAGAAATACCCAAACAGCAATTAAAGTAATGGAGTATAAAATGATTTTGCGCATATATATTTCATGAAACGATCCATTAGCAGTTTAAGTTACAGTAATATTTAAAAATGAAAGCAATAGAAATTTTCTCTATAGCTAATAATTGAAATTTAAAAGAGTATAAGTAAAGTATTTGTTTTCATAATATGAATTTATGATTTTTAGAAATTAATAAATATTTATTTTATGCTAACATAAACAGCATCAACTGTTTTTTATTTTTTAAAATGAAAGTTAACATCGCTTAACATTTTGTGGCAATTTTTTTGCAGAAATCTTAACAAATCAATTTTCCGCTATTTAACACTTCTACATTTTACATACTCATTTATTCATGTATGATACTAATATCTATACATGTGATTAGGAGTGGTAAAAACTTTTATTTCCATTTTTTAATTTTAAATTTTAACCAATGAAAAACTTGAAAAAACGAGTGTTGTATGGTACAATGCTTTTTTTTGGCGTAGCTGTATTTATGGCGGCTTGCCAAAAGCAAAACGATGTTCCATCAAATGACGGCACTAAAAATCTGGCGGTTTATTTAACGGATGATCCGTGTAATTTCGATTCGGTATTTATCGACATTAGGTATGTAGAAGTAAAAATTGATACGTCGAGAAAGCATGATGATGACGATTCGCATGGTGATAATGATGACGATGATGACGATGATAATAAGCACAGAGATAATTATGGTAAATGGGATACACTTACCGTAACCGCAGGAGTTTATAATATTTTAAGATTAAGAAATGGTATAGATACACTACTTGCCAGCGGTAATATTCCTGCAGGAAAAATTAGAAAAATAAGGCTGACACTTGGTACAAATAACTCATTGGTAATTGGGGGAGTTACAAAACCATTGTTACTATTTCCGGGCACAAAGAAATACGTGTATGTAAAAATTCATAGTAAAGATGAAGATGACGATATACAAAACCAAAGTGCTATTTGGTTAGATTTTGATGTGTGTAAATCTATCAGATTAAGCAATGGACAATATTACTTAAAACCATTTCTTAAAACATTTTCTAAAAAGAAAACCGGTAGGGTAGAAGGTAAAGTATTGCCAAGAGCGGCATCGCCTACAGTAACCATATTTAATACTGCAGACTCAGGTTTTGCTATTCCGGAAAATGATGGGGAATATAAAATTGTAGGATTAAAAGAAGGAACTTATACCCTTAAATTTAAAGGTTCCAACGGATATTTTGATACAACACTCTCCAATATTATTGTAAGAAAGAATAAAGAGACAGAAATACGAACTATCACTTTGCGCAACTAATTATATCACCTGATAAACTAAAAGGCTGCTTGAAAAAGCGGCCTTTTTCTTTTTCTAAACTTCATTATTAAAATTATACTCAGCGAAATGTGGGTTAAAAAAGGTAGATTTCGCTGAGTATAACTCCTTTTTATACGTAAAAATCAGAAAGTAAAACTTCATTATCCATAATCTGCGCATTATTTTTTACACCTTCTTTTGTAATAAATGTTACAAAAACAGATTTTTTGGTTCCGGTTTGTAAAATGAAATTTTTAGTTCTATTCCGCAATAATTCTTCGTATTGTTTTGTTATAGTAAATGGTTTATCGTAATATTTAATTTCGCAAAGGTTTATGCATGCATCATTTCTATCTAAGATCAAATCAATTTGGCCTGCCATGTTTTTAGCAGTGTTTTTTATATTGTATGCATATTGCTGAGAGATAATACCACTTATACCAAGTTTTTGTTTTATTTTATTTATATGTTTAAAACAAAAGTTTTCAAAAGCATAGCCCAGCCATAATTTAAACGGTTGGGTTTTGCTCAAAAGGTTCCAGTCAATATTCTTTTTACCATCCATAAACTTTAAATAAAACAGCGAAAATTCATCTGTAAGGCGGTATAGTTTTTCTTTTTTAATATTGCTGAATGGAGAAGTGCTTGTAATGAAACCTGATATTTCTAACTCCTCTAATATTTTTGTAAGAGTGCCTCCACTAGGTATTTTGCTTAGTTTCACTATTTCGTTGTGACTAACACCTTTCCATTTTGTATAACATGCTTTTATTACAGCAATATAGTTGGCGGGGTTGGTAAACAATGCCGCATACAAATTAGCAAACTCATTTTGTAAAGGTGCATTTGTATTAAAGCATAGTTTATTTATCACCTGAGCCACACTTTTGCCTTTATCTATTTGTTTGAGATAATAAGGAATGCCCCCTAATGTCATGTATAGCTCAGTTATTTGTTCGTCATTAAACTTTAAGCCCTTTTGTTGTAAGTATTCTTTTGTTTCGTTGCAGGTAAATGGTTGTAAATATATTTGCTTTGTTACACGATTATGCAAACCTCCTTTATTGTTTAATACTTGTTTTATCATCCATGAGGCGGCTGAGCCGCATATGGCTACAACTATATTATTTTTACCGGCCCAGCTATTCCAAAATGAACCGAAAGCTTTTAAGAAATCAGATTTTTGCCCAGCTATCCAGGGTAATTCATCTATAAAAACCACTTGCTTTTTCTTTGTTTTTTTTATGGTAAGTATTTCAGTTAACATTTGAAATGCCTCTAACCAACTTGCAATATGATTTGGAAAATTTCTTTTGCCAAAGGTTTGTTGTAAAGAAAATAAAAATGCATTTAATTGTTCTTGCCTTGTGCCATTTTGTATTCCTACAAATTCAAAAGCAATATTGTCTTTAAAAGTTTCTCTTATTAAAAATGTTTTGCCCACTCTACGTCTGCCTAATACACACAACAGCTCTGACTCTTGAGATTGTAAAAGGTTTTTTAAAATTTGTATTTCTTCTGTACGACCAATCATATTTGTAAATTTATACTCAGCGAAATGTAGTATAAAAATAATACTTTTAGATTACATAAAAATTATACTCAGCGAAATGTGGGTTAAAAAAGGTACATTTCGCTGAGTATAAATTTACAGAGCATAATAAAAGTGATGAGAAATTTAAATAAAACCTTCTTGAATGGCCATTTTTACCAAGCCCGCAGTATTCTTCACATTTAATTTTTGCAATAAATTGTTACGATGGTTTTCTACTGTACGTAAGCTTAAAAATAATTTACCCGCAATTTCATTGTTGGTATGTTCTTCTGTAATCAATTTTAAAATTTCTTTTTCTCGGCGGGTTATCAGTTGCTTATTGTTAATGCCAGACAGGCTATTAAGCAATTGTATTTTAAATTCTTCTTGTAGGTATTGTTCACCACTATTTACAGTTTCTATTGCCTTTACCAGTACTTCGGGGCTTACATCTTTTAATAAATAACCTACACAACCCTTTTGTAACATCTGTTTCATTTGCGCCAATACATCTACATTGGTAAGCGCAATCATTTTTACGCTGGGGTATTTTTTTGAAATAATTCCAGCCAGTTCAATGCCAGATTTGCCGGGCATGTGAATATCCAATAACAATACATCTGGCAACGCAGTTTCAAAGCCGTGCAATAATTCATCCCCATTATTATACACTCCTGTAATAATCAGGTGCTCTGCATCTGCAAGTATTTTTTGCAAACCGTTTAAAATAATAACCTGGTCATCAATTATTGCAACGTTAATCATACTCTGTTTATTTTTTCTTCGAACGATTCAAATTCCAGATAAATACTTGTGCCGGTTTCTGAAGAGCTCTGTATATCTAACTTTCCGTTTAAATCATTTACTCTTTCTTTTACATTTTTTAAACCCATGCTCAATGGCTTTTCTAACGCATCTTTAGGCAATCCTATTCCATCATCTTCCACCGTAATATCTATCGTGCCATTTTCCTGAAAATTTAATTGTACCAGTGCATGTTTGGCCCTGGCATGTTTAATAATATTATGTACCAATTCCTGTATAATTCTATACACCGGCAAATCGAATGCACTGGAAATATTTGTTCGTTTTCCAATGGCCTGAAACGTAATGCTTGTGGTACTTTTGCTCATTATTTTTTCGCAAAAAGCCTGTACCGCACTACTCAGCCCCTGTGTAAGTAAAACCTCAGGCATTAAATTATACGCTGCTTTTCTAAGTTCTACCGTTGCTTCTTCCAATAATTTTACACCATCAGTAAAATCTTCATTTTCATCATAAAGTTTTACTTTTTTTGCCAGCTCAAAATTCATTCTTGCTACAGATAAAAGTCCGCCAATACCATCGTGCAATTCTCTGCCTATTCGTGTGCGTTCTCTTTCTTCGCCTGTAATGCTGGCTTTTAATCTTTCTATTTTTATTTTATGCTGTAGGTTATCAATCCTTTCTTCCTGCAAATTTTGTTTGTCAATATTTTTTCGCCGCCACAATGCAAAAATAATTATACCGCTAAATGCTAAAAATAAAATGGCCATTATCCAAAAATTTTTATTTCTTACTTTATTGTTTACTTCCGATAATGTAAGTTTTTGCAAGGCTAGTTCTTTGTCTTTTTCGGCCATTCTGTTTCTAATTTCAAGCCTGCTTATGATATCTATCTTGTCAGTTTTTGTAATGCTGTCATATAATTTTGTATAAATATTTTTATACTCCAATGCTTTTTTATAATTACCCAATGCCTCATAAGATTGGGCATATATTTCGTAAGATTCTACTACTTCATTTCTAAAATGAGTGCCTGTAAGCTTTAAATCTGCAAGAGCTTTATCTAAAATATTGATGCTGTTTTTATAATCTTTTTGCTGGTAATGTGCTTTTGCTGTAAGTAAATCAATAAATATTATATAAAAAGCCAGGTACTTTGTATTCTGCGGATCTTTACCTATTTCTTTTATTTCTTTTATATATTTTAAGGCCTCTGTTGGATTATTCTCTTGCAAATAAGTATCAGCAATATTAAACAGTGTAGAAATTTTACGGGTAATATTCAGTTTTTTTAATTGCTCCCTTTCTTTAATATATTTTAGATAATAATAACGGGCGCTATCATAATTTTTTATGCCATGTTGGTAAGCACCCTGAATAAAGTAAACGCTACTTATTGCATCTGCGCTGTCTTTTATTTGCTTAGAAGCCACTTTTGCTTTCTCAACAAACCTGTTCACCGTTTTTTTATATTCATCATTGGTAGCACCTGCATAATCAAGGTTCACCCAAAAAATAGTGAGTTTTGTAAATACTTTTACGGCAAATTCAGGATCAGTAATATTGCCCGCATCCATTTCTTCTCCAAGCAAATAATAATAGTATGCAGATGAATCTTTTTGCCCTTGTTCATCATATGCTTCTGCCAACAGCAAATGCATGTCTGCTATGTTATCTACTGAACCCTGTGTATTTTTATCAAAGAACAATATGGCATTATTTGCCATTTCTATAGATTTTCCCACATCATTGCCAAAATACCAACGACCCAGCCGTGCAGATGATAAGGCTATTCCTTTATCAAATTTTGCAGCCCTGCTTTTTTCAAGGGCATTTGTAAAATAAGGCAAAGCTTCTTTAGGATATTTCTCTGTAAGCAGGGTACCCTTTTTAATGCTGCTTAATATTTCAATCGTATCAATTATAGTTTCTCTAATTGGTTGCGCATAGCTTGTGTTCATCATTAATAAACCTGTGCATGCCAAACATAGCGCTATTGGAAACACTGATCTAAATATATAGTTAGTTTGTAGCATTATTTTTTTCATCATTGGTGAAAAGAAAAAGATAAATGTACAAAAATCATTACTAGGCTTACATTGTCTTTCTAATATGAATTTAAAAAAAAGCAACATTTAAAAATGATGTTGCTTTTAATAAAAATGAGGGGTACTTCTTAAAAACTATAACTCAACAAAAACTCGTGTGCACTGTGCCCACCATTAAAATTACTAACAGGAGTGTTATAGCTGTCATAAGCATATCCTACAGAAAGATTATTTTTAAAATGCAAACCTGCAGATAACATGTAGCCTTGGCGTAATCTATAACCGGCTCCCCACCATATCAATTTATTAAATTCTACTCTTGCACCTCCTTGAAATTCAAGTGGCGCATTTGGCAAATAAATAAACAATGCATTAGGAGTTATGGTAGTGTGGCCATCAACATCCCAAGTATATTTACTATGCAAGTAGTAATGACGATACAATCTTGCCTCCTCTGTTCTCGTCATATTTCCTTTATAATAATCGAGTTTTGATTGTACAAGCTGCGACACAGATGCACCTATTTGAAAATTTTTATTTGTATATGACAAACCAAAACCTGCATCATATTTAAAACGATTATCCGAGGTGCCAAGGGCTGGGTCAGCACCTAATGTAGCGGTAAGTTTTGCCCTGTTAATGCTGTATTGTAATAGCCTTGTTTCAATACCAAGAGAAAATATTCCACCATCGGTAAAAACAATATGTTTTGCAAGTGAAAGGTCTAAACCTGTTTTAGAAGTTGGGCCCGTTTTATCATTATACACATAGCCGCCAATTCCTATTTTTTGTTTTGCCAGTTTAAAACTTCCAAATGCAGTTACTGTTTGTGGGGCTCCACTTATGCCACTCCATTGTGTACGATAGGTTGCGCCCACAATGGCTTTTTTATCTTCTTGTTGCAATACACCAGCCATAGAAGGATTGTGTAGTATGCCATGCATTTCGTATAAAGAAGACGACTGCAACTGCTGTGCTTTAGCCATGTTTGCGCTGCATAAAAGCGATGCAATAAAAATATATTTTTTCATAATTGTTGTTATGGTTTGTTTATCTCAATATTGTTACATCTCCCTTTACTATTAATTTTCTTCCGCCCACTAAGGTGAACTCTATAAAATAATAGTAAGTGCCATCGGGCACCACTTTACCCTTGTATTTTCCATCCCAATTATTGGTATAATTTGCATTGCTATATACTTCGCTGCCGTACCTGTTAAAAACTTTTACGTTTGTCTCAGTAGTACATGCGCCGCCTTGGGTAACGAGCCACTGGTCATTTATTGCATCGCCATTTGGTGTAAATGCATCCATTACTTTTATACAATAAGGCAATACGGTTACATTAACAATGTCTGTAGATGTACACCCATTGCTGTTTACAACGGTGAGCGTATAATTGGTAGTTATTGCAGGTTTTGCAAAAGGAGTAAGTGTATTAGCGCCCGTAAGTGTTGTAGCGGGTGTCCAAGCAATAGTTGCTGCTGTATTATTACCTATGCTTCCATCTAGCATGATTTGCTCACCGTTTACAATTGTTTTGTCAGGCCCTGCACTTATTACTGGACTTGGTTTTACTCCTACAATAATTGTTTTTGTAAGTGTTCCGCAAAAGGCATCTTTAATGGTTAAAGTTTTTGTACCATCGGTAATGTTTGAGAATGTATTGGATGTTTGAAAAGGTCCACCATTTAAACTATAAGTATAAGGTGCTATTCCACCAGTAGCAGTTGCAACAATGCTACCCGTGGCAGCAGTACTACAACTGCCATCTACAACTTCGGTTGCATTTACACTTATATCTGCAGGGTTACCGTATTCCATAATAGGTGCTGCAGAATTTATGGCAAAACCAGAAAAGAACATTTTTCTATTTACCATAGATATGCCTGCCGGTACAAACCGTGGAGCAAAAGCCATTGTTTGGCCCAAGAGCCCTGTAGGAGAAATATCCATAACCCAGGTAGTACCACCATCTGAAGTTTTAAATAAAGTACTACCTATAGTTATGTAACCATTGTTTGCATCATGAAATAATACGCCTGTAATATTTCCTACAGGAAGTTGTGCAGGAATACTACCTGTAATATCAATCCAGTTTGCTCCACCGTCAATGGTTTTATACACTCTTTTAATACCAGTAGTAGTAAACATATTGCCTACGGCAAAAACAACATTGTCATTTACAGCCATAATATCTGTATAAGTTATAGCAGTATTTGGAAACCCTGTCGGGAACTGATTTACAGCCGGGAAAGGATTGATGCTTGTCCAAGTACTTCCCCCATCTATTGTTTTATAAATTCCATTTCTGCTACCTGCAGCATATCCAATATTTCGACTAGGAAATGCCAATTGAGATAATGTAGGAGCAGTAAATGCCGGAGTACTTGTAGTAGCGGTAATGTCTATTGCCTGCCATGTTAATCCATTATTGTACGATCTAAATATGGTTGATTTTCTGTTGGCTGCCAGTACTGAAAAAGCACTGTATCCTAAACAATAAACTGTATCATTACCCATAGCAGCCACATCATTCATTTGATAATTTAAATTTGTGTATGAAGGGTCTAATACAAATGCTGCCTGTGATGCATTGGCGTTATCTGATCTATACAAAATACCATTGCTTACTGAAATATACGCTTTGGTTGGTCTTGGATAAGATAAGCCTGTAATGCTTACTCCACTAGAAAAATCAGGTCGGTTATTATCAAACCATGTATTTCCTGCATCTATAGTTCTGGTGATAGAACCTCCACCTGCTGCTATAGCTGTATTACAATCTGCAAATTCTACCTTGGTATAAGCACCACCGGGGGCCACCAAATTATAATTGCTAAACATGGCTGCACCCGGTATAGAATCGGCTACTGCACCGCTTCCTCCCATAAAAATAAATTTACCGTTAGGTGCAATGTCCAACGCCCAGTTAGCAAGCTGACTATAATTTTGCCCTGCAGGATAACTTCTTTCTTCTATCCAATTTGTTCCATTATCAACCGAGGTCCAAAGTCTTCCAAAATTACCACCAGCATATAACTTACCACTGGCTGCTCTTTTAATATGATATGGATTAGAAGCGAGCAACACCTGCACGGGAGGTATTGGTGGACCAGCATTTGGCCCGCCTGTAGGTGGAAAAGGGAAATTTAATATTTGATATTTTCCTTTTTCAAAAACACCGGATGCATTTACATTTGCAGTACTGTCATTTTTTCCTGTTCTTACTCTTACTACTCCATTGTTATTAAAAGACATCAATACAACCATAGAATCGTTAATAACATTCATGGCTCTATACGTTTGGCCTACCGGTGAAACACCTGCTGAATTAAATGAGGTGGTACAGGTAACAGTATTGGTATTTATTCCGGTGTAACCCAACCTTTCTTTACTTAAAGAATAATCGGTAATTACATTTTTATTTATTTTCCATAACAATGCTGCATTACCACCACTGCCGGTTAAACTACCGCCATTTGGTAAACAGGTAGTAGCATTGGCAGATTCTGTAACTCTTGGAAACAATGAGCTTGCTGAGCCACACACATAACCTACGGAATCATTTATAAACTCTATGCGGTAAATATCTTTTGCTTTTGCAGTAACGTTATCTAATACAGAAGGAATATTTGGATTGTTAATATATCCTACACGGCTTCTACCATTTGAAAGGGGTGCTGCAATAGAGTCCCATGTAGCTCCTCCATTTCTTGTGATGTATAATTTAGGAACTGAATCTGGCGTATTAAACTGTCCGGCAATGTATCCGGTATCTTTATTTAAAAACCAAACAGCGTTTATATTTTTTGTGTTTGCAAATAAAGGTGTATTTACGAAGCTCCAATTTACACCGCCATCACTGCTTTTAGCCATGCAGCCTCTGTCGCCCACAGCATACGCTACATTGCCGGTTACATAATGCACATCATTTAAAGTAGCCGTTGTAAGTAAACTGCCAGCAGCAGGCGAACTGATAAAACTAAACGGACCATATTTCCAGTTTCTGCCAGCATCTGTACTTTTTGCAATACCACCAGCACCACCAACAGCAATCACATTGTTGTTATCAAAAAAATCAACATCTAAAAAAGTAATACCCATTTGTTTTGGGTTGCTAAATTTCCAATTAGTGGTGTTGTAAAATCCTTGTCCATTTGCTATTGTACTAAGCAATATTAAAATAATACTTAAGTAAAATGTAATGTGTTTTCTCATAATCTTGGTTGAGGTTGATTAATAAATGATCTGCAATTAGCGGTGGGTAAAAAAATGTTTTGACTCTATTTTTTTCTTAAATAAAAGTATAGCAGTTATTTATTTTAAACATGAGCGTAAACGCTTAATTACATAATTGAGTGTTTCTACTCAATTTTTATTATTTGCCTAAAAATGAGTATGGGCTTGCATTGAAGCTGATTTTAATTGGCGTAATTTGTATTTAATTGGGATTAGTTTAATCAATATTATTAATAGAGAAAATTTCATTTTAATGCGAAAGCATTTTTTTATAATTATCTTTTTATTGCTTGCAAATTTTTCATTTGCGCAGGATAAATCTAACCGAGGTAAGGAGTTTTGGTTGGCCTATGGTTTTGATTATACATTTTTTAATGAAACACCCATTAACTCTCAAGAGCTTGCTATTTACATAAGTACCGTATTGCCAGCAACCGTTACAATAAGCATTTCTAACACAGGATATTTGCAAACATTAACTATTCCTGCAAACACGGTAGATGCAAGCATTATCATTCCTAAAACGGGTGTGAATGATGCACGAACGCTAACCGATGGATTTCAAAATAGAGGGATACACATTGAAAGCAATGTGCCGGTAGCTGTTTATGCGCATGTTTATGCTAACCAGGTTTCTGGTGCTACCATGTTAATGCCTGTAGAAACTTACGGTTACCTCTATCATTCAATTAATTATTACCAAACAACATCTCAAAGCAATCCCAACGACTGGTATTCCTGGTTTTACGTAATAGCATCAGAAGATAATACAAGGATAAATATTACACCATCCGATTCTACTAAAAATGGATGGTTACCTAACCAAACTTATGTTGTAAATCTGAATAAAGGAGAATCGTACCATGTGTTTGGAAAAGCAGGTCCATTTCAAACAACTAATTATGCACTTTGCAGTAAAGATTTAACCGGAAGTAAAATAGTTTCTGTTGTGGGTGCAGATGGAAGTTGCCATCCGGTAGCAGTTTTTTCGGGCTCAGGTGGCATACGCTTGTGCAAAGGTGATGGCGGCGAATTTATGCAGCAGCAGGTTTTTCCGGCACAAGCTTGGGGCACACGATATCTTACTTATCATACCATCAACAATGCTAATACAGATCTTGTTCAAACCAACAGAAATATTTACAGGGTTTGTGTAGCAGACCCAACAACTATAGTAAAGAAAAATGGAATTGTGTTAACAGGTTTAATAAAGAACTTCTTTTACGAATACATGGATTCTACCGGTGGAGATTACATTACAGCAGATAAACCAATATTGGTTTCACAATACACGGTTAATAAAAACCAGTGCTGGAATTTTCCTACAACAAACCCAGCACCACCTTCGTATGGAGACCCGGAAATGTTTTATTTAAGTCCCATTGAGCAGGGGCAAAATTCGGTTTTGTTTTATACAAGCAGAAAATCTACCATTGATTATGTGTATGCAAATATTCATTTACCTACATCTTCTGTATCATCATTGTTGGTAGATGGAAATTCACTGCCTGCTTCGCAAATTATACCGCACCCAAATTATCCTTCTTATTCTGTAGCTGTTACAAGATTTTTGGGAGCTGCTGCCCAACATTCCATTTCCGCAGATTCAGCCT
This sequence comes from Ferruginibacter sp., assembly GCA_031398005.1. Taxonomy (GTDB): domain Bacteria; phylum Bacteroidota; class Bacteroidia; order Chitinophagales; family Chitinophagaceae; genus Ferruginibacter. The sequence continues at coordinate 113,090 of JANNMO010000022.1, forward strand.
TTACAGGCACCGTTTATGGCTTGGGGAATTATGAAAGTTATGGATACAATTTCGGTACTAAAATAAATAACTTAAATAATTACAGTGCACTTCAAAATGCACTAAGTACTTCCACTAATTATGATACATCTACATGCCCAAACACTTCATTCAAGCTGTTTGTAAAACTTGCCTATCCTGCAAACTCTATACATTGGAAATTAAGTATGGTAGCAGGTATTACACCAAATGCAGATTCTATAATTGCCAACCCTGTACCGGTTAATACAGAAATTATTAACGGCAGAACTTATTATATTTATTCTTTGCAGCAAAATTTTAGTATTACAAATACTGGCACTTATATCATTCCCATATCATACACTACGCCAGCCATAGCTAATTGCAACCAAAGAGAAAATGCCTCATTAAAAATAATAGTAAAACCTGGTCCGGTGGCCAATTTTACTTTTAATAATACGCTTTGTTTACAGGATACTGTTCGCTTTACAGGTGCATCTAATCCAGGCATATATAACCTTGTAAATTACACTTACTTTTTTGATGATAATACTACAGCAAACGGAGTAAATGCTGTAAAAAGATTTTTAACGGTGGGTAATCACCCTGTGCGATATAGAATTGTAGCAGATAATGGGTGCGCAGCAGATACTATAAAAACCATTTCGCTCTTAGGTAGCCCAATTGCTCGTTTTGGTGCTATAAGCAATGTTTGCAGCAGCGATTCTGTTTACATAACTGATACATCTTCCACCTCTACCGGCAATATTATAAACTGGTATTGGAATTTTGGGGATGGACAAACTGCCAACAGGACCAATGGAAATCCTTTCTACCATAAATACATTGGTGCCGGTCCTTTCATTTTAAAATTGGTAGTTACTTCCAGCAATGGATGCAAAAGTGATACACTTAAAAAAACCATCAACTTAATACCATCGCCTCCAGCAAAATTTGGTTTTGATAGAAATGTTTGCCTCGGCGATGCCATTGTTTTTAGTGACAGTTCTTATCTTACTTCAACCAATATTACCCAATGGCAATGGGATTTTGGCAATGGAGTTGCGGCAGTCAAAACTACTTCAGCACCGTTTAGTTATTCATATCCTGTGGTAGGAAGTTACACTGTTTCATTAATTACACTTGGCAGTAATGGTTGCAAAAGCGACCCTTTTAAATTACCCGTTGCAGTTACTACAAAACCCTCAGCTAGTTTTACCATCAATGGCAAACCCTGTAAAGACAGTACTTTCAGCTTTACTTCAGCTACTGCTTACAACGCATCTATCCCTACAAACTGGTATTGGAATTTTGGGGATGGACAAATCGCAAACATTACTAACAGCAATATTGCAACGCATAATTATAACATTGGTACAAATTTTACCATCAAACATTTTGTAACTTATGGCGGTTGTGTAAGTGATACGGAAAGGCTTACTATCCCAATAATAAAAACTAACCCAACGGCCAGTTTTAATATTACAAGTTTATTATTCTGCGAAAATATACCGTTGAGTTTTACAGGAAATGCAAGTGCGGATGCTACTATTTGGCAATGGAATTTTGGAAATGGTACCGGCAATGATGTACCACCATTTAATAGAATTTATACATCACCATATAACGGCTCCATTAGCCTTAAAGTATTAACTGCAGAAGGTTGTGGCTCGGCAACAGATATAAAACCTATCAATATTGCCCATGCGCCAAAAGTAGATGCCGGCCCTGATTTTTATTTAAAAATAGGAACCAGTAAAATTATAAATGCCAGCATTATCAATGCAAATAATTATAATTTTTTATGGACACCTTCCACCAATTTAAATGCTAATAATATTTTAACACCCATCACTTCAACCATTGTGCCCATACTTTATACAATACAGGCCACAGATAAATTAAATGGATGTGTAGGCATTGATAGTATGCAGGTAAAATCTTTTTCTACCATTTATGTACCCAATGCATTTACGCCCAATGGCGATAATAAAAATGATCGTTGGCTTATTCCTGCACTGGAAGCATACCCCAATTGCACTGTAATTATTTACAACCGTTATGGGCAAAAAATATTTGAAAGTAAAGGATATACAAAACCCTGGGATGGAAAATTTAAAGGTCTTCAACAACCAAACGGAGCTTATGTTTATGTAATTAACCCCGGCGATAAAATACTAAAAGATATTGTAGGAACAGTTTTAATTGTAAGATAAAGTTTATCCGTTTCCTCATGTTTAGCTTACAAAAAAGCGAAGTAACCTTTTTGGAAACTTCGCTTTTATAAAACATTTACGTTTTAATATTTTACAAACTTTAAGGTTTTTAATTCTCCATCGTCATTTATTGCTTTAATAAAATATATTCCACCGGCAATATTATCCAATCTTAAATCAATATTATTACTACCTGCAATAAGCAAGACTGTTTTATTTAAAACCACCTTACCCATTGCATCGCTTACAGCAAAATTAATTGTTTCTGCTTTTGCACTCGTAATAACAATGGTTCCATTATTTTTTAAAGGGTTAGGAACAATATTTATCAGTTCAAACCCTTTGGCTTTATTTAATAATTTTATTACTTGGCTGTACTTTATTTCCCCATTGGTTGATGTAATTTTTAACCTATAATAATTAGAACCTGATACGGCTTTATAATCTTTATATGAAAAAGGGTTTTGACACATTATATCGCTAATATTTTGTGTTTGCAGGTTATTAAATTGAATACCATCAACACTGTGTTCAAGTGTTACATTAATATGGGTTCCTGCATCACAATTTATTTTCCAGTTTAATAAATTATAATCTTGCTGTTTGCTGCCTGTAAAATAATCTATTTTAACCGGTAGCACACCTAGCCCATTTTTTATAAAAAAGCTTGAGAAACCGGGTGTGGAGATATCTACAAAATAATCTGTGCCATATGCTCCATTGCCTGTTTGCGGTAAAAATGTACCAGGTCCGGCATAAGTTTGTGAGCAATTATTCCCAGTTTTGGTAATGTTTAAAGTGCTAGTCGTAGCAGTAGGTACCAATGCTTGAAAAGCTGCCAACTCCGCAGCAGTATAATATAATCTTACACTTACATTCCCATTGCTTGGTTGTGATGTTGGAGTGATAGTTATATTTCTATCTACATAATAAGAGCCATTAGGGGCTGTTTTTCTTAATGCACCAACATTCTTATAGGAACTGGATTCCAACATCCCTAGATTATTTCCATTTGCATTTATTAGTGCAACAATACCTCCATCTTTATCAAAGATTGGCACGGGTTCATTATTGTTAGATGTTCCGATGATACTAGTATAAGCTAGAGTTCCACAAAATGATGTATTAGCATTGCTAATAGTGTATTGCGGAGCAGTACTAGCTGGCATGATTATGACTTTATAATCATAAGTTCTGCCTGATGCATATGTAGCGCAAGGATCCATCGGTCCGGTTAAAGCGCCTTTCACCAATCTTAACCTTAATCTATGTTCTCCAACAGGGGCATTTGAAGGAATGTAAATGGAAAATTTGTTTAAATTACTTCCTTGTTGCAACAATAGAAAAGATAAGTTGCTGAGTATATTTTCATTCAAGTTAAATAATCCGTCATTGTTAAAATCAATCCATAAACTTACATATGAATTGGAATTCAAGTTAAGGGTTCCCATATATCCCTTACCTGCCACCAAATCAGTATTAATAGTATTGTAAAAATTATTATAAGTAGGGTTTCCACCACAACTATAGTAACCACTAAAAAGCAAACTAGATTCACCATTTATAGAGAAAGAACTAATGCCATCATCACAACCCACACTATACGAAGGTATGCATACACTCGGAATTAGATTATTGGTAGTAAAACTAGCTATATTGGCACAGGGAGCACTTCCACTAGTTGTTATGGAAGATGCGTACCAATAATATTTTGTATTTGGTAACAAAGTATTTGTTGTATACGAATTACTGATATTTGAAGCCATTAATGTAAAAGCAGTGGGCGAAGTTCCCATATAAACATTAAATAGGCCAGTCATGTTAGAGCCAAAAGGCTGATCCCATGATAATGTTATATTTTGATTCACATTAACCGCACCATTAAGTGGCAAATAATTGTAAGGACAACCAAAAGTTTCAGTAAGACTTGCCCTTGTGTTAAACATAAATTTGCTGCTCGGGCAACCTATAATAGTTCCCGATGAATTTTTAGGAATAACATACCAATAAACAGCTTTTCCATCGCCAACATTTAAAGTGATAGTATTGGTAGGTATGTTGGAGGTATGCAAAACAGGTGGAACATTGCTAGTAAAACTTATATAAAGGTCATACAAAGATGCTCCGGCAAATGGAAGCCAGCTAAGAACAGGAGAAAAGCTGATTCGAACAGAATTATTTGGGGGATTAGAATTTTTAGCACATGTGCCGGTATTAAAATTTTTAGTATTGCTCGTACAACCTGTTGCTGCATTGTTACCATTTTTAGGGATTATATACCAGTAATAAGTAGTATTTGGTAGATAATTAGTAAACCCATAATGAGTAGCAGCAGTATTAACTACCATTGAGGTAGGCGGATTCGTCGTACCCAAATAAACATCATAACTGGTAGCTCCGGTGGTAGCCCAAGTTAAATTGATTGATTGATCCAAAGAAGTTTGACCATTTGTAGGCGTTATACCAGTTACACAGTTTAAAGAAGCAGTGGTGAAGCTGGTAATACTTGTTTCACAACCTGTAGCAGGAGTAGTACCATTTTTTGGAACCACATACCAGTAATAGGTAGTATTATTCAACAAACTTAAAGCTACCGGTATCGAATAAGTACTTTGAGTAACGTTAGCTAATAAAGTTGTGGGTAAAGCATCTGTTCCAAAGTAGATGTCATAACTGCTGGCTACAGCATTGCTGTTCCATGTTAAAGTTGGGGTGGGGCTTTGGTTAGTTGCATTATTTGCAGGTAACAAATTGCTGGTACACGAAAAATCACCTGTGGTAAATGAAGTAATATTTACATCACAGCCAACAGCAGCACCTGTTACAGTATTTTTAGGCACTACATACCAAAAGTATGTGGTATTTGTAGCTAAGGTGTTAGGAGTTGTAATAGCATATGAAGTAGCACTAACTGTTGTTAACAATGTAGTAGTTAAAGCCGTCGTGCCTAAATATATATCATACAAATTAGCACCTGTTGTTTGTTGCCAGCTTAAAATAGGATTTATATTTTGAGAAGTTGAAACATTTATAGGCGAGGTATTGGCGACACATGTTATAGAACCAGTTGTAAATCTTTTTTTATTTACTTCACAACCCAGTGTAAAACCTGTAATTAAATCCCATGGTTTAATATACCAGTCATAAGTGGTATTTGGAGAAAAAGTAAAAGCATTAAATTCAAAATTATAAGAAGTTACATTGGAACCAATTAACCATGAATATATTTCTTGATTGGTAGTAGGATTTACAATTACCACCGCATAGGAACTACTTCCTGTTGAATTCCAAGTAAAAGTGGGCTTTACTGAAACATTATTGGCATTTTGTGCCGGGGAAATGCCTATAGGACAATTTTGAGCAATCAATTTATTCCCCAATAAAAACAGTATGACAACAATGTAAATTTTTCTCATGGCCTTAAATTTTGCTTGCTCGTATTTTAATGACTTGCGTAATAATAGATATAATCTTTTCTCTTAGAAGATACTTTATTTGCTTGAATGACTATGTAATATAATTAATATAGCTATAACTACCATTACATTATGCAACCTTCAATGAATTATTTAAATAATAAATCATTCTATTTTAATCAACACAAAAACCCCGCTTTTCAGCAGGGCTTTCATTATCACATTCATTAGCAAATTATCTTCTCTCTCTACCAGCACCATACACTCTCTTCCTTTCTCTCGGTGCACTTCCTACATCTCTTGTATTTCCTTCATCGTTTGGTCTTTTAAAACCACCATCAGCTTCGTTCATACGAACTGTACGGTTGTTGTAGCGTTTACCATCCAACGATTTTATCATTTGTCCTGCACTTGCACTATCGCATTCAATCCAGGTATTCATATCACGCAAATCTATTTTGCCTAATGATTCTTTGTTTAAATTACTTTCATCCAAAACAAACTGTAACATGCTTGCTTTGTAAAAACCATCTTTAGTACCAAGGTTTAAAAACAATCTTGTGTAACCGTTGTCTCTTCTGTTAAAAGTGCTGCGTTCTTTTCTGCTGCTATCATCACGTACAACTCCTCTGTCGTTATTCATCGTTCTTCTACCAGCATCTTTTGCATTTAGGTCTTCCGCATTTTCATAATATTTTAAGAAATGGTCAAACTCCAAAGCAGCTACTCTTTGCAACACTTCTTCTTTTGTTACGTCTGCAAATTTCTCCATAAGGTCTGGCAAATATGTTTCGTAATCACCATGAGAAATATCAGTTTTAATCAACTTATCCATAAAGTGAAAAAATTGTTTTCTGCACACATCTTTACCGCTTGGTATATCCATTTTATGGAACTGTGTGTTCACCATTTTCTCCAGACTTCTTATTTTAAAACTTTCTCTGCTATGGCAAATGGTTAAGCATATACCTGTTTTACCTGCACGGCCTGTACGACCTGCACGGTGGGTATAAACCTCCATATCATCTGGCAATTCGTAATTGATTACATGCGTAATACCATCCACGTCAATACCACGTGCAGCCACATCTGTAGCTATTAAAAGTTGCAAAGCTTTGGTACGAAAGCGTCCCATTACTCTGTCTCTTTGTTGTTGCGTAAGGTCGCCATGCAAGGCTTCAATTTCGTAACCAGCTTTAGATAAACGCTCAGAAATATCCTGCGCATCCGCCTTCGTTCTTGTAAAAATAATCCCGTACATATCTGGGTTAAAATCTATCAATCGCTTCAATGATTCGTAGCGACTGTTTGCCGGTGCCACAAAAAACTGGTGATCAATATTTACATTACCACTGTTCTTTTTACCTACCGTAATTTCTTCAGGGTTGGTCATAAAGTTTTTTGCAATGGCACGAACCTGGCTCGGCATTGTTGCAGAAAATAACCAGATGCTTTCTCTGTTAATGGTATTCTTCAATACAAAATCAATATCTTCTCTAAAGCCCATGTTCAACATTTCATCTGCTTCATCTAAAACAACATATTTTACTTTTTGAAGGTCGATAGCTTTACGCTCAATCAGGTCTATCAATCGGCCTGGCGTTGCCACAACTATCTGTACACCCTGGCGCAGGTTCCTGATCTGCATACTGATGGATGCACCACCATAAACAGCTTCAGTGTTTACACCTTTTATGTGTTTTTTAAAATCGAGCAGGTCGTTCGTTATTTGCAGGCAAAGTTCACGTGTTGGGCAAACGATCAGCGCTTGCGGAAATTTATCTGCAGCGTTAATCAGTTGTAATAAAGGAAGCCCGAATGCGGCAGTTTTTCCGGTTCCTGTTTGTGCCAGTCCTACAAAATCCATTGTTCCGGAAATTAACACCGGGATAGCCTGTTCCTGTATAGGAGTGGGAGTGGTAAAACCAAGGTCGGTTACCGATTGTACGAGCTCAGCTTTAAGCCCTAATGCTTCAAATGCATTTGTCATTGTATAAATAATTTTTTAAAATAAAGACCGTTATAATGCAGTGCGCAAAATACACGTGGTCAAAAAAAAAGTTTTTGATGGTCACATGTAATGCTTCGGGCCGTTGGGAGAGAAATGATCTTGGTAGAAAAGATAATTTTAATGCCTGTGATCAACAGCAACTGAACATGTCATGTAATTCTCAGTTTTCAATAATCGCCGCAAAGGTAAGGGTTTGATCCGGGAAAACCTTATAATATTTACTCAAGGGCATAATTAAGTAAAAATTTTGTATCAGAATGCCTATTTGTTCATACTCTTACAAGCCGCTTCAGGCAAAGACTATAAAATTCTGTGTATAAATTATTAAAAATATCCTATTTACGTCAGCATTGAAATGAATTATGAGGTTTTACAGGATTTTCATCCGGCATGTTTCCTCTGCGAAACTCCCTAAATGATCGCCTGTTCCTCTTTGCTTAAATTTAATACCTGAAAATTAATAACCAACTTCAGATAGAGATTTATCATTTACAACTTTTATTGGTGATAGTTGTAAAAAGCTATAAAAATGTTGTTGATGACTCATTGAGACAAACTTAATTTTACATTGAACTATTCCCATTATTTATTGGCAAGATTAAACCATATGCGAAAATAAAGGTCTGAATGGGTTGCCAAAAATATTGTAAATGCTTAGGATCATTGTTACAGCCTGGATGTTATTATTACTAATAGATGCTTCTGCACAGGAGCTGCAATTAACTGCGGAAGAAAAAGCTGCATTGGATTCTATGTTTAAGAACGATGCCTTCATGAGTATGCTGAATGAAAAGAAAGACAGTAGTTATGCAGAAGTTAGTGTTGCAATGGGAAATGCCATCTTTAGCCTAAAGAATAATTCATTAAATGCCGGTCAGGCTACTACCAGTAAAATATATTATGCGCCTTCAGTTGGTTATTTTCACAAAAGCGGGCTTGCTTTAGCACTAACTGGCTTTGTAGCCTCCGATAACGGTAGGCCGGCCGTTTACCAGTATGCTGTTAGCCCATCTTATAATTATCTTTCAAAAAAGCTGAGTGCCGGTGTTTCATATACCCGGTATATAAAAGGTTCTTCCACCGGTTTTGATGTAAACCCTTTTCAAAATGATCTGTATGCGAATGTGTTGTTTAAAAAATTCTGGCTGCAACCTTCAATTGCCGTAGGTTATGCCGCTGGCCGTACAAAGGAATATTTTGATTCTGCATACCTGTTGATATTGCCACAGCAGCCTACCAGGGTGATTCATG
>JANNMO010000004.1:0-39745 GCA_031398005.1 Ferruginibacter sp.
GTGGAAGGTTTGAATATCATCATTAAAGTAGAAGTACACACCATTTACAAAACGGGTGTGGAAGTGGAAGCGATGCATGGTGCATCTGTGACGGCACTCACCATGTACGATATGCTTAAGCCAATTGACAAGGGCGTGGAAATTCACCACATTCGTTTACTGGAAAAATCGGGGGGCAAATCCGATCTTAAAAATCTACAATTTGCAGATCTCACGGCTGCAGTAGTTGTTTGCTCAGATTCTGTTTACGAGCAAAAAGCAGCAGACGGTTCAGGCAAAGCCATCATAGCAAGGCTGGAGCAGCTTGGCATACCTACCGGCAAATATGAAATTGTTCCTGATGAATTAGAAGTGATCCGGCAAAAAGCAATCGACCTTGCAGCAGGAGGACATAGTCTGCTTATTTTCACCGGCGGCACGGGGCTTTCCGGCAGGGATGTGACACCGGAAGCGGTGGCACCACTAATCGAAAGACCCATAGACGGTATCATGGAAACTGCCCGCAGGTATGGGCAGGAGCGCATGCCTTATGCGATGTTATCCAGGGGGGTGGCGGGCTTTATCGGTGAAACGTTGGTGCTCACTTTTCCAGGTTCTAAGAATGGGGTAGAGGAGTATATGGATGCTTTGTTTCCGCAGGTGCTGCATGTATTCGCTGTAAAAAAAGGCCAAAAGCATTAATTGCTTTTGGCGCTGTTATTTTTTACCGAACATAATTTGCTTTACATTTTAATGCCTGGTTCTACTTTCGCTTCTATCAGTTTTTCCGGTGTGATAGGAAGGTCACGCATGCGTTTGCCGGTAGCATTAAAGATCGCATTGGCAATGGATGCTCTGCCTTTGTTCGTCTACGCTAAAATCTTCGCCGCCGCTTGGTTTTAACCAGCGGCGTATAATTTTGTTTTAATACTCTGCAGCAATGCCTCGGCTCTTGCCAGGCCTTGCGTAGTCCAATCTTCATTGTCTTCGACGCAATGGCTCCGTTCGGAAAAGTTGCTAATAAACAAGGTAAAATATTTTTCTCAAAAACTTTACAAAGATTTGTAGATGGGGTTTGTTATAACGCTCGGTGTTTAATGCGTCGGTGTTTCACGGATTGTTTTGTATGTCTCAAAGTGTAAGATTGTGAAACCCCCGCCGGGACTTAATTCGAAAAAAAATAATACTTTAGACTCTTCGCACCTTCTGATGCATCTCCCAATCATCAGAAAGCCTAAACTTTCATCCGTGAGCCGCCGTTGCATGGTCTTTTGACCAGCAGCGAGCCGCTTAGTATGATGCTGCCTTTAGTGATAATTATTGTATAGCTTCACTGTTTTGAGAATTGAAAAATAAAATACTATGAAAAAACGCTTTACATTCTTTTTGTTTATTTTCTTATCAATTGCGGTATTGAGTTGTTCAAGCCAAAGTAAAATTAAAGCCGGGTCTATCTGCACTGTTGAAAATGGTGATGGGAAATTTGGCATTGTAAAAATTCTTGTAATTGAGGATGAAATTGTTCATGTAAAGATTTACAAAAATAAATATGATAAACGACCTTCAAAAATTGATATTAAAACGTTGGGTATTGGCTCTATGTATGATAAAGATGGTTATGGTGTTGGACATACGCCTTTAGATAAAAAAGGATTTTTTGATTGGAAACCAATTGAAGTTGGTTTTGAGCCTGTGACGAAAGATGATTTGATTGGATATGAAATTTGGAGGGAGCAATAATCTGAACACCATAATTTTTTAATGTGTGAAAAAAAATATGATTTCTTTAATTGTGGCAGGAATTTTTTTACTTGCTTCTTGTGACTCAGGTTATAAACAAAATATTCAAGGGCTTGAGTCTAAAATATTTTGCTTAGATGTTAATGAAACAAAAAAGAGAAATAATATTAATATTGGAAGAGGTACCTTAACTTTTAATAAGAATATGACTTTTAATATTGAGAACGATACTTTGAAGTTTTCAAAAATAAAAGGAACTTGGGATTTATGTTGCCAGGCTTCAGATTGGGGGAATTATGTTTTTAAACCTGAAAATCACATTAGACAAATATCCAGTACTCCTGAATTAGAAGTAAATATTGGTGATAAAATTTATTTTTTAATGTTTACTAATTGCGAATAGTCAGCTTCCTAACTCCTTTACGCAACGACATCTAAAATAGGTAGTTTTTCGAATCTTTTGATTTGTCTTTCAATCTTCCGAATGCCCAAACTTCCACCCGTGAGTCTCCGCTGCGTGGTCTTTTGGCCAGTAGCAAATTCTATTAACCCCATCAAAGACTGTTTCAATGAAACGACGTTTAAAAACGAAAGTTTAATTGTACAGTATGAGGGCTAAATAAAAAAAATAAGTAAAATTGGTAAAAGTACAGGAGACCGGGCTTTTTTGTTTCCGCAGGTGCTGCATGTATTCGGGGTAAAAAAAGGCCAAAAGCATTGATTACTTTTGGCGCTGTTATTTTTTCCGAAACATAATTTGGTTTACATTTTAATGCCCGGTTCTACTTTCGCTTCTATCAGTTTTTCCGGCGTGATAGGAAGGTCACGCATGCGTTTGCCGGTAGCATTAAATATAGCATTGGCAATGGATGCAGCTACGCTGGTGATTCCCAATTCACCAATCCCTTTCACGCCCATTTTGTTGGCGATCTTATCGTCTTCCGGCAGGAAGACCACATCTATGTTTGCCATATCCAGGTTTACCGGCACATGATAATCTGCAAAAGATCGGGTGATGAAATTTCCGAAATTAGGTTCTACACGGGTTTGTTCTGCCATGGCCATTCCTGCGCCCATCGTTAACCCGCCGATGATCTGACCATAGGCTGTTTTAGGATTCAGGATCTTACCTGCTGCACCCACATTCACCATCCGTTTGATGCGGAACACACCGGTATCTTTGTCTACCCATACTTCAGAAAAGTTTGCGCCAAAAGAATATACTGAGTGTTCTTCAAATTCTTTGGAAGGCCCGGCACTGCCCTCGGCTTCAAATTTTGTCAGCTGATTTTTTTTCATCAAATCAGCCAATTCCACTTTTTCCTCTTCTTTAATATTGCGGTTCTGTTTGAGTGTTTTGATGGCATTTTCGCATGCTGCCATGGCACCGTTGCAAAAGGAGGCAGCGCCCCAGGAACCTCCAGAGCCGGGCCCTACAGGGAAATTAGAATCGCCCAGTTCTACCGTCACCTGTTCTATTGGAATACCCAGGTACTCCGATGCAGTTTGTGCTATGATGGTGTAGCTTCCTGTGCCGATATCGGTTGCATCCATCTGTACGGTGGCATTCACTTTATCAGCATCCAACGTTAAAATTACTTTGGCGTTAGTTTTCAAATAAGGTGCAGCCCGGGAAGCAGCGCTCACACCATAGCCAATAAGCCAGTTGCCTTTTTTGTTGGTACGTGGTTTCATTTTGCGGTCTTTCCACCCAAATTTTTCTGCACCAATGCGCATGCATTCTACGAGCAGCCGTGATGAAAAAGGTTTGTTATTGCTCGGGTCAGTTTGCGTATCATTCTTCACTCTGAAATCGATAGGGTCCATTTTTAATTTCCATGCCATTTCATCCATGGCAGACTCCAGTGCAAAACTTCCGGTGGCCTCGCCGGGCGCACGCATAGCAAATGGCGTTTGTATATTAAGGGGCACCAACCGGTGCGTAACAAAATTATTGGGCACCTTGTACAGCATTTGTGTTCCCAGCCCACATGCTTCCTGAAATTCCAATGTTGGCGAAGTATGCGAAAGCGTTTCGTGCGATAGTGCAGTAAGCGTTCCGTCTTTTTTGGCGCCCACTTTCAACTTCTGTTCATTGTGCTGGCGAAGGCCGGTATTGGTAAACATCTGTTGCCTGGTAACGGTAACCTGCACGGGCTTCCCCACCATTTTTGCAGCCATCACAGCCATTATCACATGGCGCTCTACATTTAATTTAGAACCAAAACCACCGCCCACGTATGCTGCCACAACCCGTACATTCTTCTTTGGAATTTGAAAAGTATCTGAGATAGCAATAGTAGCATCGTTTACAATTTGCTGGCTTGCATAGGCCGTCACTTTGCCATTATCCCAACTGGCAATAACTGCATGCAGTTCCATTGGATGATGGTGCTCTATGGGTGTATTATAGGTCACGTCTATTTTTTCGTCTGCCGCAGCTAGTCCCGCTTTCAGGTCGCCCCGGGAATAATCAGATTTTTCATTTGGCTTGTAAGCCTTTGCCCTTAATTTGTCTAAATGAATGGCAGGGTTTGCATCTTTTTTATAGGTAAACTTTACGAGCCTGGCCGCATACTTCGCCTGCTCTAAAGTTTCGGCTACTACCAAGCCGACATATTCTCCATAGAAATGCACCTTATTTGTTTGCAATACCGGCGCAATACTGGTGGTAGAAATCTCAGGCATCTCTTTATCGAATGCCTTTAGTTTTTCCGCATTCTTGTAAGTAATGATCTTTAAAACGCCGGGCAGTTTTTCCGCTTCGGAAGTGTCAATAGAAACGATCTCACCTTTTGCAATGGTGCTGTTCAACCCCTGGGCGTAAACCTTATCTTTTATCGGAAATTCAGAAGCGTATTTTGCCATCCCCATTACCTTGAGGTGACCTTCCACCCTATCTATTGCATTACCGGTAGCCGATACATTTAATGTGTTCATCGTAAAATATTTTTTACAGGTTTCTTCAATTATGCTTCTCTTTCGAACGCTTGCGTAAGCGCCCGCACAATGGCTCTGGTTCCCATTTCTATTTTGTACTTATTTTCTTTGAAAGGTTTTGCATCAATCATTTCCAACTTGGCCGCTGCTTCAAAATTTTCCTGCGTGGGCTTTTTGCCAGCAAGAAAAGCTTCCGCTTTGATAAGCTTCCAGGGCTTGTGTGCCACACCACCCATGGCCAATCCTGCTTTGCTGATAACACCATTGTTTAGCTGTAGCCCAGCTGCAACGGAAAGCAAAGCAAATGCATAGCTGGAGCGCTCACGGATTTTTAAATAATAATAATGATCAGCAAATATTGGTTTCGGAAGATGGATAGCGCTGATCAATTCTCCCGGTTGAAGGTTGGTATCTTTCTCCGGCATGTCTCCGGGCAATCGGTGGAAATCAGTAAAAGGAATCATGCGTGATCCACCGCCGGGTTGTTGCACTTCTACGGTTGCTTCCATTGCTGCCAATGCCACACACATGTCTGACGGATGCACTGCAATACACTTTTCACTATATCCAAAAATTGCGTGTACGGCGTTCATACCATCTTTGGCACCACAGCCGCTACCCGGCTCTCTTTTATTGCAGGGCATTGATACCTCAAAAAAATAAGGGCAACGGGTGCGTTGTAATAAATTACCACCGTTGCTGGCCATGTTCCTGATCTGCGCAGTGGCTGCAGAAAGCATAGCCATGGAAAGTAGCGGATAGTTTTTGCGCACTTCGGGGTGGTTGGCTGTAGCTGCATTGCTCAGCATTGCACCGAGGGTGAGCCCGCCACTTGCATTCGTTGTTATTTTATTATACTCAAGCCCGCTGACGTAAATTAATTGTTCGGGGCGCTCCACATCTTCTTTCATTAGGTCTACCAGATTGGTTCCGCCGGCGAGGTATTTTGAGTTTCCCTTTACGGCACCGAGCGCTTGCACTGTATTTTCTGCACTTGTAAAAGTGAATGGTCTCATGTTTATTAATTTAAAATGTAAATTCTACAGATCGATAAAAGATGTTATGCCTTTTTTGCACGTTGCATTTGTTCCTGTGTAGCAAACTCCCAGGTAGGCATTTTATCATCGCCTGAATGCACTTCTTTAAAAGCCTGCACAATATTGTTGTATGCACCGCAACGGCAAATATTGCCTGACATTCTTTCCCTGATTTCTTCTTCAGAAAGTTTAAGGTTCTTTTTAATGTTCTTGAAATTTTCAGTTACAAAACTTGCATCGCCATTCTTGGCTTCTTCTAACAATGCTACCGAAGAGCAGATTTGCCCCGGCGTACAATACCCACATTGAAAACCATCGTGTTTTACAAATGCCTGTTGCATGGGGTGCATTTTGCCACCTTTGGCCAGACCTTCAATGGTGGTTATGGATTTATTTCCACATGTTGCTGCAAGCGTGAGGCAGGAAAGTTGCCTTTTTCCATCTATCATTACAGTACAAGCACCACACTGCCCATGGTCACAACCTTTTTTAGATCCGGTGAGTGCCAGCCGCTCCCGAAGCGCATCCAATAAAGTAACCCTGGAATCAATCGTTAGGGATTTCATTTGCTCATTCACCCGGAGGTTCACTGTAATTTCATTCATGAAAACATTTGCGTTTGCGGGTAAATCATTAACAGGATTTGCATATGCGCCAGATGAAAAGTATGTGGAAGCCAAGATGCTGAGGCTTGCCACAGAAGCCTGTTTCAAAAATTTTCTGCGGGAACTTCCTGTCAATCCCATCTGGCTGAGAATGCTTTCTTCGTCCTCGCTTAGCTTATCTGTTTCAAGCCTATCATTCCATTTTTCGAGTTCTTCCATAATTAATTATTTGAGGTATATAGAATATTTTATTATTAGAAATCTGGAAATTTTTATTGATTGGAATATTACTTTGAAAATCGCTTACACTATTTGTTGCTATGTGAATATTCCGGGGGTAAAAATTTAAAAACAAGAACTATACCATGTTGCAACACTAAAATTATAGAAGAAGCACTTTGACAGAAAGCGGCTCTATTGTAGGACACAATAATTCTTATGGGTTATCTATAGTAAAACCGAAGCAGCTGCCATCAAAAACAAGAGAACACAATTCTCCACAATTAGAAACCGTTTTGTAAATTTTAAACAGATTCATGCTTTTAACCCAATGAAATTGAGTAGCTTACAAGTTCAATTTCTTAAAAACTAACAAACCTATCATGAATAAAAACGGACCTGTAATAATTATAGAAGATGATGAAGATGACCAGGATTTTTTAAAACAAGTATTTAAAAAACTGGGATACACAAATGAATTAATTTTCTTTTTTGATGGCCAAGAAGCGCTCGATTTTTTAAATAAAGTTGATACTATTCCTTTCCTTATTCTTTCAGATATTAATATGCCAAAACTTAGTGGCTTTGATTTGAGATGGAAATTAAAAACGGATGCTCAACTTGTTATTAAATGCATCCCTTACATATTTTTTTCTACAGCTTTAAGCCAGAGAGCGGTTATTGATGCTTATAGCATGTCAGTACAAGGATTTTTTCTGAAACAAGATACAATGGCTGAACTGGAAAAAACAATAAGTGTAATTATGGAATATTGGATAAGGTGTGCTGCCCCAAATAATTTTCCTGTTACTGATGCTACTACCCCACCCAGTACTTAAATTATACAGTGTAAAATAAATTTTGGATTGAAGATGTATTTAATTTTTACTACCTAAAATCTAATACAAATTATTAATTGATAGACTTGTTTTTTAAAACTTGTCCAAATACTTTTTGCAATAATGCAGTCTTCCTCTCTGCAGCATTGCTTCTTATGGCCATTTCTTTTTCTGCTATTTTATTAAACATCATATTTGCAATTACTCCACTTAGCAAATTACCCAGGTCTACATTTAATTTATCGCCCAAAAACATTTTAGCGGGTGCTACTAAATTATTCCATTGACTTGCTAGTTTGTATTCTTCCAGTCCACTGTTTACGGCGGGTGTTATTGCTTTACGCAAAGTATCTCCAATATTTCTACGCAAATAATCTGTGGCAGCAGTGCCCCCAGTTTTTACAATACCAATTGCATCTTTAAAACCCATATTTTTTATACCCAACAAAAATATAGGTACCGATTTTTCAGCCGACTTTTCTGCAACAGTTGTAATAGTAGCAGAAAATCTATTTACCTCTTTACTTAACCCCAATGTTTCCAGCGTGCTCAATATTTTACCAGCATCTCCCGGCAAAATAGATTGTAATATACTTTCCTTATTAAATGCATTTTTTTTACTCAATAAATCTCCTCCGTATTGTGTACCAAAAGAAAGTAACTCTCTTATTGCATTGCCGGCATCATCTGCTGAAAATAATTGTTTAGCAGTGTTACAAGATGGAGCTAAAATAACAAAAGCAAAAAATAAAAACGTGCATATTTTTTTCATACAGCAATTTTAATGGATTAAAAAATAATAAATAAATATAGCATGATAAATGAAAGTAATTGTGTCTAATTGTTTCTTTTAAATATTCAATTATTTATTCACCATTAAATAACTAACATCATCCAGTAAATAGGTAATTTCTATAAAATTATTTATTAATGCAGAACTATGCATTGGGATTAAAATTATTAAACAATAAAATTATCACTATGCCAAAAGTAAAATTTGCATTAAAGAAAATGCGCTGTCTCGAAGAGACAAATGAACCAAGCGCATCAGAAGAACCTTATGTTCTCGTCTTTGCATCGAAACTAAAAAAAGTTGCAGGTCTTGTAACAATACCTGCAGCATCAACTACCATGTACGGCCCATGGGAAAATGTAGACAAAGGAGATTTGGTGGCCACCTTTGTGAGCATTCCCGGGCCATTGGGAGAAGTACTTAACCATCCTTCCAAAAATTTTTGGGGGCTAGATGGAAAGGCACATGATCTTAACTCACCTGACGAGGCTATTTTTATAGCCGCATTAATGGAAAACGACGATGCGCAAGCAGGTGGCATACGGGCAGGTCTTCATGCGCAATTGTTTGCTGCCATTACATCTTATGCCAATGCCGGTATGAGCAGAGCCTCTATGGTATCTAAACTTATAAAAGATACAAAAGATGTTTTAACAGGTGTAACCGTCACCGGCATACCAAGCAGCGATGATTTAATTGGGGTAGCAGAAATAAAATATACTGCTGCAGATTTGGTAAATGTAAACAGCCAAACCATTGTAAAAAATATTGAATTAGCCGGCGATGGTGGCAAATATAGGTTACGTTTTGAAATGAGTAAATAGTTTAAAATGCATTGCCCAATATCCTCTTGTAGCTTGTAAACTATAGGGGGATTTTTTTGGGGTTTCCTGAAAAGGTAAAAATAAAAAAACACATCGAGGGCTGTGGGCAATACAACTTTATTCAGCTACATATTGGGATCTCTGTAATAGACTGCTTGCCGCCAAAGGCGGGTGCCGCCACAATTTTTTTTTATACTTAAAGTGTTTTATTGAGGCAGCTACTACTTACCCAACTATGTCCCATACATTTTTGTCGGAAGCCTTCCATCATAATACATTTTTCAATTTTTAGTAGGAAGTAGATAGCATAAATTTATTTATGAATCCCCAAAACTTAAACATGAGGCAAGTAGTTAATGTAATCTTACTATACCTACTTCCCTAGCCAGTCCTTAAATCCATTTACTCTTTCTCTACTTACAACTGTTTCTGCCATTGTGGTTGGAATAATTTCTATTTTTAATCTTCCTCCCAGCCATGTATGTACTTTTTTTATTGCTTCAATATTTACCAACAAATGTCTATTTATTCTGTAAAATGTAGAAGGTTGTAACTGTTCTTCTAACTGACCAAGGTTATTTTCAAGTAAATATTTTATTCCGTTAAAATCAACTGCGTAGCACAGTTTTCCATCTGCAAAGCAATATGCTGCATTTTCAGTTTTTAAATAACTTAATTGTTGTCCTCGCTTAATTAGCAGCCTTTCTTTATATTTTACCAAATTAATTTCCTGCATTAATAACATCATTTTTTCAGAAAAATTTGTCATTGGTTTTTGATGTAGATCATAATATTTTGACAATGCCTTTTCCAGTTCTTTTTCATCAATAGGCTTTAGTAAATAATCAATACTGTTTACCTTAAATGCTTTTAATGTAAACTGATCAAATGCAGTTGTAAATATTACCGGGGTTTTAATTTGAACTTGTTCAAAAATATCAAAACTCAATCCGTCGGCTAACTGTATATCCATAAAAATTAAATCAAGAACAGGATTTGTGTTAAGATATTGTACACTTGTTTCAATACTATCAGTTTTAAAAACGATCCTAATTTCATTTTGCTGTTTCTGCAGTAATTTGGTTAAGCGCTGTGCCGCAGGTATTTCATCTTCTACAATTAAAACATTCATATTAGTTTGCAATTAATGGTATAGAAACTGTAAAATTATTTTCTGTCTCGGTTAATATTACTTCTTTTTCTCCAAGCAATTTATACCGATTGCGAATATTATTTAATCCAATACCTGTAGATTCTGATATCTGTTTTTTTACTTGCAGGTTATTGCTTATCATCAGATTTTCCTTCTCGGTAAATATATCTATTACTAGAGGTTTGGCTTCAGAAACAATATTATGTTTTATGGCATTTTCCATTAATAACTGCAAACTGAGGGGTACAATTTTATTCTTCAATTTATCGTGCGGAATATTAATATTTACTCTAAGGTTATCTCCAAACCTAGTCTTTAATAAAAAGTAATACGCCTCCATTACTTCCAGTTCATTTTTTAGTAAGATGCTTTTCTCATCTTTTACTTCTAAAATGTGCCTGTAAACTTTTGATAATTGTTGCACAAAATCTACTGCATGGTTTGGGCATTCAGGTATAAGAGATGCAAGTGTATTAAGATTATTAAATAAAAAATGAGGATTAACCTGAGTTCGCAAAGCATTTAATTGTGCAGCCAAACTTTCTCTTTTAAGTGTTTCCTGTTCCTCTACAGAATGCCTTAGCGCATGCATAAAATAAATACTTTCATAAATAGCAATTATCATTATTGTACAAAAAAGCGCAGCAGAGTTCGAATGAATAAGCATATCTACCTTATCAACTTCAAATAAGGAATCCCTATAAATATTTTCGGTAAAAATTCCAATAAATGTATTGGCTGTTACAGTAAACACGAACATAATAACAGATTGAAAAACCAATCTTTTAGTTACATCATCAAAAGAAAAAAATTTCTTTCTACTGTAAACCATAATGCCTCTGTTACCGTACCATATGATTATAATTGTTATGAGTGTTGCAATATACTTATCCCAAGTAAAAAATGGAACTTTATTAAACCTGCACTGCATAAAAACTATTGGTATAATAAAACTCAACAATGGGATGCCAATTAGTATTAGTAACCTATCATTAAACCCAATGCAGCAATTATGTTTTTTCATTTGGTATTAAAGTTAATGCAAATATGTTTAACCCCAAACATAGGATATTGAATTAAAATGAATTTTAAACTCTCCAATTTTTTTGTTTAAAATGTAATTTGATAATTAATATTTGGATAAAAACCCATTTGATTTATTTTATTTTCAACACCTGTTTTTGGATTTAAAGTACGGATGTAAATATTTTCTCGGTTTGTAAGATTTTGAAAATCTATATACCATTTTTGTGTAACCTTTTTTAAGTTTCTATTGTAAGAAAATTTTAAATCGCACCTCAAATAATATTTGTTTTGCATACCATATGCTTCATTGGTTTTATACACTACATAACCTGAATTTTTAGAAGCCTCCAAATCAAATGGATTGTAACGCTGCCCTCCCATTACATTCAGTTTGGTATCTATTCCAAAAGTAGTTTTCGCATTTAGTTTCCACTCTTTTCCGCCCAAAATATTGATAACATAATTGCTGTTAAATGCAGTGTTGCGCCACACTCCATCGCTGCCTTTGTATTTCGATTGAAACAAAGAAACAGTTAATAAATAATAGAATTGTTGATGCAAAAACCTTTCTGCTGTTAGCTCCACACCATAATTATAACCTTTGCCTTTATTTATTAGATCAATTTTATCAGGGAAACCAAAATCACTTCCAGCATTAATCATACTAAAAGAGGAAGATGTTTTTTCTACAGCAGCATTGTAAATATATTGACCATACAATTCAGTTTTTATCCGAAAATATCTTGACACATTAATATCATAACCCAAGGCGGTGTGTACACTTTTTACAAAATTCAGTTCTTTATTTGTAAGTAAATTGTTACTATTGGTTTTATAAAAATAAACATCTAACGGTTGAGTTTGGCTGTGCAAACCTGCACCAAATGCTAGAGATTGATTTGGCTTAAATTGATACTTTACATTAAACCTTGGCTCGGCACTAAAACTGTTATTTACAGTAAAGTCTTGAAAGTAAATGCCAATGTTTGTAGAAAACTTATCAGTGAAACGATGCCCCAAACTTGCAAAACTTTTAAGTAAAATGGCAGTTTCATTTGCATTTAAAAGATTGCTTAAAGTTGAATCGCCATCCTTGATATAGTCCTGATACAATTTTATTTTATTTACATCTGCAACTATGCCGGTAGTAAACTGGTTTTTAGTATTTATCTTTTTATTAAAAGTATGACTGAGAGAATATTTTACAACATCATTTTTTCTATTGAAGGCATCTTTATTTTCCTTTCCCTTTTCAACAATGGCTTCTTCATATTTTGATGAAAAACCAGATATGGCAAAGGTTGTTTTGGCTGAAGTATTAGTGTTGTAAAAATATAAATGAGATAAACCGACAATACCAGTGAGCGATTTAAAATTTCTATCTCTTTGTGTGCCATCATTGGTAGAATAAAGGTTATCCTCACCATCAGCCTCTGGTTTAAAGCGAATATGACTTTCTCCTCCTAAACCAAAAATGCTGAACGTACCCGCTTTTTTTGTAGGCATGTTTATTTTAAAATTTACATCTTGGTAGTAAGGTGTTGCCGTACCTGTGCCAAACTTTACACCTAATTTTTGCAAAGCAGATACCATAGAATATCTATAATCAATAAGAAAAGATGATTTAGATGTTTTATTTAAGGGACCTTCTGCGGCAAACTCAAATCCATTAAAACCCATTTGTCCTGTGTATTCATTTTTATCTGCATTGCCGTTTCTCATTCGTAAATCAAACACGCCGGCAATGGCATTACCATATTGTGCAGGGAAAGCACTCGTTAAAAAATCTGAATTTTTAAGTGTATTAATATTTAAAATACTCACCGGGCCGCCAGTTGCACCAAGTGTACCAAAATGATTTGGGTTAGGTATATCAATTCCATCCATTCTCCACAAAACACCAGCCGGCGAATTACCTCTAATAATAATATCATTTCTACCATCGTTACTGCCACTCACTCCAGCAAAGTTTTGCGCCATCCGGCTTGGGTCGCTCCTAGTACCTGCATATTTAAAAGCCTCATCAATACTCAATTGCCTGGCACTTATCACTGCTACTTCATTTATAGCTTTGTTTTTAGATTTATCACTCTTTACAACCACCTCTTCCATTTTTGTAATTTTTTCTTTTAGTCTTATTTCTATTACTACCTCTTTGGATGATGTTACTTCAATATTAGAAATATAACCTTCTTCATAACCTATAATGCTTGCTTTCAAATTCTGGCGACCAATGGGTATTTTTTCCAGAACAAAGTTCCCTTTACTGTTCGTTATACTACTTGTATTGTTTATTGAAACAGTAACATTTTCTAAAATATTTCCACTTTGGTCATCCATTACAACTCCTTTAACTGTTTGCGTAAAGCCATTTGTTTGAGCATTTATAAAATTAGAAAAACATACAAAAACTATAAGTGTTATTATACTTTTCATCTTACATTTTTTAAAATTTATTCATAAAACAGTATTAGCTGTAAGCAAATACATTTAGTTATTTTGGGTATTATAAATGTTGATAGAATAAGCAAGTGCTGCAATATTTCCATTTATACTTTGAGCATTTTCTTTAGCAGCTGCACAATCTGCAAATTGATTTTGTATAAAACCATCTAAGTTTTTTTTATTAATATGGGTAAGTTGATTGTTGCTGTAAGAAAAATAATCGTATATTTTTCCTTCTGTACCTGGCAGTACAACAGGTTCTGTACCATTGTATATTATTTTGCCTGCCACATTGCTTACTTTTTGCAGAAAAGAAATTTTGCCTTTGCAAATTGTTTTAAAAAAATCTGATTTAATACATATATAATCAGTGGTATCAATAGTTGCAGCATTTAATTGAGCAGCATCATACTTTTTTTTATTATTGCTAGTGTTATCTATAAAACTTATACTTGCTGCTTTCTTAAAATCTTCTTTTATATAGCCTTCTAAAATAATTCCTGTATGTAAGGTTACTGTTCCTTTTTTGAAACCTGCCGGTGTTTGTGCATTAGTAGTAAATAAAAATTGGAGAATAGCAACTGGCAATAGCATAATTAGTTTTTTCATGTAATCTATTTTGAAAGGTTATTAATAGTTGTTGTTTTGCTTACACAAGATTGTAAGAGATTTTTTTTACTAAAAGAAGAAAAGTGTGAGTTGCAGAAAAAGATGCATGAGTTGGTGTTTACAGAACAAATAAAATGAAAGCTTTGAAACTTTAATTGTTAAGGGGGAATTTATAAAGGCGGTAGTTTTTTTTATTTCATTCTATCTGTAGAGCTAAGCGAAGCGTCTCTACTGATAGAATAATAAATGAGACATTTAGTTTAGATAAACTAACCCAATAATTTAATTGGGAAAAAAGTAAACACTTCAAATTAATGTTGACCAAAGAACAAATGCCCAAAGGCGCAGGGATGGACAGTAGTAGCTGCCGCAATAATAAACTTATGCGTTTAATATACTATGTGGCGGCACTACTACCAACAGCCCGTTACAAATGCTGATTATTGTACACTCCTCCCCGCCCCAAATGTATTTTATTTTCTGCCTTACCAGCATAGGCATAAATTTGTAAAATAAAAATGACACTATGCCTTTATTAATTGCAGAAAGAACTTCGCTGGATTATGGAATGACTATTACAGATGCTACCGGCAACAGCATGCTTATTGATATACCTGTTGACCAAGGCGGACAAGGAAAAGGTATGCGCCCTATGCAGACCATGCTGGCTGCTCTTTGCGGTTGCAGCGCTGTGGATGTTATTAGTATTTTACAAAAACAAAAAGAGGAATACAGCAGTTTTAAAATTGCTGTTGATGGCGATAGAGAACATGGTAAAGAACCTTCGGTATGGGAAACCATTGACCTTATTTTTGAATTTATAGGCGATGTAGAGCCTGGCAAAGCTTTTAGAGCCGTGAAATTATCTATAGATAAATATTGCTCCGTGGCAGAAACGCTTAGGCGTGCAGGGGCTGTAATAAATTTTAAAGTGAAGGTGAATGAGGTAATTTTTGAAGGATAATTTTATTTATTATTTACGATTTATTATTGGGTAAGTGTAAAATGGTTGGCAATTTTCTCAACCGCTTTTCATTATGCTACCTAAATTTAGAACTATGAAAGAACTGCATCCTATAACAAAGGCCATCCGTTTACAAACTGCTCAAACTGCACAAAAAGAACACAGTACTCCCCTATTTTTAACCAGCAGTTTTACGTATGATTCTGCCGAAGATATGGCGGACGCATTTTCTAATGATGATACAACGGCAAATATTTATTCGAGGTTTTCAAACCCTACTGTTGATGAATTTATTGCAAAAATAGCAGCGTTCGAAAATGCTGAAACGGGCATTGCTACTGCAACAGGCATGGCTGCTGTATTTGGTACCTTCATGACTTTTTTGAAGGCTGGTGATCATATTTTATCTGCATCTGCAGTGTTTGGATCTACTCATACCATTCTCACAAAATATTTACCAAAGTGGGGTATTGAGTATTCGTATTTTGATATGGATAAGCCGGAAACCATTGAAGGGCTCATAAAGCCAAACACAAAAATGCTGTATGTAGAAACGCCCTCCAACCCTGGGTTAAATATTATTGATATCGAAGTATTATCTGCCATTTGTAAACCTCGCAATATTTTGTTGGTGGTAGATAATTGTTTTGCAACGCCTGCTGTACAACAACCTATTAATTTTGGTGCAGACCTTGTGGTACACTCTGCTACAAAATTTATAGATGGGCAAGGCAGGGTACTTGGCGGTGTGGTTGTTGGCAATAAAACACTGATTAAAGAACTGTATTTATTTATACGAAATACAGGGCCATCACTGAGCGCATTTAATGCATGGGTGCTTACAAAAAGTTTAGAAACCCTGCATTTACGTATGGATAAACATGCAGATAATGCATTGCAATTGGCCACAAAACTGGAAGGGCATGCTAAAATAAATAATGTAAAATATCCATTTTTAAAAACGCATCCTCAATACGACATTGCAAAAAAGCAAATGAGTAATGGCGGTGGTATTGTAACGTTCGAAATTAAAAGTGGATTGGAAGGTGGTCGTAAATTTTTAAATGCATTGCAATTGTTATCTATGACCAATAACCTTGGAGACAGTCGCAGCATTGCATCTCACCCTGCATCTACCACGCACTCAAAACTTAGTGAAGTAGAAAGAAATGCAGTGGGTATTACACCTGGGCTCATAAGAATTTCTGTTGGGTTGGAATTTATAGATGATATAGTAGATGATATTTTGCAAGCGTTAGAGGTTACTTAAAAAATTTTTGCCACTAATAACACAAATCCACACGAATGATTATTCATGTAATTTGATATAGCTTACAGATTTATTTATTATTTATTCGTGCCAATTCGTGCATTAGTGGCAATATTCATTCGTGGAAAAATTTTATTTCCATTTAGCAATCAAACCCTGCGCTTCTGCTTTTATCCGAGGATCATCTTCTGTTTGATTTTTTATGGCAAGTAAATGATTGAGTTGTGACAGCGCTTTTGATTTTTCATCATTTTTATTATACGCTTTTGCAAGCTCTAAATAATTTAATGTAAAATTTGGCGCCAACGATTTTGCCTTTTCGTAATACATGATGGAGTTTTTTAATGATGCTGCCGGCAATCCTCCATATATGACTTTTACGGCAGTTCTTTCTATGGCATTTAAGTTACTTACCTCATAATTCCATTTACCCAATACATGCCAAGCTTTAAAATTTCTCGGGTTATAGGTTACAGCTTTGTCACCATAACTTTTTAATTCCTTAACCGCAGTTATTTTATCTTTTCCACTTTTAAGCATCAAAGTTTTTGCAATAGAAAAAGCCATGGCTACATTGGCTTCATCGCTGTTAGGATAAAGCTTTAGCGCTGTTTTAGCGTACACTTGTGCTGTGGCATAATAATCGTCACGAACTTTGGTGCTTTTTTCCCTGCCTCCTACTCTACAGCAAAGTTCACTGCATTTGGCAAGGGCATACAAACTGTTTGGCTGCACTTTTAATGCCTCTTTAAATTTTAAAAAAGCAGCTTTTTCATCAGGAATTGCTTCCAGCCTGTCAGCCTCTTTTATAAGTGCTGCATAGTCTTGTGCAAACACATTGAAACCAGTAAAAATTAGTAGAAATAAAAAAGAAAAAAACTTCATCAGATATAGGATTTTGAATACGTAACGCCAACTGTTCCTATAAAGTTACTGATGGGCGCATTTTTTTTGTCTATAGTTATGTTAATTGAAGTAATTCGATCATCAATTTTATGAATTTGTTGTGTTATGTTTTGTGCCAATGTTTCCAATAATTTTTCGGGCTGGGCAAACTGCTGTTTAATAATTTCATAAACAGAAACATAATTAATCGTATCATTTAATTCTGCCACTTTTTCGGCTGCATTAAATGATACTGAAACGGATACTTCAAAATCGTTTCCTACAATTTTTTCTTCTGCATGCATACCATGGTAGGCATGAAACATCATATTTTTTAAATGGATCGTAAACATTAATGTAATCCTTTTTCGCTGAGGTATCTTTCTGCATCCAACGATGCCATACAACCACTGCCTGCAGCGGTTACCGCTTGTCTGTAAATTTTATCCTGTACATCACCCGAGGCAAAAACGCCTTCTATATTTGTTTTAGTGGTACCTGGAGTTGTTATTAAATAACCAGCTTCGTCCATATCTAACCATCCTTTAAAAATATCGCTGTTTGGTTTATGGCCGATGGCTACAAAAAATGCACTTACAGGTATTTCCGTTTTTTCATTGGTTTGGTTGTTTAAAATACGAACGGCTTCTACTTTTTTATCACCCAAAATTTCATCGGTTTCACTATGCCAATACACTTTTATATTGGGTGTTGCTAATACTCTTTCCTGCATTATTTTGCTTGCACGCATTTCGCCTCGGCGTACAATCATGTGTACGGTACTGCATATTTTTGATAGATACAATGCTTCCTCTGCCGCCGTATCTCCTGCACCTACAATAGCGGCTTCTTTTCCTTTAAAGAAAAAACCATCGCACACTGCACAAGCGCTTACCCCGTAACCGTTTAAACGTTGCTCACTTTCTATACCAAGCCATTTTGCTGCAGCACCCGTACTTATAATTACAGCGTCTGCTTCAATCCATTTTTCTTCATCAATTTCTACTTTAAATGGTCTTACTCCAAAATCAACTTTTGTGGCTAAACCATATCTTATATCGGTACCCATTCTTGCAGCCTGCTTTTCAAAATGCTCCATCATTTCAGGCCCTTGTATCCCATCAGGGTAGCCAGGATAATTTTCTACTTCTGTTGTAATAGTTAATTGTCCGCCCGGCTGTATTCCTTGGTATAATAGCGGTTTCATATTTGCCCTTGCGGCATAAATAGCAGCCGTATAACCTGCGGGGCCAGATCCTATTATTAAACAACTCACTTTTTCTGTTACTGTATTATCCATGTTTTCTTTTTCTTATTTTCTAAAATTAATTCTTATTTATTTTTATCGTGCAATGATCGTTTTTTGCTGCACACCATACCCGCAAAATGCTCCCAAAGCCCCATTTGAAATATTGCCCAACACCTTATTTGGTTGCGAAAATGGATTTCCAATTCCTTGAAAAGCAAACTCCCAGGTACTCCAAAAAGTGTACGCAGATTGTGGAATATTACAGTATTTTAAAGTAATGGTATCGCCTCTTTTAAAAAAATTACTGTCAGCCTTTGGCGGATTATTTCTGTCAATACCCTGTGGCAACTGAACCGTAAATACCGTTCCATCTATTACCTGGTCATCAAAAACTGAATTTTCACCCGGCAAAAAAGGTTCACTGTTTTTCTTTGTAAAATACCTTCCATAATTTCCCAAGCCTGCAGGGTCAGTTGACTTTAATAACAAAACTCTTTTAGATGTATCAGGGTTTTGAGGTGCAACTCTGGTATAAATAGAATCTAAAGTAATAGCATTATTAGGTATGAAAGTATTAGAAGTATATTCCTTTCCTTCTGCCACTACTCTAAGGTTATAAGACTTTGCAAATTGCCCCACAAATGCAGTTGTAGGATTACCAATATCATTGCTATAAAAATAAGCGACAAAACCAGGGGCAAGCGATGTAGAATATTCTTTTAATTTATGTGTAACGGTTCCGTTTGAAATATACACTTCTGCATTTCGCACAAATGATCCTGCTAATATTTGTGGATCTATTTTACTGAAATATCCAAGGCTTTTTGTGAGTACAACTACAGGGGCTTGTCCACTTTCAATTTGTGCATCCACCACCAATAAAGGTGCTGCATTGTTTAAATTTAAGGTTACATCTTTTTCGCAGGACAACATCAACAAAACTGCTGCCAACAACACACAATATTTCATTATATAAAACTTTAGAAGCTGTAATTATTGGTTGCAAATTTACAGCTAATACTTCATAAGAAAGGTTTGCTTAAAAGCTAAATTTAAGGGCCTTGTTAGTTAAAAAGGGAATATTTCTTAAACAAACATTTACATACAATTTAAAAAAACTTCATTTTTAAAAAACCCCCGATGAAATCAATCATCGGGGGAAAATATATATCTTTTTTAAAAGCTTAACCTAAGTATGCTTTTAGCGCACCACTGTATCTTGCTTTTTGCAAACGTTTAATAGCTCTTTCTTTTATTTGACGAATACGCTCTTTTGTAAGATCATATTTGTGACCGATCTGCTCAATCGTTACTCCATTTTCTCCATCTAATCCAAAATAAGCGTTAACAATCTCTGCTTCTCTAGGGCTCAATGATTTAAGTACTCGACGAATTTCGCTTTTTAAAGAATCGTGCATTACATCTTCATCAGTTTCGCTTCCTCCTTTTAATAAATCTCCCATAGCCACATCTTCAGCTTCATGTACAGGAGCATCTAACGAAGTATGACGAGTATTGCTTTGGAAAATATTATTAATTTCTGTTTCACTCATTTCAAGCAATTCTGCTAGTTCTTCTGTAGAAGGTTCACGCTCGTGCTCTTGCTCAAAAGCCATGTAAGCTTTGTTGGCTTTATTATAAGTACCTATTTTGTTTTGTGGCAGACGTACCAAACGACCTTGCTCAGCCAAAGCCTGCAAAATTGATTGGCGAATCCACCAAACGGCGTAAGATATAAACTTGAAACCTTTTGTTTCATCAAAACGCTGAGCTGCTTTTATTAAACCAAGGTTACCCTCATTTATTAGATCTGATAATGAAAGACCCTGATGCTGGTACTGCTTAGCCACAGAAACCACAAAACGTAAGTTTGCCTGTACCAACTTATCCAATGCACGTTGGTCGCCCATTTTTATTTTTTGAGCAAGAATGGTTTCTTCCTCAGGAGTGATCATTGATATTTTTGAAATTTCCTGCAGATATTTTTCAACCGCTTGAGAATCTCGGTTGGTTATCTGGGTTGCGATCTTTAATTGCCTCATTTTATTATATTAATTCGAGAGTTATGTACAATTTGTACGGATTTGCGATTGCAAAGTTACAGATTTTCAACTGTTAAGCAAAAAAATCTAATGAAAAAATTTTGTTGTTTGAAGAAATATGTATATAACAAATACCGTGCTAAGAAAATTTCACAAAATTATTTTTAGAAAGTATGAGGAATTGATAAGGCAAAAGAACTTAATCTTAATAATTTAAAATGTTATAAAGTCTTATTAGTGAAGAGATGTAGCTGAAAGTCTCCTTATTTTTATTTATTATATTTTTTTACCTAAAAAATGTAGAAGATAAATGCTGTGCAGATAAAAAATATATTCACATTTTTGGGGAAAGCAAAAAATTTTACAACATTCCTCAATGTGTTCTTATAAATTTGTTGGATGATGATAGATTTACGTTCAGATACTTTTACTAAGCCTTCTGCAGATATGCTAAAGGTTATGTTTGATGCCCAGGTAGGCGATGATGTTTTTGGAGAAGACCCTACAGTGAATGAGTTAGAAAGATATTGTGCAGATCTCTTTGGGATGGAAGCTGCTTTGTTTTGCCCAAGCGGTACCATGACAAACCAGATAGCGATAAAATGCCATACACAACAAGGCGATGAAGTTATTTGCGATAAAGTAAGCCATGTTTATATTTATGAAGGTGGAGGAATAGCTTTTAACAGCGGTTGCCAGGTAAAAACTATTGATGGTGTAAGAGGTTTAATTACGGCAGAAGAAGTGGCTGCATCAATAAACCCTGATGATGTGCATAAAGCAAATACATCGCTTGTGGTATTGGAAAATACAGGAAACCGTGGCGGAGGTAGCTGTTATGATTTTGAAGAAATTGTAAAAATTAAAAAAGTATGTGAAGAAAATGGATTGAAACTTCACTTAGATGGTGCCCGGCTTTTCAATGCATTGATAGCAAAAAAACAAACAGAAAAACAATACGGAGAAGTGTTTGATAGTATTTCAATATGTTTAAGCAAAGGCTTGGGAACACCTATTGGAAGTGTTTTACTTGGAACTACATCATTTATTAAAAAAGCAAGACGTGTGAGAAAGGTAATGGGCGGCGGCATGAGGCAAGCAGGTTATATGGCTGCTGCAGGATTATTTGCATTGCATAATAATGTACATAGATTAGCAGCCGATCATCATCATGCAAAATTTATAGCGGAGGAATTATTGAAGAAAGATTTTGTGGGTAGAATGATGCCTGTGGAAACCAATATCATTATTTTTGAAGTATTAAGTGAAGGTGGCGCAACCGTTTTTTGTGAACGCATGAAAAAGAATGATATTTTATGTTTGCCCATTTCTGAGAAACAAGTAAGGATGGTATTTCATTTAGATGTACATGCGGAAATGGTAAAGCAAGTAGGAAGCATTATACAATACATGTAAAAACTTTTTACAAAACCTCCTTTTCTATTTACTTATTCGTTCTCATTGCCCATGGCTGCTTGTTTCATTCTGTAAGCAGTTTCTTTACCAAGGTAATTATCTATCCTGTTTTCCATAATGTAAATAAGTGGAGTTAATACGATTGCCATGGTAAATTTGTATGCATAATTTACCAAACAAATGGCTAATACTTTTTGCATGGACCAGCCTTGCCCAAGGTAAAAGGCAATGAAGAGAACAATAAAACTGTCTACTAATTGAGATACAAAAGTGGAGCCGGTTGCACGTAGCCATACCTTCTTTTGCCCCGTAACCTTTTTTATTTTGTGAAACACAAACACATCTACCAATTGGCTCACCATAAATGCCACAATGCTTCCGAGTATGATCCACATACCTTGGCCAAATACAGCGTTAAAAGCATTACTCATATTTGGAACGCCTTCGTTTACTTTTGTTCCATACCAAAAATCTGCTGCGGGTACACGCATGGCTAAAAAAAACATTAGAAAAGCGTAGGTAATAAGCGCTACAGCAATGTAAGAAATTCTCCTTACGGCTTTTGGGCCATAATATTCGTTTACAATATCAGTAATAATAAACTCCAACGGCCACAATAGAACTCCACACGTAAGACTTATTGACAAGCCACTTTCCCCTAACAATGAAAAGCTAGATGGTGCCATTCCAAAAACTTTTTCCAGAGAAAAAATTTTACCTCCAATACATTCTGCAATGAGGGCATTGGCTACAAAAAAAGCTGTAATGCTTAAGAATAATTTGGTGGACTTGTCTTTTAGAATATTTGTAATCATTACTTAAAGATTTAATTACAAAAAATGCTACAGCAAATCATACTGTAGCAATAGTGTAATAATTTTATATAAAGTTAATGAGTGTACGGTAAATTATAATTTCGATTTTGGCTAAAACTAAAAGAGAATATTTAATTAGTGTCTCACAAAAAATGAATACCAAATTTCAATAGGGAACAACAACAAATTAAACCAAAGAATAAATTTATTTACAGGAATTGGTCGCCTGATAGATTTCCTAAACAATACAATAAAAACAAACGCCGCATTTAATAATATAGCTACAATAAAACCAAGTATTACTATTGTACCTTCTACAAATTGCAATGGTATAACCGAATCTGTATTTCCATTTTTACGCATACCAAACTCTACCAACCTTAATACGGCAGATATAATAAAGCAAATGTTGCAGATGAATACTATTTTAGAAAAAAAACGCAAAGGAAAAACTGTGAATGGTGAATTTGTGAATTGTGAATATTAGCTTTCGATTATTTAAAGATATTTTTATTTTGTATTGTGCCTTCTATAATAAATGTAATTCATACTTTTAAAATTTTAAAATTAGCATTTATTATATAGCAATGAATTTAAAAAATTAGCACATTAGCACATTTTCTTATTGGCACATTTTCCCATTTTCCCATTTTCACATTGCTAATCCTTCCCTCTCCCCCAACCAAGCCAGTCATTTCCATTTGCATACAGCATTAATGAAAGTAAAATAATCATTCCTGCAATTTGAGCATATTCTAAAAACTTTTCACTTGGTTTTCTACCGGTTATCATTTCTATTAAAGTGAATAATACATGACCCCCATCCAATGCAGGAATTGGCAGTAGATTCATAAATGCCAACACTATAGAAAAGAATGCGGTGATGGTCCAAAACTGTTCCCAATCCCAAGTATTACCGGAGAAAACTGATCCCATAGATTTAAAACCACCCACTCCTTTATAAGCCCCTGTTGATGGTTGAAAAATTAATTTAAACTGTTGAATGTATTCGCCCAATTTTACATAAGCCATTTTTACACCCGCAGGAAATGCCTGAAAAAAAGAATAATTTCTTGTTTCTATTTTAAAATATCCTAAACTATCCATTTGTTTACTGGTGGGCAATGATGGGGCAATTCTACCTTCATCATTTACTTTCACGGGCATAGTTACTAGTGAACCTGCCCTGCTCACCGTGAGCAATACATCTTCACTTTTATGTTGTGAAAAATAGGCAGAAGCTTCGTCTAAAAACTCCACATTCACAGAATCTACTTTTACTATTTTATCCCAATATTGTAAACCTGCTTTCTTAGCGGGTGAAGTATCGCCTTTTTCAAACTGTCCCATTACTGCAGGAATTCTTTGCAACATCAATGGAGTTTTCGATCTTTTCTTCTCTACTAATTGACCGATTAAACTTACTGGAATATTTACATTGGCAGGTTTATTATCTCTAATGATTTCAATATTTCCACCACCACTAAATAATATTTCCTTAGCTACATCATCAAAATATTTGATAGTATCTCCATTTACAGATACAATTTTATCGCCACTGCGTAAACCAATTTCATACATTAAGGAATCGCTTACCCACACTCCATTTTTTAAAGATGAATTGGGTATTTTTTCTTCGCCCCAATGCATTAATATTCCTGCATAAATAATGAAAGCAAGCAACACATTTACAGTGACACCGCCCATCATGATGATTAATCTTTGCCAAGCTGGTTTGCTTCTAAACTCCCAAGGTTGGGCAGGTTTGTTTAGTTGTTCTTTATCCATACTCTCATCTACCATTCCAGCTATTTTTACATAACCTCCCAATGGTAACCATCCAATACCATATTCCGTTTCGCCAATTTTCTTTTTAAAAATAGAAAACCATGGATCGAAGAAAAGGTAAAATTTTTCAACCCTGCACTTAAACCATTTGGCAGTGATGTAATGCCCAAATTCGTGAAGTACAACGAGTATAGAAAGTGATAAAAGTAATTGAGCCGCCTTTAATCCTACACTGCCCCAGTTAATCGCTAAAAGTATCATAGTTAATTTGCTAATCCCGAAAAATCGGGACGGGTTATGCTAATTAGCTGATTTGCTAATTGCTTTATAAATTATAGTTATTATTTATTTCTTGGTTTTCATTAGCAGATTAGCACATTGGCTAATTAGCTAATTACGCATCACATCTTCATTACGCTTGCGGCAAAGTTACGTGCCTCACCATCGGTTTCAAAATATTGATCCAACGTTGGTTTTTCAATAAATGGTATTTTTTCCAATGTTTTTTCAATTACTGCTGTAATGTCTAGAAAACCAATTCTGTTTTTCAAAAATGCCCAAACTGCTATTTCATTTGCGGCATTTAATACACAAGGTTTATTACCACCCGCTTTTAAAGCATCTATAGCTAAACCAAGGTTTCTAAATGTTTTATAATCCGGCTCTTCAAAACTTAGGCTAGCATATTTTTTAAAACTAAATCTTGGAAAATCGTTTTTCATTCTTTGAGGAAAACCCAATGCATATTGGATGGGCAATTTCATATCTGGTAATCCCATTTGTGCTTTCATACTTCCATCTTCAAACTGAACCATGCTGTGTATAATACTTTGTGGATGCACAATTACCTCAATTTGGTCTGGCTTTAAATTAAATAACCATTTGGCCTCTATCATTTCCAAGCCTTTGTTCATTAGGGTTGCAGAGTCAATAGATATTTTAGCGCCCATGCTCCAGTTGGGATGTTGCAAAGCATGGTCTCTTTTTACATTCACCAAAAAGTTTGGTTTTTTACCCAGAAAAGGTCCACCGCTTGCAGTAAGAATTATTTTTTCAATTGGGTTACGTTGTTCCCCAATTAAACATTGAAATATAGCGGAATGTTCGCTATCTACCGGAATAATGGGAGATCGATAATCCAATGCCTGTTGCATTACAATTTCTCCTGCAACTACAAGGGTTTCTTTATTTGCAAGCGCTATTACTTTACCTTTTTTTACACCTTTAAGGGTTGATTTTAATCCGGCAAATCCTACTATTGCGGTAAGCATCACATCATAAGTATCAAAATCTGCTACTTCTTCCAATGCATTTTCCCCGGCAAAAACTTTAATATGTGTAGCAGAAAGCGCATTTTTTACCGCTTCATATTTTGTTTCATCACCTATAACTACAGCATTTGGTAAAAATTCCAATGCTTGTTTTATTAATAGATCAGAATTTGTTTGTGCAGTAAGAATTTCTGCCTCTAGCAAATCTGAATGTGTGCGAATTACATCTAGGGCTTGAGTACCTATAGAACCTGTAGATCCAAAAATTGCCACCCGCTTTTTTTGCCCCATTTCAGCCATATATATTGTTATTATTTATGTAAAACTAAGGCGGCAATTTAGTCTTTTATTTTATGTTGCCTATTGAGAAAGTCACAAAGTAAACTTAAAGAATAGAAAAAGTTTAACAATTCTGATTATTGAGCTGTAAGGGCTACTGCCTTTATTCCCTCAACAATATTTCTATCATTACTCAGTTTTGGTACTTTATTTTGTCCACCAAGTTTACCTATACTTTTCATGTATTGTTTAAAACCGTCTTTAGGCACAGCTGTAATTCTTAATACATCCAGAATATTTCCTTTAACCAAATCATCATAATAGGCATTTTTAATACGAAGATGATCATCTAAAGTCTGGGCAAATTTGTTTAGGTCTTTGGGTATTTCTTCAAATTCAATAAACCATTCGTGATAACTTTTGCCTTTATCAGCTGCCACAAATGGCGCTACTGTAAATTCATTTATGCGGATATTTTGTTCGGTAGTAGTTTTTAAAATAGCATGTTCAGCTTCTTCCACAATAACATGTTCTCCAAAAGCAGAAATAAAATGTTTTATTCTTCCTGTTACCACAATTCTATAAGGATCGGTAGATACAAACTTTACCGTATCACCAATATTATAAGCCCATAAGCCAGCATTGCTGGAAATAATGAGTGCATAGTTTTCTCCCAGTTTTACATCTTTTAAAGTAAGCCTGGTAGGGTTTGTTTTTTGTAACTCATCTACCAAAACAAATTCAAAAAATATTCCACTACAGGTATTTAGCAGCATTCCTTTTTCTGTAAGAGAATCTTGAAAAGCAAAGAATCCCTCACTTGCAGGATATAGTTCAATAGTATCTACATTTCTGCCGATACTCTCCATCAGTTTTGCCTTATAAGGTTCATAGTTAACTCCACCTTGTACAAGTACCTTAAAATTCGGAAAAAGTTCACCAATTTTTTTACCAGATTTTTCTTCCAGTTTATCAAAATACATTTGCACCCAAGGTGGTATGCCACTAATGAGCGTCATGTTTTCATTGATGGT
This sequence comes from Ferruginibacter sp., assembly GCA_031398005.1. Lineage (GTDB taxonomy): Bacteria > Bacteroidota > Bacteroidia > Chitinophagales > Chitinophagaceae > Ferruginibacter. Next base: position 27,223 of record JANNMO010000004.1, read on the forward strand.
TTCTGCAACAATCTTATCCAATTTTTCTTCCCAGTCTTCTATGCAGTTTGTTTCATATTTTGGCAACTGATTACTGCGCAGGTACATTGGTACATGATGGTTTACGATTCCGCTCAAACGCCCTGTCGGTATTCCTCCTACCCTTTCAAGCTCGGGCGAACCGCTGAGAAAAATTACTTTACCATCTGCAAATTTTGTGTTTCCACTTTCTACCATATAATATAGCAATGCATTGCGGGCGGTATTTATATGATTTGGTATAGAATCTTTGGTAATAGGGATGTATTTTACACCACTTGTGGTGCCGCTTGTTTTAGCAAAATAAATTGGAACACCTTTCCATAATATATTATGTTTACCTTCTTTAATTTTTTCTATATAAGGTTTAAAACCTTCGTAATCTCTAATAGGAATATTTTTTACAAAATCGTCATGCGTTTTTATTTCTGCAAATAAATGATCTGTTCCAAACTGTGTTTTAGCAGCAGCTTTTAATAATGAACCCATTAACAGTTCTTGATCTGCCACTGCAGTAGCCATTCCTTTTTTAATCTGCTTATGTATATAATTGGCAAATGGTTTTGCCAGAAGTGATTTAATTTTCATTTACTTATTACCATTTTTCATTTATTATTTACTATTTAGTATTTACTATTTATTATTTACCATTTATTATTTACTATTTATTATTTACTATTTATTATTTACTATTTAGCGTTTACTATTTAACGTTTACGATTTACATTCACGATTCACCATTCATAATTCATAATTCACTATTTACTATTCACCATTTACTATTCACCATTTACTATTCACCATTCACTATTCACCATTCACTATTCACTATTCACCATCACCATTCACATCCCTACTTACAATCTCCGCATGGCCAATTTGTATCTAAATCAATGGCTGTAACCACCACTACTTCATTTTCTTTAGGCGCAAATACAATTCGTACATGTTGCCCATCATGTGTTGTTCCTTCTAAAGGGTAGGTAACACCTTTTTCATTTTGCTGTTCTTTGCTGTAATTAATTTCGCCATTGGCTAAAATTTCTTTTACCTCGCTTTCATCTATATTTCTGCATTCCATTCTACATTTTGCATGCCTACTGTATTTAATGGTTTTGTTACCACCTCTTAGAGCAAAATAATCATCCTTAACTGCATCTACTGTTACCCTACCGGTTTGCTTTCCTCGTTGGTTTTTCTTTACCCAAAAAAACAGCAATACGGCTGCAATTAAAATTAAAAAAGGATAACTTTTATTTTTCACGGTCGCAAGGTAGGGAATTTTTAAAAAGAGGAATATTTCACCATCCTTGATAAAACTATTTTTTATTAAACATAAATTCTTACGCAAAAAAACCCAATCATTAATTGCTAACTTTGCCGCCTAAAAATAAAAAGTATGTGGTTAAATAACATTTTGGAAACTATTGGTAATACTCCATTAATTAAGTTAAATAAGATTACTAAAGATTTGCCATGTACCGTACTTGCAAAAGTAGAATACTTCAACCCAGGTAATTCAATTAAAGACCGTATGGCTTTGAAGATGCTTGAAGTAGCAGAGAAGGAAGGAAAAATAAAACCTGGTGGCACCATTATAGAAGGTACGAGTGGCAACACAGGAATGGGCTTAGCATTGGCTGCATGTGTAAAAGGATACAAATGTATTTTTACCACTACCGATAAACAATCAAAAGAAAAGGCAGATATATTAAAAGCTGTAGGTGCAGAAGTGATTGTATGCCCAACTAATGTAGAGCCTGAGGACCCACGTTCCTATTACTCCGTATCTAAAAGACTTGCCACTGAGGTTCCAAACTCATGGTATGTAAACCAATATGATAATTTAGCTAATAGGCTTGCACATTATGAACAAACCGGACCTGAAATTTGGGAACAAACGGAAGGAAAAGTTACTCACTTAGTTGTAGCAACAGGCACAGGTGGTACTATTGTAGGTACCGGTAAATATTTAAAAGAAAAAAATCCTAACATTAAAATTTGGGCAATAGATAGCTATGGATCTTTGCTAAAAAAATACTTTGAAACAGGTGAACTAGATCAAAAGGAAGTGTACCCATATATTAGTGAAGGCTTTGGTGAAGATTTTGTGCCTGAAAATTATGATATGCAATATATAGATGCATTTGTAAAAGTTACCGATAAGGATGGTGCCGTAATGGCAAGAAGAATTGCAAAAGAAGAAGGCATGTTTTGTGGATATAGTGCAGGAAGCTGTTTGCAAGGACTAATGCAGTTGCAAGACCAATTAAAAAAGGATGATGTGGTTGTATGTATTTTTCATGATCATGGAAGCAGGTATGTAGGTAAAGTTTACAACGACCAGTGGATGATGGAAAGAGGATTTTTGGATGTAAAAACCTTTAAAGATCTTGTTAGTGGACGTGGAGCACAAAAATTAATTTCTGTTACACCTAATGAAACAGTATTAGAAGTTATAAACCTAATGAAGAAATATGATATTGAAAACATACCAGTATTCGATGGAGAAAATAATATAGGTTCCATTTCTGCTAATGGTTTGTTCGATAAAATCCTCAGCAATCCCGATATAAAAAATAATGTAGTGAACGATGTTATGGAAAAACCTTACCCATCTGTAGCTTTTGATATGCCTGTGGAAAGATTAAGTTCTTTTATTTCAAAAGAGACGGGTGCGGTTTTAAGCAAAGATGAAAGTGGTACACAACACATTGTTACAAAATACGATATCATACAAAGTCTATCAAAATAAACTTCGTTTTTCTACGATAGTGGCGTAAAAACCCCATACACACACATTATTGCTTGTTTTTGCAAGTTTCTTTAATATATACCAATGTATTGTAGTTAATTTTCTACACTTTGGGTACGTAAATGTACGATTGAGGAATTTGGAATAACTACGTACTGTTTAATGCGTTATTACTCTAACTACTGTATTTCCTCCATTTTAATAAAAGAGAAGATTTGCTCTTGTACATGGGTAAATTAGTACGCATCTTTGTGTAAGAAGTTGGTTGATAAAGACAGTTATCAATCTTATCCAAAAATCACGAAAAAGCCACGAAGTTTTCAACATCCCTTAAAGAAAAGGAAAACTTTAAAATTCAATATCAATCAACTTCTATGTTTTCGCTTTAAGATCATTGAATATCTCTGAAAAAACAACGCCTATGCTGTAAAAAGCGATGATGGCAAAAACAAGAATTAAAATTCTTGTACCTATTAAAAACCAAAGTTTAATATCCTGCTTATGCTGTAAAAAGCGACGATAGCACCAGTTGAACAAACCATTATCCTGCTTATGCTGTAAAAAGCGATAATAGCAACAGTTGAACAAACCAAAACCAATATCCTGCTTATGCTGTAAAAAGCGATGATAGCAACAGTTGAACAAACCAAAACCAATATCCTGCTTATGCTGTAAAAAGCGATGATAGCAACATTTGAACAAACCAAAACCAATATCCTGCTTATGCTGTAAAAAGCGATGATAGCAACATTTGAACAGACCAAAACCAATATCCTGCTTATGCTTTAAAAAGCGATGATAGCAAAAATTGAATGACCAAAACCAATATCCTGCTTATGCTGCCAACGACAGCGATGATAGCAAAACCAGCATTCGAACAGATGAAAATGACCTTAATACAAAATCCTGCTTATGCTGTAAAAAGCGATGATAGCAAAAAACCAAGAATCTAAAACCTGTAAAAAACACAAGTCCTAAAAAAAAGCTTATGCTGCTAACCACAGCGATGATAGCGAAAAACCGAAAACTCTGAAACCGGAATGTTATTAACTGATTAAATTCAGTATTAAAATCTTCCTTCCTAGAGACCAAATGGAGTATCGTTGGTACAACATCTTTAACTTCCATTATATTTTGTTTATTCAAAATATTTTGGAAGTTTTTTTTTATAATAACTACTGTTATTTTTGGGGATGTTTATCGAGTCAACTAACTACGCTCCCACCCCCAAAAGAATCATATCACTAGTTCCATCCATTTCCGAACTGTTGTATGACCTTGGTTTAGAAAATGAAACCATTGGCATTACTAAATTTTGCATCCACCCACAACAATGGTTTAAAACAAAAGAAAAAATTGGGGGTACTAAAAATATAAATCTTCAAAAAATAATTGATTTAAAACCAGATCTTATTATTTGTAATAAAGAAGAAAATGTAAAAGAGCAAGTGGAAGAAATGGCAACTTTGTTTCCGGTATATCTTTCTGATGTAAACTCGTTCGATACTGCATTGCAAATGATAATGGAGATAGGAGAAATTACTAAAAGAAAAAATGAGGCAGAAGATATTATTAGAAGAATTGAAAGCAATTTTCAAAAAGAAAAAATAACATTACTCAAAAATAACAGGGTTGCATATTTAATTTGGAAAGATCCATACATGACAGCCGGCGGCGATACTTTCATAAGCGATATGTTAAAGAAAATAGGATTTGAAAATATTTACACAGATAAAAACAGATATCCGCAAGTAACAATAACAGCATTACAAAACGCAAAACCAGAATACCTTCTACTATCATCGGAGCCTTATCCATTTAAAGAAAAACATTTAGCGGAGCTAAAAAAACATTTTGCAAAATCCAATATTTTACTTGTAGATGGAGAAATGTTTAGTTGGTACGGCAGCAGGATGCTTTTGATGCCAGCTTATTTTAAAAAATTGCTTTTAGAAATGGGATAATTGACAAATTGTGTGCAATTAAAATTGACGCCTTTAATATAGAGGTGTCACCATTATCACATTCTTTTATATTTAAAAATTGCATGCCAAAAGTTGACACCTCTTACTATAGTTTAAATGCGCCCAACTTATAATGCCCCTTACTATAAATGAACCTACTTTCATACATTTGTAAAAAAAACCACACTATGAGTAAATATGGTTCAGGCGTTTTACATGGCGCAGCTTTAGAAGCATTGTACAACGATGCAAAAGACAATCAATTTGCATTGCCAGCTGTAAATACCATTGGTACCAATACCATTAATGCAACTCTAGAAACTGCTGCCAAAGTAAATTCTCCTGTAATTATTCAATTTTCTAATGGGGGTGCACAATTTATTGCAGGTAAGGGAATGCCAAATGATAAATTACAGGGAAATATTGCAGGTGGAATTTCAGGTGCGTTACATATTCATAATGTAGCAAAACATTATGGGGTGCCTGTTGTGTTGCATACTGACCATGCATCTAAAAAATGGTTGCCATGGGTTAGCGGTTTAATTGATGCCGGAGAACAATTTCACAAAGAAAAAGGACAGCCATTATTTAGTTCTCATATGCTCGATTTATCAGAAGAACCTATTGAAGAAAATATAGCTATTTCGGTTGAATATTATAAAAGAATGGCACCGTTGGGCATGAGTATAGAAATAGAATTGGGTGTAACTGGTGGTGAAGAAGATGGGGTTGATAATAGTGATATTGACAATGAAAAATTATATACACAACCAGAGCATGTGGCTTACTCTTATAAAGAATTAAGTAAAGTAGGAAATCTATTTACTGTTGCAGCAGCTTTTGGCAATGTGCATGGTGTTTACAAATCAGGCAACGTACAGCTTACGCCTGTAATATTAAAAAATAGCCAAGATTATATTGAGAAGGAATTAAAGACCGGTCCTAAGCCTGTTTATTTTGTATTCCATGGTGGTAGCGGTTCTCCGCAAAACCAAATAAGAGAAGCCATTAGCTACGGTGCTATAAAAATGAACATAGATACTGATTTGCAATGGGCATTTTGGGAAGGTATATTAGAAAATTATAAAAAGTTTGAAGGTTATTTACAAGGGCAATTAGGCAACCCAGATGGTGCTGACTCTCCCAATAAAAAGCATTACGACCCAAGAGTTTGGTTGCGTAAAGGCGAAGAAAGTTTTATAAAAAGATTGGAAGTAGCCTTTGATGATTTGAACTGTATAAACAGGAATGCGTAGTACACAAAATGTGTCAGACACCTCTCCCTGTAATGTTTAAATATATAGAGCGTTTAATTGGTGTCAACATATGTATTTTTTTGTTGGGCTAATATATTTTAGCCAAGATCAAATTTGTTGGAATAAACATACTATCAATGAAAAAAGAAGAAGATTTTGATGCTATTTTAGCAGGCGAAACGGAAGAAGGAAATATGCATAAAGCTAGTTGGTTTAAAAGAATTAAAAAAGGAATTCTTACCAGTACAAAAGATAAAAAAGATGCTCCTGAAGGGTTATGGGAAAAATGCCCGGAATGCAAATACACTTGTACAGTAGCAGACCTTTCAGAAAATAAATTTGTTTGTCCTAAATGTGATTATCATCACCGGATAGGCAGTGAAGAATATTTTGATATAATTTTTGATGATGCTGCATTTGAAGAACTTTTTGCCAACATAAAATCGAAAGATTTTTTGGGCTTTGTAGATTTGAAACCATACGGTAAAAGATTAGAAGAAACTTACAAAAAAACCGATATACACGATTCCATCACCGTGGCTCATGGCCAAGTAAACGGCAATGATTTGGTAGTGGCATGCATGGATTTTGAGTTTATTGGTGGAAGCCTTGGTAGTGTGATGGGAGAAAAAATAAGTCGTGCTTGTGATTATTGTATGCAGCATCGCATACCTTTTATGATCATTAATAAAAGTGGTGGTGCACGTATGATGGAAAGTGCTTTTTCATTGATGCAACTGGCAAAAACATCCGGAAAATTACACCAGCTAGCCGAAGCTAAAATACCTTACATCTCTTTATGTACCGACCCTACTTTTGGTGGTACTACTGCATCATTTGCAATGCTTGGAGATATTATTTGTGGCGAACCTGCAGCCCTCATTGGTTTTGCGGGACCACGGGTTATTAAGGAAACTATTAAAAGAGATTTACCAGAAGGTTTTCAACGAAGCGAATTTTTATTGGAACATGGATTTTTAGATTTTATAATTCATAGAAACAATTTAAAAAACAAACTAGCAGAATTACTTATTTTGTTTAAAAATTAAAAATTTGGCTCCTGTAAATGGGAGCTTTTTTTTGTGGGGTAATCAAGAAATAATTTAAGAGATTGGGGGGGCTGTTGTCATCAAGTCTTTGTACGGCTTTTGTTCCGGCTATGCATTACAATCTTTTTGCTCAAAGGCAGCAAAAAGTATTTTCACTTCTATCCGGCAGCCTTTCATCAATATATCTCTTTTCAACTTTTATTATGAAATAGATATACGTAATAGTTTTATGATTTAGCATATATAAGTAAAAAATGCGTGAAACACGAAACGAGGCGGAGAATCGGTCAAACATGTTTAAGATCGAAGGGAAGGTCTCGTGTAACACAAGCCAAGGCGAAGGAAACAATTTAAAAAACAAACTAGCAGAATTACTTGTTTTGTTTAAAAATTAAAATTTTGCTCCCGTAAATGGGAGCTTTTTTTATGTGATTTTATTTGTTTAAACAATTTGGTTCCTTAGAAAGGAGATCAGATAGGTATTAACTTCTATTGCCCAGGTTCGTGGCAAGCTCGAAAAGGCAAAGGCTAAAGTGATTCGTGTGCCAAGCACCATGGCGAGGGGGTGCAGCGCACCGAGATTGCCACCACTTATTAGCTATGCATCAAATCTGCGCAAGGGGAGAAGAAAGTTTTTATTTAACGCAAACGCTGACCTAAGCGAACAGTTCGAGGCGACACGAACCGAGGTGGATGCCCCAATTTCAGCAATACTTTTGTTATGCGTTGGCCTTAGTCAATTAGCCGTTAGAAGATAGCTTTGTATGCAAGCACTACTAAATATATTAGTCCACCAAGTACGCTTATAGCAAAGCTAATTACAATAACAGACAAGAAGAACTTTCCTAAGGATATGATAGCTTTCCTAAGCCATTCCAAAAAGCTGTAGAATTTTTCAAAAATTGGATATAAAAAAAGCCATGAGAATACTTTATTAGCCGAATGATTTTCTCTGACTTTTAATGCCGTTTCTTCCAAGGATACTCCTAGGATTGCTATCAAAAAAGATGAAACAGCGGCGATGCCAAAATATATTGATAGTTCTATCATTCCCAGAAGGTTTTTAAAATTAAGAAATTCATCAAGCCAATAAGTCCAAGAAAGGTTGACCATATCTTCAACCAGTTCTTACGAGATTTTTTGTAGAAGTATTCTGTTTCAATGCGGTTAGCTAGTTTAAAATTCCAAGCCATTAAAATAGTGTTGCATAATGCGATTAGAATTAAAAATAAAGATTTGAAAGCTGTAAAGTCTGGGCTTATGTGTATCCAATAATCTTGCCCTTTGGCTGCAGTAGAAATTGTGTCCCAGAGAGCACCATAAGTCAATAGGTTAAGTTCTGGTCCAATCAAGCCTGTCTTTAACTTGCCAAATACCTTTATCAGAATTATTAAAACAACCGTTACTAATACAGTTGCAAAAGCAAATCCTAAATTTAGTTTTTGTTCATCTGTCATAGCAATTAAGCAGTTACAATTTAAAGGTGACGCACAACATCACATTATACGCAACCGATCATTATTAAAAAATTCTATCCACCTTTCTAGCTCAGAATTACACTAAGCTTTGTGCTTAAACTTTCTGTTCGGAATTTAAGATAATACATTAAACTAAGCACAAATACCCTTTCTCATTTTGCCATGCTGCATATCTGCGCAAGTGGGGGATGTTATTTATTTGTCCGAATTATCTTTAATGAATGTGTTTTAAATTGTGAACCACTTAAAGTAATAGCTCCCCGCCTTGTGTCATTCTCGTAAATAACAACATAAGCAGTACAAGGCGGCTCGTCACCTTGTGAATTGGAAATTAGAGTAAAAATATTTGTGTCTTCTTTTAAAGTTAGTGGAATCCTAGTCCCGGTACTTTTTAAAAATAACTTTTCAACTTTTAAAAATCCATTTACATAAAAGGAAGCTATATCACCATCATCATAACCATTGTCATAAAAGTCTAAAAATAGTTTAGAGCCTGTAACATAAATACTGTCAATAATAACAGAGTTTTTTATTAAAGTGCTATCAGGCAATGTGTTTAACTTGTATGAGGGCTTTAAAGAAGATATTTTAAAGTAACCTTTTTCATCACTTTCCCAAAAATTACTAAAGTCGTCTTCGGTCAAGTTTTTTAAAGTTGCGTCATCAACAAATCCAACACGGATGTTTGCTTTTGAAGGGAAACTAAAATCTACTTTTTGACGTGAATCAATTTCATAACATTCTACACTTGAAATATTATTATCTATTTTTATTTTCAACTTTTCTTTTAAACGGTATGCAAGTTTTTCATTTACATAAATTAAAAGTTCGCCTGAAACGTTTTGTCCAAATGATTTATTCTTTGGTACACAAAGCATACCCGTATAGTTAAGAACATTCAATTTATTGGAAAATATTTCAGGGTTTCTAAACGATATCCCTTTGTCGTCACTACTAATGGTTGCATTGTCATAAATTTTATTGACTTCTAATTTGCCATTCTTGATATAGCCAATTTCATAAGTATTGAACTTACTTAGCATGATTGCCAATAATTCAGCGTCTCGTTGTAAATCAAAAACGGTTGCCGTTTTTTTGTCACTTTCTTTTTTTACTCTTAGATTTTCTAATTTGTACTCTGCAACAATCTTTTGTAATTCTGTGTTGTTAGTTTTTAAAGTGTCAATTATTGAGTAAGCGTACCGAAGGGAATCTTGCTTAATACTATTGATATTTGTGAGCCTGTAAAATAGATCCTTAGCTTTATTCAAATCTTCATAAAGCGAACTAATTTTGTTATCATCTCGTTGATTTTTCTTTTTTTCAATGTCCAGTTGGGTAAGGTATACTGAAACTAAGTTTTGTAACCTTTCTTTTTCTTGCACATTTTGTTTTACTTCATCCCGAAGCCTGTAAATGAAATTCAACATAGGCACATCACTTTGTTGGCTGTACCCTTCCAAGCCAAAAACTGCTAAACCAAAAAGTAAAATTATTGTCCGCATTTATTGTTTTTTATTTGTTGAGAAATATCATAGATCGATTGTTCTAAGACAATACTGTCAATAACAAATTTGTCGTAATTTTTTTTATCTCCATTTATAAGAAAGAAATTCAATTCTGTCTTTTTATTTTTCATAGAATCAATAAGGATAGTGCAGTTGCTAATTTTTGTCTCAACAGGATTGTCGGGTTTATTAATTTTTGCAACGACAACTGCTGTCGTGGCTGTAATTACGGCTAACACTATGGGTATAATCACATATTGAGTTTTGAACTTCTTATCGTTATGTTTCGGTTTCTCGTTTTGTGGGGTAGAAATCTGTCCACTATTATTGTGGTTATTATTTGAGTTATGAATGTTAATGTGGATTTGCTTTTCGTCCATTAGCTTTAAATTATTAGAGTGTTGCGAAATAATTGCTACCAAGACCATATTCTATGCAGCCACTCACATTTTTTAATTTTTACCATGCCATTTTCAACTATTTCAATACATATATTTTAATAATATAGCTTCATCAACTTCAATTCTCAATAATCAACTCATCTAAAAATCTACTACACAATTGTCTCATCCCCCTACCCCTAAAGATATATATTAAAACATCACATACATATTAAATCATAATAAATTACTATAATTTAATCTCAAATATTGTTTTATACTACTCACCTGCCCTATTCCTATAGTAAACCCAACTTATAGAAATCCCTCACCCCGCCCTTCAATATGTTAAATAATCCCTTTATATACAACACATACATTGTTTATACCATACATAATAAATACATTTAAATTATTATTTATTTATTAAAACACTAAACCCCCCAATTTTATGGCTATTCAAAACAACCGTTTAAATTTAGTATTAGATGCTGCTACTATTACTACCCTTCGTACTGCATTTGCCAGCATCAACACTGCACTTGCCCCCTTTGCACAGGCGCTTTCTACGGAAGAAAGAGGCACCATCCCAAAAATGAATGTAAGCAACAAAGCATTTGTGTCAGATGTGGTAGTGGCTGTAAAAAACAATGCTGATTTTATGCCTGCTTATTTATCTACTAACGATATAGAGACAGATTACAACTTGTACGAGCAGTTAGAAGAGTTTTTAAACATGGCCAACAGTATTTGCGAAAAATTATCTGATACCCAAATGCTTGCAGGCAGCGAGGCTTACAGCAACTCTCTTACTGCCTACAGGTTGTTTGGTGCGGCTGCCAAAGCTGGTCTTAATGGTGCAGACAGTGTATATGAAACCCTTGCAGAAAGGTTTAAACAAACAGGCTCTACTACACCTGCCCCGGCTACCATCCCTCCTACTTCTTAAATAAAGTTGAACTGATACTTTACAAACTCTCCTTTATAGGGGAGTTTTTTATGCATTCCTGTTAGAGTAACAAACCCCACCCCATAGCTGAGTTACCGCACCTAATACACAGGGTGCCGCAGGTAAAAACTGCAACCACTTACCTAAAACATTGCATCTCCCACATTTATGGTGCACCGGCCTGGCAAAAAGGTACAACGAAGGAGGTAAAAGCCTGGACAACTCACGTAAAACATGGGTGAATCAGGATATTTGCTAGTGTGAGCCAAGTATTAGATAAGTAACCGCATGTTTTAGGTGGAGGGGGATACCTCCGAGGTGGGGGGTATTATAAGTAAATAACTGATTATAAATACATTAAAAGCTTTTTGCTTTTTCTTAATATGCCGCTGTAAATCTGCATGGAGAACCCCTCCAATTTTAAAAGTTCTCCTATCTCTAAAACAATTTCATCATATTTGTAAAAATATAACCTGCGTATGAAATTGTATGAGCAATTGCTGCTTGCAAAGAGTGAGGAAGATGTAAAAGATGCTTATATTAAAGCACTTGGACTGAAAGGCTACTCAAAAAACCTGATAGATATACAGACCAAAGAAATTTGGTTTGAAGCAAAAGATACTCCCAAGCACAGCACGTATGCTATGTTTACACAGCTCATGCATTATGTGCAAGCTGCCTTAAATAAAGGCGAATATGTACCACCTTTTTTGGTAGTGATAGATACTAAAAAAGCAGCCATTATGAAGAGCGAAGATGTGCTGCCATTTCTTGCTAAGAAAACAATTAAATGGGGCAAGAGTGCAAGTGCATATACGCAGGAAGCGCTCGATGCCATATCTGCACATATAGGAACCCACTTTGTGAGTTTTAAAATAGAAACCCACGAAGAAGAATTTATAAGCACCATAAAAGCAGCCATAAAAAATGGCGATATTATACGCACACAAATAACGCCTGATAACCTAAAACAAGTTTTTGATAAATGGGTGGCAATGGTGGGCAGAGAAATAAAAGGTGTGGCAGAAGATGATTATGCACTCTTGTTTTTTGCAGATATAATGCACGATGGTACAGCCGCTACACACGACAATCTTACCGCTGCACTCATGCACAAAAATGGCTCGCCGGTGTTTAGTCTAGAAGGTAAAATATATGAACTGGGC
>JANNMO010000007.1:0-41014 GCA_031398005.1 Ferruginibacter sp.
ATTGAACATTGAACATTGAACATTGAACATTGAACATTGAACATTGAACATTGAACATTGAACATTGAACATTGAACATTGAACATTGAACATTGAACATTGAACATTGAACATTGAACATTGAACATTGAACATTTTGTCCATTCACCATTCACCATTCACATGACCACACTCTGTTTTGATTTTGGAAATACCAGGCTTAAGGCTGCTGTTTTTGTTAATGATATGATGACCGAAACATTGTACTTGCAAAACGATGATGTGGAAACTTTGGAAAAGATACTGGATCAATTTAAGCCAACGCAAACCATTCTTTCATCTGTAATAAACCATAATACAGCCATTGAAAATTTTCTTGCAGATAAAACAAGCTTTCATAAATTATCTGCCAGCACCAAAATTAATTTTACTACACCTGTAGGCAAACCAGAAACCATTGGGGCAGATAGATTGGCTTTGGTAGCTGCAGCAGTGCATTTTTATCCCACAAAAAATAATTTAATCATTGGGTTGGGCAGTTGCATTACATACAATTTTGTAAACCACGCACACCATTTTTTGGGCGGAGGTATTTCACCAGGTATGGATATGCGCTTTAAAGCCATGAACGATTATACAGCATTGTTGCCTCTTGAAAAAGAAACTTGGAATGTTCCTCTTATTGGCTACGATACCAGGACCAATTTACAAAGCGGTGTTCTTAATGGGATGGCCGCAGAAATAGAAGGAATTATTGACAGATACAGCAATAAATACGGCAACTTTAACGTGGTTTTAACCGGTGGAAATTCTTCGTATTTTGCCGGGCAGCTTAAATCCCGGATATTTGCCAGCCCAAATGGCATACCCATGCGGGCCGACCATAATTTTTTATTTAAAGGACTGTATGCACTTAGCCAACTCAACAACTGCGGTAATTAAAAAAACTGCCCTATTCATTTTTGTAAGTTTTATTTACACATTTGCATCAGCACAAGAAAACTCTCCTTATTCCCGTTACGGAATGGGTGATCTTGTTCCTTCACAAAATATTGTAAGTCGTGGCATGGGTGGTATAACTGCTGGTTTTATAGATTCGTCTGGCTTTTTACCCTACACACAATCCATCAATTTATCTAATCCAGCATCGCTTGGTAGTATAAGCTCCACCATTTTTGATATAGGTGGCGAAATAGATATCAGAACATTAAAAAGCAATACAAGTCCAGAAAAATACAAAGCTACTAACACACTAATTTCTTACCTGCAACTTGGTTTTCCTATTACCCCCAAAAAAATGGCGGCCAAAGGAAATTATTGGGGCATTGCTTTTGGGCTAAGACCTGTAACCCGTATAAATTATAAAATTTCTGCAGATAAAAGATTGATAGGAATAGATAGTGTAAATACCCTTTTTGAAGGTACCGGTGGAATAAGCCAAGCTAATTTTAGTACAGGTATAAAATTTAAAAATTTCAGTTTAGGCGCCAGTACAGGTTATTCTTTTGGTAACAGACAAAACAGTACCAAACTAGGTTTTATAAATGATAGTATTGGTAATTTATACATGCAATCCAATACACAATCAGATGCAAGGTTTGGCGGATTTTTTCTTACACTTGGTGCACAGTATGGCATCCGTTTAAAAAATAAAAATGTGCTTCGCTTGGGCGTTTCTACCAATCTTCAACAAAATTTAAGAGCTAAAAGAGATAATATAAACGAAACCTTTGTTTATGGAGGTACCGGAGAAATTCTTTCAATAGATACAGTTACATTATCAAAAGACCAGGGTGGAAATATTACTTTACCCGCTACTTACACTGCTGGTTTTACTTATACAACTCCTCATTGGTTAGTAGGTGTAGATGTTGATTATTCTCAATGGTCAAAATACAGGTATTTTGGTGCCACAGATGCTGTTCAAAATAATACAATGGTGCATGTAGGTGCTCAATATTATCCTGGCAAAAACACTTCTTCCCGCTATTTAAATTTTGTAAAATACCGTGCAGGATTATATTTTGGCAACGATTATGTAAAAATTGGAAATACCAACAGACCCATTTATGGAGTTACTTTGGGAGCAACTTTACCGCTTACTGCTTTTCAAAGATTACGCTTAGGGGAGTTTGTAGCGCTCAATACAGGTGTGGAAATTGGCCAACATGGCAATAAGCAAAATCAAAGTTTAAGAGAAGGAATCGTTCGATTTAATTTTGGGGTTTCCATGTCAGCCGCATGGTTTCAAAAGCGTAAGTACGATTAGAGAAATTAGAAAAAAGATTATAGACAATAGATTTTAGACGTTTGATTTTTAAACATTGACAAAAAACAATCCATATAAAATTATTTTAGCAGCCCTCATTACAGGCTGCTTTTTTTTATACTCCTGCGAAAATGATGTGAATGAAGTAAATAACCTCAATAAAAAAACAGCGAGTATTGAAGTAGCAACTTTTATAAAAATAAATTATACGGTAAGCGGTAAAGCAAAAGCAATACTTACTGCTCCGCTAATGCTGCATGTAGAAGATACAACCTCTTACTACGAATTTCCTAAAACATTGTATGCAGAGTTTTACAACATAGATGAAATTAAAGAAAGTAAACTCACCGCTTTGTATGGCAAATACAAAGATGGCGAAAGCCTGATTTACCTGAGAGATAGTGTGAAGATTATAAACATGCTTAAGGGCGATACTATTTATTGTGAGGATTTGTATTGGGATAGAAACCGGAGAGGCGTTGAATTTTATACAAATAAAAAAGTAAAAATTCGCCAAAAAGATGGTCAATATATGAATGGAACCGGTATGGAGGCTGACCAGGGTTTTAAAAATTATCACATGCTGCATCCGCAGGGAGTTATCAATTCCAAAGGAGATGGCTTTCCACAATAACACTTCGGGCAACCACAGATTGAATGTATAAAAATAAATAACTTACATTTTTATTTTATTACTTACGCTCTTAAGATTAAGTTGCATTACATCATTAAATATTTTTTATGGAATACCGTCGTTTGGGCCGCTCCGGCCTACAGTTAAGTGTATTATCTTTTGGCAGTTGGGTAAGTTTTAGCAAACAAATAAATGATAAAACTGCAGAAGACTTAATGAGCCTTGCGTATGACAATGGCATTAATTTTTTTGACAATGCAGAAGCTTATGCCTTAGGCGAAAGTGAGAAGATGATGGGAAGAATATTAAAGAAACAAAAATGGGATCGCACCTCATTTGTAATATCGTCTAAGGCCTATTTTGGCTGGAGAGGAAAAGACAATAAACCCAACCAAACTGGCAACAGCAGGAAACATCTTACCGAGGCTTGTAATGAAGCACTGCAAAGATTACAGTTAGATTACCTCGATCTTTTTTACTGCCACCGTGCAGATAAAAATACCCCTATAGAAGAAACAGTACGCACCATGAATACGTTGATACAACAAGGCAAAATTTTGTATTGGGGTACCAGTGAATGGACAGGTGTAGAAATTATGGAGGCCCATCGCATAGCAGAAAAATATGCTCTTATTGGGCCCACCATGGAGCAGCCACAGTACAACCTTTTCGAAAGACAAAAGGTAGAGGCCGATTACTCAGAAATATATAAAAACGTGGGCCTTGGTACCACTATTTGGAGTCCTTTATCATCTGGTTTACTTACCGGAAAATACAATGATGGTATTCCTAAAAACAGTCGCTTTGCATTGGCTGATATGAGTGGAATTAAAGCTGATGTAATACAGGATGATAAAATAAAAAAGGTGAAAAAATTTGGTGAGCTTGCATTAAAACTTAATGTGACCACTGCTGCATTAAGCATTGCATGGTGCATAAAAAACCCCAATGTAACCACTGCAATTTTAGGCGCCACAAAAAAACAACAACTTACAGAAAATTTAAAGGCGCTCGATGCATTGCCCCTTCTCACAGCAGATATTATGGAGAAAATAGAAAAAATATTTCAAACCAAACCGATCATTCTTTAACGATGGTACAGCTTTATGGAATACCCAATTGTGATACAGTAAAGAAAGCAATGCTTTGGTTAAAAGATAATAAGATAGCGTTTGTTTTTCATGATTTTAAAAAAGAAGCTGTCTCAAAAGAAAAGCTTAAACAATGGCTTTCTATTGTTCCCCTAGAAAAACTTACCAATAAAAAAAGCACCGCCTGGAAAAGTTTTACTGAAGAACAGCAGCAACAGGCAGATACTAAAACAGGAGCTATTAACTTAATGCAGTTAAATACAAATTTTATTAAACGGCCAGTGGTAGAAATTGCTGGCACAATATTGTGTGGCTTTAATGAGGAAAGTTACAAAGCGGCTTTTCATAAATAAATAATGGCATCAAAAACATTTATTATTTCTACTACCCGGTTGGAAAACTTTAGTGATGGAGTTTTTGCCATTGTACTTACATTACTTGCTTTTCAATTTAAGGTTCCAAAGTTTAGTGAAGAAGCCACCCTTGTTCAAAATTTTGATGAATTGTTGCACATTGCACCCTATTTAATTGGTTTTATTTTCAGCTTTTTTTTCATTGCTGTTTTTTGGGTAAACCATCATCATTTATACCATGCTGTAAAAGAAGCAAATAGAACGTTACTTTGGTATAACATTCATTTTCTTTTTTGGATAACCATGTTGCCATTTGCTATTGCAATGGTGGGAGATCATCCACATGTATCCTTAGCAGCGGTAAGCTTGGGAGTTGTATTGTTCATGGCTTCGGTGGCGGCATATTTGCTGTTGCGTTACTCTTATGTAAAATCTAAATTGGTAGATGAAACCCTCTCCTACGACTCCATTCAAAATGGATTAACAAAAAATATAACAGCAGTGATAGTTACTTTTTTGGGAATTTTAATAGCCTTAAAATGGGTTTACATTTCATATTGTATTTACTTCGTTGTATTGATTATATTCTTAATTCCACAAAAAATGCAAAAACGAAATCGCTCATCCACAGCAAAAAACATAATTCCAGAAAACAGTTTGTAACAAATATTTATATCAACATTAAAATTAAAGAGCATGAAAAGAAATGCAACAGCCGTATGGCAGGGCACAGGTAAAGAAGGTAAAGGACATCTTACCACCCAGAGTACTACTTTAAATAAAACACAGTATTCTTTTGGTAGTCGCTTTGAAGAAGGCATAGGTACAAATCCCGAAGAACTGGTAGCGGCGGCCCATGCAGGCTGTTTTGCTATGAAGCTAAGTTTCGTTTTAAATGCAGCAAATTTTACTGCAGACAATATCGAAATAAAATGTGTTATTGAATTGCTAGAAGGTACTATTACTTCTTCTCACCTTACTGTTAATGCCACCGTTCCAGGTATTGACCAGGCACAGTTTGATGAAGCAGTGGCAGATGCAAAAGCGAATTGTCTTATTTCTAAATTGTACAATACCAACATTATTGTAGAAGCTACTTTGGCATAATTTATTTTTTTTAAAAGCTGATAGTATTCATTTAAAATAATGGCTATCAGCTTTTTTATGTGCTCCCATTAAAATGTTTTTTTAAAATGGGTTTTTTAACGGCCAGTATCCCAAAAAAAATTACTTAACTTTTCGCTTTCAAAATTTAAATAGATCTAAGATGTCATTTAAGGATAAAACGATTTTTATTACCGGCGCAAGCAGAGGAATTGGAAAAGCAATTGCATTGCGTTTAGCAAAGGAAGGAGCAAACATTGTGGTTGCTGCAAAAAGCACAACCGAAGATCCAAAACTTGGGGGTACCATTTATTCATCAGCAAAAGAAATTGAAGAAGCGGGTGGAAAATCGCTGGCTGTAAAATGCGATATAAGAGATGAAATACAAATACAGGAAGCGGTAGAAAAAGCAGTGGAAACTTTTGGCGGTATAGATGTGCTAATAAATAATGCATCAGCCATTTCTCTCACCGGCACAGAAAAAACAGAACCGAAGCGTTTCGATTTAATGCATGATATAAATGTACGTGGTACTTTTTTTATGAGCCGTGCATGCATTCCACACTTAAAAAATGCTGACAATGCGCACATCATTACATTATCGCCGCCACTCAATATGGATATGCGATGGTTTAAAGATCATATTGCCTACACAATTAGTAAATACAATATGACCATGATTGCGCTTGGCCTTGCAGCAGAGTTAAAGCAATTTAATATTGCATCCAACGCATTGTGGCCACGTACCACTATTGCCACCGCTGCTGTTCAAAATTTATTGGGTGGAGATGCCCTTATAAACATGAGTCGCACACCCGAAATTGTTGCCGATGCTGTGTATGCCATACTTAACCGTTCTTCTACCACCTGCACAGGCAATGCATTTATAGATGAAGCTGTTTTAGCAGAAGAAGGAATTACAGACTTAGATAAGTATGCCATTGTACCAGGTGGAAAGTTGTTTAATGATTTGTTTTTGTAGGCTTGAAGCATGAGCATTGGAAACATTATTGAGCATTTGTATCCCGCTATCCCCGCCCGAACGACGTTCAGTCGGGCGGGTGTAGTAGTGCCGCCACAAAGTTTATTATACTTTATTATTTATTATTGCGGCAGCTACTACTGTCTATCGGGGCTATTAGGAGCAGAGGAATATTTTTCAACTTTTATTGATTGTTTATTTTTTTATCATGCAAACGTTAGAGGAAATTTTAGACATTGGTTGCCGTCTTGTTGACAATTTTAAATATCAAGAAGCTATTGAATATTTCTCAACAGCAATTCAACTTCATCCAACAGATCCAAAAGGGTATGATTTAAAAGGAGTTTCTCTTTTTAGACTGCTTAAAATAGATGATTCAATAAGCGAAATAAATAAAGCTATTGCCTGTGATCCAACATTTCATTTAGCTTATTTTCATCTTTCTGAAATTTGTATTGAACAGAATGATTTTACAAGTGCGGACAATTATTGCAACCAAGCATTGAAAATTGAACCAAAGAATGATCTTTACCAAAGCACACTCGCTTTCATTAAGCTACAGTTAAATGAAAACAAATTGTGCATAGAAATCTGTGACCAAATATTAAATTTTAATCCAATAGATATTTATGCTTTAGAATACAGAGGAAATGCTTTTATGAATCAAAATGAATTCAGGAAAGCAATTATAGATTTTGAAACTTTATACGCTAATACTATTGTGAATAGTTTGACTCTTAATAATTTGGGATATGCTTACAGTAAAATTGATAATATAAAAATGTCAAAGAAATATTTATTATCAGCCATTGAACTCGATCCAGAATATTCTTATCCATACGATAATTTAGGATATGTTTATATGCTCGAAGGTAATTATACAAAGGCCCATCAACTTATAGACAAGTCCATTGAGCTTGACCCTACTAATTCTTATGCGTTTAAAAATAAAGGCTTAGTATATTTTAAACAAAATGATTTTGAAAATGCAATTGCAAATCTTGAAAAAGCAAAGGCGCTTAGGTTTGATCTTTATTATGGAAATGAAGTTGATGAATTACTTAATAAAATCCAACAACCAATGTAATTGTAAATAGATTCCGATTTAAGATCCTTTTGGGGATATATGTCACCCCTATCGGGGTTCTGCATGTTTACCATAATTTTTTCTACAGTAATATCAGCCCTACGGGCTTTATATCTTCTAAACAATGCAGCATGTGAGACAACTTATTACATACTACCAAATAAATTGCAAGGGCTTTTAATCCCAAAGGGATGACATTATTATAGCAATGATTAATATTTATTCTTCGCACTAACCTTTTTCAGGGAGAAGGATTAATGTTCTTTTGAATTGCCCTGTGCTTTAGCACAGGGATAAAAGATAATCAATCGAAAGGAGCTTTAGCCATTCACTATTGTCATAAATCTAACACGACTGCAATTGAAAAAACCATATCAATTAATGATGATTGATATATGTCACCCCTATCGGGGTTCTGTATATATTTACTATATTTTTTTTCTACAGTAATATCAGCCCTTCGGGCTTTACATCTTTTAAACAATGCAGAATGTGAGACAACTTATTACATACTTACCAAATAAATTGCAAGGGCTTTTAATCCCAAAGGGATGACATATTATAGCAAGGATTAATATTTATTCTTCGCACTTACCTTTTCCAGGGAGAAGGATTAATGGTCTTTTTAATTGCCCTGTGCTTTAGCACAGGGATAAAAGATAAGCAATGCAAAGGGGCTTTAGCCCCAAACATATTATTTGCAGGGGCTTTAGCCATTCACTATTGTAATAAATCTAACACGACTGCAATTGAAAAAACCATATCAATTAATTATGATTGATATATGTCACCCCTATCGGGGGTTCTGTATATGTTTACTATATTTTTTTCTACAGTAATATCAGCCCTACGGGCTTTATATCTTCTAAACAATGCAGAATGTGAGACAACTTATTACATACTTACCAAAAAATTTGCAAGGGCTTTTAATCCCAAAGGGATGGCATTATTATAGCAAGGATTAGGATGATTCTACAGAACCCCGTTAGGGGTGACATATTTTTCCTACCAGATATTATCTGCCCTAAAAACTTTACTAATTTTTAAAATTTGACTATTTACTTTAACCCAAACATGCGCCCACTCCGCTTCTATAAAAGATGAAAAAAGATTTTCCGTTGAAGGGCGGCGGATAGCAGTGGATATCCTTTTTTTGTTGTATGTTCTTGGACAATTTGAGGATGGCAAAAACAAAAAAAGATAGGAACGAATAGCCGCTGCAAATGTTGAACAATATTATACTATTGACAGCCCCAAGTTTTTTTTATGAATTAATACTAGCTGAACATAAAATATAATCCAAAGTCCACTCCCAAAAAACCTTCCTTCCTTCCTCATAATTTTTTATCTTGCTGCGGTAATGAATTTGTTATCTAAATCAATATCATTTTTGGCAAGGTTGCGGTACAACCGCATCAATAACTGGATAAACCATCCGGCAGCGGCGCAGCGTGAAGTATTGCAATCGCTCATATCTGCTGCGCAATACACCAGCTTTGGAAAAAAATATGATTTTGCTAATTTGTTTTCTATTAAAGAATTTAAAGAGCGGGTACCCTTATCGGAGTATGAGCAAATGAGCCCATACATTGAACGTATGATGAAGGGCGAAGAAAATGTGTTGTGGAATACGCCCGTAAACTGGTTTGCAAAAAGCAGTGGTACCACCAATGATAAGAGCAAGTTTATACCGGTGAGCGAAGAAAGCTTAAAAGAAAATCATTTTAAAGCGAGTAAAGATGTAATTACTAAATATTATAATAATTTTCCTTCCAGCGATTTATTAACCGGCAAAAGCCTTGTGGTAGGCGGTTCTCATCAAATAAGCCAGTTAGGAGAAGATATTCAATATGGCGATTTAAGCGCTGTGCTAATGCAAAATTCTCCTTTTTGGGGACAATGGTTGCGCACACCCGAACTTAGCATTGCTTTACTGGATGAATGGGAAAATAAAATAGAAAAACTGGCACATGCAACATCTGTAGAAAATGTAACCATGCTTGCCGGTGTACCTACCTGGACCTTACTTCTTTTAAAAAGAATACTGGAAATAACGCAAAAACAAACCATTGCCGAAGTGTGGCCAAACCTGGAATTGTACATGAATGGCGGCGTATCTTTTATACCATACCGAAAGCAATTTGAAGCTATTATTGGCAAGCCAATAAACTACTTAGAAATATACAATGCCAGCGAAGGATTTATTGCAGGGCAGGAAAAACCTGATGATGATGGCTTGATGCTTTTTACAGAGCATGGCATTTTTTATGAGTTTTTACCCGTGGAAGATTACGGAAAACCCCATCCAAAAACGCTTGGTTTAAAGGGAGTACAGTTGCATAAAAATTATGCAATTGTAATAAGTACTACAGGTGGTTTGTGGCGGTATGTTATGGGAGATACAGTGGAGTTTACTTCCATAAACCCATACAAAATAAAAGTTACCGGTAGGCTAAAACATTATATGAATGCCTTTGGCGAAGAGGTAATTGTAGATAATGCAGATAAAGCAATAGCCATAGCTGCGCAAAAAACAAATGCTATTGTGAAAGATTATACTGCGGCACCTATACACTTTACTGCAAGTAGTAATGGTGCGCATGAGTGGTTGATAGAATTTGATAAAGCACCTGCTGATCTTTCTATTTTTACAAAAGAAATGGATGCGGCTTTAAAAGATGTAAATAGTGATTATGAAGCAAAACGCCATAAAGATATTGCGCTGCGGATGCCTGTGGTGCATAGTTTAGCATCAGGTACATTTACAGAATGGCTTCGCCTGAAAGGCAAAGTGGGCGGGCAACACAAAGTACCAAGGCTTAGTAATGAAAGAAAAATTGTGGAGGAGATACTTGCTTTAACAAAAAATAATTATTAGCCTTTACTATCAAGAATTTTATTATTAAAAACACCATACAAAAAATGAAATTACTCCAAAACAAAACCGCCATCATTACAGGAGCGGCCCGTGGCATAGGCGAAGCAATTGCTTTAAAATTTGCAGAACAAGGCGCTAATGTTGCATTCACTTATGTAAGCGATAGTAGTACTGAAAAAGCCAATACGCTTGTAGAAAAATTAACAGCCTTGGGTGTAAAGGCTAAAGCTTATCAAACAAATGCCGGTGATTATGCAGCATCGGAAATTTTTGTAAATGATGTAATAAAAGAATTTGGGCAAATAGATATTTGTGTAAACAACGCCGGAATTTCCAAAGATAATTTATTGCTACGTATGACAGCAGAGCAATGGGATGATGTGATGAATGTAAACTTAAAAAGTGTTTTCAATATTACGAAGCAGGTTATAAAACCAATGATGAAAGCTCGCAGCGGCAGTATCATAAACATGAGCAGCATTATTGGCGAAACTGGTAATGCAGGCCAAAGCAGTTATGCAGCAAGCAAAGCCGGTATTATTGGTTTTACAAAAAGTATTGCAAAAGAAATTGGTAGCAGAAATATTCGTTGCAATGCCATTGCGCCTGGTTTTGTGGAAACAGATATGACGAGTTATTTAAAAGAAGGTGAAGCATCTGACAAATACAAAGCTGCCATACCGATGGGTAAATTTGCAAGTGGAGAAGATATTGCTAATGTAGCTTTGTTTCTAGCAAGTGATATGGGCAGTTATGTAACCGGACAAACCATCAGTGTATGCGGTGGACTTAATATTTAATTGTTTTTACATGGTGGAGATTACTCCTTTTACAGAAGAATATAAGGAGCATATAAAATTGCTCAACTACGAATGGTTACAAAAATATTTTACCGTAGAGCCAAAGGATGTAGTACAATTATCTGATCCTCAACAAGAAATAGTAGCCAAGGAGGGGTTAATATTTTATGCCATCTATGAAGGTAAAATAGTAGGTACCTATGCCCTTATGAAAATAAATGATGATGAATATGAACTGGCAAAAATGGCTGTAACTGAAGCTTGTAAGGGATTAGGCATTGGCAAATTAATGATTGAACATTGCATGGCCACTTGTAAAAAAATGAATACTAAAATAATTTCGCTTTTTTCAAATACTAAACTGGAAGCTGCCATCCATCTTTACCGCAAATTTGGTTTTGCAGAAGTGCCAATGCCTGCAGATGTGCATTACGAACGGGCAAATATTAAAATGGAAAAAAAATTAAATATGTAATTTCATGGTAATTTTTACAACATCAAAAATTTGTGATTGGGTATAAAATTTCAATCAGTTATATTTGCAGCAATAGTGAAAAAACTTATCACCATATTTTTGCTTTTAATTATTTGCGTGCAATGCCTTCCTGTAAAAGAGTTAGGCAAATGCATATTTGAAAGCAGTTTTGTAGAGGAAGATGTGTGCGATAAAAGTGTAGATAAAAAAGAAACCAAAGACTATAGCAAAGAATTTTGCTTTAACGATTATTTTCATTTGCTAAACGCTTCTGAAAAATCTAAACAGTTTCGCAAGTTGAATACACATCTTTTTTCATGTCATGTTGCTGATGTAACTACACCTCCCCCTAATGCTTTCAGCATATAATATAATCTTCTTTATTTATTAAATAAAACTATAGTCATGCTTTATAAGTATGTACTTATGTTTACATAATGTTGTTTCATGCAAAAATATTTTAAAAGTATTGGTAGTGACTTACCATCTGCCTTAGTAGTTTTTTTAGTAGCCATTCCTTTATGCCTTGGGATAGCGGTGGCTAGTGGGCTAAATGAGTTCTCGGGAATTATAGCTGGTGTGGTTGGTGGTATTGTGGTGGGATTAATAAGTGGAAGTAATTTAAGTGTGAGTGGACCAGCCGCAGGTTTAACGGCTATTGTGGCCGCTGCTGTTCTAAAACTTCCTGCTGTGGAAGCTTTTTTTCTTGCTGTGGTATTGGCAGGTATTTTTCAGCTACTCATGGGGATATTTAAACTTGGAATTATAGGAGATTATGTACCTAATAGTGTAATTAAAGGTATGCTTGCTGCTATAGGAATTATTTTAATCTTAAAACAGTTTCCACATTTGGTGGGGTACGATAAAGATTTTGAAGGTGATGAGGCATTTATTCAGGTATCAGGCGAAAACACTTTCTCCTCCATCGTTAATTCTCTTAATCATATAACGCCTTTGGCTGTTTTAATAGGGTTAATAGGCATTGCAATTCTTATAATGTATGAAAAGCCTTTTATAAAATCTAAAAAGGTTTTCCAAATACTGAGTGGCCCATTAATGGTGGTTATAGTTGGTATTGTACTGCACTATTTTTTAAGCAACACTTCTTCTTTTTTTTCTATAAAAGATACTGACCTTGTAAATATTCCGGTAGCTAAAAATACTGCCGAATTTATCTCATTTTTTCATTTACCCAACTGGTCTTTTATTACCAATAAAGATGTATGGATAACGGCCGTTACATTAGCACTTGTAGCATCTTTAGAAACCTTGTTAGGTTTAGAAGCAGTAGATAAATTAGATCCTTTACAAAGATTTTCTCCGCCAAACAGAGAGTTAGTAGCGCAAGGTGCAGGTAATATAGTAAGTGGATTGCTTGGTGGTTTGCCGCTTACAAGCGTTATTGTACGAAGCAGTGCCAACGTAAATGCTGGTGCCAAAACCAAAATGAGTACCATCATTCATGGTTTGCTCATTTTTGTATGTGTTGCTTTTTTACCGGGTATATTAAATTTAATTCCCAAAGCTGCATTGGCCGCCATCTTAATATTTACCGGTTACAAACTGGCCAAAATTTCTATTTTTAAAGACTATTATAAAAAAGGATGGGAGCAGTTTATGCCTTTTATTATTACCATTACAGCAATAGTATTTACCGATCTTTTAAAAGGAGTATTAATAGGAATTGCTGTTGGTATATTTTATATAATAAGAAGTAACTTCCGTACAGCAATTTTTGTAGAAACAATCGGCAATCAACATTTAATAAGACTTAGAAAAGATATTTCATTTTTTAGTAAGCCTAAATTAAAAAACATATTTGAAAATATACCAGATAATGCCCAGGTAAATATAGATCTTACAAAAGCCGAATTTATTGATAAAGATATTATTGATACCATTAATGAATTTACTATAAATGCTCCTACAAGAAACATCAACATTTCAGTTAAAAAAAGCAATTACAATGAATCTCATAAACTAGTTGAAGTCGACGATTCAGAGAAAAAAGATGATCGTGCACACTAAAATTATTCATCATTAAAATAAAAATTATTATATGTTAACACACGAAAAATTATTGCAGGAAAACAAAGCCTGGGCAGAAGCAAAAAGTTTAAACAATCCTGAATTTTTTAAAATACTTGCAGCGCAACAAGCGCCTGACTTTTTATGGATAGGCTGCAGCGATAGCAGGGTTCCTGCCAATCAAATTACCGGAACATTACCAGGAGAAATTTTTGTACACAGAAATATTTCAAACCTGGTTGTAAACACCGATATTAATATGTTGAGTGTTTTACAATATGCTGTAGAAGTATTAAAAGTAAAGTATGTAATTGTTTGTGGCCATTATGGGTGCGGTGGTATTAAAGCAGCAATGGGCAACCATCATTTCGGAATAATAAATCATTGGCTAAAAAATATTAAGGATGTTTACAGAATGCATCGTAATGAAGTAGACAGCTTACCAACTGAAGAAGAAAGAGTAGATAGATTGACTGAGTTAAACGTTCGTGAACAAGTATTTAATCTTGCTAAAACTTCTATCATTCAAAAAGCATGGAAAGAAGATAATAGACCTCATTTACTTGGATGGGTATATGGATTAAATGATGGTATTATTAAACCTGTTTGCGAAATGGAACCGGGTACTAAAATAGATTCGTTATATGAATATGACAATTTATAAACTAGGTTAATATTTTATCATTTTAATTTTTTTAAAAATCGGTACGGTTTTTATATTATTACTACTTTCACTGATAAAATATATAACATGAAAGTTTCAAACAAAACAGGATTAATACTACTTGGCCTTGGAGCATTAGCAGTATATAAGTACAATAAAATGAGCGAAGATGAAAAAATAGCCATCAAAGAAAAAGGAAAAAAAATATTTGATGAACATATTAATCCGCTGATCACTTCGGCTCTTGGCCTTAAAGAAGAAACGGAAGCTACTTTACAACACAATTCAGTAAAATAGAAAAAAAGCAACTGCGTAAGTAGTTGCTTTTTTTTATTATTTTTTAATAATTGTAGAAAATTCTCATCAATGTAATGAGACATTAATTTTCAAATTCCTCATCCGCTATATCGTGTAGTGCTACTGCAAGGTCATTGGTTTTTACAAAATTGCACCAGTGGCAATCTTCTTTTCCACAACCTGTATAAAAATTTTTAGCTTGTATTTTATCCCAGGTATCTGCAATTTGTTCTCTTACAATATTGGTATCTTCTGGTGTTATTACAATCTTTTCTTTGCGGTATTCTTTCTTTTTATCTGGCTCTACAAAATCAAATTCTGTGCTTATCACCTTCCAATCTTTAAGGTCGTAGTTGTCTATTAATATTTTATAAAAAACCGCTTGTCGCCAATAGTTTCCTCCTAGTGGAGTTTTGTCATTTGGACCTTTTAATGATGGCAGAGCCTTATCAATATCGCCGGTTTTATAATCAACCACATTTATATTTTTACCATCAAACTCGAGCTTATCCATTTTACCTTTTAACGGAACACCATCTACTACCACTCCTCTAATATTTCTTTCAATCGCTACAACTTTCACCCAATTGTTTATGTATTTATTATAGTAATTAGATAAAACTTCTTCGCCATACTCCATACGACGGGCAAACGATTCTTTGGTAAAATTTTCTCTGTGCCTGCGCATGTACCATTCAAAATCTGCCAGCATATCATCTTTACTTCCAAACTTTTCCTGCCCACCATCCTGCATCTTCTTAAAAAGTTTTTCAATGGCATGATGTACTGCGCTTCCAAATTCTGTAGCTTCATTTTTACCAGATGGAATACGAATAAGATTGTTGTAATAAAATTGTAACGGGCATTTTAAATAGTTGTTTAATGCAGTTACATTCATGGCAAACTTGCTGAGCAAACCTTCAATAAAATCATCTTCATCGTGGCTAATTTCCGGCGCTTGTGCTGTAAACTGTAGCAAGTTAAATTCAGCCATTTCTTCTGCTGAAATTTGAATAGGTTCTACAGGTAAATTGTGCACTTCTTGTATTTCTGCAATAAACATAGATGGTTCTAAACCCTTTGCCTCATTGCTAAATTTTGAGTAGGAAATATATAAATGCTTTTCAGCACGGGTAAGTGCTACATAAAATAAACGGCGCAGTTCCTCACCTTCAGCAGTCTCTGATGGAGCTGTACTAAACATCGTATCAGGAAATTTATAACCTCCGCCGGGTTTTCTTTTTTTCTCCCATGATGATGCATTCACACCTGCAAAAAACACATACTCAAATTCCAATCCTTTTGAGCCATGGGCCGTTAAAAGATTCACTGCTTTTTCGTTACCAGATACTTCTGTTAATGGCAAAGGCAATGCTTCCTTCTCCATCAAATCAATAATATCAATAAAGCCTTTTAAATCTAAATAAGGGTTTCTGCTTGTTTCTTCTTTTACAAAATCAAATAAAGCGGTGAGCAACTGCAACAACTTCAATTTTTGTGGGTGTTGCATTATGTAGGGCAATACGCCGGCATTCCGAATAATATTATCCAGCAATTGTTGAAGTGAAACATTGGCAACATCGCCCATTAAATTTTCTATAATAGCGCTTACTGTTTTTAGTTTTGAATGGATACCAGTATCAAACAAATCTTTGGGGGCCTGGTTGGCTTTATCAAATAATAATCGCCTGAGCGATGTAGCTGCCCCACCATATTTTTTGTTGTTTACTTCTACGGTAAGTTTTGCCGTTTCAATCGGCGGAATTTTATAAAAATCGTAATGCAGTATTTCAAATAACAGTTCATCGCCACCATAAGGCGTATCATGCTCTGCATTTAAATAACGCATAATAGTTATTACTTTATTTACAAACGCATCTTGCAAAATATTTACACTTCTTTTGCTGTAAACCGGCACCTGCTTTAACCTTAGGTAATTGGCAAGGGTTTCTCCATATTTATTTTCTTTGTAAATAACAGCTATTTTACCAGCAGGAATATCATTTTGTAATAGGGAATATATGGCAGCAGTAATACCGGCCATTTCTTCTTTTACTGAATTGTATTCTTGTATTATTGGGTGATTGGTTAAAGATTTTAATACCTCTCTGGATGAAATTAAATCTTTACTTAATCCCGGTATTTGAGTAACCAATCGCTCTACATTTTTATTGATAAGTGTTTTAGAAATATCAAGAATTGGTTGTGTACTTCTATAATTGTTGGTGAGCACTACAGTTAGTAAATCTGCTGTATAGTTGTTAGCAAATGTGAGCATGTTTTCTACATTGGCCCCCTGAAAACGGTAGATGCTTTGGTCATCATCTCCCACCACAAAAATATTGGGCGTATCCCAATATCCAGTCAACAATTCTACCAGTCTATTTTGTGTACCACTTGTATCCTGGTATTCATCTACCAATACATATTGAAAACGTTCCTGGTAATTTGCCAAAACATCTGGATGTTCTTCAAATGCTTTTATAACCCAGTTTATCATATCATCAAAATCGTATCGGTTGCGTTCCCGCATAAGGTTTTGATAATTTTCAAACTCATTTACTGCTGCACGTAATTTTTCTTTCTTCTCTTTCTCTTCTTCAATTTTATCAATTCTTACATCTCCTTTTTTAAATTCTTTTGTGGCTCGCTTGGCAATGTATTCATCTCTTGTAGGCAAATCAGCAATGTATGCATCAATCTTATCATTAATAAAATCGGCAGTCCAACCCTCTCGTTTCATTGCCGAAAATAAATTGCGCAGGTTATTTATTTCAAAATATACATCTCCCCTGTACCTTTTTAATGGATGGTTTTTTGGAAAGTTGTCAATTAGTTTTTTAAAAAGCTGGATATTCTCCAATTCGGAGATGGCATCCAAAGAATTTTTTTCGAAAAGCGATAAATTATCCTGTATAACATCGTTGCAAAAAGCATGAAAAGTATAGATGTTTACTTTGTATGCATCGGCACCAATAAATTGTTGTAAACGCCTACGCATTGCAATGGCTCCGGCATCTGTGTAAGTGAGGCACAGTATGTTTTCCGGCGCATTATCTGGTTCTAACAGTATCTTGCCAATTCGTGCAGCAAGTATTTGTGTTTTGCCTGTACCTGGCCCTGCAATTACCATCACCGGACCCTGTGTAGTATCTACTGCCAATTGTTGCTGGGTATTTAGTTTCTGGTACTCTTCGTTAAATTTGTGCTGAAGTTGTTGACGGTATGCCTGCATCTAATTCATTATTTTTATCGGTGCTGAAAGTAACAAAAATTCAACTGATAAATTTCATTTTTTACAATTAAGCAAATTAATTTTTACATGAGTAAAGTATACAATTTAAGTACGGTACAATTTATTCCAACTACTATAGAAAAAGCTTGGGAGTTTTTTAGTAATCCTGCCAATCTTGCCACCATTACACCTGATAATTTAAATTTTAAAATTCTTTCAAAAAATATGGGTGCTATGTATCCCGGGCAAATTGTTGAATACAAAGTGCATCCTATTTTAGGCATTCCATTGTATTGGATGACGGAGATTACACATGTACAACTACACAAATTTTTTGTAGATGAACAACGCTTTGGTCCGTATGAATTATGGCACCACCAACACCATTTTAAAGAAGTACCAGGCGGGGTAGAAATGACGGATTATGTACATTATAAATTACCATTTTGGTTTTTGGGAGATATTGCCAATACCTTATTTGTAAAAAAACAATTGAAAGGTATTTTTGATTATAGGTTTAAAAAAGTGGTGGAAATGTTTGGGGAGAAATAATTTTTACTATTTTACTTATACAATAAAATGAATTCTTTTTAAAGTTTTAATCAAAGTAAAAATCTTAATTTTAATTAAAGAATAATAATGAATACAACAACTATAAGATCTGAATTGCACAATTATCTTGAAATTGCTGACGACAAAAAAGTGAAGGCTATGTACACCATAATGGAAAGTGAAATAAAAGACAGTTTTGTGGAATATCCTGATGATTTAAACGCAATTTTAGACGAAAGATTTGCTTCCTATAAAAGCGGAGAGGCGAAAATGATATCTGCATCTGAAAGTAAAAAAAGGATTGAAAAAATATTAAAGTCGAGAATAAAGAAATGATTTATAGCTATATTTTTCATGAAAATGCCCAGATTGATTATGAAGAATCTCTTTGGTATTATTTAGGTGGAAGTGAAAAAGCTGGGAAAGCATTTATTGAAGCAATTGATGCTTCAATAAAAATGATTTGCGAACATCCGAAAAGATGGAGAAATATCTATAAAAACTTTCGAGAAATAAATGTTAGAAAATATCCCTTTTTAATTATCTACGTAATTGAAGAATTTGAAAAAAAAATAGTTATAATTTCCATTTACCACCATAAACGTAATCCTCAAAACAAATATTTATCCCGGTAAATGATATTTTTAAATTATTACAAATCGCTAAAATTTTGATTTGTTAAACAAACCTTTCTCCTACCTTATCAATAAAAACGATCCTTTTTTACTCAATAATTCCCCTTTTTCACAAGTAGCATCTAACATATAAACGTAGCCACCAGTAATCTGTTCTACTCCTTTAAACTTGCCATCCCAGCCATTGTATCTTATATTGGGCTGGGCATTTTTTATTTCATAAATCACTTCTCCATACCTGTTAAACACAGCAAATCTGTTTATCATTTTTATGCCTCTGGTTTGAGGGTAATAATATTTCTTTACACTAATATTATCTGGCGAAAATGCACTGGCCATATACAAATTTGCATACGCACATTCAATCATGATCTTAATGGTATCTTTTGCTACACAGTTGTTGGCATTGCGGGCACTTACTATAAATGTTCGGGTACTATCTGCAACACCACTAGGTATTGCACAATTGCTACAGTTTAAATAATTGCTGGGGGTCCATAAATAATTGTTTACATCATTACTGTAAATAGGTGAAATAGTAAAAGGACTATTGTAAGACAAAACCCTGTCTGGCCCTGCGTTTACTGTTGGTTGGGGATAGGTACGAATTTTTACTGTAGCATCACTGGTGTAACAACCCGCACTGTCGGATAGTGTAACCAAATAATTGGTATCTTTTAATACAGTAATTACAGGATTATAAATGCTGGTGCTGCTCAGCCCAAAATTAGGCGACCAGACTATTTTTTTATCTGAAGGCAGTATGGTTACATTCACTTTTTCATTTAAACATGCATACAGCAAATTGGGTGTTGCAGTTGCCGTAAATGGTTTATACACGGTAATGATAGAGCTATCTTTTAATGAACAATTTGCATTACTAGCTATTGCATAAATTTTTGTACTGTTCAATGGTGTGGCAAAAGTAGTATCGCAGGTAGCACAACTTACCCAGTTTGCAGGCGACCATACCATCGTATCGGTATGGTATGCGGTAAGGGTTATGGTTTGGCCTAAACACAATTCAGCAGTACGTGGAAATATGCGAAGAAAAGGCGATTCTTTTACAAGAATAGTTTTGATTAAAGTATCAATACAAGCTTTTTTATCTTTTGCTATTAAGGTTATAGGATAATATCCTTCAGCAGAATAAACAAATACCGCTGGCTGATAGGCTGTATCTACTAATCCAGGAATACCAAACGTCCATCTCCAATTTTTTATGGTATCGCTTAGCTGGTGAGGGATGGAAGTGTTGGTTATAACAAAATTATTGTTTGTGCAAAAAGAAGTATCTGTACTGAAGCTTAATTTAGGACCGCCCACTCTAATATTTTTATTTAAACGAATGGTATCTGGGCAATATTCATTACCGTTGTAAATCACTACAAAATTTTGATTAAAATTTCCAAAACCAGTTGCATGAATGGTATAGGGCGAAGGGTCGGTTGTACCAGGTAAACCTAAAACTGACCAACTATAAACTAATGATGGATTAGGATAATTATTTAAAACAGTAAAAGTTGTGGGTGCTTTTCGGCAAACAAAAGAATCAGGATTTATTAGCTGAGGTGTAGCAGTATAAATTGGATATTGAATACTGTCTCTACACCCAGTAACATCATCTGCAATTATGAGCATCGTATTAAACACACCCTGAGGAGGAAAGGTATGAATGGCATTGGTTGTATAAACATTTGGGCTACCGTCACCAAAAATCCATTCTTTAAAACTCTGATTACCTTGCGATGTATTAATAAAAGAAAAAGTGTTTTTTGCAACGCAAGTATTAGCATATTTATAACTGGCAATTACTCCTATTATATTAACAGTAAAAGTAAATGGTTGTCCGGCGCATTCATTGTTTATAGGTGTTACGGTTACTGTTTGAATGCCTAATAAACTGTATTTGTGACTAATTGTTGTATCGTCAGTATATTGGATAGACCCATCTCCAAATTCCCATTTATAAGACGTAGCAAAGTTTGCTACTCCTACAAACTGCGCCACTTCATTGCCACAATAAGTTAATTGTTTAGGATAGGCATATAAAATTTGCGGCTGCAATCCATAATTTAATTCAGAAAAAGTAAATGAATTCGTGCAACCTTGTGATGTGGTAATTGTAAGGGTTGGTACAAAACTTCCTGAGTCAGTATAAGGATGACTAATTACTGGTGAAGTTGTATTACTAGTAGTAGTACCATCTCCAAAAGACCAAGCATAATTTGTAACGCTACTGCCTGCAGGTACCGTAACTTGACTTGTAAAATTTGCATTTACGGGAGCACAACCATTTTGAGGCGCTACATTCCCTACAATGGGTGGCTTTTTTACTTCTACCAAAAAACTATCGGTGTTTGTACATCCAAAAATATTGGTTGCTTTTACGGTTGTATTAAATACACCAAATGATGTATAATTATGTACTACATTATTGCTGGTACTGCTAATAGGAGTACTACCATCATTAAAATTATACAAAAAATTTACATTTGGAGTAGTAGTGAACGCTGTAAAACCAACTGTATCTAATTTACATATGTAGTTTGCATTGCCACTTAAATTTACAGTGATACCAGGATTTACTACAATGGTTTGAACCGTTTCTAGTGCTATGTTACTAAAAACCGCTACCAGTTTTACTACATAAGTTCCCGTAGCATAGGTCATGCTCGGAATAGCACTGTTGCTTGTTTGCCCGTTTCCAAAATACCATGTATAACCAATAAGATTACCAGTGGTAGCAGGAGTAAAATTTACTATAGCAGGACTACAAAGTGTAGTACCTCCACCAGCAGTTGAATATGTAAATGTTACCGATTGGCTGTAAACATTAAGGGATAATATGCTTAAAAAAAGGGATATAAGTAATTTCACCATTGCTTCTGTTATCAGTTTAAATATAAACTTTTTTTGTGAAAAATTAGTCAGAAATTTCTATTTAAAGTGCTTATTCTCATTATATTATTAATTTATAAAACCTTTAAAACCTGTCAATTTCCAAATATGAAATTGATAGACTTCTTTGCCTCCACGCTTTATAGATATTGTATTTAATGAATCTATATTGTAGTAGTAATTTTTATATATTTCGGGAGCATTAAAATAATCATAAGAATGTACTACTGCATAGGCAGTATCCATTGAAAGATTTACAGTGTCATATCTTAATCTCCATTTGTAGTGATGAACATTTAATACCGGTGCCAACCCAATCATTTTTATGTTTAATGGTCGTGCAAAAAAATATTCATCGTGCCCGCCCCACCATGTGTTACATACAAGTGGTGGTCTTTTGTTTCCAGTATGAACACTATCATAAAAGGCAGCAAATTTTTCTCCGCCTTCTTTCCATCCATAAGCATCTAAGCTAATATCATCTTTGCCTTTATCTTTTCCTGTAGCATTACTAAAACTTCCTGCGTAAAAATTAACGGCAATAATAATGAGTGATAGTAATAATATAGTGTATACAAATGCAGATGCCGTTACTATCTTATACTTTGAAAAATTAATCTCAGATAACCCAATGGCAGCAATGGGTAATAATGAAATATATGCTGGGCCACTCCAATGTGGTAGTGTAGTTTTAAATAATGCAATAGCAAAAATTACTACTAATAATGAAACCCCAATCAGCTTAAAAACTTGTAATGCAGCCTTGGCTTTTGATGTAAATCTTTTAAAGAAAAACAATATGATTAGCCCAATATTGAATGGATTATTAATTACAATCTGCCCTACTGTTTCTCTCAATACACCCATAAAATTGAAACTGCTCTTTTCATTTACAATTACTCTTTCGCTGTGAAAACGATAAGTAATAAAATCATTGTTTATGTTCCAAATAAAAATGGGAGATACAATGATAGCTGTAATTACCATCGAAGTATAAAATGCGTAATTATTAAACCATTCTCTTTTATAAAAAAGTGCATATAAAAATACGCCGCCCCATAAAAAAACACCATGCACCTTACTCATTATGCAAAGCCCGGCTGTAATTCCAAAAAATATCCATGCTGTTATTTTTACATCATCTTTTATTATTTGCGTAATAAAATACATGCTCGCCGTCCAAAAAACCATTTGAGGAGAATCGGGCAAAATAAATATACCGGTACTCATAAAACTGTAAAATGAAATATTATAAAGAAATACTCCCGCTAACCCAGCTTTTTCTGTACTAATGGCCGTAATCGTTTTATAGATAAAAAAGGAGGAGATCGCACAGCCAATAAAACTTCCTAGTCTCAGAAAGAATGTATAATCTTCGAGCGAAAGATTGAGGGTAAATATCCTTATCCACCATGCAACCATTGGAGGATGATCAAAATAATTCCATTGTAGTTGCTTGCTAAAGGTCCAGTAATAGCTCTCATCATTGCCAAGGTTTAAAAAATTGCTTACAATTATTCTTAGACATAAAAATGCCAATACAACTATAATAGCTTTTTTAGGGTAGGACCATTTTGAATAGTAAAGAAAACTCATTATCCTTTTGTTATGAATAGATGTGAAGGGGCTTTAATATTTATTGGGTATAGCTTTTGATATAATCTCTTTGGGTTAAATGTTTTTTTGCTTACTGCAAATTTTATTCCCTTAATATTTTTTTCTAATAATAATTTTATATGTCTGTAAGAAGTGCGGCCAATAGTGTATTAACTGTTGAGTTTTTAAAGTTTGGCGTAGTGGGCATTTCCGGTATTGTGGTAGATTTTTTTATAACCTGGTTATTCAAAGAAAAATTTAAGGTTAATAAATACATTGCCAACTGCGCAGGCTTTTCATTGGCCGTAATTAATAATTTTTTATGGAACAGGTATTGGACTTTTGCAGATAGTATTCAACCTTTTGGAGAGCAATTTTTAAAGTTTGTTATCATATCCATCATGGGCTTAGCCATCAATACGCTGCTTTTATGGTTACTGGTGAAATATGTAAAAGTAAATTTCTATATCTTAAAGTTGATTGTAATAGCACTTGTTTTCTTTTGGAATTTCTCCATCAATTATTTATTTACATTTCATTAGATTACTAAATTATCTCCCACCATTTCATTAATTATCTATTTCTTCTTGCATCCATTTATTTTGAATGCATAATTTTTTATTGATAATCAGCCAATTGCAGATGTGTGATTAAAGTTTTCTTTAAAACTTGCTCGTTTTATAGCTTTTTATACCCTACTTTTGCACCTCATTAAAAAAAGCTGCGGGGATAGCTGCAGCCTCACTTAAACAAAAAAACAATGAGCAAATTACATTTCACTACAAAACATGCTAACGAGGCTACCGTTACGCACAACTGGTACGTTGTGGATGGTACTAATCAAACCGTGGGCCGCATGTGTGCTAAAATAGCAGCCATTTTAAGAGGTAAGAACAAAGCCTATTACACTCCACACGTTGATTGTGGAGACAATGTCATCATTACAAATTGCGAAAAAGTAATTTTTACTGGTAACAAAATGGATCAAAAAGAGTATTTAACTTTTAGTGGTTACCCTGGTGGTCAAAAAGGTGAAAAAGCTAAAAATTTATTAGCTCGCCGTCCGGAAGTTGTTTTAGAAAGAGCAATAAAAGGCATGCTTCCTAAAAACAAATTAGGTCGCCAGATGTACAAAAAACTATTTGTATATGCAGGTGCAGAACATCCGCATGGCGCACAAAAACCACAGGACTTAAACTTTAATCGTAAATAAAAAAGATACTAGATAAAGATATTAGACACAAGACAACAACAATATCTAAACTAGTTAATCTCTACAAAAATAAAAAATGGAAAAGCAAAAAAACGCAGTAGGTCGCAGAAAAGCAGCTGTAACACGTGTTTTCCTTAGCAAAGGAGAAGGTGCTATTACAGTAAACGGAAAAGACTATAAAACTTATTTCCCGCTTATATACCTACAAAACCAAGTGGAAGCTCCACTTAAATCAATTGAATCTGCTGATAAATTTAATATTGTTATAAATGCAACCGGTGGTGGTGTAAAAGGCCAGGCTGAAGCTGCAAAATTAGGAATAGCTCGTGCTTTGCTTGAAGTAAATGCTGATTATCGCCCAATTTTTAAAGCGGCAGGTTTTTTAACACGTGATTCTCGTGTAGTTGAGCGTAAGAAACCAGGTCGTAAAAAAGCAAGAAAATCATTCCAGTTTAGCAAGCGTTAATTGGGTAGATATTAGAAACAAGATAAAAGACACAAGATGGGTCATTATTTATCAGGTTTCTTTTATTAAGTTTTACAAATTTTAAAAAATTATTTAATTATATACAATGGAAAATAATACTTCCTTACAACAGCAGTTACTTGAAGCAGGCGTACATTTTGGTCACCTTAAGAAAAAATGGAATCCAAAAATGCTTCCTTACATTTTTGCAGAAAAAAAAGGAATTCACATTATTGATCTTAATAAAACCGTAGAAGGTTTGCAAGAAGCCGCTGCAGCATTAAAAGCTATTGCACGTAGTGGTAAAAAAATAATGTTTGTAGCTACTAAAAAGCAAGCTAAAGAAATAGTACAGGAAAGTGCAAAGCGTGTAAATATGCCTTTTGTAACTGAGCGTTGGTTAGGTGGAATGCTTACAAACTTCAACACTGTTCGTAAGAGCGTAAAGAAAATGCAGAGCATCGAAAAAATGTTGGGTGATGGTAGTGCTGAAAATCTTAACAAAAAAGAGCGTTTAACACTTACCCGTGAGAAAGAAAAGATGGAGAAAGTATTGAGTGGTATAGCAAACATTAGCCGAGTACCTTCTGCTTTATTTATGGTAGATATAGGCCACGAGCACATTGCATTGGCTGAAGCAAAACGTTTAAACATCAGCACTTTTGGTATGGTAGATACCAATTCTGATCCTAATAAAGTTGATTTTGCCATTCC
This sequence comes from Ferruginibacter sp., assembly GCA_031398005.1. Taxonomy (GTDB): domain Bacteria; phylum Bacteroidota; class Bacteroidia; order Chitinophagales; family Chitinophagaceae; genus Ferruginibacter. The sequence continues at coordinate 25,954 of JANNMO010000007.1, forward strand.
TGCAAATGATGATGCTACAAAATCTATTGCTATTATAGTTAACTATATTACTGCAGCTATTGCTGAAGGATTAGAAGAGCGTATGAGCAATAAAGATGAAGATAGCAACGACGATACGGAAGAAAGCGCAGAAGCTAAAGCAGCACGTTTTGAAAACAAGCAAGATGGTGGTGATGATAGAAGACGTGGCGGTGGACGTGGACCAGCTGCAGGCGGACCAGGTGGTGCTCCAAAACGTAGAGTAGCAGGACCAGGCCAAGGTGGAAGAAGACCAGCTGGTAAATAAGAAAGGACGTTAAATACTTTAAGTGCTTTAATACTTGAATATTGATTATTGTTAATTGTGTGTTGAAGATTTAATGAGTTTAAATGTTCAATATTCAATGTTCAACGCTCAAATTACAAGTGCAAAACCTTTAAATTTAAAGTAACCTATTTTAAATTTGATTTTTAAAACATTAAAATAAAAAAGCTCCTCAAAGTATAAAGTGTAAAACTTGTAGTTTGGGGAGTTTTAAAAACTATTAACATGAGCGCAACAATAACAGCAGCAGATATTAATAAATTACGCCAGGCTACAGGTGCCGGTATGATGGATTGCCGCAAAGCATTGGTAGAAAGTAACGGCGATTTTGAAGGAGCTATTGACTGGCTTCGCAAACAAGGACAAAAGGTAGCAGCAAAACGCAGCGATCGTGAAGCCAAAGAAGGTGTTGTAATAGCACAAACAACGGCAGATAAAAAAGCAGGAATTGTTCTTTGCATTAGCTGCGAAACAGATTTCGTAAGTAAGAATGCAGATTTCGTTGCATTTGCACAAAGCATAGCTGATGCGGCTATTGCCAACAATGTAAAAACTGCAGAAGAGCTTAGTAATGCAGAAATAAACGGTACCAAAGTATCGGAACTTATAAACGATAAGGTAGCTGCTATTGGTGAAAAAATAGAATTACAAAAATTTGAAAGAGTAGAAGCTCCTTTTGTAGCAAGTTATATACATGGTGCATACCGCATGGGTGTATTAGTAGGTATGACGCACGAAGCAGCAGAAGCTGGCAAAGATGTAGCTATGCAAATAGCTGCAATGAACCCATTAGCTATTGATGAATCTTCTATTGATGCTGCAACTATTGCACGTGAAAAAGATATTGCTATTGAGCAAATAAAAGCAGAAGGAAAACCAGCAGAAATGGCTGAAAAAATTGCACTTGGTAAAGTAAATAAATTTTTAAAAGACAATACATTACTTGCTCAACCTTTCGTAAAAGACAATGCAAAGTCAGTAGCAGATTATTTAAAAGCTACCAATACAGATCTAAAACTTACAGAGTTTAAGAGAGTTGCCTTAGGATAAGTAAAAAACAAAAATTTATATAAAAAGCCCCGAAATTTCGGGGCTTTTTTATTGATCATAACTATGGGGGGATAATTATGGGTATTAAATTTTTGATGGTTTCTTTTTTACAGAAGTCGATTTTTTATTTGTACTGCATTTTTTAACTGTTGATTTGGTTGATGTATTATTCCTTTTTACAGAATTATTTGTAGTGCTTGTTTTATTTCTTACTGCTACAGCAGTTGTTCTATTTGTAGTTATTATAGGCTTTGTAACGGGAGTATTTGTATTGGTGCGAATATTTACAACAGCATTTTTTCTGGATGCTTCTTCTCTTGGCGGTCTATTAGGCTGCAATGTGTTGGTAGATTCTATAGGTGAGATGGGTTCTTTTTGCACAGGTTGTGTACCTGACTGAGTAACCGGAGGATTAATTATTTGACGTTGCACTTCCGCAGCTTGCACTTCTGCACCCGGATAAATTGGTGGAACGGGATTAGCTGACGGAGCAATGTTTTGAGGTTGTGGTGCAGCCGATTTTTCTGTAGCAGTTGCATTGGGTACAGGTTGAGCAGTTGCAGGCGGGTTTAAATTACTAGAACTTAATTGCGCATATAAACCTTGCGAAACTATTATTAAAACAGATGTAATTAATGTATTTTTCATTTCTTTCGTTTGCAGGTGTAATACAAATGGCAGTCCAGAAAATATAGTTCTCATACTTTAATTTATACATATACATTTTTCACATTCGTATCTTTATATTATAATCCGTTTAAGAATATTTTAGTATAATAATTTATGAAAAATTTTAAGGAAGAAAAACTTAGCTGCCTTATTGTAGATGATAATGCAATTGCACGCTTATTATTAAAACAATTAATAGCACAAATACCCACTCTAGAAATTGTGGCAGAATGTTCTGGTGCAATGGAAGCAAATAATTTTTTTTCAAATCAAACTGTTGATATTTTATTTTTAGATATTGAAATGCCTGAAATGAGTGGCTTTGAGTTGCTAAAATCAATTGGAAAGTCTCCGGTAACCATACTTACTTCGGCCAGCAAAGGTTATGTGGAAGAAGCTTACGAAATGAATGTAGCAGATTATCTTATTAAACCAGTTTCCTTACCTAGGCTTGCTATGGCTGTACAACGGGCTACAGAACTTGTAACTAAAAGAGATGTACTCTTAACTAGTGTAAATGACGGAAGTGTATTTATTAAAGAAAATAAAGTTTTAAGGAAACTGCTTCTTAAAGATATTTATTGGCTGGAGGCAAAAGGTGATTATGTAAAAATTTCTCTGGCAGATAAATATTACATTATACACTCTACATTAAAACAGTTGGAAGAAAAATTGCCATCTTCAAAATTTATACGGGTACATAGAAGTTATGTAATAGCTACAGATAAAATTGAATACATTGAAGACAATGTGTTGTATTTAAACAATACTCCCATTCCTATTTCCGACTCTAACAAAAGCGAGTTAATACACAAGTTGAATTTTTTATAACTCAAATGAAAAAACCTGCATTTTTTTTTATATGGTTAATGCTTTTGGCTATAGGGCTTATGTGTGTAATAACCATTACACAGGTAATAACTAACAAATCTCAAATAGCCTTAGAACAAGGCAACCAACAGGCTGCAAGTACATTTACATTAAACAATAGGTTAGAGGAGTTAGTTAACCTTTCTTTTTCTATTGAGAACAGAATGCTTGGAATAATAAATAAAAAAAATATAGATAATATAAATAAAGATGGCTTAAAAGATTCATTAACACAACTAGGTTATAATGTAAATGTTTTACAAACAACACCACTAGATACCGCCAACTATAACGGTTTAAAAAAAGTAGCTTATTTTATAAATAAACAAATAGACTATTGTTTTAAAATAATTGAAAAAGTAGATAACTCACAGATTGCACAACAAAAACTATATACTGATTCGCTTGTAAATATGCACCTTGGAGATAGTATTTATTTAAATGCGATTTCATTTCAAAAAAAATTAGAGAAATCTCTGCATAAGAATTTACAACAGAATAACACAGAATCTAGCAGACTTGGCGTGCTCAATTTTCTACTGGCCATTATTTCATTATTGGCAATTCTTTTACTGGTTATGATAATTATAAGGCGGCAAAAAAAACAATTATTACTTATTAAAGATTTAAAAGAAGCAAGAGTGCTTGCTTTAAGATCAGGCGAAGTAAAAGACAGGTTTATGGCTAATATGAGTCATGAAATAAGAACCCCACTCAATGCTTTACAAGGTTTTAGCCGCTTACTTTCTCAAACAGAATTGGGTAAAGAACAACAACGATACAGTAACATTATTTACACCGCCAGCGAAAATTTACTAACTATTGTAAATGACATTTTAGATTTTTCTAAAATAGAATCAGATTCATTGCCCATTAGAAAAGATTTTTTTAATTTAAAAAGAGAGCTCAAAGAATTACAAATAATGTTTGAAACACTTGCTGCAGAAAAAGGCCTTGTTTTAAAAATTATTACTGATAAAAAAATAAAAACAGCTTTGTATGGCGATGCTGACAGGGTAAAACAAATATTGGTCAACTTAATAGGGAATGCTATAAAATTTACAAACACCGGAACAATATCTCTTACCACTACCGTATTGCACGAAACGGAAACATCATTGCTCCTTAATTTTTGTGTGAATGATACCGGTATTGGAATGCCAGAAAAAAATCTCGAAAACATTTTTGAGCGTTTTGAACAAATTGATAACTCATTTTCGAGAAGCCAAGGTGGTACGGGGTTAGGGTTAGCCATTGTAAAAAAACTTACTGAGTTAATGGGTGGAAAAATAAAAGTAAGCAGCATACTTAATGAAGGATCTGAATTTAATGTACAATTACATTTTGAAAAACAAAATGGCAACTTGGTGATACCAAAAAAATATGAACAGGAAAATGGTGTCATTTTATTTAAAGGAAAAACAATTTTGGTAGCTGAAGATAATAGGATGAACCAGTTATTAATAGAAAGTATTTTAGAAAAATTTGAAACAGATTCTGCTATTGTAGAAAATGGGCATGATGTGCTAAAATATATAGCTATACAAAAACCAGATCTTATTTTAATGGATGTACAAATGCCAGGCATGGATGGCATTACGGCTACAAAAATTATTAGAGAAAAATATGGAAACGATATTCCTATTGTGGCAATGACCGCACATGTACTGGAACAGGAAAAGCAAAATTGCTTACAAGCAGGTATGAATAAGTATTTAACCAAGCCCATAAACGAAGGAGCATTGGTAGCTACTATAAATGAATTAATTGGCGAAATGGATACTGTAGTAGATGAAGATTTTCATACACATGCCTCATTACCATTTGAAAATATTGAGTACTTAAAAAATATTTGCAACAACGATATTGAAAAGATAACGGAGGTATTAAAACAACTAGCCACACAGCTTCCTGTAGAAATTGATTTGTTTGAAAACATCATTAAAAATAAAAATAAAGAAGGCTTAAAAAAACTAATGCATAACTTTAAATCTACCTTATCTGCTTTAGATACCGATGCGCCTGTGGTAATAGCACTGGAACAATTTAATACTCTTTTAGTTAGAGATTATGAGGATGCCCTTAACCCAAAAAATGTTTCTGCGGTACTTTACCAATTAAAAAAATGTGAAGCAACCATTAATAATTTTTTTGTAAAAAATAATTAAATATAGATTTTGCAAAATTTAAAATTAAATAATAAGCCACTCATAGCTACCAACACCCTTTTAAATATTGTGCGTTTGGTAGTATGGCTTTCCGCTATTATATGCTTAACAGTGGTATTAAAAGTAGGCTATAACAAAAAAGATTTTTTAAAGGCGTTTATGAATTCTGAAAACTTTTTACAGGATAAGAACAATGTAGACAGTGTATTTTTAAATTCAGGCGAGTTAAACTTTTCAGATAAAACTTCCTTTGTGGTGGATGCCTTTAGGTTTCAAGGTAACTATGAACAACTGCCAGAAAAACTTGATATAAATAAAGACCGACAAAAATTATACAAGTATATATTTCAAAGAAAAAGTAATCTAATAAATAAATCTACCAAGCCAATAAAGCCTGCAGATTTTTCCATCAAGTCAATATCAAATCCTTAAAAAATGAAAAAGCTATTTACCAAACTAACATTTTGCACATTTTTATTATGGTTATCGTCTTGCGGTAATACAAAAAGAATGAGTGCTACAAAGACCAGATTAAATGTAGTTAAAGAAAACCAGTTGAAAGAAACAAGTGAAGTAAATGCTATTGCATTAAAAGGTGAAAGTAAATACAAAGAGCAAAAAATTGACAGTAACATTAATGCAAAATTAAATACAAAAATGCTTGCATTAAAGAAAACAATGGATTCTGCTCTTGCAGAATCTGCAAAACTTGATAGCCTATTGTTGGCTAAGAAAAATTTTAGAGCTGCAACTTATAAAAAAATTATTTTACCAAAAATAGAAGCACTCGAAGGTTTTAGTACACTACAAAACAACCGTATGCAAGTGTATATGATGCTACAAGATGGGCTAGATATTTCTTCTTATATCCTATTTGATTTAGCAGCTTTTTTTGGCCCAGGTATATATTCTATACCTGAAGACAAAATAGAACTTGCAAGAACTTCTTTTTCGCCTTTGGTAGATTCTATTATCCAATTTTCAAACAGATACAGTACTTTGCCTAGGGCAGCTACATTGGTTATACTTGGCTTTGCAGATGGATCTGGCTTTGCAGAAGGCAGCCCAATAAATGACACATTGTTGGTAAAACTTGGAAGAACAAGTGCTACAAAACAAGAACTTAATAGCAAATTATCTGAGTTAAGAGCTTCAGAATTAATACAATTGCTTACAGGAGAATTTATAAAAAAGAGTGCAAATATTAAAAACATCGAAACGCTTCAAGTAGATTACTTAGGCAGGGGCAAAGGAGAACAATACCCACTAAATAAAATAACCGATTACAAAGAAGATGATGAGAGGCGCAGAGTAGTATTATGTTATTGGGCGGTATTACCTAAATAAAGTACCTATCTAAAAAATACAGCCTTCCAACTATGGAAAATTGTTGTTGAACGAAATTAGCTCAGCAAAGAAGTTTACGTTGTTATTTTTGTGTTGTAAAGTAAATTAATACACAATTTATAACATCATATGACGCTCTTAAATATTCTAGGAGATGGTACAGTTTATCCTCCTCTTAGAGCAAATGACCTTGTTATTATGCTTGCAAAGGGAAATGTAGAAGTAGGGATATTTTCTCGTGATAAATTTTTAGAACTTGGTAGCAATTATATTCAGGAGCCATCAAATAGAGATGAACTACTTATAAAAGTTGTTTCTAAAATTAATGCAGAAATGCCGCAATTATATGAAAAAAAACATACGATGCATATTCTCTGCCCTTCATCTATAGCCAGCCTTGCAGAATGGAAAAACGCTTTAATCTTGGATACTTTAAATGGCAACAAAATATTACATAAAGAAATAACACTACAAGTAAACTGGTAAAAAAATATTAAATCATTTTAAAATGACTTCCCTCTGAACTATTAGCGGATGAATGGTAAAACATCATCCGTTTTTTTTAAACTCATTGGTTTAAAATTATCGGTTTAACATAACCACTACTCATGCTAATAAAGAACAGCATATTGTTAATACTTTTTTTGATAATAGCAGGGTTAAGTTCTGCCCAAAAAACAACTGATAAATTAGGAGCAATTCTACCTTCGTCAAAATCTGTATTCACCGGTGCCGCCGTTTCAATTGCTGAAAGAACCATAATAGATTTAATACTGCAAACACTTTTAAGAAATAGAAAAGAAAAAAACAACATTTTATTTGGTTCAAACGATATTGGACATAATAAAATAGATACAGTAAGCTTACTAAACAATATAAATAAGGGGAGGCATTCCACTAAAATAGCTGAAGCACAGTTTAGTAGTTTTTTTATATCGTCAATTGAAAGAGCGAACAATATTTTTTGGAGTACAAATACTGAAAAAAATGTAGCGGGGTACATGATAGAAAGATCTGCAGATGGAAATATTTTTAATGCAGTTGGTTCAATGAATGCTACCAATACAAAAATATTACAACAATATACTTTTACAGATGTAAAAATAAAAGACACTATTACCTATAGTTATAGAATAAGAGTTATAGGCACAAATAGAGAAAGCCAATTTTTTGTACCAATAAAAAAAGGCAAATCAATGTTAAGTGTTAATTACCACTTGGATAATGCTAAAAAATTACTTTATATAAATTCTCCTACACCCATCCTAAAAATGGAAGTAATGGATATAGATGGGGAAATAAAAATTACGCAAAAGAAAATTAATTTAATAAAACCTATTGAAACAAATACACTTCTCCCCGGAGTTTACACGATAAAGGTTTATACAGATAACAATGTTGTTAGTCAATTGTTTTTTAGGATAGAATAAATTTTTTTAATTTTTCTTTTACGTTTCTGAATTAAGGGGGTGTTACTTTAAATATTTCATGCTATTAAAATAGATACCATATTTTCTTATTTAAATAAGTGAAATAAAATATCTGCTTTTACCATATCTATTTTAATTATAAACCCATTAATGTATAAATTCTATTACCATTCGAATAAATCATCTACTCAAGTAATTATTCATTACAGTTAACATTTTAAAATATAAACTTAGTTTTCGTTTAGGTTTCGTAGAGCGGGACTACTTTAGGAAGCATTCATTTTATAATTTAAAAATATACTAAGAGCTAATCTTGCACACTTAAAAGAATATCTTTTTCTTACACTCTCCAATAAAATAATTATTATAAAGTTTACACCGCAAAGGTTTGAAATTATTTCAAATTTACTTTTACAACATCCATTTGAAATATTAATTCATTTTGTTTGTTTACGCTGTAGTAAAATATAATAGCATAACTGAAACTGGCACATAATTTCATTTTACTGAAAATAAAAACTATTTGTCATGCTTTTCACCGAGCAAAAGCGAGTATTCATCGAAAAATATAATAAACCATATACTGAAAAAATACTTTTAGGCGTTGTTATTTTACTAAATGCGATTTTGTTCACAAAAACAATAAAAACAGTTACTTATAATACAATAGAAGCTAAAATTTATCGTTCTATTCTTCATTAATCCCCCTTAATTACCTATTAAAATGAAAACCATGTCCCTATCTACCCAAAAAAACTTTCGATACTTGCTTGTATCCATAGTTTTACTATTTGCAAGTAATTTTTTACAAGCCCAAACCTACAATTTACATTGGGGAGGCGCTATTTGGGGAACTACCCCACGAGTATTTGCCAATAAAACATTTAAGGATACTGCCTTTAACATCGGCGGCTCTAATGTAAACGTGTTCGTTGATATTCATAACAGCAGTCGCCCTGTAGGGCAGGATACTTCTAACAACAGTACAACTGCAACAAACAACGGAAACTATTTTCAGTTTCAAACACCCAAAATTGGTTCTACCAATACAACAACACCGCTTAATTGGTTTTTACCTGGTAGTACAGGTTTTAGTCCACTAACGCTTTTTATGGATTGGACGGATATGACTTACAACGTTACTACTACAATAAAGTTTTCACAACCAGTAAAAGATGTGCAGTTTTATTTAGGAGATATGGATAGAACCGCACCCCTAACTTATGTTGATAGGTTTACTTTTACAGGAACTAAAAACGGCGTAGCGGCTCCTAATCCGGTTGTTACAAAATTTCAACCTACATTGGTTGGTGTTGATACTGTTTTAATAAATGGAAATTCTGCTTATGGCAATGCTTCATCAACAAATAACTATAATTCAAGTTCTACTTCCCTAACTACACAAGGCGCTACAGTTTTTTTACAATACAGTTCTCCGGTAGATCAAATTACATTGTACTGGGATCAAGGCCCGGGTGCATCGGCAGCTGGTACCGATCCGGGTAATCAAGCGGTAACTATTGGAGATATACAATTCACCAAAGTAACACCACCCATTTCAGCACAATCATTTCCGCCGGTGGCAGATAATTTTGCTAACACTCCAATGCCTCAAAGTAACGGAGCAACTTTAATACCTGGCTTAGTAGCTGCAGACCCTGATGGTTCTATTTTAAATTACAAAATTATAACTATCCCAACGCCAGCAGAAGGTGTACTTTCTTATTGTAGTAATGGTACAAATCCATGTACTGGAACTGTAACAAGTATTACAGCAAATACAATACTAACGCCGGCACAAATGGCAACATTAAAATTTGACCCTGCTGCAAATTATGCTGGCACGGCTCAATTTACTTTTGATGTAAGGGATAATGCAGGCAACCCAAGTAATGTAGCCACATATAAATTACCTGTAGTGGCACAACCACCTGTTTCCAATAACATTATGGAAAACAGCATGGTTAATACAAATGGCGCTACCGCTATTCAGAGTTTAATTTCTTCCGATGCAGATGGTACAATTTCATCTTACCAAATAACTACATTGCCCACAGCAATACAAGGTGTTTTAAGTGTACCATGCCCGCCTAACTTAGTAGGTGCAACTTGTACAGGAGGTTTTCAAGATTTAAATGCAGTGGTTTTAAGCAATTACCCCAGCGGAATTTCGCTTACAGCTACACAAATGGCTGGTATGCGATTTGACCCTGCACCAGGTTTTGTTGGGAATGCTACTTTTAATTACAACGCTACAGATAATGTTGGGAATTTAAGCAACACAGCTAATTACACTATACCTGTTAGCGCAACTTCAACCGTTACTAGACCGCCATTGGCTGATAATATTACAAGTCAAACATTAAACAATAGTTTAGGAAACACCGCTATACCACCGTTACAGGCAAACGATTTAGATGGTATTGTAACATCTTACCGTATTACAACTTTACCATTACCTGCAACGGGTATTTTAAGAATATCTTGCCCAAGCACACCTAGCGGACTTACATGTACGGGAGGTTTTGCAGATATTTTAGCAAACACAGTACTAACTCCTGCGGAAACTGCAAGGTTATTTTTTGACCCTGCGCCAGGTTTTACCGGCACTGCAAATTTTGCATATACAGCTACAGATAACTCCGGTTTAGTAAGCAATACAGCTAACTACAACTTACCAATCAATAATAACCCACCAGTATCAAATAACATTGATGCAACCGTACCTTTTAACGGAGCACCAACTGCAATACCAGCATTATCTGGTGCAGATGCTGATGGATCAATTGCATCTTTCACCATTGCAACTTTACCAACTGCCGCACAAGGTATATTAAGTATTTCATGCCCGCCAACACCAACAGGAGCAACATGTACAGGTGGTTTTGCCAATTTAACAGCAGCAGTACTTACAGCAAACCCAGGCGGCATTATACTTACACCTGCACAAGCAAGTGGAATAAGATTTGCGCCCACAACTAATTTTAGTGGTAACGCACCATTTACATTTACAAGCACAGATAACAGTGGCAATATTAGTGCAGCAGCAAATTATAATATTAGAGTAGAGTTACAGCCACCAGCTACAAAAGATACTATAAATGCTGTATTGGTTAATACAGCAGGGCCAACAGTTATTAATGGAATGAATGGTACAGATGCAGATGGCACAATAGCTTCTTACAAAATATTTAGTGTGCCAGATCCTTCTCAAGGTATATTAAGTATACCTTGCCCTGCAACACCCGTTGGTACTACTTGTACAGGTGGTTTTGCAAACCTTACTGCCGCAGCACTTGCTGCTGACTCAAGTGGCATAACGCTCACACCTGCTCAGGCAGCGGGTTTACGTTTTGACCCTACAGCAGGTTATGCAGGTTTGGTTTCTTTTAAATTTGGCGCAATTGATAATTCAGGTTTGTTGAGCAATGTATCTAACTATGTAGTACCAGTTTCGGCAGGTGCCACAAACATACCGCCAGTAGCAAAAAATATCATCGTTTCTCCAATGCCTAGTACAAATGGACCTACAGTAATACCTTCATTAGTAGGTACAGACCCCGATGGTACAATTGCAAGTTTTTCATTAAAATCAATACCTGCTGTTTCTCAAGGTGTGCTTAGTTATTGCAGCAATGGTACTGCCCCATGCACAGGCACATTTATAAGTATTACAGATACTATTACACTTACACCTGCGCAGGCTGCCACATTAAGGTTCGACCCTGCACCGGGCTTTGTTGGGAAAGTAGATTTTGCTTATACAACTTTAGACAATACAGGTGCAACCAGCGCAGGAGCTATTTATACCATTCCTGTTACAGGAGTGCCGCCAATAGCAACAGCAATAGTAGCGCCCGCAATGCCACAAACTAATGGTGCCACTTCAATTTCTACACTTGTTGCTACAGATGTAGATAATGCAGTAGCAAATTATACTATACAAACCATACCTGATATTTCGCAAGGTGTATTAAGCATCGCTTGCCCTGCAACACCTACAGGTGCTACATGTACGGGTGGTCGTGCAAATTTAACTGCAGCAGTTTTAGCAGCCAATCCTTTAGGCATTGTTTTAACACCTGCACAAATAAGCACTTTGCAATTTGATCCTGCAGCAGGTTATCAAGGGAATGTAATATTTAATTACCACGCTACCGATGCAAGTGGTTTAATAAGCAATTCTACTACTTACACCATACCTGTTACCGGCTTACCACCCGTTTCTAAAAATGTATTGGCACCTAAAATGCCAAATACCAATGGCGCAACACTTATACCAGGTTTAGTAAGTAGTGATGCTGATGGCTCAATAAGTACTTATGTTATTAATAATATTCCGCCAGCATCACAAGGCGTTTTAAGTTACAACAATGGTGTATCGGTTGTACCTGTAACAGCAGGCACTGTATTAACGCCAACCCAAATGGCAACTCTACAGTTTGACCCATTGCCTACCTATAATGGAAACGTTATTTTTAACTACACTGCTTATGATAACAATAATAATATAAGTAATGTGGCTACGTACACAATTCCTACTGGTTCAGTTACTGTGCTACCATACAACTCACTTGTATTTACAGGCAACAGAAAAGAAAATAACATTGCAGTAAACTGGAAAACTGAGTTTGAAGTAAATGTTGCTAACTATGAAGTTGAATATAGTACGGATGGAAATACATACAGAAATGGCGGAAATGTTTTGGGAGAAAATAAAGCTGTGAACAATTATTTAGTTACGCTATATAATTACACTCAACCTCTTTATTATTTGCGCTTAAAAATTACAGATATAAATGGAAAAGTTACTTACAGCAATATTGTTATAGTAAAATTGAAAGCTGAAAATAACATTAATGTTTATCCTAACCCTGCAACAGATTATACCAATGTAACTTTTGGTTCATCTGCAAACGGTGACTATACACTACAGTTAATTGATGCAACAGGTAGAATTATAAAAACCAATGTGGTAAAAAATGTACAGAGTAACCAAGTCTTTAAATTAGAAAGACAAAATTTGGTGAGTGGTGTGTATATTTTAAAAATTACAAATAATGTAAATAAAGATGTGAATGTTTCTAAATTAATTTGGAAATAAAAATATATAAGGGTTGTTCGTGTAAAGGTTGTCTCATTTTGAGGCAACCTTTTTCGTTTATTAAAACTTAAGGCTTGAGTTGACCGAAAACACGACACATATATAAATTATATGTTAAAATATTCGTTTATAATACATATAATATTTAATTACAACACATAGGTTGGTTTATGCCAAACATAATTAATACATTTAAAATATTAATTATTTATTTAAAAATTAAAACCCCCAAATTTTTATGGCTATTCAAAACAACCGGTTAAATTTAGAATTAGATGCTGCAACACTTACAACCTTACGCACAGCATTTACAACCATCAACACAACACTAGCACCTTTTGCGCAGGCATTAACTACCGAAGAAAGAGGCACTATTCCAAAAATGAACGTAAGTAACAAAGCATTTGTAGCAGATGTAGTAGTGGCAGTTAAAAACAATACAGATTTTATGCCTGCATATTTATCTACCGATGCCATTGAAAAAGATTACAAATTGTACGAGCAGTTGGAAGAATTTTTAAACATTGCCAATAGCGTTTGCGAAAAATTATCTGATACACAAATGCTTGCTGGTAGCGAAGCTTACAGTAATGCCCTTACTGCTTACAGATTGTTTGGGGCGGCTGCCAAAGCAGGGTTAAATGGTGCAGACAGTGTACATGAAACTCTTGCTGAAAGATTTAAACAAACAAGTACTACCACGCCTGCCACAGCTACTAACCCTCCTACTACTTAAATAAATATGATCTGATATTTTATAAACTCTCCTTTATAGGGGAGTTTTTTTATGCCTATTTTATTAGAGCAGCAAACCTTACCACATAACTGGGTTAACGCACCTAAAACACAGGGCGCCGTAGGTAAAAGCTACAACCACTTATCTAATACATTGCATCTCCCGCCTTTATGGTGCGACGGACTGGCAAAATGTGATAACGGCGGAGGTAAAAACCCGGACAACTCACTTAAAATATAGGCGAATTAGGATATTTTCTAGTGTGAGCCAAGTTTTACATAAGTAACCGTATGTTTTAAGGGGAGGGGGGTACCTCGAAGGTGGGGAGGGGCACTTCTGAGGTGAGGGGTGTATTTTTAAATATATACAATACAATAAATTTATATATTTAAGATGTCCATCAATAAAACACCTACTAAATGCAGAAAAATAGTAACCTTATTATAAGTGTTCATATGGTAGTCGATTACTAATTAAGGAACAATTTATATATCTATCTTAATAAGCAATAACTTTAAACATATCTAAAGATTACTCCCCTTTTTGATCCAATCAATCCCCGCTTTATTCTGAAGTCTGATTAAAAAAAGCAAGTTGACTACTTGCTTTTTTTATTTATTGTAAAGCTGTAATCGCTTATTTTAATAACTTCTAACAAAAACAATTTCACCATATTTGTAAAAATATAACACTGCTATGAAATTGTATGAGCAATTGCTGCAAGCAAAAAGTGAGGAAGATGTAAAGGATGCATACATAAAAGCACTCGGGCTAAAAGGCTATTCAAAAAACCTGATAGATATACAAACCAAAGAAATTTGGTTTGAAGCAAAAGATACCCCTAAGCATAGTACATACGCCATGTTTACACAGCTCATGCATTATGTGCAAGCTGCATTAAACAAAGGCGAATATGTACCTCCTTTTTTAGTGGTGATAGATACTAAAAAAGCAGCCATTATGAAGAGCCAAGATGTGCTGCCATTCCTTGCTAAGAAAACCATTAAGTGGGGCAAATCTGCTAGCGCCTATACACAGGAAGCGCTCGATGCTATATCTGCACATATAGGAACCCACTTTGTGAGTTTTAAAATAGAAACCCACGAAGAAGAATTTATAAGCACCATAAAAGCAGCCATAAAAAATGGCGATATTATACGCACACAAATAACGCCAGATAACCTTAAACAGGTTTTTGATAAATGGGTGGCAATGGTGGGCAGAGAAATAAAAGGCGTAGCCGAAGATGATTATGCACTCTTGTTTTTTGCAGATATAATGCACGATGGTACAGCCGCTACACACGACAATCTTACCGCTGCACTCATGCACAAAAATGGCTCGCCGGTGTTTAGTCTAGAAGGTAAAATATATGAACTGGGC
>JANNMO010000012.1:0-103137 GCA_031398005.1 Ferruginibacter sp.
CGCTGGACGACGCCTCGACGGTGGGCACGTCGACGGCGAATCCGCAGCACACGAAACAACAAAATAAAAGTAGTTTTCTATTCGAAAGTATTATTCAAAGAATTATACTGAAATTGTAAAGACATTAGTTTATTTAAAGGAAGAGGAATGTTTCGTGTGCCACGAACCATGGCGTTGGCACATTGTACACCAACTTTATAAAAAAGAATTGTGAACCGGGGGCTAAATAATTTTTATGATTACAAAGAAAATGCCGTCAGAAAATTGACGGCATTTTTTATAAATAATGATGCGGCAATACCGGACCATAATGCAATTTTTTAAATCGTTTATTTGTTTTTGGGTGCAGCATATCAGCAGCTGTTTCATAGCCTTCATCTGCTACTTGGGCAATTCTCCTTTTAGTGTTTGTTTTACGTACTGCATATACTAATAAACTTGTAAATGCAATAGCTGCTGCGCCGTA
Source organism: Ferruginibacter sp. (assembly GCA_031398005.1). Lineage (GTDB taxonomy): Bacteria > Bacteroidota > Bacteroidia > Chitinophagales > Chitinophagaceae > Ferruginibacter. The sequence continues at coordinate 467 of JANNMO010000012.1, forward strand.
AATTACCTTTTTTGATGTTTTCATAATAACATATTCTATAATGATTTTACAAATTTACAAAAGAGTTTATTCTTATACAATTTTGATAAATTTATTTAACTTTTAAAACATATTCACTTTTTAAACCACATAAAAATCCCCTCATTGCTGAAGGGATTTCTATTATTAAAGCTATTTTATAAAAGATATTAATAGTCTTTGCTGTAACCGCCACCGCCGCCACTGCGACCGCCGCCACCACCGTATCCACCACCACTGCTACGACCGCCACCGCCGCCGTAACCACCACCACCACCGCTACGACCACCGCCGCCGCCGTAACCGCCACCGCCTCTGTTACCGCCACCGCCGTAACCACCGCCGCCGCTGCGCTTTTTATAATCGTCACCTTCAGCACGTGGCTGAGATTCGTTAACGATTAATTTGCGACCTTGAATTTCAACTTCGTTAAGGGCAGCTATTGCAGCTTTAGCCGCTTCAGCATCTTCCATTTCAACAAAACCGAAACCTTTAGAACGGCCGTTCATTTTGTCTTTCAAAATTTTTGCACTGCTTACAGTACCATACTCAGTGAAGAGTGTGCTTAGATCTTCGTCAGTCATTGACCAGCTTAGATTTCCTACGTAAATGTTCATTGTAATAAACTTTTTTAAATAATAAATTAATGCCTTGGCATTAGTACTACAATGAACTGAAAACTTACTTAGGAAAATAAAATCAGCCAACTATGAAAACTAAAACCCTTTAGGCATCACAAATGTAAGAGTATTATTAATGTAAAAGCCAAATAACATTCTTTTTTTTAAAACCTGTTTTTAATGGTTTAAAAGCTAAAACTACCTGCTATTACAAAATAAAAGAGTCGCTTTCAATAAACGAAAGCGACTCTTTTAAAATTTTTATTAAGAATTATTCTCCTATCACTTCAAATTCAACTTCAGTTTCGCTGCCGTTACCAAAATCAATATTTGCTTTATAAGTACCTAATTCTTTAATATCATCAACAATAGTAATGCGACGACGATCTATTTCATAACCTTTTTGCTCTTTAATAGCACGTGCTATTTGAACAGAAGTTACACTACCAAATATTTTACCGCTTGTACCTGTTTTAGCACCAATTTTAAGTGGTCCGTTATTAAGTACTGCTATTACATCATTTAATTCAGCTAATAATTTAGCCTCTTTCTTAGCTTGTTGTTTTAGCTTTTCCTGCATTTGCTTTAAATTACTAGGACTAGCTTCTACTGCAATTTTCTTTGGTATAAGAAAGTTACGACCGTAACCGTTCTTTACTGTTACCAATTCATTTGCACCACCAAGGTTGTTTACATCTTGTATTAATATTACCTGCATTTTTTTGCATTTTTACCCAAGTTATTACAACGTATAAATTGAAATAACCTTTCTCTACTTAAAGATTAGGGTGGTTAAAGAATTTATTTTGTAGGTACTCGCCTTTGGCGAGTACAATGAGAATTCGCCTTTGGCGAGTACAATGAGAATTCGCCAAAGGCGAATTCCTACTATTTCATCAAATCCGTAACATAAGGTAGAATAGCCATTTGACGGGCTTTCTTTACTGCTTCACTTACTTTACGTTGAAACTTTAAAGAGTTTCCTGTAAGGCGACGTGGCAATAATTTACCTTGTTCGTTTAAGAATTTTTTCAAGAAATCACCATCCTTATAATCAATATAACGGATGCCCATTTTCTTAAAGCGGCAATATTTCTTTGGACGCTTTTCAGCTTTGATAGCTGTTAGATATTTAATCTCGTTTGCTTTTGCCATGGTTTATGCCTCCGCTTTTTGTGATGGTTCAAAATGTTTTACACCACTTCTCTTTCTACCATTGTACTCCACGGCGTATTTATCGAGTACAGTGTACATGTGACGCATAACGGACTCGTCACGCAAAAGTTGAGTTTTCAACTTTTCATTGAAGCTGGTTGGCGCACTGTATTCCATTACCCAATAAAGACCGGTAGTCTTTTTGGCAATAGGATACGCCAGTGATTTTAGTCCCCATGGGTTGCTGTGCGTAATTTCTCCACCGTTTTCTGTAACGAGTGTTTCAAATTTTTTCTGGGCAGTTTTAAATTCTTCCTCAGAAAGCACAGGGGTAAAAATCACCATCAATTCGTAATTGCTCATTTCCCTGATTTTTGTTTTTTATAAAAATTGTTTATCCGTTTTTTACGGGCGGCAAAGATATGGGTTTTATGGCTATTTTTTAAGTATATATTCGTATAAATAGATGAAAATTGAAATATTTTCTAAGCTTATATACTATTTATAAGTTTGTATGAGGTATTTTTTATCTGAATTTACTATTTCTATATAATAAATATTAGATGAATATTTTTCTAGGCCATTAATTTGAATTGTTTCTCCTCTTCTTTTATTTTCAAATACCCATTCTCCCATCTTTGTGCCTTCATAATCATAAATAAAGGCTTTTATTTTACCTGGCATGTCTACTAATAAATTGAGTGAAAGCGTATTAGTAAAATCTATGGTTTCTATTTTAAAACCAGATGTACTTATAGATTTTTTCCTTCTCATTCTAAAAACAGTAGAATAGTTTAGGTGGTTATCAGTTTCTATTATTTTTATTCTGTAGTAACAACATTGAACTATGGGGGATAGAGATTGGTCAACAAAAGAAAAATTGGGGTTGTTTAACCTATTTACAATACTTGAATAGATTACTTCATAAGTTTTGGCATCATAACTTCTTTCTATGGCGTATGACAATATTGAAGGATTTTCTTTTAAACTCCAGGATAAGTTAACGTCATTTTCTTTTTCCACCACATTAACATTATTAAAGATAACAGGTGGAAGATTATATTTTCTGCTATTGAAATTGCCAATAGTAAATGTTCCGCTTGTTTCTTTTCCGTCATCCGAATATGTAAGTCTTATACTGTTTATAAATCCTCTGAAGCGCACGTTTATTGCCATATCTAAAGAAGAGCTCATTATATAATCATTACCTGCATCACAAAATACATCTCCAAAAACTTGTTGAGTAATTGCATTGAACTGGTAAAAATAATTATCTGTTAAGTTATTTATCTCAAAAGGCACGCTCACCCCATTCATATAGCCTTCAATTTTTATTCTGTCTCCACCATCAATATCTATCAACTGAAAATTTGCCGCTTCTAATGGTTTTGTTGCCAAAATATCTATTACAATTGGGTTTTCAGCATTAATCAAAGTAGTGTCTTCGTGGCCAATGCGCAAACCGGTAATTGCACCCTCGTGTATGTTATTAATTCCAATTACTTCTATAGGAGGTCCAGAAAATTTAAACGAAATCTGGGAATTTCCAAGTGTAAGGTTTTCGACGATAGGTAATATTTGCCGCATTCCATTTACTCCATTATATGGAAGAAAATTGAGGTATTCTTTTAATTCGCTATATGGAACCGTTTGTTTTATAATTCTTACTACATAATCTTCCACTTCACCCGTTGTAACTATGCTTGAGGGTAATTCCATTTGTTCTTCGTACAGTACCTTGCAGGTTCTTATCCTTAAATACGTAAGCATAGTATTTAAGTGCAAAGGCACACGCCAGGTTAGTTTAACAGCATTGCTATTTTTGTAGGTGGCTGAAGCTTTTTCATCCTCTTCAAAAAGACCATTTCCATTAAAATCTATCCATCCTCTTACAGGATCACCAAGTTCTGCATTTTTTATTGGTATGGATAGGGTGTAAGATGATTCTTCAGCAATAATTTCCGGAATAAATAGTGGAGTAGTATTTGAAATGGTATCTATTTTTAAGGCCTGGTAAACAAACGCATCTTCATCATTTATACCAATAGCATTATCACTTGTAGCAAAGGCAAGCGTATCACCAAAGCCATTATTATCTGCATCACCTCTTTTATTTCCAAAATAGGGTCCTTCAGATGGTTTAAAATGTTTTGCAATTCCATATGTTATGGGAGCATCACTGATATCTACGCCAACGTGGTAAATATTTTTTAAAAATAAATCAGTACCCAACCACATCAAGGCAGCTATTATTAAAAAGAAGAAAATGTGCTTTAGCAAAACCGAACTTTTATTTAAAGAACTTTAAAACGCATTTTAGAGGTTTTTATTATGTATTAACAATAGGTTGAGCCAATTAACTAATAATGCAAATAATACAATAAAACCATTTAATTTATGTTTAATACAAATACAATAAAGTTTATAAATACGATATTTATTTATTTTTTTTGATTTAAATGAGGATGCAAACTGATAAAATAAATTCTTTTTTTATACAACCTGTACGCTTTTTTGCAAAAGGTAAAAAGAATGCTGCAACAAATATTTTGTCGAGAAGTCAGTTGATTAAAAACTTTAAAATTCTTCGAAATTTTGCCATATTTATTTTATTGGCCAATTCTGTTTCCAATTATATTTTAAATTATTCCTACAGTTTTTTTGTGACTGCATTAGCAGCAATAATAGTGATATGTACCACATATTTTATAAATGATAAATTTTTTAAAGCTGTTAGATACCTATTTGTTTGTACAATTTGTGTAAGCATCTGTACAATTTCTTATGTGGAAGGGATAGTGACCGGTGGTTATCTTTTTTTGTTTGTATTATTAATTATTACAGCATTTATATTTGATTTTGAAGAAAGTAAAGCATTAATTATTTCTTACATTACTATTCTAGCAAGTTTTCTTTTTATTTTTACAATAGCTCCCTTACACAGTATTATACAGCCGTTAAACGAAATAACAGAAAAAAGCTTTTTTATAGGAAATCTTTTTTGTGCAGCTATTATTACCTGTATTCTCTCCTTTATTTTGTTACGCCATAATTTTAAAAATTCTAAATTTTTAGTAGAAAAGCAACAGTTTTTAGATGCTATTTACAACACTTCGCTAGATGGAGTTTTTATTGTAGAAGTAAATACAATGCGAATAAAAGATTGCAATTCTCAAAGTATAAAACTGTTTGATGTAAAAGATAAAACGTTTGTATTAAACAAACCTATTAGTAGCCTATTTAAAGACTTTGGCTCAAATGATAAAATAAGTGAAATATTTGAAAACAAAAAAGAATCGTGGCAGGGAGATATTACGTGTTGCACTACTAATGGGTTAGAATTTCCCGGTTATGTAAGCATAGTACCTTTTATATATGGTGAAATTGCTTTTAAAAAAATTAATATTCTAGATATATCGGATATTAAAAAAGCACAAGCAGAACTTTTGATAGCAAAAGAAAAAGCAGAAAATGCCATAAAAATTAAATCTACTTTTCTTTCAAATATGAGCCACGAACTTCGTACCCCTCTAAATGGAATAATAGGTACAGCCAATTTACTGTTAGATGAAGCAAGCATGCCTGAGCAGAAAGAACATTTCAATTTATTGAAATATTCATCTGAACATATGTTGAACTTAATAAACGATGTATTAGATTTTAGTAAAATAGAAGCTGATAAAATGATACTGGAAAAGACTTCTTTTAACCTGAAAGATTTTTTTATTAAAATACAAAGTTTGTTTGCAGGGCAATTTGTGAATAAAGGACTACTATTAGAATTGTTGATAGATGAAAAATTAAACAGGTATTTTTTAGGAGATGAAACAAGGTTAAGCCAAGTTTTAAATAATTTAATAACGAACGCATTTAAGTTTACCGAGAATGGTAAAGTAGTGGTGACCGCAAAAATGATAGGAGGAAACAGTAAAAACGCTTCCATATATTTTTCTGTAAAAGATTCTGGAATCGGTATAAGTGAAAAGCAACAAAAAATTATATTTCACAGTTTTACACAGGGAGATACTACTACTACAAGAAAATTTGGAGGCACCGGATTAGGATTATCTATTAGTAAGAATATTGTAGAATTATACAAAGGGCAGTTGGAAGTAGAAAGTAAAAAAGGAGAAGGAAGTAATTTTTATTTTACTATAGAACTGGACTTGCAATTGAATAATAAAAACTTTGTGAACGAAAATGTTATGAGTACTCTCACCAGTTTAACCAATTTAAAAGTACTAATAGCTGAAGATAACAAGATAAATATGATGGTGGCAAGAAAATTTTTGCGTAAATGGAATATAATACCATCCGAAGCTTTAAATGGAATAGAGGCATTAAATAAATTTAAAGAAGAAGAGTTTGATGTGCTTTTAATAGATTTAGAAATGCCAGAGATGGATGGGTACGAAACAATTAATATAATACGCAAAACAAATGAAGCAATACCTGTAATAGCATTTACAGCTGCTGTGTACGATAATATGCATGCAGATTTAATAAGTAAGGGATTTACTGATTATATTCAAAAACCGTTTAGACCAGAAGACTTGCACAGAAAACTGGCAAAGTATACAGCAAAAGAATGTAGCTTATAATGTTGCCTATGGCATCAATTTATAAACAGGGTATCTTTTATGGGCAATTTCATAATAGGGAGAGTGTTTATATATAAAATCTAATTGGGCATTAGCGTTTGTAGCAAAAGATTTGTCAATTGATTTTTTTTCATCCAGTAATTTTTTTACGTCAGCATTTTTTTTCAAAAATTGAGCGGCTACTTCCTCCCATCTATAATCGCTGTATCCTTCTTTTTGTTGAAGAATTGCATCAAAAAAATTCCAGGCAAAAAAGCTGTCATCCCCAGTTGGCTCAAGCATTTCCATGATATATCTATTGGCAGATTGATTCATTTCTATAAAATAGTCACCTTTCAATAAATGAATACTATCTTGTTTTTCAACAATCTTAACAGCATAGTTGCTATGATGTTTTTCGTAAGGAGTAGTTCTGCTTTTGTAATCATCAATTTTATAAAAATTAAGAAAAAGCGTAGTGTCATTTTTTAAGGTTTTAATCACCAAATTGTTTAACCGCAATCTTTCAACAACCTCGTGCCAGCCTGCCGGTATAAAATAAGCCAAAGGTTTTTTTACCATATTTTCAGGAATATAAAAATTAAAAAACTTTACTTCTTTAGTATATGGTTTATTACGATTGTAAAACATTTTTTTTAAACCAGTTGCTTCACTCACCACAGTATCTTGTTGATAACCTTTAAAACTAATGCTGCTGTTTTTGGTTTTATCTAAACTCCATTTCAAAGCAAATTCTTTCTGCGTTTTTACATTATCTATCAATTGTTTTCTTTTGAGCAATAATTCTGTTGCGTTTAATGAAACTTTTTCAATAAAGGTGAGCATTAAATCGTAGGTAGATTTTACTCTTTCTTTAAAAGATTTAAGCATATGTGTTTCTGGTATAAACGAAAATGTACCAAATAATGCTGCATAGCCCGAGCTGTATCTGGGCGTTTCGTAAAACATATTTATTCCTTTATTAAAATCTGCTGCATCAAATTCTACATATGGTATAAGGTCCCAATTTTTTTCTTTCATGCCTACATAAATTTGTGGTTCAAAAATGTTTTTTAACCAAGTTCCTGCAGGTTCACCAAGTTTGTCATATTGAGTTGTGATAAGCGTCATTGTATGCTGAAAATCTGCACCGTCGCTCACATGGTTATCAATAAACACATCTGGCTTTAGCCAATGAAATATTTTTGCAAACGATTTAGCTTCTTTACTATCATTTTTTGTAAAATCTCTATTCAGATCTAAGTTTTGGGAATTGCCTCTAAATCCATATTCCAACGGACCATTTTGATTTACCCTTGTAGTATTATTTCTGTTTAATGCACCACCAATATTATAGACAGGAATAATAGCAAGTACTACATTATCGGGCAACATTATTTTATTGTTTTTAATATCTCTTACCAGCATCATACTTGCATCTATACCATCCGGCTCGCCGGGATGTATGCCGTTATTGATCAAAATAACCACTTTGTTTTTTTTATGCCATACAGCAGAATCAAATGTTTTATCAGCACTTACAAGTACTGTATGCAATGGATAACCCGCATCTGTTTCACCTTCTGTTTTTATTTTTATGATGGAAGTAGATTTTTGAAGGGTTTTGTAAAACTCAATTGTTTCAAAATAGGTAGCAGATTCTACCCCATTTGTTTTTTCAAATTTGGTTTGTTGGGCTCCAAGTGCGAAGGAAATAAAACAGCAGAAAAAAGTGAATGTTTGTCTCATGTTTCAAAAATAAAGATTTAAGATTTAATGTGATAGCAACAAAAAAGCCCTGCAAAATTTTACAGGGCTTCATTTGAAAAATTTGTAACTTAATTGGTTACAACAAACGATTCTTGAATATGTTGTTTGTTATTTTTTATTGTGATAAAATATCTACCAACAGCTAAATCTTTTACAAGTAAATTTATATTGAAGCTATGTGCAGCTACCTGTTGTTGCTTTACAATTCTTCCTGCTACATCTAAAATTTGCAATGTACTGTTAGTATATAAATCCTCGTATAATCTTACAGAAAGATATTCTTTGGTAGGGTTAGGAAATACCAAAGCGTTTGATAAACCATTTAATTTTACAAAAACGATATGGCTGTTTTTAAATTTACCATCTACGTCAACCATTTTCAATCTGTAGTAAATTACAGATGCTTTAGGAAGCAAAATATCATTGAATGAATAAGTACTACTGTTCAAATAATTAACCCGGCCAATACTTGTAAAGGAAACACCATCTACACTACGCTCTATCATAAAATGACTGAATCCCTGTGCGTTTTCAACTTCCCAATTTAATATTGATTGGTTGTTGCTGTATTTAACCTTTAAATCTTTTAGCGTAACAGGCAATGCCAGGCCACAACCTGTAGACCATATTTGCCCTATATATTCCGGGTGATCTATAAATGGGTTTCTATTTCCTTGGATAGCATAGACCTCATTGTTGCGCTGTATTTCTTTAAAGCTTACTGGGTCAAGCGCATTCCATTGAATCAGCATTTTTAAATAATCAATTTCTACTGAAGGGTAAGTAGATCCATCCATAACAACATCACCACCTGCTTGCAAACTTTCCCATGATGGTTGCTCCGCTTGATATCTTGTAACCATGTACAAGGTAGCTCGTGCCAAATCTCCTTTAAATGAATCTATAGGCTCAAAAACAGGACCTGAATAACCGGTAAATGTTACTGCTGATGATCCTAACTTACTACCGTTTAAAGTAGTCGTTGTAGCCGTTGCTACTTTGCCATACGGGAAATTACTTCTAAGGCTATTTACATCCATATCTGTAGGATAAATATGAAACAAATCTGCTCCCGGCAAATTACTGGTTCCCCCACCAAACCAACTATTTGGAAAACTATGTTCTTTGTTCCATCCATTACCTTCTCCATCAGTACCTGTTCCAATATTAAACTGAGAAAAGGTGTAAGTGTAAGGATCAGGACCACTCGGATTTTCAGAATACATATCCCAAACAATGGTGGCGGTACCTGCATCGTTTAAACGGTCATCTGTAGTTAGCATTTGAATATTATCTAAATCGCCATAATTATTTTGTGTATGCCCCGTTGTTATAATGGAGTTTAAAGCAGTTTTTAATGGAGCACAACTTAAACCTGCTGCTGCATTGTAATAACCGGGAGGAACACCGGTAGAAGTATTAGTAGTAGTAGCAGTACCGTCTAAAGAAAGTGTGCTATAAAAAGGCTCTCCTATACACACATCGTTTGCAGCAAATACATAAAAATTATAAGGGGTAGCTGCTGTTAAACCGCTTGCCGTAAATGTTGTTAAGGCCGTATAAGTAACTACGGTCCCATTGCCAATTACTTGCCCTGCTGTATAAACTGTACCATTTGTGGGAGATGCGCCCAATGGCGGAGTAGCAGTACTTCTAATTACTAAATATTTACTTGCACCACTTCCAGTAAAACTGCCGTTGATACTGGTGTTTGAAGGTGTAAGTGTGAAAGGAGTTGTAGGTGCAACAGGCGTTGTACATGCAGGCGGTGTAGCTGTAATTACTCCTAATGTTAATGGGTTTGCTATATTATAATTAGGACCGCCAATACAACCTTGATCTTCCATTGAAAAAACAAAATAATAATATTGTGTACTTGCAGAAACGGTATTATCTGTAAAGCTACCGTTGTTAGATATTGCTACCACCGTTCCGTTTCCACCGCCAATTACTTGTCCGTTTGTATATGTTGTGCCATCTACAGGAAACTGCGTAAGGGTATTGGTTAAGCTTCTTACAACGAAATAATTAAGGATAGAGGTTGGTGTAGTAACTGGTGTAAACGTACCAGTAACGGTACTTACTGTAGCACTCAAATTTAAATTTGTTGGTTGTGCTGAGGGTTCAGGGCAAGGAATGTTTGAGTTTACACTTACATCATCAATTGACCATCTAGATGAATTTGTTGTTGTTGGATTTATATAAACCCAAGCTAAACGTATATTTATAATATTATACGCAGATAAATCAATATTGTCAGATAAAGACCAAGGACCATTTTGTGCTACATTGGGAGGAAAATTTCCATTTAAATTTGTCCAAGTAGCAGTATTTGGATTGGTACCAACCGTATAATTTGAAGATATTTTCAATTGAAGAGAGTGGCTTGTAAATTCTCCTCTTGAGTAAAATTTTAATGTGGGTAAACTTACTCCTGTCAAATCAAAAGCCGGAGATATAAGCCAGTCCTCATTTAAAGGGTTGTTATTGGCAGCTACAAAAGCATTCATTTGGACAGCAAATGCATCTGTTCTGCCTGTAGTTGTACATGCCCATGTTTGTGCACCGGTTACACTATACTGGTTCCACCCTTCATTAATAAAAGTAGAAGTGCAATTGGTAAAAGAATAATTGTTTCCAACAATGCCCGCAGCGGGTACCGGCACGGTTGTAAAGTTCCATGAAGTAGCACCGCTTATACCAGCAAAATTATTTAAAGCAATATCTGTAAATGCCCCCGCGGCTATTTCAATGTAATAATCGGTGTTGTTCAATAATGCATTAATTGTAATAGTAGCATTAGACCCTGCAACTGTTACGGCTGCTGTAGTTACATCTATCGTTTGTACTGCAACATTATCAGAAACTCTTTTAATAATGATATTTCCGGTGCCTTTTGCAATGGGCTCATTAAATAATATTTGTAAATTGGTTGATGTAGATACGTTGGTTGAATTATCTGCTGGTGTAAGGGTTGTAACGGTTGGTGCTATTATATCTGCACCACCGGTACCAGTAGCAGTTATCGAAAAATTATCAATGCCAATACCTTGGCTATTAGTACTGCCTCCAACACCTGTATTCGTCCATTTTAAATAATAATCAGTACCTGCTGCTATAGACAAACCTGTTAATGTAACTGATTTACTAATAGTAGTAGGAGGATTTACCACAGCATTAGCAGCATCAGCAGCATAACTTTGATTTCCTAAAACTTCACCCGTAGAAGGTGTAGAAGTATTACCATGAAAAAATGTCCAATCAAATGCTCTTGTACCAGCCCTGTATTTTTCATAATCAAATGCAATAGCTAAATCAGTAATTGTTCCACCTGTATTATTAGTTATTTTTAAAACAATGGATCTAGGAGAACTAAATCCGCTAGAAGTAAGAAATCCCAAGCTTCTATCGGTTGCAGAAGCAGTAATGCCATTTCCGAAATTATATACACCTCCACTTGAGGTTCCAGTAAGAGCACCAGTACCAGAAGTTCCTGCTGCTAATGTAGTAGCTGTAGTTCCTATTGCCCAGTCTAAACCAATTTTAAAACCTGTTGGTAATGGAGCTGCTGCTGTACTCCCCATGCCATCAAAATTTTGGGTAAAAGCTGAGCCAGTTGATGTGATAGATATTTGTCCGTAGGAAAATATCGAAGTAAGAATTAAAAAAAATAGCGAGTAAATTTTTTTCATACACATTTTTTTATGAGGCTGCAAATGTAGAAGTTTATCTACAAACGTATGTTAACATTATATCAACAAAAAGCCCGTCAATATTGAATTGACGGGCTTTTTATATATTTAAAAATTCTTATTCGAATTATTTTGCAAGTGCATTAATTTTCTTAGCTAGTTTACTTTTTAAATTAGCTGCTTTGTTTTTATGAATAGTACCACGCTTAGCTAATTTGTCTATCATAGAAGCTACAGATGGTAATTTATCAGTTGCTGCAGTTTTTTCATCCAATGCTCTAATATCACGAATTGCGTTACGAGTGGTTTTACCATAATAACGGTTACGATCTCTACGTTTTGAGCTTTGTCTAACGTCTTTTTTGGTTGCTGCGTGATTTGCCATTGTTCTTATTTTTGGAGTGCAAATGTAGGATTTTTCTTTAAAACATCATCATCTTTTTATAATTAAATTTTTAATAGATAAGATTTAACCGAGTTTAAACTATTCTTACCTTGTTTTAAGTACTTAAAATCCGATATTTGCACGCAATTTGGCTCTATCTAAGCAATTAACCTATTATTACAATGAAGGATTTCCAATATATTACAAATGCTCATCCATCTTACGTAGAAAATCTTTACAAAGATTATATTTCCAACCCTGCCTCTGTGGATGAGGATATGAAAAAGTTTTTTGAAGGTTTTGATTTTGCAGTGGGAAATGGTTTAGTGGCAAATGGAAAACCAATTGCACCATCAAACGAAACTTCCAATGTTTCTGTAACCAACATTGATAAAGAATTTGCTGTTTATCAGCTCATACAATCTTACCGTAAAAAAGGGCATTTAATTGCAAAAACAAATCCACTCAAAGAAAGAAAAGACAGGCATGCAAATCTGGCATTGGCTGATTTTAATTTGGGTGATGCGGATCTTGCAACAGAATTTGAAGCAGGTAAATTTATCAATCTTGGTAAAACAAGTTTGCAAAATATAGTAGCGCATTTACAAAAATCATACACGCATCATGTAGGTGTAGAGTACAGTGCTTTAAACGATATTAAAAAAATACAGTGGCTTTCAAATGAAATGGAGATATCCTTTCATAAGCCCATGCCGATAGAACAAAAAAAACGCATTCTTCAAAAATTGAACGAAGGCGTAATGTTCGAAAAGTTTTTACACACAAAATATATTGGGCAAAAACGTTTTAGTTTAGAAGGTGGCGAAAGCACGATTGCTGCATTGGATGCTATCATAAACATGGGTGCAGAAAAAGATGTGCAGGAAGTGGTAATAGGAATGGCTCACAGAGGAAGATTAAATGTACTAGCCAATGTGATGGGCAAAACATACGAACAAATATTTACAGAATTTGAAGGTACGGCCATACCTGATACTACCATGGGCAGTGGCGATGTAAAATATCATTTGGGTTTTAGCACACAAGTTGATACCAGTGTGGGCAAAAAAATAGATTTAAAACTTTGTCCAAACCCTTCCCACTTAGAAACCGTAGATCCTATTGTAATTGGATATGCACGTAGCAAAGCAGATGTTTTGTACAATAGTGATTTTGATAAAATATTACCGGTGTTAATTCATGGAGATGCATCCATTGCAGGGCAAGGAGTAGTGTACGAAGTGTTGCAAATGAGTAATCTGAAAGGATACTATACAGGGGGCACCATTCATTTTGTAATAAACAACCAGGTAGGTTTTACAACCGATTTTGATGATGCCCGCAGTGCAGATTATTGTACATCTGTTGCAGCAATGGTACAGGCCCCAGTGTTACATGTAAACGGTGATGACCCAGAAGCGGTGGTAAAAGTTTCTGAAATAGCTACCCGTTATCGTCAGGAATTTAACAGCGATATTTTTATAGACATGGTTTGCTTTCGCAGGCATGGACACAATGAAGGGGATGAGCCAAAGTTTACACAACCTATGTTATACAGCTTAATAGATAAGCACATGAACGCACGGGAAGTGTACACACAATATTTGATGGAAAATGGCGAGCCCGATGCAAAAGTATTGGCAAAAGAAATGGAGCAAAAATTTTTGGCCGAGTTGCAGGAAAGACTAGATGAAGTAAAACAAAATCCGCTTCCATATACTTACCAAAAGCCGGAAGAATGGTGGAAGCAATTAAGAAAAGCTACGGCGGATGATTTTAAAAGTTCACCAATAACAGCCATTAAAGAAGAAGAATTAAAAAAGATATTTGATGGGCTAATGAAATGGCCGGAGAGTTTTAAACCATTAAAAAAAGTAGAAAAACTAATAGCAGATAAAATTAAATTGTTTGCAGATGCTCAAAAAATAGATTGGGCTACAGCAGAGTTAATGGCTTATGCAAGTTTGATTACAGAAGGGAAAGATGTACGCTTTAGTGGTCAGGATAGTATCAGAGGAACCTTTAGCCATAGGCATGCTGTGATATATGATGAAAATACCAACAAAGGTTACAATAGGCTTAACCATTTTAACGAAAACCAATCGCCGTTTAGAATTTACAATTCATTATTAAGTGAATATGCTGTACTAGGTTTTGAATATGGCTATAGCATGGCAAACCCCAATGCATTAGTGATTTGGGAGGCCCAATTTGGCGATTTTGTAAATGGCTGTCAAATTATAATTGATCAATTTATTAGCGCGGGTGAAACAAAATGGCAACGCATGAATGGCGTTACATTATTGTTGCCACACGGTTACGAAGGGCAAGGACCTGAGCATAGCAGTGCACGTATGGAACGTTTCTTACAGCAATGTGCAGAATTAAATATGGTGATAACAAATGTTACGACTGCTGCAAATTTTTTCCATTTAATGAGAAGGCAATTGGCTTGGCCATTTAGAAAACCTTTGGTAAATTTTTCGCCAAAAGCAAATTTGAGATTGCCTGCTACTTACAGTACAATTACAGAATTTACAGAAGGTGGTTTTAAAGAAGTGTATGACGATATAACTAATAAAGATGCGACTGTTGTAAAAAAAGTTTTAATGTGCAGTGGTAAAATTTATTTTGATCTTGCAGAGCGAAAACAAAAAGAAAACAGGGAAGATGTAGCTATCATAAGATTGGAGCAATTGTATCCGCTGCCGCAAAATAAGCTGGATGAATTGTATAAAAAATACAGCAAAGCAATTTGGCATTGGGTACAGGAAGAGCCGGTAAATATGGGCGCTGCCTCCTATTTGCGTATGAATTTGGAGAATATAAATTTCCATATTATTAGTAGAAAAGCAAGTGCATCTACTGCAAGTGGTTACAGTAAAATACATGCAAAAGAACAAGCGGAAATTGTAGATACGGCGTTCTCGATTTAAATTTCACACAGTGCGGTTTCACACAGCGAAACTGCGATAACTACGGAATAAAAAATTTATGATTTCATCACAGTTTGGTCATGAGAAAATATTAAATAATAAAAGCGAAAAATATTTAAAAGAAATAAATAATCTGCGCCGTTGCAATCATTGTTTCGTTGCGTGAAAAAAATAAAAACATGTTTCAAAGTTTAAGTGAAAAGTTAGAAGGTGCTTTTAAAAATATAAAAGGTGAAGGCAGAATTTCTGAATTAAATATTGCAAATACCGTAAAAGATATTAGGCGTGCGCTGGTAGATGCCGATGTGAATTATAAAATTGCAAAAGAATTTACAGACAAGGTAAAAGAAACTGCCATGGGCAGCAAAGTGTTGTTAGCAGTAAACCCAGGGCAACAAATGGTAAAAATTGTGCAGGATGAATTGACTGCACTCATGGGTGGAAAAGAAAGTGAATTTAATATAAACGGAAACCCTGCTATTATTTTAGTTGCAGGTTTGCAGGGTAGTGGTAAAACAACTTTCAGCGGTAAACTTGCCCTGTATTTAAAAACCAAAAAAGGTAAATCGCCCTTGTTGGTGGCGGCAGATATTTATCGCCCGGCGGCCATAGACCAGTTAGAAGTTTTGGGTGGACAAATAGGTGTGGATGTTTATAGTGAACGAGAAAACAAAGATGCGGTTTCTATTGTGCAAAATGCCATTAAAGAAGCTCGTGCAAAAAATAAAAATGTTATTATTATAGATACTGCCGGGCGATTAGCGGTAGATGAAGTAATGATGACAGAAGTAGCCAATGTAAAGGCTGCGGTAAATCCCAACGAAATTTTATTTGTTGTAGATAGTATGACTGGGCAAGATGCTGTAAACACTGCAGCAGCCTTTAATGAGCGATTAGATTTTAGTGGCGTTGTACTTACAAAATTAGATGGCGATACAAGAGGTGGTGCGGCGTTGAGTATTCAATATACTGTAAACAAGCCCATCAAATTTATGAGCAGTGGCGAGAAGATGGATACACTGGATATTTTTTACCCAGAACGTATGGCGCAGCGTATTTTGGGCATGGGCGATATTGTAAGTTTGGTAGAAAAAGCGCAGGAACAATTTGATGAAGCCGAAGCAGCAAAACTTGAAAAAAGAATACGTAAAAACCAGTTTGACTTTGAAGATTTTAAAACCCAACTTGCCCAAATAAAAAAGATGGGTAATATAAAAGATTTGATGGGAATGATACCAGGCGTGGGCAAACAAATTAAAGATGTTGATATTAACGACGATGCATTCAAAGGCATTGAAGCCATGATAAATTCCATGACTATTTTAGAACGTCGAAATCCTGATCTAATAAACCCAAGTCGCAAAGCCCGTATTGCAAAAGGTAGCGGTAAAGATATTGCAGACCTCAATGCATTTTTAAAACAGTTTGAGCAAATGAAAAGCATGATGAAAATGATGAACAAAATGCCAATGGGGAAAATGATGGGAAGAAGGTAGAAGACAATTTATGATTTATACGAAGCTTGCAGTTTGAAAAAATGCAAGCTTTTTTATGCAAAAAATTTCGCTTCCATCTGCCAGTTCCTTATCCTTTGGTGAGAGGTTAGGTGTGAGGTTTTTAGAAGCATCACCTGAAAAACTTTATTCATCTTCTGAATCCTGCTGTTGTTAGTAGCATCCCTGCCGGCAAAGGCAGGTTATGCACTCAGTTGGATTTATAATTTACAGTTTTAATTGTGCGTAAGCTACTACTTTCCATCAGGGCTAATAGCAGCAACACAATGTTTTTTCATTCTTCATTATGGAATAGATAACCAAACAAAAAATGCTGCACTTTAGGTGAGTGCAGCATTTTGTTAGAAACATACAAATGAATTAATCATTTGCAGCTTTGTGCATGTCTCTGTATTTTTTAATGATATCATGTGAAGTTTTTAAAGACGCCTGTTGGGTAGTAATCAATTGACGTGTATCCGCATCAATTTCAGCATCAGATGCCAATGCATCTCTGTATGCTTTTTGTGCAGCATCTTCTCCAAATTCACAAGCCTCTAAAACTGATTGGCGATCTTTACCGGTAAAGGTTGCTTTCACATCCATCCATACTCTGTAAATCTTACCAAGACCAGTTGTTCCTGTTGCAGGCTCGCCACCTAATCTACCAACTTCCGCTACCAATTCTGTCTTGTATTTCATGCTTTCTTCTGCCATTTTAATAAAAATAGCTTTTAAGTCCACATCTATATCTTTCGTTTCTTCTACGGCTTTTTCATAACCTTCTATTCTGTCATTATTAATTTGAATAAGGTCATTTAAAACTTCTACTAAATTTTCATTTGTCGTCATTTCTAAAATTTTTTAAGGTGATTTTCTACTAGAAAATAATTCAATTTGCAAGCCAATTATTTTTTAACGTGTTATCTTGAAAATTTTCAAAACTTGTAGAAAAATGTACTCGTTATTAAAATAATGAGTACATAGTTGCTTTAAATATTCAATCTTTTGTAAAATAAAATTTATTATACCGTATCAGTATCTCTTTCTACTGTACGTGTTACGGTTACTTTATCTGCAGATGTTGACGTACTTGAACTTCTTGTAGCAAGGATGATAATAACAACTAAAATGATTCCACCCAAAACCCAAGCCCATGGCTCAGTATACCAAGTTTTCTCCGTACTCGTAGCAGACGATGTAGTAGTAGTTGTGGCTAAAGTGGTGTCTTGTGCAAAAGTTATTACAGATAATAGAAGTGTTGCAATAAATAATGTTGCTTTCGTTGCATAAAGCTTAAAAGAGTGTTTCATAAATTAATTTTTAGTTATTAAAAGTTTAACATTTTAAATCAACAAGTGAGCCAATTAAAAAATGGGTTTTTTCCAACTTTGCTATGCTCTGCATAAAAGTTTATGTAATCCGGTGTAATTTTTTCTTGCTGCACTATTCATAATATCTAGAAAATATGCACCCATAGTTGTTTGTATATTTGCTGTAAGGAATAATAAATATGGCTACGAAAAAAGTTACAAAATCTGTTCATACAGCAATTGAAGAAGAATATATAGAAGTGTTTGGAGCAAGAGAACACAACCTGAAAAATCTGGATATAAAAATCCCAAAAAATAAACTCGTTGTATTTACTGGCGTGAGCGGTAGTGGAAAATCATCATTGGCATTTGATACTATTTATAATGAAGGACAACGTCGTTACATGGAAAGCTTTTCAGCATACGCTCGCCAGTTTGTGGGAGATATGGAACGACCAGATGTAGATAAAATAACCGGCCTTTCGCCAGTGATTTCCATTGAACAAAAAACGACTAACAAAAACCCACGAAGTACAGTTGGCACCATTACCGAAATTTATGATTTTTTGCGTTTGCTTTTTGCCAGAGTTGGAGAGGCATATAGTTATAATACCGGAAAAAAAATGGTGAAGTTTTCAGAAGAAGAAATTGTACAAAGCATTTACAAAAAATTTGATGGTAAAAAAATAAGTTTGCTTGCACCACTCGTACGTGGGCGCAAAGGGCATTACAGAGAATTGTTTGAAGATATTCGTAAAAAAGGTTTTTTAAAAGTAAGGGTAGATGGGGAAGTGATGGACCTTACACCACGCATGCAACTCGACCGTTATAAAATACACGATATAGAAGTAGTAGTGGATAGATTACAGGTTACAGATGAAATGAAATTTCGTGTGAGCCAAAGTGTACAAAAATGTTTGCAGATGGGGAAAGATTTGATGTTTGTGAGCCAAGCCCCCCCACCCCCCACAGGGGGGCTTTTGGACTCTGCGAAAAAGAAAAAATCTTCAAAAATTGAAGACTCTAAAGCCCCTCCTGTGGAGGGGTTTGGGGAGGCCATGTACAGCAAACAACTCATGTGCATCGACACTGGCATCAGCTACGAAGAACCATCTCCCAATGCATTTTCTTTTAATTCACCCTATGGTGCATGCCCGCATTGCAAAGGCTTGGGTAACGTTTATACCATTAATATTGAAGAAGTAGTTCCTGACAAAAGTAAAACGGTAAAAGAGGGTGGCATCGTGCCTTTGGGAGAAGAACGGGAAGCAAGTGTGTACATACAAGTAGTAGATTTTTCAAAAAAATATAAAATAAATCTTGGTAAAAAATTACAGGATCTACCGGATGAACAATTGAACTTATTGTTGTACGGAGATCAAAATATTAATCCAGATTTAAGTTTGGATATGAGCGATGAAACGCTGCCCATGACTTACACAGGAAGCTATGAAGGAATTATTCCTATGCTTAAAAGATGGTTTGCATCGCCCAATAGTAATGAAAGTTTGCGCACATGGGTAGAACAATTTATGCAGTTAGCACCTTGTACAACATGCGGCGGTACAAGGCTTCGCAAAGAAAGCCTTTGGTTTAAATTTGATGAAAAAAACATTGCAGAACTAAGTGCAATGGATCTAGATATTTTACATAACTGGTTTAATGGTGTAGAAAAAAGACTGAGCGCAAAGCAAAATATTATAGCAAAAGATTTGTTGAAAGAGATAAGAGAACGCTTAGAATTTTTATTGAATGTTGGTCTTACATATCTTAATTTATACAGACCATCTAAAAGTTTAAGTGGCGGCGAATACCAAAGAATAAGGCTTGCCACACAAATAGGCTCGCAATTACAAGGAATTACTTATGTATTGGATGAGCCGAGTATTGGCCTGCACCAACGAGATAATATGCGATTGATAAAGGCTCTGCAAAACCTACGAGATATTGGCAACAGCGTATTAGTTGTGGAGCATGATAAAGACATTATGATGGCTGCCGATCATTTAATTGATATTGGTCCGAAAGCCGGAACGCACGGTGGGCGTATCGTTGCAGCAGGTACGCCTGCAGAAGTTCTACAATCAGGCTCCGAAACTGCCAAGTATTTAAACGGCGAAAAAACAATTGCCATACCTGCAGAAACACGAAAAGGCAATGGAAAATTTATTGAACTAAAAGGAGCTACCGGAAATAATTTAAAAAATGTTTCTGTAAAATTACCGCTCGGAAAAATGATATTGGTGACGGGTGTGAGTGGTAGCGGAAAATCTACATTGGTTAATGAAACACTTTATCCCTTGCTTGCAAAATTTTGCTATAACAGCAAAGGAGATGCAATGCCGTATAAGAGTATAAAAGGATTGGAAAATATTGATAAAGTTATTGAGATAGACCAGAGCCCAATTGGTCGTACACCGAGAAGTAACCCATCAACTTATTGCGGATTTTTTACGGACATACGCACTTTATTTGCAGCCATACCTGAGGCAAAAATCAGGGGTTATACAGCAGGTCGTTTTTCGTTTAATGTAAAAAGCGGCAGGTGTGAAGTATGCGAGGGCGGCGGCATGCGTACAATAGAAATGAACTTTTTGCCAGATGTATATGTGCATTGCGAAAAGTGCAATGGTAAGAGATATAACAGAGAAACGTTGGAGATTCGTTACAAAGGAAAATCCATCAGCGATGTGCTGGATATGACGGTGGAAGAAGCTGTACAATTTTTTAATGCTGTGCCTTGGATTTATCGAAAAATAAAAGTGTTGGAAGAAGTTGGGCTTGGATATATTACACTGGGGCAAAGCTCTGTAACATTAAGTGGTGGCGAAGCACAGCGAGTAAAGCTTGCAACTGAACTCGGTAAAAGAGATACCGGAAAAACATTTTATATTTTAGATGAACCTACCACAGGTTTGCATTTTGAAGACATACAACACTTACTTGATGTGCTCAATAAATTGGTAGATAGAGGCAACACCGTAATGGTAATTGAGCACAATTTAGACATGATAAAAATTGCAGATCATATTATTGATATTGGTCCTGAAGGTGGAAATGCCGGTGGCAATGTTTTGTACGAAGGCGAACCCAAAGGAATGATAAATGTAAAGGAAAGCTTTACGGCTATTTATTTAAAAGAAGAATTTAAATTGGCGGGGTTGGTTAAATAATTTTAGTGTTTCACACCTGACGGGTTTTTAAAACCTGTCAGGTGTAAAACAAATACTCCGCAAAACCCCGACACATAAAATAACTTTGAGGAATTATAAACTAAATACTCAAAGGTTAAATTTTTATCCGCTGATCATTAGGATGTACATCAACTTTTTTATTGACTGTTCCCAACTAGTTTCGGAAAGCTATATGTAGAAGCCTGACTGCTGGAAAAGGCATTTATGGATGTAAGAATTTTTATATTTTAAAATTTATTAGTACATAAACTAGAACTGCCCATTCCGCAGCTCGTCAGCAGCAAACAGTTTTCAACTTTTATTATGCAATAGAGTAAGAGGATTTGATTATTTATTTTTGCTTGTAAATGATAAACTAAAAGTACCTACTCAAAAATATATTTTTTATATTTATATTTGTTTCTGAATTAGACTTAAATAATTCTATTACACCTCTATCCAAATCCCCCTGATCATCACTCTGTGAAAATATTTTTAAAACAAGAATCATTGGTTAAATCAATTACCCTATTGCTTTGATCGGTATTTCTAAAAATAATTCATCAAATGAAAAGATCCATCTTGCAATCACACATTTTTAAATTTTTCCTATTAGTGGTATTTTTATTGGGGTATCAAATTAGTTTTTGCCAAACTGAGGTAGATCCAGATATCCCTGATTTCTTAAACCGTAGTACAAATAAAGAAGAATTTTTAATCCGTCGGGCAGAAGCAATAGGAGCAAAACGAGGGATAGAAGTTGGGAAGCCATTTAACCCTGTAGATAGAATTAATGCCATTAAATTAATGGAACAACAAATTGAAAGGGTAAGTGCTAATAAAAATAATTCAACCACTTCTTTGCTGGGCGCCTGGACAGAAATTGGCCCCAATCCAATACCTAATGGTCAGGTGGTGAGTGGTGCTCAACTGCCTGTTTCCGGTAGAGTAATTTCCATTGCCGTACATCCAACCAATCCCGATATTGTTTATGTAGGTACAGCACAAGGTGGGCTTTTTCGTACGATAGATGGCGGCATAAGCTGGATTCCTTTACTTGATAACGCTCTTAGCTTGGCAATTGGTGCAGTGGTTATTTGTCCATCGCAGCCCGAAACTATTTATGTAGGAACCGGTGAGCATAATTTTTCGGCAGACAGTTATTTTGGTGCTGGTCTTTATCGTATAGATAATGCGAGCAGTGCAAGCCCTATCATTAGTGCGCCCATTGGCAGTACACAATTTAATGGAAGAGGTATCGGTAAAATTATTGTTCATCCAACAAACCCAGCTATTATTTTTGTAGCATCTACCTCTGGTGTAGGCGGTATTATCAGTACTACTCCTGGTACACTTCCCAGCCGTGGAGTGTTCCGTTCTACAGATGCAACTTCTGCAACACCTACATTTACTCAAATTGGTGTGTTAGCTTCACCAAATAATAATTTAAGTATTAGAGACATTGCCATTGATCCCAACGATCCCAATATTATGTTAGCAAATGTAGTGTCCGGAGGCGGCGGAATTTATCGCTCTATCAATGCGCTTGCAACTACGCCAACTTGGACACAGGTTTTTAATTTTCCATCCGGAACCGCAGGCACTAGTAATTTAACTGCAGAATTTGCAGCCATCCATCCTTCAGGCGATGTCAACGCTACTTTTTATGCTGCAGTTGGAAATAATACTGCTGGCACAGGTACTGGCAGAATATTAAAATCTACTGATGGCGGTGCTACATTTACTCAGATAAATGCTTCTACTTTTTGTAACCCACAATGTTTTTATAATATTTGTATTGCGGTAGATCCTTCAAATGTAAATAATGTATATGTGGGAGGAACAGGGAATAATTTTACATTTATCAGATCAGTGGATGGTGGCTCCACATTTACTGCAAGCCAAGCAAATCTTCATACCGATTCGCATGTAATTGCCATAGCACCGTCATCACCCACAACTGTTTACTTTGGTTCTGATGGTGGAATTTATAAATCAACAAATAGTGCAGGAACGTGGGCTTCATTAAATAATACAACGTTTAGAGCAACTCAATTTATGGGCATAGCCGTACACCCTACAGATGCAAATTTTACAATAGGCGGCACGCAAGATAATGGTACAGAATATAGAAGACCTGATGGAACATGGACACGGGCTGATTTTGGTGATGGTGGTTATGCAGTAATTGATCAAAGTGCTCTAAATACAACTACGGTAAATATGTATCATACTTATTTTAACGCCACTACTTTAACAGGATATGGTTACATAGGCACAACTGCAGCTGCTACCGAAGGTAATTGGGCTTTCAGAGGCTGCAATGGTTCTGCTGCCAATGGTATAACCTGCGCAACAGTTATTAATTTTTATGCTCCGCTTGAACGGGGCCCCGGTACGCCCAACACAGTATATTATGGTGCAGATAGGCTTTATCGAACTAATAATTTAGGTGTAAACCATACAGCAGTAAGCCAAACATTTACATCTCCCATTAGTGCTATTGGTATTTCTCCACAAAATGATAATGTTCGTATTATTGGTAGAAATGATGGTGGCATTTTTGGAACCACCACAGGAGTAACTCCATTGGTTGATTTAGATCCTACCAATACAGTTCCAAATAATGGTATTGCAAGAGCTATAATTGACCCAACAGATATAAATAAAGCATACGTTACCATTTCAGCATTTAATTTGGTGAATGTTTGGAGAACAAGTAATTTAAATGCAACACCGCCTACATGGACATCAGTTATTGGAACCGGCGGCACTGCTTTGCCACTTATTCCTATAAATGCATTTTTAGTAGATCCTGCAAATGCCAAAATATTATATGCAGGTACAGATATTGGAATGTATGTTTCTACAGATGAAGGTGTAAGCTGGAATCCATATGGTACAGGTTTACCAAGGGTAGCTGTTTTTGGAATTGCGAAAGCACCTAATGGAGTTATAAGAATAGCTACGCATGGTCGTGGTATGTGGGAAAACGCCGGAGTGGTACTTCCAGTAAAATGGATAGCTGTTACAGGAAATATTAATAGCCAAAAACAAGCTGTAATAAATTGGAAAGTACAAGAAGAAAATGTGGCAAAATATGAAATAGAAAAAAGTACAAATGGTAATTTGTTCGAAAAAATTGGAAGTGTGAGTTGCAAAGGAGATGGTGAAAATGACTACATTTTTACCGAATTAAAAGTATTATCCGGTACAGCTTTTTATCGCATAAAGCAGATAGATAAAGATGGTAAATCTGCATATTCCATTTACATTAAACTCATGGCAGATCGCTCCAGTATCATTAATATTTTCCCTGATCCTTTTAAAGATAATATCACTATTTCTATTGGAAGCGATTTACTTAATACAAATGTTGTATTAACAGATATTAATGGAAAACAACTGCAAATATTCAATTTAAAGCAATTGTCACAGTCACTCAATATGTCTGCTTATGCTAGCGGCATTTATATATTTAAGTTTAAAAATGGCAGGGCTATAAAAATGATAAAACAGTAATAAGAATCTCTTGTATAGTTATTTAAACCGCCTTATTATTTGGCGGTTTTTTGTTGATTTTATTTGCATTTATTATATAGTGTAATTTGAAATGAAAGGGTTTTAAAAAACTTTTTCAAATTATTCAATTTTTAAAAAATATAATACAGTGTTCATTTACAGTCCTGCCCTTCAGGGCTTAGATAAAAATTAAGTATAACAAGCTTTATCCAAAAAGCTAATTGGCTTAAGAAAAAAAAATTATATTGTGGCATTAAAACAAAATGCATGAAATATTTACCGCTCAATCCAGATATTTTTATTCAAAACAGAAAACGTTTTGCAACCAAACTGCAAAAGAATTCTATTGCCATTTTTAACAGCAATGATGAGTTACCCTTAAATGGAGATGCGTTGCATAAGTTTAAACAAAATTCCGATTTATATTGGCTTACAGGTATTGAGCAAGAAGATACCATGATGATCTTTTTTCCTGATAATCCAGATGCTAAATACCGTGAGGTATTGGTTGTAGTTCGCCCAAATGAAATGAAAGAAAAATGGGATGGGCACAGATTAAGAATAAACGAAGCACAAAATATTTCAGGCATAGAAACAGTGGTTTATTTAGATGCTTTGGATGCGATGTTGCAACCTTGGATACACCTTGCAGAAAATATATATTTAAATACAAATGAAAACGACCGTAAAGGAAGTAATATAGCGGTAAGAGATTATAGGTATGCGCAAGAAATGCGCAATAGATATCCTTTACACAAATATAAACGCAGTGCACCAATCATGAAAGAACTACGTGCTATAAAATCTGCAGAAGAAATAGAAGTAATGCAAAAGGCAATTGATATAACCGATATTACTTTTAGAAAACTGTTACAGTTTATAGAACCAGGCGTAATGGAGTATGAAATACATGCAGAAATTATCCATTCATTTTTAATGCAGCGTGCTACAGGCGAAGCTTATGGAAGCATTATTGCCAGCGGTGATAATGCTCGTGTTTTACATTATGTGGAAAATTGTAGAGAGTGTAAAGATGGAGATTTAATACTCATGGATTTTGGTGCAGAGTATGGTAATTATGCTGCCGACCTTACCCGTACAGTGCCTGTGAATGGCAAATTTACCCGTCGCCAAAAAACGGTTTATAATGCATGTTTACATTTACATAAATATGCAGCAAGTATTTTAAAACCCGGCATCAGTATTATTGATTATACAGAAAAAATTGGTGATGAGGCTACGGTTGTTTTTCAAAAAATTGGGTTGCTCAAAAAATCAGATATTAAAAATGAAAACCCGAATGACAGAGCTTATAGAAAATATTTATACCATGGTATTTCTCATCACCTCGGTATAGATGTACACGACCTTGGCACACGTACAGAACCAATAAAGGCAGGAATGGTTTTTACCATTGAACCTGGTATTTATATTGAAGAAGAAAAAATGGGCGTACGCATAGAAAATAATTTTTGGATAACAAAGAATGGCAATAAAGATTTGATGAAGAATACTCCGCTGGAGGTGGAGGAGATTGAAGGGTTGATGAAGAAAGTTCGTTAGACGACAGACGACAGACAACGGACCACAGACGACTGACAACAGATGACAGACGACGGACGACGGACAAGGGGCAAAATTATTAGACTACATACGTAATTTTAGATGAATGCCGTGGTCTGTGGTCAGTTGTCTGTGGTCTTCCAATTAAACCTCTAAAAAAGCAACCATGCCCTTTAAATTTGAAAAACTTATCATTTGGCAAATGGCAATTGAGATGGCTAACAATATTCATTTGATGACTCGGAGTTTTCCAAAAGAAGAAATGTTTTCACTTACAACTCAAATCAAAAAAGCGGCAGATTCAGCATCTCTCAACATTGCAGAAGAATCAACAGGACAGTCTAACGCCGAACAGCAAAGATTTTTGGGATATGCGCTACGCTCTTGCATTGAAGTTGTTTCTGCGTTGTATCTTTCAATTAAACGTGGGTATATTACGCAAGAAATATTCGACATACGTTACAATGAATTAGACAATCTGGTTAAAAAAATACAAGCATTTAAAAACACTTTAAACACATAAAAACTTAGACAGAGAAATCAACAATTAATTACCATTGACTGTGGTCTGTGGTCAGTTGTCTGTCGTCTTCCCCAAATGAAACAAATCCCCAACATTTTTACCCTGCTAAATTTAATCTGCGGTTGTATAGCTATTACGTTTATTCTACAAAATGGAATCACCATTCAATATGAAGATAATCTTGTAGCATTAACCGAAAAAATATGGATGGGTTCACTGTTCATAGGCATTGCAGCCGTGGTAGATTTTTTAGATGGCTTTGTAGCAAGGCTTTTTAATGCATCATCTGAAATGGGAAAGCAACTGGATTCTTTGGCAGATGTAGTAAGTTTTGGTGTAGCACCTTCTATGATTATGTATCAATTTTTGCGGATGAGTTATGTAAGTTCGGCCACAAGTGTAGATACCTCTATGTGGTTATTGTTTCCTGCATTTATTATTGCGGCAGCAGGTGCATATCGTTTGGCAAGATTTAATTTAGATAATAGCCAGCAATATGGTTTTAAAGGAGTACCAATTCCTGCAGCAGGTTTATTGGTAGCAAGTTTACCGCTTATTTATTGGAACACTGAAAATGCAACAATTTCAAATATATTAATGAACAAATGGTTTTTATATGCATTAATCATTTTGGTGAGTTGGTTAATGGTGAGCAAACTACCATTGATGGCATTAAAATTTAAAAATTTATCAATAAAAGATAATCTACCTAAGTTTCTAATTATTGCTTTTTCAATTGTTGCAGCCATATTTTTTCAATGGCTTGCAGTGCCTTTAATTTTTGTTGCTTACATTATTTTATCTTTGGCTTTCAAAAATAAAACAGCATGATATTTACTGCACAAATAAAAGTAATGCCACTTAAAAATTTGCTCGATCCGCAAGGTAAAGCTGTATTGGGTGGTCTTGCAAACCTGGGTTTAAAAGGAATAAACGATGTGAGAATTGGTAAACAAATAGATCTTACCATTGAAGCCGAAAGCGAAGCTGAAGCAAGAGAAAAAGCAGATGACGCAGCTAAAAAATTGTTGGCAAATGCAGTGATGGAGCAATACGAAATTCTAATTAGCTAATTAGCTGATGTGCTAATTTGCTAATGGGGTTTCTTTTATTCAGAAAATTCTTTAATAAGCACTGCAAGGTAAAAAATAATGTAGCATCTTTTAATACGCTTACTTTTAGGCATTAGACTAACGAAATTATCATTAGCACATCAGCAAATTAGCACATTAGCACATTATGCTCTACCTCGTTCCCACACCAATTGGTAATCTTGCAGACATGACTTTTCGTGCTGTAGAGGTTTTAAAAAATGCAGATTTAATTTTGGCAGAAGATACAAGAACGTCTTCCGTTTTGTTAAACCATTACAATATAAACAAACCACTTTCTCCTTACCACCAGCACAACGAACATAAAATTGCAGGCCATTTAGCAGATCAAATGCTTGCAGGCAAAACCATTGCATTAATTACAGATGCAGGTACACCAGGCATAAGCGACCCTGCTCATATTCTTGTAAAAGAGTGTATAAAAAGTAATATCAAAGTGCAATGTTTACCCGGCGCTACGGCATTTGTGCCTGCACTTGTAAACAGCGGTTTGCCTACAGATAGTTTTTGCTTTGAAGGATTTTTACCATTAAAAAAAGGAAGACAAACTTTTCTTAAACGCATGGCAGAAGAAAAACGTACCATGATGTTTTACGAAAGCCCCATGCGGTTATTACGTACCCTAAGAGATTTAGGTGAATACCTCGGCACAGACCGCCTATGCTGCGTAAGCAGAGAACTTACCAAAATGTTTGAAGAAAATAAAAGAGGAACTCTGCAGGAAGTGTATGATTATTTTAATGCAAAAACCGTAAAGGGAGAGATTGTAATTGTAGTAGGAGGGAAGGCATAGAATTTTAAAAGCATTTTGGCGTTCAATAATTAATCTTTATTCAACTATAGTTCGGGCTTCTGCGGGCTATGGTATTTTTTTGTACAAGCCTTTCCCGCCGGTGGCGAGAAGCATGTACAAAAAAACACTGCCCCTTCGTATCCCGCCGCTGGGCAACTTTTTGTTTTTCAATTTAGCTTTTTGGATGGAGTAGATTAGTCTATTAGACTTTAAAATTATTGCGTATTAAATTTATTTTGGATGTTATTATTAAATGTACAATATCTAATCTAGGGCTTAAGTAAAAGCAGTCTTTTTATAAACCTTAAATTTAGTTTTTATCTTATACCAAAAATTTATGGAGTTTAATTGCAACCCTCAATCCTTTTACCGAAATTTACTTTTCTAAATAAATATTTTACATGATAAGAGTTATCTGCATAATGATATGCACACTTACCACACTTAGCAGTTTTGCTCAACCCGAAAACCGCTGGCAACAAAGAGCAAATTACAAAATGACCATTGATATGGATGCTGCCAAAAACCAATTTAAAGGCAGACAAACATTGGAGTACAACAACAACAGCGATAAAAGTTTAAACAGGGTTTTTTATCATTTATATTTTAACGCCTTTCAGCCAAACAGCAGTATGGATGTGCGTAGCAGAGAACTTGGCAAAACCGTAAACAATGGCAGGGCAGATTGGGATCCTCGTGTGCGTGACAGAATTTCAAAACTGAAACCAGATGAAATTGGTTCTCAAAAAATAATTTCTCTAAAAATGAATGGTGTGCCGCAGCCATTTAAATACCACGAAACAATTTTAGAAGTAAACCTTACAAAAAATATTTTACCAAAAACAAAGGTGATTTTTGAAATGGAATTTGAAGCACAGGTTCCATTACAGGTTCGCCGTAGCGGAAGAGATAATCCTACAACTGGCGTACGTTTGAGCATGAGCCAATGGTACCCAAAAATGTGTGAGTACGATTACGAAGGCTGGCACCCAACTCCATATATAGCCAGAGAATTTTATGGTGTATGGGGCGATTTTGATGTGACTATTAATATTGATAAGGAATATAAATTAGGTGGTACGGGTGTGTTGGTAAATGCAAATGAAATTGGTTGGGGTTATGATAAACCCGGTACTGAATTAAAAGCCATTGCGGCAGCAAAAAGATCATGGCATTTTGTAGGTAAAAATATTCATGATTTTGTTTGGGCTGCAGATCCAGATTATGTACATCTTAGCAGACAAACATACAAGGGCGGTCCTACAGTTCACGTAATTTATAATTACAAAGAAAACGCAGCAGCAAATGATACCGCATGGAAAGAAATGGCTGATGCGGCTGTAACCGTTTTACCTTTTATTGAAAAAAACTTTGGCAAATATCCATACCCTCAATATTCATTTATACAAGGTGGCGATGGTGGTATGGAATATCCAATGGCTACGTTGCTTAATTCAAGCGGACTTGGAACGGCGTTTCATGAGTGGATGCACAGCTGGTACCAAATGATGCTTGGTACCAATGAAAGTATGTACGCCTGGATGGATGAAGGGTTTACAGAATTTTCTTCTCAGTTGGTAGATGACTATTACACAGAAAAAGTAAGAAGAGTAAAAGGTGCCAAAGATGCTGCAGGTATGCGTTATTATGATTCTGTAGGAGCACGTTTACCCTTGCATCATGCAGGTAGTTATGCTTCTTATTTTGCATTGGCACAAAGTAAAGTGGAAGAACCAATGACAACGCATGCAGATCATTACAATACCAATTTTGCCTATAGTTTAGATGCCTACTCAAAAGGCAGCGTATTTCTAACTCAACTTGGATATATAGTAGGAGAGCAAACACGCAATAAAATTTTATTAGAGTATTATAACAAATGGCGTTTTAAACATCCTAATGCAAATGACTTTTTGCAGATAGCACAAGATGTGAGTGGGATGCAGTTGGATTGGTACAAAGAATGGTGGATAAACACTACCAAAAAAATTGATTATGGTATTGATAGTTTATGGGAAGAAAATGGTGTTTCTAATATTCGTTTAAAAAGAGTAGGACAAGTACCCATGCCTATTGATTTGGTACTTACAAAAAAAGATGGATCTACTGAAACACACACTATTCCATTAAACTTAATGTTTGCTGCAAAGAAAGAAGACAATGGAGAAAAAATGATTGTAAATGAAGCGTGGAGATGGACACATCCAACTTATACTTTACAAATTAAAAATAGATTAACTGATTATAAAAAAGTAGAGATAGACGCCACACAAAGAATGGCAGATGTAGACAGGAAGAATAATTTACTTGAATTAAACTGGTAAAAAAGTATGGTTGAAATTACTATGCGCAGGATCACATTGGAAGATGTACCTGCGCTTTCTTTTATGGCAAAAAAAACTTTCTACGATACTTTTACAGGTACTTGTACGGAAGAAGATATGAATCATTTTCTGGAGAAATATTACAATGAAAATGTACTGGCAAATGAAGTGAAAGATACTGGCATGGAATATTTTTTTGCACAGATAAACGATAAGCCTGTAGGATATATTTTATTTGCCGAAGCTGAAATAAGTTTTGATGAAATAAAAGGCAGTAGTGCGTTAGAACTTAAAAGGTTTTATGTAAATGAAGCATATCATGGCAAAGGTGTTGCACAAAAGATGATGCAATTTTATTTAGATCATGCGATTTCGCAAGGGTATGATGTAGTTTTTTTGGGTGTATGGGAGCATAATATGCGTGCGCAAAAGTTTTATCATAAATATGGGTTTAAAGCCACTAGCCATACACATGATTTTCCAATAGGCAACACACCGCAGACAGATATTTATATGTGGAAAAACTTAAGCCAATAATTTATTGCTGTAAGCCTTCATTAAATTTTATAAGTAATTGTTGTAAGTCTGCCTGCTCGTTTAATGGAAGTGTGTTAGCTTTATCAAACACATCATGATAAGCAGCTATGCCACCCTTTGTGTAAAAGAAAAAGGAGGGTACGCCTAGCTCTGTAAACCAATGATGGTCGCTGTTTGCTGCTTTCCCTCTTGCACCGATAGATACAAGGTATTTATGTTCACCATTTATTTTATTCATTAATGCAAACTCTTTTGTGAACACAGCAGCGTTCACGACTGTTATGCCATCTATACCTGTCCCGGCTAAATCTGTATTGGTAAGAAAACGAATATTTTTTAAGGGAACCAATGGATGATCAGTATAATATTTGGACCCAAGTAAACCTATTTCTTCGCCGGCAAATAATATAAATGCAATAGAATATTTTTGTGGATGAGCCGCATAATATTTAGCAAGACTAAGCAATAAAGCTACACCGCTTGCATTGTCATTGGCACCGGGAAAATAAGTGTGCTTACCCATACCACCGAGGTGATCATAATGCGCAGTAATAAAAATAAATGAGTCAGGTTTTTGTGTGCCGGGTACCATTGCACAAACATTGGAGGCATCAAATTTCTCTACAAACTTATTTTCAATATTTACTTTAATCTTTTTGGGGGTTTCTGTAAAGTTTTTTTTATCAACCTGTATGAGCGTTATATCTTCCGTTTTTTGTGAGGCAGACCAAGTAAGTTTGTTTTCGAAAGATAAAATGATTCTATGTTCTCTGTTAATATAACTCACGCTATCGCTTTGCTCTAAATTGCCTTTGGCTTTTATTCCTTTACTATCTGGCGATACAATAAAATCTACACCGGGTATCAATTTTTTATCATTGATGGTTACTTCCATATCTCCAGGAAAGGTGTTGGCAGAATAGGAAAAAGACTGAAGAAAGTTTTTATTATTAAGTGGTTTTAATCCAATGGTTTTAAATTCTTCTGCTAAAAAATTAGCCGCTTTTTTCATGCCATCATTGGTATAACCTCTTCCCCAAAAGTATGGTGAGGTAAGGGTATCAACTACTTTGCGATTGTAAGAAATATCTTGAGCATGCAATTGAAAAAAAACGAAGCTAAACAGCGAGGTAAAAATAAATTTCATTTTTATGTTTTTATAAAAATAGTTAAAGCATAGTAAATTAAATCACAATAAAATGATACATTTAAAATAAAACTTATGCCATTTATTAAAATATGGATTCATTTTGTGTGGGCTACCAAAAACAGATATCCCTTTCTTACCTCACATATTAGGCAAGATGTTTTTAAGCACATCAAAGAAAACGGACCTCTCAAAAAAATTCATATAGATTTTGTAAATGGTCATATTGAACATGTTCATTGCTTGGTTTCATTATCCCCAAAACAAACAATAGCAGAAGTGGTGCAATTGATGAAAGGCGAAAGTTCTTATTGGATAAACAAGCGTCATCTTACAGAGGAAAAATTTGAATGGCAAGATGATTATTTTGCAGTTTCGGTAAGTGAATCAGATGTACATACAGTGAGAGAATATATCAGAAACCAAGAGGAGCATCATTCTAAAAAAACATTCGCTCAAGAGTATGATGAGTTTATTGAGAAATATGGATTTAGATTAATAAAGGATGTGTAGTTTTCATATTTGTCATCGAATGGCTAAAGCCGAAAACATTTTGGGATAAAGCCCATCCTGCAATTTATTTTACCCCTGCCCTGAAGGGCAGGGCAATTGAAAAATGCATAAAGGCCTTGATGTTGGGTTGTAAAGAAATGGGCTGAAGCCGAATACAATTTGGGCTAAAGCCCATCCTACCATTTTATACATCCCTTCCTTAAGGGGCAGGGCAGTTGATAAATACATAGAAGGCTTGATTTTGGGTTGTAGAGAAATGGGCTAAAGCCAAATACATTTTGGGCTAAAGCCCATCCTGCCATTTATTTTATCCCTGCCCTGAAGGGCAGGGCAATTCATGAAAACTATAAAAGTTTTATTTGTACTTAAATCATACATTTTGTTCTTATGAATCTTTCTACTTTGATGTTATTGAATTGCCTCGCCCTTTATGAATTGCCTCGCCCTTTAGGGCGAGGATACAAACACCATCTACACAGGGCTTTAGCCAAACAGAAACAACAAAGTATGAAAATGATTTAGGCTTTAGCCAATAAAAACATCATCAGCACATACATCATCAAATGATAAAACCCTTTCGGCTTTAGCCAATAAAATCTACCTTACTGGTACATACAGCATAAACTTCTCTTCAAAATATTCTTCTTCAAATATTTTATTTATTTCCCACACATGTGGTTTGCAATTGCTCTCAAATATTTCCTGGTTAAGATCACCACCTTTCAAACATATCAATCCATTGGGTACATCTTTTTCTGCCTTCTTAGTTTTACGAATAAGTTTTCTGCTCCAATGCCACAAACTACCAAGTGGCGCAACGGCTCTTGATACCACCGCATCAAATTGCCTGTTTTTTATTTCTTCTGCCCTTGCCTGTTGAGTAGTTATATTTTTTATGCCTGCAGCTTCTGCCACACCATTTACTACCTTTAATTTTTTACCAATACTATCTACAAAATGAAAAGTAGTTTCAGGAAAAAGTATTGCCAGCGGTACACCGGGGAAACCACCACCACAGCCAAGATCCATCACTTCCATACCTGGCTTAAATTCAAATTTTGTAGCTATGCTTAATGAATGTAACACATGGTGCAGATAAAAATTATCCATATCCTTACGACTAATAACATTTATTTTTTCGTTCCAGTCTGTATATAATTCTTTCAATAAACTAAGTTGCCTATCCTGCTCTGGCGTGAAATCTGAAAAGTATTTTTTTATCAGTTCCATAAATTTATAAATAATTAAAATAATAAATAAATCTTCTCATAAATCTTGCAGATTTCCTCCCCTTTCGGGGGAGATAGAGGGGGCCGTTTCACTTCCAACTCGCCTTAGGTTTCCTCAACAAAGATGGTGCAAATAATATGTAATAAAAAAACATCCATAATTCAAATAGAATAAAGAATGGAAATAAATCTTTTTCGCCAAGTTTTTTCATTGTTTTCGCATACACTATTGTCTGCAAAATTAGCGTAGCGCCAAATATTGCAAGGCTAATTTTCCAATTATAAAAAAGGCAAGCTGCAATTAAAACAGGGAAGAATAAAAATTGAGAAAATGCATACAGTCCCAATAAAAACTTGTGCATAGGTCTGTAATATTTAGAAGTAGTGTAGTGCCTGTTCTTTTGGCTCTTCCACTGCTCAAAGCTAGTTGCAGGTGAGCTTAACGTAAAACTATCTTTATCAATATTTATTTTTACATTATTTTTTGTAGCGGCCATATTTATGAAAAGATCATCATCGCCGCCAGGTATATTGTTGTGTGCACTAAACCCTTTATGCCTGTAGAATATTGCTTTTTTGTAAGAAAGATTTCTACCCACTCCCATATAGGTGGTACCCGCAAGTGCATAACTCATGTATTGTAATGCACTGTGAAATGTTTCCCAACGTATAAGTTTATTAAGCAGGGTATTATTTTTATGATAAGCACCATAGCCTAAAACAATTTCGGTATCATCATCATAAACAGCTTGCATACTCTCAATCCAGTTTTCGCTGGCGGGCACGCAGTCTGCATCAGTCAATAAAACAATTTCATGCTTAGCAGTTTTTATACCAATGCTTAATGGAAATTTTTTACCAGGAATCATTTTTGCTTCCTGTGTAAGTTCCACCACGTGCAATTGCTTAAATTCTTTTTTAATTTCTTCCAGCAAATATTTTGTTTCATCAAAAGAGTTATCATCCACAACAATAACTTCATGTGTGCTGTTATATTTTTGAACTAGTATGCCCGGTAAATTTTTAGCAATGTTTGCAGCTTCATCTCTGGCACAAATTATTACACTCACTGCATTTGTTCTGTAAGAAGTTTTAGGCTTTGCTCGGTAAAAAGCAAGTCTGGCAAAAAAGAAAGAAAAATAAAAAAACCTAACGAAAGCAATAAAACAAAAAAATATAAAAATAAGCAGCGGCCATTGCTGCATTAGTTTGGTAAAAGTCATACCTGCAAAAATATGATTTTACAGCTACCCATAATTACCATTAAAAATGATTGTTCACAATTTTTTTTGAACAGTTTTATTTTTTATCTAATGTTTCAATAAACTATTTTTGCCGTTATGGCTGCATTAAAATTTAATTTAGAAATAACCGATAAATTATCGAAGGCTCGAGCTGGCACGATTACTACAGATCATGGAACCATTCAAACTCCTATTTTTATGCCTGTTGGTACGGTGGGTACTGTAAAAGCAGTTACACAACAACAATTAAAGGAAGAAGTAAATGCACAAATAATATTAGGCAATACTTATCATTTATATTTACGACCAGGTCTGGCTGTGTTGGAGGCTGCTGGCGGTTTGCACAAATTTAATGGGTGGGACAGGCCCATACTTACAGACAGTGGCGGCTACCAGGTTTTCTCCTTAGCCAACAGCAGAAAAATTACAGAAGAAGGAGTTATATTTAAATCGCACATTGATGGAAGCAAACATTTATTTACGCCCGAAAATGTGATGGCTACACAACGCATTATTGGTGGCGATATCATAATGGCTTTTGATGAATGCCCGCCATTTCCCAGCGATGAAAAGTATGCAAAAAGCAGCATGGAGCTTACGCACCGTTGGCTCGATCGTTGTATAAAACATTTTAATAATACGCCGGATAAATATGGCTACACACAAAATTTATTCCCCATTGTGCAAGGTAGTACACATAAAAATTTACGCACTGCCTCTGCACAATTTATTGCATCTAAAAATGCGGTGGGTAATGCCATTGGTGGGCTTTCAGTGGGCGAACCTACAGAAACAATGTATGAGTTTGCAGAACTGTGTTGCGATATTTTACCTGCAGATAAACCACGCTATTTGATGGGCGTAGGCACACCTTGGAACATTCTCGAAAACATATCACTCGGTGTAGATATGTTTGATTGTGTAATGCCCACCCGTAATGGTAGGAACGCCATGCTTTTTACATCTAAAGGCATCATCAATATTGATAATAAAAAATGGGAAAATGATTTTTCTGTAATTGATGACGGCATTAATTGCCCCACCAGTAATTTTTACAGCAAAGCATATTTACGGCATCTCTTTAAAAGCAAAGAATACCTTGGCCTCACCATTGCAAGTGTGCACAATCTGGCATTTTATTTATGGCTTGTTACCGAAGCAAGGGCGCAAATTTTAGCAGGTACATTTACTGGCTGGAAAAATGAAATGGTAGTAAGATTACAAACTAGGCTCTGATGAAAAATCATTTCCTTGTTTAATTTCTAACATCTAACGTCTAACATCTAACATCTAACATCTAATATCTTTTATCTGAAATCTCTTTGGAGCATGAGCATGAAAGCCTCTATCAGCATTGGTTACGGGCTATCCGTTCCTATCTTTTTTGTCCCAAAAGACAGGCAAAAAAGGATAGCCACTTCTATCCCTGCTATGCTCAGCAGTAAGTCTTTTTTCAACTTTTATTGTAATGATCTAGAGAAGTTTCTATGTTTCAATCTTTATGCAGAGAGATTTTTGTGTAGTAAATGAATTCTTAAAATATGCGTTTGCGTTAATCCCACTATAACTTCATTATTGTATAGTTTTTAAAAATTATATCAAATAAAAACCGCCATCTAAAAAGATGACGGTTTTAAAAAATATACTGGTTTAATTTTTAATTTGGTACACAAGCACTATTATAAAGTAGCTCACTTGCAGGTATTGGCCAAACATAATTTTGTGCTGTAGGCGCTACACTTGGTGCACTTCCTTTTACAGGAAAAGAAAGTCCTTGGCGTTGTATATCCCACATTCTGTGCCCTTCACCCAACAATTCAATTCTTCTTTCATTTAAAATTAAATTAATTAAATCTGCTTTGGTTAAAGGTGCAAAAGTTGTGGTGGCATCGCTGCGTTGGCGTACTGCATTTAAAATAGACAGTGCTCTTGCATCTACAACAGCAGATTGACGAGCCAATGCTTCAGCAGTATTTAACAACACTTCCGCCCAACGTAATATTGGAACATAGTTATTAATATCATCATTAAATTTTTGGTATCTGAATGAAGATGTTACCAATACTTTTCTTGCATCCGTTGCTTTCCAGTTGGGATCTAACACGATACCAGCACCCGTGTTGTTCAAACTAAATTCAGCATTATGGTATAATGATAAACCATTTTGAGTTCCTGGTGTATTGGTATTATTCATTGGTAAACTAAAAATAGATTCCAATGCCTGATAAGGAGTACGAAATACATTGGTAAAATTAGCATTTAAGGTATGCGCTATTCCACTAGAAGCAGTGAAAGTAGCTGTACTAGGCACCAATTTATTTCCTTCAATAATTACATTTGGATAATCTCCCATTTGTAAATAAACCCTCGTCTTAAGAGCAATAGCAGCATTGCGATGCGCCCTGACAACATTATTTTCTGCACCTCCATTGTTCAGCGGTAAATTAGCTTCAGCAAAAGTTAAATCTGCAAGAATCTGGGCAAATACTTGGGCTTGAGTAGAACGTACCAATGCTTCATCGCCGCTCGATTGGTTTGCAATAAGTCTTAAAGGAACGCTTAATGAAGCCCCATTATCAGCAGCATATGGCTTTTTGCTATAAAAAGTGGTTAAGTAAAAATAGGTTAGGGCTCTTAAGAATCTAATTTCTCCTCTGTATATATTGGCTTGTG
The DNA here is from genome assembly GCA_031398005.1 of Ferruginibacter sp. GTDB lineage: Bacteria > Bacteroidota > Bacteroidia > Chitinophagales > Chitinophagaceae > Ferruginibacter. Next base: position 38,782 of record JANNMO010000012.1, read on the forward strand.
CTACACTAACAACACTAGGGTTATCATCTAAACCTTTTAATACTACATTGCCTCTGTTAATAGCAGCATAGGCCGCACTCCACATACCTTCCACCTGGTTATCAGTACTTACCACACTGTGATTCCAAATTTGTAATGCTGTAACCCCATTGTTGGTAACATTTAACCAATCTTCTCCTCTAGCATCTCCATAAACAATGGCACGCCCGCCTAAGAAATTGCCACTCTTAACTGCAGCATACACACCAGTTACCTGTTGAGCAATTCTCTCAGGGGTACCAAACGCTACTAGATCGCTCAAAAATGTTTGAGGAACCGGACTTAATCTTTCTTTTTTGCAACTAGCAAAAAAAAGAATTATACAAACTGAAGATAATATTATACTTATTTTTATTTTCATAATTAGTTTTTTTATAAAGTTTAAAATCCAACATTTAAACCAAATGTTATAGTTCTGGTTTGTCCGATAGAATTTCTATCTACTCCGGGGGTAAGGGCACTACTACCATTTACAGAGATTTCCGGATCACTACCTGGGTATTTTGTTATGATAAATGGATTTTGTGCTTGTAAATAAAATCTAAGATTAGACACTTTTATTTTGTCTAACATTTTCTTATTTAATGAATAACCCAATGCAATATTTCTAAACCTTAAAAAATTTCCACTAAACAAATTTGCATCTATTGGAAATGCCGAACCATTTGAAATATTATCGTTAAAAACCACTCTAGGAATTTGTACATTATCGCCTGTTTTTTGCCATCTGTCTTTTACAATTACAGAGTTATTCCAAAACCTTTGATCCAATAAACCTGCTCTACTACCGAAATATACTTTGTTCCCTAAACTATAAATAACATCAACATTTAAATCAAATGATTTATAAGTAAAATTATTTACAAAGCCTCCATATACTGTAGGTAATGCATTACCAGCAATATATCCATCTGCTGCTAAATCGATGGCAGGTGCAGTGCTACCGTCTCTAAACGTCCAACGGTTGGTTGCCGAAAAATCAAACAATACATCTTGTCCAGCTTTGTTTACAAAAACCCTGCGGCCAGTTGATGGATCTACACCATTTGTTTTAACCATAAAAAATTGGCCAATACTGTTTCCAACTCTTGTAATGTTGGTTCTTTCCAACTGGGTTGTGCCCACTATTTCAGATACACCACTCGCAAGAGCTGTTACTCTGTTTTTTTGTGTGGTTATATTTACGTTGATGTTCCAACTAAAATCCTTTTTATTGATAGCCTGTGCATTGACATTAAATTCAAAGCCTTTATTGTACATGCTTGCAGCGTTGGTTGTAATAATGTTTCTGGGTATACCCATACTTGGTGGTGTTGGAACGTCTATAATTAAATCTGTTAACAGGGTATTATAGTATCCAATTTCTGCAGTAATTCTATTGTTTAAAAAACCAATTTCTAAACCTAGATCAAACTTTTTACTACTTTCCCACCTTAGATTTTTGTTACCTGCTTGGTTAAATGCTAATGATGGATTTGCATTTCCATAAATTGTAGATGGTCCAAAAATTGACAATGCATTAAAATTTTGGACTGCATTGACGCTGCCGACTGATCCTATACTCCCCCTTAATTTTAACCTATTTACAATATCAGCAAATCGACCTTTGTAAAATTTTTCATCACTAATATTCCAACCCGCACTAACACCTCCAAAATTTCCCCATTTTTGTCCGTCAGCAAATGCCGAATACCCATCTCTACGTGCATTCAAGGATAAATAATATTTGTTTTTAAAATTATAGTTTACCCTACCAAAAAATGATAATAAATAATTCTCTGTGATAAAATTCCCAACCGGATTATCATTTAAGGTAAATGCACCCTGAAATTCGTTGTAAAAATTATCCCCCAATCCACTTCTACTTGCTCCCCATGCATCTTGCTTTAATGCATTTTCTTCGGTACCAATAGTCACTCCAAGGTTGTGATTCTTTTTAATGCTGTTATTATAGGTTAATACATTTTGAAAGTTGGTTGTGCTTGCTTTTCCTAAAACGTTAAACGCCCTTCCATCATCTGTAAAAGCAGTAGTTTGGATACCATCTCCATGTAATGCATTGTAAAAAGTTCTATCATCTGTGGTTAGCCAGTTTACACCATATTGAGTTCGGAATGTAAGGCCTTTGTACAAGGTTATTTCGGCACTGATATCCCCAATTAAATTATCTGCTGCGGAAGTGATAATATTTAAATCTCTAACCATAGCAGGGTTAACCAAACCTGAATTAAACAGATTTTTATTGCGTCCTATTTGATTAAAATTATTTCTTAATGTTTGGTTATTCTGACCTGCATACACCACATTTGGATTACCAATATAGTTATAAGATCCATCAGATAAATAGGGTGAAATATTCGGAGCTGTTAAAAATGCCAAACGACCAACACCTGCTGTGTTAAATGGTGTGCCGGGTAGCGATCCTGAACTTGGGCTTTGGGTACCACTTCGGCTGTAATTAAAATTGCCTCCAATTTTCAACCAGTTATTTACTTTCTGCTCAATGTTCATTCTCATCTGCTTTCTATCAAAAGTATTTGTTTGCAATACTCCTTCCTGTTTGGTATAGTTAGCACTGAAATAATATTTTGTTCCAGCATTTGCACCACTAATACTTAAGGTATTGCTATGTTGCAAGCCTTTTTGATATACTTCATCTGCCCATCGTGTATCTACATTTTGACCATTAATATTATCAAGGAAAAATAAAGGAGAACCTGCTGCAGGCACTGTTAATCCAAGGCCTGGAATTAAACTCGCAGAAGGCATTACGTAGTTTGCATTTTTTATCGCCTCATTTTTTATAGATACATAATCTTGTGCTCGAAGCACATCAAAAACATTGAATGCTTCCGTTTGACCAATCCATGCATCGTATGTAATTTTCGGTTTACCCTGTTTACCTTTTTTGGTAGTAATAAGCATTACACCATTTGAAGCACGGCTACCATAAATAGCTGCAGATGCTGCATCTTTTAGTATTTGCACATCTTCGATATCTGCTGGATTTATATTTCCTAATGCATTATTAGCTGATAAATTAGAGGATGCATCACCTGTAAGTAAAGGAACTCCATCAACTATTATTAATGGCGAAGAATTTCCATTTATTGAATTAACACCTCTTATGCGAATGACCGGCGGATTGTTTAATACGCCATTTGGAATGGTAATATTTAAACCTGCAGCCTTTCCTTGCAATGCCTGTTCAAAACTTTGAACAGGAACATTTCTTATTTTATCACTATTAATGGTGGAAATGGCTGCCGTAACATCTTTTTTTCGTTGTGTACCAAATCCTACAACAACTATTTCATCTCCTGTTTGGGTTTTTGAAAATAGGCTAACAGTATAACTGTTTGCTGCATTTAAAGAGATAGTTTGGGATTCGTAACCAACGTAACTTACCGTTAGGCTATTGGTTTTGCTTGTAACTGAAATTGAAAAAGAACCATCTGCTGTTGTTATAACAGTACTGCCACCTCTTGCTTCTACGTTAGCATTGGGTAAACCACTTCCTGTTTTTTCATCAATTACCTTTCCGGTAATGGTTCTGTTTTGTGCCGATGCAGTTGCAGCATTAAAGAGCAAAATAAAAATCATCAAATAATATTTGAAATTTTTATTCCTTCCGGCGTAGGGGTTTTGTTGGAATTTGTTTTTTGTCATAAATGGGGTTTGTGTAGTTGGTAAAAAATTTGTTAAATTTAACCTAAAGTTAACACAGTCTATTTAATTTATATAAATTTTTTCACACATAGTTTATATATGGGACTAAAATTTATTTTGAAACAAAAATATTATTCTCACTTTTTCTTAATCAGCTTTGAGGGGTTCATATTTAAAACTCTTAAAAATAAAATCATTTGATAAATGCATACTAAAAGATTAATTAACGGTTACCCATTCAAACAGTATGAAAAAGAAACTTTCTCAGCAAATGAAATGATAGATAAATCTTCATCATTTTACAATTTTATAAATACAAGAAGAAGCATCAGAGATTTTAGCAAGAAGAAAATTCCAAAAGATGTAATTGAAAATATCATCTTAGCTGCATCTACTGCTCCAAGCGGTGCAAACAAACAACCGTGGATGTTTTGTATTGTAAGTAACTCCTCCGTAAAATCTCAGATAAGGAGGGAAGCAGAAAAAGAAGAGTTTGAAAGTTATCACAGTCGCATGCCTGAAGAGTGGAAAAAAGACCTGCTTCCATTACAGACAGATTGGCGAAAAGAATTTTTAGAAACTGCACCTTATTTAATAGTAGTATTCAAAAAAAGTTATGACCTTGATAAAGCAGGTAATAAAACAAATACTTATTATGCAAGCGAGAGTTGTGGGCTTGCTTGTGGTTTTTTATTAGCAGCCATACATAACGCAGGACTGGTAGCACTTACGCATACGCCTTCTCCCATGAACTTTTTAAGCAAAATTTTGAATAGACCTGTAAATGAAAAACCTTTTTTATTAATACCGGTGGGATATGCTGCAGAAGAGTGTTGGGTACCCGATATTAAAAGAAAATCATTGGATGAAATTTCTGCATGGGTATAATTATTAATTTTCAATAAAAACTGAATCGTTTTGTATCTTTATAAATCAGTCTGTTCCAAAAAATGTTCAGCAATAATTGGATGAATTTGTATACAAAATCTTTTGTTTTTTTTACGTTGTTACTGAATGTTTTTTTTGCAAATGCGCAAACTTGTCAGGGTAGTTTGGGTGATCCTATTGTAAATTTTACTTTTGGTTCAGGCAACAATCCAGGTCCTGCACTTGCTGCCACTACTTATACTTTTTTTGGCAATGATTGCCCTACTGATGGCTCTTACACCATTAGAACAAATACAAATAGTTGCTTTGGTAATACTTGGCATGCCATTCCCAGCGATCATACAGGCGATGCAAATGGATATTTTATGCTGATTAATGCAGCTGTATCTTCAGGTACTTTTTACATAGATACCGTTCGAGGTCTTTGCCCCAATACCACCTATGAATTTGCCGCTTGGATAATGAATGTGTTAAAACCTTCGGCTTGCAGTGGAAACGGTAGCCAACCCAACATTACTTTTTCAATTGAAAAAACAGATGGTACCATTTTGCAAACAAACAGTACAGGAAATATTTTTGCTACACAATCCCCTACATGGAACAGGCAACCATTTTTATTTACCACCACCAGTGCAGTGTCTGATGTGGTGTTACGCATGGTGAATATTGCACCCGGTGGTTGTGGAAACGATTTAGCTATAGATGATATTACCTTTAGACCTTGTGGGCCATTACTTACACCAACCATTACAAACACCGGAAACCAGACTTCTTCTGAATTTTGTAAAGGAGAAATTAAATCTTATACTTTTAATTGTACAGTATCTGCTGGTTTTACAAATCCTGAATACCAATGGCAACAAAGTTTTAATGGTAGTGCCTTCACAAATATTGCAGGTGAAAATACCACCTCTTTGCAAGTACAATACCCCTCCAGTAGCCCCGTTGGAATTTATACCTATCGCTTAGTGGCAGCTGAGGCGGGTAATATTTCATCCCTGCAATGTAGAATACTATCTGCTCCTATTATCATTACTATTAAACCATCACTTGTTTCAATTGTTTCCAGCAATTCGCCCATTTGTCAAAGTGATACCATAAAACTTTCCGCTTCTGGCGGAAGTATTTTTGATTGGCAAGGCCCCAATGGATTTATATCTAATGCAGGTAATCCAATCATTTCAAATGCTCAAATTTTAAACCAAGGAAAATATTATGTAAAAGTTACCGATGGCAATGGATGTAGTGTATTGGACTCCACAATTGTAGCATTAAACCCTGGCCCTTCAGCATCAGTTTCATTTACAGATTCTACCATTTGTTCCGCCGAGCAAATTTTACTTTCTGCAGCTGGAGGGGTTGAATATAGCTGGAATCCTGTACAATTTTTAACGACACCAGATCAGGCAAATACATTTGCAAATCCTGTATCTAGTATAATATATATTGTAACCGTTAAAAATGCGGGAGGTTGTACAGACACTGCATCTGTAAACTTAAATGTTGTAAAAAAACCTGTAGTACATGCGGGGTCAGATCAAACAATTATTGCAGGAAAAATGATTAGTTTGGCAGGAAGTATAATAGGCGATGCAGCTTCATTTGAGTGGAGTCCCAACCAATTTATAAATGATGTAACAATTTTAAATCCACTGGTAAATCCTCCGATAGATTATCAATATATTTTAACGGCTGTTGGTCCAAACAACTGTGGCATTTCCATGGATAGCATGCAAGTAAAAATTTACAATGGTATATTTATTCCCAATGCATTTACACCCAATAAAGATGGTAAAAATGATACTTGGAATGTACCTGCTTTAGAAGCATACCCGCTGCATACATTGGCTATTTATAATAGGTATGGAGAACTTGTATTTGAAAGACAGAAAAGTTTTTTACCATGGAATGGAATGTTTAAAGGAAATATTTTGTCACCGGGGGCTTACACTTATATAATTGATTTAAAAAATGGAAGTGCTTTATTAAAAGGGACATTGTTGTTGCTTAAATAAATCATACTTTTTTTTATTATTCCTTTATTTAATTGAAAAACTTATTGCATCATCATATAAAAATTTATATGAAAAAAATACTCACTTTTTTTGCAACATTGTTTTTCGTTTGTTTGCTAAGCGCACAAAATACACAACCTGGTTGTTATCCTTTCCCCAAAACCATTACTGTAAATGGTAGTGCAGAAATGTTAGTAGTGCCAGATGAAATTTATGTACAAGTAGATTTGCGTGAGTATAAAAAGAAAGGTGAAGAGAAAACTGAACTGGAAAAAATTAAGGCAGATTTTTTATCAATTTGCAGGTCGGTAGGAATTGCTGATAGTAATATTTCAGTAGCTTCTTTTGATGGTTATAATATGTCAAACATTTGGAGAAAAAGAAGAAAAGATCCAGATCTTTTTTCAGCCATTAGCTATCAATTAAAATTTGGTAATTTGAAATTGATAGATGCTTTGGTAGATAAATTAGATGACCAGGCAATTTATAATTTTAATATTGTAAGAACTGCTCACAGTAAAATGACCGAATATAGAAAACAGTTGAAAATAATGGCAGTGAAGGCTTCCAAAGAAAAAGCTATTTATTTAACTGAAGCAGTAAATGAACAATTGGGGCAGGCAATTACCATTACAGAACCCGAAGAAAATAATTACGATGCGGCTTTAAATAATAGCGTTGCATCTAACGTAGGTTATAATTTTAAATTAAAAGGAGAGGCAAATGATAAATATGGTGATGTTGGAATTAATTACATGAAAATAAAAATACGGTACGAAGTAAAAGTTTTGTACTCATTAAAATAGATTCATAATATTATCGTTATATAAATTTATGATACTATTAAATTTATTAAAATAGAAAACATTTATCTTTATTTAAATCAATTATTTTAAATGAAAAAATTACTTACCCTTTTCGCTTTTTCTTTCTTGTTAATCAGTATTTCCTTTGCACAATCAAATACAGTACAGCAAAATGGTTTACAAGCAAAAGATGCTCCTGTAGATGTGAGTATTGCAGATTTTAAAAAGAATATGTTAGCCCATGAAATTGTGGTTTTTCGCAGCCAACTTACTCAGAAAGAGTACCAGGGTATGAGTCAGGATAACGGTAAATTTTCTCTTCGTTTGCCGGCAGGTGATAAATATGATATTTTCATTTTAGGTTTTAAGGATTCAGTAAGTAATATCACACTTGAAATTCCTGGATTAGGACCTAACCAATCATATAAGACAGCACAAAAAGTAGATTTATTTCACCAACCTGCTAAAACTTTTGTTTTGGATGATGTAAATTTTGAAACCGGTAAAGCCGAATTGAAAGTTGAATCATTCCCTGTATTGGATGAATTGGTAGCATATTTAAATAGAAAAGATGATGAAAGAATAGAAATTGGCGGGCATACAGATAATGTAGGAAAACCTACGGCAAATATTTTATTATCAATGGAGCGTGCCAAAACCGTGATGGCATATATTATTACAAAAGGTATTGATGCTAATAGACTTACAGCTAAAGGTTATGGCAGTACTATACCTGTTGCTTCCAATGCTACCGCTGCAGGAAAAGCACAAAATAGGAGAACGGAAGTTAAGATTTTGGAGTAAAATCATTGTCTTTTCTATGCTTCCCTTTTATTTTCATGCCAATTTTAACTCTTATTCATTTTTTAGTATTTAATTAAAATATTAATCCTATCTTTGCGCTCCGAAAATTATGGCTAAGCAAGCACTCATTAAACAAGATGGATCGATAGTAGAAGCGTTAAGCAATGCTATGTTCAAAGTAAAATTGGAAAATGGTCACGAAATATTGGCCACCATCTCAGGAAAAATGAGAATGCACTATATCCGTATTTTGCCAGGCGATAAAGTGGGGGTGGAAATGAGTCCTTACGACCTTACAAGAGGAAGAATCATTTTTAGGTATAAATAAGTATTGATTTTTATAAAGAATAAGTAAAACAAATTATCATGAAGGTAAGAGCCTCCATTAAAAAACGCAGTGCAGATTGTAAAATTGTGAGAAGAAAAGGGCGTCTGTACGTTATCAACAAAAAGAATCCTCGTTTTAAGCAAAAGCAAGGATAATAAAGTGAATGGTGAATAGTGAATTTAAATCCCTATTTAGAAATCATTCATAACTAATAACCGATAACCAATAACAAATAACTAATAACAAATAAATTATGGCTCGTATTGCCGGTATTGATCTGCCAAAAAACAAAAGAGGCGAAATTGGACTTACTTATATCTATGGTATTGGTCCAAACACTGCTAAGTACATTCTTGAAAAAGCAGGTATTGACATCAACAAAAAAGTAAACCAATGGAATGACGAAGAGCAAACTGCTATTCGTAACATCATCAGCGGCGAAATAAAAACGGAAGGTGCTTTGCGTAGCGAAACCCAAATGAACATTAAACGTTTGTTGGATATTGCTTGTTACCGTGGTCTTCGTCACCGTAAAGGTTTGCCTCTTCGTGGCCAGCGTACTCGTACAAACAGCCGTACAAGAAAAGGTAAGCGTAAAACAGTTGCGGGTAAGAAGAAAGTAGCTAAGAAGTAATTGATAAGTTCGATTTACGAATTTTGAATGAAGAATAATGGGAAACCGTGTTCAATATTCAATGTTCGTAATTCGTCATTTATATACGATCCCGATTTTTTAAGTTCAACGCCAGATAGCTTTTTGGATCAGCAGGAGGGTTGCACTTGTTCTACTTTTTTTAAGTAGAAATTATTATAAACGAACACCTATTTTAAAAGAAATGGCAAAAGCACAAGGCGGCAAGCAAACAGGAAAAGCAGCTGCAAAAAAAAGAGTAGTAAAAGTTGAAGCACATGGCGATGCACATATCGTAGCAAGTTTCAATAACTTAATTATCAGTCTTACCAATAAGCAAGGTCAAGTAATATCTTGGTCATCTGCAGGTAAAATGGGTTTTAGAGGTTCAAAGAAAAATACCCCTTACGCTGCACAAATGGCTGCTGCAGATGCTGCTAAAACAGCTTTGGATGCAGGATTAAAAAGAGTAGATGTATTGGTAAAAGGCCCAGGTAGTGGTCGTGAAGGAGCTATTCGTTCTTTATCTCAAAATGGTATTGAAGTAGCTTCTATTAAAGATATTACACCGATGCCACACAATGGTTGTCGTCCTCCAAAAAAGAGAAGAGTATAAAAGACATTAGATATTAGACACAAGATTTTTAGATAACTATCATTAAAATTTCTTGTCTTGTGTCTCAGTTCTATAAATCTATAATCTAATTACAAAGGGTTCATCATCGATTTTTAAGATTTTTATGATGGTGAATCGTCACTAAAAAATCATACATAAACAATTATGGCACGTTACACAGGCCCCAAAACAAAGATCTCCCGCAGGTTTGGAGAATTAATTACCGGAAACGGAAAGTGGTTAACCAAAAATAGTGTTCCTCCCGGAATGCATGGTGCTACTAAAAAGCGTAAAACACCAAGTGAATATGCGCTTCAGTTAACTGAAAAGCAAAAAGCAAAATATACTTATGGATTGTTGGAAAAGCAATTCCGTAAAACATTTGATGAAGCATCTCGTAAAAAAGGTGTTACTGGTGAAAACCTTATCAAATTATTAGAAGCTCGTTTAGATAATACCGTTTACAGAATGGGTATTTCTATCAGCCGTCAGGGTTCACGCCAGTTGGTTAGTCATAAGCACATAACTGTAAATGGAGAAGTTTTAAATATTCCTTCTTACAGTTGCAAACCAGGTGATGTAATCGGATTGAAAAACAAATCTGCTGCAAACAAATCTATTACTGATAACCTTCGTGGTAAAAACCCTAAGCACAATTGGGTTGAATGGAATGAGAGTGAAATGAAAGGTACTTTTATTACTTATCCTGAAAGAGAAAGTGTTCCTGAAAATATTAAGGAGCAACTTATTGTGGAATTGTATTCTAAGTAAGATGTTAGATATGAGATGTTAGATTTTAGACTAGGCATTTCAAAATTGAAGAAATTGTCTAAATACTAAGCACTCAATACTAATACTAAAAAATTTTTTAAATTAAAACCAACAAATAAAAATGGCCATTTTTAATTTTGTTAAACCAGATAAAATAGTTCTGCAGAAAGCAACGGATTTTGAAGCCCAGTTTGAGTTTCGTCCATTGGAACCAGGATATGGTGTAACTATCGGTAATGCGCTTCGCCGTGTATTGCTTAATTCTTTGGAAGGTTACGCTATTATTGGTATCAACATTGCCGGTGCAGATCATGAATTTGCTACCATTAAAGGTGTTACAGAAGATGTAACTGAAATGATTCTTAATTTGAAACAAGTACGTTTTAAATTAAACGGTGATCATGATATTACTTCTGAAAAAGTAACCTTATCTATAAAGAGTAAAACTGAATTTACTGCAGGCATGATTGGGGAAGCAACTCCAATGTTTGAAGTAATGAATCCTGAATTATTAATTTGTACTTTAGATAACAGCGCTAAACTTGATATTGATATTACCATTGGTAGAGGTCGTGGTTATGTGCCTGCTGAAGAGCACAAAGAAAAGAGTTCTCAATTTGGATACATTCCTGTAGATGCTATTTATACTCCTATTAAGAACGTAAAGTATCTTATAGAAAATACAAGGGTAGAACAACGTACCGATTTTGAAAAATTGGTAATGGATGTTGTAACCGATGGTACTATTCACCCAGAGGAAGCTGTAAAACAAGCAAGTCGTATTCTTATCCAGCATTTGATGATCATTACTGATGAAAACATCACATTTGATACCAAAGAAGATAAGAAAGAAGATATGGTTGATGAGCATACTTTACAATTACGTAAAATGCTTAAGACTCCATTGGAAGATCTTGATCTTTCAGTAAGAGCATTCAACTGTTTAAAAGCTGCAAAAATTAATTCATTGAGCGAATTGGTACAATACGAGCAAGAAGATTTGATGAAGTTCAGAAACTTTGGTCAAAAATCTTTAAGCGAAATTGATTCAGTTTTACAAGACAGAGGATTAAGCTTTGGAATGGATTTGAGCAAATTGAAATTGGATGACGAAAACTAAATTAGCTAATTAGCCAATGTGCTAATTTGCTAATGATATACTTCGAACATTCTTATAATATTTTTATTTTATAAAATTAATTAATTAGCGCATTCGATAATTTGTTTATCAAAAACTTGAGTTTCGTAATAGTACTTAGGGTTTAAAAAATTAGCAAATTAGCAAATTATCGAATTAGCACATTATATCATAAGCCTGTAATTCCTGACACGGTACAGGGGATAAAAAACAAACAAAGTCATGCGTCACGGAAACAAAAACAATAACCTTAGCAGAACAGCTTCTCACAGAAAAGCATTGTTGATGAACTTAGGTTGCCAGTTAATTACTTACAAAAGAATTACAACAACTGTAGCAAAAGCAAAAGCATTACGCAGCTATATTGAGCCGCTTATTACAAAAACGAAAGCTACAGATAGTAAAGAAGCTATCAGCCACAATCACCGTATTGTGTTTAGTTACTTAAACGATAAAGCTGCCGTTAAAGAATTATTTACGGTGGTTGCACCTAAAGTAGTTGGTCGTCCGGGTGGTTATACTCGTATTATTAAGCTAGGTGCTCGTCAAGGAGATAATGCTGAAATGGCTATGATTGAGTTGGTTGATTTCAACGATATTTATGGTAAATCAGTAGATGCTGCTACAACAGCGGAACCAGCTAAGAAAACTCGTAGAGCAGGTGGAGCTAAAAAAGCTGCAGCTACAAACGATGTAAACACCATTTCTGATGCAGAGGTTGTAACTGAAGAACCTACTTCAACAACTGATTCATCTACAGAAGAAAAAGCATAAAATGGTTAACTAAAATTTATATAAGGCTCCGATATTTTTATCGGAGCTTTTTTTATATCATTGCGAAAAAATATTCTATTGATGTCAAATAACAATAATAAAAAAGCTGTTTTGTTATTAGAAGATGGAACAATTCTAATTGGAACTGCTTTCGGAAAAATAGGAACAACCACAGGTGAAATTTGTTTTAATACCGGCATGACGGGCTACCAGGAGGTATTTACCGACCCTAGTTATTACGGACAAGTTTTAATAATGAATAGTGTGCATACAGGTAATTATGGTGTTACTCCATTTGATGTAGAAAGCGATGGCGTAAAGGTAAAAGGAGTAATAGGAAGAAATTTAGAAGAAAAATTTAGTCGTTTTATGGCGGACGATTCTTTGCAATCTTATTTTGAGAAACAACATGTAGTGGCAATAAATGGATTAGATACCCGAGCACTCGTGGCTCATGTACGAACAAAGGGAGCTATGAATTGTATCATATCTTCTGAAACTGATGATCTGGAAATTCTTAAGCAACAATTAGCAGAAGTACCTTCAATGAATGGTTTGGAATTAGCATCAGTAGTAAGTACAAACGAATCTTATGCATTGGGAGATGAAAATAGTGATATGAGAGTGGCTGTGTTGGATTTTGGGATAAAGAAAAATATACTAAACTGCCTTGTAGAAAGAGGTGTATATGTAAAAGTTTTTAATGCAAAAACTGAATTTGATGTATTGGAAAAATTCTCACCAACGGGTTATTTTATAAGCAATGGTCCGGGTGACCCTGCACCAATGGATTATGCCATAAAAACGGTGAAGCAAATTTTAGCTGCTGAAAAACCTTTGTTTGGCATTTGTTTAGGGCATCAATTATTGGCTCTCGCAAATGATATACCTACTTACAAAATGAAACATGGGCACAGAGGGTTGAACCACCCAGTAAAAAATATTATTACCGGTAAAAGTGAAATCACTACACAGAACCATGGATTTGGTATTGATGCCAAAGCAGTACAAAATAATGAAAATATAGAAATAACGCATGTAAATTTAAATGATGATAGCATTGAAGGGATACGCTTGAAAAATAAAAATGCATTTTCGGTACAGTATCATCCTGAAGCTACACCTGGGCCACATGATTGCAGGTATTTGTTTGATGATTTTGTAGGGATGATGAGGGTTTAACTCCAAAAGTATATATAAAATGATTTAAATTACATTAACTTAAAGTAAAATATAATTTTATGCATACAACTTATCATTTTAAATCAGCAGAGGATATAAATATAGATGTGCTTAATGCGATAAAGAAGGAATATAAAAATAATGCTGTTGTACTCACCATTGAGGAAGAACCGGTTTTTATAATACCTGAATCCCAAAAAAAATTTGTAAGGGCTAGTATAAAAAAATACAATTCAAATAATGAATTACTTATAAACGAAGATGATGCGTGGAAAATAATTAATGCTGATTAATGACAAAATATAGTATTTTTTATACTCCAGAATCCATTGAACAAATCAAGCACATTATTCATTGGTATGAAGGAATAAATAAAGATTTAGGTAAAAGGTTTAAAAGCAATTTGATAATTGCGATAAATACTATACGGAAGAACCCTTTTACACCCTCATTCAGGTACGATGAAGTAAGATATGCTGTTGTAAATAAATTTCCTTATGCTGCTCATTACACTGTAAATAAAAATAATTTAACGATTGTTATTCATGCAGTATTTGCATTTCAAGAAAATCCTGAAAAATGGTTGAGAGATTTAGAATAATTAATAATCATATTGTAATTAATTCATGAAAATAGCCATCATAAACGGTCCAAATCTTAATCTTTTAGGAAAAAGAGAACCCGAAGTTTACGGTACGGAAACATTTGAATCGTATTTGGAAAAATTAAAAACTATTTATCCCGCAATTAAATTTGAATATTTTCAAAGCAATGTAGAAGGTGAATTAATAAATGCATTGCAACAATACGGATTTAGCGTTGATGGAATTATTTTTAACCCAGGCGGTTATACACATACCTCAGTTGCTATTGGCGATGCAGTTGCCGCCATCAGCACAAAAGTGGTAGAAGTACACATCTCCAATATTTTTGGCAGAGAAGAATTCAGAAAAAACTCACATGTTTCTGCTAAGTGCGTGGGAGTGATTAGTGGATTGGGATTGAAGGGGTATGAGCTGGCTATTTCTTTTTTTACAAAATGATCAATAATAATATTCTTTCCCATTTACCCCAAGCCAACCTTTTTGACCGTTAGGCAAAATGAATGCTGCAAATTTGCCACCAAAGGGTTTAAGAGTTTTATATCTTGTAGTGATTTGTAAAGGGTAATATCCATATTTATTTGCCTTATTAAAAATAAATGCCTTGTAATTTATATTGTAATTTTTATCAATAATTTCATTTTGTAATTTTATATTTGAAAGAATAGGGGAAATTGAAATGATTTTATTTACCCTTTCTAATCTCAATAAATTAATTTTTCCATTATTAATTTTTTCGAAATAAACATTACTCTCTAACCCTGGATTGTAAAAATCGTTACCTGTACTGTAATAAGTTTTTCTACCATTTAGAAAATATAAATCAATATTTTTAGTTACAAAAAAAGTATCATCGGTTGTGGCATATACATCTTCATTTAAATCTATTGTATATGGATGGGTTGTATGGAAATGTATAAAAGTACTATCGTTTCTAACTATTATTGTTTTGTTATATTTGTTTACAGTACCACATAAACCCAT
This sequence comes from Ferruginibacter sp., assembly GCA_031398005.1. Lineage (GTDB taxonomy): Bacteria > Bacteroidota > Bacteroidia > Chitinophagales > Chitinophagaceae > Ferruginibacter. The sequence continues at coordinate 54,029 of JANNMO010000012.1, forward strand.
GCCAAATTGAAATTTTATGCTGTCATCAAATCTTCCTTCACCATTTATCATCTTTAAGCTATCACCTAATACAATTTGATAACCAACATTAGGTTGAACTTCCGCTATTGCAATATATTTTTTAAACGTAAACACCTCGCCTTTGATATTAAAAAGCTTAATTATTTTATTCTGCTTGGCTATAATAAAATTGTCAGTTTTAAAATATACTGAATCATATTTATCTTCCTCAAAAATGCTTTGTGCATTGGCACAGTCTGAAAAAAATATAATAAATAAAAATAGATATAATTTTATTTTAGATGATTTCATTTTTTTAAAATTTTATCTGCTTTATTTTTTCCTTAAACTCCTCCAACCCTTCAAACTGCCCCTGTATAAAACCATTATCTTCTAAAGCACCCATTACTTTATTCATCTCTTCATTGTTTTCATAAACCATTTTACGGTAAGGATTGGTATAATCTTTTTCACGGCTTTTTAAAATGCTTTGAGTCATCCACGTTTTGGTGGCAACTGTTTCATCCAATAATTTTTTAAATAATTGTGGGATGAATTGTTTTGTAGTGATGTTTAATATTTCGAGCAGAGAGCAATATGCATGTTCAAGCAAATCCGTTTTATAATTTATACCTTCTTCTTTGTAGCGGTTGTGCATGTCTGACCAACTGCTTATATTGTTGGAAATAATATCTTTCTTTATGGTATTTACAGTAGATGTTTTCATTAATTGCCCACCAATATTCATCCATTGTGAACGGGAAATTTTTACCGGTAAGGATGTTTTAAAATCCTCAAAATCTTCAAAATTATTTTCTTGTAAATGGCTTAACAAATTACACATTCCATAATATTGAATGAGTTCTTTAAAAACTTTAATGGACTGCGGTACTTTTATGATGGTTGTTTTTCTATCTATATTTTCAAAGCCTGATGTGGTAGCAGTTCCATTTATGTCTGGAGATAAATTTTCTAACAATGGTATTGCATCAAAGATTTCATTTATGGTATCAGGTGCCAGATAATTATATTCTATTGTCTGTATTTTTTCAGTACGGCGATCTCTGTCTTTTGTTTTCCGTGCATTGCGTTCCAGCGCATACATGTTATACATAAACCAATAGGCGGGCATAATAATGAGTTCATCACTTGCCACATCATTGCTTATTAAACTAAATGGAATCGTAATATTTAATTCTGCAGGAAAATCGCCTTTTGCAATAATTGAGTAAGAAGCAAATTTTGAATTGTGTTTTAAACTTACACATAAGCCCGGCCAAAAGCCTCTGCCTGCCTGCATTTCGCCATCTGCACTGCGACTGTTATGATTGCTACCAATAGTGGCACCCGCAGCAATATTGCTTTGCCCCATAATAAGTGCTGCACATAAAAAAGAATTGTTATGGTGCTGCTCGTGCGAAGGAAAAATCAATGAATTCAACACCTCGCAGCAAGAGATAGTGGAGTTGTTACCTAGATAAGAATTGATAAGCCTAGCACCATATTTTAACTGAGAGTGAGATGCCAAAATAAAACGAACTGCTTTTACACCATAAAATGCCCTACAACCGTATCCTACAATTCCATTAACTAATTCGCAGCCTTCGCCTATTTGTGTTTTGCGTGCAGCATCACTGTTAATGGTTACATTTTTAATTTTATTTGCTCCTTTTAAATAGGCATCTTCCCCTATCCAGGTGTCTTTTATTATTCCACAATTTTTTATTACAGTTCGTTCACCGATCTTACCGTAATATCCTCTTTTACTATCCAACTCTTTTTGAGTAAACTCTTTAAACTTTTCCATTAACTCTTCATCATCTCTGTACTTTGCCCATAAAAAAGCATCGCCTGGTAGCATTCCATTAAAAGGTAAAATTCTTCTACCTCCATTTTCATTGCATACTTCCACCCATGTTCTTATTTCTTCTACCTCACCTTCTTTTATAACGCCATTGCCAAATTTAGCATGGTCAGTGCAAGCCAGTTCATTTACGTTCGCTATCATTACATCTGCGCAAATAATGTAATGGCTTAAAAAATTTACATTGTCAATACAAATATTATCGCCAAGGTCGCAACTAATGATAGTACTATTGTATAAGCCTACAGGCATTCTAAAATTATGAAACTCTCTATAGAAAGGCTGTAATACACCAATACGCACTAAGCCATAAAACTTACAATTTTTAATTAGCCCTGCAGTAAAATTTTCTGATACTTGTACATTGTTCCAATTGTCTGAAGTATTTCTGTTGTGTATAAGAGTATCCAATTCTAATGCAGTAAGTGCACGATATTTTTTTCCATCATTTTGTATATCTCTTATATGGTATTCATTTTCCCCATCAGGAATGTATTTTGTTTCTATAAAATTATAGCCAAGTTCTTCTACGGGATGTGTGGTGATGATGTTCATGTTAAGGAGCCCCTCCTATCCTCCCCCGAGGGGAAGAAAACGCACAAGATTATGCTATAGATGGGTGTAATATTTTTTTTGTTAATAGTTATATCAGTTTTTTGTAAATATAAAGAGTTAAACTTCTTCTGCCTTTACAAGCATTAGATTTTCTAACTCTTTAGTTATCCGAAAATTTGTAGATCTAATTTTTTGTATTAATGGTTTTTACAGAAGATATTGTGCCAGATAATTTTGCATCTACAATAACACCCATTGTACCTATTATGTGTATGCCGAGTTGTAATGCAAATTTCCTTCCTTTTAAATCATCTATAATGAGCAAGCAATCATCGTACTCAACTGCAAGAGCAATGGTACTTGCTTCACCTTTGTCTACTGTATTTTCTAAAAGCGATTGATATTTTTTATTTTTTGGTTCTATTATTTGAAACCATACAGGTAATTCTTTTCCAAATTCTAATTTAACTTCTGTTGTTGTTATAATTGTTCCATATAATTTATGAAGTAAATCTAATTCGCCAATGTTGTCAAGTAAAATTAAACAGCTAGTGTCAGAGATGATAACTTTTTGCATCTGATAAATCTTTTTCTAGTTCTTGAGCGAAATAAGTAAAAACAGAAACATTATAGTTTGCAAGTAATTCCATAAATGTTCTTTTAGTGTAACCCGCAAGTTCTGCAGCCTGACCCAAAGAGAGGGAACCTTTTTCATATAACCTTGCTGCCAAAAAAGTTTTAGCTTCTTTTTCGTCTATATCTATCGAATCCGGTATTTCTAATGTGATCGTCTTCATTATTCAAATTTAAGAAAAATGCCCCACCAGTCCTCCTATCAAGGTAGAAAAGAAAATCTAAAATTTTTTAATCTAGATGAGTATTTTGTACTTATTAATATTCTACCTTCTCTAACGAAATTCACTTGTAAAAAAGTGAAATCTCATTTTTGATATTTTAAAGATAGTAAAAAGTATTGGAGACTTCCAAGTCCCCCTTTGGGGGATTTAGGGGGCTTTTAGTGCATAATAAAAGATGAAAAAAGGTATGCCGTACAAGTCCCGACTAAATGTAATGTCGGGATGCCGATGTTACACATAATCGGCAAGTGACACAACGATGATGACCATAGCTGTGTTTTAGCTCGGGCAAAAAAAGCAAAGCTTTTTTTGCCCGAAAAATAACCTCACCCCAACCCCTTTCCAAAGGAGAGGGAACTCGAATTGGGGCTCCAATAATTTAAAAGAACATTAAAGTATTGGAGTCGAAAGTCCCTCCTGTGGAGGGATTTAGGCAGGCTACTCCACCGTCACACTCTTCGCCAAATTCCTCGGTTTATCTACATCTATATCTTTGGCAACTCCTACAAAATAGGATAGCAATTGCAGCGGCACTACACTTAAAATGGGTGCTATCAATTCATCTGCAGTTGGTATGGCAATTATATCGTTGCTTAGGGTAGGACTAATATCATCACCTTCGGTAATGATGGAAATAATTTGCCCCTTGCGTGCTTTTATTTCTTGCATGTTGCTCACAATTTTTTCGTGGTACGAATCCTTTGTGGCAATAAAAACCACAGGCAAATTTTCATCTACCAATGCAATAGGGCCGTGCTTCATTTCTGCCGCCGGATAACCCTCTGCATGTATGTAAGAAATTTCTTTAAGTTTCAATGCACCTTCCAATGCAATGGGGAAATTATATCCACGGCCTAAAAATAAAAAGTCTCTTGCATCTTTATATTTTAATGCAATGGCTTTTATATGTTCTGCATTTTTAAGAATGGCTTCTACTTTATCGGGTACTTCTGCAAGCTCTGTAAGCAAGTGTAGGTAACGCTCTTGGGTGATGCTACCTTTTTGTATAGCAATACGAAGCGCCATCATCATAAGCACCGCAAGCTGTCCTGTAAATGCTTTTGTAGATGCTACACCAATTTCGTGGCCTGCATGTGTGTAGGCGCCTGCGTGAGAAATCCGTGCTATGGACGAACCCACCGCATTCACCACACCAAAAATAAATGCACCATTTTCTTTTGCTTTTTCTAGCGCCACAAGCGTATCCGCCGTTTCACCACTTTGCGAAATAGCAATGATAACATCGCCTTTATTTACTATGGGATTTCTATACCTAAACTCCGATGCATATTCTACTTCCACCGGTATGCGGCAAAGTTCTTCAATAATATACTCTGCCACCAAACCTGCATGCCAGCTTGTTCCGCATGCTACAATCATTATGCGGTCTGCATTTTTTATTTGCTCTATGTTGTCGTCAATGCCCGCCATTGTTATCGTTCCGGCTTCTGCATGTAAGCGCCCACGAAGACAATCTTGTATGGTGCTCGGTTGCTCATAAATTTCTTTGAGCATAAAATGGTCGTAGCCGCCCTTTTCAATAGCCGCTAATTCCATGTCCAACTTTGTAATGAACGGTGTTATTTTTTCGTTGCCAATATTTTTAAGAATCAATTCATCGGGGCGAACGATTGCCAATTCATAATCGTTTACATACACCACTTCTTTTGTGAATTCAATTATTGGTGATGCATCGCTTGCTAAAAAATGCTCACCCTTGCCAATGCCTATTACAAGAGGGCTTCCTTTACGTGCCGCAATAATTGTTTCGGGGTCTTGCTCATCCAACAATAAAATGCAATATGCACCAGTAATTCTTTTGAGCGCTATACGCACGGCTTCTTCCAACGTGCAATCATTATTGAGCAAAATATCTTCAATAAAATTGAGCAATACTTCGGTATCGGTATCGCTTGTAAACGTATAATTTTTGCTAAGCAATTCTTTTTTTAGCTGTGCATAGTTTTCGATAATGCCATTGTGTATCATGCTCAGTCTGCCTGTGCTGCTTGTATGTGGGTGACTGTTTCTATCACTCGGTTCGCCATGTGTGGCCCAACGGGTATGCCCAATGCCTACATTAGCATGAAGGTTTACACCAACCAAACTTTCTTCCAGCTCGGCCACTTTACCTTTCTTTTTATATACATCCAGTTTGCCTTCGTGTAATAAAGCCACGCCACTGCTATCGTAGCCTCTGTATTCCAGTCTTTTTAATCCCTTTAAAATGATGGGGTAAGCTTCTCGGGGCCCTGTGTATCCTACAATTCCGCACATAAATGTATTGTTAAGTTATTATTTGTTTTTTCAACTTGCAATATTATCGAAAAATGAGGGTTGAACCTATTTTAAAGGCTATTAAGAAATGGAAGAGGCTTTTTTTACATATGAGTGAGAATGCACAAGGTTTGGGGCTGTGGGCTGAAGAAATTCTAATGAGCATTTGTTGCGGCTGTTAGTAGTACTCCTCGTCATTTCGCTCCGCTCATTCCTGTGGGGTACTACTGCCCATCCGCCAGCCTTTGGGCGGAAGAATTATTATTTGGCTTTTATTATGTGGTAGATGGGCGGAAAGTAATTTAATTGTTTTAAAACAGCATGATTTAACACTTATACATTTTTTAATACCCTTTTACAAAAATCTTATTATACAAGTTGCCATCTTCTACAACAAGTTGAATTACATATTGCCCTGAATTTAACTTTGTAATATCAATTTTTTGAAACCCAGAAATTGCTTTTTGCGTTAATAATTTTCTACCTGTAAAATCCATAATAATTATGTTGGCATTTTTTAATTGGTCAATGTTTAATTTTATTTGTAAATTATTTTTTACTGGATTTTCAAAAATTGTAATTGGGTTTAGCGGAGGTGCTTTTATTGATACTATTTTTGAATAACCTATTCTACCATTATCATCTACTTGCTTTAATCTGTAATGATTTATGTAAAATGGTTTTTCATCTACAAAGCTGTATTGCATGTTAGTTGTACTATTTCCAGCACTATTTACTTTGCCTATCGTCTCAAAAATTATTCCGTCTGTACTTTTTTCAATATTAAAATAGCTTGCATTAATTTCATTTAAAGTCTCCCAATTAAGCAACACATTGTTATTTTTTATAGAGCAATTAAAATTTGAAAGTGAAACAGGCAATACGGATAATATATTTAGTGTGCCCGGTGTAGCAGGCAATAAATAAGCATTCCAGTTATTCAAATTATAAGTGGAGTAGGCCGGAGGAATCAACGTAGGCACATAATTTCCTGAAAAAGTTAATGACGTACCAATGCTTGTTGTTTCATTTTCTACAGCAGAAAATGATTTTGTTACTTCATGTAATCCACCTATATTATTATCATTCCAAAAATCTTTAGTGATAACAGCAGATGCATTATATGTAATCTCATTACGCAAAATATCTACATTTCCAAATTCATTAGTACCTCTAAATTCAATTTTGCCCGCATCAGCAAAACTTTCAGAACTGGAAAAAGTATAATAATAAAACTTGGGTGTGTAAAAATATGAAACGCCTGTACCATATATTATAGTAGGCAACGTTACAGCCTGCATTTGTGAGACTAATAAGGTTTTGTATAGAACATTACTTTCGTTAAAAAATAAAATTTTATCTACATTATTATCTACCCCATTACCCTGCATAAATTCTATATATTCATTTACATCTGCGCCAATATTATTGTAATGGATTTCCAACAAAAATGCTGGTTTATCCAATATATAACCTGGTTGTATTAATGCCAGCTCATCAACTGTTAATCCAGATTTTGCAACCCAATCTTTTAATGATTCATGTTGTATATCCAGCAGATAACTATTATTCTGTGTAGCATGAATTTGTTTAGCCATCTCATCTGCACCACTCGTTTTCATTAAATAACCTACTGCACAATAAGTATTGTATTTATCAATAAAAAAAGGAATTCTTTTTTCAAATTTATCATTTACAGGAAAAATACCTTGCTCCATATAACCATGTAAAACATCCAGATTTTTTAATCGCTGCATTTTTTGCGAAACAGATAATTTACTAACATCTTTATTGCGTAGTAATAATTCGACTTGCTGTAAATGGTATTGGATAAGTTGCTTTTCGGCACGTGGTTTTGCAGCCTCCGTATATAAAACATCTTTAACACCTGTTTGTTTATACCATTGCTCATTTACCAATGCCAATTGTTTAAAAGAAGTTTGGTTTACTTGAGCAAGCAAAAAATTAGAATAACATATGGCAACTAATAGTATAAGTTTATTCATAAAAATTTTTATAACAGTAAGTTACTATTTATTTTTAGAGGAAAAAAATTAGAGCATTTATGCTAAAAACCTTAAATCTATGTCGTCTATAATTTTTTTAAAATTCTTAATAAACTATTTTTAGTTACAAGTATTCCCCAATAGCATACAAAGGCACATTTACCAGCCAACTCTCTTCCCTATACATATTCATAGAAGTGCGTAGGGCAATTTTTGGTGAAAACTTTTCTACATATACTTTTAAGCTTTTCGACTTTACGTTTTTTTTCCTCAGCTTTTACCTCTATGGGTATAATTTCGTTTTTATGTTGTATTAAAAAATCTATTTCGGCAAGCGATGTGGTTAATATAAACTCGTTGTAAATTTTACTTATCGGCAAACACATTACATTTATTCGTACGAATAAATGTAAAATATCACACTTATTCGTACGAATAAATGTGATATAACCCACTTTTATGGACGAATAATTTTCATTTATTTACATATAAACTGATAATCAGCACTATAAAAAAAGTTATTCAGGATGATAAATTCTTTCCGCCGTCCTATAAACTTCCTTCTTATCAAGCATCATTGTTTTGGTTTTGTTTTGCAAATAAAGCGGTACCTGGTCTGCAAAATGTTTGCTTTCGGGGTGACTACTTGCGCCATACATATTTACTGTTTCTATTTTTGGCAAACCATCTTTTGCAAAGCGTACAAACATTATTAACCCATCGCCGCCAATAGATTTTAAGCGACCGTTTTTCATTTTCTCCGTCCATTGTGGTGCAAGTAAATCAGGAAAGCCTGCAAGCGGATATTCTTTATTGCCTCTTATCAATTTTTGTAAATCGCCTAAAATAATAAGGCTATCATTAAAATATTTTTTATAATAATTTTTTGCATATTCAAAAGTTTCTACTGCTTCTTGCTTTTTTAATAACCTTGGTGCTACGCCCTGTAATTTCTTTTTTAAATATTCGTACGATAACAAAAATATGGCTGCTCCTTTACTTTCTATATTTCCTTTTTTATCCCAATTTTTAAAGGTTGAAATGAGTGGTTGCAAAGCAGGATATTCATTTTCATTTAAAGAAAACATACTATCTAATTTATACCTGTATTGAAGTTGATCTGGTAACTGGATATCATATTTTATGGCTTTAAATTTTTCGTAACTCAGTTTTTCGTTCTGTGGAAATAGTTCGAGAAAACGCACACTTCGGTTTAAGTGATATGTTTCCCATCCATCCTGCGGTTCAAATGATTTTGAATTTAAATTATCCTCTTTTGCAGTTGCTAAAAAAGAAGAATGATTTGTATTGAATAAAAATCCGCTTTTAGGATTTACATATTGAGGAAGTTTTTTTATTTCTCTAAACTTGGTCCATAAAGTGGTGCTTGTGTTACCCGGAAGTGTTCGCTGCCATTTGAAGAAATACAAAGAATCTTTTGTTGAAGAAACTTTTTTTCCTTTCATAACAAAAGAATTTCTTACAGGCATGGCAGCATTGTTGATGTAAAAAATGGTATCATGTTTATCTGCATACATTATATTAAACATGCTCAATTCCTGTTTACTAAGTGCTGCATAAAACTCTGTATAATTTTTTGCTTTATCCATTTGGTACCACTGGTCCAACGCACCAATTTTCATATTTGCACCTAACCTAATAGAAAAGAAACCCGTCTTATTTTTCATGGTGGCGCCATATTTACTCCAATAAATTTTGCGGTTTATTTTTATGGGAATTCCTTTGATGCCTAGCTTAACTGACTTTACTTCTAAGTCTATCCATTGCCCGTCAAACTTATATTGCAAAGCATTGTTGGGGTTCATTTCTAATTGGTATTCATCTATTCTGTCGCAATAATTTACCGTATGTGCCCAACCTAAATTTTCGTTTACACCATGTAAAATACTTGGCGCACCTGCCAACAAACCACCTAAAACATTTAAGCCTTCTTCACTACAAATATGTGCTTCGTAAAAAGCTTGTGCACCAGTATTTGGCTGATGCGCATTTATTAATAAAAATGATTCACCAGTAGTTGTTTTGGTATTTAATACAGCAGCCGAGTTGCTTCCTTTTTTATTGTACTCCGGTGCTTGAGGTTCGGTATTATTAAATATTCTTTGCAAGGCATCTCCGGCTCCATTAAAAATGGTAAGCGCAAAAACAGAAGATGAAACGTACTCTTTTAATGTAATGGGAAATAGATTTTTATTTAGCACTTCGCTTTTATGTGTGGCTGCATAATGATTAAGTGCCTGCACATAACCAGTAATATAATTTACAAAAGCAGGGGAGAGTGTGTTCCATTTTTCTTCTGTTATTTCTTTACAGCGAAATAATGCAAATGCATAATCCGCTGCCACTAATTTTTTCCCGAATACTTTTCCTGTTAATCCTTTAACAGGCAATAGCAATTGTTGCATGCTTGCAAATTCATCTTCTGCTTCCGCCCAAGCGAGACCGTAAGCCACTTCAGGGTCCGTCTTGGCAAAAATATGCGGCACACCAAAACTATCCCTTACAATATCAATAGAAGCGGGGTTTATAGGAGTTTGGGAAAAAGTATTATTGATGAATAAGTAAAATGCGAAGAGGAGAAAGAATGCTTTCATTTGAAGAAATTGGTGATTAGATTTATTGTATAAATATAAGCTGTTGAAAATTTCTCAAAGTATGAGCAACCACAAAATGCTAAAGAAAAAATATAGTTGATCAAAAAAAATGACATAAAAAAATGGACTCATTGCCCATTTATTTTAATAAGTCAGTAAATGTTTATGCCCACATTCCATTCCCCAATATCATCATACCGGTACGCACATCTTCATCTACCCGTGGGTGTAGTATATAATTCAGTATACTTCCTGCAAATGCAATGCATGCTGCAAGTACAAAAGCCGCTGTCCATGTTTTCACTTCAAAACCGCTAAAAAATTTATCAGCCATTTTGATGATGACGGCACTTACCACCAATCTTACAATAAAATATAGTAAGCCGAGCGTAACTACATTTAAAACCCCACGCATTAACCAGCCTATTGTGGCACTTAATAGACCAATCACTAAGGCAACACCTATGGCGGTTCCGTAATTTTTTATGTTTACAGAAGGCAACAATGCCGCAAGTAAAAACAGCACTCCTGCATTTACAAGTAATTCAAGTATAAAATTCATGTGGTACGTTTTAAGTTAAAATATATAAGCAAAAATTATCTGCGAAGCCCACCAAGAAAACGGGAAAGTAATCCACCTGCATTTCCAAAACCTCTGCCACCGCTAAGGCCTGAAATTAATGAGCCAATACCACCGCCGCTGCTGTTTCTGCCACCGCCTAATAAAGAGCCGAGACCACCTGCCAGTAAGCCACCACCAAGCATTGAACCTAGGCCGCCACCACCGCCTGTGCTCGCCATCCTATTGCCGCCACCTCTTCTGCCGGACATCATTTTTGCCAATACCAATGGCCCTGCAATTCCTAATAAGCCTTTACCAATTGTGCGCCAGTCAATGCCTGCATTTTTAAATTTTTCTTCCAAGCCAAGTGATTTCAAAAAGCCTGGACTGCTCACTTCTTCCTGTTCTGCAGGCTGAGCATCTTGTGTTTTATCTACAAACTGATCAAGCAATGAAAATTGTTCTTTATTGATATTTAAATGCGCAGCAATTTTTTCTACATGCTGTTTTTCTTCGGCAGAATAGTTTTGATCTGCCTGGCCAAAAGCGATGAGATCAGTTACCAAAGAAAAGCGCAGGTCACTGGTTTTTAAAACTTCCAGGCAATTGGCAAGTTCTTCTCCCGATAATTCTGTAGCTGCTCTTACTACAGATTCTTTCTGCGATTGAGAAAGGCCTGCAGAATCTGCAAGCATTTCCATATGTTCTATTTCTTCTTCTGTAGCTGAATGATCAGCGGTGGCTATAGAGGCAATAGCTCCGAGGTATGCGCCTTTTTCTCTGTCAGAAAAATCCTTTAAAAGTTTTTCGTTTTCCATTGTGTATTATTTTTAGGTTGATACTGATTATACCAAGAAGTGTACCTATTGTGAGAAAGATAAGTTGCTTTTTGAAATATGAATGGGCAACTGAGAATGTTTGATTGCATGTCAGTATTTATGGAGTTCAACTCTAAAATTGGTCGGATGGTTTCACAGCACGCTAAGACAAAGTCGGGGTAGATGCGCCCCGTTTATTGTTGGCAGTGGCACCAACAGAGGCCCAAAAGCTTCGCTTATAGGTTATGTTGAAACGTAGGAGGAGAAGTAATTTATTGTGGGCTTTTGTCTTCACAGCTATGTTCAGCATTTGCTCCGGCTGTCTGCACTACTCCTCGTTACGCTGCGCTCCACTGTGGGGTAGTGCTGCCCATCCGGCAGCCCTTCATCAGTAAATCTTTTTTCATCTTTTATTGTGGAGTAGATTGTAGTAGAAATTTTTACGAAGATATTAGCGAACATTGTGTGAGTCACGCAACAAGGCGGAGGATTCACCCTCTACCAACCAATACCATAATCTTCTCCATGATTAGAACTTCCACCCCAGAAACTTTTATGTAGCCAGTCAAACCAGATGGCATTAATAGGACCGCTGGTTCTGTCATCAAAAGTTAAGGTGTAACCCATTTCTCTTAATTCCTTTCTCACCCACTCTGATGTATTATCGTGGAGCAATAAATTGCCCGGTCTTGGTTTGCGATCTGCAATTTTTGTTCCGCCCAATGATAACCAAAGTTGGTTGGTATTAATGTTTGCTGCTTCGCATGCTTCCTGCACATTCATTCCAAACTCCACAACATTTAAAAAGAACTGTAATAAATTTTGCTCCTGTGTATCACCGCCCTGTACTGCGAATGATAAAAAAGGGTTACCATCTTTCAAAGCCATGGTAGGCGTTAATGTTACCCTTGGGCGCTTGCCCGGTTCAATCACATTAAAAGGATTTTGAGAAGCATCCAATACAAAACTCTGTGCACGCTGGCTCATACCCACGCCAGTATTACCGGCAATTGTTGCAGGCAACCATCCACCAGATGGTGTAATGGAAACCACCCAGCCTTCTGCATCTGCAGCTTCAACTGAAGTTGTACCTGCCCACAAACGGGCTGTGTAAGCGCTGTCAGTTTCTCCGATAGCTGGAGAAATATATGCACCATTATTTCTTACATCATGTGCGGGCATAAAACCCGGGCGATTATTTTTTGAGGTGTCAAAAGAATAACCTCTTTTTTTCAACACATCTGTAAACGGATTTATTTTTCCTTCAAATGGATAGGGATCGCCAGGGCCAATGTCAGGCATATTCCGTAGCATGGAGATCTGTCCTGCTCTTTGCTTTGCATACGCTTTGCTCAGCAAACCTGCCATGGGTTCCGCAGGCGCAAAGGCAGGATCACCATAATAAAAATCACGGTCAGCAAAAGTCATATTCATGGTTTGATAAAGCGTATGAATATATTTTGTGCTGTTGTAACCCATATTTTTTAAATCAAAATTCTCCAGAATATTTAGGCTTTGCAGCAGCATGGGTCCTTGTGTCCACTGTTGTAATTTATACACATCAATGCCTTTGTAATTTACCTGCATTGGTTCTTCCTCAATAGGTTTCCAGTTAGCTAAATCTTGCATGGTGATGAGGCCACCCTGCTCCTGACAACCACGAACAAACTCCTGTGCAATATCACCTTTATAAAAACGATCGTAGGCAGCCATAATCGCTTCTTTGCGACTCTTGCCTTTTTTCAATGCCTGCTGTTCTGCATCCACCATTTTACTAAGCGTCTCCAATAAATCTTTCTGAATAAAAATTTCACCAGCCTCCGGCGCTTCTCTTTTTTCACCCAAATGCGGCAGAAAAACTTTTTTACTATACGGCCATTCTTTTATTCTTTGTTTACCCCTTTCCATGCTGTTGGCGGTTTGTGCATCTATCGGATACCCAGCTGCTAATTGCATGCAGGGCGCTAACACTTCTTTCAAACTCATGCCTCCATAATTGGCAAGCATCAGGCAAAGCCCGCCCACAGTGCCCGGTGTGGTTGCGGCTAACGGTCCGTATTCCGGTGGATAATCATAGCCCTTACCTTTATAAAATTCAGCCGTAGCTCCTGTTGGTGCTACACCCATCGCATTAATACCAATCACTTTTTTTGTTTTCGGATTATAAATGAGTGCCTGCGTTTCGCCACCCCAACTTAGCACATCCCACATGGTGCAGGTAGCAGCAAGCATAGCACAGGCAGCATCTACCGCATTGCCTCCCTGTTGAAAAACCATACTCCCTGCGGTTGCAGCCAGTGGCTTGCCTGTAATGGCCATCCATTGTTTTCCATGAAGTACCGGTTTTTGTGTTTGTTGAGCTGCTGCAGTAAAACAGCAAACAATTATTATTATAAAAAATGCAAAAAATTTCATGATCAGAATTTTAGAAAATAAAGTTAAGGCTGCAAACCTAACCAATGAATAATTCTTGCCACTAATTATGGTGGAGGAATAGTGAGTATAAAAGGATTTGGGGCTGTTGGTGGTAGAATGTTAATCAGCATTTGCTCCGGCTGTATGCACTACTCCTCGTTACGCTGCGCTCCACTGTGGGGTAGTGCTGCCCATCCGGCAGCCCTTCTTCAGTAAATCTTTTTTCATCTTTTATTGTGGAGTAGATTGTAGTATAAATTTTTACGAAGATATTAGCGAACGTTGCGTGAGACACGCAACGAGGCGGAGGAAATATAATTATAGCGCCGCACAGAAAGCCATTGCACAAAAGCCTCGCTTCATTTCTGCGCTAGAGTCCGCATCTCTGCGCTAGTAGGGGCCGGGATTTCTTATACTGGGTCGGCTGGTCAAAGACCAGGCCTCGGCGAGTGGGTGATAGGATGCGATTCAATTATTGTTAGTAAGGGCACCAACGGAGGCAAAGGATTTAATAATAAATGTACATAACAGAGAGATAATAATGTATAATGCTAAAAAAGGAATATATTTATAAATATTCAGTTTTTATATTACCCCTTTCAAGTGATGCCTAACATTATCAAACTTTTTATTGCACTTATCACCTTCTTTAATACAGTGTCGAGTGTATATGCAAACGGCTTAACGAAAATGTATTTCAGTGTCGATAAGTTAGAAATTTATGGCATTACGAATAAGGATACTAAACTTTGGGAAGTAAAATATTTTGAAGGGAAGATTTTTCTAACAGAGGAAAATGGGGAATTTAAATGTATCTCTACAAAATCAAATGAAGATTATTTACAATTTCAAAATACAGGCAACAATGCTTTACTAATAACTTCTACAATATTTAAAAATTGTCACGGGACAATTGCAAAAGACCAGTTGTTTGAAAAACAATTATCAATAAAACTTGAAAATAAAGATGTTTTATTAAAGTATTATTTAAGAAAATTATCGACAGACAATGAAATCTTTAATAGCATTAAATCAGGTACAGGCATTTTATTAGGTAAGACAACAATCTTAACAAACTACCACGTTGTAAATGGTGCAAATAAAATAACTATTGATTATGATTCTAAGATTTATAACCTTTCTTTGATAAATTATGACGCTTCTTTAGACATAGCAGTCCTAAAAATAGATGGAGTACTCAAAATCGATAATCAATTGTTGAATTTCAGTATTGATGATGTAGATATAGGTGAACAGACATATGTATCAGGTTTCCCAATGATAAGCACTATGGGTTCACAATTAAAATTTACATCAGGGATAATTAGTTCCTTATCCGGGTTTAATGATGATATCAGGTATTTACAAACAACAGCTCCTATCGACCCGGGCAATAGTGGAGGACCTTTAATCAACCGCTTTGGCAATATTGTTGGTATTGTTTCAGCAAAACATAATGACGGTACCAATGTCGGCTATGCTTTAAAAATCAAATATCTATTAAAAGAAAAATTTATTACTCAAACTAATTATAAGAAATTATTATTAACCCCTCAACAAATTTATATAAAAGCTAAAAACTCCGTATGCATAATAAAATCATTCACTCTATAAAAAAATCAGTCTTTTTAATAGTATTTTTTTTAGCAACCAATTTAGCATTTAGTCAACACTATATTGGCTTAAGTAAGGAAGATGTAAAAATGATTTTTGGGAAGGATTACACAGTAAAGGATGGTGTTTTTATGTATGATACCCCAGCTTTGGGAGGGTTCGGTAAAGGAACTGAATTTTTTTATTTTGATGAAAAAGAAAAAGTAAAACAGTATTGGAAATTGGGTGCAGTTTATCAAGATGAAATAATTAAAATAGTTAAATATAATAACGCAAATTTTAAAAGAATATCGGCAGGTGAAAAACAGAATTTCTTTCAATGGATAGATCCTAAAGATATTTTAAGTTTTAGGTTAGAGGTAATTCCGATAGACAAGAATTTATCCATTATAGATTATGTCGTCGTAAAAGAGCATTAAGCTTAAGCATACAAGAATCCTCAATTCATTTAGAGCAATATTTGTAAGAAATTATTAAATATTAATTATCACAATGATTTTAGATTAAATTAAAAGTATAATAAAATGACTTATGATGAATCACTTCTTTATATAAAGAAGAATAATCTTTCACAATCAAAACAATTCTCATCAGGTAATAAACAAATTCTGATAGCTCCTAAAACTCTTAATACTTTTGAAAGAATTAAAGTGCTTAAATTGATGCAACCTATTGGCAATGAAAATACTCTTAGAGAATTAAATATGTATTTTGGGAATTTGGAAGTATATGTTCTGAGTGAATCTAATGGAGAATATACTGAGATTACATTACATGATTTTTTGCGGCTATCCGAGTTTAATAATTAAGGTTGTTAGATACTTAAAAAACAAGTTAATAAGGTCTCACTACAGGCATGTTCAGCAAGCAAATGCGCCATCCCTTTGCAGCAGCTGCTATCATTCTCTTAAACTCCTTCGCCTTGGTGCGTGGGTCACAACTTTCGCACAAATCTACGCTTCAATAAAAGCTAAAAATATATTCTAATGCCCAACGGCTGCGGGATGGGCAGTAGTAGCTGCCGCAATTAATAAACTTTAGATTATGACAAACATTGCTGCGGCACTACTACAGACAGCCCGGACAAATGCCGAATAAAGATTGAATGTTAAAAGCCCCACACAAAAAATATTCCGTAAAATAATAGCCGCAAACCCAGAAAACAATCTGCAAGTTTGCGGCTAATATATTTAAACCAATCTCCTACAACTTCGGCACCACACCCATTTCACTAAAAATAAATGAATATATATCTGCAATGGTTTCGATATTTTTTTTGGTGTTGCTGGCGCCATGGCCGCTGTTGGTATCTATGCGAATAAGCAATGGTTTTTTGCTGGTAGATTTTTCCTGCATGGTAGCAATATATTTAAACGAATGTGCAGGCACTACACGGTCATCATGGTCAGCCGTGGTTACCAAAGTAGATGGATAATTTGCCGTGGCGCTCACATTGTGCAGCGGCGAAAATGCAAACAGGTTTTTAAAATTTGCTTCATCTTTTTCGCTGCTGCCATAGTCTGCAATCCAGTTCCAGCCAATGGTAAATTTATGAAAACGCAACATATCCATTACGCCAACTTGTGGTATGGCCACACGTGCAAGGTCTGGCCGCTGGTTAATAACCGCACCCACCAAAAGCCCGCCATTGCTGCCGCCACGGAGTGCAAGCCTTGCGGATGTAGTGTATTTTTCTTTTATTAAATATTCGCCTGCGGCAATAAAATCATCAAATACATTTTGTTTATTTAAGAGCATTCCTGCCTGGTGCCATTTTTCGCCATACTCACCGCCGCCTCTTAAATTAGCTTGTGCATACACACCACCAGCATCTAAAAAAGGAAGCAGCGTTGCACTAAAACCAGGCTCCAGATTTACATTAAAACCACCATAGCCATACAACAACGTTACATTGTTGCCATCTTTTTTTATACCTTTTTTATTAATGATAAACATGGGTATTTTAGTACCATCTTTACTGGTATAAAAAACCTGTTTTGTCTCGTAGGCTTCAGGGTTAAAACTTACTTCGGGTTTTCTAAAAATGGCACTTTTGCCTGTAGCAATATCATACTTATAAATAGTAGGAGGGAAGGTGAAAGAAGTGAAAACATAGAACAAGGTTTTATCATCTCGGTAGCCATTTAAGTTGCCGCCATTGCCCAAACTTGGATATTTTACTTCACCAATTTTTTTGCCTTTGTAATCGTACACATAAGTACGGGTGCTTACATCTTTTAAATAATCTACAAACAATTTTCCGCCCGCAGCATTTACATTTTGTAAGGGTTCTGCTGCTTCTGCAATAATTGTTTTTGCAGCTTTTTCATCCATGGTATTTATTGGGATGGTAATTACTTTTCCATTGGGTGCGCCATCATTTGTTTGCAAAATAAAATCAGTGGCGGTGTTTTCAATCACACCATAATTGCTGTTGGTTACTTCTTTAATAAGTGGCTTAAATGTTTTATCTGCACTGGTTAAATTCATTACTGATATGGCGTTTCCGTCAAATCCTTTGCCTCTGTCGCTGATGGTTAAAAACAAATATTTTTCATCTTCACTCGTGCCGGTTGTATGAAAACGCTGTGGGTTATTTTTATCTTCATAAATTAATGTATCTGCACTTTGTGCCGTACCTACTTTATGAAACCACACCTGGTGATTTTCGTTTTTTACGCTCAATGCACTGGCACCTTTTTCAGGCGCAGGGTATCTGCTGTAATAAAAACCATCACCTGCCCAAGATGCGCCACTTATTTTTACCCAATCTAATTTATCATCTAAATCCTTACCGGTTTGCATGTCACGCACTTTGTAGGTTTGCCAGTCGCTGCCACCTTCGCTTAAACCAAGCACGGCATATTTTCCATTTTTACTTAAGCCAAAAAGTGTAAGTCTTGTAGTACCTTCTTTGCTGAGTTTGTTAGGGTCAATAACTTCTTCTACTTTACCATCCAATCCTTTTTGGCGGTACAATACTGACTGGTTTTGCAGGCCATTGTTTTTATAAAAATAATACCACTCGCCTTTTCTAAAGGGCGCAGAATATTTTGGGTAATTAAATACTTTTTCAATGGCTGCCTGAAACTTTGCACGGTATGGAATCTTGTCCAAATACCCGAACGTTACTTTGTTCTGCGCTACCACCCAGGCTTTTGTTTCATCGCTTTTATCATCTTCCAGCCAGCGGTAGGGGTCTGGTACTTTGTTGCCAAAATAAGTATCAACCGTATCTGTTTTTCTGGCTGTAGGATATTGTAATTGTGCAATGGCATCTGTCATAAAAAGTAACATTAAAACGAGTGTGGAGAGTTTCATGGCGTTGTGTTTGTTATTTGTTGATGGTTGATGGTTCAATGTTCAATGTTCAATGTTCAATGTTCAATGTTCAATGTTCAATGAATTTACATCTTATAAAAATAGAATATGCTTTAAATAATTAAACGCTAATCTTGTGTCTCAAATCTAACATCTCATATCTAAAGAAGGATCCCTTTCAGAAAAAAATAAGCTACCGAAAAATAAATAACAATACCCGTAACATCTACCAGTGTAGCTACAAATGGTGCTGATGATGCAGCAGGATCTAGCTTTAATCTTTTCAAAATAAGTGGCAACATGGAGCCCATTAAACTTCCCCACAAAACGATCCCAATGAGCGAAAAGAAAATAGTAGCAGCTACCAAATTCCAATAAATTCCATAATCGAAAATGTGCATATTTTGCCACAGCACAATTCTAAAATATCCAATGCTTCCTAAAATTACACCGAGTATAAAACCAGATATTAATTCTCTGCGCATTACCCGCCACCAATCTGTAAGCGTTACTTCGCCCAGCGCCATTGCCTGTATAATAAGTGTACTTGCCTGCGAGCCGCTGTTGCCACCACTGCTCATTATAAGCGGTATAAAAAGTGCAAGTACTGTAGCAGCTTCTATCTCTGCCTGAAAAAACTGCATGGCTGTGGCGGTAAGCATTTCGCTTAAAAAAAGTATAACCAACCAGCCTGCTCGCTTCTTAATAAGTTTTGGAATACTGATGTCTAAATAGGGCGCATCCAATGCTACCGTACCACCAATTTTTTGTATATCTTCTGTGTATTCTTCTTGCGCCACCCACAGCATATCATCAATGGTTACTATACCCAATAAAATATTTTTATCATCTGTTACCGGTAGGGCAACCCGATTGTTCATTTTAAAAACTTCACTCGCTACTTCCTGGTCGTCATTTACATTTAAAGATATAAAACGCTCGTCAATTAAATCACTCACTTTAGCATCTGGCGAGGCCAAAATAAAATCCCTGATTCGTATATCATCTATCAATTCGCCACGGCCGTTAATTACATAAATTACATCAACGGTTTCGCTGTTGCTTCCCCAGCGGCGAATGGTTTCCAGTACTTCCTGCACGGTGTTGTATTCATACACGTACACATAATCTGGCGTCATCAATCTGCCCACACTGTTTTCAGGATAACCCAATAATTCGAGTGTAATTTTTCGCTCGGCTGGTTCTAGTGTTTTTATTAATTCTCTTACTGTGCTGGTGGGCAGTTCTTCAAAAAAATCAACCCTGTCATCTGCCGGCAATTCATTTAAAAGTTCTGCACTTTTAAAAGCGGGAAGGTCTTTTATAATTCGTTTCTGCTCTACAAAATCCAGTATTTTAAAAACACTTGCGGCTCGGTGTATAGAAAGATGGGCAATTATTTGCGTTTCATAATCTTTGTGTTCGTAAATAAGATCTGCCACATCACTAATGTTCTGATCATTTAAAAAATCTTTAATTGCCAATTGATCTTCCGAAGCTATCACCTCTTCAAACCTTTGCTGCAGCGATATTTCATTTGTTTCAATGTGCATGAATGCAAAGTGTTATTTTCGTTTTTTAATGTGTCGCAATTTAAACCATTATCATCAACAATTTATTATGATTTTATCGTGTTTGTTTATAAAAGATACGGAGCAAAAAGGTAGAGGAATGTTTACAAACGAAGACATAGATGCCGATACAATCATTGAAGTAGCACCGGTGATAGTAATGTCTAAAACAGACCGACCACACATTGATAAAACATTGTTACACGATTATATTTTTGAGTGGGGCGATGATGAAGAGCAGTGTTGCATTGGGCTGGGCATGATTTCTATTTACAACCATAGCTACCAAAGCAACTGCGATTATTTTATGGATTATGAGGAGCAAACGATGATGATAAAAACGGCAAGACCAATTTTAACCGGCGAGGAAATTACGATTAATTATAATGGAGACTGGAATAATGAAAAGAAAATTTGGTTCGATGTAAACTAATTTTTTAAGATCATTTGTGCGGTGAGCGGAGTAAGTTTTTTCAACAGTGGTTCGGGCTGTCGGTAGTAGTGCCGCCACAACGTTTATTATAATTTAATGTACATTATTGCGGCAGCTACTACTGCCCATCCCGGCGCTCTTCGGCAGAGTATCTTTTTTCAACTTTTATTATGCACTAGTACGGGCTACGCCGTCTTCCATGGGCTGCACCCATGGTTACTAAAGGTGAACCCCGTTGGGGTTCGTAGATTATTATTCCATCTCCAAATTAATCTTCTAATCAATCTCCTTGTCATCCCTCTCTCCCGCATTCATTGCGGGATGGAGAGGGACCGAGGGTGTGGTTTTCTTATCAGGCTACGCCGTCTTCCATGGGCTGCACCCCTGGTTACTAAAGGTGAACCCCGTTGGGGTTCGTAGATTCTTACTGGATTATCTGACGTGATTTTTAATGGATCTTCCAATTGATCTCCCAATCCTCCCTCTCCTTTGGAGAGGGATTGAGGGTGAGGTTTTCTTTATCTTCTATGTAGATGGACTGAGGGAGAGGTTTTCTTTAGGCTACGCCGTCTTCCATGGGCTGCACCCATGGTTACTAAAGGTAAACCCCGTTGGGGTTCGTAGTACGCCCACTTTGATCTCAATAATTAATCTCTATATCCATATCAAAATTAATCTTCTAATCAATCTCCTAGTCATCCCTCTCTCCCGCATTCATTGCGGGATGGAGAGGGACTGAGAGTGAGGTGGATCGAGGGTGAGGCTATACCCCTTCAAGTTTAATACTAAAAACACTTCCTTTTCCTTCTTCACTCTCTACCAATAATTCAGCATTTATTTTATGCAATAATTCTTTTACCAAAAACAGTCCAAGCCCACTTCCTTTTTCTCCCTGTGTGCCTTTTGTAGTGTCGTTTTCGTTTGTATTTAAATCTTTAATTTGCTGCGCTGTCATTCCAACACCCTCATCTTTTACTTCAATAAAAACAGCATTTTCTTTTTGATAGGTATTAATAAAAATATTGCCATTTTCGTGGCTATATTTTAAAGCGTTGGTAAGTAAATTTCTTAAAGCAATGTTTAAAATATTTTCCTCGCCCAAAGCAGAAAATGCATTTATTTCTTTATTAATTACAATTCGCTTTTGTGCAGCCTGTGCTTGAATATTATCTATAGCATTAAAAACAGTTTCTTCAATATCTACTACTGTTATGTTTGGCTTACTATCTTTTATTTGCATATTTGCCCATACCAACAAATTATCCAACATATCTGTAGTTTGAGCTACGGCTTGTACGGTTTGTGTTTTATATTCCTGTTTTTTTTGTTCTGCTATGTTTGGGTTTTCAGATAAACTAAGGTAGGAACGCAGCGTTACCAAAGGGTTTCGCAAGTCATGACTAATAATACTAAACAAACGATCTTTTACCCCATTCAACTTTTGCAGTTCATCTTTCTGGTTATTTATTAAGATATTATTATCGTGCAGAATGCCATTTTTCTTTTTAATTCTGCCATAAAATACACCCAATGCCGTTAATAATAATGCGGCACCAATGGCTAAAATGATAAATAAATTTCGCTGATTTTTTTGCTTTTGTACTTCGGCTTCTGTTTTTACAATTTCAATATTCTTTTTTTCAATATTGTAATCGGCTTCTAATTGTGTAAGTTTATTTTTACTGTCAGATGTGTACAGACTGTCTTTTAACCCATAATATTTCTTTAAGTAAAAAACTTGTTTTTCATAATTATTTTGCGAACCATAGATACTTGCCAGGCTTTTGTAATTGTTCATTTCAATATCAGATAACCCTGCACTGCTTGCGTAAGAAATACTTTTTTCAAACGAAGATTTGGCATTTACAAAATCATTTCCTTTACTATAAGCTTCTCCATAATTTATATAAAGTGCAGCCATTATATCAGGTGTTTGCCGGTTAGCTTGTTTGTAAATAGACTGTACAGTGTCATAGCATTTTAAAGCTTGCACCACATTGCCTTGGTTTTTATAATTAGTACCTATAGCAGATAGTGAATTGGTAATGATCATTTCATTTTTTAAAATCTTTCCAATGCTGTACGCTTTTTGAAAATATTGCATGGAGGTGTCGTGCGCATTTTCTTTATCGTACAAAATCCCTTTTTCAAAATATAAATGGCTCAATTCAAAACTGTCTTTTTGTTTTAAAATAACCACCTCGGCCTTATCATAATATTCAGTAGCTTTTTTTATATTCTTAATATCGCTGTACACATCTGCTACAGATATATATGCCGCACCTAATTTTTTTTCGTTGTTTTCTTTTTCATAAATGCGAGTAGCATTTAAATAATTTTCCAACGATTTTTCAAAGTCTGCTTTTATTCTATAACAAAAACCATTTAATATATACAGCCTCCCAAGTTTATTATATTCTTTTAAATCTTTTGCAATAACAATTCCTTTTTCAAAATATTCAATTCCTTTACTCGCATTCTCATACATATACAAATTGCCCAACTCCATTATAGCATTTAGTCTGTTGCTGTCTATGGGCGCTACATCTAAAACTTTTAACAAGCTGTCAGCCTCTTTAGATTGTGCAGTAATATGTAAAGAGCTAAAAATTAAAATAACTCCAAATAATAATTTGTACATGTTCATTTAAATAAATCTTTTGATTGTATTGTTACCCATTACAGATTGTAAAACCACCTCAGCATATGTTTTACCTACATTTAATTGAATTTTATGGAGAGATATAGCAGTATGATCTAACGCAGTAATTTTATTTTTATTTACAATGTGGGTTCGAGATATTCTTATAAAATCTTTTGTTGGTAATTGTTGTTCTATATTTTTTAAACTCACTAATGCAATTTTCTTTTGCCCGTTCTCCAAAAAAATATTTATAAAATCACCCAACGATTCTATATACAATACCTCATTGTTGTGTATTCGTATAAAAGCGTTTTTATCCTTTATAAAAAACGAATCATTCTCAGCAATTTTAAAACCATCTTGCCAAGCAATAGATCGTTTCATTTCTGCAAGTGTTCTTACTTTTTCTACCGCTCTCATCATTCTTTCTGTACTTACAGGTTTTACTAAATAGTCAACTGCATCTACTTCAAAAGCATCTACAGCATAATTAGGGTGAGATGAAATAAAAATAATGAAAGGTAATTTGGTTAAACTTTTTGCCAATTGTATTCCTGTCAGTCCTGGCATTTCCACATCTAAAATTAATAGATCGGGATATTGTTCCTGCAAACATGCACTTGCTTCTATTGCGTTGTTACAGGTTGCATTACATATTAAGTTTGGTATTAATTGAAGTTGTTCTTTTGTAATAGCTAAATATAGTGGATCATCATCAGCTATTAAGTATGTTATTGCACTTACCATAATATGGGTAAAAATACCACTATTTAATTAAAAATTATATGTAGTATATTTTTCTTCTACTTATTTAATAAGTTCATCTACTTGTAATACCGTTTAATCAATTTTCGCTTTGTAGTTTTTATACTACATGTATATTCGCTACGGTTTTTCATAGGGATATTGGATTTTAAACGGGGCTGAATTTCCATTCTGGCCCCTATTTTTTTTAAGCTATATCCAAGTCTAAGCAAGGCTTTTAGACAAAACAAATAATTATATATTTACATGTGATATGTTCTAACTATACTTCATGCTCCTTTCATCTTAAATAAAAGTTATTTCATCGAATACAAAATAATGAGTAAACCAAGAATGATATATTTACCATGGTTTTTCATAGGATATTGGAATTAAACGGGGCTGAATTTCTATTCCGGCCCCCATTTTCGCCTTTACTTTAATCTTCCTGTTTACTCCTTTTTCTACTAGAATAATTTTCTTAAATTACAGCCACAAACAATTACACATGAAAAATATTTTAACTACATTTTTATTTTTTGTCTCCTTTAATTTGTGCTTTGCACAGCGTATTGCTAAAGTCAGCATAAATGGAATGGGAGCTACAGAAATGTTTACCATAGCTACAGATGATAATGCAGTAATAAATATTTCGCCCGATGGTAATGTAATAAACTATGGTACAGAATATTTTTCTGAAAAGATTTCTAACTATTCCAGACTAGAAAAATTTAATGGCAGGGTAGATCTTTTTACCGATACAGATGATAAATTATTTACAGGTAAATTAAAATACATTGGTAGAACCGCAGTTACTTATTATGCATCTTACGACATTGAAGCCTTGCGGGGAAAATTAAAAAGTGTGGGAAGCCTGGTTGTTAATTATTACATGCAGTATGATGATGCTACTTTGAAAGGTAAAATTAAAAGTATTGGAAGCCAGCAGATAACTTACTATAGCAGTTTTGACAACCAAGCCTTACGAGGCAAATTAAAATCTTTGGGTAGTACAAATCTTAATTACTACACCTCATTTGATGATAGAGCTTTTGCAGGAAAAATTAAAAGCATTGGCCAGGTAAACTTTACTTACTATCCATCGTACGATAAGCAATTTGCAGGTGGTATGAAAACAGGAAGCTACACACAAAATGTAGCAGGCGTAAATTACTTTGTTCAATAATACCTCTTTTTTAGCCAACATATTCTACTTAAATTTCTCCTGTTTTGAAAAAAATATTTTTCCTGCTTTTATTATTTCCATACTTATTATTTGCACAACCTGTAAATAAAAAATTGCAAAAAAGGGTAGATGAATTAGTGAAAGGTTTTAACGGAGACATTGGTGTTTATATAAAAAGTTTAAAATCAGGAAAGATTGTACAAGTAAATGCCGACACTGTTTTTCCAACAGCAAGCATCGTAAAAATTCCCATTTTTATTGGTATAATGGATAAAATAAATAAAGGAGCATTAACTTTTCATCAGGAGCAAACATACCATGACTCTTTGTTGTATGCCGGTGTAGATATTTTGGGTTCCTTTAAGAACGGTGAAAAAATAGCACTCTCAAAATTGGTGATGCTCATGCTTAGTATGAGTGATAATACTGCTAGTTTATGGTTGCAAAAATTGGCAGGTACAGGAACTGCTATTAATGAAGTAATGGAGAGAAATGGGTTTGAACACACCCGTGTAAACTCTAGAACAATAGGGAGAGAAAAAAATAGAACTCAATATGGCTGGGGGCAAACAACAGCGAAAGAAATGGCTTCCGTTTTTGAAAAAATGTACAGAGGTCAAATGATCAGTGATTCGGTAAGTAAAAAAATGATCCGTTTGCTGGGGAGAAATTATTGGGATGAAGAGGCATTAAGCCAAATACCATCTACCACATTCGTTGCAAGTAAAAACGGTGCGGTAGATGCCAGCAGAAGCGAAATTTTATTGGTAATGGCCAAAGAGCCTTATATCTTATCCGTCTTCACAAAAAATAATAAAGATAAAAGTTGGAATGCCAGCAATGAAGCATGGGTGCTTACAAAAAAATTATCTAAAATTACTTTTGAATATTACAATAGGTAATTTTAAGCCTTGCGTTTAAAATTTAAATAATCCATAAAATATACAATTTTTAAACTCACCTCATTGCTGTGGGGATTATTAAAAACAGCCGAAAAGTTTTTTGAATAATTGTTGTTATCATAAGCATTCAAAACCACGTTGCTTCCCAGTGCATTTTTCCAGCTAAAAGTTAAACGGCTTCCCCATTTAAAATCCCAGGTGTAAAACATATCAATGTTAAATACATTAAAGTTTCTGTTGCGCCCGTTGGCAAATGCAATGTCGTTCCAGTTACCGTCTTCTTTTAATGTATGAAAAGATCGGTTTACGATGTTTGTCCAGTTATGTCTTATACGTATGGTGGTATTCATTCGTGCTGTAAAGTTATACTGCCCACCAAGTATAAGGTTATTCGTTTTAACCAATCTAAAAGCTATGATTGGATCTCTAAACCCGGGTACCAATGTACTGATGGTATCTCTGTGAGAAAACCCCCATTGGCCTCTGTCAATGGTTCTGTCAAAGCTGGCATTTAATTGAAACCTATCATTGAATCGATAACGTGAATTTAATCTTACAGAAAGATATGCATCATCTTTTACTTTACTTTCTGCACCGCCAATAAACCAACCGCCAAATAATTTTTTTCTGCTGTCACTGCTGCCACCAGCACCTACAAATATGTATGCAAACCTGTTTAGTTTAAGGCCGGGAGTTCTGGATTCAAAAAAATCATTGTAACCCACAGGCCTAGTGCTCATTCTAAAATTTGCATCCCAAAAGTTTTTAAAAAGAAAAAAAGCAGAGCTTTCTAATTCAAAAGAAGTCCATTTAAACGGGTTGTATAAATAAAAATTTCTATATTCAATACTATACCTATGACTTAAATATTTTTTTGTAGGATTATTAAAATTTAAACTCACTTCTCCATATTGTTCTACCGAGTTATTGTTAGAAAGAAAGCCTAAATCGTTGGGATCGTATTTATCGCTTTCAATACTTGCGCCTGTGTTCCAACGCCATTTACCGCTTATTTTACCTGCATTTAATTCTGTTGTGTATCCGTTATAATTTCCCAGCTTCCCCCAAATGTGACTATACTTTGCAGATGCTGAAACGTTGTAATTATTTGCCTTGTCAAAGAAAGATAAATCAATGCCCGATACGTTTGCATTTCTGCTGTTTGCTCTTCTTAATACATTGGTATTTGTAAAAGTTACTGATGATCTGTTTTTTAAAGCCTGGTCTAACACGATCACATTGTAATTTGTAAGAGGTTCCGTTAGAATACTAGAATCTATTTTGGAAAAATTATTCCTTAGTACTGCCCTCATTGGAGTAGTTACTGCATTAAAAACGCCAATACCTAAATTGTTTTTTGTACGGCCACTTAGTTTTGTGGCATTGTATAATCTGGTAATTCCGGGGTTTTTTTCAATGGAGTACTGAGGGTTATTTATTGCGTAATTCAATACCTGCCTCGTGCCCGATGGTTCAGCACCTATACGTCTGCTGTAAAATAAATCTGCCTTGTTAAATAGCTCAGTGCCTTCCGTAAAAAAGGGTCTAAAATCTTGAAACCTTACTTCAAAAGGAGAAAGGTTTAAAAATACATTGTCACTTTGCACCTGCGCAAAATCAGGTATCAGCGTTACATCTAAAGTAAAACTTTCGTTGATGCCGTATTTCACATCCATGCCACCACTCTTTAAATATTCTGTACTTGTTTTACCATTGCTTGTAGGTGATTGCCTCACTCCGCCACTAATATAAGGAAGGAACGAAAGCCTCAGCGGTGGTATTATATTGGTAAGGTTTGTAAATTCTCCCCATTGGTTAATGCTTCCATCTTTGTTGGGATCTTGTGGGCTCCATGTGTTGTTCTCATTTTTGCTTCTTATAAAACGGGTAAATTGCAAGCCCCAGTTTTGCACATCTTTTTTTGCAAAACGAATAGCACTAAAAGGTATTTTCATTTCTACTACCCATTTGTCAGGTTGTATGGTTACTGCACTTTCCCATACTGCATCCCAACTTCTATCTGTTCCGTTTGCTGTAGATTGACGAGCATCTCCCTGCACACCGGCTGCTGTTACCTGAAAAATAAATCCATTTTGTTTATCCAAATAAGGATCTAAACCCAGGGTGAAAATATCGCAGTCCTGCCTGTCGTTTCCATCCCTTTGGGTTAATTGCCTACGCACTTTTTTTGCTTCATCAAACATGGTTGCTACCACAAAAAGTGCTTCGTTGTTGTAAACAATTTTTACTTCTGTTTGTTTGGTAGGTTGCTTTCCAAAATCAGGCGATGAAATAATAAAATCGTTGATGACATCAATGTTTTTCCAGGCGGCATCATCACTCTTACCATCTATTTTTATGTTTCCGGTAATTTTTGTAGCAGCATGTTTTTTTGTTTGTGCGGAGCAAACAATATTTATTGAAAATAGAAAAAGGAGAATTAAAAATTTCATTTGTAATGGCGAAAATAAAATGTTTGCTGAAGATGTATTATGTAAAAAGTATGAATGGCTAATGAAAAGCGATGAAGGGATAGAAAAAAAAATCGGCTGGTGCTTCTACACCAGCCGACATAATAAATTATAATTATTTAGCTTGCTTTTCTGCAAACTCTCTTCTAATAATATTGAGTGCAGCACCTGCTTTAAACCATTCAATTTGTTGTTTGTTATACGTATGGTTTACCATTATTTCATCCTTCTTACCATCTTTATGTCTTAATACAAGTTTTAATCTCTTGCCCGGTGCAAAAGTTTTTAAACGTATAATATCTATGCTGTCATCTTCCTGAAACTTATCATAGTCAGATTTAGTTTCGAAAGTAAGCGCCAACATTCCTTGCTTTTTTAAATTGGTTTCGTGTATGCGGGCAAACGATTTTACCAATACAGCTCTTACACCTAAATGGCGTGGTTCCATTGCTGCATGCTCACGGCTGCTACCTTCACCATAGTTTTCATCGCCTACCACAATACTGCCAATACCTGCGGCTTTGTAGGCACGCTGCGTATCTGGCACTGCGCCATACAAACCGGTGAGTTGGTTTTTTACAAGGTTGGTTTTATCGTTGGCAAAATTTACAGCACCTATCAACATATTGTTACTAATGTTATCTAAATGACCTCTAAATTTTAACCATGGTCCTGCCATAGAAATATGATCTGTTGTACATTTTCCTTTTGCTTTTATCAGCAATTTTAACCCTAACAAATCATCGCCTTCCCATGCAGCAAATGGCTCTAATATTTGAAGACGCTTACTATCTGGTGATACAATAACATTCACGCCACTACCATCAGCAGCCGGTGCCTGAAAACCGGGGTCATCTACTGCAAAACCTCTTGGAGGCAATTCGAAACCGGATGGTGCATCTAGTTTTACCCATTGGCCTTTATCGTTTAACAAAGAATCTGTAAGTGGATTAAAATTAAGATCGCCTGCAATAGCCATGGCTGTTACAATTTCGGGTGAGCCTACAAATGCAAATGTATTTGGGTTACCATCTGCACGCTTAGCAAAGTTTCTGTTGAAGCTATGTACGATGGTATTTTTTTCTGCTTTTTCTGCCCCTACACGAGCCCACATTCCAATACATGGTCCGCATGCATTTGCAAATACAGTAGCACCTATTTTACCAAACGTATCTAAAAATCCATCTCTTTCTATAGTGAAACGTACCTGCTCAGAACCCGGGGTAATTGTAAATTCTGATTTTAGTCTTAATCCTTTTTCGGTAACCTGCTTTGCCAAACTTTCTGCACGGCTAATATCTTCGTAAGATGAGTTGGTACAACTTCCAATTAAACCAACTTCAATTTTTGTAGGCCAACCATTTGCTGCTGCAGCTTCTTTCATTTTAGAAATGGGCGTAGCCAGATCTGGAGTAAATGGACCATTTAAATGTGGCTCCAATGTATTTAAATCTATTTCTATAACCTGATCAAAATAATTTTGTGGGTTTGCATATACTTCTGCATCGCCGGTTAAATGTTCTTTGATGGTATCTGCCATTGCTGCAATTTCTGCACGACCAGTAGCACCTAAATATCTGCTCATGCTTTCGTCATAACCAAATGTAGAAGTAGTAGCACCAATTTCTGCACCCATATTACAAATAGTTCCCTTTCCTGTACAACTCATGCTGGTAGCACCTTCGCCAAAATATTCAACCACTGCACCAGTACCACCTTTTACAGTAAGAATACCTGCTACTTTTAATATTACATCTTTTGCTGCTGTCCAGCCATTCAATTGTCCGGTAAGTTTTACACCAATTAATTTTGGCATTTTTAATTCCCAAGCCAAGCCTGCCATTACATCGCAAGCATCTGCACCACCTACGCCAATAGCAATCATTCCAAGTCCACCCGCATTTACGGTGTGGCTATCTGTACCAATCATCATTCCACCAGGGAAAGCATAATTTTCTAATACCACCTGATGAATAATACCTGCACCTGGTTTCCAAAAACCTATCCCGTATTTGTTAGAAACAGATGATAAAAAATCATATACTTCACTGCTTTCTGTAACTGCACGGGCAAGATCTGTTTTGCTGTTATCTTTTGCTTCAATTAAATGATCGCAATGCACCGTACTTGGTACTGCTACAGTAGTACGACCGCTTTGCATAAATTGTAACAAAGCCATTTGAGCAGTTGCATCTTGCATAGCTACACGATCTGGCGCAAAATCAACATAAGAAATACCTCTTTCAAAAGGCTTGGTATGGTTGTTTTCCCAAAGGTGAGCGTACAATATTTTTTCGGTAAGTGTAAGGGGTTTCCCAAGAAGTTTACGAGCTGCAGCTACTCTTTCAGGGAAATTTGCGTACAGCTTTTGAATCATTGCAATGTCGAATGCCATGGAGCGAATGTTTTATATTATTTATTAATTATTTTAATCTATTGATATTATTCATTTGAAAAAGAGGCTAAAAAAGTTTTTAAATTATTAAGTAATGGGCTTTCAAAATTCCACGCTTGTGGTTTACCGTCTATAAACATATTGTCAAAAGATTTTTCGGTTGTGCAATTTTCAACGCTATGTTTCCGAAGATCCGGATTTGAACAATAATCATATCTTACATATACTTCTCTCCAAAATTTCAAATAATCACTTTTTCTTATTTTTCTCCCTGAATTTATTGCACAGTCAAACCAATGTTTTAAACAGTTTGCTGCTAAAGGGTCTTGCGTTACAATTTCTTTCAAAAGCAATTCCAAATTCGTTACTAAATCATTTTCTATAAAATGACAATCAACTAAAATTGTTTTTAGATCATTCAATTTGACATTGAAACTATTATCATTATTATTTAAAACGTTTTGCTCTCCAAAAATTTTGATTAATATTTCATGAACTTGTTTAAATCTGCTATCATTTTCATAATCATCTAAATCTAAAACAATTCCAAATTTTTCAATAGGGTTACTTCTTAAATCTACTTCCAAGCTTCTTATAGAAAATTCTAAAAGCTTTTTATCACTTCCACCAATTGCATCAAATCTTAATAAATCAAAATTGAGAATAGCATTAGTAATACCTAAATATTTAATTAAAGTCTGAAAGAATTTAGAATCAGAATCACCCTCTACCAATAAAATGTTTTTAATTTCTTTATTAGCCACGTATAGTAGATTCTGTTTTTAATAATTCATATTCTAATAAATCAGCATCATGCTTTTGAGCAAATATTTTTCCTGTTTCAAATTCCCTGCTCATTTCAAAATAAGCACCTTCAGCTTCTTCTTTTGCAACTTTGTTAAATTGCTGTATCATTTCTAAACTATGTGTTGTGGCAAAAATCTGTACATTTAATTTTTTAGAAAGTTTAAATATATTTTTCCAAAAATCATAATGAGCAGTATAGTGAATACCATTTTCAATTTCATCTATAAGCAAAATTGAAAAATTCTGATTGTCTGATAATAATTCTTTTTCAAATATTGGTGTAAAATATCTAATTAGGTTTTTTGTAGCATCACCAAAATTTGAGAGTGGTTCATAGTCGCTATTCTGTAATTTTATAAACAAACCTTGCTTAGTATTAAATGTTCTCATATCTTCTATTCGGATATCAACTATTTGCAAAATTTTTATAAGTTTATTTTTAATTAATCTTGCATCAAATTCATCAAAAGAAGCTAATATATTAAGTATTGGTAACTCTGTTTTTTGATTGATAAAGTTTATTTGAAGTGTGGAAGTTTCAGTAGCACCTGTCAATTTTCCATTTTCGTTTATGGTCGAATTATAAGTATAATTTTTTTTATAGTCACTACACAAAATCTTAATACTATTTGAAACAGTATTTTTAAATACTAAAACACTAACATCTTGAGTAGGTTCTCTCATTTGTGCAATATCCAAACGTGAAAATTTATTAGTTAAGCATGCGAATGCTTCTAACAAACAAGTCTTACCACTATTATTCTTTCCTCCAATTAGATTTACCCTTTCAAAGCCACTGGCTTCAAAATCTTCAAAGCACCTAAAATTTTGTATATGGATGTTTTGGAGCATTAATAATTTGTTTTTTGCGAAATTACTTAAAAAATTACCAACCTTTTGATGAATTTGTGCTAATTTTAATCTGAAAGTATAATTAATACATGCATTATGTATAAGTTAAAACATTTTATTGAGTGGCATGTTTTTGGCGTTTGTTCTGCCATAGGCGAGCGTATGGGTATTGCAACTACTACCATTCGTAAATATTTTATTTACCTCAGTTTTGCCACCATTGGTTCCCCGGTTATTGTTTACTTTTTTCTTGCATTTTGGATGAATGTAAAACGATATGTTTTTAATGCGAGGAGGAATCCGGTGAGGTATCTTTAAGAGGCACGACCACAGACAACGGACGACAGACCACAGAAAATTGTACTGATAAAAATTCTTCAGTGTTTGTCTCTACAATAAAAAAACCTTCTCATAGCTTTTACATTATTAATCTAGTGTTATTGTTGGTAAATTTTAAGCCAAATTAATGCCCCATCTATCTCCTACGAAAGGGGAATAAACGCACGAGATTGTGAAATAGATTGTAATACATTTTTTTGTTATAGAATATTTTACTCCTCAGGCATTTCAATTTTATTTAAATACAGATACCAATGTTTGCTCATATAACATTACTAGAATGCATTGGAAACGAAAGTCTCACATTCAAAGGGATTTAGGCAGGCTTCTATTGCACAATAAAAGTTGAAAAATGATTTATTGATGAGCCTAGCCGGGATTGCAGTGGATATCCTTTTTGTGTTCCGCTTGGCGGCACAAAAAGATAAGAACGAAAAGCCTTCCGAAACAAGTTCGGAACAGGCTAAACCAATGATGATGATAATTCTTTGATGATGCTTCTAAAAAATAATTTTCCAGTAAATGTACACGATTTTGTAGGTACATGCCTTTGGCGTGTACAAGTATTCGCCAAAGGCGAATACCTACAGGATTGACTGTCTTACTCGTACCAATTTTTCTAACAACGGCTCCAACAAATCTAACTGCAGCATATTTGCACCATCGCTTTTTGCGGCGGCGGGGTTGGGATGTGTTTCTATAAACAAACCATCTGCACCGTTTGCTATGGCTGCTTTTGCAATGGTTTCTATTAATGCAGGATTGCCGCCTGTAATACCGCTTGTTTGGTTTGGCTGCTGAAGTGAATGCGTGCAATCCATAATTACTGGTACACCAATTTCTTTCATCCAGGTAATATTTCTATAATCAACAATTAAATCTTGATAGCCAAAAGTATTGCCTCTATCAGTCAACCAAACTTTTTCATTGCCCGCTTGTTTTATTTTATCTGCCGCAAATTTCATGGATGGTCCGCTAAGGAATTGGCCTTTTTTTACATTCACAATTTTACCTGTTTTTGCAGCGGCTACCAATAGATCTGTCTGCCTGCAAAGGAAAGCGGGAATTTGCAAAACATCTACATAAGCGGCTGCTATGGCGGCTTCTTCGTGTGCATGAATATCGGTGGTAGTGGGTACGCCAAATTTTTTTCCTACTTTTTTTATAAGCTTTAAAGCTACTTCATCTCCAATGCCTGTAAAACTATTTGCGCTGGTGCGATTGGCTTTGCGGTAAGATGCTTTAAAAATATATGGTATCTCTAACCGCTTGCAAATGGCTGCAACTTTTTCTCCTATTTCCATCACAATTTCTTCGCCTTCGGTAATGCATGGGCCTGCTATAAGAAAAAAATTATTTTTATTGTATTGCTGATTTGCAAATAAGGTTTTTAAAGAATTATCCATGGGACAAAGGTAAATACTTTCAAATTATTATGGTGTGAGACTGAGCATTTCGATGGCGGGTTCGCTTATAGCAACGGGTTCGACAAGCTGCTAATGACACACTATTCAAACCTTTCAATTTCAAATTATTACTATGTCAGCCTGAGCCTGTCGAAGGCGGGTTTAAAGAAGCACATCGGCTTCGATCCCGCTTTTTGCGGGAACACCCTAATAGATTCGAACTTTTGTCATTTGCAAAGAGCATAAATTTTTTTTATGAGTGCCTCACCCTGACACTTCAATAGAATCGAACTTTTTATTTATGTGTTTTTTAATTATTATAAATCTACTGACCAATTACTTTTAAAAACTCCTCTTTTTTTCTGCGAGAAACATCAATATAATCTCCATTTTGCATTTCTATCTGGCCACCATCACCTTTAATATATTTTTTTATAAAATTTAAATTGATGAGGTGTGAATGGTGTGGTCTAAAAAAAGTATCAATGGGCAGCAAGTCTTCAAACTCTTTGAGTGTGCGGCTTGCAGTAAGCTTTGGGTGATTAGCAAAATAAAGAACAGTATAATTACTTTGGGCTTCTAAATGAATTATATCGCTGATATTGAAAAACAACAATCCCTGCAAAGTATGAATGGCTATTTTATTGAAATTATTTTTTGCTTGTAAATTTTGTTGTAGTGTTTCTAATTTTTTTTCTGTATCAAATGTAGGATTCGAATTTATTTTAGTGATGGCCGTTTTTAATTCTTCAATATCTATTGGCTTAAGCAAATAATCGAATGCAGCGTATTTTATTGCTTTTATAGCATACTGATCATAAGCTGTAGTAAAAATGAGGTGAAAGTTTTTGTGAGGAATTTGTTGCAACATTTCAAACCCATCCATGCGGGGCATTTCAATATCGAGAAATACAATTTGCGGTTGTAATTTTTTTATGAGTTGCATTCCCTGTTCCCCATTTTCTGCTTCGCCAATTACTTCAATGTTTTTGCAATAGTCATGCAGCTTTTGTTTTAAAGCTATTCTGCCTTTTGTTTCATCGTCTATTATAATTGCCTGTATCATTATGTAAGTTTTAGTAATACGGTTACCCTTGTACCAATAGGTTTATGCTGCGCTATTAAATCTATTATTTCTATAGATGCTTTTTCTTCATTGTTAAAAAGTTTAACCCTATCAATAGTCATCTCTATACCATAAGATGTTTTTTCATTTTTTTTATTTTGATGAAAACTTATGCCAACTCCATTATCTTCTATTACATACTGCAGGTAATTATTTTTTTTACTAACTGAAACCTTCAGTTTTCCATTATTATCTGTTCGATATCGAATGCCATGCAATATGGCATTTTCTACAAAGGGTTGAATAATGAGGGGAGGTACTTTAAAATCATCCTGTATTAAGAAATCATCGGTGTAAATTTCTGCGGTAAATTTATTTTCGTGTCTTAATTGTTCAAGCTCCACATATAATTTTAATGTATCAATATCTTTAGAAAGTGTAACAGTATTTTGTTTTGAGCTATCTAAAATATTGCGAAGTAATTTTGCAAATTTGTTTAAGTAAACGGTAGCATGGTACTTATCATTGCTCTGTATTAATGCATCTATACTGTTTATACAATTAAATATAAAATGTGGATTCATTTGGCTACGCAGTGCATCTAATTTGGCGTTGGAGAGCTGCTCATTAATACTATAAATTTCAATTTGTGTTTGTAATAATGTTTGTTCTGCTTCAATAGATTTTATTTTGTTTGCAATTAATGCAGCAATGGTAGTGAGTAACTGTATGTGCTGAGAAGTATAAAATTTTTTTTGAGGATGCTCACTATCTATTACGCCTAGTAACTCATTGTTAAATAAAATTGGTACACTTATTTCACTTAATCCAGCTACTTCATCCATACGGTATCTAGCATCTAACGAAGTATCTGAAATGGTTACCACTTCCTTGTGTAGTATTACATGGCCTACTACTCCTTGCCCTGGCAATACATCAAATAACTTTTTTTGTAATTGTTCTATAGATCCTTTGGGCCCTATGCCTGCCTTTTGCACCATTTTTGTTTTATCGCTGTTCCATAAATAAATGATGCAATCTACAAAGCCCATACGTCCGATAAGATTTTTTGCCACGTCCCACAAAGCATCTTCTACTGTTTTTTTACCGTTTAAAGAATTGGAAAAATAATTTGTTATCTGCTCCAGTTCTAATTTATTTTTATAGGTTTCTGCTTCCAGCTTTTGAACTTTAAGTTTTTCGGAGGCAATTGTTTTTACACTTTTTATTCGCCACTTTATAAACGCATACAATATAATAGCGAATGCACTAATAGCTATTGCTATAAACCACCAAGTTTTATAAAAGGGTGGTGTAATAATTATTTCAAATGAAGTTATTTGTTCATTAGCATCGTCTGTTGCTGCTTTTATTTGAAAGGTATAATTGCCGGGTTGTAAATCAGTATAGTTTGCAGATCTTTTATTTCCACCATTTACCCAATCCTTATCTACATCAATTAAGCGATGATAATAATTAGTTTGCCCTAAGCTGGAAAAATGTAGAGATGCATATTCAATGGTAAAAAAGTTTTGTTTATGGGTAAGTGTTACGGGTTTATTTTCTGCTAATAATGAATCTATAAACAAAGGTTTATTAAAAATATTAAATCCT
The DNA here is from genome assembly GCA_031398005.1 of Ferruginibacter sp. Taxonomy (GTDB): domain Bacteria; phylum Bacteroidota; class Bacteroidia; order Chitinophagales; family Chitinophagaceae; genus Ferruginibacter. The sequence goes on from JANNMO010000012.1 coordinate 91,363, forward strand.
GTAATTTCAATTTTAGAATTAGTTCCGTTGTTAAAAAATTGCCTGTTCGGATTAAATATTAAAGCCTCTGTTAAAGTAAATGTTACCCACTGTCCATCATTTAATTGATAAAATTTTGGTGAAACGAACGATGAATTTATTAAGCCGTTTTGTATGTTATAGGCTACTGTTTTTTTTGTATGCAGGTTAAGTTTATACAAATTATAATCTGTAGTAAACCAAAGGAAACCATTTGTATCTTTTTTTACTGCATGTATATTTCTAAATGCCAAACTGTTTTCATCATAATGCTTATAAAATATTTTTGTACGCTTGTTAAAATAATTGAGCCCTCCAAAAATTGTAGCCACAATTAAAGTACTGTCATTTAATTCTTCAATACCCTCACAACTTTTTGATGCAATACTTCCAACAATATTTTTATCGGGTATCCAGGTATTTGTAAAAGTTTTCTTTTTTAAATCAAATTGTTTAAGCCCATAAGAGGTGCTTACCCAACATTGTTGTAGTTTGTCAATAAAAATATTGATAATGGGAGTTTTATTATGAATACTATCTGCTGTTAAATTTGGGCATTTAAAAAACTTGTTTTCTTTTTTATCCCATTTTACCATTTGTCCATTTTGCAAACCCAACCAGATATTTTCATCTTTATCTTTTTCCATACATCTGATAGTATTGGCTTCCATTTCTGGTGGGGATAATGTTTTGTATGAACCAGTTTTTAAATTGTAACTTATTAAATAGCCAATCTGACAACCAATCCATAGGGTTTCTTTATTTGGTTGTATAAAACTCCAAACAAAATTATTTTCGGAAGGAAGTTTAAAAAAAATATTTTTCTTAAAGTTCAGGGCTTGGCTGTATACTCCTAAACCCCCGCCCCAGGTACCTATAAAAATATCGCCATTTGTGGCTTGTATAAAACTGGTTATTTCATTTTTTGTAATGGAGAGTGTATTGTTTTCTTCGTGTCGTACTGTTTTAAAATATTGTTGATATGGATTAAAAATGCTGATCCCTTTATCTGTACCCAACCATATATTTTCTTCTTTGTCTTGATAAACACTGTATATTTTATAATTGTATTGAATGCTTTCTTTGGTGCTTTCTTTTACCAAACAATAGTCAAAATTATCTGCCTGATTATTATACCTCAGCAAGCCCCCATTTTCTGTAGCTACCCAAATTGACTGGTGATTATCTTCATACATAGCATTAACAATAACCGGAGATGATGGCGCAGCATTTTTTTTATTGAAGCCTGATAGCTCATAGATGCTTATTTTTTTTTGATCATTGTCATATCTATATAATGTATCTCCCCATGTGGTAACCCATATATCATTTCTACTATCAATCATTACAAATCGTAAACTGCCAGCTCTTTTTTTATTATAAAGTAACTCAAGTAAAGGATGTTTTGTAGGGTTATTATTATGTGAAAAAATTTTACGTGTTTTATTATCAAATACATATAATTCTGTCCAGAGATTAACCCAAGTTTGATTATAAATTGAATCTCTTGCGAAATAAGATGTTTGGGCAACATTAGGAGGAATAATATTTAGTTGCAATAGAATATATTTTTTTGTGACATTGTCATAATTAAATAAACCATGTTTGTTTAATATCCATTTTATATTTTTTTCATTTCTATATTCAACAAATTTCAAAGAGCTATCTTTTAGTAAAGATTCATCATTATAAAGAGTAGAATAATTTTTTTTTAGTGACATTTTTTCAATGATATGATGAGATTGCAACCATAGTAAATCATTCTTTTTATCAGAAAATATTTCTGCTCTGTAAATACTTCCATCCTCAACATTTTTAAGTATTTGAGGGTATGATTTAAAACTGAGCCCGTCATATCGTTGTAACCCATTTGGTGTTGTAACCCAAATAAACCCTTTTCCATCTTGTGTTATAGAGAGTACTTCGTTGTGAAGTAAACCATTGCTTTGATCTAAATGATGAAAAAAATAGCTGAAAGGTTTTTGAGAATAGGTGCATAATACTATCATGATGTTGCTTACTAACAATATCATAAAACGTAAATTATACATGTACTAAAGCTAGTTTAAATTTAAGAATGTAAAAGTTTTTACTAATAAATTAATTCATACAATATTTATTTATACATGATAATGATTATCATAAAGCAGATAAAGGGATTGGCTGTAATACTGTTTTTTCCCAGTTTGAGTATTTTTGTTTTAATTGTTGAAAAATCCTTTGGTGTTTTTGTTTCATGTTCTCTTTTTTACCAGGATCTTTTATAAGTTTAAATAAATATTCTCCATCTTCATCTTGCAGGTATTTCCATGCTTTATTTATAAGAGCTTTTTGTTTCAAACACTGATATGTTCGCCAGTAAAATGTGCGTTCAATATTTTTTTATTACCAGTTAAAACTGGTAAAAGATTAATATCATCTAACATTATATTCAATTAATTTTTAATGGTCCACCCACCACCTGCATTTCATTATCTGCAAATATTTTTGCCATTTGTGCTTTGGTAGGCTCTTCTTTTAATCCCGCAACAGTTACAAAAAAATTTTCCAGTTTACCTGCCGGTTGTAGTAATACCAGTGTTTTAGATTTTGCAGAAACCTGCGTCCATGCATGCGGAACTTTTCTTGGTAAAAAAATACTTTCACCTGCAGTTAAATGATGTTTATCTTCTCCCACCTGAAAATAATATTCGCCTTCCAGCACATAAAATATTTCATCTTGAAATGGATGTACATGCAATGGAACTCCCTTGCCTTGTGTTAGGCCGGTCTGTTCAAAAAGTGCTAAATCTCCATCGGTATCTGTACCAGATATTTTTACATCAATAATATTTGCGTTTACACCTTGTAGTTTTAGATGCCCGTGCAGCCTGCCTTCGCCGGCTTTTATTTTAAAACCCTTATCTACTCTTAATAATCTTTTTACTGATTTTGTAAATGCTGTAAACGGCAGCAGTGCTGCAAAAAATGAGGCGACAATGAACTTTTTTCGTTTCATATTGTTTATTAAAAAGTAATGATCAATAAAAACAAATATTTCCTCTAATGGTTACTTTACCAGTAGTTGGGGTAGCCCTAAAACCAGGGTTAAGCGTAACTTTTCTGCCGGCCATACCTACTACACAATTATTTAAGCATAACAATGCACCATTTGTAGAAAGATTATTTATAGCTGATAACATTCCGTAAGTATTGTTATAAGTTGATGGACCTGTTACAGCATCAAACGCAGAAACGGTAGAAATTAAACCTGCATTGCTACCAATAAAACCATTTGCCCTTGCAAACTGGCCACCACTAAAATTGGTAGTGGCACAACCACCTAAAAACCAGTAACTCATTATATTATTGTATGGCGGAGAAAAATTTGTTGCCCCATTTCCATCTACACAATTGCCTGTGTAATTACAACCAGATCTTGAAAAACAGGCTCCTCTTGCCCAAGGGTCAGATGGAGTATCACAAACCCTGTCGCCGGTTGTACCGCAATTATTTCCATTAATGTTTTCATGCCCTGCATTTGGTTCAAATGTGTGTAGTAAGCCTAAACAATGCCCTACTTCATGCGATGTTGTTCTGCCTTGGTTAATATTACCAGTAGCTACTGAACAAAATGTATTTGGAATAGCATAAGCATTACCACCATAAGTGCCGCCACCATTGGCAAGGAGTCTGCGCTGAAAAAAAATGGTAATGCAATTTGGAACTAGCCAAACATTTAATGCACTAACAGATGCCGGATTATCGCAGTTAATATTATTATTTATGTTAGTACTGTTTATATACCTAAAACCCATGTTTGCAAAGCAAAGATTGTTGGGTGCATAATCATTTATAAGCTGGTTAAATTCGCTATCTATTTGTGCGGGTGTTGCTGCGGAGTTGCTGCCATCATCATCAGCTACAATATAAAAATAAACCCTAATCATTGTATTTACTACCAATAAAGATTTGTTTTTTACCATGTAGTCGTTTGCCAATCTTTCTGCGGCGGTATCAATAACGTATTTACCACATTCCAATGGTTGTTGTGCCTTTGCTGAAAAAATGTTTATGAAAAACAACAGCAAAAAAGTGTATTTCTTCATTACTGTTATTCTTTGGTTTTTAATATTGCTATTTCTTTTTTTAATTCAATCATATAGAGTGTGAGCTCCTCAATTTTTTCCATCATTCTTCTTTGGGTATCTCCCAATGGTAAACCGTTTTTTTCAATTTCGGCAGCAGATGGTATTCCAGGCAGGTGATTATTTTTCTCAATAAATTTTTCTACTTCCTCTAATGTTTTCAGTTTATATTTTTTATCAAACACATAATCTGCCCATCCGGTTTCCACCACTACTTCTTTGCTTCTTATGCTTCCATTTACAGACAAGCGTGAGGTAGGATTTAGCGTACCAATGCCTACAAATCCTGTATTGGTATTCATTATTAAACCCCACCCACTTACATTTCCGTAAAACCCTGTAGTTACGGCATCAGCTATGCCCATAAATGCTATGGTATTTGTATTAGCAGGATTATTAAGCCATAGCCCTGCAGAGTTTCCATCAGCTTGTGTTCTTAGTCTCATTCTGCCTGCAACATCCATTTTAAACGCAGGATTAGTTGCGCCAATGCCTACATTTCCATTTTGTACAATTGACAAAGCTGCACCTCCATTATTGGTAAATAAATTAAGAGGGTCATTACTTTTTGTACCTAACCAGCCACCTGTAGCACCACCAAAATTTCCAATCCACGATCCAACAGTTACTGACCCTAGCAAATTTGTATGGGTAAGTCCAAACCCATCTGACTGTACGGTAAATTTATCGTTGGCAGGCGCATTATTATCTCCCACTGTTACATTCCCATTTGGATAAAGATGCATAAGCCCTAAGCCATTTGAATTAAACCGCATAGTATGATTTGTGCTGGTACCAATAGCGGCAGAAACACCACCAATGGCTTCACTTAGTACAATCGAATCAACCCCATTTATGCCCACATGCTTCCATCCTTGTGAATTATATGATGTTTGTATAGTGAGTTTGGTACCTGGTAAATTTGTTCCCAAACCTACATTGCCTGTATTTATATTAAAGATATCATTCCCGCTAGCATCCCAAAAAACTCCGCCACCTGTACTAGCTCCCTTACTGCTGCTTTTTACAATCCATTTTTGTTCAGTGGCATCATATTGTAAATTTAAAATTCCTTTATCCTGCAACGTAATGTTTGCATTGGTACCTGTTATAATCATATCTGTAACAGCTGCCCCGGCATCTTCATTATTTATTTGCATTACAAAACCTGTACGGTTAAAAAGTGTGAGTAAGCGGCCATCATTACCTGCTGTAATTCCTGCTATAGTAAAATCTGCTGTGGGTCCATTTATCCGGTAATAACTGTACCGATTACTGTTTATATCTACCGCTAAGTTTACCCCATCACTAACAGTTAAATCACTTGTTTTAAAAATTACATCGCCATTTACATCCAATGTGGCCTCCGGAGTGGGAGTGTTTATTCCTACGTTTTGGGTATATGCTTGTATTGAAATAACGGAACTGATAATAATGACAAATAATGTTTTCATGTTAAAATGTTTTTTCAAATCTCAACATTTCATATTGCTCTTAAAACTAATATTGAGTAGATAACAGAAACAATTGAGCAGTGGGAGTTAGCCAAGAAATATATTTCCATTTACATTTGCACAAAACATACAATACTATTATGGTAAAAGAAAAAATATTGGTGATTGGTGCAAGCGGACAAATTGGTGTGGAGCTTACCATGGCACTTAGAAATATTTATGGAAATGCAAATGTTATAGCCAGCGATTTGAGGGAACAAAATCCTTTGTTGGAAGGCACCGGGCCGTATGTAAGTTTAGATGTGATGAACAAAGAAATGTTGCATGTGCAGGTAATACGACAAGGCATCACCCAAATTTATTTATTGGCTGCCATCCTATCTGCCACGGGCGAAAAAAATCCGAACCTTGCATGGAGTTTAAACATGGCCAGTCTTTTAAATGTATTGGATATTGCAAAAGAAGAGAATTTATACAAAGTTTATTGGCCAAGTAGTATAGCGGTTTTTGGTCCTACATCTCCCAAACAAAACTGCCCACAACAAACCATTATAGAACCAAGTACTGTATATGGAATAAGTAAATATGCAGGAGAGTTTTGGTGCAATTATTATTTTAATCGGTATGGTGTAGATGTGAGAAGTTTGCGTTACCCTGGTTTAATAAGTTACAAAAGCCAACCAGGTGGCGGCACTACAGATTATGCGGTAGAAATTTTTCACGCAGCAAAAGATGGCGAGCAGTACGAATGTTTTTTACAAGAAGATACTTACCTGCCTATGATGTACATGCCGGATGCTATACGTGCCACCATTGAATTAATGGAGGCACCAAAAGAAAAAATTAATATCCGCACTTCTTACAACTTATCCGGTATGAGTTTTTCGCCAAAAGAAATAGCTACAGAAATAAAAAAACATGTACCAGATTTTGATATAGTTTATAAGCCAGACAGTCGCCAGGCAATAGCTGATAGCTGGCCACAAAGTATAGATGATAATGTGGCAAGAAAAGATTGGGGTTGGCAAGAAGAATATAATTTAGAAAAGATGACAAAAGACATGCTGGAGAATTTATAATTTCTTAAGGAAAATAGTTGATTAAAAAAAGGGTTATTTAACCCTTTTTTTTTGTGTTTTATATAAAGTAAATATTGTTTCTTTACATCGGGAAAATTGATATCTAATTGCAAAATAAATCATTACCTAGGTCATATGTATAATAATATATGATTTAATTCGTTTAATAATTTTACCAAACTATTTTAAACATATCACCAAACTAATGATTAAATAAGTATAAGCTACACCAACAAATCTTTATTTTTTTTTATATTTTATGAGCAATATTTCTGTCAGTATTCATTTTTATTTTAAACAAAATCAAAAAAAACAAAAACAAAAACAAAAACAAAAACTAACAACATGAAAAAAGTGTTTTTAAGCGCAGCTATTGTTGCTGTAGCTATCAGTGCCAATGCACAAGTATCTTTCGGTGGGCAAGCAGGAGCTAATTTTGCATCTGCAAAATATACAGACGAAAGCAGTAATCCAAGCACAACTGAAAAATATAAAACTAAGGTTGGTTTTATAGTTGGTGCAGTTGCTGAAATAGAAGTAGGTAATGGTTTAAGCTTTCGCCCTGAATTAAACTTTATACAAAAAGGTGGAAAAGCAAAATTTGCAGAAACTGAATCAGGTGGTGGATTTACTTCTACGACTACAGGTGATGCAGAACTTACTTTTAGTTATTTACAACTTGCTCCTAATTTTATCTACAATTTTGAAGCAGGTACCGGTAAAGTTTTTATTGGTGCAGGTCCTGATATATCTTATGGCATTGGAGGAAAAGCTAAGAGCAATTTTACAAATACTACCACTATTAATATTCCAGGTTTCCCTGCTACTACCAACACCACTTCTGATAGCGATAATACTACAGTAAAATTTGATGGTAAGAAAGATGCTACTGATGATAAATATCATTTAAAAGGACTTGACTTCGGGGTGAATGCTCTTGTAGGATACAAATTATCTAATGGTGCATTTATAAGTGCCGGTTATACAATTGGTCTTTCTAACATTGAACCAAACGATAAACAAACTTTAAAAAATAGTGGCTTTAATGTAAAAATTGGATTTATGTTTGGTGGAAACAAATCAGAATAATTTATTTTCAAGTAATTAATAAAACTTAGGCCTCACATTTTTGTGAGGCTTTTTCATTATTCAAAAAGCTTTATTTCACTTTTAATATATTAAAATAATCATCAATAATTAAGATTCATTTTTAATAAAAAATATATTCATTTTAGTTAATATAAAAGTATATTAACCATAGTAGAAGATAGAATTTCTAACTATGATAATGTGAAATACGCATATTTAAAAAATTTGACAATAAGTTATTTTTTAATTTTTTTTGTCAGTTTTTACAAAAAGGTATAGAATTTGTTTTGAGTAAATGAGCACAAATAATAAAAGATGAATAATGAATTAAATCAACGTTCAAAATTCAACAAAGAGTATATGAAATAATTGGTTTTAAAAAAAGTTTTTATTGTAATATGTTCATTAACTGTTAAATAATTTCATTTTTAAAAAGTTTTTATTCATTCTTTCTTTGCTTTACACTTACTTTTGCGCTCGATTTTAAAAATTCAAACAAAAAAAACGAACATGAAAAAATTAATCTTAAGTGCGGCGGTTATAATTGCGGCAATTGGTGCGAACGCACAAAACAAAATTGGTCTTCAAGCAGGTGGAGCATTTTCTACATACAATGTAGAATTTGGTAATGATGAAAATAAATCTGATTCTAAATTCGGTTTTACTGTTGGTGCAGTTGCTGATGTAGATTTCGGTAATTCTGTTTCATTTAGACCTGAATTAAATTTTATTCAAAAAGGAGGTGAACTTAAAACTACTCAGAATTTCACAGGCGGTAATTCAAAATTTCAAAATGAATTAACACTTAGTTATATTCAACTTTCTCCAAATTTTGTTTACAATTTTGCGGCAGGTACAGGTAAATTTTTTGTTGGTGTTGGTCCTGAAGTTGCTTTAGGAATTGGCGGTAAGTCAAAGACTGAAACAGTTACAACAATAGGTAATACAGTTACTACTACAAATGGTTCTTCCGATGTAAGATTTGACGGAGAGGCTAACCTTACAGATAATGATGATCATTTTAAAAGAATTGATTTAGGTGCAAATGCAATTTTAGGTTATACTATGAGCAATGGTGGTTTTATTTCTGCAGGTTATACAGCAGGTATTAAAAATATCAGCCCTTATGACAACACTTCATTTAAAAACAGTGGTTTTAATGTGAAGATTGGATATTTATTTGGTGGTACTAAGAAAAAATAAGTTCAAACGTAATTTATGGAAGCCTCACATTTTGTGGGGCTTTTATATATAAATTACTTTAACAATTATTATAGATATTCTTAAATTTTAGAGAATATTTTTGAGACAAATTAAAACTTTTATGAAAAAACTATTATTCGCTGCTTTTATAATTGCAGGATCATTATCAGTAAAGGCACAGGCTGGTAAAAATTTATTGTTCAGTTTAGGTGGTGAACTGGGTGCGGTTACAGGAAATTTAAATACTGCATATTCTATTGCAGCAGGTGCTACAGCTCAGGTTGATATTGCCATTGATAAAGATGCAGCCATTACTTTTAACGCTGGTATTATAGAGTTAATTGGAAAAAAAATAAACAACCAAGTAAAAAACCGTTCGGTAGCTACTTTTCCATTATTGGTTGGGGTTAAATATTATTTTACACCTGTGGTTTACGGTTCAGCACAGCTAGGCACTACATTTTTTACTAATTCTGCCTTTGGGTCCAGCAGATTCACATATGTACCAGGCTTAGGTTTTAAATTGGATAGAAATATAGATGTATTGGTTAAATATACAGGACTTAGTGATGCAGGTGGAATTTTTGGTGCTCGTGTGGCTTATATATTTTAAAAATTAATTTTTACTTTTTATAAAAGCTGTTTCTATTGAAGCAGCTTTTTTTATTACTTTTAAATATGCAATTTTCATATTTAGCCTTAGGAGATAGTTATACAATTGGGGAAGCAGTTTTATTAGGGGACTCTTTTCCATACCAAACCGTACAATTGTTGCGCAGCAAAAAAATTGAAATTACAGCGCCGGAAATTATTGCTAAAACCGGTTGGACGACTGATGAATTAAAGGAAGCCATTTTACAACATCATTTTTTAAAAAAGTATGATTATGTAAGTTTACTTGTTGGTGTAAATAACCAGTATAGGGAGAGAAGTGTGGAAAATTTTGAACAGGAATTTGAAAAACTTATAAAAAAAGCCATCCAATTTGCTGATAATAATCCTACTAATGTATTTATTTTATCAATACCAGATTGGGGAAAAACAACCTTTGCAAAAGATAGAGACATAGATAAAATTGCCAAAGAAATAAATGCTTATAATGAAGTTTGCAAAAAAATAACTTTAAAATATAATTGCACCTTTTTAGATATTACTACCCAACAAAGAAAAGATAGTAATAATGATGCGATGCTTGCCAGCGATGGGTTACATCCATCAGCATTGGAATATAGTAAGTGGGCAAAAATGCTTGCTGACGCTATTGTTGAGGATTGTTTAGTTTAAAACGTGTTGCTATTGACTGCAAACCCTCATCATTTATTTTGGAAGATTTTTTTAATAAAAGAATAAATGCAGCTACTTCATTTGCTGATGCAGGGCAACCCAGATTTTCATTATTCACAAAACTATCTCCCAATAGTTTTCCTTTTTTATCTAACACTACAAAAAACGGTAACCCTGCTTTATCTCCATTAAACTTTTTTAAAAATTCGGCACTGCCTGGGTTTTCTAAATTTTTCTTTGCAGGATTTTCCTGTACTGTTAAATGTATTGTTATATAATTTTCATCAAAATATTTTTTTGTAGTAACGTCGTTCATAGAAGCATCCATTTTCTTACACCAGCCACACCAGCTTGCGGTAAATATTACAAACACATTTTTATTTTCTTTAGCTGCCTGTTTATATGCTGCCGATAAAATACTTTCTGTAGTTGGTACTTGTTGCGATATACCTATAATGGTTACAAACAATAACATAACAACCAATAATATCTTTTTCATATTTTTTCTGTTTAAACAAGCCTGTTAAATTTTATAAACCATTCACCATTCACCATTCACTATTCCCAATTCACATCTTCATCCTTTACAACCTCGCCCTTCACACCAAATATCTTTTCATTTCCGCCTGGTATTGAGATGCAATTTCCCTTGCCTCTTCCGCAAAATTTTCTCCACTGCCTGCATAAATAATAGCACGGCTTGCATTTACCAAAAGCCCACAATTCTTAGTTAATCCGTATTTGCTGGTTTCAGATAAACTACCACCTTGAAAACCTACACCGGGCACTAATAAAAAATTATCCGGGACATGTTTGCGAATTTCTTGTAAATAAAAAGCATTTGTTGCACCAACTACAAACATCAGATTATCTGGATTACCCCATTTTGAAACTTTTCGCAACACCTTTTCATACAACATTTCTAAAGGGTTAAATTCTTTAATGTAATAATTATTGTTTGATTCGATTTTTGCTGAACCATTTTTAAAAGTCGGTTCTAATTCAAAATCATTCGCTCCTTTATTACTGGTTAATCCCAAAACGATCGTCCATTTGTTTTCATATTCTAAAAATGGTCTAATACTATCTTCTCCCATATAAGGTGCAACAGTTATCGCATCAAATGCTAATGTTTCAAAAAAAGCTTTTGCATACTGCGAGGAGGTATTGCCAATATCTCCACGCTTTGCATCTGCTATTTTAAAATGAGTAGATGGAATATAATTTACGGTTGCTTCCATATCTTCCCAACCCTTGCTGCCATTGGCTTCATAAAACGCAGTATTGATTTTATAACTCACACAAAAATCTTTTGTAGCATCAATAATCGCTTTATTAAAATCAACAACTGCATGTTGATTTTGTTGAAGATGCTTAGGAATTTTTGTAATATCTGTATCCAATCCTACACATAGATAAGATGACTTTTCTTTGATTTGTTGTATAAGTGTATTACGATGCATGGGATTTAAAATTCATTTTTATCAATACCTGCCTGTTTAAGAATTGCAAGTAAAGTGC
>JANNMO010000009.1:0-103246 GCA_031398005.1 Ferruginibacter sp.
CACCTCTTCCCATACCGAACAGAGAAGTTAAGCCCCTCATGGCCGATGGTACTGCACAACAATGTGGGAGAGTAGGTAGTTGCCATATTTATTAAATGAACCCTTACGTTTTATTACGTGAGGGTTTTTTTATGTGTAAGAGATCTTGTTTATAAAATTTATTTGTTCACCTCTTCCCATATCGATCCGCCGCGGCGGATAAGCTCCTCATGGCCGATGGTACTGCACAATCCCGCAGTAAGTGCAGGAGGAGAGTAGGTAGTTGCCCCCGCAATGCTGCGGGGCAGACATATTTATTAAATGAACCCTTACGTTTTATTACGTGAGGTTTTTTTATGCTTAAAATTTTTTTGCCAGAGTAAGTAGTTACCCCCGCAATGCCGTCTATCGTATGGACACATTTCTATGTATTATCCAACCTTGTATATCAAGTTTAAAGTTTTTTAACACGATCCATAGAGTTGTAATACCCGGTTTGCGCTTACTTTCATAAATGATGAAAATTCCAGTGAGAAATAAAAAAAGACTGTTTTGACAATAATTTATTTTTTAGTTTCCAAAATTTCAAGGCGATTTAATAACAGCTTCAATGTAGCGGTGGAGCTTACGCACATCTTAACAATCTTACCGGAAACAGAAATACTGCAGTGGGATCGTTTGCTTTGGCCAATACAACCTATTCAGAATACAATACAGCAGTAGGTTTCCATGCCGCAATTGCCAATAACCACGGTTATAACAATGTTTTTGTAAATACGGTAAACCGAATCGGTATTTATGCTTCCGTTTTTTACATCTAATTTAAAAGATGGTGTAGCGGTGCCAATGCCTACATTTTGTGCGACGATACTTATTATTATGTTCAGCATTACAAGAAGTATGATTATTTTTTTCATGATCAGTTTTTTTTATTTTCTAAAACTTCGATGCGTTTTAATAATAGTTCATTTTGTTTTTTTAATTCTTCAATCATTAACTGCTGCTCCTGCACAGCCTTTACCAATGGCACTACAAACTCTGCATAACGTAACCCATAAACGCCCTGTTTATTTCTTGGTTTATCTACACCACTGAAATTAAAATCGGCAGATGTTGCGGCGACTTCTACTTCCTGCGCCACAAAACCTGTCCACAGCATTTGTTCTTTTTCTGCTATTGCTTTTTTCATAAAAGCATCCCGGCCCTCTATTCTTTCTTCTTTAAATTTTTTGCTAAGGGCACTCACATCTAAATTGTAAGTAACAGGGCGTAATTTTAAAATAAAGGAAAGGCCGGCTACATTTTCTTTGATATTTTTTTTATACAGGCCATCGCTGATGTTGGTCCAGTTGGCAAAAGCTTCATAGCTCCAGTTGGCCGAATTGCCAATACGTACTTTGCTGTTATCTGTTGGGGTTGCAAGGTTTCCAATGGCAATAGCGTTAAACTGGCCATTAAAACTAAGATCGGCTTGTGCTCCAATAAAAGTATTGTTCCAGCCGGAGGCAAAATTTGCACCGGCATTAAAACCAACAGCAGTATTAAATTCTGCATTTACAGTACTATACAGAGCATTTGCACCAATGCCGGTATTGTGTGAACCTTCTGTAAAATACAATGCCTTAGCACCCAATGCCGTATTAGATGATGCAGTTTGATTCCAAAATAGAGCGAAGTCTCCCACTGCCGTATTGTACGATCCGTTACCGCCCAGTGCCTGAAACCCGAGCCCTGTATTTGACGAACCCGTAGTATTATTATTAAGGGTGTATGCACCGATTGCGGTGTTTCTTTCACCTGTGGTATTTTGCTGTAAAGCCCTAGAACCCAACGCAGAATTATAATCACCAATAGTATTAGCCCCAAGTGCTTCTGACCCCATTGCAGTATTGTTCCAACGGGTATTTGCTTTTAAGGCATTATAACCTACGGCGGTATTTTCACCACCTGCCACATTTTGAGTTAATGCCGAGGTGCCTAAGGCCGTATTTTTAACACCTGTAATATTGCTGTTTAGTGCTTTGTAACCAATAGCCGTTAGAAAAGCCGGTGTGGTATTAAATGCAAGTGCATCTTTTCCAATGGCAATATTGTTAGAAGCCGTATTGTACTCCAGTGCCCTTGATCCTATAGCAATATTATCATTGCCGGCAGCATTGTTATCGAGGGCATTAAAGCCCATACCAATATTGTGAGATCCATTTACCACTCCTTCCTGGGCAAGGCCTATGGCAATATTAAAGATGCCAAAATTGAGCCCATTTCCATCACCGGCGCCCAGCAAAATATTGCCTGCACGTGCCGATAAAAAGGTATACCCACCAATACGGTAAACCGAATCTGTATTGATGCTGCCGTTTTTTATATCTAACTTAAAAGCAGGGGTAGTGGTGCCAATGCCAACGTTTTGCGAAAAGGCATTCTTCGGCAAGCTCAGTACTGCAAGGAACAAGATCCAAAATTGCCATCCGTAGCTTAAGCGAAGGATAGGCACAAGAAATAGAAAAATATTTTTCATACAACCAGTTTTATTTAAGAATTTGATAGTCGTTTTTTTGTTCATTAAAACTGCCTTAATAAGTTCTGAAATACATTCTTCCTTTTTTATTTGCAAGAACGAGTTTGTTTTTATTGGCAGAAACTATAACACCATCGCTACCATCAAGCTGAGTCCATGAACTACCGCCCCACTGATAAATTTTACCAATAGTGTTTGTTAAAAAAACTTTACCATCGTTGGATACTGCAATGTTCCATCCGGCGCTGCCAGAAGTTTGTATCCATCCTGCACCATTGTACCGATATATTTTCCCTACTTTATTTATCATCCAAATCTGTCCGCCACCTGCTGCTATTCTTACTGCATCGCTACCTTGCAGTTGGTTCCATTTACTCCCATTGTATTTATAAATTTTACCAATAGCGTTCACCATCCATACAGTTCCATCAGCATCAATAGCAATATCTTTTGCCGCACTGCCCGGCATTTGTGTCCAAGTAGCTCCTGCGAGTTCATAAATTTTACCAACCGTGTTTACCATACAAACTTTTCCGCCGTTGGCCGCTATTGCTTTTCCTGCACTGCCAGATAGTTTATTCCAATCTTTAATTGTTGGATTATATGTGTATATAAGACCGGCTGTATTTACCATGTAATAAGTACCATTGCTGCTAACAGCCATATCCACCGCATCACTTCCTGTGAGTAGTTTCCATGTAGCACTTCTAAGTGGTCGTGCCACAGCAGTAGCGCAGGCATTTTTTTTGTAATAGTCTTTTACAATTTCCCCTTGTTGCTCTGCATTGTAATCGCCAAGGGTTTTGGCGGCATCACATACATAGGCGTATGGCGCTCCGTCAACTACTTGATTGGTTACTGCTTGGCTAAGAAACCAGATCTTTCCGTAATGTTCTAACTGCCAGGCATGAGTAAGTTCATGAGCAAAAAGTTCCCTGCTTTCCGGTGTAGCAAGGGGATTGCTGTGGATACTGCCGAGGTTCATTTGTACGCCGCCGTTTATAGATGGCCTTACATAAGGCCTACCGCCAAAACCAGTGCCATTGGTAATTGTTATCATGTCTTTGGGAGGAAATTCTCTCTCAAAAATGGAAAGTGCAAACTGGTACTCTGCTGTATTAATATCTCTTTCGCTAAAAAAAGTAATATTGTTTTTTGCAGGTGAAAATGAAAAACCTGTTGCAAACAGTAAGGTAGCAATACACAACACTGAAGAAAAATAGAATTGCTTTTTCATAGACTCGATATTTTAGATGAAGGAATTATTTTAGTTCAACGTTTCTTTTTTTTAGACCTGTCAGGTTTTAAAAACCTGACAGGTCTAAAAAAGCGATTGCTAAATAGTTAACTATTTTTTGAAACAATACTGTGAAAGTGCAACAATAAATTAAAGCTTTTTGTAACCCTTCAGGGTGAATTTTAGAAGATGTAAAGAAGAATGAGGTAATTAAAGAATTCGCTGACGGAGTGCTTTTACAACTGCTTCGGGAGCGGAAGCTACATGCAATTTTTTATAAATACGCTTTACATGTGTGCGTACGGTTTCGTAAGAAATAAAAATTTTATCTGCAATTTCCTGTTGATGATTTCCATCTACCATTAATGAAAGAATTTCTTTTTCCCGGTTTGTGAGACTGTAATCTTCATCATCCATATGTGCGACTGGCGCAAATTGTTGAAAAAGTTTTAGTACCCGGCTAGCTATATAAGGGCTCATGGGCGAACCTCCATGATACACTTGTTCTATAGACTCTACCAAACGTGCGGGTGAAGTAGATTTGAGTATATAACCCGATGCTCCTGCACATATTGCTTTAAAAATTTTATCATCATCTTCAAATACTGTTTGTATCAGTATTTTTATATCGGGCCATTTTTTTGTTACATAGGTTGTAGCAGTTATACCATCTAAGCCGGGCATTTCAATGTCCATCAGAATTACATGAGGGGTCGATCTTTTTATTTTAAAATCTAATTCAAAACTATCGGCAAAAGCACCGCAGCAAGTAAGACCCTCAGTACCATTACAGATAGCTTCAAAGCCATTTCGCATTAATTTATTGTCTTCAAATATGGCTACTCTTATTTCCACTTTTTTGTTTTAATAAATAACATCATTTATGCTGATATATTTTGTCCCCCGATAGGGTGAAAATTAAAACGAAGATTTATATCGGTGCCCTGCCCGGGTTTGCTGTTCAGTTTAAAATCGGCTTTTAATTCAACAGCCCTTGCCTGCATATTCTTGAGTCCGTTTCCATTAATACTTAAAGTTGGTTCAAATCCTTTTCCGTTATCTTTTATTTGCAATAAACTGTACCCGTTTTTTTGTTGTAATGAAAATAAAAATTCATTGCAATCAGAATATTTGATGGCGTTATTAATTGCTTCTTTACTGAACAGATAGATATTCCTTCGCAGTTCCATACCGGGAACCATTTTGTTTATTGCATCATCTACCTCAAAATTTAAGCGAATACCTTTACCTGCACATAAATTTAAAGTATAAGCCCTCAGTTTTTCTGTAATGCGCTCAAAACTATCATTGTCTGGGTTAATAGCCCATACAATATCGCTAATTTTTTCCACCATCTCTTTGGAGTTAGATGAAATATGCTCCAGATATTCCAAAGCATATTGATGCTGATGCTGCTCTAGCTTTTGTTTTGCAATTTCGCTAAACAGTGCTACACCACTCAGCGTAGCACCTACTTCATCATGTATATCTCTACTGATGCGTACCCTTATATTTTCAGATTCTTTTTCTTTTTCGGTTTTGATAAGTTGTTCCTGAGCCTGTTTTAAATGTGTAAGTGATTGTGATAAGAGCTTGCTTAATTTTTTGTTTTGCTTATAACGGTAAGCTCCATACAATGCAAATAATATAATGGCACTGGTAATAAAAAATAAAAGGTTTTTTTGCTGTGTTTGTTTTGCTGCCAGCACTGATTGCAATTTTTTTTCTTTTTGCAACAATTCCAATTCATTTTGCTTTTTTTCAATTTCTTTTTCTGTGTTTTGCAACGCCAGGTTTTTTTGTGATGCCTGGAGTTTGCTTATTTCAGATTGTTGTGTGAGCAGGGTAAGCTGTTGCAAATTTTTTAAGCCAATTAATTGCTGTTGCTCAATAGTTTTGTTTTTAAGTAAGAGTTGATAACTGTAAACCTGTTTTTCTGTTTGTAAATTTTTTATTTGTTGCTCCCGTTTTTCTGCATCATATTTTGCAATAAGTTCTATCACAGCTCTCTCTTTTTTAAAAGTGAGTATAGAATCTTTTAGGTGAGTGTAATGCTGAAAATAATGATAGGCAGAATCCATATTATTGTTTTGTTGAAATGCTTCTGCCAGTAACATGTTGGCCTCAAGAGTATAAGCTATATAATTAGATTGAGCTGCAAGTTTTTTCACAAGCCGAAAATGTACAACGGCACTGTCCACTTTGTCCATTTTCAATTCTGTTTTGCCCAGGTTAGCGGCAATGCTCATTATATTATGCGAAAATAATTTGTCATCAATTTTAAGTTGATATGCCTCCTGTAAAAGTATCAATGCCGCTTCATAATTTTTTTGCCGGTAAGCTAATGTTCCTTTCAATTTTTTTTCTACCATCTTCCCTGATACATCGCCTAATAAAATATTGAATTTATCATACTCGTTTATTGCTTTTATGGCGGCTTCATATTTATTCTGTAGAATAAGCGCTTCCGCATAGTTAGCCAGTACACCTCGCATTTGTATTTTATCTCCTACTGCAGGCAGTTGAATAGCCAGCGCATAACTTAATATTTGTTCAGCATCTTTGTTATTATCCGACATAAGATATACAGCCCCAAGCATAGATGCAGAATTAAATATTTTTGGTGCGCTTTGCAATTGCTCAGCCAATTTTACTGCATGAGAGAGATAATACACGGAACTGTCAAGCTCTAACGTAAAAAAAAAGTTGCGCCCAAAATTATGAACAGCCCACTGCAACCTACCAACATCGTTGGAAGTAGCAATAAGCGGAATAGCTTGGCGGTAATAATTTTGAGCGCCGGTATAATCATTTTTCATTGCCAGTTGCCTTGCTAACTGGTGGTAACTTAAGCCAAGAAAAAGATTGTCTTTATATTTTGTAAAACATATAATTGCCTGTTGAAGGTTTTGTTTTGCTTCGTCTCCTTTGTTTCGGAGAAATAATGCAATGCCCTTTGCAAGATGATATTTGCCAAGCCCGGGTAGATACCCATTGCTATCTGACAGCAATTTTATTTTTTGTGCATAAAAAAGTGCTGAATCCACTTTAAGACTGTCTAAATAACTACCTGCAATTTCATAAAGAATATCAACTTTTTTTACAACCTTATTTGTTTTTTGCAATGATTGAATCAACTCTGAAATTACAAGATTTATGGACTTAGAAGGGCTTTCAGAAGGTTTATTACCTTTATAATCTGGATGTAACTTTTGCGCTAGCGTGCAATTGCAAACTAAAATAAAAAAAACTACTGTAAGAAGAAGTGTTTTTTTCATAAACTTATTACTGTAAAATTGAAGGGCTTCTTGTATAGAGCTACAGTTAAAATTATAAATAAAAGTTGAAGATGTTAATCAGGTAATGATTATTGAAAATGAAACTCAATAAAGAAATTAATGAAGAAATATCTAACCATTTATTAATCAACATTCTCAATAGAAGAAGCGCAATTAATTCAGACAAAAGTTACAGGTTACAAAAAAATGATTTCTAAAAACAATTAAAAAAACAACTTGCAATTTAAAAATAGTATTACATTTATATCAGCATTTCATCTCCCCTAATGAAATTGCAAAATCTGTGTTACCCCAACAGAAACCAAAATTCTTTACAACTTTTTTGTATATATTCTGCAAAGATTTGGAAACATATTTTAAGTAGATTTTTTAGAAAACGAGATTTTACCCCATCGATTAAGTACCCCAAATAGAAACAACAATTGTTTTAGAATTGTTGAAACATTTATAAGCACAATTTAATTGATTCACTTTTTGTGAAGTTTTTGAATATGGATAGGTTTTGTTATTACAATAAAAAAATTTTAACCGAAAAATAAAGCAACATGAAAAATTTTATTTTAACTACTATTTTATTTTTAATAATAACCAACAGTTTTGCAGGTATTAAACGAATTGGCTACTGGGGTACACCTGTTGCAGGTGTAGATTATGCAACCCCTGCATTGGCAGTAGCTGCTTGTGCTGTGGGCGATAGTTTATATGTGTATGGTAGTAATGCAGGTAGTGCATGGGTAATTGACATTACAAAGCGGTTAAATGTTATTGGAACGGGTTATTACTATGCTCCCAATACACCGAACAATACAGTAAATTTTAATCCCAACTTACAGGTTTACGGAGCTTATAGTCAGGCTAACATAACCTTAAACGATGGTAGTAGTAATAGTATAATTGTAGGTATTGTGGGTAGGGTTATTTGCAACCAGTCGCATACAGCATCTATCAATAACATACGTATCTCCAATTGCTGGTGGAGCGGTATTACAACTATGTACAAAAACGGCATCACTTATGATGGCTGGGAAATTTCGAAATGTTATATGTTAGGTTTTTCTATTGGCTTTCCGGCATCCCAAACTGCTAAAGTAACCAATTTTAAGTTTTACAATAATATTATGCAAAGTTCTGAACTTGTATTTAGCAATGTAGCCGGGCAAAATGCCATTGTTGAGAATTGTACCTTCTATTCTTATGCTTCCCAAACAAATGCCTGGAATGGTGTAAATCTTTTGGTGCAAAACTGCATTTTTACAAGTACAATTATTAACGGTTATAATAATACAGTTTTTAATAACTGCTTAGTTGATGGTAGCCCTAGCCCTGCTTTTGTTGGTTCAAATAATATTATTAATGTTAATAGTTCAAATATATTCTTAGGTCTTCCAACATTAGGTACAAACACGGACGATGGTCGTTGGGCATTAAAACCTGCAAGTCCTGCCATTGGTGCTGGTATTGGGGGTATTGATTGTGGTGCATATGGGGGAGTAAATCCATACAAACTTAGCGGCATACCTGCAGTACCAGCTTTTTATAAACTTACAGCACCAAGTACTTCTGCAAGCTCAAACCCATACAGCATTACATTTAGCGTAAGAGCTAATAATTAAAAAAGCTATAAAAATGAACCGATAAATGCTGTTTGAAAGAAGTGGAGTAATAATATTGGGTTTGTTTTTAGTAAATGTAGATGATGGAATTTAAAAGTTCAATCTGTAAATAATTGAACCTTCATTTTTACCAAAAAGGAAACAATGAAATGTTTATTGAAATATCTTTTTAGTTGTGCTTTTATACTGTTTATGGGAAATGTAAAAGCTCAGGTAAACAATACAACTCCACCTGCACCCGTACCAAATATTACCAAGGTTGAATATTATTTAGATACGGATCCTGGCTTTGGAAATGCAACGGATTATCCCATTGCAGCAAATACAAACTTGAGCGATTTGCTTATAAATATAGATCCTGCAACCCTTAGTTCTGGCGTACATACTTTAGGCATAAGAAGCCGAGATGCAAATGGTGCCTGGAGTTTAGATAATAAATGGCTTTTCTTTAAACCATATAGCGGAACTGGAAATATTAATCCACCTCCGCCGATTCCGAACCTCACCAAAGTTGAATATTATTTAGATACTGATCCTGGCTTTGGAAATGCTACAGATTATCCTTTTACAGCAAATACAAACCTCAGCGATTTACTGATAAACATTGACCCAGCAACCCTTACCTCGGGTGTACATACTTTAGGAATAAGAGGCAGAGATGCCAACGGCGCTTGGAGTTTAGATAATAAATGGCTTTTCTTTAAACCCTATAGCGGAACTGGAAATATTAATCCGCCGCCGCCAATTCCTAACCTCACCAAAGTTGAATATTATTTAGATACTGATCCCGGCTTTGGTAATGCTACAGATTATCCTGTTGCAGCAAATACAAACCTCAGCGATTTACTGATAAACATTGACCCAGCAACCCTTACCTCGGGTGTACATACATTAGGTATACGAGGCCGAGATGCAAATGGTGCCTGGAGTTTAGACAACAAATGGCTTTTCTTTAAACCCTATAGTGGAACTGGAAATATTAATCCACCTCCACCAGTTCCCAACATTACCAAAATTGAATATTATTTAGATGTTGACCCTGGTTTAGGTAATGCAACCAATTATACAGTTACTCCTTCTACCAATTTAGCTGACCTTACTGTTGATTTAGACCCTGCTTCACTTACAGCGGGCGTACACACATTTGGTATTCGCAGTAGAGATGCAAATGGTGCTTGGAGTTTAGATAATAAATGGATTTTTTTAAAGCCATATTCGGTGGGGGGTAATATCAATCCGCCGCCACCTATACCCAATGTTGTACAAGTAGAATATTTTATTGATACAGACCCTGGCTTAGGAAATGCTACACAAATACCAATTACAGTAAATACAGATTTAAGTAATTTAATCATTGATGCAAATATCACCGGCTTGCCAATTGGTAACCATAAAATAGGCGTAAGAGCTAAAGATGCAAACGGCGCCTGGAGCCTTGTAAATAAATGGGATTTTGTAGTGCCTAGTTTAACAGTATCACCCAATGCTATTAATTATGGATTGAAAGCAGTAAACAGTACTACTATTAATAATGTGGTTTTAACCAACAATGGTTTACCTGGGCAAACAATAACTGCAGTAACATTAAACGCACCTTTTAGTACAACATATACACCGGGTGCAATACCTACAAATGGCACAGTTACCATACCTGTTACTTTTAACCCTACAGCATTATTGGCTTATCAAGATACCTTGTACATCAACACTACCGGTGGTATTTTTAAAGTGGCATTGAGTGGAAGTGCAGCGCCTGTAAACCCTCAATGGACAACAAGCACATTGAATTATAATTTTGGAAACAGAATTGTTGGAAGTAATACAAACGCAAATTTTACCATCAGTAATACTGGTAATATTCCATTAACTGTTGGAAGTTTTACCAGTACAAATCCTGTATTTACAGTAACAATGAGTAACACAAATATTCCTGTTGGAGGAACTGTAAATGCTCAGGTAACATATTCTCCAAGTGCCATTGCGAGTTATAGTGGCATTATAAAACTCGTAAATACAAGTAATACAAACGACACTATTTTTATACAAGTTAATGGTACAGGTTATGTGCCGAGCATTGCGCCTGTATTGACTTTCCCGAGTACGGTACCTTATAATTCAACTGTGGGTGTAAACCCTTCGGTAGGCAACACAGGCACCTATACTTATTCAGTTAAATATTCATCTGCTACTAATATTGCACCTGCAGTTGGTTACCCTAAAGTTGGAATAGACTTTAATGCAGATGGCGATTTTATTGACCCCGGAGAAGGCTTATATAATATGAGTAAAGCAGGTGTTACCAGTAATTGGAGCATTGGAGAAAACTTTGAATTTAGTACCAACTTAAACTTGGGAAGCAACTACAGGTATAAGTTTTTTGCAAATGATAGTTTAGGAAATATTGCCACATCGCTTAACATTGGTTTAAATGTAGGACCATTGGTTACTACGCAAGGTCTAGACCTGAGTATTTATGCAAATGATATAACGTTTAGTGTATTAAACCCAAGTGTAGGACAAACATTTATTGTGAGTGCTGTAGTGCATAACAACAGTCCATACAGTGCCAGCAATGTCCCTATTCGTTTTTATCATGACAGTATTTATTTAACGAACGGTACCATTCCGTTTATTGCTGCCAATAGCACTGCTACTATAACACAGCCGTTGAGTTTTAGTCCTGATGGTTTTTATCCTATAAAAGTTTGGATAGACAGTAGTAATACTTTAGGAGAAGTACAGGTGCTAAACAACTATGCAAGCAGGCCAATAATTGTGGGCAATTTTACAATACCAGGAGAAATTTTAGTAACCAGTAATCCAACAACCTACACTTGCTACAACCGAGTGTACATAAGTGGTACTGCAGTTTACAGTGGATTAAATCTTGTTGGTAATCCACCTGTGTTAGGGGCTACGGTTACAGTAAATGTACCGGGTGTTGGCATACTTACCACCAACACTATCACGGGTGGATTTTGGAGTGTTTATTACAACCCAAATAATATAAACGTAAATTTATTTAGTTGTGCCACTCCTTACAATTATTCTGTAACTGTAACAGATTATACGCTCACAAAAACAATCAATCCTCCTGCATTTATTTTCCCATGTGTTACTTGTACGGTAACTCCACCTTCGCCATATTTTTATATCACATACAATAATACTTGTCCTTTAGATAACCTTCCATTTACTGAAACGTTTACAATGGTGAATGGAGTTGCGCCTGCATATAAAGATACAATAAGAGTGTACGCTGATAATGTTTTAAAATATCAATATAGTAGAGACTCCATCGGATTGGGACAATCAGCAACCTACAACAGTATATTTACATTGCCACTTGGATTGAGAAATTTAAAATACGTACACAAATACACCAACACATTGAATGGCGTTTTATTCGATTCTTCTTCCTACAATATCAGTGTATATGTGCAACCAAATCTGCCAGATTTTAGTTGGTTTACTACTCAATTTCAACAGGGCCCCCGCAGCTTTAGTATTTATCTGGAAAATTATCCTTGCGTTAATGCAGGTAGTAATAAGGTTTTTCTGTATGATAGTATGCCGGGCAATTTAAATTATACATTGATAGATTCTTTTTCCATCCCACCCATGGTTGCCAATTCTTCCTTTCCAATAAATTATACAAGACCAAGTTGGATAGCTGGTTACCATCATTTAAAACTAGTGGCAGATGTATATACGCAAGTGGTGGAAAGAGATGAAACCAATAATATTTATTTAGGCTTGGTTTATGTCCCCTTCCCTGAATTGAGTGGCGTTATTACTGGTGTGAGCAACCCGGCAATGGCTGGTGGCTCAGTAGTAAACTTTACTGCGGCCATTTACAATAACGGTGCGGATGCGCAAAATTTTAAAGTGCAATTTTTAGTAGATGGAATTCTGTTAGGAAATAAAATTTCCATTGCACCAATGTTAGGTAATTCAACTTTAAATATTGTAAGTCCGCTTTATACATCAGCGGCAGATAGTTGCCCCCATACCATACGATTGGTGGTGGATGTAGATAGTGAAGTGACAGAATTAAATGAAACAAACAATACCAATGATTATGTACTTGGCATAGATATAAAGTGGCCCAATGAAGTTTGTTGTTTAGTTGGGATACATACGCCATTTCAATTTCAAAAAGATGTGGCAGGTAACTTCTTTGGATATGCATACAACAAAGGAACAAGGCATGCTGCAAATGTGAAATTGCGGTTCACCTATAATGGAACTGTTATTGCCAATGATGTAATACCCGTGTTGCAAGCCGGACAAATTTTACCATCGGGAAATATTAATTACACTTTTACCAGCCCCGGTTTAAAAACTATTAGAATAGATTATGATTACAACAATGAATTGTGTGAAATAAATGAAACAAATAATGTAGGCTATGTGTATGTATATGTAAATCAAGATTTGCCCAACCTGCAAATATTATCGCAACACATTGCGCCAAGTTTATTAAATCCAAACCCGGGGCAAACGGTGAGCGTAGTAGCAAGTGTATTTAATAAAGGTTCGGGATCGGCATCGCCAACAAAATTGCGTTTTTATTACAATGATGGCCCCGGTTATGTGCAGTTAGGAAACGACATTCCAATAAATATGATATTGCCAGGTAGAGATACTACAGTGGCTGCA
Organism: Ferruginibacter sp.; assembly: GCA_031398005.1. Lineage (GTDB taxonomy): Bacteria > Bacteroidota > Bacteroidia > Chitinophagales > Chitinophagaceae > Ferruginibacter. Next base: position 13,309 of record JANNMO010000009.1, read on the forward strand.
ACTGCTACATTTAATCCAGGATCTGTTGGGTTAAAAATAATAAAAGTAAAAGTAGATGCGCTAGATGAAATAGTGGAAAGCAGTGAGGTAGACAATGAAGCCACCAGAAGTATTGTAGCTGGTGCTGCGCCAGACTTTGCCAGAAGTTTAACCCAAGGCATTACCATAAACCCAACAAGTTTTGTGGCAGGCGATAGTGTTACCATCAGAAATTATATTAGAAATTATGGTGGAGCAGCGGGTACTGCTTGGATGAGAATTTATGTAAAAGATGAATTTCATAATATTTTGAAATTGGATAGTGTGCTCTTTACAATTAATGGTGTGGACAGTGCTTTGGTATTTAAAAAGATGAAGGTAGATGCGGGCAAAGGGTATTTTGTAACAGAAATTGTACGAAGCACTCCTCCTGAGTTTAATGAATTGAACAATACTGATTCGTTATTTTTTACCTCCGTGTATGCATTGCCCATTGCTGTGGTGGTGCCCACGAGTTTAGATTTATTACTGGCAAATCAAACATTGTTTCCTAACTGGATTGGCGGCAGTTTAATACTGGGCAATAATAATTTAAATGTAAATGGTGTTGTAAATAATGCTGACAGTACTCATTTGATTATAACAAACGGCACAGGAAAATTAAAATTAATTAATAACAATGCGAGCAACTTATTCCCTGTGGGTACAGCCTTAGGTAAGCCTGCTTTCATTACGATTAATAATTTAGGCACTACAGATAATTATGCAGTAAGTGTAGCAGATAGTGTAAAAGCAAATGGATTAACCGGCGCAACCATACTTACAGAATATGTAAATAAAACCTGGGATATTGTAGAACAAACGCCAGGTGGAAGCAATGCTACCCTTAGCGTTACATGGAGTGCTTCTGATGAGTTGCCAGGTTTTGACAGAACAAATTGCGGATTTGCACATTATGAAAATGGTAGCTGGAAAGGCTTTGGTGCCGGACCTGCTACGGTAAATGCCAACGGAACATTTACTAAAACGGTTGCAGGGTTTAATAATTTTTCTCCATTTAGTATTACAAGCAGAGCTTCGGTTTTACCAGTAAAATGGTTAAACGTACATGCAGTACTTAACAGCAACAACGATGCTTTGGTTAGCTGGAAGGTAGAAGAATCGTTGATTAAAAATTATGAGGTTCAAAAATCGTTGGATGCAATAAACTTTGTGGAAATAGCTGTAAAAAATAGTGTAGGAAATGGTACCAATAATTATTTTGTGGTAGATAAACTGAACAGTACTGATAAAACGATTTATTATAGAATTAAACAAACTTCGTTAGATGGAACTGAAAGTTACAGCAGTATTGTAAAAGTAGTAAACGGTAAAACATTGTACGTAACAGTGTATCCAAACCCAACTACACAAAAAGCTATAGTAAGAATAAATGACAGAAACCTTATAGGTCAAACTTTTACTGTATTAAATGCAGATGGTAAAATTATTTTTAATGGAATAATAAACGGAGGTGAAAATGAAATTGATTTAAGTAATAATGCTGCAGGAACTTATTTGATAAAAATAGCTGATTATTATTCAGGATTTTTAATAAAGCAATAATGCTTTTTTCAACTAGGTTTTTTTATAAAAAGAGATAATAGGTTTTGATTATGTATTTGATGTGGCCAAGTTTAATGATGTAATTATCATTTGAACTTGGCCATATTAATATTGGTTTAAATTATTAAAGGACCACATGCTGAAAAATGATTTACTGCTGACGAGCGGCGGGATTGAAGCAAGTAGCCCACAGGCACGCCGAAAGGCGGGACGAGGACTACTGCTGAAAGCCCGAACAACTGCTGCACATAGAAATATGGTGCACCGCACCAAAACCTTTACCATAAAAATTTGAATATACCCGTTTGTAAAAACATAGCAGGGCATTGCTATATCATAATTATATTTGCGACATGAAGATTTTGATGGTTTGCTTGGGCAATATTTGCAGAAGCCCATTGGCAGAAGGTATTTTACAGCATAAGGCTGATGCTGCTGGATTAAATTGGAAAATAGAAAGTGCAGGTACAAATGGCTTGCATTGTGGAGAAGCGCCCCATCATTTAAGCCAAAAGGTAGCAAAGCAAAATGGTGTAAATATTTGCAACCAAGTTAGCAGAAAATTTAGGGCGGAAGACTTTGATAGTTTTGATAAAATATATGTGATGGCAGCGGATGTGCTGAGAGATGTACAAAGAATGGCCGGTAAAAAATATGATGAAAATAAAATTGATTTTTTTCTGAATGAATTGCAGCCGGGTAAAAACAATGATGTGCCTGACCCCTGGTATGGTGAAGAAGATGGCTATACAGAAGTGTATGAATTGATAGATAAAACATGTGATGCAATTATTGCAAAAGCAATAAATAAAAATTAAAAAATAACAATGACCAAACCGAGTTTGCCACAGGGTACAAGAGATTTTGCTGCGGCAGTTGTTTATAAAAGAAATTTTATTTTAAATACCATTCGATCTGTTTTTGAATTGTATGGTTTTGAGCCATTGGAAACACCAGCCATGGAAAACCTGGAAACCTTAATGGGAAAGTATGGGGAAGAAGGGGATAAATTAATTTTTAAAATTTTGAATAATGGTATTCAAGAAGAAAAAAATATAGAAGAAGCCAAGCGTGGATTTGTAAAAGCATTAGAGGGAAAATCAAACAAAGAGCTTACAAGTCGTGCTTTAAAATATGACCTTACGATTCCTTTTGCACGCTTTGTAGCAATGAATGCAAATACACTTACCATGCCATACAGGCGCTACCAGATGCAACCCGTGTGGCGTGCAGATAGACCCCAGCGTGGGCGCTACCGAGAGTTTACACAATGTGATGCTGATGTAGTGGGAAGTATAAGTTTGATTAATGAAGTAGAATTGTGTGGCATTTATCACAGATGTTTTGTGCAGCTTGGGTTGCCTAATTATGAACTAAAAATAAACAGCAGAAAAATACTAGCTGCATTAGCAGAAATAGCAGGCGGTGCCGAAAAAATGATGGATATAACCATTGCCATAGATAAGCTTGATAAAATAGGAATAGAAAAAGTAAAAGAAGAATTGAGTGGAAGAGGAATTGATGAAAACGATATTGGAATTATAGAAAAGTATCTGCAAATAAATGGGAGCAATGATGAAAAAATTATTGCCATTGAAAATTTATTTGAAGATAATGAAACAGGAAAAAAAGGTATTGAAGAATTGAAATATGTAATGGCAAATGCTGGGCATGCAAATGTACATGTTGATTTTACACTTGCCAGAGGATTGAATTATTATACAGGAATTATTTTTGAAGCCAAAGCACCAGCAACCGTAAAAATGGGAAGCATTGGTGGAGGTGGTAGATATGATAATTTAACCGGACTCTTTGGTGTACCCAATATAGCAGGAGTAGGTATTAGTTTTGGTATTGATAGAATATATGATGTAATGGAAGAGTTGAATTTGTTCCCCTCAACTATTACATCAAAAACGAAAGCAATATTTTTTAACCTTGGCGATGATGAAGCTGCAGTATCATTACAGCAAATGAATATTTTAAGAGATAATAATATTGCCTGCGAACTATACCCTGAAAAAGTGAAGTTGGATAAGCAATTTAAATACGCAGATAAAAAAAATATTCCTTTTGCTATTATTATTGGTACAAAAGAAATGGAGCAACAAACCTGCATGGTAAAAGATTTAAAAAAAGGGGAGCAGCAGGAAATTCCATTCAATACATTAACAGCTTTTTTAACAGATAAATAAATTATTGCTGGGTTACTAAAACATTAAACAACGCATTAAACATAAAACAACCAAATCATGACGAAACGCTTTTTACCAATTGCCCTCGCAGCTTTAATGGCTGTAATTCTTTTTGCATCTTGCTCCAAAAAAACCAATAAAGAAGGTCGTTACATTCCTGCTACTGCAGGTGTAGTAATGCATATTAATGGTGAGTCGTTAAACGCTAAATTAAGTTGGGATGAAATAAAGCAAAATGAATTATTCAAAAAAATGATTGCAGATACTTCGGTATCATCTTTTGCAAAATCTCTTTTGGAAAACCCAGAAAATAGTGGTGTAAATATTAAAGCAGATTTAATAGTGTTTGTAGTGAAAGATTCTCTTGGAGGGTACTCAGCCATAGAAGGAAGCGTAAAAGATGAAGCAAAATTTAAAGCAATGCTTGCAAATGTGTTGAAGGCTGGTAAAGAAACTAGTAAAGATGGGTTTACTTATTTTGCTGATGAAAAAACAAGTATAGCTTATAATAAAGAAAAATTTATTGTGGTGTACAACACTCCTGAAGTGAGTGAAATGGATAAAGCAATTAAATCTCCAATGGATATGGTAGATACTTCGAGCACAGTGGTTACTGAAGTGAAGAATGTAAGAGATATGAATGCAATAAATACAGCTATACTTTCTTTAAAGGAAGATGCAAGTCTTGCAAAAGATGAAAAATTTTCTGGTTTGATGAAAGAAAAAGGGGATGCACATTTTTGGTTTAATGCACAGTATTTTTCTCCAACAGCGGCGCTTGCAGGTATTGGAGCAATGGCTAATTTGAGTAAATTATATGAAGGAGCCATAACTACAGGAACTGTGAATTTTGAAAATGGTAAAATAAACCTTGATGCTAAATCGTATGGCGGAAAAGAAATAACTGAATTGTATAAAAAATACAGCGGAAGCGCATTTGATAAATCAATGGTAAAAAATATTCCATCACAAAATGTTGCCGGGTTATTTGCATTTAATTTTAAACCCGAAGGTGTAAAAGAGTTTTTGAAACTATTAAATATGGATGGGCTTGTAAACCTTGGAGCTGCACAAGCCGGGTTTAATTTAGATGATTTTGTAAAGGCAAATAAAGGAGATATTTTAATAGCGGTTACTGATGTAAAGCGTGACAGCCTTGCCGGTGAAGGAGCTAATTTTATATTTGCAGCATCTATAAATGATAAGCCATCTTTTAATAAAATAATTGATGCGGGGAAAAAATTTGGTGGATCAATGATGGGTGCAGACAATAAATATTCTTATAATGTGAATGATAAATATTTTGTTTTTACCAACAACAAAGCAACTACTGATACTTATTTAGCCGGTACTGCAAATTCATCTTTTTCTTTTATGGATAAAATTGCTGGTGGCCCATTTGGCGGGTATGTAAATTTTCAATACATATTTAATAATATGAAACCAAAAGCTACTGCAGATAGTTTGGATGTAGCAACATACAACGCATCTGTAAAAATGTGGGACAATCTTTTAATAAGTGGAGGCGATTTTAAAGATGGTGGATTAACCCAGCACTGGGAAGTAAATTTGCTTGATAAGAACAGCAACAGTCTTAAGCAACTTAACACTTACCTGGGTACTATTGCAAGTATTCAAGAAAAAAAGAAAGCAAAAAACAATGCTGATTGGATGGTAGAAGATGTAATGGCGCCAGCGGCAGATACTGCCATACCTGTTATGCCTGAAGCAGTAGCACCATCAAAAAAGTAAAAAAATATTACATCATTAAGTGGCTGTATCAAAATTCAAAAGATTGTCAAATTGAGCCTGCCTTTGTCGGCAGACAGGCTTGTCGAAATTGATAATCTTTTGAATTTTGAAGAGTATGTAATGTTTCGACAAGCTCAACATTACATACTCTTCAAAATTTTGATATAGCCTCTTTTTATTTTTGCTCAATGACCATTTCATTAAAAAATATTGTTCCTCAGTTTTTAGAGAAAGAAAAAATACAGCAATCCGCTATTTGGACACACGAACATATTTTTACCAAAGGGCAAAAAATACAAATTGTAGCACCTAGCGGAAGTGGTAAAACATCGCTGGTACATTTTTTATATGGATTAAGAAAAGATTACAATGGCGATGTACTTTTTGATAATAAAAAAGTAAAAGAATTATCCGTTACAACACTAGCAGATATACGTGCCACACAGATGAGCATCATTTTTCAAGACCTTAGGTTGTTTAAAGATTTTAGTGTGTTGCAAAATTTTGAAATTAAAAGATCGCTTGCGCCTTATCATACAACATCTTTAATAAGTGAGATGGCAGAACGCTTAGGTATTGCAAATAAACTTACACAAAATGCAGGCACCTGTAGCTATGGTGAGCAACAACGCATAGCAATTATTAGAGCTTTGCAACAACCTTTCGATTTTATAATTATGGATGAACCTTTTAGCCATTTAGATGAAGACAATGGGAAAAAAGCCATGCTGTTAATTGAAGAAGAAGCCGCCAAAAGAGGCGCAGGTATTGTAATGGCAGACCTTCACCCAATTTCATTTTTTAATGCAGACAGCACTATACATTTATAACAATGAATGAAAAACAAATTGGTTTTAAAACCATAGCCCCGTTTTTACAAACCGGCAATAATAGCTCCCGCATATTTAGTTACGCAGGTCTTGCTGTTGGGGTGATGTTATTGCTTTGTTGTGTGCAGATGTACATTAATATAAACCAGTTATTAAAAGAAAAAAATCCTCGTAAAAATGGGTACGATTTTATTTCTGTAACCAAAACAATTACCAACGAAAACATGGGAAAAGACAATCGTTTTTCTCAGGCAGATATAGAAGATTTTAAAAGGCAATCTTTCATTGCAGATGCGGCGCCTTTACTCAGCAACCAGTTTAGAGCCAAGGCCAGTGCCGGCGATATCATTCCTTTTAGCACCGATTTATTTTTAGAATCTATTCAGGATAATTTTATAGACACACTGCCAGCATCGTTTACATGGCAGCCCGGGCAGCAAGATATACCGGTTATTTTCTCCGCAGATTTTTTAGAGATGTACAATGTTTTTGCCCCTGCGCAAGATTTACCACAACTATCTGAAAGTAGTATTGGCGCAGTAAATTTAATTATAGAATGTTCTGCGCCTGATGGTACTGTTATGAAATTTCGTGGGCATATAGTTGCCGTAAGCGACCGTTTAAATACTGTACTGGTGCCACAAAACTTTTTGTTGTGGGCCAACAAAAGATTTGGTACACAAGAGCCTCAACCAGCAGCAAGAGTTTATATAAAAACAACGGATGCCAACAGTGCGGAATTGCAAAGTTATTTGCAGCAAAAAAACTATCATGTAAATAAAGACAAAACAAAATTCGGCAGAATTAAAAGCACCTTGCAGGCAATAGTTGCAGGGCTTGGAGGCTTGGCTATATTGGTTGTATTACTTTCAATTTTATTGTTCTCTTTCTATTTACAATTAATGATCAGCAGAAGTAAAGATAATTTGCAACTGCTACTTACACTTGGTTATTCACCATTGTGGCTTAGTAAAACGGTCGCAAAAAAATGGATACCGGTTTATGCAATTATTATTTTAACAGCACTGGTAGCTACGCAGTTTTTTCAATATATGTTTCAAAAAAATTTTATTGCAGGGCAAGATGCGTTATCGCCTTACCTGCATATCTACGTTTTAGCTTTAGCAATCATTTTATTTGTGCTTTGTGTATTGGCAAATTTTAAACTGATAAAACAGCAGTTGTATAAGTTGTAAAGTTAGAAGGCAAACAACAAATTATCACACCCATGAAAATTTATAGAATTCTGTGATCTGTCGTCCATGGTCTGTGGTCCGTCGTCCGTCGTCCGTCGTCTGTGGTCCGTCGTCTGTGGTCCGTCGTCCGTCGTCATTGCCCTCAAACCCGCTCATAAATAACGGCCGCTCCTTGCCCCACACCCACACACATAGTTGCCAGCCCATACTTACTTTTTCTTTTTTTCATTTCGTGTAAAAGTGTCGTTGAAATTCGTACACCGCTGCATCCAAGCGGATGCCCAAGTGCAATAGAGCCACCGTTTACATTTACTTTTTGAGTGTCTATTTTTAAGTCATTAATACATGCTAAACTTTGCGAAGCAAAAGCTTCATTCAGTTCTATCAAATCAATATTATCAATTGTTAACCCCGCTCTTTGCAGCGCTTTTTGCGTAGCTGGTACAGGGCCAATTCCCATTATTGAAGGATCAACACCGGCAACAGCCATGCTTACAATTTTTGCTATTGGTTGTAGATTATATTTTTTTACTGCCGCCTCACTTGCTAGTAGCATGGCAGCTGCGCCATCATTTATTCCACTACTATTTCCCGCAGTTACCGTTCCATCTTTTATAAATGCCGGCTTCAGAGCCGCTAATTTTTCTACAGATGAAAGCCGGGGATGTTCATCTTTTTCAAAGATAATTTCTTCTTTGCCTTGCATAGTTTTTACAGCAACAATTTCTTCTGAAAATTTATTTGCTTTAGCTGCTGCATCGTATTTTGCCTGACTACCTGCCGCAAATGCATCTTGATTTTCTCGGGTAATGTTCCATTGCTTTGCTACATTTTCTGCAGTTTCTCCCATACCGTATGGATGGTGTAGTTCACTCAACTTTTTATTTATAAACCTCCAGCCCATGGTTGTATCAAATATTTGTGCATTTCTATCAAACGCACTGCTGCTTTTTGGCATTACAAATGGCGCACGGCTCATACTTTCCACACCGCATGCAATCATTAATTCTGCATCGCCGCAAGCAATGGTACGAGCACTATCCATTATAGCCTGAAGGCCACTTGCACAAAGTCTGTTCACCGTATTGCCTGCTACACTTGTAGGCAAGCCCGCAAGTAAAGCCGCCATACGAGCCACATTGCGGTTGTCTTCTCCCGCCTGGTTTGCTGCACCGGCTATTACATCTTCAATAGCATTTACATCTGCATTTGGGTTTCGCTGCATTAATTCTTTTATAACTACTGCCAGCAAATCATCTGGACGAATACCTGAAAGCGCACCGCCATATTTTCCGATTGGTGTACGTACTGCATCAATTATATAAACTGTATTCATAAAAATGTTTTCGTTTGTATTAGATTGTTTTTTGTTGACCGGGCAGAAAATCATTTTTCAACTTCGGTGGCGTCGCACATTTCATCTTCAACTATTTATTAAGCTTTATTTGAAGCGTAAAACCTCACCCCAATCCTTCTCTCCCGCAAAAAAAGCGGGACAAGCAAGAGAGGGAACTCGAAGATTTTTGCGAAGTTAGCCTAATTAATATTTTATTTGAATTCAGAATGTTTTAAAAATGTCCATTGTTAATCTTCGCTATAATCTAATAGATTTCCTTCCCCTTCGGGGAAGATAGATGGGGCAATTCTCTATCTTTGCAAAATGCTTGAGAAGAAAAATATACGTGATTTTGACCTGAATGGACTAAAAGAATATTTTGAAACCATTGGTGATAAACGGTTTCGTGCCATGCAGGCTTATGAGTGGCTTTGGAAAAAAAATGCCCGCAGTTTCGATGAAATGAGTAACCTTTCACTTGACCTTCGCAATAAATTAAAAGAAGAATTTACCCTACCTGCAATAACTGTTGATGCAACCCAACACAGCAATGATGGTACTTTAAAATCTCGGTTTAAAACATGGGATGGCCACATGATTGAAGGTGTTTTAATTCCCACAGAAAAAAGATTTACTGCCTGTGTTTCTTCTCAAATTGGTTGCAGCCTTACCTGCGCTTTTTGTGCCACTGGTAAAATGGATCGTAAACGTAATTTAACATTCGATGAAATTTACGATCAGGTCGCTCTATTAAATGAGCAGTGTCAAAAAACATATGAGAAAAATTTAAGCAATATTGTTTACATGGGAATGGGCGAACCGTTGCTTAACTACAAAAACGTACTTAAATCTATTGATAAAATTACATCGGCAGAAAGCATGAATATGAGCCCAAATCGTATTACTGTTTCTACAGCAGGTGTTTCAAAAATGATACGCCAGCTTGGTGATGACAATGTACGTTTTAATTTAGCAGTATCGCTGCATGCGCCTACTGACGGGCAACGTACAGAAATAATGCCCATCAACGAAAGTAATAATTTAAAAATATTAATTGAGTCGCTCCAGTATTTTCATTTAAAAACAAAGAATGAAATAACGCTGGAATACATTCTTTTTAACAACATAAACGATTCGCTGGAAGATGCTGAAAACCTGGTAAAAATTTATCGCCAAGTACCTACACATTTAATAAATGTAATTGAATACAACCCCATTGCCGGTGTAACATTTATGAAGCCCGATGAAGAACGTACCAATGCTTTTACCGATTATTTAATTAAGCATAAAATAAATGTAAGGGTTCGTCGCAGTCGTGGAAAAGATATTGATGCAGCTTGTGGGCAGTTGGCGAATAAGTGACCTCACCCTCATTCCCTCTCCAAAAATGGAGAGGGAGGACACAAAGATCTATTGGGAGATCAATACGAATTATGGTTAATAAACTTTGTAAGCTTGTACAAAACCCCGAAGGGGTTTACCTTTAGTAATCACGAGTGCAGCCCGTGGAGACAGAACCAGCATAGCTTGTAGAGTCACAACTATCGTAGCTTGTGTGGAATCACCACAGGCAAAGTCTATAAAGAAATACATAATCTTACTACAACGATGTAAAACTTACCATATAAAAACTTAGGCTAGATTATATCAAATCAACTCTTCTTGTACAATACCTTTCTCATCGTAAATATTTTCTCTCCCTTTAACATTCTCTAAATTAAACTTTCTTCACCACACAGCGTCTATCTTTTATAACAATTAAAAAAGTAAAAATAAGACCATGAAAAAATTATTAGCATTATCATTTGCCGCAGTTATAATTTCATCAGCAGCATTTGCACAAACAGAAAGACCCGTTGACAGTAAACCTAGAACGGAGCGTCATAAAGGAAGACATGATAAGGATAAGATGATGAAAGAACTTAACCTTACAACTGAACAAAAAGTACAAATGAAAGCACAGCACCAAGAAATGAAGGCAAAGCGTGAGGCATTGAAGGCACAGGATAATATTACTGTAAAAGAAATGCGTGAAAAACAAGAAGCTTTAAAGGCTGAGCAAAAAAGTAAAATGGAAAGTATTCTTAATGATGAGCAAAAAGCAAAAGTAGCGGAAATGAAAAAGCAAAAGCAATCACAAAAAGGAGATAGAAAAATGAATAAAACAACTAAGTAAGGATAGTTTTTGGTTATGAAGAAGAGAAAAAGGATGCAAGTTTTGCATCCTTTTTTCGTGGTTTACAATATTTGGTTATACAAAAAATCACTTTATTTGAAAGTATAATATCCAAGCTTTGTATCAGGGATGTTATTAATTTTTATTACATATGAATAGCAAATAATAAAAATGTTTAATTCTCATTATGATGAAGAATATCCCATCAAATAAATAAAATTTATATTTGCCATTCATCTACTGTTGCAAAACAGCAAAAATTTTAATAATATGGGACAGGACGCCTTCAAAAAGTTTATCAATCCAAAGAAAAACAGTGTAGTAAAAGAAGAAATAAGGCAGGATAAAAAGAAAGCCAGAAAAGAAAAGCGAGAATACTTCGAAACTAAAAAAGCAGAAGAATACAAAGCTCGCCAGGCAAAGAAAGGAATTATAGTAAGAGAAAAAACTGCACCTGCCCCACACCCATCATCTGATCCTTCAAAAAGACCTGTACCAACAAAAACAGCAGTAAAAACTACTCCAGATAAAAAGCAATTAACAACAGAAGTTGTAATGCCATTAAATAAATTTTTGGCACATTGTGGCGTTTGTTCTCGCAGAGATGCGGTAACGATTATTACACAAGGAAGTGTAAAAGTAAATGGTACTGTAGCAACCGAACCTGGCTATAAAGTGCAACAAACTGACGAAATTATTTATAATGGTAAAAAGTTGTTTGTCACCAAAAACCTTGTGTACATTTTATTAAACAAACCTAAAGATTACATCACCACTACTGACGACCCACAAGGAAGAAAGACAGTGTTGGAATTAATTAAACAAGCAACGGTGGAAAGAGTGTATCCCATTGGAAGATTGGATAGAAATACTTCGGGCGTATTGTTACTCACAAACGATGGTGACCTTACCCAAAAATTATCTCACCCAAGTTATGAGATCACAAAAATTTATGAAGTAAAACTAGACAAGCCTCTTACAAAAGCCGATTTTGAAAAAGTAATGACCGGTCTTATTTTAGAAGATGGTGCCGTTTATGTTGACAGTCTTGCATACTCCGACCCTAAGGACAAATCAATTATTGGAATAGAAATACACAGTGGTAGAAACAGGATTGTACGTAGAATTTTTGAAAGCATGGGCTATGATGTGAAGGGATTGGATAGAGTGATGTATGCAGGCTTAACAAAGAAAAATGTAGAACGCAGCAAATGGCGTTACCTCAGTGAGAAAGAAATTCGTGTATTGAAATACATGAATGAATCTAAACGTGGTGCCAAAAAAATAAAAGATGCAGAGCCTGCAAAAGCGGCTGTAAAACCTGAACCAATAAGTGATGATAAAAGGAAAGGTAAAGATTATACTAACCAAGAGATTGCTGTAGCATTAGGCGAAGAAATAGCAGCTCCGGAAAAAGTAAAAAGAGAAAGAGAAGTGAAGATTCCGAAGCCAAGAAAATTTAAAACACATTCAGAAAAGAAAGCAAGTAAAAATAATACGATTGGCAAAAAATAAATATGATATCATTTTTGAGAATGATGATTTTGTGACTATCAATAAACCAAGTGGAATGCTTACCATTCCTGATAGAGAGCAAACCGAGAAATCGTTGAAGGAATATCTTACAGATAAATACGGAAGTATTTTTGTTGTGCACCGTTTAGATAAAGATACAAGCGGGTTGGTAGTATTTGCAAAAAATGAAACCACCCATAAATACTTGTGTAAAATATTTGAAGAGCGCAGGGTAGAAAAGTTTTATCTGGGTTTGGTGGTGGGTTTAATGCCTGAAGAAAAAGGAATGATAGATGCACCCATTACAGACCACCTCACCCGCAAAGGTATGATGACAGTGCATCGCAGCGGGAAAGAATCGCAAACGGGCTATGAAGTATTGGAAAGTAATCCACATTTTTCTTTAGTATCTTTTCAGTTATTTACTGGGCGCACACACCAAATAAGGGTGCATGCAAAAAATATTGGGAACCCCTTGGCATGCGATCCATTGTATGGAGATGGTAAGCCAATTTTAATTTCCAGCATAAAAAAAAAGTATAAGCTTGCTAAACATGATGAAGAAGAAAAGCCAATGATTAGCCGACTTGCTTTACATTCTTACAAATTAAATTTTGAAGATATGCACGGCGTAACAATGGAATTAATGGCAACTGCACCAAAAGAATTTAGAGCATTGATGCAGCAATTAAAAAAGGGATAAAATGTTATCTAAAAAAGCACAATACGGGTTAAAGGCACTTGGGTTTCTCGCCGAAAAATATGGCGATGGCCCTGTGCTCATTGCAGACATTGCTGAAAAAAAGTGTATCCCAATAAAATTTTTAGAGAGTATTTTATTGCTATTAAAACAACACAATATTCTTGAAAGTAAAAAAGGAAAAGGTGGAGGTTATTATTTGACCCAAGACCCAAAAAAAACATCTATTGCAAGTGTGGTGCGCATTATTGGTGGCCCTATTGCATTGTTGCCATGCGTAAGTTTAAATTTTTATGAAAAATGTAGCGATTGCGATGAAGAAACTTGTGGACTTCGCAGAACAATGACGATAGTTAGGGATGCCACATTAAAAGTTTTAGAAAAGAAAAACCTTAGTGACCTTTCCGATTTTTCTCTAGCCTGATGAAGCCCGTTTCAACAAATTTTTTCCAAACCTGTTTTTTACATCATCTATACTTTTATAGAGTTCTGTTTTCTTTTCTGTATTGCTAAATAAACTTGTTTGTATAGCGCTGCCCGTAAGCTCACTTAACCTTACACCCAACAATCTGATTGGCATCCCTTTTTTGTGCAGTTTTTTAAACAGCTCTTTTACAATTGGTATGATATCATCATCAGCACTTGTATAATCCATAGTGGTTTGCTTGGAGCTGGTTTCAAAATCTGGGTACCTAATTTTTACTGCAACACAACCAGCTACTTTTTCTTCTTTTCTTAATTCAAAGCAAATTTTTTCTGTAAATTTTACAAGCTCACTGTTTATAAAAGCAAGATCAGAAACAGGTTCATTAAAAGTACTTTCAGTAGATATTGATTTTGATTCGTGGTAAGATGATACTTCACTTAAATGAATGCCTTCGCTTTTTAGTTTTAAATCTGTTCCCCATTTGCCTAATCTTTCTTCCAACAATTCAACGGCAGTTTCATTTAATTGTTTGATTGTTTTTACGCCCATATACGTCAATACACTTTGCGCATGCTTGCCTACACCCGGTATTTCATCTACACCTAGCGGTGCAAGAAATTCTTTTTCTTTACCAAAAGGAACCTGCAAAAAACCATTTGGCTTCGCCTGATTGGTAGCAATTTTAGCCATCATTTTGCTGGACGATAATCCGAACGAAATTGGCAAACCAGTTTCTTTTATAATTTGATTTCGTAAATCAATCGTCCATTGCAGCGGATTAAAAAATTTATCCATGCCGGTAAGTTCAATGTAAAATTCATCAATGGAAGCTTTTTCAAACAATGGCGCTTTAGCTGCAATAATTTGTGTAACCCACCGTGAATAGCGACTGTACTCGCCTCTTGTACCTTTTACAAATATTGCATCCGGGCAAAGTTGCCTTGCTTTATGCGATGGCATGGCAGAATGAATTCCAAACTCACGAGCCTCATAACTGCACGCTGCTACAACACCTCTATCTCTTCCGCCCACTATTACAGGCTTGCCTTTTAAAGATGGATCATTTAATATTTCTACCGAAACAAAAAATGAATCCAAATCAAAATGTGCTATGATGCGTTGTTGGGTCAATGTTGTGAATGGTTAATTGTGAATTGTGAATCGAAACCTTGTAAAAAATTAGGAACTTTCCTTACAGATTGAACTTCAAGAATTTCCCCCTGATTGAAGATCTCTTTTTCCCCACTCGCCACTCGCCACTTCCCACTTGCCCTCTATCCATAAATCTCCAACAACCCATCCGGTATTTCCACATAAACCTTTTTATTTTTATCATCCATTTTTATAAGATTGCCTTCGTGCACAGGTACCAAAGCTTCTTTTCCATTATAAAGTATGGTACACAATATTTGATGTGGCTGTTCTATTACTTCAATTATTTTCCCACGGTTTATTTCACCATCCAACATTTCATAACCAAGCAAAGCAATAGGAGAGGCCTTCGCAACAAACTTTTTAAAATCTGCTTCCTGCAACCAAACATCTTTTGGCGTTAATTTTCTGGCTATTTCTTTATTATCAATTCCTTCCAGATTTATATAAATATCTGTATCGTTTTTTATAGATGTAGATACGATGAAGTGTGGTATAAAATTGTTTTTTGTTTGCTCAATAAATATTGCCTCTAATCCTTTGAGGGCTGTTTTTTTTCCTAGGCTATGTTGTAAAATTAACTCACCAGTTAAGCCATGGCTTGCAGCCAATTTACCTATTTTAAAATATTCCATATTGCAAATTTATTTTATTGTTTTTATGTAGCAGTAAGTAATAAAAATTTAAATTCAATAGTAGATTTACTTACTTTTCAAAAAATGCAATTTTCATTAAAAAGCTATCGTTTTTCGTCATTTTTGCCCAGTTTTTATAAAAAATCAAGCCTTTTTTGCCATTTTATAAAATGATAAGTGCTGTATTTATTTAATCATTACTATCTTAGCCGCCCATTTCAATATTGCACATAACCATTTAACAAACTACTATGGACATTAAGCAAATTCAAGAGTTGGTAAAACTCATAAACAAAACATCCATCGGAGAAATTACCATTGAAGAAGATGGTACAAAAATAACCATCAAACAGAAAAAAGACCCTTCGCAAAAAATATACACCCAGAGTGCTCCTCCACAATATAGCGCTCCATCAGCACCACCGGCACCACAACAACAAGCCGCCGCACCAGCAGCCTCTTCGCCTCAACCATCAGCACCAAAAGCAGACAATCTTATTACCATAAAAAGCCCAATGATCGGAACTTTTTATCGTTCCGCAGGTCCTGATAAACCTTTATTTGTAAACATAGGAGATGAAGTAAGTTCTGGCAAAGTAGTTTGTATTATTGAAGCCATGAAACTCTTCAACGAAATAGAAAGTGAAGTAAAAGGAAGAATTGTAAAAGTATTGGTAGAAGATGCCAGCCCGGTGGAGTATGATCAGCCGTTGTTTTTGGTGGAACCTATGTAATTAGCCAATTTGCTAATCTGCTGATTTGCTAATTTTTTTAAATTGAAGGTTCTTGATAAAAATCAATCTTTTCAAATATGCAAAAAGAATTAATTGATAACAATCCAGTATTAAAAAAGACTATTGAGTTTTCTTTAATGGTTATTGAATATTGTGAATTACTTGATGCAAGTAAAAAATATATTATCAGCAAACAACTACTGCGGTCCGCTACATCAATAGGAGCAAATGCTTTCGAATCACAAAATGCTGAAAGCAAAGCAGATTTTATTCATAAAATTAAAATTGCAGCAAAAGAGGCGGATGAAGTTCAGTATTGGTTGACACTTTGTGAATATGCAAATAATTATCCTGATTGCAACCATCTTCAAACTAAATTAACAGAAATTCAAAAAATATTAAATTCGATTTTAGGAACCGCTAAACGGAAAACACCCATTAGTTTTTTGTTAAGCTATTTTATTTTTTAATAAAAATTAGGTGATTATCTATTCTCCAATAGAAAATCAACACATCGGCAAATGATCAAATTAGCTAATTATTTAATAGTCAGCTATTTTAAAAGAAATTTTGAACTTAAAAAATTAGCATATCAGCACATTAGCATATCAGCTAATTTGAAAAGTTAAATGCTAACTATAAAAAGGAAACCATGTTTAAAAAAATATTAATCGCCAACCGTGGCGAAATTGCCCTCCGAGTTATTCGTACCTGCCGTGAGATGGGTATAAAAACCGTAGCTGTTTATTCAACTGCAGATAAAGATAGTTTGCATGTAAAGTTTGCAGACGAAGCCGTATGCATAGGTAAACCTGCCAGTGCAGATAGTTACCTAAACGTAGCGCACATAATGGCTGCGGCAGAAATTACCAATGCAGATGCCATTCATCCGGGCTACGGATTTTTAGCAGAAAATGCAAAGTTTGCAAAAATTTGTGGCGATCATGGAATAAAATTTATTGGTCCTACGCCAGATATGATTAATGCCATGGGCGATAAAGTAACTGCTAAAGCCACCATGATTGCAGCAGGTGTACCAGTTGTGCCAGGGGTGGAAGGTTTGCTCGATAATGTAGAGCATGCAAAATGGGCAGCAAAAGAAATTGGGTATCCTATCATAATGAAAGCAACTGCAGGTGGTGGTGGTAAAGGAATGAGGGTTGTTTGGAACGAGGAAGACATTGAAAAGAATTTTGATAATGCAAAAGCAGAAGCTGCTGCCTCCTTTAAAAACGATGGACTCTACATGGAAAAATTTGTAGAAGAACCACGTCATATAGAAATACAGGTGGTGGGAGATCAGTATGGCAATGCATGTCATTTAAGCGAAAGAGATTGTAGTATACAGCGCCGCCACCAAAAATTGGTAGAAGAAAGTCCTTCTCCTTTTATGACGGATGAACTGCGTGAGCGCATGGGAGATGCTGCAGTAAAAGCAGCAAAGTGTATAAATTATGAAGGCGTTGGTACCATTGAATTTTTGGTGGACAAACACCGAAATTTTTATTTCATGGAAATGAATACCCGAATTCAGGTTGAGCATTGTGTAACAGAAGAAGTAATTAATTACGATTTAATAAAGGAGCAAATAAAAGTAGCAGCCGGCGAAAAAGTAAGCGGTAAAAATTATTACCCACAAATGCATGCCATTGAATGCAGAATAAATGCAGAAGATCCATACAATGATTTTCGTCCATCGCCGGGAAAGATTACGGTATTGCACCAACCCGGTGGGCACGGCGTAAGAGTAGATAGCCATGTGTATGCAGGCTATGTAATTCCACCATATTACGATAGTATGATTGCAAAATTAATTACCGTTGCACAAACCCGTGAAGAAGCCATCAACACCATGTACAGGGCTTTAAGTGAGTATGTAATAGAAGGAGTAAAAACAACTATACCTTTTCATTTGCAGCTTATGCAAAACGAAGATTTTAAAAGTGGAAACTTTACAACAAAGTTTTTGGAAAGTTTTACGATGGTGTAATTTTTTTTTAAAATATTTCGAAAATTTTAGGGTAGGACCGACCTAAGAAAAAAAGCGTTAAGAAAATTTGAATGTTAGTCGTTAAGAAATGAAATCGATGTTACAAATGTTTGGAAAAGATTTGTTGTAGGTAAGTCCTACAAATGATTGGCTTTGTACTTTTGTTGTAACTGATTTCATTTTAGACAAACATTCAAATTTTTAGCTTTTTTTCTTAAGTCTTGATTTTTTTTGTTACTTTTTTTTATCAAGAAAAAAAAGTAAACACAGAGAAATCTATTAGTCAGACTCTATAAAATTTATTATTAAACTGATTTATTATTAATGGCAACTTTTTAAAAGTTGTCATCTTTGTTTAAACTAAAATAATGTACTCCAATAAAGACATAGAACAATATTACGACCTCAGCCAAACACACTACAAACGTGTATGGAACCTCCAACGCAGTCGCTCTTTGCATTATGGTTATTGGGATAGCAGTACAAAAAACTTTCACGAAGCATTACTAAATATTAATAAAATACTTGCCACAAAAGCAGGCATAAAAAAAGAAAACAAGGTGCTCGATGCAGGCTGCGGCATTGGCGGTTCATCTTTATGGTTGGCAAAAAACATTGGCTGTAACGTAACAGGCATAAGCCTTAGCGCAAAACAGGTAGCCACTGCCAATAAATTATCTGCCGAAGAAAATCTACAAACCCTCGCCATTTTTGAGCAGCAAGATTTTACTGCCACCAACTACCCAAGCGAAAGTTTTGATGTAGTGTGGGCAATAGAAAGTGTGTGCCATGCGGCAGATAAAAGTAAATTTATTGCAGAAGCATACCGCTTATTAAAAAAAGGCGGCAGACTTATATTGGCAGATTTTTTTAAGCAGCAAAACCTCTCCGGTAAAGATGCTGCATTAATAACCCAATGGGCCAACGGCTGGGCAATTGATGATTTTGCAACCATCGAAAAATTTACAGAACAACTCACACAAGCAGGCTTTACCAACAATACAATTGAAGATGCAACCGATAAAATAATTCCCTCTGCAAAAAGATTATACCGTGCTTATTTCCCCGGTGTGGTAGGTGGTTTTTTGTACAAATTATTTAACCCCAAGCCAACCGTTTACGGCAAAAAAAATATTGATACCGCTTACCTGCAATACAAAGCTTTGAAGAAAAATTTATGGAGGTATAAGATTGTGCTTGCAAATAAAATATAAAACAGTAAAAATAATTGTATGAAATATACTGTTCAAAAATTTACAAACGGAATGCATTTTTTGGCGGTAAGTACTTCTACAGCTAATAAATATATAGATGGAAAAAACAGAAGGGCATTATGTATCATTAACAAAACAGAAAAACTGCATGTAGGCTTTATGCCTAAAAAGGACGGAAACTATTTTATAACCATTGGTGCCATGGTTTTAAAAAAGTTACACCTAAAGAATGGCGACGAAGTAACCGCCAGCTTTGAAAAAGATGATACAACCTACCAGTTTAATATGCCTGAGGAATTGCAGGAAGTTTTAGATACCGATGATGAAGCCAACAAAATTTTTCATTCATTAACGGATGGAAACAAACGTGGAATTATTTATTTGGTTACGCTCGTAAAATCGTCTGATAAAAAAATTGAGAGAGCATTAAAGATTGCAGATAAACTTAAAGCCGGCATTACTTCACCGAGGCTTATTTTAAAATAGTTTTAGGAGCATGGGCAGTTGAAAATTTAATGAGCATTTGTATCACGCTGTATGTAGTAGCCTTGCACGCAAGTTGTTTTATACTTTAAAATTTATTATGTGCAAGGGCTACTACTGCCCATCGTGGCTACTGGGAACAGGGGAACATTTTTTGGGCTTTAATTGTGGGGGAGAATGAAACTAATGTTTTTGGATGATAGGAATTCATGCCCTTGTTGGCTTCCTTAAGCATTAAAATATCCGAATCATTGGTTGCTTAATTGAAGAGTGGCCATTGTTGGTATGCAGCGCAGGTAAAGCAGCAGAGCGTACCAACAACTTCAAGCTTACACTACAAATTATAAAAAATACCTCATGCTCTCCGCTAGTTGTTGGTACGCTTGGCTTCACGGCTGCGCCGCATACCAACAATGGCTGCCTTGTAATAATTTAAAGTAAAAAGAATTATACTCATTCTAGCGTCTTGTATGTCACTAAGCAACGTTCGCTAATATCTTCTCCACCAGTTCAAAAAAGTTCTCCAGCTTATTGTAGCCCTGATTGAAGCGAATATCCTTTTGTGAGGAACGAGCAAAAGATAGCAGCGAAAAGCAGGAAACCAATGCCAAACAAAGTCAAAATGTTGATGCTCCTAACTTCCTTAAGCGGATAATTTACCAGCATATAAGTCAAAAAATATTTTTACCAATTATTTTGATAAAAGGATAATATTTATTGTTTATCAATAAATATTTATTATGTTTGCTTAATAATTTTAAATTTTACAATTATGAAAAATGGTAACAGTTTCATTTTAAAAACACTACACATTGTTGCTTGGATTATTTTTGTTGGCTTGTGCATTGAAACAGGTGGCTTGATAGTTAATTTTATTTTCAGTATTTACAAACCTGAGTTTGTGAAAAACCTTTATCAAAAATTGGACTTGAGCGAAATGTACAATCGTAGTAAATGGACATTCTATAATATGTACAGTTTTATATTGATCATTTCATTTTTAAAAGCATACCTTTTTTATGTAGTAGTTATGCTTATGAGCAAACTGGATTTGGCAAAACCATTCAGTGGGTTTGTTGCAAAAAAAATTACACAAATTAGTTACTATACTTTTTCTATTGGGCTGTTAAGTTTTATAGCAAGGCAAGTAGCTAAAAATTTACTGCATCGTGGATATGACATTGCCAACCTAAACCAATTTTGGGAAGACAGTCAAGCGTTTATTTTGATGGCGGCCATCATTTATATTATTGCAACTATTTTTTCGAGAGGTGTTGAATTACAAAAAGAAAACGATTTAACTGTTTAAGCTATGCCAATAATTGTAAATTTAGATGTGATGATGGCTAAGCGAAAAATGTCGCTTAATGAGCTATCAGAAAAAGTAGATTTAACGCTTTCTAATCTTTCTATTTTAAAAACCGGCAAAGCAAAAGCTATACGATTTAGTACGTTAGAAGCTATTTGTAAAGTTTTAAATTGTCAGCCGGCAGATATACTTGAGTATGTGGAAGAAACAAAAGATTGATGAGAATAACATACCATTTCTTGTAAATATTTATATCAATTTTCTAATTATTGAGTTCTGAGGTAATTTCATTTATAAGTTAAAACAAATTCAATTTAAATTAAAACCAACATTTATTTTCAAAATAATTAAAACGAAAACCAACAATTGTCAGAACAAAAACTCATCACCGAAAAATTAATTTTAATTCCTTACAACATAAAAATTTGTACCGAAATTATTAGTAATGATTTTACAGCATTATACAAAATGGGTTTTAAAAAAGGGAATGGTTGGCCAGATGATGATGTAATGGAAACGCTGCCTAAAATAATTAATAATTTATTAAAAGTAAAAGCACCTACCGGTTTTGAATCGTGGATGATTATTAAAAATGACAGCTTGGAAATAATTGGAGATATAGGTTTTAAAGGATTTAACCATGCAGAACAAAACATTGACCTTGGCTACGGAATTATTAAAAATGAAAGAAGAAAAGGTTATGCTGAAGAAGCTGCAAGGGCAATTATAAATTGGGCGTTAGCACATAAAGAAGTAAATGAAATAACTGCTAAATGCTTGATTGGAAATATTGGTTCGATAAATTTGTTAAGGAAATTGAATTTTGTACAAACAATGCAAGATGATGCGATGGTTTATTGGAAGTTGGAGAATGAAGTATTTAAAAAATCATTATGACAATTGTCGAACTTTTAAAAGACAAAACAAAAAAACTAAAAGACAAAACCCAAACCATCAGCAAATGGTTATTGGATGGATCATTTCCTGTTGATGAATTAATTGCTTTTGCAGAAAGATGTAAAGATGCAGATAAAGCTACTTGTATAGAATCAATTGAATATGCAACAAAACTACAACCAACACTTGCAAATGATAATGTATGGGCTTTTGTTATAAATACATTGCTTGAAAATGCACCTAGATTAAAATGGGAAAGTGCAAAAGTAATTGGAAACATTGCACATTTATTTCCTGCAAAACTTAAAAAAACCATTAATATTTTATTAATAAATGCGGAAGATAATGGTACAGTTGTAAGGTGGGCTTCTGCATATGCATTGGGGGAAATTTTAAAACTAAAAACAAAACATAATAAAAATTTAATACCTGCAATTGAAGTTTTGTGTAACAATGAAGACAATAATGGTGTAAAGAAAAAATATGTTGATGCAATTAATAAAGTTAAGAAATAACTTAAAAAATTACTTAAATGTTAATCACATTTTTGGATAAATAAAAAATGTAAATTTGTAGAAAGCAATACTGAATTTATGAATACTACAGCCCTACGTCAGCGATTATCTAATTTTATGCAAATAGCAAACGATAAAAAAATTAAAGGCTTATATGCACTTTTGGAAGATGATATAAAAGAAGGCGAAAGAATAAGTGTTTCCCAATACAATAAAGAAATTGATGAAGCTATGGAAGAAGTAAAACGTGGAGATGTTTATAGCCATGAAGAAGTGGTGCAAATGTCAAAAAAATGGTAATAAAAAAAAGGAAAATTATTTGGACAAAACTAGCTACTAAACAATTTGCTTCTGCTATTAAATTTATACGTAAAGACTCTGAACAAAATGCAGAAAAAGTAAAAGGGATAATTCTTGATAAAATAATTGCTTTACAAGATGACAGACTGGTACATAGACTAGATCCTTATAAAAAAAACAATGATGGAAATTACCGTTACTTTGAAATTTTAAGATATCGTGTTGTTTATTATTCCGAACCCACAAAGGTGTTTATCATTCGAATAAGACATACAAGTATGGAACCTAAAAAATATTAGCGGGAAATAATAAATCTTAATTTTCAACCATTTTCTTCTTTTAATGGAGCTAAAACAATTCCATCCCTCCCATAAAAAAAATATTTTTTAACTCCCACAGCAACTTAAATTTGCGATGTATAAAAATCAGTCTTTCATCACAACTTCACATAACTTTTGGATCAGCAAATTTCACTAAAAGCCTACCAACATATTTGCCAGGCAATGGCAATGGCAGCTATTTACGAGGCCAACCGCAGCATTTGTAAATATGTACACAGCACTAGTCGTGGCCACGAAGCTATACAACTTGCAACGGCATACAATTTATTGCCCTGCGATTATGTGAGTCCGTATTACAGAGATGAAAGCATGATGCTTGGAATGGGATTTTCACCTTATACATTAATGCTTCAATTACTTGCAAAAGGCGAAGATATTTTTACCGGCGGTCGGTCATATTACAATCATCCAAATTATAGAGGAGAAGATAAACCTACTATCATACACCAAAGCAGTGCAACGGGCATGCAAGCTATTCCTACAACTGGTGTAGCGCAGGGGTTGAAGTATTTGAGGAGTTTGGAAGAAAGACGACGGACAACAGACGACAGACAACAGACGGAGGATAGACAACAGACGACAGACCACGGACGACAGACCACGGACGAAAGATCACATGCAATTACAGCGTCACCACTCACCGCTGCCCATTCATCATTCACCACTCACCATTCACCTGTTGTCATCTGTTCCCTAGGCGATGCATCCGTAACAGAAGGTGAAGTAAGCGAAGCATTTCAGTTTGCAGCTTTACACCAGCTTCCTATTATTTTTTTGGTGCAGGATAATGATTGGGGCATTAGCGTTACAGCAGCCGAAGCTCGTACCTGCAATGCATACGAATTTATTAAAGGCTTTAAAGGCATAAAAAGAATTAGCATGGATGGCTATAATTTTGAAGAAAGTTACCATGCCATGCAACAAGTAATAAATGAGGTAAGAGAAAATTCAACACCATACCTTGTACATGCACGGGTACCATTGCTGGGACATCATACTAGTGGTGTACGAAAAGATTTTTACCGTACGGAAGATGATCTGCGTAAGCACAGCAACGATGACCCTTACGATAATTTGAGAAAGATTTTATTGCAACAAGGGGTAGATGAAAATTATTTAAATGAAATAGAAAAACAGGCAATTGAATTTATAAAAAATGAA
Organism: Ferruginibacter sp.; assembly: GCA_031398005.1. Taxonomy (GTDB): domain Bacteria; phylum Bacteroidota; class Bacteroidia; order Chitinophagales; family Chitinophagaceae; genus Ferruginibacter. The sequence continues at coordinate 37,751 of JANNMO010000009.1, forward strand.
TTTGATAAAGCAGTTGCATCTGCAGAACCATTAGCATCTTCTGTTACCAACCATGTTTTTGCACCTACAAATATTACTGAAGAAAAAGGTGAACGTGCGCCGAAAAATAAAGAGAAAGTTTTGATGGTAGATGCTGCATTGTTTGCCATAAGAGAAATAATGGAAGATTACCCCGAAGCTGTTTTATACGGACAAGATGTAGGACGCAGGCTTGGCGGGGTTTTTAGAGAAGCCGCAACGCTAGCAGAACAATTTGGTGACTATCGGGTTTTTAATACAGCTATACAGGAAGCTTATATTATTGGCAGCACAGTTGGTATGAGTGCGGTGGGTGTAAAGCCAATTGTGGAAGTACAATTTGCAGATTATATTTATCCGGGGCTAAACCAACTGGTAACAGAAATTTCTAAAAGCTGTTATTTAAGTTGCGGCAAGTTTCCGATACAAACATTAATACGTGTACCAATTGGTGCGTATGGTGGTGGCGGTCCTTACCACAGCGGAAGTGTAGAGAGTACTTTGCTAACCATTAAAGGAATAAAAATTGTTTATCCAAGTTGTGCAGCAGATATGAAAGGCTTATTAAAAGCGGCATTCATGGATCCTAATCCAGTTGTAATGCTGGAGCATAAAGGTTTATACTGGAGCAAAGTGCCAGGCACAGAAGATGCAAAAAATACAGAACCTAGCAGAGATTATATTATTCCGCTTGGCAAGGGCAATATTGTTTTACATGCTGAGGAAGAAAAAATAAACAAGGGTGAAAGCTGCTGTGTTATTACTTATGGTATGGGTGTGTATTGGGCAAAAGCTGCAGCAAAAAACTTTGCAGGTCAGGTAGAAATTATTGATTTGAGAACGTTGTTTCCGTTAGATGAAGAACTGGTTTTTGCTACCGTAAAAAAACATGGCAAATGTTTAATACTTACCGAAGAGCAGCAAAATAATTCTTTTGCAGAAGCTTTGGCAGGAAGAGTTTCCAAATCATGTTTTAAAAATTTAGATGCAGCGGTAGAAGTAATGGGTGCTTTAAATTTACCAGCGGTGCCTATGAATGTTTTATTGGAAAAAGAAATGTTACCGAATGCAGAAAAAGTGGCGGATAGAATTCAGCAACTGTTGCATCAATAAATTAAAACTTCCTTTCCATAATCGAAACAGTTTTGGTAGCAGAGTATGTAATTTTATTTCATGAAAACATACCTCATCATAGGAGCATCATCTGGCATAGGTTTACAATTGGCTAAAACCCTTGCTGATAAAGGCGATAACGTTATTGCAACTTACAATACTCATGCAGTAGAAAACAGCAGCAACATAACTTACCATCCATTAAATGTGATGGATAATGAAATGGATTTCTCTTTTTTACCGGAAGTAATTGATGGGTTCGTGTATTGTCCTGGCAGTATAAATCTTAAACCTTTTGGTAGAATAAAATCCGAAGATTTTACCAACGATTTTAATTTACAGGTTGGCGGATTGGTAAAAGTTTTACAAGCTGCTTTTCCGGCGCTAAAAAAAAGTGAACATGCATCAGTAGTATTTTTCTCAACGGTTGCAGTACAAGTTGGTCTTCCATTTCACACACAGGTTTCTGCATCTAAAGGTGCCATTGAAGGACTCACAAAAGCACTTTCTGCAGAGTGGGCACCAAGCATTAGAGTAAATTGCATCGCCCCATCTTTAACAGATACACCACTTGCTGCATCATTATTAAATACCGATGAAAAGAAAGCAGCCAATGCACTTCGCCATCCATTAAAAAAAATAGGAACAGCCCATGATATTGCAAACATGGCTGCATTTTTATTATCTGAAAATGCAGCATGGATAACCGGGCAAATTATGCATGTAGATGGCGGAATGAGTACAGTGAAGATTTAATTTCCACCGTATTTTGTAATAAGCCTTACCATCAAATTATTTAAAAATTCTATTTGGTAGTTGCCAACAGTAGGCGTTATATGATTGTTTCCAATGCCACTGTGGTTGGTTAAAAAAGTATAAGTACTGTTGGTGGCTTGCGCCATAAATCTAAAAAGAAATTCAGTCGACTTATCTACCCCACTTGCAGAAACAGGGATGATCATGATACCTTTTGCAGCAGCTTCTTTAATGTGGGTTTTTAACGTGGTTAAAATTTGTGGTGTTTCATGGCAAGGCGCATCTGCAATTAAAAATATAATTTTTGCTTTTGCATTAGTACTCCATTGTTGTTGCATAGCAGTTTTCAATGCTTCTTCAATAGCCTCCGGCGTATCTCCACCACCACCTGCGGACTGTGTAGCTACAAAATTTACAATAGTAGCTTTTGTGGTAGTAAATGCACTCGCTTTTGTAACATACTCATCTCCAAAATCTCTATAAAAAATACTTGAAAACCGCATCTCACCAGTTATTTGGTTATCAGCACGGTTCAACACATCCAACAATTCATTTTTTAAATAAGTAATTTCATCACTCATGCTTCCTGTAGCATCTACTATCAGCATTACATCTACATTGGTAATGGCAGCTACTGCCGAAGGAATGCTGATGTTGATGAGTGGAGTGTTTGTAGCCAATACGCCTGTAGCTACAGCGGCGTTATTATAGGTAACAGTATAATTTCCATTGGCAATATTAGTGCTGTTATATATTGAAGGAATGATGTGCAAACTGCCATATTTATTTGTTCTGCCCGTCCACAAAACATCGGTGCCATTTTTTATTTCTACCACAGCATTTGCTACGTGTAGACCATTCATATCTTTTACGACAAACTGCCATTTTTCATTGGCATTAAATCCCCATTTGTTTTGGTAAATATTAAAGGTATCGTTCAGCATTAAGTTTTTCCAAAAACTCCAATTATCAAAATCGTTCCATTCGCCTGCAGTCAATACACCACTCGTTGGAGGTGTGCTTCCACCCCCGCCGGGTACAGAAATACTTGGTGATCCACCGGCAAAAGTGCTGGGAGAACCATCAGTTAGACTGTTTGATTTCTCGCAGGAAGAAATTGTAAAAATTAATATAATTACAGAAATGCTTAATGAAGAAAATAAATGTTTCATACTATTATTTTAAAATTAGACACCATGCATTTTACAAACGCTGCCTTAAGAAAAAGTATGGAAGAAGTTTGAATGTTTAGGTTGAAGGGTGGTTTAAGGTTGAAGGTTCAATGTTTATGGTTTGAAAACATTGAGTTTCTTTTATGAATCATCGAATTGAAAATACTTTGAACTATGAACCCTACACTTTAACCCTCAGACATTTGTTATAACTATCGATCTTAAAAAACCTTGAACCATCAACCTTGAACATTTGTGATAGCTAACGATCTTAAAAAACCTTGAACCTTAAACCTTGAACTTTTTAAACAATCCTCCCATCCTTCATCACAACTACTCTATCGCCCATTTGGGCAAATTCTTCATTGTGTGTTACAATTAAAAATGTCTGTTGAAATTTATCTCGCAGGTCTATAAATAGTTTGTACAATTCTCTGCCGTTAGCGCTATCCAGGTTACCGGTTGGTTCATCTGCCATTATAATAGATGGGTCATTAATTAATGCCCTTGCTACAGCCACCCTTTGTTGCTCACCGCCGGAAAGCTGGTGTGGTTTATTTTGCAGTCTATCTCCAAGGCCAAGCGTATGCAATAAATCCGTTGCCTTTTGCTCGGTTATTTTCTTTTTTTTTCCGGCTATCCAGCCGGGAATACATACATTTTCCAAGGCAGTAAACTCAGGTAATAAATGATGAAACTGGAATATAAAACCAATGTTTTTATTGCGAAATTTTGCCAAAGCATTTCCGTTAAGGCTATCAATTCTTTCTCCTTTAAGTGTTACAGTTCCCGCATTTGGTTTGTCTAATGAGCCAAGTATATGCAACAATGTACTTTTGCCTGCGCCTGATGAACCTACAATACTTACAATTTCGCCTTTGCTAATATTTAAATCAACTCCTTTAAGCACTTGTAAATCACCGTAAAACTTTTTAATATTTTTTGCCTCTAACATTTGCACAAAATAATTAATAATGTTGAGTTAGTAAATTTCATGTTACTTATTAATATGCTGTATAATATTAGGGTAATATTTAATAGTAAATAATTCATTTTACGCACACATCAAAACTTTATAAACATATAAACAACTGAATGGCAATGTGTAAAAAACACTTTTGGTTATATCGTACTAAACTCTACATTTGCACAAAATTAAACAGTTACAACAATGTTTTGGACACTAGAGCTTGCCTCACACTTAGAAGATGCGCCTTGGCCGGCAACCAAAGATGAATTGATAGATTACAGCATACGCAGTGGTGCACCCATTGAGGTTATTGAGAATCTTCAGGAATTGGAAGACGAAGGCGATTTGTATGAAGGCTTAGAAGATATTTGGCCTGACTACCCAAGCCAGGAAGATTTCTTCTTTAACGAAGATGAATATTAACGATTAGACATTAGATAATAGACACAAGACAAAAGATATTAGTTCAATCTAATTGAAAACCCTTTCTTATGCGAAAGGGTTTTTCTTTTTTATAAAAAATTTTTAAGAAGATTTCCCCAGATTTATACAGCGAATTAATTCTTTTGTAAAAACAGCTGCTCGTTTATCAGATCCTTCTTTATCAGTAGCGTTGCCGTTTTCGTGGTAGGCTTCCTGTATTTTTGGTACTGAAAAAATTTCGGTAATGGTCCATGCCTTCATTTTCCAAAGGGTGAATTGTAAAGAAACAATACATTGCGAACCGGCAAAGGGTCCTGCAGATACTGTAGCAATAGCAATTGGTTTGTGAAGCCATTCTTCCAACATAAGATCGATTACATTTTTTAAACTTGCAGGGTAACCGCCATTATACTCCGGAGTTACTATTATAATTCCATCAGATGTTTTTATTTTTTCGGCAAACTCAATTGTTTTTGCTGAAGGATTTTTTTGAAACTTCAAGCGCTCTTCAAAAAGCGGAAAATTGTATTCCATTAAATCCAATATTTCCGCTGTCGCAATATTATTTTCGGTTAAATAGTTTTTAAAATACAAAGCTAAGCGGTGACTGTTTCTGCCTGTTCTTACACTTGCAGATATGATGGATATATGCGGCATAAAATATTTTTACATCAAGTTACTGAAAATATATTATTTGTTAAGTTGAAATGCAATTGCTCTTTGCGTAGATAAATGTTGAAAAAAGATTTACCGATCCTGATAGCCCCGATAGTAATGGATGCCGCTGCCTTTGAGCGGCAGCAATGGATAGCGGGAGACTAATGTTGATATGAAACCCTACTGCTCCTGCTCCTCATTGCTTTTATGGGAAACATCTTTGGCGATCGATTGCTAAAAAATAAAACTTATGAACGTCCCACTTATCTTTGCACTTCAAATTAATATTTATGCAAAGAGATACTGCTTTATTTGATTTAATACAACAGGAAGCTGACAGGCAACAACACGGCATTGAACTGATAGCAAGCGAAAATTTTACAAGCAAACAAGTAATGGAAGCAATGGGTACTTGCCTCACCAATAAATATGCAGAAGGATACCCCGGCAAAAGATATTATGGCGGTTGCGAAATTGTAGATGAAGTGGAGCAGTTGGCAATAGATCGTATAAAAAAAGTATTTAATTGCGAATATGCAAACGTGCAACCGCACAGTGGCGCACAGGCAAACGCTGCCTTAATGCTTGGTATTTTACAACCCGGCGATGCAATACTGGGTTTGGATTTGAGCATGGGCGGACACTTAACCCATGGCTCACCTGTAAACTTTTCTGGTAAATATTACAGACCATTTTTTTATGGAGTAAAAAAAGAAACGGGCCTTATAGATTATGAAATGCTGGAAGAAAAAGCCCGTGCAGAAAAACCAAAATTAATTATTTGTGGTGCATCGGCATACAGTAGAGATATTGATTATGCACGCATAAGAAAAGTGGCAGATGAAATTGGTGCGTTTGTATGGTGCGATATGGCTCACCCTGCAGGTTTTATTGCAGCGGGTTTATTGAATTCACCTTTTGAACATTGCCATTTTGTAACGAGTACTACACATAAAACATTGCGTGGCCCAAGAGGTGGGATTATTTTAATGAAGAAAGATTTTGAAAACCCAATGGGGTTAAAAGATATGAAAGGCAACTTGCGTATGATGAGTAATGTGTTGGATATGGCTGTGTTTCCGGGTACACAAGGTGGACCATTGATGCATGTAATAGCCGCTAAGGCAGTGGCTTTTGGCGAATTGCTTACAGATGAATTTAAAACTTATATAGCACAGGTACAAAAAAATGCGCAGGCAATGGCTAAAGCATTTGTGAGTAGGGGCTACGAAATAATTAGTGGTGGTACTGATAATCATTTAATGTTGATTGATCTTCGCAATAAAAATATTACGGGCAAAAAAGCGCAGGAAACGTTGGACAAAGCGCACATTACTTTAAACAAAAATGCAGTGCCTTACGATGATAAAAGTCCGTTTGTAACCAGTGGCATTCGTGTGGGAGTGCCGGCTATTACTACAAGAGGAATGAAAGAAGAGGATATGGAAAAAGTGGTGGCATTAATTGACAAAATAATGATGGATATTGATAACGAAGAAACATTGCTTGCGGTAAAAGAAGAAGTGCATGAGATGATGAAAGGGTTTCCGTTGCCGTAAAACCTTCTTTGCTCGTTTCTCGTTTGGTTTTTAATAAATGAAATTTCTTTTCTAAATACTATTTCTAAATAATTATTATCTAAATACTTTTAAATGATACAACGTATTCAAAGCATATGGTTATTACTAGCAGCAGTTTGTGTTTTTTTAACGCTTACGCTTTCTACTTATTTTGGAACAAATAAAGAACTTGTTCCATCATCCTTTTTAAATGGATTGGATACGTTGCCACTTATTTTTGCAACTTTGGCAACGGGTATTGTAGCTTTGGTTAGTATATTTTTATACAAAAACAGAAAGCAACAATTGCGGTTTACATTATTGGGGTTACTGCTTCAATTAATACTTATGTTTTTGTATTACAGAGAAATTGAAACGTATGTAGGCAAGGGAAATTTTTCTATTAGTGCAGTGCTACACATTGCTGTTTTGTTATTTTTTATATTGGCTGCACAGGGTATAAGGAGCGATGAAAAATTAATAAAGGATAGCAATAGATTGAGATAAAATATTTCCCTGAAAAATATACGCTGGTTATAAAATGATAGATGTATCAATTTATAACCATTTTTTTGCCTCTGATTTTAAATTTATATTGGTAGATTTTTACATAAGTTATTTTTGGTATATTCATACCAGCAATGACCAAAACCTTTATTCCAATATTGCTTAGCTGCCTGCTACTGCTTGTGGGCAAAGTATATGCACAACAACCTGCATACACTTATTATACATTGCACGAAGGTTTACCATCTAACGATATTTATAATTGTATAGAAGATAAAAAAGGCTTTTTGTGGCTGGCTACAGAAAATGGACTTTCAAAATTTGATGGTAAGAATTTTAAAAATTATTCTACGTCACAAGGCTTGCCCGACAATGATATTTTAAATGTACTTACAGATAGTACCGGTACTGTGTGGGTATTACCTTTTCAGCGAACGCCTGCATACTACGATGAAAAAACCGACAGGTTTATCAATAGCCAAACCGATAAAGAATTAAGTAAAATTTTATTTGCAAATGTAAATATGTGCAATGCACTGCAAGGAGGTGGTATAGCTTTTTGTAACAATAAAGGAGAAGTATTTATTTATAAAAATAAAAAAACCACCCAGTATAAATTTGCGCATAATCTTAAATTTTATACAACCCGTGTTATAGCATTACCCAACCAAAAATATTTATTTATTGCTGGCGATTCATTAAGGCTTATACAAAATTATAAAATAATAAGCAGAGAGTTTATGGGAAGAAGAGTCTCAAAATCTGCTTTCGCAAATAATAATCTTTATTTTGCAGATTCTACTAAGCTTGTAAAAATAAAAATTTTACCTAATGGGAGTATGGGCGATAAAATTGAAATAACTCTACCATTTGTAATTAGCACGCTTAATTTTACTGGGAAACAAATAGCCATTTCATCTGCAAATGGCAATATATATTTGGCCGATACTGCTACACTTACTTTTAGCCAGCAGGCATTTTCTTTTAACAGCATGCCCAGATATGTAAATGAAGATAAGGCAGGCAATACTTGGATTTGCACTAAAGAAAGTGGTATAGTTCGGTATCAACAAAAAGGTATTCTTTCCATTAGCAATCCTGCATTTAAAAGAAATTTTAATAGTATTTCTTTTTTAAATAATGAGGTAGTAGCAGGCACAAATGATGGACAGGTTTTTATTTATAAAGGGCCTTATGATCATAAGATCATTTTTTTAAAAGGCGAAAAAGATTACACCAATTGGATTAGGGAAATAATAGAAAGCAACAGCGCTGTACTTATAGGCTCTGAAGGTGGCTTATTTGCCATTGATAGAAACTATAAACTTAAAAATTTTCAAAAAAATATTGCTAATAAAGATGTGATCTTAATAAGTGATTCCATCATTTTTACAGGTAATAGCGGCCAAGTTACCCGGGTAAATATTATGACTTTAAAAAATACTGATTCGCTCAGAATCAGAACTACCGCACTGCAGGCATCATCTCCCCAAAACATTTATATAGGCTCTAATACCGGATTGTACAAATGGGAAAATTTAAAAAACCTAAAAAATTTTGGAAATAATTATTCTTTGTTGAGTACAAGAGTAAGCTCACTTGCGTATAATAAACAAGATGAAATTTTGTGGGTGGGTCTTGCTACAGATTCGTTGGTAGCATTGTTTAATGATAAGCCCATTGCTGTTATTCCGCTTGGTGCAAAATTACCGGGCAATAATTGCAGGGCACTTTACAGCGAAAAAAAAGGCGAGCTGTGGGTAGGCACTAACCTTGCACTGGCAAGAGTAAATTATAGTAGAGAAGGATTTAAATTACGTTATAAAATTTCTGTTTTTACCACAGCAGATGGCATAGCTGGCAAACAAATAAATGATATTATTGAAAGAAATGATACTGTTTATGTGGCTACTACCTCTGGCATAAGCATGATTCCATCTTCTCTTTATTTTACTACAATTGATATACCTGTTTATGTAACCGGCGTTAAGTTAAATAATGCTGATACCATTTTGCAAAACGAATATGATCTAGATTATAAAACAAAAAATATTTCTGTCTCGTTTTCATCTGCCGACCTTGGCTCTACTACAGAAAGAATATATGAATACAGAATAAATAATGGTGCATGGATAACCACACAAACAGAAAATATTACATTACCACAACTGGCGCCCGGCAATTATAAAATGCAAATACGTGCTATTAAAAGAGATGGTACAGCATCTGCTAAAACAACAGAAGTTCTTTTTAAAATAAGTACTCCTTTTTGTAAGAGCATTGTTTTTTATATCCTGCTTTTTATTGCTGGTGTAGCAGCTACTTTTTATTTTACCCAACGAAGAAGCAGTATTAAAAGAGAACGTAGTGTAGAGAAATTATTGACAGAAAAAAAATTAAGCGATTTAGAATTGAAAGCCTTGAAAGCACAGATAAATCCACATTTTGTTTTTAACTGCCTCAACTCTATAAAATATTTAAACCATCAAAAACGTTTTGAAGAAACGGAAATGTACTTGGATAAATTCTCTTACCTGCTTCGCAAAACGTTGGATTATTCTGGCTTACAAAAAATAACATTGCAAGATGAATTGTTGTACAGTAAAAACTATTTGGAGCTGGAAAAACTTCGGCTTGGCAATAAAATGATGTATGAAATTATTGTTGATAAAAATATTGATGCAGAGCAAATATTGGTACCGCCAATGCTGATGCAGCCATATTTGGAAAATGCCATAAAGCACGGCATTAGGCATTTGAATGGAAAACAGGGAAGGATTGCAATTTCGATACTGCAACAAAACGATACCGTTTTATGCACCATATCAGACAATGGTATTGGTATAAATAATAAGAAAATAAATCAGCATAAAAACAATAGCAGCCATCAATCTCATGGGCTAAACTTACAACAACGAAGAGCAGATTTATACGATGTAAATGTAGAAATAAAAACAGGTAATGAAGGTTCAGGAACAACAGTAGCACTTACTTTGGAAAATAAATAACATGAAAAAAGTAACCACCATATTAGTAGATGATGAAATAAATAACCTAATGTTTTTGCAAGCATTAATTAAAGAGCATGCTGCACAGCTAGAAATAATTGCTACAACAGAAAATGCACAAGAAGGTTTGCAACTAATAAGCGAATTAAAACCGCAACTTGTTTTTATGGATATTGATATGCCGGGTATGACAGGGTTTGAGCTCCTTAAAAAATTAGAGCCACTTAGCTTTGAAGTAATTTTTGTAACCGCCTATAACCAGTATGCCATGGAAGCATTCGATTATAATGCAGTGGCATATATTACCAAACCCATTGTAACTCAAAAATTAACTGCTGCAATTGAAAAAGCCATTACTAAAATTGAAGAGAAGAAATACACTGAAAATATATTTTCATTATTAGAAAATGTGCACCATAAAAATAAGCATGATAAAATAGCCTTGCCTACCATGCAGGGTTTACAATTTATAAAGCTTACGCAAATTTGTTTCTGCGAAAGCAGTGGCAATTACACCAACTTTCACCTATCGGATAATTCAAAAATAATGGTGAGCAGGCAATTGGGTGAGTATGAAAAATTATTACCTGCCGATACTTTTGTGCGCATACACGACCAGCATATAATAAACCTCACCTGCATTAAAGAATATGTAAAAGGCAGCGGCGGCGAAGTGATTTTAGAAAACGGTACAAGATTAAATGTAGCATCTCGCAGAAAAGATGAACTGCTTAGCAGGTTTGAAAAGTGGCTAAGAAAAAAATAATACACTTATACTTTCAAAGCCTGCACTTATACAATTATGGTTTTATATGAATAATTAACGGTACATATTTACGCAAACAAACAACTATGCGTAAATACCAAAACTTCGCATTACTCTTATGCAGCATATTTTTTAGCCTGTATAGTTTTGCACAGCAACCGCTTAACCAGATAAACATTCTATCTTTTTCAGTTAAAAATAAAATGCCTGCCGATGTTTCTTCCTGGGGTACTATACCCGGTGGTATGATACTTACGGCACAAAGAATTCCACAATCTGCCATACAGGGAATTAAACTGGCGGTACAAATAAAACAAGGCGGTGCCAAAATATGTGGTAACCCTGTAGATGCTTCTCCCATGCTGGATTTTAATGCAGTGAAGACATTTACAGGGTCTGAATTGAGTGGTTACATAAGCAATTGTAATACGCTTAAGCCCGGTAACTACAGTATTTGCGTGCAGTTCTATAATTTAGATAGGTATCCCATCAGCAAAGAAATGTGTAAAGAATTTGTGGTGGAAGATGCCGTTCAAGTGCAGCAGAATTATAGTCCCCCTCAAAATATTAATCCCGGTAACGGAAAAGTTTTTAAACCGGAAGAACTAAAAGGACCGGTAACATTTAGGTGGACGCCTGTTATTCCAAAACCTAAAGAACCCGTTACGTATCGCTTAAAAGTTTGGCAATTAATGCAAGGGCAAACTGGTGCACAGGCCATGAGAACCAACCCGCCAATTGTTACAAAAGATGTTGATAATATTACGCAGGCTGTAGTTACAAATATTTACACTGGCCCATGCAGGCCCCCCTATTTATGCGATTATATTTGGAATGTGCAGGCAGTAAATAAAGATGGAAAACCAATTGGAAGCAGCGAAGGAAAAAGTGAGCTGTGGAGTTTTAAAGTTCAAAATAATATTGATATACAAATAGACAGTGTAAAATTTGGTTGCTGCATAGATGGCAAACAAGCTATTTATATAAAAGTAAAAAACAACCTGGCAACTGCTGTAAATATTGTTGCCATAAAATATAAAGTAAATGGAGTAGGGGCTTCTATTAACCTTTCGCCCATTGCGCCGCCGCTTGTTCAAAATATTGTTGGTAACGGTACAAAAGTTTTTACCTCCTCAATTGATTGTATAAGTGCAGCAAGTTTTTTAAAGTTTTTGGTAGATGCAGAAGATGTAGCTGACCCCGATAATAAAGAAACAGAAGTAGCAAGCGATACATTAAAATGCAGATGTGATGCATGCGACGAAAAGAATTTTACTTTAAACGCACCTGCACCTTCGCAAATAAATTTTGCAAATAACATACTCTCTTTTACCCAAACCTTAAACATTGTTACCAACCCGGTAAAGCCTATAAAAAGCATAAAAGCCGAGTTGGTTTATTTTGAAATGGTTCCTGAAAATGATATATGCATTCCGTGCAATAAAGATGCTGCTACTTATGGGCATTTTACAAATGGCACAAACAGTATAGAGTGGAACACGGTGCAACAGCCGCAAAGTTTTAATATAACCACACCCCAGCTAACACATTGTTGTAGCGCTGTTTTTAAATGGTGCATACGATACAAAATAGAATTTAAAGATTGTACTACCTGCAACAAACTGGTATGTTACGAAAAGAAAAAAGAAGGTTGTGATAAAGTGCATGATGTAAAAAAGTAACCTGCTAAAAAAATTATTAAAAGTATTTACCAAAACAGCATACAATGAAAAAAGTATCTATCATTTTTCTGATTGCAATAACTTATTCGCTCAGCATATTTGCACAAGTAAATACTGCTTGCTGCCCCGAATTTTCTTTACAATTTAAAAGAGATTTTGATTGTACAAAAACACAGTTGTGTTCATCTGCAAATGGCGGTTCTCAATTTACTGCCAGCATGTGCAAGTACAGTACCAATACATTTTTAGTAGTGCCAAATTTGGCCGGATATTCTTATACGTGGGTAGTTACCGGGGGTGTGCCTTCTTCCACCACTACCAACCCTATAAATATTACTTGGGGTGGTGGAAGCACAGGTACCATCATTGTTACCATTACCAGTGCCGATGGTAAGTGTGTAAAAACAATACAGGAAAGTATTTGTTTAAGAGATGCGCCACAGGCATTATTTACTTTTACGCCCAACAATGCATGTGCAGGATTAACAGTTAATTTTAGTAATGCATCTATTGGTGGTGCAGCAGTATCTTGGGATTATGGCGATGGTACCTTTGCAGGAAACGTAAATGCACCCATACATATTTATGCTGCCGCAGGAACCTATCCTGTTACCATAACTGTGTACAGCGATACTGCCAATTGCTCACCTCAGCAACCGACTCCTACAGGCGGAGATGTACCAAGACCATGCTGCGGCTGTAATACAACCTATACCTTAATGGTAACAGTTGTAGCAGGTACACCACTTACCATTGTACCCAAAGAATGTATAAACCAATGTTTGTGTGTAGGCAATACTGCTGAATATTGTGCCACCACCGTTTGTGGTACTTATAACTGGAGCATCAGCGGCGGCAACATCATTTCTGGCGCAGGTACACAATGTGTGAAAGTTGTTTGGACGGGCCCGTACCCAACATCGCTTACATTAAATACACCCGGCTGCGGCAATAGTTGTGGTAATAGTGCAACTCTAAATGTACCGGTGCTTGTAAACAATATTCCTATTTTACCAAACACGCCTTTAACTGTTTGTGCAAACAGTATTCAAACATATTATTTACCTGCCATGCCTGGTGCATTTTATACATGGACTGTTTCAGGGGGAGCCATTATTGGCCCAAGTTTAAATACTGCAAGCATTGTAATAAAGTGGGGTCCGGGAGGAACGGGCACCATTTCGTGCACGTATCAAAATCCATTAAAACCCGGTTGCAGCGGTAGTTCTACACTCACACTTTCTATTAAACCGGTATTAAAAATAAATGGCCCATCAAAAACCTGCGAAGGTTGTACCGCATTATTTTTTACATCAGGTGGCTCAGTAACATGGTCAGCTGTACCGGCGGCCGGAGTTACTTTTTCTCCATTATCTGGCCCGAGTAGTACAGTAAGTTTTCCAGTAACAGGTACCACATCTACTTATGTAATTACGGGTACTGGGGGGGCAGGAGCTTTTTGTAACTCACCACAATCTGCCAGTATTATTGTAGCACCAAGGCCGGTGTTAAACATTACAACTGCTACACCTATTTCTTGCCCTGGTGTGCCAATAAAATTTGTGGCCACATCCACGGTTACTACTTCTCCCATTAGTTGGCTGCCCTTGCCTGCAGGTGCTACAATGGTTGCAAACACAGGTGCCCAATTAGATACCGCTGTTATACAATTTGCAACATTGCCTGCTACCGTAACCGCCACACAAAACTGTGCTTTTAATTTAACCTGCTCGCAGGGAACTGCAACGTTTACAATTACAAAGCCACCGGCTCCACTTCTTAATCCTGTTGCAAATGCATGTGTGGATCAAACGGTTTCGTATTCCATTTCTAATGCAGTAGCAGGTGTAAATTATAACTGGACAATATCAAATACACTTGGTACAATTGTTACCGGACAAGGCACATCTAGTATTAATGTTTTATGGCATGGTGGTACTCCCAACACAGCTTTACTAACGGTTAGTAATTGCGGTGGGTCAGCGTCAGCAACTATTACTGTAACGCTACCGGTGTTCCCTACCATTACGGTTGGCGGCACTTGTATAAAAAGTGGAATGACACTTACATCAAGCACTGCAGGGCCTTATTTATGGAGTGGCCCGGGTGTAACGGGGCAAACAACGGCAACGGTTTCTATTAACCAACCGGGGCAATATTGTGTAACCATTAACCCATCTGCATTGGGTAGTTGTGCACAACAAAAATGTATTACCATTCCACCAAATCCATATTGGGTAAAAATTATTCCGCCATGCAGTGTTTCTTCCTGCAATCCAAATTCGTTGAGCGTATTGCTTACCGTGCAAACAAATATTGGTGCACCAAGTTTTTGTAAATGGATGTTTGACCCGGCTGGTGGACCAGTTGTGTTCAACCAAATATCTTTGCTGTGTGGCAATTTTACAGCTACTGCCCTGGGCTCTTATTATTTGATTTATACAGATGCTAATGGATGTAATGATACATCTAACATCATCAACATACCAAATGATGTAAATATTTGTTGCAGCAAACCTGCTTGTAACGCACTATCCGGTACCAATTTCAATTTTACATTTTCTGGTTGCCAGCCAACAAATTTCGTTGGTACACCGTTATCACTTCCACCAGGGTGGACAACAGGAACCTTACACCCAACCATTTGTTATGGAGATGGAACAGCAGATGATTTTATTAGTTTGAATACAACCCATCAATATGCACAGGCAGGTGAATATGATGTATGTGTTATACAAAAAGTAGTGAAAATAAGCACCAACGATACCTGCTGTATTATAAACTGCAAGAGGGTAAAAATACCGGTGGTAACATTTTTTACGGCTGCATATAATTGTAATACGGGCTTGTTAAATATGATGGATGCATCTAGTTATTATCCAAACAGTGCTGGTGCAATATATACCTGGACGGTTACAGGTGGAACCTATACTGGAACGCTAACAAATGGACCTAATCAAACTATTACGCCTACTAGTTCCGGTACATTTTCCATTACATTAAGCATTACGCTGGCAGGTTGTACATCTACCTATACAACTACAGTAAATGTTGTACTGCCTGCTACCACTATCAATATTTCTCCTAACCCTTCCTGTAATGGAGCACCGGTATTTTTTACAACTCCAGCAGGTATGGCTTCTTATTATTGGACGTTTGGCGATACTTATTTTTCGTACCTGCAAAATCCTGAACATATTTATGCAGCACCAGGTACTTATGCTGTACAACTTACTGCCGTAACACCACAAGGTTGTACCATTGTTAAAAATGGTTCGGTTACCATTCAACTAAAACCAACTGTTACTTTAACCATTGTACCAGGTACTATTTGCCCCGGCGGCACAGCATTAATTACTGCAACTATTAATGCAAATGGAAATACCATGTGCCCTAGTTTTGCAGCCTATTCTTTTCAATTATATAATAATGGTATAGCGTATGGCGCACCATTAGTTCCATATACTTCTCCGGTAAGTGTGAGTGGCTACGGTACTTATTATGCAGTGCTTACTCCTCTAAATCCGAGTTGTAATTGTGTATTAAAAACGGATACGGTTTTACTAAAATTATTTCCAAAACCTATTGCAAAAATCAAAGGCAAATCAACAGTATGCTTAAGCTTTGGCTCAGGTACTATTAATTTGGAAAATGCTGTGTTGAGTTATACAACTTATGCATGGACGGCCAATAGTCCTGCAGTAACATTTAGTCCTGCAAATACCGCTATTACAACAGCGTTGGTTTCTGCGCCTGGCAACTATCAAATATTTTTAGCGGTTACAGATGCCAATGGTTGCATGGCTTTTGATACGCTTTGTATTTATGCAACCAATAGTCCAACAGCGTCTATCAATCCACCGGGCGGAACATTGTGTTCGGGAAATATTTATGCATTGCAAGCAGTGCCAAATCCTCTTACGGCGCCACCTGCAGGCTACAGTTATTTATGGAACACAACTGCTACTACCAATATTATTAATGCTTCGGCAGCAGGGGTGTATTATGCATTTGTTACAGATATGAATACCGGTTGCTCTGCCACTACAAATGTTATCACCATCAATAAAATGCCAGATGTAAGTTTGTTCCCATCTTGCTGCGATACCATTTGTGACAATGCGCCCATCAATATATCCGTTCCGTTGCCATTAATGGTTGGGCAAAATATATGCACGCAGTATAACATTGTTTGGCTAGATAATGGTGTGCCTATAAGCCCACAACCATCGCCTTGTAATATATTAAATACTGCTACACTTATACCATTACTTGGGCTGCACAATATTTCAATTGTTGTTACACTAAACGGTTGTACAGATACCTCCAATGTGTTTAATTTATTTATTAAACATTGTGGCGATTGCGATTGCAAAGAAAGCCATTGGGGAGAAATAACATTAGAAGAAACAGACCTGAAACTGGATGATAAAGAACAACAGGGCGGTACAAAATTAGCAAGTGCCATTTCTCAAAATGATAAAGGAACAAAGGCAAATGATAATGTGGTGAAACAAAAAAAATTAGACTGTAAAAAAGTTTACAAACTAAATTGTTTTCAAACATATACCATTAATGCAAATTATAATTGTAAGGATACTGCTTGTCCGCCAAAAGTAACTTACTCCTTATTGTTGCCAAATAATACAACACAAACCGGCAATGTGCCATTTAGCTTTACGCCCAACCAAACCGGTACTTACACGCTTACTATGTATGGCTGGTGCGGCGGAAAAATATGCGATAGTTGCATTATAAAATTTGAAGTGATTTGTAAAGAAGATTGTAATTGCAAAGGAAGCCATTGGGGCGAAAAAACGGTTACTATAAATAATACAACACAAGTACTTGATTGCAAAAAAACATACGATGTAAAGTGTAGGCAACCTGTTACTGTTAATGCAAATTACCTTTGTGCAGATGCTACTTGTAATGGGGCCGTTACTTATTTATTACAACCGCCAAGTGGTGCAGCCACTACCGGTAATTTGCCTCTTACATTTATACCAACACTCACAGGTACTTACGCTGTAACGCTTTATGGCTGGTGTGGTACAAAAATTTGTGATAGCTGCACCGTCTATTTTAAAACCAATTGCGATTCTTTGCCTTGCTGCCCGTACGATATAAAAGTAACGCCCAAAGATCCAACCTATACGCCCGTTGTTGGTGCAACAATTGTAAACAACAATTTCAGTATTAGCATTCCTGCTATTGCAAATATTACAGAAGTAAGGGCCAATGTAGTTAGTTATATAATAGATGATAATTACAAAAAGGAATGCATGCAATGTGTAAACTTACCATTCACTTGGGCAAGTGTTTCTACCGCAACAAATATTAATACGGCTCCGCCAAAAATAACGATGTATGGCGGCACAACGGTTCCTTCATTTAATGGCAGTGGTGCAGGTGCCTACCAAAACCCGAGAGAAATAATATGGAACAACGGTACCAATTTAAATGCACCAAATATTACCAACATTGGTATGGGTTTTATTTTACCACCCACACCAAACATAGATTGCTGCGAACTAAAAGGAACCATTTGTGTAAAGTTTATTTTTAGAGATAACGATTGTAAAGAGTGTGAAGTTGTGGGATGTTTTAATTTTTTAATAAAGAAGAAATAGAACAATCTTTTTCATTAGAACTGTAAAAAACATTTTTATTGTAAAAATATCATCCTTGTAAATGTCAAATGACATTTGACATTTACAAGGATAGTTGTATATTAGCGTTATGATAAAAAGAGCCTTACAACCTACTATAGAAAAAGCTTTAAAGGTTTTTCCTGCTGTAGTAATACTTGGTCCTCGGCAAGTTGGTAAAACTACTCTGATAAAATTGCTAGCTAAAAACAGTACTAAAAAAACAATATATCTTGATGTTGAAAAGAACAGTGATTTTGAAAAATTGCAACACACCCCGGAAGAGTTTTTGCAGAGTTATGTAAACGATTGTGTATTGATAGATGAAGTGCAACGCATACCTACATTGTTTCCTTTGCTGCGCTCCATGATAGATGAAAAACGAAAACCCAACCGATATATTATTACAGGCTCGGCTTCTCCTGCATTGTTAAAAGGGGCATCAGAAAGTTTAGCTGGTAGAGTAGCATATTTTTATTTACATCCCATTGGGTTGCACGAGTTGCCGCCCACAATAAGTTTAAATAAGCACTGGTTTAGGGGTGGTTTTCCAGAAGTATTAACAATGCGTAGCGCTGCGTTAGTAGAGGCTTGGTTAGATTCTTTTATTACTACCTACATCGAAAAAGATTTACCTTTTTTGTTTGATATTAAATTTTCGCCCACCACTATGCGCAAACTTTGGAGTATGCTTGCGCATTTACAAGGCAGCATTTTAAATGCAGATAAATTGGGCGCTTCCCTAGATATTACTGGTACTACAGCCAAGCGTTATCTCGATTATTTAGAAGCAGCTTTTATAGTAACAAGGTTACAACCATACTTTGTAAACATTGGCAAACGATTGGTAAAAGCGCCTAAAATTTATATAAACGATACAGGTATTCTTCATTTTTTACTTAGAATAGAAAATGAAAAACAACTAACCAGCCATCCCAACGTAGGTGCATCATGGGAGGGTTATGTAATTAGCCAAATATTATATGCAAAACAAAACCGGATAGATATGTATTACTATCGTACGCAAGCCGGAGCAGAGTGCGATTTGGTATTGGTGCGTGGGCATATTGTGAAAGCATGCATAGAAATTAAATTTAGCAAAGCACCGGTAGTGAGCAAGGGTTTTTACCATTCAGTAGATGATTTAAAATGTAAAAATAAATTTATACTCTGCCCGGCAGATGTAGATTATATTACCAAAGAAGCTGTAAGAGTAGTAAACATTCATATTTTTTTGGTGAAGTATTTACCAAAACTTTAAAAACGCTTACCTTGTAAATGTCAAATGGCATTTGGGATTTACAAGGTTGATATAATTTTTAAATTACAAAAATATAAACAGCATTTATGTAAATGCAAAATTCTATAAATCTAAACTCACTTATTTATTTACATTTAACGGTACTTAAAACATACATTTTTTTATGAGAAAATATTTCTTATTATCAACGGTTTTTTTATTTACCCTTTTAATTATTGTAAGTTTTATAAATAAAAAGCCAATAAACACTTCTGCTAAAAAAATAAAAAATTCGTT
This sequence comes from Ferruginibacter sp., assembly GCA_031398005.1. Taxonomy (GTDB): domain Bacteria; phylum Bacteroidota; class Bacteroidia; order Chitinophagales; family Chitinophagaceae; genus Ferruginibacter. The sequence continues at coordinate 57,570 of JANNMO010000009.1, forward strand.
GGTGGAGTGTGCGCCTTACTATGAGTATAATTCTGTAGCTAAAGAATTTGTACCAACGCAAAACCCAACCATTTTAATTAGAAAAAACATTATGAGTTTAAACCCCACGGAAACCATAAATTTTTCCAATGCCATAAATTTAATGCGAAATACTGTTCAACCATTACCTAATACAAACACAAACATGAAAGTTTGGAGATTTCAGGCGGCTATGCACGGAGGGAACCCAAATACCAACCCAAATTTTGGAAGTTGTGTACACGGCACATTCTTTTTTTTGGCCTGGCATAGAATGTACATTTATTTTTTTGAGAGAATAATAAATAAGTATATGCCTGCCGGTATTACAATGGGTTTGCCTTATTGGAATTATCAAACTTACACCAAGATACCACCTATGTTTAGAAACCCAATAGTGGCAAATCCTCTATATAACAATACAAGAAATAGCACTGTAGCATCTGGCGGTTCATTACCTCTCTACACTGCACCAAATCAATCTGTACCATTATCGATAAATATTCAAATTAATAATGCTCTTAATAAATTAAATTTTTACCCTTTTCAACAAATGTTAGAAGGTGCGCATGGTGGAGTGCATCAAGGTGTAGGTGGTGATATGTTTAATGCACCAACTGCGGCTTTGGATCCATTATTCTTTATACACCATGCAAATATTGACAGACTATGGCAGGTATGGTTAAACCGAGGAAATGGCCGATGCAATCCTACTGAATTGTCTGATGAAGAATGGTGGAAAACCAGTTATAATTTTTATGACGAAAATGGTGCGTTGGTTTCTATGACGGGAGGAAAAATAGTGGAGATAACAAATAATTTACTACCATATAAGTACGATTTAATTGGGACTCCGCCTGTTCAAACAAAATGTAAAAAATTAATAAAGTCAGTATATAATACAAATATGATGGCAAGCTTTAAAGTAACCATACCTAATGTAACATTACAAAATCGTATAAGCATTATTAAATTTCCTTTACTTACATCCAAGCTTGTAGATAGCATTAAGTTATCAAAAAACGGAGGTAAGCTAGATGTTTACAATAAAGAAAGATCTGATGCTGTTTATTTAGAATTTGAAGATATAAAAATTAATAAAATACCTGAAGGAGTTGTTGAAGTTTATATTTATCCCAAAAGTATAATCAACCCTTCACCAAACGATGTTGGTTTTGCTGGCTTGTTAGATCTATTTACGGCTACAGCAAAAAGTCATCAGATTGGGCATAAGCAAGAAACTAAATCAAACCTTTTAAGAATAAATATTGATGATGTAGTAAAAGCAAATTATATGAATTTATTTGCCTTAAGTCAGATGCAGTTAGCATTTGTTGTAAGAGGAAACACACTAAACAATAAAGAAATTTTAACTAAAGCAGATATTAGTATCGGAAAAACTTCTTTGGTAATTTATAACGAAACTGATTAAGGATTTACATAAATATTATTGCTTGGCATAACCATTTGTAATGGCAAATACTGCTAAGCCAACCCTGCTTTTTAAATGCAGTTTTTCAAAAAGTGAATCCCTGTAACTCTCCACTGTTCGGGCGCTACAAAACATTTTTTCGGCAATTTCTTTATAATTCATTTCAGAAATACTGAGTTGTAAAAATTCTTTTTCTCTTTCGGTAATTAAAAAATTACTATCATTATTTGTAGGTTTACTAATGCTTAAAAATACTTTGCTGGCTGCCCATTCAGGAAAATAGGAACCGTTTTTAATCAAACCATCCAGCGCTTTTTCTAACTCTGTTGGGTGTACATTTTTAAGCAAGTAACCTTTGGCGCCTGCCTTTATCATTTTAATTAAACTTTGCTCATCATCCTGCATGCTTAATGCCATTACTAATATTTCGGGGTGGTTATCTCTAAGCCATTCAGCGGTAGCAAACCCGTCCATTACAGGCATACTTATATCCAGCATAACAATGTCAGGTATATTTTTTTTAACCTTTAATTTTTCAATCAACACTTTTCCATTTTCACACTCATACAAAACATTAAACTGTTTAAAGTTTTGTATAATACCCGTGAGTGCTTTGGCTATTAATATATGATCATCTACTATTGCAATACTATTTATCACTCTTTTATTTTTGCTTTTTTATGTAAGAACAATTTTTATCTCCACCGTTGTACCTACATTTATTTTACTTTCTAATAAATAAATTCCACCAATAATTTCTGCTCTTTTTTTAATATTGGCTAAACCTATTCCTTTGCCTATAACTAAATTTTTATCAAAACCTTTTCCATTATCTTTTAATAGCAGTACTAAAAAATGTTCGTCTTTGTTTAGTGATATATTTATATTAGTACAAGTTGCATGTTTAATGCTGTTCTGTATAAACTCCTGCACAATTCTTAATAATATACTTTTGGTTTGATATGGTAAGGCAATATTTTTTTCTGAACAGCTAAAAATTACTCTGCATTCTTTTACATTATTTATTGTAACACATTCCTGTTGCAATAAGTGAAAAATAGTATTATCATTGATTCTGTCATCAGTCAATGACTTTGATAATTGCCTCAACTCAGCGAGCGATTCGTTAATGATGTTTCCAATGTTTTCTATTTTATCGTGTATGCCCGGCACTTTATTTTCAAAAGCAAGTTGTTGTGTGTATAGGCACGCAAGAGTAAGTTTTTGCCCCACGTTATCGTGTATTTCTCTGCCAATATGTTGCATGGTTTGCGTTTGCATTTCCAGTTGAGTGCTGAGGAGTTCTTTTACATGTGTTTCTGCTATCATGCCTTTTTCTTTTTCGTGTGCTACTTTTCTTTTTCTAAATTGAATGATAAATAAAATAATACCTACAATAAGCCCAAGTAGTAAAATGTTAGCAATAATTATGAATGTAATGGTTTCGGTTTGCTGCATATAAATCCTAATGTAAACAAAAGATACATTATATAATTAAGGAATATAAATATCCATCTGTAATAAGTAGCCACCGTTTTATCTTTTGAAATAGCCAATGAATTAAAAAAGGTTAAATAAGGAAAGCTCCCTAAATAAAATAACAGCAAACCACAGCAAAACCAAAAAGCCATACTCGTTTTAAAATATAACAACTCATCGGTTTTTACCAATTGTAAAAAATAATGTAGGCTGAAATATAACAACGATATACAGCCTACACTTATACTTAAACTTATTTGATAATTATGTGTTTTACTTAAAAATAAATTCTCAAAAATCACCAGACATGCAAACAGTAAATAGAAAATGATTGCATACTTTTTAATAGTACCGGTAGTTATATGGTAAAAAATATAATGATAAGCACCAAAGAGTAATGGAATTACAATCCACTTATACATGATTGAATTGCTCTTGTACATTTCATGCTTATTCAACCATACAGCTATAACTTCAAACCCAAAAAGTATAATTAGAAAAAGCGCTAAAATAAACCAAATTGAATTTCTTTTTTTATAATAGCAAGCAATACCCACAAGCCCAGCTAGCAGTTCAAAGTATTTAATAAGCGATTGGGCAAAAACAATTTTCATATCGGTAATGTATAATTTATAGAGCTGTTACATTTGGTTGGTAGGCTGGGCATTGGCTACCCATATCTCCCACACCATCATTATCAGCTGCGGCTGCGCTTCTTTGTGCGGCTGCTTGTTTTTTTGCCATTGGCTCATTTTTAAAATATATATCGTTTCTGTTGCTATCTACAGCGGTAATTACAAGTGTATGCTGGTTGTTTTCATCCACCGCATTGTAAAATCTTATTTTTTCTACCCCATCCAATAACAACAATTTTTCAAAAAGTGATTTGTGAAACTCTCTACCATCACTAAACTGAACGGGAGTTGCACTATTTAAATCCAGTAGGTTATTTCTAAAATTGGTCACCATTGTTTTCCCTTCAGTTTTAGAAATAATGTGGTTGGGTGCATTAACTGCTGTAACTTTTTTAGGTACACTTTTCTTTGATACTGTTTTTTTTACAGCTGTTTTTTTAGCAACTGCTTTTTTTGCTACAATCACTTTTTTTACAACGCTTCTTTTTGTTGCAGCTTTATTGGCTGACAATGCACTTTTCTTAGTTTCTTTTTTTGTTTTCATAATGGTCTGTTAGTTAAGTTTTTTTTGATAACACAAAATAACACATTAATTAAGTTTATCAATTGTTTTAAACACCAAATTTTTTGGGGTGATTAACGGAAATTAAAATAGTTGTTTGTGGCACTACAATTAGTCGATGGGCCATTGTTCTCAATCCTGCTTATTTGCACTTTTGCTTTGTTGGTTTACGTCATTGTATCATCACCAAAATAACTTATATGAAATTATATATTAAAAAATCGATTGTATTATTCTGTTGTTTCATTTCTTATTTAGCATACGCACAAAACTCAATAAGCCCCATTACTATCAACCTTCCTGCAAACCCACCAGCTAACACCGCAGAGTGGGCTACAACTTTGCCACCTGTAATGATACTGGCGCAAACAAAACTTGTAAACGGACAAATAAACGCCAGCGTATTAGAAAGTAAAATTTTAGTAACCATTAAAAGTGGTAGTACTAAAATATGTGGCAGCTATACACGCCACACAGCGCCTAACAGTAATTTTAGCAGCACTACTAAAAACTGGACTGGTGCAAATGTGTTGAGTTTACTTGGTCAGGAATGTATATTAAAACCCGGCAGCTACGAACTATGTGTACAATTTTATGGTATGAATGCTGCACAAGGGGGCTTATTGGGTGAAAGCTGCAAACCCTTTACTATAGCAGAAAAAGGCAAGCAAACCTACTCCCCACCAACCAATGTAAGTCCAGTAAATGAAAAAAGTTTTGCAGTAAAAGATTTAAATGCACCAATTACATTTAGGTGGACACCCGTAGTACCAAAGCCAAAAGATGCTGTTGTATATAAGCTAATGGTTTGGCCAGTAGAAAAGGGGCAAAATTCTGCACAAGCAAGAAAAATTAATACACCTATAGTATATGAAGAAGTAAAAAATAATACACAGGTTATAAAGAAAATAACTTTTCCGCCTAATAGTAAGAATTATACTTGGAATGTAGAAGCAAGCAAAACAAACCAAATGGGAGAAGTGGAAATGTTGGGGGTGAGTGAGGCCACGACTTTTAAAGTTGCCGATAATAAGGTGGATATTCAAATAGACAGTTTAAAATTTGGCTGTTGCGAAAATGGCAATCAATCTATTTATATAAAAGTAAAAAACAACAGACCTACACCTGTAAATATTGTAGCTATAAAATATAGACATAACGGTACAGGAGCTCTTACAACACTTGGATCAATAACGCCATCCCTACCAAAAAATATTGCAGGTAATGCAACGCAAATTTTTACATCAAATGTTGATTGTATCATTGGGGCTAATTCTATAAAAATTTTGGTAGATGCTGTAGATGCAATTGATACAGATAACACAGAAACGGAATCTGCATACGATACACTAAAATGCAGTTGCAACCTCTGCGATACTAATATTGTAAAATGGACGCTACCGCAAGAAATTGCCTACAACCTTAGCCTTACAAATAATGTAGCAGCATTAACCGGTCCAATAAAATTTGGCCCTTATCCAATTGTAAAACTAAGTACAGAAATAGTAGATTTTTATTGGTACACCGAAGGCGATTGTAAAAAATGCAACAACAACGATTTTTATTTTGGCAACTTCACAGGAGGCAACCTCACCGGCGTGATAGGAGGTACAAGCGTTGCAGGCCCTAATGGTACGCCTATACCAACAAGTCACCAATTAGATTTTATTAGCAGCACAACTGTTGGCTCAAACCTTAACGGAAATATCAACCTTTTTATTAGCGTACCACCGCAAACACAACTAAGCTGCTGTACAGATTGCTTTAGGTTTTGTATCAGATACACGGCAACTTTTATGCAAAACGGTGTTTGTAAAACCTGCAGCATTGTAAAATGTTATGAGAGTAAAAGAGTACATAAAAAAGTGGGATTGCAACAGTTTTTAAATCAATGTGGAGAAAGCGGAATTATTGTGGGTGAGCTTGACTCACAATTTAAAAAATAAAATTTACACGATTAAATAAAAAATTAAAGAGATGAAAAAGATAATAATATTTACAATGATTTTGTTTACCGTCAGCATATCATTTTCCCAATCCGCAAATTTAGTACTCAATGCAATAGGAAGTCAGCCTTACGTTGCCAGTAATATTTCTCCCTTCACAATAAACGCAGGGTATAATTACTCAGGCATTAACCCTACAAGTAATGTAACTGTAAAAATAATATACGACAACAGTGTTTTGGATTATATCAATTGCGCAAGTGCCCAATATACTTTTACATCAGCACCGGGCAGTGGAACAACCACTATTCTCACCTGCACATTTGCAGCGGGTTCAAGTAGCAATGCTGGTACCAATATACCTATGTGTTTTTCATTTAAATGCCCACAAACATGTTTTGGAGTTACGACCAATACAATATTTTCAGGTTCAATTTCTACGAGTTCCCCTTCACTAATGAATGCTACATTGCCTTTAACGGTAAGTGGTATTGTTAATAATAGCTGGAGTGGTGCACATGGCTTTTTTAGTTTTATATCGACTGATTATAAAGTAACTTTTAAAGTAACATTAAATAAAAGTGATTGTCATAAAATTACTAATCCTAAGTTTATTGTGACACCAAATATTGGTACTCTTGCAGGAATACAAACATTATATGGACCTGGTGCCACATTTGTAGGGAACAATATTGTTTTTCCCTTTGCAACTTACTTCGATAACATGGCTGGCAGTACTTATGATTATAATTACACTATACAATTACCTTGTAACACTCCGGCAGGGACAATAATAACTTGCGGCATTAGTTTATATGGCGAAAATTGTGGAATACCTAATTCGTTGATAAAGGTTTATACACCTGCTTCTTTTACGCTACCGTCCTCAATAGTTACCGCACCATCCTCAACTCTTTTAATTCAAACATTTCCTGGAACATTTGCTGTTTCTATCACTAATACAGGTAATACTTCTTTAGATTTCAATCTTGATAATATTTTACCAATAGCCAATACTGACAACATTACAAGTTATACAAATCAGCCTTCAGGTACAGGAATGAGTGGTACAATTAATTGGGTAGATTGTAGCAATGTTAATTCTGCTACTGCGATATTTAATTTAGGTGGGGCGTCAAATACAAAACCAATTTCGACGGTATTTTACAAAAAAAATATAATAAATCTTGTAAACTTACTCCCTGGATATTATATAACATTTAGAATTTATTATAATATGAGTAATTCCTGTCTTGGGATTCCTTCTAGTAATTCTGTTTCCTTGAGTTCAACACTAAGCTATAATTGTAGCAGTACTTCCAGTTCATGCATACAATGTGGAAATGGCATCCCTACACCTATAAATCAAACATCAATATATAATCTAAGTCCACTTATGCAATGTGGAAGCGCTACTGGTTTAACAAACTGTTATAAACCTGGAGATATAATTGACCTTTGTATAAGTTTTCAAAATGGAGGGGATGCTACGCTTTTGGGAGGTGTGCTAAATTACCCCTTACCCAGCTATTTAAGCTATGTGCCTGGTTTTGATACCTATACGGGTTTTCCTAGTACTTCTCCACCCATTTATCAAGCAGGTACAGATATAAAATGGAGCTTAGGTAATTCAGTTGTTAACAGCAACTCCAATATTTATCAAATTTGTTTTAAGGTAAAAGTAAATTCTAATGCGCCATTTGGCACCGTAGTTATAAAGCATGATATCTACGGAAGCAATTGGCCTACAAGTTCAGGATGGTTAAACAACTGTTGGCAATCTATTTCCATTTGCCAAGTATCTTCTTATAAAGTTGATAAATTAGTAAATGGGAATAAAGATGGTTCTTTGTTTTCACTATCAGGAAATGGAGATGCTGGCTCTATTGCTAATTATAAAATAACTGTTACAAATACAGGTACAACAGATATTGGTAATCTAACTTTAATTGACAGATTGCCATTTGTAGGAGATAAAAAAATTATGGATTGCAATCCAAGAAACAGTGCATTTACAATTCAACCTAGTAGTTCTTTTGCTCCCATTGCAGGGGTATCATTAATTGAATATAGTACTGCTTCAAATATTCTAACAGGTTGGCCCACTGCATGTACTTCTACAGGAACAGTAGGTTCATTCAGTAATTTATTTGCTTCTAATAATGTAAAATTTAAACTAGCCAATGCAATAGCCCCGGGAGGAAATTTCACTTTTCAGTTTCCCGTTATTGTAGATGCTAATGCATCTGCGTCTTCTCAAGCATGCAATACCATTGGGTTAATTGGTGATGCTGTAAACTCAAGCGGAGCGACATTGTCATCAATATTGCCTGTAGAAAGTAATCCTGCTTGTCTCACAATAGCTAGTCCATCATGCCAATGCGGCCAATGGAGTAGCATTGGCTACATCCTTGGCAACAGAAGTAACAAATTTCTCTGCGGCAATAACACACAACTCGAAGCTGAGCAGGGAGATTTCTTTCAACTACGACCACGATATGTTTGCTTAAATGATGCAGGTGACTCTTGTGGAAATGGTAACATAAAATATAATATTTATTATCCTAATGGCGGTACACTTTTAAACCAATCTTCTTTAAATAATTTTAAATTAGACAGTTGTGGTGTAAACAGAATTGTAATGATACCAACTTGCGGCGGCGTTGAGTGCCAGCCTTGTGAGTTTTTTATAAATGTAAATTGCTGCAAATGCCCCCAAGAATATAATCCAACCTTATATTGGAATACCACCGGCGGACCTGTAGCGGATACTGCTTTACAATTAATTTGTGGGCGTACTTATACTGATAAATTAGAATGCTTAAAATCTTATACAATAGCTACCATTGGTGCTTGTGGAGTTGATTGCGTACCCGATAGTGTGATAACAACCATTAGCAATGGACTTGGCTATAACCAAGTTTCGTACAATTTAATTGGTACTGTTTTTTCAGTAAATCAAATAGGTACATACACCGTAACAATTAAAATAAAATGTGGAGGCAAGTGGTGTAAAACATGTATTATAAAATTTGTACAAACAAAAAAATGCGAACCTGTTTGCAACAACTGCACACAAAATGTACAGTTCGATTTTGATGCAAGCACCAGTAGCGCAACAGAAAGTATCTTTCCAAAACCTACTATATTAAATACAAATTTTACGCTTTTTGGTGGTTCAGATACCTACTCGCAGGTAAGGGTTAATGTAATTGACTTTCAATTATCCAGTGAAAACCCTGCATGCCTGCAATGTTACAATTCAGCTGGCCAATGGGGTTCGCTTATCGGCGGAAGTTTACCTGGGTTTACATCAGCCATTTCTACCTACCCAAGTGTGGGTGTGCTTAACCCAAATAATAACCCAAGAGAAATTGTGTTTAATGCGACTGTTCCATCATTAATACCAATGCCCACAACACTTAATCTGGGTTTTCAAATACCGGGTGCAAATCCGCTAGCCTGCTGTTGTATTGACATAACGATGTATTTAAAAATTACCTATCGCAATTCTAAATGTGAAGAGTGTATAAAAATTATTGAAGTGAAGTATACTAAATGCGGCGATAAAAAAGGAGAATACAAAGATGGTGGGCAACCGCAGTTTCGCATGCATAACCCCAATAACGATGACTTAAAAAAAATAAATACAATTGTTTCATCAGCATCAAAAAATAAATAAAATTTTTTAGCTCATTAAAAAAATGGAAGAAACTATTCAAATCAAAAAAATTAATTATCATGAAAAAATTATTTTTCACACTTACAGCAATATTTTTTTATAGCATTACTTTCTCCCAAATACCTGATCCATGTACCGGTGGAGGAGCCACTCAACCAATAGATGTAGCAAGCCCTTGCAATTGTGCCGAAGCGCAGAGCGGCACACCCTGCAACAAATCTATTTATGCTACACAAGCCGCTGCAGATGCAGATATACATAGTTTTTTATTAACGCAGTTTGGTTACGGTCAACCAAATATACCTGTTGCGTGGCAAGATGTAAGATCAAACAACATAATGTTAAACGGCGTTTTTAAACAGGAGTTTTCTACAGAATTTACTACCGGGCCAACAACATCTTCTGTGGCGGCAATAAATATTTGCCAGGTAAAAAATACTTGTAATGCAACATGCCAAGATTATAAGATTATAAAAAAAACTGACATCTGCGGCATCAATGCTATTACTCCAACGCTCATCACATCTACATTAGACCCTACCGTAAAATATCGTTCATACAATGTTTTGCCAAATACTACTTACATCATCAGCAGACAAATTTATTATGATGGAACAAGTGCCGGCTGTTTTACAGGTTGGACAGGTACAGATGGAAGTGTAAGTGGTGGCGCAAAAATAACATCTCAACATTGGTTTATTTGGAGCACGGGTGGTGTTTTGCCTGTAAACAGTATAAAGGTTTTTGCAAGGCAAGTAAATAATGCTGTAATGCTGCAATGGCAAACATTACAGGAAAATAATGTTGCCCGTTTTGAAATTGAAAAAAGTACCGATGGAAATAATTTTAAAATAATAGAGGAGGCTTTGGCCAAAGGCAATTCAACTTCTCAAACCAATTATTGGATAGAAGATAAAGCACCAACTACTATAAATTATTATAGAATAAAAACGATTGATGTAGATGGTAAAACGAGTTTTTCAAGTGTAGTAAAATACGTGTTACAAAATAATGTAAAAACATCCATCATTATATTTCCCAATCCGGTAGCTACTAATGCTGAACTATTTTTTGAAAGCAAAACAAACGGCACAGGTAATTACACCATAGTAAATACTATGGGCACTACCATTCTTACAGGCAAAGTAATATTGCAAAAAGGAATGAATAAAATTTCTCAAAATGTTTCGGGCTTGATAGCAGGAACTTATTTGTTTTTATTAAATGTAGGCGGAGAAAAGGTATCGGTAAAATTTGTAAAAGGGTAAAGCTTAAGGGTAATAAATTAAAAATATAAGAATGGTTGAGAAATTATTCTCTCACACTTATACACTCAACCCATACACCTATACAATCAACCTTTTATCAACAAATAAAATACATAACATTTATACTACCATTAAACTAACGAACATGAAGCGTCTTCTCTTTATCATTTTATCACTAGCATTCTTTCAGGGCTATGCGCAAAAGAAAAAACCCGTTTCTATTTCCGGCTCTGCAGGTATTACTTATGAAGGTTATGGGTTGAGTCGCAATCCTACAGGGTTTACGGGTTATCAACCACGCCGCCCATGGAACCAGGTAAGATTTAATTTTATGCCCACCATAAAATTTAGTCAGCATTTTTCTTTGCCAATGAATTTTAATTTTGCGGCTTTTCCTACAAATTTTGCGGGCCCATATGCGGGAATAAAAAAACAAAACATTGGACAATTACTTACCAATCCTATGAATAATTTTGGACTAAACCCAACCTACAAATGGGCAGAGTTTCAACTGGGTACGCAATACTTAAAATACTCCGATTTGTCCACCGGCGATATTGGTATTTTTGGTGCAGGCTTTTCTTTAAAGCCTGGCGATTACAGGTTTAAATTTTTTACAGGCACATCACAACAAGGGCTAGATTATGCAGCAACGCCTTTGCCCGGCATACCCGGCGCATACAAGCGCACTCATTACATGTTTAGCATTGGTAAAGAAAGGGAGAACGATTATTTAGTGGCTTTTAATTTTGCAAAAGGAAAAGATAATCCTTCTTCTGCGCTCATACCTGTTTTGCCAGGCTCACCCTTGCCGCAAGAAGGTTTTACATTGAGCATGCAGGTAAATAAAGATTTTAAAAAAGGTTGGTATATAAAATCTGAAGGAGCAAACTCGATCTTTACAAAAAATGAAAATGATACGGCAAACCCTACTATGAAAGGATTTAAACCCTTTATTGAGGCGAAGATGAGTAGTGTATCTGATTATGCGGCGCAACTTTCATTTGGTAAAAAATCGAAGAATTTTGATATTGGTTTAGGAACAAAATATTTAGGTGCAGGCTTCCAGGTAACCGGTTATCCATACATGCAGCCAGATCGTTTTGAATATACATTGAATACCCGTTTTAATGCTATGAAAAATAAAACCAATGTGGTGGCAAGCATTGGGCAACGAATTAATAATGTAAACAATTCGAGTATCAGAGCTAAACAATTTATTGGAAACTTAAACTGGTTTACACAGTTTAATGATAAGTTTAGTTTAAACGTAAACTTTAATAATTTTGGTTTTAACACTGCTGGTAATACAACATTGGGCTACCCAAGTATTAAAAATGTAAGCAACGATATTGGTGTAAATCCAACATACACATGGAGCAATAAAACCATGAGTAATACACTTAGTTTTAGTTATAATTATAGCAATTATACCGAAACTTTTAGTTTACCTACACCCGGCACGCAACAAAATAATACGCATACTGCATTACTCTCTTACATTCCTGTTTACTTCAACAAAAAAATATCACCAGATTTTAGTGCGCTTTATTTTTACAACGATGCATCTTTAGCCAAAATAACGTTTGCTACATTAAGCGCCGGACTTGCAGTGCCTGTTGCAAAAGATAAATTAAAATTGCGTGGTCAGCTACAATACACACTTGGAAAACTAAACAGCTTTACACCCAATAATAATTTTATTGCAAGTTGTAATGTTGACTATAAATTGAATAAAAAACTTACCTGGACAAATTATCTCACTACCAATTATTACAAGTACGGTAATGAATTGGGTACAACACTTACTGGTGCTAATTATTTGGAAAGTACGGTGAGAACAGGATTGCAGGTTAGATTTTAGAAGTTAGAAGTTAGAAGTTAGACTTTTAGACACTAGATTTTAGATAACTAAGGCAAGAATCTCAAAAAAATTGAAATATAATTAAGACTGGCTTTGGCTGGCTATTACAAAATGAACATTATGAAAAATAAAATATTGATAGCATTTTTTTTACTCTTTAATACTGCAGCAAATGCTCAGCTTACCACTAATTTAGTTTTAAACGCTCGGCCTCCTGCTACTTTAACTGAATGGTCTTTAATAAGAGGGACTATAACTTATGTAATTTCAAACTTGCAAAGTGGCCCACGAAAAGCAAAAATAAAAGTAACCATCAAGGCTACAGATGGTACTGAAGTTTCTACAACAGATCTTAACAGGGCAAGAACAATTATCATCCCTGATGGAAATTCAATACTTAATGCGGCCACTGTTTTCCCATTAGAAATACAAAGGTTTACTGGTAAATATCAAAACAGTTTAAATAGAACCGGCAAGTTACCCGCAGATAGTTACCAGTTTTGTGTAGAGCTGGTAGAAGAAGCAAGTTTTGCACCGCTTGCTCCTCCGCAGTGTCGTTCATTTTCGGTAGCAGGTTTGCAATTACCTATTTTAATGATGCCTGCAAACGAGCAAGGGTTGGATATTAAAAAAGCACAAACGGCCATTATGTTTCGCTGGACGCCCCTTGTGCCTAAACCATCAACGGTAGTAAATTACAGGTTGCAGGTTTTTGAAATTTTGAGCAACCAACAACCGGTACAAGCGCTGCGTAGCAACCAACCAATACTGGATAAAATAATTATTGGACAAACACAATTTATTTGGCAGCCACAAGGTATTTTGGGTTTTGAAATGGAAAAAAGCCAGGATTCATTAATACAAAGAAAAGGCTGGGATGGAACGATAAAAGGAACCGGAAAACGATTTATATGGACGATACAAACCTTGGATGCAGTACAAAATCCTATTGGAATAGATGCCAATTATGAAGGTAGAAGTGAGCCGATATGGTTTAGTATAAATTAATGGAACAAAAAGTATGAGGATGTGGAGATGAGATTTTTGACCGCTGTCGTAGTTGTTTTAAAAAAATAATGTAGTAAATCACCCAGAAAAAAAGGGTTATTTAACGGTATTTTATATCATTTTTCTGCTTCATCTTTACATTATCAAAATAAGCACGACTTAACATTATAAAAACTTAATTGATGTATCTAACTGAAATATAAAATTTTTTAAAATTACTTCGATGGGGATTGAAGTTGGATTTTAACAAGGAGTATGATTTTTCATACTCCCTTTTTTTTGCCAGTCATTTATGGAATAATATTTTTTTTGAATCTGTACAGAAATTTATTCTTGATGAAATTTTTAGTAACTGCTTTTATTGCATTAATAATTTTCTCTACATTTCTATTTTTTGGAAATACAAAACCGTTACTCAAAATAAAATCTGCTGTATCAAAAACATTTACAAAAAAAGGAACACCCATAAAAGAAACAATAGTTTTAAAAACCTATGCCGATAAAATTAAACCTTACTTAGAAAAAAATAACTACTGCCAAGATTATTGTTTTTTAATAGACATGAAATTACCCTCTGGTAAAAAAAGATTCTTTATCTATGATTTGAAAAACGATAGCATTATTGATGCTGGTCTTGTTACACATGGCGGAGGCTCTGAAACCGGTACAGATAAACTTACATTCTCTAACGTACCAAACAGCAGTGCAACATCTTTAGGTAAATATAAAATCGGTAACCAATACAGCGGAAAATTTGGAATGGCCTTTAAACTGCATGGGCTAGAAACTAGCAACAGTAAAGCTTTTGAAAGGTTTGTTGTGTTACATGCACATAGTTGTGTACCCAATAACGAAGTAGCTCCATTTCCTATTTGCACAAGCCTTGGTTGCCCTACGGTAAGTCCCGCTTTTCTTACTGTTTTAAAAAAATATATTGATAAATCAAATAAGCCGGTAATGCTGAGTATATCTTATTAGCAGCCTCCCCTAACCCCTCCAAAGGAGTGGAATTGACACTCCAAAATTTTAAAATATCTACAAAGTATTATAAACCCATCTCCCCCTGCGGGGGGATTAAGGGGGGCTACATCGGCACTTCCACCGCCAGCAATTCTGCATCTTCTAAAACCTCTATTTTAAAACTATCAGTTTCAGAAATTCCAACTGCATCTTTTTCATTGTATGTAATTCCATCAACAGAAATACTTCCTTTTATTACAACTAAATAAACAACATTGCCAGTAAAAGCATTTTCGTAATTAATTTTTTCTCCAGCTTTAGTATTGGTTAATGAAAAGCGAGCATCTTGGTTTATCCAAAGTGCATTGTCTTCTTCTCTTGGCGATACTACCACCTGCCATTTACCTTCTCTTTCTTTTACATCAAAAGTTCTTTGATCATACCTCGGCTTTATATTTTTTTCTTTAGGAAAAACCCACAATTGAAAAAGGGTAACAGGATCCGTTGCAGATTCATTTGCTTCGCTGTGTTGAACACCAGTGCCGGCACTCATAATCTGCACATCACCTGCTTGTATAATACCTGCGCCACCAGTACTGTCTTTATGTTTTAATGCACCGGTAAATGGAATGGTTACAATTTCCATATTGTCATGCGGATGCGTGGGAAAAGCTCCACCACCGGCAATCCAGTCATCGTTTAAAACCCTTAAGGCACCAAAATGTATTTTCTCAGGATTATACCAGCTACCAAAACTAAAATAATGCGCAGGCTTTAACCAACCATGGTTTGCTGTGCCTCTTTCATTTGCTTTTGTTACGATTGTTTTCATAAATAATTAAAAGCCCCTTCTATCCTTTTCCGCCAAAAGGCTGAGAGAGACACTTGGGAGATTATGTAATAGAAAAAATTCAACTTTAAATACTTTCATAATTTAAAGAACTGTAGCATTCATTTATATTTATTCAGAAATAAAATATATTCAATGTTTAAACATCAAATATTATTCCAAAATAAATATTTGCCAAAAAGGCAAAAATTTATACATTAATTTATAATTACGAATCTGAAGATTTATGAAACCTACAACAATTTACCAATAAAGCAATTTAACAATGCATTAATTCAAATGACTAAAATCATCCGCAGTCAACTCCGTACTTTGGTCTTCTTCTCTGTCTTCATTGTATTCAATGATAAAATTATTTCTTCCTTCACCTATAAGAATGTGTAAAAATTTTTGCTGTACAAGCTCCAGCATATTCAGAAAAATAAAAATAGCATGAATACGGTTTTCGCATTCATCAAATATTTTTTCGAAGGCAAGTGTTTTATGTTTTTTACTGATGTCCAACATATGCTCACGTACACCTTCCATACTGTAATTGTATTGCACCACAGTGTGTACAGGCTTGTTGTTGCGCTCATGCAAACGTTGGGCTACTTTTTCAAACGCCTTCATCAATTTAAATAAACTGAAGGTTTGTATTTCTGTACCTTCTCCTGCTTCTTCTCCAATGCTCGAAAGTTCTTTTTGCAAATTTCCTCTCTTTATCATCAACATCCTCATGGCTTCCATTTCTGCCATTTGAGCAGATGCTTCTTTAAACTTTTTATATTCTAAAATTTTATCTATCAATTCCTGCCTTGGATCTATTTCATTTCCTTGTGCATCTATTTCTTTTCGAGGCAAAAGCATTTTTGCTTTTATGCGCATTAGTGTACTTATAAAAAGAATAAACTCACTGCTTAGTTCAATATTTAATTTTCCACTGTCGTGAATATGGTCTAAAAAGTCATTAGTAATTTTTGTAATAGGAATGTTGTATATATCAAGTTCATCTCTCTCAATAAAAAAAAGCAACAGATCAAATGGACCTTCAAACTGGTCTAATTTTATTTGATATGATTCGTTTGTACTCACTTGTAAATGGTATTATGTATAAATTAAAAACCCTCCATTTTGTAGGGAGGGCTGTAAAAATAAGTAATTTTTATTTGGTCAATTATTAAGTGATCTTATTTCTAAGAGGCATAAATGCCTACTAATAATTTAACAGGATAAAAAAACTGCCGCAAAATATTTACGGCAGTTTTTTATCTTTTTATAATGAAATGATTATTTTCTTTTTAATTCATCACGTATTTCAGCTAATAAAACATCAGTAGATGATGGACCTGCTGGAGCTTCATCTGCTTTCTTCGACATTTTTGCGGCTGCTTTAATAAGAGCAAATAATACTGCTGCTATTACTACAAATTTAATAATAGATGCTAAAAAGTTACCGTACTTTACAGCTCCCCAAGTTAGTTTGCTAATGTCTTCAGCGCCGGCTGCTTTTAATGCGGGGGCAAGTAATAAGGGGGTAATAATATCATCTACAAGAGATGAAATGATGGCGCCAAATGCAGCACCAATAATTACGGCTACAGCAAGGTCTACCACATTGCCTTTAAATATAAAGGCTTTAAATTCTTTGATTAAGCTCATAAGAGTAGTTTTGGTTTGATTAAAAATTATATATGGCAAAAAAAAGGAATTTTTATTATAAATAACGAAAAATGTTTATTTAATTATAAAGCACTTTGCACAAATTATAAAATGAGTAATAATAAATTGGTTAACTGGTTCATTTTCATTATACTTTCAATAACGTGGGGCAGTAGTTTTATTTTGATGAAAGAAGGATTGGTTAGTTTAACCGCCTACCAGGTTGCTTCCTTACGTATTATATCTTCTGGTATAGTGTTGTCACCAATTGCAATTATGCACTTTACAAAGGTGCCATCTAACAAATTGCCCATCATATTTTTATCTGGAGTATTGGGAAGTTTACTACCGGCTTATCTATTTTGCCTTGCAGAAGAACACATCGATAGCTCATTGGCAGGAACTTTAAATGCTCTAACGCCTGTTTTTGTAATTATTATGGGAGCATTACTTTTTAAAAGACAAACCCCTACCATTAAAATAATTGGAATATGCATTTCTTTTGCTGGGAGTATTTTGTTATTTTTTGCACAGCCTGGTTTTAGGGAAAATAGTAATATCGTTGATGTATTATTTGTTGTATTCGCTACTTTGTTTTACGGTATCAATGTTAACATGGTTAATAAATATCTTAATGATATTCAATCTATACATATAGCGGCATTGGCTTTAGGATTTAGTGCAATTCCTGCTGCCATAGTTTTATATTTTACCGGCTATTTTAAAGAAGATATTTTAAATAAGCCCATACTCATAGCCACAGGTTATACATTTTTGCTAGGTATATTGGGCACAGCAGTAGCATCTATACTGTTTTATATGCTATTAAAAAGAGCAGGCGTGGTATTTTCTTCTATGGTTACTTATGCAATACCAATAGTAGCAGTAATGTGGGGTGTAATTTATGGAGAAACAATTGGCTGGAAGCAGATAGTTTGTTTACTTATTATTCTTTCTGGCGTTTATGTAGCCAATCGTTCAAGAAAACCTGTTAGTTAAAAAACAGTTTTCTTTTAACTCCAGGATAATTATCAAAAAAAACAATTTCTTTTTTGTTTGGATTGATGAGTGCTTTGCTACCTAGTAATTCGTTCCCTTTTTTGTTGTAAAAGTTAAGAAACAATGTATCGCCGGCTTTTGTATAAGTGCCTGGGTAATGGGTATTTTTTACACTATCAAAAAGTGCCCTGTAAAATTCAAAAAAATTATTTTCTTTAATTACAAAATATGCATCGTTCATATCTGCTATGGCTTTGTATTTTGTAATTACCGGCGATGATTCGAATAATTTTTTATCTCTTTTAAAATTATTACTTGAACTACATGCCAATAAAATAACCACAGACAGCAATAGAATAACGGAAAAATTAAATGTAAACTTCATACATCAAAAGTAACACACTCTTTTACATTTTGGAACAACCTTTAAAAATGAAACGAATTATAAAAATGCCGGGAATGATATTGTAAAAACTTATTTGTTAGATTAAGCTAACTTATATATTTTTGCTGTCTAAATCAAAGCATGTGAAAATCTATATATTAGGGTTGGCATTAAGTGTATGTTTCATCATTTTTAATACATCAGGTAATGCCCAAACATTTAAAGTAAGTGGATTTGTGAGTAGTAATGGCAAAATAATAGAAGCCGCTACTATTAAAGTTAATAACACTAGTATGGGTGCTGTATCTGATAGTACCGGTTATTTTAAACTCGATTTTTTAAAAACTGGCAATTATACTTTTACAATATCAGCCTTAGGTTTTAATAGAGAATTGGTTAAAGTAGCTATTAATGAAAATGAAACCGCTCCATTACAAATTGAATTAACCGCTACTGAAAGCAGCCTCAACGAGGTTGTCGTAACTGGAACTTTGAAGGAAGTAAGGCGCACAGAAAGTCCGGTACCGGTAGAGGTGTATACTCCGGCATTTTTTAAGAAAAATCCAACTCCTAATATTTTTGATGCATTGCAAAATGTAAATGGAGTGCGCCCGCAGCTTAATTGTAATGTGTGCAATACCGGCGATATACATATCAATGGTTTAGAAGGTCCGTACACAATGGTATTGATAGATGGTATGCCCATCGTAAGTAGTTTATCTACGGTTTATGGTTTATCTGGCATTCCAAATAGTTTGGTAGAAAGAATTGAAATTGTAAAAGGCCCGGCTTCTTCCTTATACGGTAGTGAAGCAGTTGGTGGACTAATTAATATTATTACAAAGAGTCCGGCAAAAGCATCCAAATTCTCGGTAGATTTTTTTACCACATCTTGGCAGGAATATAATATTGATATGGGTTTTAAATTTAATGCCGGTAAAAAAGCTACATCGCTTACGGGAGTAAATTATTATAATTATGGAAATATAATTGATAACAATAATGACCAGTTTACAGATGTTACTTTACAAAACAGGGTATCTGTTTTTCAAAAATGGAACATTGATAGAAAAGAAAACAAAGTATTTACAATAGCAGCACGTTTTTTTAATGAAGACAGGTGGGGAGGAGATGTAAAATGGAATAAACAATTTAGAGGGGGCGACAGCATTTATGGCGAAAGTATTTATACCAAACGTTGGGAATTTTTATCTAATTATCAGTTGCCTTTCAAAGAAAAATTAATGCTCTCCTTCTCCTATAATAACCATGACCAAGATAGCCGTTATGGAAATGTAGCATACATTGCGCAGCAAAAAATTGCCTTTTCACAATTAACGTGGGATAAAACTTTTAAAACCCACGATGTGCTCGCAGGCACAGCATTGCGGTATACTTTTTATGATGATAATACGCCAGCTACTGCCAAACCTACCTTAGAAAATAACCCACAAAAAACGGTACTGCCCGGTGTATTTTTGCAGGATGAAATAACGCTTTCCAAAAAACAAAAAATCCTCTTGGGTTTTAGATATGACTATAATACCGACCATGGTAATATATACACACCAAGGATAGCTTATAAACTAACCCTTGATAAAAATAATATTGTAAGATTGAATGCAGGCACAGGTTTTAGAGTAGTTAATTTATTTACTGAAGACCATGCAGCACTTACAGGTGCAAGAACAATTGAGATTACTGGGGCCTTGAAACCTGAAAAAACATACAACGTAAACCTTAATTATCTTACAAAAATATTTCCTGCAAATGGCTTTTTTGTAGGGTTGGATATTACCGGATGGTACACCTATTTTAACAACAGAATTATTGGCGATTTTGATACAGATCCTAATAAAATTATTTACAATAATCTTACTGGTTTTGCTGAAAGCAAAGGCATAAGTGCCAATGCAGATGTTGCTTTTACCAATGGTTTAAAAATATTGGCTGGTGTTACTTTTCAAGATGTTTCAACTACTAATGGTGTAATTAAACAGCAGCAAATTTTAACGGAGAAATTTACCGGTACATGGGCTCTGTCATACAAAATAAAAACCCTCAACCTCGGCATAGATTATACAGGCAATATTTATGGGCCTATGCGTTTACCATTACTGGGAAAACTCGATCCTCGCCAACCATACAGCCCTACCTGGAGTATTCAAAATATTCAATTTGTTTATACTGGTATTAAAAAACTAGAATTGTATGGAGGTATAAAAAATTTATTAAACTTTACGCCAAACAGGGGTAACCCGTTTATCATTGCCCGTACCAATGATCCTTTTGATAAACAAGTTCAATTTGATGGTAGTGGCCAGGTTTTAGCTACCCCTAGCAATCCTTACGGTTTAACATTTGATCCAAATTATATGTATGCTCCAAATCAGGGCTTAAGAGGTTTTTTTGGAATAAGATATTCTATAAAATAGATCGAATATTTTAAAGACTTATATGTTTACATTTATATGTTTAGCCTTTGGAATGTAGTATGGGCTTGTTTTTCCCGATTGTGTAAATGCTTTTCCTAATCGTTGTTCAAAAGTTTTTTATGATAATGCAAATTGCAGCCCTAAACAGAAATGATGAAAAGATTTATAGTATTAGCAGGAGCATATCTCCTAACAATTACCTACACATATGCACAAATAAAAACTCAAAATAGCGATAGCATGAAATTTTTGCCCGATATAACAATCGTAGGTAAAAACAGCAAAAGTGATTATCAGCAAATGCCCGAAATAGTGGGAACTAATATTTACGCAGGCAAAAAAAGTACTTTAATAGTTATAGACAATGTACAGGGAAATGTAACCACCAACAACATGCGCCAGGTATTGGCAAAAGTACCGGGCATTCATATTTGGGAGAGCGACCCAAGTGGTACACAAATAGGCATAGCTGCCAGAGGTTTAAGCCCAAATAGAAGTTGGGAATTTAACGTAAGACAAAATGGATACGATATTGCTGCTGATCCTTTTGGTTACCCTGAAGCATATTACAACCCACAACTACAAGCTGTACAACGCATGGAAGTAGTGCGTGGGCATGGCTCATTGCAGTATGGTCCACAGTTTGGAGGAATGGTAAATTATATTTTAAAAAATGGCAGCGATATAAATACTCCCTTTCAATTTGAAACACAACAAACACTGGGAAGCAACCGACTTTTTAATAGTTACAATGCTATGGGAGGCAAAAAAGGAAAGGTTAATTATTATGCTTTTTTCGATTATAAAAATGGTGACGGATACAGAGATAACAGTAATTTCTTTGCAAAAAGTGGTTTTGCAACAATAACTTATAAAGCGTCTAAAAAATTAATGTTTACGGGTGAGCTTATGCAGTCTCATACTCGTACCCAACAAGCGGGCGGACTTACAGATAAAGATTTATACAATAATCCAAAGCAAAGTTTGCGTAGTAGAAACTGGTTAGATATTGCCTGGACAACACCTGCATTAACTGTAGTTTATAATGTAAATGACAAAACAATATGGAACACAAAATTTTTTGGAACAATAGGTAATAGAAGCAGCGTTGGATTTTTGCAGGCAATCACAATTAAGGACAGCATTAATGCAACAACTCTACAATATAATAACCGTGTAGTTAATATTGATAAATATAGAAACTATGGAATGGAAAGTAGAATATTAACTTCTTACAGCATTGGAAAAATGAAAAATACTTTATCTGGCGGGGTTAGATTATATACCGGAAATACATACAGGCAAACAGAAGGCAAAGGTAGCACGGGGCAAGATTATGATGTAGCTATTATTGGTCAGTATGCAAAAGACATTACTTTCAATTCTCAGAATGCAGCTTTTTTTGTAGAGAATATTTTTAGAGTTGGAAAAAAACTATTGTTAATACCGGGTGCCCGTTATGAAATGATAAAAGGTAATGCCAGTGGCAGAAATGGGTTTACAAATACTGGTAATGAAATTTTATTGCAAAATATTGAACGCAGCAGAAAGTTTTTGCTAGCAGGTTTTGGAGCTGAATACCACATTACAAATGGTACAGAAATATACAGCAATATTTCTCAGGCTTACCGCCCTATACAATTTGCAAACTTGCAGGCACCACCAACAGCAACTGATGTGGTAGATCAAAATTTAAAAGATGCAAAAGGTTATAATGTTGACTTTGGTTACAGAGGTAAAGTAAAAAACTTTCTACAGTTTGATGTGAGTACTTTTTATTTGCAATACAATAACAGAATTGGTGCTGTTACCCCAACGGGTACAAATATTAGACTCGTCTCCAATCTAGGAGCAAGCACTAGTAAAGGCTTTGAAGGATTTGTAGAATTTAGTCCAACCAAAGTGATGGCACAAAATTATTTGGTTGATGTTTCTTTATTTGGTTCATATGGTTACACCGATGCAAAGTATAGCAGCAATTTTAAAGATGCCAATACAAAAGGAAAAAGAGTTGAAAATGCACCACAAAATATATTTAGAGGAGGCATAACTTTTACGTACAAAGATTTAAATTTTACAACTCAATTAAGTTCGGTTGGCAAAGCATACAGCGATGCTAATAACACAGAAACTGCTACAGCAAATGCACAAAATGGTTTAATTCCTTCTTATACTGTTTCAGATATTACCGCAGGGTACAAATTAAAAAATGGTTTAAAAATAAAGGCTGGGTTAAACAATGTTTTTGATAAAACTTATTTTACAAGACGTGCCGGTGGTTACCCAGGACCAGGTGCATTACCTGCAGATGGAAGAACATTCTTTGTGAGTGTAGGAGCAAAATTTTAAGAGCGCTTAATAAAAGAACAGCATTTTATAAAAGAGGCAGTATCAAATTATGTAAGATTGATACTGCCTTTTCTTATTTGTATGAATTTATTACCAATTTCAAATCATCAGGTATTTCCATTGGCTTAAGCGGAGGTACATTAGCGCCGCCGGTATTTCCTATCGGTATTTTACCTACAAACGACTTTACACCGCCAAATAAAAGCCTGGGTATTTGTCCAATAACTTCTTTTGTATTTTTAATTTTAAAATCAAAACGAATCATTTTCCAATGCACCGCCATGTGCTCAATAGCATAGGGTTGTCCTAATATATGCGCTCTTTCCAAATGATGCCATCCCTCAGAATAATGATGTTTTTCAATTAATTTTTTTGCCTCTCCTAATTCATTTAAATAAAATTGTTTTAGCTGGTAAGGCATGGTTTTTCCTAAGGCTGTTTTCATAATTTAATTTTTATTCCACCATTAAAAGTCCTTCCTTCTGTGTGCGTCCATATCTCATCAAATGTTGGCTTATTATGAGGATCGTTTACTACTCTTTTATACCTGCTCTGGCGTACATCGGTAAAATTTTCTGCATTTACAAAAACCGAAAATTTGCCCAATATTTTTTCAATCATAAAACCAAGTTCAGCAAAAGATGGAGTAGCATTGCCATTGCTTAAAAATTGCTTGCCCGTAAAATATCCTTCCAGTCCCATTTTTATTTTGTCTTCTTTTTCATATACTAAAGCCATATTTAATTTGCTTTTGGGTAATAGTGTTAAAAAGTTATTGCCCTGTAAATAGGTAGCTTTGGCATTGGTGAATGTGTAACCTGCAAACAATTTAAAATTTTCTTTGTAAATAAATTTAAGATTGGTTTCAAAGCCTGCGCTATTTACCGGTTTGTTAGCATTTGCAAAAAAGAATTCACTGAAAGTATTTTGTTGCAGTACCGTTGAGTTTTTAATAGCAGTATAAAAAAACATGTGGTTTAAGCTGAAATCTACATCTGACCCAATACTGGTTTTAAAGTTTACATCAGCAGTACCACCATAGCTTTTTTCAGCACTTAAATTGTTTAATGGCAATACATTTTGGTATTGTATTGTTTCTGTTTCTTCTGTAAATAATGTGGGTGTTTTGTAACCCAAGCCGCCACCAATTCTGCTGCTCCATTTTTCGTTGAAAGTAAACAAAGCTGAAATGCGAGGCAAGAAAAAGGTTTCTTTATTTTTATAATTTGCATTTTTATAATTTACAAAATCTGTTCTTATTCCACTTTCTAATTTTAATTTTTCAGATACATCCCATGTGTGCTGCAGATATAATCCTGAAGTTGTTGTTTTAAAATTTCTTGGGGTATTATTCACCCCTTGAGCTTCTATGAATTTGTCAACAATAAAATTTCCGCCAAAAATCAATGTATAGTTCTTTCCGTTTTTTATGTACGATATATCATTAAAATAATTGTTGTTTATGCCTTTAAAGTTATTGCCAAAACCTATTACATTTAAATTGGGAATATCAATATTTCTTTTAAAATAATTATAACTAGCTTTTAAAATAAGCTTATCTGCATTTTTAAATTTTTGTGAATAATCAACGGTGGTTGTATTTCTTTCGGTATTATTACGTTCAAAGTAAGTATGAAAATTATCTGCTTTTCCTTTTATAACATTTACATCTCCACCTGTTCTATCTGCTTTGCTGTAGCTATTACCAATAATGAAAGTTGAATTTTCAGAGGGGTATAAAAAGAGTTTTGGATGTAAGGTGAAATTTTGGGCTTCGGGTAATTCAGTAAAATCATCTTTATCTACATCGTATATTTTTTGCTTGTTGTAAAGTGCCAACATGCTGTAACCAATTTTTTTATTTCGCTGCATGGCAAAGCCACCTATATTGGTTTGCCCTACATTTGATTGATTCAATATAAAATTATAAACTGCTTTTTCTTTTGGTGTTCTGCTGATGAAATTTACCACACCTGCAATAGCGCCGGCACCATACAAAGTTGATGCAGGGCCTTTAATAATTTCTACTTGCTTAAGATCTAGCGGAGGAATTTCTAATACACTTAAACCACTGGCAAAATTACCAAAGCTTGCATAACCATCTTTCAACAATTGTGTGTAGCGTCCATCAAGCCCCTGAATGCGTACGCTGGAATTTCCACTTGTTGCGGAAGTTTGCTGCACCTGTATGCCCGTGCTCTCATGCAATATCATTGATACATTGGCTGGCTTCATGTTGCTTTTTTCATCAATTTCTTCCAGCTCAATTGTTTCTACACGGGTTGGAGTATTATTGATTGTTCTACTGGTTCGGGTGCTGGATACAATCACTTCTTCCAGTTCTTCTTCTTCGCTTTGCAAATAAATCATTACAACTACAATGCTGTCCGCAATTGGTTTTACCGTAATTGTTTGAGTGGAGTAACCTGCATAACTTATTTCAAAAGTTTGTGGGTTGTTGTTGATATTATTAAAAAGTATCTGTCCTGCAGAATCAGCAATTGCAGCCGTGTTTGTTCCTTTTATTTTTATAGTAGCGCCTGAAAGTATTTTATTTTCTGTGCTGTCTTTTATTGTAAGCTGTATAGTGTTTTGCGAAAAACCTTGAACGCAAAACAGCATTGCCATTATGGGCAAAATAATTTTGATCATTGTAAAATGTTTGGTTGAATAATGTTGTCAATAGTGAATTGTCAATGGTGAACTGTCAATAGTGAATTGGGAGTAGTCAATAGTAACAAGTGGATATATACATTCACAACTGACCATTCACCATTCACAAAAATTTTCAACAAAATTTGGGCGGTTGCCAAATAGAGGCAGCATTGTGAGAAGGATACTTAATATTAAGTGAAGGATATTTCACTTCTAAATGAATTTGTTGTGGAACTTCCTTCATACTTACTGATTGATAAAGGATGGGTACCGCACAGCATGCACAAATACAAAATGGAGTGCAGTCTTCTGATTCCTTGTGATCTTCCTCATTTGTGTTATTGGTTTCAACAGAAATATGAATCGAATCATCCACACAGCTATCCACATCTGCACATGGAAAAAAGGAAAGTGCCAGCAGGTAAACATTAAATAGAAGTGTGAAGAATTTCATTTGTGTAAAAGTATTACAAATTATGTTTATTCATTTTAAATTTTTAGGATAATTACTATCGCTAAGCTCTTACAATTTCTTAAAAGGCAAGAATGAATATTTTTTGAAATTAATTAAGAGGAAAATATTATTGGTTAACCGATTAACAAAAGCTAAATAAGTTAAAGACAGTTATTAATATTTAAGCTACAATCAATGGCATCTGTAACCATGTGAAATAATAAACCAATACCAATAATCCTTGATTTTGAAAAGAATAACATGATGCAATAAAATGCCATGGCAATATATGTATGCAAGGGGTGAAAGTTAATGCTACAGCGGCAAAGTTCGAAAATTGGTGTTGCCCATAAATGATCAAGATCTACCAACATAGTGAGCAAAAGAATTACATAAGTGAATTTCCAATTTTTTTTGTAAAAAATAAGGGCAATAAATATTGGGAATATTAAATGCAAAAAATAATGAATGAATGATTGCATATTTATTTAAAAAATGGATATCTGTAAAATAAAGTAAAATTTATTTAGTAGAAATAATTGAGTTGTTATTTTCTTTAATTTATATGCCGGGGCAAATATTATTTAAACGAGCAGTCGAAACACTATAACATCTAAAGATTAAGTGTGTTATTAATTATGCTTTAAGTTGGAGCATTTGTTGTTGTTATCAGTAAAAATATAATAAAATAATATTGTAAATTTTCATTACGCCTTCGACAAGCTCAGGCTGACAGTTAAATATTATAATAAACAATTGTATTTAAGTTCTTAAAACAATATTTATGAACAGAAAAGACTTTATAAAAGCGGGTGCTTTGGCCGGTGCTGCTACGATACTCTCCACCAATAATGCATTTGCACAAAACCTTACCAGCAATTCAATAGATAAATTGGTAGATGCAAACGGTAACTACATTCAACAGGCTTTGCCATACAGTGAAACATTTTTAGAACCTTACATGGATGCAGAAACGATGCACTTGCATTATACCTTTCACCATGGTGGGGCAGTAAAAGCCGCAAACAAAGATATTGGCATGATCAAAAAGTTATTGGACGACAATAATTTGGAAACTGTTGATTATTGGACAAAAAAATTATCCCATCACTTTTCATCGCACATATTACATTCAATATTTTGGACGAACCTCACCAATAAAATGTCACAGCCAACCGGGGAATTGAAAAAAAGAATTGAAAAAAACTTTGGCAGTTTTGAAAAATTAAAAACTTTAATTGCTGTAACCTCTAAAAATGTGGATGGCAATGGTTGGGGCATTCTTGCCTATCAGCCTTACAGCGATAGCCTTACGGTATTGCAATGTGAAAACCATGAAAAACTGACGCAATGGGGAGCAATTCCAATATTAGTTATAGATGTTTGGGAACATGCCTATTACCTTAAATATAAAAACAAACGTACAGATTTTGTAGATGCTTTGTTTAATATAATTAACTGGGATAATGTTGCATTAAGATTGGACGAAGCGGTTAAATTGATCAAGTAGTATAAAATTAAAAGCTACAACGATTTAATTTCTTTTCAAAATTTAAAGAGAAATTTTTTAAAATACTTGCGTAAATCTATTGCACAATTAAAGCTAAATATATAGCTTAAGATGAAATGTGACGCCACCGCAGATGCCCAAAGCTGCTTCTTTGCCCATAAACCACCCAAAAAAAATACCGAAGGGATTTTTATTTACAAACCTCAAACCTTACCTTTGCGGCAAATTTTGAAACCTCAACTATTTTAATATATAGATATGGCAAGTACAGGTAAAGTAAAATCAATTATTGGTGCGGTTGTCGATGTGCAATTTGACAACGATACAAAACTTCCGGAAATTTTAAATGCATTGGAGCTTATTCGTGAAAACGGTGATAAGTTAATACTTGAAGTGCAGCAGCATTTAGGTGAAGATAGTGTGCGTACCATTGCGATGGACGGTACGGAAGGTTTGGTACGTGGCACTAAAGTAACCGATACCGGCAGACCAATTACAATGCCTATTGGCGAAAATATTAAAGGCCGTTTGTTTAACGTAACCGGCGATGCAATTGATGGTTTGCCTCAGGTAAGCAAAGAAGGTGGTCGCCCAATACATGCTAAGCCGCCATTGTTTGAAGACCTTAGTACTGCAAACGAAATTTTGTTTACCGGTATTAAAGTAATTGATTTAATTGAGCCTTATGCAAAAGGTGGAAAAATTGGATTGTTTGGTGGTGCCGGTGTGGGTAAAACAGTATTGATACAGGAATTGATTAATAATATTGCGAAAGCATATAGTGGTATATCGGTATTTGCTGGTGTGGGTGAGCGTACTCGTGAGGGTAATGACTTAATGCGTGAGATGATTGAAGCAGGTATTATGAACTATGGCGAAAAGTTTAAGCATAGTATGGAAGAAGGTGGATGGGATTTAGCTTCTGTAGATATGGAAGGTTTGAAGGATTCTAAAGCTACTTTTGTATTTGGACAAATGAACGAACCTCCTGGTGCTCGTGCTCGTGTGGCGTTGAGTGGTCTTACGCTGGCGGAATATTTCCGTGATGGTGAAGGCGATGGTCAAGGAAAAGATATTTTGTTTTTCGTAGATAATATATTCCGTTTTACACAGGCTGGTTCTGAGGTATCTGCATTGCTTGGTCGTATGCCAAGTGCGGTGGGTTATCAACCAACATTGGCAACGGAAATGGGATTGATGCAAGAGCGTATTACTTCTACAAAAAATGGTTCAATTACATCGGTACAGGCGGTATATGTACCTGCAGATGATTTAACCGATCCGGCTCCCGCAACTACTTTTGCGCATTTAGATGCTACAACGGTATTGAGTAGAAAAATTGCGGATCTTGGTATTTATCCTGCGGTGGATCCTTTGGATAGTACATCTAGAATATTGACGGTAGCTATTGTTGGTGCTGAGCATTACAACACTGCTGATAGAGTAAAATTAATTTTACAGCGTTATAAAGAATTACAAGATATCATTGCCATTCTTGGATTAGATGAATTGAGTGATGAAGATAAATTGGTCGTTTCTCGTGCACGTAAAGTACAACGTTTCTTATCTCAACCATTCTTTGTGGCTGAGCAGTTTACCGGACTTAAAGGTGTGCTTGTTCCAATAGAAGATACCATCAGAGGTTTTAATGCAATTATGGATGGTGAAGTAGATGAATATCCTGAAGCTGCGTTTAACCTTGTTGGTACATTGGAAGATGCTGTGGAGAAAGGTAAGAAATTGATGGCAGCGGCGCAGGCTTAATTAATTAGCTAATTCGATAATGTGCTAATACGCTAATGTATCTAAGCGGAAAACACTATTAGCTAATTCGATAATGTGCTGATCTGCTAATGTATCGAAGCGGATGAAAAACATTGCTATTAATAATGGTTTTACAATTTTAAAAAATTAGCACATTAGCAAATCAGCTAATTAGCACATTTTAAAAAAATGACTTTAGAAATATTAACACCCGAAAAAAAAATATTTAGCGGCGAAGTGTACGGTGTACAATTGCCTGGTATTACTGGTTTGTTTGAAGTGCTTGATAGGCATGCGCCTATTGTTAGTGCTTTAAAAAATGGTAAGCTAAAAATATTGATGGATAAAACAAACACTACCTCTTATACCATACAAAGCGGTTTTGTAGAGGTATTAAATAACAAAGCAACTGTTTTGGTAGAAGGAGCGGTGGAGTTGTAATTATTACTCCTAAATTTTTGAAGGCCTGTACAAATTATGTACAGGTTTTTTTATGTTAAAAGAGTTTGCTGTAATAATAAATAATGGTAGTTTTACAATGCATATGGGGGCAGTACTCTTAAATGAACGAAAACTTTATATGCCAATGCAGGGAATTGGGGAGCTGTGTCATCCAATTTATAAAAAGGGCAGTGTCTGTCGTCCTGTCGCACCTGCAAATTTATTATAGCCAAAGTTTCTACTTTCGCTATTCTTTTTCAAATAAAGTCATAAGCCATCTTCTTTCTTCATCATTGTAAATCAATCTTACGTTTCCCTTAAAACCATAACCAACCAATTTGTATCCTATTTTTTTATTTATATAAGTTGCTTTCATGTTTAAAATAATGGGTTGCATGTTTGCAACAACTTCAGGATGTTTTGCAATAATTTTTGAAAGTCCATGCCCACTACTTATTCTATTATCTTCTTTATAATAGCCCCAAATTAAATCTATTTCTCCAATCTTTGGATGATACAATGCGCCCACAGCAATGCCATGTTTCACTTCTTGCAAAAAAGCAATTGCTTCTTTCCATTTTCCTTTAAACTGAGACAATTCTATTTGATCTTCTAAGTCTTCTTCCATTCTAAACCTTCATTTTAATTTTTCTTTTAAAACTGTTTCTTTACTGCCACATAACTCCAGGCAAAAAACGGTAACAATACAAATACTAATAGCCACCAAAAACTCCCCAACAATAAATATGCAATGAATGCCATTGTCAATAAATAAAAAGGGTACAATAAAAATAAAAACCCCACCATTACAGAATCGTAATGATCTATTTTACCAAATTTTTTATAGGCAAATTTTTGGATGGGAATAAAAAAAGGAGCATGTAATAAATAACCAAGCAAAGCAGGAATAAAAAGTAGTGTTTTTTTAAAAGATGAAATAGGAACTTCGAAAGTCTTTTTGATTATTTTTTTATCAGCAGGTGTTATTTCTATAACAAGTTTTTCTAGTTGAGCTTTTAATGCAGCATTGAAAGTTTGCACTTTTACACCATAAGCGTCTTCATTTTTAAAGGCAATATTTTGTGGGGTAATAAATTGGCCAAAGTTTGCAATGATATTTTTACCAAAGCTGTTAAAGGAATTATAGTTTAACCCCAACGGAATTACTTTTAGCGGAATGCCTTGCTCCCACGCACTTATAGCTAAACGAGCAGTACCTTTTTTTAGTGGACGAAGGTGCCATTCATTTACACAACGACCTTCACTAAATATTAAAACGATTCCGTTTTGTTTAAATACTTGAATACAATCTTCAAATGTTTTATAGTTCTCTTCCAGGTTTTCTACCCCTTCACTTACCCTATAAACCGGGAACATTTTAAGAGAGGTCAATATTTTATGAATGAAGTTATTCTTAAACGCATCACCTCTTGCCAAAGAATAAATAGGCTGTTTAAAAATTGCACACAATAAAATTGCATCTAAAAATGAATTTGGATGATTGGCAGCAATGAGTAGTGGACCATTTGCATTTAAAATTTTTTTATTGTTTATACGCAAATGTCTGCACCAAATAAGCAGCGCCAATTTTGCAGGAAAATGAAGGAGTTTGTAAAGCAAATTTTTTAATTGTATTTTTTAACGCAAATTTCGAGAGTGAAAAATAGTTTAAATTATTGAAGTCTCGAAAGTCCCCCTTTCGGGGGGATTTAGGGGGGCTTTGCCTCGGGGGGGATTTAGGGGGGCTGGGTCTGCTTTTAATTCAACTGCGGATCTGTAGGAAAGTGCACCATCATTTTATATTTACCACCTAATGATGTTAAACAACCCTCCCACACAAATTGTGCAGCTGTTTCAAAAATAAGTTGTGTGGTTCCCTGCAGTGTTATCCAACTTTTTTCTTCTATCTCCTCTTCTAATTGCCTTGCATCCCAACCGCTGTAACCAAGAAAAAATTTTATTTTATCATGCGCTATTGTACCGTCTTTTATATATTTTTTTATCAGGTCAAAATCGCCACCCCAATACACGCCCTCTGCAATTTTTACAGCATCTAAAAAAAGTTCTGGGTATTGGTGTATATAATGCAACGTATCTACTTGCACGGGTCCACCATAATATACAGGTAAATTGTATCCAGTCATACTATCTACAATTTCATCTAATGTGGTGTGCAATTTTCTGTGAATGGTAAAGCCAAAAGCGCCATCATCTTCTTCGTATTTGCACAACAGCACTACGCTGCGCATAAAAGGTGGATCCTTTAAAAATGGCTCTGCTACCAATAAAATTCCATTTGCTGCTGCTATCATAATTATGAAAGTAAAGAATTTTAGGAAATAATAAACTTAGTAATTTAAATTTAGCGAATTCATTTATTCATCATGCTTTGCTATATTGCTTTTTATATTTTATAACAAACAATTATTTCACCAAAAAATGAATAATACTACATTTGTAATTGTTTAAAAAGCACCAGGTATAAAGAAAAATTTTACATGAAGAAAACTTTCCCGATTATAACCATACTTATTACCATTAGTTTGCTTGGGCTTATTTTTTTTCAGGTATTGTGGTTAGATAGTGTAAAAAAATACCGTGAGCAAAAATTAAGAGATAATGTTGTAAAAGCAACTGCCCTATCTGCAGATCGGCTAGTTAATGAAAAGCCCTATTTTACTTTCCCAAAAAAAAGTGATATTTTCATAACACCAGACAGACTCCAGTTTGATTTTAGAAAACACTCCGTAAGGCAGCGTTTTACAAAAGAAGAAATTTACACAGTTATAAAAGAATCTTTGGCATCTAATGATTTAAAAGATGTAAAATTTGAATTTGCGGTAACTGATGATCAAATCACCGGCGACCAAGTAGATACTGACAACTTCATGAAAGAATATGCAGATTCTAATAATAATGTCAAGCATATTATACAACTAGTTCCCGAGAGCGGAACAGCAATGGAAAATCTTGTTCCTCAGGAAGGTCTTATCGTAATTGTACCTCGCCAAAATACCATAATCCTAAAAGAAATTGCAGGCTTAATTTTTATTGCAATTTTATTCACACTCATTATTATTTCAGCCTTTTTCTTAACCTTGAGAACATTGCTTATTCAGAAAAAATTAGGAGAAATTAAGTCGGATTTCATCAATAATATGACGCACGAGTTTAAAACACCTTTGGCCACCATTTCGCTTGCTGTAGATGCTTTAAAAAATGAAAAAGTAGTGGGTGATAAAGTAAAGACAGACTATTTTACCGGTATTATAAAAGAAGAAAATAAGCGGATGAATAAGCAGGTAGAAACCATATTGCAAGCGGCATTGTTAGATAAACAGGAAGTTCAATTGAATCTAAAAAAATTATCAGCAAACGAACTGATTAAAAACGCTGTAAATAATATTTTGCTTCCTGTAAATGAAAGAGGTGGCAAATTAGAGATTCATTTAGATGCAACAAAAGATGTTGTAATGGCTGATGATGTACATTTTACCAATTTTGTAAATAACTTATTAGACAATGCTCTAAAATATTCCAAAGACCTTCCTCTTATAAAACTCTCCACTTCTAATACAGGTAATTTACTTCGTATAAAAATTGAAGATAATGGGATAGGTATGAACAAGGAAACACTATCGAGAATATTTGAAAAATTTTACCGGGCTCATACCGGCAATGTACACAATGTAAAAGGCTTTGGGCTTGGCTTGAGCTATGTAAAAACAATGGTGGAAGCTCATAAAGGCACCATTAAAGCAGAGAGTACAGTTGGGAAAGGAAGTGCATTTACCATATCCTTTCCGCTAGCTAAATAACTACATAATTTAGCTATTCACATTGTTTCCACACTAATTCACATTCAACGCACATGTTAGAGGCTGTAAAAGCACCTAAAACGCACATCTGCAGGCATTATTAACCCTGTGGAAAAATATGTTTTTCACAAAATGTGTTCATAAGTGGGAAAAAGTGTTATTTTGTGTGACTTAGTTACAAATAACCACCCTTTTCAAACAATGATCAGCTTTTTAGGCGAATATGAATCTACCATCGATACAAAAGGACGTTTCCTTTTGCCGGCAGCGTTTAAAAAACAGTTGCCTAAAGATGATGGAGCAGAATTCGTAATAAACAGAGGGTTTGAAAAATGCTTAACCCTTTACCCAATACAAAGCTGGAAACCAATTTTTGCAAACATAAGTAAGTTGAATGATTTTGACCCAAAGGTGAGAGCATTTCGCCGTTATTTTTTAAATGGTGCTTCTCCTGTGGAATTGGATAGTGCAGGTAGATTATTGTTGCCAAAAAATTTAAAAGAATACGCTTCGCTTGATAAAGATATTGTACTCGTTTCAGCACTAAACAAAATTGAGATTTGGGATAAGAAAACATACGAACAGTTTTTTGAAAATATGACTGATCAAAGTTTTAGTGATTTGGCGAGTGAGGTGATGGGGAAGGCGGGGGAAGAAGAATAGTTGATGAGTTGAATAGTTGATTGTGTAGAATGTTTATAATTGAAATGTTGAAAAATGAACGAAGTAAAAATTATTAAAAACGTTGAATCAACTAATCAACTAATCAACAAAAATGAAGTTGAATCAACTAATCAACCAATCAACCAATACCACACACCAGTTCTACTAAACGAAGCAATAGAAGCATTAAATATAAAACCAGATGGCGTGTATGTGGATTGCACATTTGGTGGTGGCGGACATAGCAAAGAAATATTGAAGGACTTAGGTGCAAATGGAAAATTAATAGTGTTTGACCAGGATGAAGATGCTAAGAAGAATCTACCACAAGACGAACGTGTAATTTTTGTACCGCAAAATTTTCGTTACCTGCAAAGATTTTTAAGATTGCATAAACATGCTAAGGTTGATGGTATTTTGGCAGATTTGGGAGTTTCTAGTCACCAGTTTGATACAGCGGAAAGAGGTTTCAGTACAAGGTTTGATGCAGCGCTGGACATGCGGATGGATAACAGGCAAACAACAACTGCAGCAACAGTATTAAACAGTTTTACAGAATTGCAGTTGCACAAAATGTTTGAAAAATATGGAGAAGTTACCAATGCAAAAACGTTGGCAAAAACCATTCTTGAACAAAGGTTGGTAAAACCTTTTACAACCATCAATACTTTTAAACAAAGTATTTCAGCAGTAGTAAAGGGTAATCCAAATAAATATTTAGCACAGGTGTTTCAGGCATTGAGAATAGAAGTAAATGAAGAGATGAAAGTGCTGGAAGAAATGCTGGAACAAACAATTTCGGTGTTACATAAAGATGGAAGAATTGCAATTATAACCTTTCATTCTTTGGAAGATAGAATAGTAAAAAACTTTTTTAAAAATGGATCAATAGAAGAACAGGAAGCTGACGATGTATATGGTACAAGAGTTGAAAACCCCTTTAGTATCATTACAAAAAAACCAATTGTAGCCACTGCACACGAACAAAAAATAAATACAAGAAGCAGAAGTGCAAAACTAAGAGTAGCACAAAAAAAATAAATGGCAGAAGAAAACATACATAAAGAAATAAAAGTTCCGAAGGCAGAATGGAAACAGGTTTTTAACTACAATAGAATAGTTAGAAACATTCCCTTCTTTTTATTTCTGGCTGTACTGGCTATTTTGTACATATACAACGGCCACCATGCAGATAAATTGGTAAGAAAAATAGCCGTAACAGAAAAAAATATTAAAGAACTGGAGTACGAATATAAAACAGTGAAAAGCGATTTGATTTTTAGAAGTAAAGCAACAGAATTGATAAAGGCGGTGGAGCCATTGGGATTAAAAGAACCAAAAGTGCCGCCGATGTTATTAGGAGATACAGTGGTGAAGAAATAGTGAGCAGTGAGCAAATGGTGAATCGGTAATTGTGAATAGTGAATTGTAAATAGTGAATGGAGAATAGTGAATGGGGAAGGCTGTTTGGAAAATCCATTCGAAAAAATAAAAATAATAGTAACAAATTTTTAAAAATCATTAAATAATTACAGACTCAAAGTCCTCCGCCGTGGTGGAGATTTAGGTGGCTTTAAAATGGACGTAAAAAAAGACATATTATGGAGAGTTTATCTGTGCTTTTTGTGCATGGTTATACTTTGCGTTTTTGTACTTGGCAGAGCCATTTATATACAAAGAGCAGAAGGTAAATACTGGGTAGGCATGAGTGATAGTTTGCACATAAAATCTCAGCCAATTGTAGCAGAAAGAGGAACCATTTACAGTGAAGATGGAAACATGCTCAGCACATCTGTGCCGGTGTTTGATGTGTATGTAGATTTTGGTGCTGATGGCTTAAGAGAAAAGCAAGGCAAAAGGTTTAAAGATAATATCGATTCGCTTAGTTACAGTTTATCAAATTTATTTGCAGATAAAACAATTGCGCAATATAAAAAATTACTACAACAAGCGTATCAGGAAAAGGATAGGTACTATATCTTAAAAAAGAAAATGACGTTTGATCAGTATTTGCTGTTAAGAGATTTTCCATTGGTAAGATTGGGCAGAAACAAAAGCGGATTTATAATTGATGCAAAAGACAAACGCATTAACCCTTACGTATTACTTGCCAATAGAACAATTGGTTTATCCAGACAAAATCTTTCTAAAAATGTAGGGCTGGAATTAACATATGACAGTTTACTAAGAGGTACTACAGGGCAGCGTTTGATGCGTTACGTAGCGGGTGCATACATGCCGGTGGAAGGCTCGGAACTTGATCCGGTAAATGGAAAAGATATTGTAACAACGCTGGATACTTATATACAAGATGTGGCAGAAGGTGCTTTAATGAAAATGCTTGTTGAAAATAATTCGGTGCATGGTACTGCCATTGTAATGGAAACAGCTACTGGTAAAATAAAAGCAATTGCCAATTTGGGTAAGCAGCTGGATGGTACATACATAGAAGATTTTAATTATGGTATTGGTAAAACAACTGAACCAGGTTCTGTTTTTAAACTGGCTACATTGATGAGTTTGTTGGAAGATAAATATGTAGACTTAAACACCATTGTAGATTGTGAAGGTGGCGTAAAATCTTTTTATGGTTTGCGTATAAAAGATTCTCATTTGGGTACACATGAAACTACAGTAAGAGAAGCTTTTGCTGCAAGTAGTAATGTGGCATTTGCAAAATTAGCTCATCAATATTACCAGGCTGAACCTCAAAAATTTTATGATCATTTACACAAAATGAGGTTAGATGTAAATACCGGAATTGACATTATTGCTACATCTGGTTTTCCATTAATAAAGAAAGTAAAAAAATGGGGAGCTACCACTATACCCTACATGGCGCATGGTTACGAAGAATTGGTTACACCACTACATATGCTTACACTTTACAATGCTGTGGCTAATAATGGAAAATTAATGAGACCATACTTAGTAAATGAAATACAGGATTATGGTTTAACTGTAAAGAAAATAGAACCGCAAGTTTTAGATCCGCAAGTATGTAGCCCCGCTACCATTGCAATGCTGAAAGAAGCAATGCTGCAGGTAGTGGAAAGTGAGCATGGTACTGGTCGTGCATTAAAAGATAGTATATATAAAATTGCCGGTAAAACGGGTACAGCAGTAACCGCATTAGATAACAGAGGTTATAACAAAGGTGCAAAAATTTATCAGGCATCCTTCATTGGATATTTTCCTGCAGAAGCACCAAAGTTTACCATGGCTGTGGTTATACAAAATAGCAGAGAATCTAAATTGGTGTATGGTGCTGCTGTTTCTGGTAAAGTATTTAAAGAAATAAGCGATAGGCTTTACGCAAGATATTTAACAACGGCCACGTATAATACGGCATTATTAAAAGATACACTTTTAAACAAAGCTGTTGGAATGAAAAACGACATGCGTTCCATTTTAGGATATATGGCCATCCCGTTTTTTGATTCAGCACAAAGTGGAAGCTGGAGGAATATACAGCTTGCACAAAATACGGCTATCATGAATACCACATCCAACGCAGGTGCATCTTATAACACAACACCAAATGTAGAAGGGATGGGCTTAAAAGATGCAGTGTATTTATTAGAAAACAAAGGTTTGAAAATAGCATTTCAAGGAAAAGGAAAAGTAATAAACCAGAGTATAACAGCAGGGACAAATTTTATTAAAGGGCAAAAAATAACACTGTTTTTAAATTAATGCTGAAAGACCTTTTATATAAAGTAAACTTAAAAGCAGTATTGGGAAGTACTGATGTAGAGATAAATTCTTTGCACATTGACTCTCGTGAAGTAAAGCCAAACAGTTGTTTTATTGCAGTAAAAGGATCAGCAGTTGATGGACATCATTTTATTGATGCTGCAATACAAAACGGCGCAACTGTAATTATAGCAGAGCAGTTGCCTGCAAATATTATTGATGGAATTACTTACATAGAAGTAGCAAACAGTGCAGTAGCAGTAGGTTTTATGGCGCACAACTTTTATGGTGAGCCATCTGCACATTTAAAAATAATTGGTGTAACAGGTACCAATGGTAAAACAACCGTGGCTACTATTTTATTTAATCTTTTTACCAAACTTGGTTTTGTATGCGGATTAGTAAGTACAGTTGAAAATAAAATTGGTAATACCATTATACCATCTACTCATACAACACCAGATGCGATAAGCTTAAATGCATTGTTGCAAAAAATGAAAGATGAAGGTTGCGAATATGTTTTTATGGAATGTAGCAGCCATGCAATACAACAACAAAGAATTGCCGGATTAATTTTTAAAGGAGGAATTTTTACAAACATTACACACGATCATTTAGACTATCATAAAACGTTTGATGAATACATCAGGGTAAAAAAATCTTGGTTTGATCAATTGCCTTCATCTGCATTTGTATTGAGTAATACAGATGATAAAAGAGGCGCTGTGATGTTACAAAACACATCAGCAAAAAAATATTATTACAGCCTAAGAACAGTTGCAGATTATAAAGGAAAAATTTTAGACAATAGTTTAAGTGGCTTGCACATGATGGTGAACGAGGTGGAAGTTCATTTTAAAATGATTGGAGAGTTTAATGCCTACAACTTGCTGGCAGCATATGGTACAGCTATGTTGCTTGGTATGCAAAAAGAAGATGTGCTACTTGCGCTCAGCAATATTGATGGGGCAGAAGGTAGGTTCGATTACCAAATAAGTAAGGTAGATAAAGTAATGGGGATTGTAGATTATGCGCATACGCCAGATGCATTGTTGAATGTATTGGCTACTATAAAAAACCTAAGACAAGGGTATGAAAAAATAATTACGGTAGTTGGTTGCGGCGGCAATAGGGATAAAGCAAAACGACCAATAATGGCAGAAGTTGCTTGTGAGCATAGCGACCGAGTAATTCTCACAGCAGATAACCCACGCAATGAAAAGCCGGAAGATATTTTAAAAGATATGGAGGCAGGAATAAATGTGGTAGCAAGAAGAAAGTACATAACAATAGCCGATAGAAGAGAAGCAATAAAAACCGCTGTTAGCCTTAGCAATAAAGAAGACATTGTTTTGATAGCAGGAAAAGGCCACGAAAAATACCAGGAAATAGAGGGAGTGAAATATGAGTTTGATGATAAGAAAGTGTTGGGGGAGATGTTTGAGCTGTTGGGGAAATGAGCTAATAAGCTAATGTGCTAATATGCTAATGGTGGAGTTTGTGTATGAGGAGAGTTTGTAAAATTGGTTGAGGATAAAATGAAAAATAATTAGAGAATTTAAAAAAAATTAGATTTTGAATTTATAAAATTAGCAGATTAGCACATTATTAAATAAGCTAATTAGCTGATGTGCTAAAATGATAATGAGAACCTTGATTCTGTGAGAAGTTTGTAAAATAAAAAGAACTATAATTTAAAAGAATTAGCACATCAGCAGATTAGCTAATTATCAAATTTGTATTTATGCTGTATCACTTATTTGATTGGATAACACAACACTGGACGAAAAATAGTTTTCCGGGCAGTGGCTTGTTTCAGTTTATTAGTGTGAGGGTAATACTAGCATTGATATTATCACTGGTTATTACAACAGTTTATGGGAAAAAATTAATTGTTTATTTACAGGATAAGCAACTAGGTGAAACGGTAAGAGATTTAGGACTCGCAGGCGAGCAACAAAAAAAAGGCACGCCAACAATGGGCGGACTTATAATAATTCTTGCAATTATTTTGCCTACGCTTTTCTTAGCAGATCTTGATAAGGTTTATATAAGATTGATGATACTATGCACCATTTGGTTGGGTGGTATTGGCTTTATAGACGATTACTTAAAAATAAAAAGCAGGAGAGATGCAAAAGCAAAAGGAGCTGATTACAAAAAAAGTGATAGTGATGGTTTAGCAGGAAGGTTTAAAATATTTGGCCAGGTAGTGATAGGAATCATCATTGGAGTTACACTTTATTTTAGCCCGAGTGTTACCGTTAAAAGAGAAATAATAAAATCAAACACCGCATTTGAATTACAAAGAGGCGAAAAGAAATTAATGGAAGATACGGTAATGCTTGATGGAGTGCAACATCGTTTTGTAACCGTAAAAACGCCCATCACAACTATACCTTTTGTAAAAAACCATGAGTTTAATTACGCAAAATTGTTACCTAAAAGTCTGGAAGATTACACATACATCGTTTATATTTTGATAGTAATTTTTATTGTAACGGCGGTATCAAATGCAGCAAATATTACTGATGGGTTAGATGGACTGGCAACGGGTATTAGCGCTATCATTGGTTTGTGTTTGGGCATATTTGCATATGTAAGTGGTAACATAAAATTTGCGGAGTATTTAAATATAATGTACATACCAAACCTTGGAGAACTCTCCATTTTTATTGCAGCATTTGTAGGAGCATGTGTAGGGTTTTTATGGTACAACTCCTACCCGGCGCAGGTTTTTATGGGAGATACGGGTAGCCTTGCCTTGGGTGGAATTATTGCGGCACTCGCCATCATTGTTAGAAAAGAATTATTGATACCAATATTTTGTTTAGCATTTTTTGTAGAGCTGTGCAGTGTAATGATACAGGTAAGTTATTTTAAATACACCAAGAAAAAATATGGGGAAGGGCGGCGTGTTTTTCTTATGAGTCCATTGCATCATCATTATCAAAAGTTAGGATATCATGAAAGTAAAATAGCTGTGCGGTTTTGGATTTTGACAATTCTTTGTGTGGCAGTTGCCATTGTAACATTAAAATTAAGATGACATATTAAAACATTAACCATAATAAGCCCCAGAGCAGTTCCCTCTCCTTTGGAGAGGGGTTAGGTGAATATGAAAAATAGAATCGTCATACTTGGAGCAGGAGAAAGTGGAATAGGTACTGCTATACTTGCGCAGCAAAAAGGCTTTGATGTGTTTGTAAGCGATGCAGGAATTATTAAAGAAAACTATAAAACAGATCTTTTAAATAACAATATAGCTTTTGAAGAAGGCCTTCATACAGAAGAAAAAATATTGAATGCGGATGTGGTAATGAAGAGTCCTGGCATACCAGACAACAATGAAATGGTGAAAAAGATTCGTGCAACAGGAATAGAAATAATAAGTGAAATAGAATTTGCTTACAGGTATAAAGGTGATAGTAAAATAATCGCAATTACGGGTAGCAATGGAAAAACTACTACAACTGCACTTACCTATCACATTTGCAAATTAGCTGGTGAAGAATGTGCAATGGTAGGAAACATAGGATTTTCATTTGCAAGGCAAGTGGCTGAAGAGCCAAAAAAATTATATGTGGTGGAAGTAAGTTCTTTTCAGTTAGATGATATAAAAACATTTAGACCCGACGTAGCCATTATAACAAACATAACTGCAGATCATTTAGACAGGTACGAATACGATGTAAACAATTATATAAAAAGCAAATTTAGAATAACAGAAAATCAAATAGAGGAAGATGTTTTCATTTATAATCTGGATGATGAAACGACAATAAATAATTTAAAAAACTTTTCCATTAGATCAATTAAAGCACCAATAACTATGAGCAAAGAATTACCGGAAGGAGCATATCTAACAAACGCAGAAATGCATCTTAAATGGAAAGGTGAAGAGATGCAAATGAACGTTTCAGATTTTGCAGTAAAAGGAAAACACAATCAATACAACAGTATGGCAGGGAGCGTAGCGGGATTTGCAGTGGGCATAAGAAAAGAAAAAATAAGAGAGGCTTTACAAACATTTGAAAGCTTGGAACACCGTATGGAGCCTGTGGCTACAGTGAGAGGAATAGAA
This sequence comes from Ferruginibacter sp., assembly GCA_031398005.1. Classification (GTDB taxonomy): domain Bacteria; phylum Bacteroidota; class Bacteroidia; order Chitinophagales; family Chitinophagaceae; genus Ferruginibacter. The sequence continues at coordinate 100,168 of JANNMO010000009.1, forward strand.
TTTATTAATGATAGCAAAGCCACCAATGTAAATAGTACCTGGTATGCTTTGGAAACAATGGTGAAGCCTGTAATCCTTATTCTTGGTGGAGTAGATAAAGGAAATGATTATGCAGCAATGATAGATTTGGTGAAGGAAAAAGTAAAAGCAATTGTGTGCATGGGAACAGAAAACAGAAAAATACATGAAGCTTTTGGAGATATTGTTTCGCTGATTGTAAATACAGATAATGCAAAAGATGCGGTACAGTCTGCTTATCATTTTGCGGAAAAAGGTGATGTTGTTTTATTGAGTCCGGCATGTGCAAGTTTTGATTTATTTAAAAACTATGAGGATAGAGGTAATCAGTTTAAACAGGCGGTTAAGGATTTGTGATAAGAGAACAGCCTCCCTAAATCCCTCCCGGGGAGGGACTATGCGGAGATAATACTGGAGATTGAAGTGAAGATTTTCTTGAATAGTTTGAGTTTTTGAAAAGCTTTTTTTCATTTTGTTCTTCGAGTTCCCTCTCCTTTGGAGAGGGGTTGGGGTGAGGTATTTATGCTTCGATAAAAGATGATTAAAGATTTACTGATGAATGGAGCGTCGCCAATGAAGCTATATCACTGCCCTTCAGCCGGTAAACAAAAAATAAAAGTATTTAAAATAAAACATGCTCGAAGCAAATAACATAAGAGATTTTTTTAAGCCCGACCTTATTAATATGGGTGGCAACCTTGTGAAAAAAACAAAGGGCGATCGTGTTATTTGGGCTATCGTAATTATTCTTACACTGGCAAGTTTGTTACTGGTGTATAGCAGTACCGGCTCGCTTGCATACCGCATGAGTAAGAGTACAGAGAGTTATTTGTTTAAACAGTTTGCATTTATCATGCTGGGGTTAATGATTATTTATTTTGCCCACAGAATAAATTATACTCTATACTCAAGAGTTGCCTTAATTCTGTTTTTAATTTCTATACCATTACTTATTTACACGCTCTTGTTTGGCGTGCAATTAAATGCCGGTAGTAGATGGATAAAGTTGCCTGTTATAAACATGACTTTTCAAACATCTGACCTTGCAAAGCTTGCATTGTTTATGTATATGAGCAGGCAGCTTAGCAGAAAACAAGCTGTGATCAAAGATTTTAAAAAAGGGTTTTTACCCATTGTAATTCCGGTAGCTATTATTTGTATTTTAATTGCGCCTGCCAATTTATCTACATCCATTTTAATTGCAGGTACAAGTTTTTTATTAATGTTTATTGGAAGGGTAAGTACCAAACATATTTTATTAACCATGGGTGTGGCAATGATTCCTGTATTGCTATTGGTAAGCGTAGCAGTAAGCACATACGATACCAAGGCAGGAGAACAAAAAAAGCTTCCTACTTTTTTAGCAACGGGTCGAATACCAACATGGATAGGAAGAATACAAACTTTTGTTTATAGTAAAAAAGAAGACAACAACGAAAAATTATATCAAATAAACCAGGCTAAAATAGCCATTGCAAAAGGTGGTTGGCTGGGTAAGGGTCCGGGTAATAGTGAGCAAAGAAATTTTTTGCCTCACAGTTACAGCGATTTTATTTATGCAATTATTATAGAAGAGTATGGCATTTTTGGCGCAGCTATTATTTGTTTTATTTATTTGTTATTTCTGTTTCGATGTATAAGAATTTATAGAAGATGCCCTTTTGCTTTTGGAGCTTTTCTGGCGCTGGCACTTAGTTTTACGCTGGTAATACAGGCAGTGGCAAATATGGGCGTTAATGTAAATTTATTTCCGAACACTGGTGTTACATTACCGCTGGTAAGTATGGGTGGAAGTAGTTTTTTGTTTACTTGTTTATCTATAGGGATAATATTAAGTGTGGCGAGAAATGTAGAACAACAGGAAGGAAAACTGGCGGCGCAAAATGCAAAAATTATTTCAACAGATAAAGAAACGGTAATTGCCTAAATGAGTGAAGTAAATAACATAGGAGAAATTAAACTGGGAGATGATACAAAGCCTCTGCGCATTATTGTAGCAGGCGGTGGTACGGGCGGCCATATTTTTCCGGCAATAGCCATTGCAAATGCTCTAAAAAAAATGAAGCCACAAGCGGAGTTTTTATTTGTAGGAGCAAAAGGAAAAATGGAAATGGAAAAAGTACCGCAGGCAGGTTATGAAATTAGAGGGTTGGATATAGCAGGTTTCAACAGAAGTTCTGTGATAAAAAATATTGGCTTACCGTTTAAAATTATTAAAAGTTTTTTTCAGGTATCAAAAATATTTAAACAGTTTAAAGCAGATGCAGTTATTGGTGTTGGTGGTTACTCCAGCTATCCCGTTTTAAGGTTTGCGCAGAGTAAAAGTATCCCAACATTTATACATGAGAGCAATTCTTTTGCGGGTAAGAGTAATATAATGTTGGGTAAAAAAGCTACTAAAATTTTTACAGCTTCCGATGCTATGCAACAATTTTTTGCGGAAGAAAAAATTATTTTAACGGGTAACCCTGTTCGCCAAGCTATCAGCCACAGCACGGTTACAAAAGAACTGGCTATAAATTATTTTGGATTAGAGCTACATAAAAAAACGGTGTTGGTAGTGGGTGGCAGCCTTGGGGCAAAATCTATAAACGAAGTTATTGACAAAAATATTACAGCGTTTGCTAAAAATAATTTGCAATTGATATGGCAGACAGGTAAACCGTTTTTTGAAAAAGCTACGGCAACCGTAAATGGATTGGCAGGTATTTATATGAAGGATTTTATTACACAAATGGAATATGCTTATGCAGCGGCAGACGTGGTGATAAGCAGGAGTGGAGCAATGGCAGTGGCTGAACTTTGCTTGGTAAAAAAACCAGTGATATTTGTGCCTTATCCTTTTGCGGCGGAAGATCACCAGACGGCAAATGCAAATGCGCTGGTAAATAAAAAGGCAGGCATCATGATTAAAGATGCTGCAGCAATGAATGAGTTGATGCCCGCATTGTTAAACTTATGTGCAAATGAAAGCGCACAAATGGAAATGACAGAAAATATTGCAAAACTTGCAGTAAATAATGCCGATGAAATAATTGCTTTACAAATATTACAATCTATA
>JANNMO010000024.1:0-49335 GCA_031398005.1 Ferruginibacter sp.
CGGGACGCTTCCACGATCAAACGTGACTTCCTCCTCAGGGCCCTGGCCGACGGTGCGTCGCGCGTCACGACCCATTTCGGAGTCTCCTGTGAAGTCTGCAAGAGCGAGTCCCTCGTTCCCGCGATCCTCGCCTGGGCCGAAGCGTCGCATCTTGAGAACGTCGTCGCCCTGCGCCCTTTCTGCGGACCGCTGGCCGACCTTCTTCCCGACCTTGGCAACCGACTGGCTGCCATAGGAATCCAGCTCGAACTTGTCCGCCGACCCGAGGACTGTGCCGTGATGGCTTTTGCGACCGGGGGCTTCTTCGGCTTTTGGGAAAAGACGGCCTCCTTGCGTGAATCGCTGTGAGGTGCCTCACCACCGCTCCGTGGTTCAGACCCTCCTGGGTGCAAGACTCGACCCTCTTCAGTCAATGGTTCCCTCGAACGGAGGAAACTTCTGGTGACGAAACAACCCCGCCAGGATTCGAACCTGAACAAACAGAATCAAAATCTGTTGTGCTACCGTTACACCATAACCCAATCTTTCACCCGTTATTTGTTTGGGAGTGCAAAAATAGGGATTTTCAAAAAAAAGCCCAAAGTATTTTGCAAATATTTTATTCGGCGTCTTCTTTTTCTTTTAATGTTCTAATTAAATCAATTGCTTCAGCCACTACATCGCACATAATTGTAATAAGTGAACCGGGTTTTGCGGTATTGTAAGCATACATGATGGCTTCCTTTTCATTTAATATAACCGTTACTGGTATCTCTTTATCTTTTACTGAGTTTATTCCCTCAATTAATAATTCTACAATATTTTCTGCAGTACGACCACGCAAATGTTTATCCTGTCTTATAATTATTTCATCAAAATATTTTGCAGATATCTCTCCTAGTTCTCTAATATCTTCATCTCTCCTATCACCGGTTCCACTTATAATTCCAACTTTTGGCGAACCATCCATTTTACCAACAAAATCGCACAACAACTGCAAACCTGCAGGATTGTGGGCAAAATCTGCCAAAAATTTAAAGTGTTTAAACTGAAACATATTTAACCTGCCGGGAGTTTGAGAGGCAGAAGGAATAAATGTTTCCAATGCTAATTTAATATCTGCAACTTTAATATTTCTGTATAAATAAGTGGCAAGTATAGCAGGTAATGTATTCATAACATTGTGCAATGCTTTACCGCCATAAGTAATGGGGATGTTGGCCACTTTCTCTACCCGTATTTTCCAAGTGCCTTTCATAATGGTTACAAAACCATTTTCAAATACCGAAGCCAATCCACCGTTTTTGCAATGTTTTATAATACGTGGATTATTTTCATCCATACTAAATAAAGCAACATTGCACTTAAGTTCTTTTCTCATTTCATATACCAAATCATCATCCGCATTTAATATGGCATAACCATGTTTGTACACCGTTTCTGGCACTACCGATTTTACTTTAGCCATTTGTGCCAGGCTATCTATACCGCCAAGCCCCATATGATCTGCCGTTACATTTGTTACAATAGCAATATCACAGTTTCTAAAAGCAAGCCCGCTTCTTAAAATACCTCCACGGGCAGATTCGAGCACAGCAAAATCTACCGTAGGATCTTTCAACACAAAATGTGCAGATGCGGGGCCTGTACAATCGCCCTTCATCATCATCTGGTTTTGAATGTACACACCATCACTGGTAGTGTAACCAACTTTATAACCGGCAGCTTTTGCAATATGTGCCACCAATCTTGTAGTAGTTGTTTTACCATTGGTACCTGTAACAGCAATAATTGGAATACGACCCGTATTTTCTTTAGGAAAAAGCATGTCGATTACAGGCTCTGCCACGTTTCTTGCAATACCTTCAGATGGTTCAATATGCATACGGAAACCAGGAGCTGCATTCACTTCCAGCACAGCACCACCATTTTCGGTAATGGGTACTTTTAAATTTGGCGCCATTATATCTATTCCACAAATATCTAAACCAATAATTTTGCTGATGCGCTCCGCCATAAATATATTGTTGGGGTGCACCTCATCTGTAACATCTGTAGAAGTACCGCCGGTGCTGAGGTTGGCAGTAGGTTTTAGTAAAACCTGTTCACCTTTTTGAGGTACAGTTTCTAAACTGTACCCTTTTTCATCCAACATAATTTGTGTAAAATCATCTATCTTAATTTGAGTAAGCACTTTTTCATGACCATACCCTCTTCGTTCATCTTTGTTTGTTTCATCTATAAGCCATTGAATGGAATGCTCTCCATCGCCTGTAACTGCAGCTGGTGTTCTTAATGCTGCACAAATAAATTTATTGTTTATGCAAAGCAATCTAAAATCGAAACCGGTTATAAATTTTTCTACAATAACATTACGGCCATACTTTTGGGCAGCTGCCAAGGCCGTTAATGCTTGCTCGTAGTTTACAATATTTGTTGTAGCACCTTTGCCATGGTTACCATTTAAAGGTTTTAAAACGCAAGGGTAACCAATTCTATTTATTGCATCTAGCAGTTCCTCTTCTGCTCTTATAATACTTCCTTTTGGTACTGGTATTTCGGCTGCTTCAAGCAAGCGTTTTGTTTCATCTTTATCGCCGGCAATATCTACCGCTATACAACTGGTGGTACCTGCTATGGTTGCACGAATTCTTTGCTGGTTTATTCCATAACCAAGTTGTACCAAACTGCTTTTATTGAGTCGTATATATGGTATTCCTCTTTTAGCAGCTTCTTCTACAATGCAGCCTGTGCTTGGTCCTAGGCGAGTTTCTTCCCGCAGTTCTCTCATTCTTTGTATGTCATCTGTTATATCGTATAACTTACCTTCTATTAATGCTTCGCAAAGATTAAATGCCGCTTTACCTGCATATAAACCAGCTGCTTCTTCCATATAATCGAACACTACATAATATTCTCCTTCTTTGCCTGTACCACGTGTGCGCCCAAAGCCCATATCCATGCCGGCAAGTGTTTGCAATTCTAATGCTACATGCTCTATTACATGACCCATCCATGTACCTTCTTCTACCCTTTCAAAAAAACCACCGGGCTTTAATTCGCTGCACCTATGCTCGTATAATGTGGGTAAAACCTTTTCTAAATTTTCTCTAAATCCTTCTATTTTATTGGTAGGACGTTGTTCCATTTCTTCCAAATCCAATTTCATCTGTATTAATTTACCTCTGCGTATGCTCCAGTAATTTGGTCCCCGAAGTGCTTTTATTTCTACTATTTTCATGCTTTAAAATTTCAAGTGAGTTACATCTTCAAAGAAGGAAATTAGTGAAATGAATTTGTTTTGCAAAAAAGAAAGATGGGATCAAAATTTTATTAGGTTTTGAAAAGCCTGATTTTATTAAAAAGATATATTTAACAGGCTGATGCAGCAGAATATTTAGCCTAACAATCTTTTATAATAACTTTACCGGCTATGATGAGGAATATATTTTTTATAATGTTTTGGGGGATTGTTATCAATTTTAAAACACAGGCTCAATGCACAACACTCGGGCAAACACCATCTACTGCTTTTCCCGTTTGTGGTACTGTTACTTTTAACCAAACCAATGTACCTATTTGTACTAATGGTAATTTGTTTGTACCTGGTTGTAATAGAGATGGTATAAATTATGAAGACAAAAATCCTTTCTGGTATAAATTTACTTGTTTTGCTGCTGGAACGTTGGGTTTTAGAATAACTCCTATTGAGGCGGGAGATGATTATGATTGGCAATTATTTGATATAACAGGTTTAACGCCTGATGCAGTTTTTACCAATAACAATTTAGTAGTTGGCTCTAACTGGTCAGCAACCCCAGGCGCTACCGGCACTTCAGCAACAATTACTAATCAAAATGTATGCGGTACAACCAATACTTACAGCGGCCCAAATTTTTCAAGATATCCAAATTTGATATTAGGACATCAGTACCTTTTAATGATCAGCCATTTTGAAGATACACAGGTTGGATATTCACTTTCATTTGGTGGTGGCACGGCAAGTATTACTGACCCATTACTTCCTAAATTATTGAGTGCAGTAGCACCTTGCGATGGTACTGAAATCCGCCTTAAAACCAACAAAAAAATGAAATGCAATAGTCTGGCTGCTGATGGTTCAGACTTCACTGTAATTTCTCCTACTGGTACCATTATAACCCCAACAGGAGTTTCTTCTTTACAATGTGCTGCCGGGTTTGATTTAGATTCAATTTCACTTTTTTTACAAAACCCATTAGCACCCGGCACTTACAAAGTGAAGACAAAAAATGGTAACGATGGCAATACATTAAAAGACAATTGCGACAGATTAATTCCCGTGGGAGACTCCGTAAGTTTTACAGTATTCCCGTTATTTCCTACACCCATGGATAGTTTAACTACCCCAACATGTGCTCCACAAACATTGGAACTTGTTTTTAAAAAGAAAATAAAATGCAACAGCATTGATGCTAATGGTGGAGATTTTTTTATTACCGGAACCTATGCTGTAAATATTATAAGTGCTACTGCAAATTGTGTTGATGGAAGAGCAGATAAAATTATTTTGAAACTAGATGCACCATTATTATTAAAAGGTAATTTTTTAGTTAATTTAAAAGTGGGTCCTGATGGTAATACATTGATAGATGAATGTGATTTACAAACTCCGTTGCCTGACGATGTATCATTTAATATTAAGGATACTGTAAATGCAGATTTTGGAAAAACAATTAATTATTCTTGCGATGTAAATACCGTTTTATATACACACAACGGTTTTAATGAAGTAAATAGTTGGCAATGGACATTTGAACCATTGCAACAAAGTAGCTTACAAAATCCTGTTATAAATTATACAGATTTTAGAACAAATACTACATCATTAATAGTTAGCAACGGGGTTTGTAGCGATACAGCTTCCATGCAAATTGTTTTTCAAAATTATTTTAAAGCAGACTTCACGGTTTCTTCATTAATATGCCCAAATAAAAAAGCCGAATTTAAAAATACAAGTGTAACCAATAGCCTGATAACTGAATATAAATGGACTTTTGGGAATGGAAATATTAGTACCACAAAAGATCCTTTACCACAAACGTATGTGCCACTTATTTCATCTGATTATAACGCAATGCCACAACTAATTGTGAAAAATGATTTTGGTTGTTTTGATACAACTACAAAACCAATACAAATAGTTTACAGTTGCTTTATTGCGGTACCAAGTGCCTTTACGCCCAATGGCGATGGACTCAATGATTTTTTATATCCACTTAAAGCGTACAAGAGTACCAATTTAAATTTTAGTATTTACAACCGATTAGGCCAAAGAGTTTTTTACAGCAATAGTTGGCTAAACAAATGGGATGGAAAATTTAAAGGCTTGCCACAAGACCCCGGCACTTATGTTTGGACACTGGATTATATAAATAGTGAAAGTGGAATAAGAGTGGTGGAAAAAGGAACGAGTATTTTGATAAGATGAGTCAGTGAATGGTGAATTGTCAATTGTGAATAGCACAAAAGAAATTGAACTTACTTTTACAATAGGTTGATATTATAATGTAGTTTTGAATTGATCACATTATTAATTATTCATTACTCAATTATTCATTATTTTATAATGCAGCATCCTCCAGTTTATTACGGCGAATATTTACAATTAGATAAAGTTATTGAGGCGCAACATCCTGTAAGTTTTAAAGAAGGCAATGAACCTGCACATGATGAGATGCTTTTTATAATTATTCATCAGGCGTATGAACTTTGGTTTAAGCAAATTTTGTTTGAAGTAAATTCTGTTACAGAAATTATGGGCAAAACCGCTATGGATGATAATTCTACCGATTTGCAAACAGTGGTGCATAGGTTACAAAGAGTAACCACAATTTTAAAAGTACTGGTGCAGCAAATTGATATTCTGGAAACAATGACCCCCATGGATTTTTTAGATTTCAGGGATATGTTGCGCCCTGCATCAGGTTTTCAAAGCTGGCAGTTTAAAATTATAGAAGCAAAACTTGGGCTAAAATTTGACCAGCGTCATGGACAGAGTTATTACACATCCCAATTAAAACAAGCAGAAATAGATATCATTAAAAGTGCCGAGGCAGGAAATACTGTGTTGGAATTAATAAATAAATGGCTTGAAAGAATGCCATTTTTTAAGGATGAAAATTTATGGAAAAATTATATTGCTTCCTCTACTGAAGATGTTGCACATCCGCTAAATAATTTTCATCCGTTTTGGAAAGACTATGAAAATATTTATGATGCTGGTCTTGCAGAAGGCGAAAAAATAAATGTGCAACACTTTCGCAGAATATTTTTTGAGCAAGCTGAAAATGAAGAAAGAGCATTAAGCCCTGAGGCATGCAGGTCAGCTTTATTTATTATGATTTACAGAGGTTATCCAATGCTGGAATTACCTTTTCAATTATTAGATACTTTGCTGGAAATAGATAACCAATTGGGCAATTGGCGTTATCGTCACATAAATATGGTGCGCCGCATGATTGGCACACGTATAGGCACAGGCGGCAGTACCGGCGCAGGTTATCTGCAAGGAGCCATGGATAAACATTATATTTTTAAAGAAATTTCTCAGCTAAATAGTTTTTTAACCGATAGGAGAAAATTACCAAAATTACCAAAAGAAATTGTGGAGAAACTGGGATATTCGTAGGTATTTGCCTTTGGCGAATACTCGTAGGTATTTGCCTTTGGCGAATACTTGAATTCGCCAAAGGCGATTTCCTACGTAGGGCTGTATTCGCCAAAGGCGATTTCCAACGGAAGGAAGTATTCGCCAAAGGCGAATACCTACGGAACCCAATTAACTACATTGGAATTTATATAAGCAGCAATGTTTTCATATTCTTTTTGATCTCTGATAATCCTATCATTGAACCTGCTTTGCCATTTAAAATTATGTATTCCATTTTTCTTGCAGCATTTTGTTATATGCCCTTTAAACTGATTTATAAATAAACTTATTGATCCTTTTGCAAGTGGCGCTAAACCTTTAATAGGAGTAAAATCTCTCTTTGTATTGTTTATAATTTCAACAATTAGGTGAATATGATCAGGGAGAATTTCCCATTCTGTGATACCAAAAATTGTGTCAGCTTCACTGATTGAATATGGATTGTTTTTGTATGGATTTCCAATATCGTCAATAGGGCAAAATGGTAAAATATTATTCTTTACCAGCTTCCCTGTATCCGACAAAAACATTTCTCCATCTTCAATTCTACCAAAAAAATATTCTCTGTTAAAACTGCAAATAGTAATAAAATAAAAACCATTGCTTGCGTAATAAAAATTAGGAAGGCGATATTGTTTTCGTTGTTTGGGCATTTAGTAGGTATTCGCCTTTAGCGAATACTTTATAATTATGTAGATAATAATGTTTGGTAAATATGTTATTAAAAATCTTAATTAATTTCCCTCTTACTCAAAACCCCTTTCAATAAAAAGCCCCATCCTACAATTAAACAAACACCGCCAAATGGAGTAACAGCACCCAACCAAAGCATAGAGGCATTTTCTATTGCTTTAAAATAAGTGAGCAAATAAAGAGAACTGCTAAATAAAATAATACCGGTAATGAATAATTTACCGGCCCACAGAACTGGTTTTGTAGGAAATTCTTTATATAATATAGCTGTAAAAAGCAAGGCTAAACTATGATACATTTGATAGCGAACGCCTGTTTCAAACACCGCAAGGGCATCTGCTGAAACCCTGCTTTTTATAGCATGTGCTGCAAAGGCTCCAAATATAACAGCTAGTGCTGCAAACAATGATCCCGCTTTTAAATATCCTTTGTGCATTTTTTATACAAATATCGTAAAGGTTTTTTTTGCAGAAAACAGTTTTAAAAATTAAAACAGCTTTTCTATTTCACGAAACCCATTTCTGTTTAGCTGATCTGGATTTAATATCAATTGACATTCTTGGTAAAAAGGCTTCCGAACCTCCAACTTATTTTCAATAAAAGTTAATAAGGTAGTTTGATCTTGTGATTGTATTAAAGGACGAACTTTTTTATCGTTAATGATATGATGATAAATTTGGTTTGGAGTTTCATTTAAAAAAACAGTAATCCCATTTTTATTCATCCAGTGCATGTTATCAAAATAGCATGGAGTGCCGCCACCACAGGCTATTATTGCATGCTCAAACCTATCGGTATTTCTTAATATGGCAGCTTCTTTTTCTCTAAAATAATCTTCTCCCTTGCTGGCAAATATTTTTTCTATACTCATTCTTTCTTCTTCCTCAATAAGCACGTCCATGTCATAAAATGGAATTCCATTATCCTCGGCCCATAGTTTTCCTAAAAAACTTTTACCGGAACCCATAAATCCATTAAGAAAAATTCTCATGGGGCAAAGTTAAACCTATTTGCAAATGCTTACATTAAGTTTGGTATTTTTGCGCCGTGCAAATATTTAAAATAGAAAGCCGCATCATTGTTACATGCAGCAACCGCCTCTCCGTTTACCTTGAGCAAGAAATAAAAAATCTTGGTTATACTCCTGTAAGAATTTTTAAAACAGGGGTTGAACTCATGGGCACTTTGCAGGATTGTATCAGGCTAAATCTTAACCTTCGATGTGCAAGCCAGGTACTTTTTTCTTTAAAAGAATTTAGGGCTGTAAATGCAGATGATGTTTATAAAGTTTTGTTAGATGTGGAGTGGGAAAATATTATTCCTGCTGATGGATATTTTTCTATTAGCAGTAATGTGAGTAACGAAACCATTACCAATAATTTATTTGCAAATGTAAAAGTGAAGGATGCTATAGCTGATAGGTTTAGAGATAAAACCGGTAGCAGGCCTGACTCTGGTGCGGTTCTGAATGGCGCAGTCATACATTTATATTGGAAAGAAGAAGCGGCAGAAATATTTTTAGATACCTCTGGAGAAACCCTATCGAAACATGGTTACAGAAAAATACCTGGTAAAGCTCCCATGTTGGAATCGCTTGCTGCCGGTGTGGTGTACGCTACCAATTGGAATAAAGAAACGCCCTTTATAAATCCCATGTGTGGCTCGGGCACCATTGCAATAGAAGCTGCATTGATAGCTACTAACAGAGTCCCCGGTTTGTACAGAAACAACTATTCTTTTATGCATTTAAAAGGATACGAATATGCGATGTATGAAAAAGAATTTGATGTAATACAACAACAGGTTATTGAAAAACCTTCCCTTAAAATAACTGCATCAGACATCAGTGAAGATGCCATTAATATCTCTAAAATAAATGCAGGAATGGCTGGAGTAGAAGAAATGATGACTTTTGAAGAATGCGATTTTCAGCTAACAACTTTGCCTGAAGAGATAGGAAGTATTATCATTTTTAATCCGGAATATGGCGACAGACTTGGGGAGGAAAAAGAACTGGAAGAAACCTATTCGTTGCTGGGAGATTTCATGAAGAAAAAATGCAAAGGATACACAGGTTATATTTTTACCGGCAACCTTGAACTGGCAAAAAAAATTGGTTTGAAACCAAAAAGACGGATTGAATTTTACACAAGTAAAATTGATTGTAGACTGTTTGAATACGAATTATATGCAGGAACAAGAGATGCTAAAAAGCTGGATAGTTAATTTCTACAACTTGTGCAATAGTTTCCCTATCATTATTTTTTCTAAGATTTCATGTGCATTTTATTATTAAAAAAATAAAGGCATTGATTTTGGTTAATGTATTTTAACTAAAAACTACAATAAACATGGAACAATTAAATTTTCCCGTAAAAATGCTTTGCAGCATTGCGGTGGTAAGCACTTTATTAATATCAGCCTGTACCAATAATGATACAAATACATCAGAAGTAAGTTCGGTTACAACAGATACATCTGCACCAATGGTTGTAGATACATCTAATGAAATGAACCGCATGGATACAGGCACTACTACTATGGGACCAACAATGGATACGAGTGTATCTAATGTTAATCCCACCAATGTAAAACCTGGAATGGCAAAACCTGATCCTACAAAAAAAGGTAAAAAAGGTAAAGCAATGATTGCTGAAGTAAAACCCACAAAAGTGAAAGCTGACCCTGCACCTGATGCTAGCGGTGCTTATAGAAATGTAGATTATATTCCATCGTTTCCTGGCGGTTATAAGGGGCTTCAAAAATACTTTGACGACAATTTAGAATACCCTGTAGATGCCCAGGATCAAGGTGTAGAGGGCACAGTAAGAATCGGATTTACAGTAGATGAAAATGGAAAATTGATGAACCCAGTTGTAGAAGGCAACAATGAAGGGTATGGCTTGGATGAAGAAGCATTAAGAGTTATTAGAAAGATGCCTACTTGGGTACCCGGCAAAATAAATGGCAAGCCAGTAAAAACAAAATTTACATTGCCTGTAAAATTTGTTTTAAACTAAATACACATACAAACACACACAAAAAAAAGAGAAAGTTTATGCTTTCTCTTTTTTTGTAAATTTTAATTAATGAATTTAGATTATGCCATTTTCTTTTTTAAATTTTCATCTATAGCATCTAAAAATTCTTCAGTGTATAAATAATGAGCGCCATGTTCCACTTTGTTACCATGAATACAAAAAGCTAGATCTTTTGTCATTTTACCACTTTCCACTGTTTCTACACAAACCTGTTCAAGGTCATTACAAAAATCAATGAGTGGCTGGTTGTTGTCTAATTTTCCACGGAATGCAAGTCCTCTTGTCCATGCAAAAATAGAAGCTATAGGATTAGTTGATGTACGTTTACCAGCTTGATGATCTCTGTAATGGCGGGTAACTGTACCGTGTGCAGCTTCTGCTTCCATGGTTTTACCATCTGGTGTTATTAAAACCGATGTCATTAAACCTAGGCTACCAAAGCCTTGCGCTACTGTATCACTTTGTACATCTCCATCATAGTTTTTACAAGCCCATACAAAATTGCCATTCCATTTTAAGGCACTTGCAACCATATCATCAATTAAACGATGCTCATAAGTAATGCCAGCTGCAGTATATTTTTCTTTAAACTCATTCTGGTAAACTTCTTCAAAAATATCTTTAAAGCGACCATCATATTTTTTTAAGATGGTATTTTTTGTAGAAAGATACAATGGCCACTTTTTACTTAAAGCCATGTTCATACAACTCCGTGCAAAACCATAAATACTTTCATCAGTATTGTACATGCTCATAGCCACGCCATCTCCCTTAAAATTAAACACTTCAAAAACCTGTGCTTCTCCCCCATTTTCCGGTGTAAAAGTCATGGTTAATTTTCCTTTTCCTTTTATCACTGTATCGGTTGCACGGTACTGATCACCAAATGCATGGCGGCCTACGATGATTGGTGCCGTCCAGTTAGTTACCAAACGAGGTACATTTTGCATTACAATTGGTTCACGAAAAACAGTGCCATCTAGAATATTACGAATGGTTCCGTTAGGCGATTTCCACATTTGCTTTAACTTAAATTCTTCTACACGCTGCTCATCCGGTGTAATAGTAGCGCACTTTATTCCAACTCCGCAAGCTTTTATAGCATTGGCTGCATCAATAGTTACCTGGTCGTTGGTTTCATCTCTATACTCCATTCCTAAATCAAAATATTGAATGGGAACTTCCAAGTAAGGAAGGATCAATTTGTCCTTAATAAATTTCCAGATGATCCTTGTCATTTCATCTCCATCCAGTTCTACAACCGGATTTGCTACCTGTATTTTGTTCATGTGTTTTTATTTGTAAATTTTAAGTGAAGTATATTTTGCTATATTATCAAAGTCTTTGTCGTTGTGTAAAAGAGAAAAATTATTTTGGATACATATTGCTGCTATGAGGCTATCATTTGGTTTTCTAATTGTCACCCCATTTCTTTTCAAAAATCTATAAAGTGTGGCAGCTTCCAAAGCTATTTCAATAGTATTAAATTCAAAAAAAGTATTACGGAGAAATGCGTTTTTTACAAAAGTAAAATCTTTTGGATTTCGAATTCCTTGTAAAACTTCCTGCAATATAATAGGCAGCATTAATACTTCACCCCCAATAATAAATCTTTCTGTAGCATCTGTTTGCTCATTAATAATTCCGTTAAAATAATCAATCCACACACTAGTGTCTATTATCTTCCCATTTATCATAAGTTCTCATTTCATCAAGATTACCTTCCCATTTTATTTTTCCTCTTAAATTAAGGAGTGATTTAATTCTCATGTGATTTTTTAAAACTTCTTCTAAAGCAAAATTTACAGCATCTTTTTTTGTTGTGATTTTAGTAAACTTCATTACAGCTTTTAAAGTTTTATCATCTAAATCAATATTAGTTCTCATCTTCTATTTGTATTTTAATGTTTAGATTATTCTCTTCCAGCATTTTTACAGAACAAACCATTGCCAAATTTGCAACTTCATTTATTGTTTTACCTCTACAATGTTTCTTTATCCCTCCTAATAATTTGACATTTAAATCAATGGTTATTTTAATATATATTAATTACAATACACAAATATAATCAGTTTCATACACACTACATTTACTTCTACCAAATATGAAATTATTTTATTAAAAATAATGTAATCATGACTAAAAAAGTAAATAATAAATTTTACATTTATGAACTATAAACCAACCAAAAAATAACAATTATGACAACTCAAGAAGTAGCAAACCGTTTTATCGAATTAGCGAACCAAGGAAAATTTGATGCAATTCAAGAAGAATTATATTCCGCAGACTGCGAAAGCATAGAGCCTGAAAGTGGCTCCAGTGAAGGTTTACAATATGCAAAAGGTATTGAAGCAATAAAAGAAAAAGGCAGAAGATTTAATGAATCAATTGAAGAAATGCATGGTGGTTATACAGGAGAGCCTATCATAGCAGGCAATCATTTTTCATTGGTAATGGGTATGGATGTAACCATGAAAGGAATGGGCAGGGTGAAGATGGATGAGGTTTGTGTGTATGAAGTAAAGGACGGAAAAATTATTAAAGAACAATTTTTCTACTAAAAAATGAACGCCGGCAATTATTGGATATTAATTGCCGGCGTTTGTATAATGTTTCAATATCGTTTACATATTTTTTATAATCTCATCTGCAAATTCACTTGTTTTTAAAAGAGTTGCTTCTTTCATCAAATTATAAAAATCTATCGTTACTGTTTTATTACGAATTGTTTTTCCAACTGCATTTGTAATTAAATCTGCCGCATCTCTCCAACCCATATATTCCAACATCATTACGCCACTTAAAATAACGGAGGATGGATTCATTGTATTTGTATTTGCAAAACGTGGTGCTGTACCATGTGTAGCTTCAAATACCGCATGACCAGTTAGATAATTAATATTGGCACCAGGTGCAATTCCAATACCGCCAACCTGAGCTGCCAATGCATCTGAAATATAATCACCATTTAAATTAAGTGTGGCAATTACAGAATAATCCTGCGGGGCTAATAATGCCTGCTGTAAAAAATTATCAGCAATGGCATCTTTAATAATTACTTTTCCGCCAACCGCACTTATTTTCATTTCTTCATTTGCCACGGCTTCACCACTTTCTTTCTTGGTTTTTTCCCATTGCTGCCATGTGTAAACCTGACCACCAAATTCTCTTTCTGCTAGTTCGTATCCCCACTGTTTAAAGGCTCCTTCGGTATATTTCATAATATTACCTTTGTGCACAATTGTTACACTTGGCAGTTTATGTTCAATGGCAAATTGAATGGCAGACCTAATCAATCTTTCACTACCATCTTTACTTACAGGTTTTACTCCAAGAGAAGTTGTCTCGGGAAAACGAAAAGCTTTTACCCCTAATTCATCCACCAAAAAATTCAACAATTTTGTTGCCTCCGGTGTGCCAGTCATAAATTCAATTCCTGCATAAATATCTTCTGTATTTTCTCTAAAAATAGTCATGCTTACTTTCTCAGGTTGCCACATGGGGCTTGGCGTTCCCTCAAAATATTTTACGGGGCGTAAGCAAACATACAAATCCAGCTCTTGCCTTAAGGCTACATTTAAACTTCGAATACCGCCTCCAACAGGAGTGGTAAGCGGACCTTTAATAGATAACAAATAATCTTTAAAAGCCTGCATGGTTTCTTCGGGCATCCAACTGCCGGTTGCATTAAATGCTTCTTCGCCTGCCAATACTTTTAGCCATTCAATCTTCTTTTCACCGCCAAATGCTTTATGCACTGCTGCATCAAATACCTTTACGCTGGCTTTCCAAATATCTGGACCAATACCATCGCCTTCTATAAAAGGAATAGTTGGATTATTAGGAACGGTAAGTGTACCGTTTTGCATGGTTATTTTGTTCATAGATTTTAGTACTTAGTATTGAGTATTAAGATTTGTTTCGTTTATGTTTAAAGTTTTATTTTTAGCCCGGCAAAGGCAGCAGCTATGTGGAGCTGCATTGGCGTCGCACATTTCATCTATATACCTTTTTTCATCTTTTTTTGTGCAGCAAAAGTAAAACAATCAAACTTAAATATTGGGCATAAAAAAAGCTTTCTGCAAAAACAGAAAGCCTTTTTTTATACACATAATGAACATTATTTTACAAAATCAAACAACTCCGATTCTGCCTTTCTTACTTTACTATAATGTGCGGCTGCATCATCATCAGCCCTAAAACCTATTGGCATCATCACTACTGATTTTAACCCTTTCGCATTTAATCCTAGTATTTCATCATATTGGTTATGATCAAAACCTTCCATAGGGCAACTATCCACTTTTTGCTCAGCGGCAGCCGCTAATGCAGTACCTAGAGCTATGTAAGCTTGTTTTGCTGACCAGGTTTGTAATTCTTCATCTGTTAAACCATTAATTGTTCCAAGCATCATTCCTTTAAAGCCATCCAAAGCCTCTGCTGGTATACTTCTCGTTTTTGCAATGTTATCTATATAAGCTTGCACATCTGCTTCCGTTAATTTTTCAGGAACAGTAAATACAAATAAATGAGAAGCTGTTCCTATTTGTACCTGACCATAAGCAGCAGCCTGTAATTGTTGTTTTATGTCATCGTTACTCACCACTATTACTGTAAAAGGTTGCAAACCGTAAGAAGTTGCAGCAAGGTTAGTAGCTTGTAAAATTGCATCTAATTGGTCAGCTGATACAGTTTCGCCATTCAATTTTTTAGCGGCATATCTCCATTGTAAATCTTTTATTAATCCCATATTTTTATTTTTAGGATGTAAAGATAGGGAAATAGCATTATCAATGTTTAAACATCAATAATAATTTAACGTTAATAGTTACATGATCATATGTATTAATATTACATAACTGTGAATGGGATACAAAGTGAAATTAAGAAGATGCTTTTCCTACAAGCATGGGCACAAAGCTAAAATTTTCAAACACTTCTTCGCTCCAACTGCCATCTTCTTTTTTGGTAAGTCTTTGCATACGCTGGTTTGATCCTTCATCTACCGGTATTACCATAAAGCCGCCGGTTTTTAGCTGCTGCATTAGTTTAGGTGGTACAAAGGGTGCAGCAGCGGTAATAATTATTTTATCAAAAGGACCATAAGTAGGTAGTCCTTCAAACCCATCACCGTAAAAGAATTTGAGGTTATTGTATTTATTTTTAAAAATATATTGTTTCGTTTTGTCAAAAAGATTTTTTTGACGCTCAATGGTAAAAACTTTTGCACCAAGCTCTGCCAATACGGTGGCCTGATAAATACTGCCTGTGCCTATTTCCAACACTTTGTCATTTTGCTTTAATTGTAGCAATTGGGTTTGGTAAGCTACGGTATATGGCTGCGAAATAGTTTGCCCATCAGATATGGGGAAAGCACGGTCTTCGTATGCAATATTATCCAACGCACTGTCCATAAAAAAATGACGTGGAATATTGTTCATAGCAGCTAATACTTTTTCATCTGTAATACCTTTTTCTCTTAAAATATCTAATAATTTTTTTCGGAGTCCTTTATGGCGGTATGTATCTTCAGTAATTTTCATGGCAGGTTGCAAGATAAAAAAATGCCGGATAGCTCCGGCATTTAATAGGCAATATATTTTATAATTTTATTTGTAACGTGGAGTGTGTTCGTCAAAAAATGTTTTTACAGATTTATTCCAGTTATTTAAATTTTCTGTGCGTTGCTCATTCATCAAATTATTGTTTGCATTGTATGATTGAGATGCCTTATTAATATCAGCTACGGATTTATTATATGCATCTATATCTTCTTTTGTTTTGTTACTTTTTTTATCTAATTCTTTTTTTATAGCATCAAACTTTTCTTTGGTTAAAAAATAATTATTTACAACAGCTGCTTTTTCTGACTCCTTAATATAAAAGTTAAGCATGCTTTTACAGCTTGCTATAAGTGCATTATCTCCTCTGTAGCCTTTTACTGTAGCCAATTTAGCCAATCCTTCCTGCGCATACTTTAACATAGCACTCCTATTTTGCTCCATAGCAGTCATGTTTTCTTTAGATACTGCAGCCACCATATTTTTTTCCTGTATAAATGGTTTAAAAAATATCAGATAAATTTCATGGTAATGTTTGTTTGCCCCACCTACTTCCTCCATCATTAAGCTCAGTTCACTTTTATCTTGTATTAAATTCACGTTGTTCTTTTGTGCAAATGCTTTTTGAGCATCTCCAAATCTCTTGTTGGCTTCCGCTAATTTTTCCTGTATTTTTTCTTCTAACAAAAGATAAGCTTCCATTTCATCATAACTCTGTTCTGCTATTTCTTCCAAGTTAATTATTTTGGTATAATCATCATTCATTACGTTATAATAAAACTTCATAAAACTTACTGCAGAATCTCTATAATTTTTATCACCATTGTAAGATGGAAGAGAGTTAATGTTCATTCTTGCCTCCTGTATTTCATCCATTAATTTACTGCGAAGGCTTTCAACTTTCTTCTCTCGTTTACCATGTGCAGATGCACTTTTGTAAGACATATATCTTTTTGAAACATTCTCTTGCTGCTTGCTGATAACATCCATGTATTTGCCTGGGTTATCAAAATCTTGCGCATAAGAAGAAAAGCTGATGGCTGAAAATGCTGCAATTAAAAATAGAGGTAAAAATTTTTTCATACTTAAAAGTTTAAAAGTGAATGTACAGATTTTATTAAAAGGATGGCAGTTATTTTATTATCCAATCATCAAATATTTTACAAGCTTCTGCAATTTCATGATCACTGTTAATATTTTTTAAATATGTTTCGTTGGTTTGTTTATTTTCTTTGCCAGATATTGAAATTCTTTCCTTGTCAAAACTATTATTATCTGCAGCAATAAGTTTTACAATATCTTTTTTATCATCACTCAATAAATCAAAGTTTTCTTTTATTTTTTGTTTAAATGCATTGTAAGTATTCCATTGTAAGGGGATGCTGGCACCGTTCTTATAAGATGAAATCCACACCGAAAAAGCACCCATACTTTTAAAATAGGAATCACTTGTGGTACGAACATTACTCTTAGTTTTTAAATCATTAATTGGAAGTGGGGGCAATGGTTTAAAGTTTCCCAGTTTGCTCATATCCGGCACTAATGCACTTTCATTGGCTTTTTCTTTAAATGAAATATCTGCATAAATATCAGGCAATGCAATATCTGGTTCTACACCTTTCCATTGCACTGTGCTGCCATTTATTCTGTAAAATTTGCCGCCTGTAACCTTTACAAAATCCTGGTATTTTTTATTAGCATCTTGTTTCAGCGTATCTAATGGCAACACTTCTTGGGCGGTACCTTTTCCATAAGTAGTACCACCTACAATAAGAGCCCGGTTATAGTCTTGTAAAGTAGCACTCAAAAATTCGCTTGCACTTGCACTGGCTCCGTTTATTAAAACAATCAACGGACCATCATAAATAGTTCCTCTATTAGGATCTTTGAGCATCTGTATTTTACCGGTTTTTTCCTTATAAGATGCAACAGGGCCGGCATCAATAAAAATACCCGCAAGTTGCATTGCTTCCCACATACTTCCACCACCATTGTTGCGTAAATCAATAATAAGCCCACCAATATTATCTTTCCGCAGTTTAATAATTTCTTTACTTACATCGTTTGCGCAGCCATTAAAATTATCTTCTTCTTCATTGTCTTCTTCTCTACTGTAAAAACCTGGCAAATTAATATAGCCAATATTGTTCTTGCCTTTTATAACATAGCTTTTTACTATTCCTTCATCGCTGGTTATTTTTTCTTGAGCAAGTGTAATAGTTTTTACTTCATCAGCTGCAGTACGTACGGTTAGTTCTACATTGCTGTTACCCGCAGCTTCTAAGAGTTCGGCTACTTCTTTTTCAGAAACATCTTCAATATCACTTTCTTTTCCATTCACCTTTAATTTAATCAACACATCTCCTTTGTGCAGCTGACCACTTTTCCATGCACTGCCTCCCGGCTGTAAATAATCAATGGCTTTGTCGCCTTTATCATTTTCACTAAAACTTATGCCTGCACTATATTCCATTGCGCTACCCGCCGCATCAAATTCATCTTTTTCTTTAAGATTAAAATAGTTGGAGTGAGGGTCGTAACACCATGCAATGGCATTAAGGTATTCATCCTGCTTTTCATTTAAAAAAAGTGTAGGGGTTTGTATTATAGCACTAAAATAAATACCTTCTCTTCTTTTTATTTTTATTCTTTCTTCTGTTTCTAATTTTGCAAAATCTGCCGGTAGGGTATTTGATGAAACTATATTTTTCGCAATGTATTTATTGGAAATTTTAGAGAGCAGTTGCCATTTTAAATATCGTTGCCAGTTCTTTACAAATTCCTGTTCGTTTGTAGCATATGTTTTAAGTGGCCATTCTATATTATCTGGTTTAGAAAAATCTACCGGCTTGGTTAGATATGCTGCAACAATACTATCTGCTTTTTTTATTCTGGTACTTAATAAATTTATTGAAGTGGTGAAAAACTCCCAACCTTTTCCATTCATTTCATCATCCAAATTTGTTTTATATCTTTCTAAAACAACCATTTCTTTTTGGGTAAAAAAAAGTTTTTCTTCATCCAAATCTTCCAACCATTTTTTATATAGCATAGCTGAAGCGCTATCGTTCCAAACTAATGGTTTGTAATGATTCTTTTCCATAAAACGCTTTATCAGTAAAGCTTTCATGCGCAATGAATCCACGTTTTTTGACTGAGCAAAAAGTAGAGATGGCAGTAGCAATAAAATAATTGCAACAATTCTTTTCATATTCACAAACATTATTTTATTGATATAAATAAAAATTACAAGCCCATTTCCTTTATAATATTAGCAATTTTATCATCTAATATTTTTTCAGTTATATGAAATTTTGCTGCGCTCATCAGTGGTTCGTTTACACTATAATAAAATTTAATTTTAGGTTCTGTTCCGCTTGGCCTTGCAGAAATTTTTGTACCATCTGCCAATTCAAACTGCAGCACATTGCTCTTTGGCAAATCTATTATCCACTCCTCTCCTGTTTGCAAATTTTTACCAACTTGTAACTCATAATCCAGCAATGTTTGTACAGCTGTGCCGCCAATTGTTAGCGGTGGGTTTTTTCTGTAACCTTCCATCATTGCTGCTATTTCTGCTGCACCATTCATTCCTTTTTTAGTGATACTTATAAGGTTTTCTTTGTAAAAACCATATTCAACATAAAGATCAATTAACTTCTCAAACAAACTCCGCCCTTTGTTTTTTTCGTATGCCGCCATTTCGCATAGAAGGGCTACAGCACTCACTGCATCTTTATCTCTAATTTTATCTCCAATCATTAATCCAAAGCTTTCTTCTCCTCCCACTACATAATTTTCTTTGCCTTCTTTTGCAGCAATCAAAGATGAAATCCACTTAAAACCGGTAAGTACATTGTAACAAGCTACACTGTTTCTGTCGGCAATTTTATCAATCATATCTGTAGTTACAATTGTTTTTATTACCATATCATTTGGCTCGGCAATACCCTTTGCTTTACGAGCTTCCATTATATAATTAAATGCGAGCAAGGCCGTTTGGTTACCATTCATTAAAATCCATTCGCCCTTATCATTTTTTACACCTACTCCTACTCTATCTGCATCGGGGTCTGTACCCAATAAAATATCTGCATCCAATTCTTTTGCCTGTTTAAGTCCAATACTCATTGTTTCTTTCTCTTCCGGGTTTGGATTTTCTACCGTAGGAAAATTACCATCAGGCGTAGCCTGTTCTTGCACAACATGTACGTTGGTAAAACCATACATTTTCAACACATCTGGCACCAGCATTATGCCCGTACCATGTATAGGAGTATAAACTATTTTTAAGTCGTGCTGCTTCTCACATACATCAGGGTAAATGCTCAGTCCCTTTACCATGTTCATATACAGCGCATCGGTTTCTTTGCCAATGCTAATAATATTTTGCTCGCCACCTTTCCATTTTACATCATCTACCGATGCTATTTTTTCTACTTCTTTTATTACATTTTTATCATGCGGAGGTACCATTTGTGCACCATCATCCCAATATGCTTTGTAGCCATTGTATTCTTTTGGGTTATGGCTTGCAGTACATACCACTCCTCCTTGGCATTTGTAATGACGAATAGCAAAACTTAATTCCGGCGTTGGTCGTAGACTTTCAAACAAATAAACTTTTATGCCATTTGCCGCAAAAACATTGGCAGTTATTTCGGCAAAAGTTCTACTATTGTTTCTGCAATCATGTGCTATTGCTACACTAACATCGTTTCCAAAACATTGCTTTAAATAATTTGCATAACCTTGTGTGGCCATACCAATGGTATATTTATTTATACGATTTGTACCAATTCCCATTATGCCTCTCAGCCCACCGGTTCCAAATTCTAGGTTTTGGTAGAAGGCGTCTGCAAGACCATCCTGATCTTCTTGTTGCAATTTTTTTATTCCATCTTTTGTGGCCTCATCGTAGTTTCCGTTTAGCCATTTGTTTACATTTTGCGCTATAATCTTTTCCATGTGCATAGTTTTAACATCTCTACAAATATAATATTCGTAATTGATTATATTATATCTGCTAATTTTGTTTTTTACCGATCAACAATTAAAACTGTTTTCTGCCTTTGTGAAATATTTCAACACATTAAAATTTTCAATTTTTGGTTTTATCCAAATCTTTTTTTTCAATGCTGCCCTATGTCAGGATACAATTAATAATTCTATACCCTTAACAATAGATACCAACGGTATTACACTTACAAAAGATTATTCTAAACCCTTACAATATCAATATCCTTATAATAAACAAAGAGTAAAAGGAGTAGCTATTGCAAACGTAACTCTCTACAGTGTAGGTATGATTGGGCTTTATGCCGCTTGGTATAAGGATTATCCACAAAGTAAATTTCATTCATTTAAAGATGGTGCCGAATGGTTACAAATTGATAAAATTGGTCATGCCTATAGTGCATATGCAGAAAGTAAAGCAAGTATGGAACTTTGGCGGTGGACCGGCATTTCTCGCAAAAAAAGAATTTTAATTGGTGGTTTTAGTGGAGCCGCTTACCAAACGGTAATTGAAACATTGGATGGTTTCAGCGCAGAATGGGGTTGGAGCTGGGGAGATTTTTCCGCAAATATTTTAGGTAGTGGTTTATTGGTAGCACAAGAATTTGCCTGGGATGAACAACGAATACAATTCAAATTTTCATTTCATAGGAAAAATTACAAGGACCCAATTTTAAACCGAAGAAGTACAGAAATATTTGGAAGTAGTGAACCGGAAAGATTTTTAAAAGATTACAACGGACAAACATATTGGCTCAGCACAACTTTAAAGCCTTTCTTTCCCAACAGTAATATACCCGCATGGTTACAATTATCAATAGGCACGGGGGCTGAAGGGTTGTTTGGTGGCCGCAGCAATTATGATACAGATAAGCTTGGTAATGTTACTTTTAACAGACCAGATATTAAAAGATACAGACAATGGTTTTTAGCTCCCGACGTAGACCTTACAAAAATAAAAACAAATAAAAAAGGTATAAAAGTAGCTTTAAACATCCTTAATATATTCAAATTTCCTACTCCCTCACTCGAATATTCCAGAAATGGCTTTAAAGTAAACTTTTTACATTTTTAATAAGTATGTAAAATTTCTTCAGTTGTAAAACCTTCTCTGCGAGCAGATTTTTCAAATTCTACCTGTGTAGCAGGAGTCATTTCGGTTTTAATATTTAAAATATCCTGATCAGTAATTTGATCGTTAATGTCTGATAAATGTCTGTGAATTTTTTCGTGGGTAGATTCATCCTTAAAAATTTGATGAGTCATTAGATTAGAATTGATGTTAGATGTAGTTAAACTTTCAACATTTTGCATAACAAATATTTTAAATATTAGTTCAAATTTATTGCCAAAATATTAAGGACTCTGCACATTTTATGCACTAATCAAAAAATCTTTTCTTGCTGGGCGTGTAGTAAGTGCATTAGTATTTAATGAAAATACTGTGTGCAGCAGTGATTTTAAAGTTTGAAAATTATCAGGCTTGCACATATAATAATCTGCTCCTTTTTTGTATACTAAATCCATAGCCTCTTCTTGGCAAGATGTAGAAAAGATAACTACAGGTATGTTCTTTAGTTTATTATCACTTTTAATTTGTTCTAGGCATTCCATCCCATTTTTAAGTGGCATGTTAAGATCTAAAAAAATTAAATGAGGAGGTGGAGGAGTATTATTGTCTAAATAGCTCATCAATTGTTCTCCATTGTTAGCAGTAATTAGCTTAACATCCCTCTTTACTTCCATTAGGGCTTCTTCAAAAAGAAACCTATCATCTGCATCATCATCTGCTAAATAAACGGAGATATTGTTAACCAAATTTAGACTCATACTACGAAAGTAATCTAATTAAATTACAAATGTTTGGGTAATATTACTCTTTCTTTTTAATTACAAATCACTGACAATAAAAGATGAAAATACACAGTTTGTTATATATTAAATTTTACTTTCTTTGTATCTTTTTAGGGTGAACTAAGTTCATTTCTTTTACAAGTCTATCTGCTCCCGCAAATTTGTCCACTATAAATAATACGTACCTTATATCTACCATAATATTCCTGCAAATGGTTGCATCATAATTAATATCGCTCATCGTTCCTTCCCAAGCACGGTCAAAATTTAAACCTATCAAATTACCATAAGCATCCAATGCGGGGCTGCCACTATTGCCACCTGTAGTATGATTTGTAGCAATAAAACAAACGGGCATTATCCCATTTTTACCATACTGTCCGTAGTCTTTATTTTTATATAACTGTTGCAATTTAACAGGTACATCAAATTCATAATCGCCTGGTTTATATTTTTCCATTATGCCACCAAGCTCTGTCATATACCCATATTTTACAGCATCTCTTCCTGTATATCCCTGCACTTTTCCGTATGTTAATCTCAGAGTACTGTTAGCATCTGGGTAAAAAGTTTTTTCTTTAAAAACATCCATTTGCGCCTGCATGTAAGTTCGCTGTGCAATATTTATTCTGTTCTGTATTCCATTAATATCTTTCTGTACATTGCTTTGGTAAGCACTTTGTAAATCTTTCAAAAGTTTTACTGCAGCCATATCTTTAATTTCATTTACAACATTCTCTGCATTGCCGCTTAGCATTGGAAATAATTTTGAAGAATCATACAATCGGTCGTTATTATAAATATTATCAGATGCTTTTAATATATCAGTCTGCACATATTCAGATGCCATGGTAGATACCAAATTTTTAGGTTGATCTTTTACATACATCTCCATCAAAGCTTCAAATAATTTTTTATCAACAGTGGCATTAAATTCAGGTATAAAATCTGCAAGCATATTTTTTACAATACCCAATCTATCATCATATCCTTTTAGCCCACCTTTTTCATAGGCCTGCACAAGGCTGTTTAACTGCGATGCAATTGTCATCAATTCTATTTTAGAAACTATTTCTGTGTAATAATCTCTAGCCAAACCCAAGGATTTTATTTCAGTGTAAGCGCTGTTTAAATCCTGTAATAAGTTACCGTACTTTTCCTTTAAAGCTGGGTTTGCATCTACTCGCTTTTGAAATTCAGCTTCCTGCATTTTCTTTTTGCCTACGGCGTCTGTTCTTGTTAATCCCAACACTTCGCCCTGCCATTTTTTATAAGCATTTTGTATGCTCGCATATTTTGCTGCATACTGTATTTTTATGCCTTCATCTTTGCGCATGAAGCCATCAATAATTTTAAGTGCTTTATTTCTTATGGCAATTTTTGCAGGATCATTTACGGTTCTTATTTGCTCCACTGCGCCGCTGTAAAGATATTCAGTCGTTCTGCCGGGGAATCCAAATACCATGGTAAAATCATTTTCTGCAATACCATCCAATGAAATATTAAATGCTTTTTTGGGAGTGTAAGGAACGTTGTCTGTAGAATAATCTGCAGGCTTATTATCCTTACCTGCATAAATTCTAAACATAGAAAAATCTCCGGTATGGCGGGGCCAAACCCAGTTATCGGTATCCTTACCAAAGTTGCCTATAGATGAGGGCGGTGCGCCAACTAATCTTACATCGTTGTAAGTTTCTGTTACAAAAAGATAATATTGATTGCCTTCAAAAAAACCACGGGTAAAACTTTTTTGTGTAGCTTCTTTTTTTACATTTTTATTTATGGCTGCTAAATTTTTGTCAATGGCAGATTGTCTTTCGCTTTCGGTCATTGTTTTGGTAATGCCTTCCATGGCTGCTTTGCTCACATCATCTATTCTTACAATAAATGTTACAAACAAACCTTTATTGGGTATTTCTTCCCCATTATTTTTAGACCAAAACCCATCTCTTATATAATTATTTTGAAGCGTTGAATGGTTTTGTATGGCATCAAAACCACAATGGTGATTGGTAAGCACAAGTCCTTTTGAAGAAAT
The DNA here is from genome assembly GCA_031398005.1 of Ferruginibacter sp. GTDB lineage: Bacteria > Bacteroidota > Bacteroidia > Chitinophagales > Chitinophagaceae > Ferruginibacter. The sequence continues at coordinate 24,878 of JANNMO010000024.1, forward strand.
TACGTCCCCTGTGCAAAACCCACCAAAACTTACTACTGCATCTTTTAGACTACCATGGTTAATACTATAAATATCATCAGCACTAATTTTCATGCCCAGGCTTTTCATGCGGCTTTCATTAAGCTTGCCCAACAATTGTGGCAACCACATTCCTTCATCTGCTTTGGCAACAAAGCCACAAAAAATAAATACAATTAAGATTTTAAAACTGCGCATATTATTATTTTAAAAATATAAATAAGATTATTTGTTAATTATTGCTTTACCAAAGCAGCACCTGTAACTTCTCCGTTTTCTACCGTTACAACTATATTTTCTTCCCTCGTTGTAGAAACAGACAAACCTACAAAGTTTAAAGCTACCGGAAAAAGTTTGTGTGTACGCTCTACCAAAGCCAAAGTTTGTATTTGCGATGGATGCTGTTGCAGCAATGGTTTTAAAGCATATAACATTGTTTTTCCGCTATTAGCCACATCATCTACCAATAAAATAAGTTTGTTATTTAAAGCTACTTCTTCGCTTAATGTTACCTCATCAGGATTTTTTTTATTGAGCGAAAGTTCAATCGTTTTTATGGCCCCCGAAAAAACTGGTTGCAAATACTCCTGTATTTTTTGGGCAATAAAAATGCCGTTTTCTTTAATGCCGATGATAATTATTTCATTGCTACCCTCATTTCTTTCCGCAATTTCGAGCGCCATTCGCCTAAGTTTTTTATTTGCTGATAATGCATCTAAAATCATAAAGAAAAGTTGTGTAAGTTATTTGGAAGATAATGATGCAAAATAAGTTAAAAGTTCAACGTTGAAAGTTGAAAGTTTGGGAAACTTTAAAGCATTGATAGAAATTTGTGGTCTGTGGTCAGTAGTCTGTCGTCTGTCGTCCATTTTGCTTTAACTTTACAAAACATAAATACATATATGCATTATATTCCTCAGCTTTTGTTTGTAATTATTTTAGGATTGGCCGTTTGGCTTTTTACCAAAAACATTATTAGAATAAGAAAAAATATCTTTTTAGGCAAGCCAGATGATGTGAGCAATAATAAACCACAACGCTGGCGCAATATGTTTCTGCTTGCATTGGGGCAAAAAAAGATGTTTAAAAATATGCCGGTTGCCATTATGCATTTTATTATTTATGCAGGTTTTATCATCATCAATATTGAGGTGTTAGAAATTTTATTGGATGGTATTTTTGGTAGGCACCGTTTGTTTTTAAACACACTTGGAGGCCTCTACACATTTGCCATAAACTTTTTTGAAATACTAGCTTTTGGTGTATTAGCGGTATGCGTTGTTTTTTTAGCAAGAAGAAATATCATTAAGCTAAAACGCTTTATGAGCAAAGATTTAAATGGATGGCCACGCACTGATGCCAATGTTATTTTAGTGGTGGAAATTATTTTAATGTCGTTGTTTCTTTTAATGAATGCTACTGATAGGGCATTGCAATTACAAGGTGCTGAGCATTACAGCCAGACAGGTAATTTTGTTATCTCTGGTTTTATTGCGCCACTTTTTAATGATGTATCTACCAGCACATTAATCATTATAGAAAGAGCAAGTTGGTGGCTACACATCATCGGTATTTTAGCCTTTTTAAATTACTTACCGTACAGCAAACATCTTCACATTGCACTGGCTTTTCCAAACTCATATTACGGCCGTGTAGAACCGCTTGGCGAAATGGATAATATGGTAAGCGTACAAAATGAAGTGAAGTACATGATGCAACCGGAACTTACTCCCGCCGATGCTGCTGCACCAGCAAGATTTGGTGCAAAAGATATTTTTGATTTAAAATGGACCAACTTAATGGGTGCCTATTCTTGTACAGAATGTGGAAGATGTACGGCTGCTTGCCCCGCAAATATTACCGGCAAATTATTGAGTCCTCGAAAAATAATGATGGATACCCGGGATAGGTTACAGGAAGTAGGAAAAAATATTGACAAAAATGGTTCGTTTGTAGATGATGGAAAAACATTGCTAAACGATTATATAACGGTAGAAGAATTGCGTGCATGTACCACATGCAATGCATGTGTGGAAGAATGTCCGGTAAGTATAAATCCACTGGAAATAATTACAGAACTACGACGTAGCCTTATTATGGAAGATAGCAATGCACCCCAAGAATGGAATGGTATGTTTACCAATATTGAAACAAATTATGCTCCTTGGAAGTTAAGTCCAGATGATAGAGATAAGTGGGCGGTGGAGATGGAGAAATAAAACCCTTGGTCACCGCCTCGGCGGAGGAAGATGAGTCTCTGAAATTCTAAACATACTTTAAATTATCAAAGTCTGGCTCCTCTCCTTTGGAGAGGCGGGGGTGAGGTTTTTAGCCGAACAAAAACAATAGCTATGTTGAACTTCGGTGGCGTCGCACATTTCATCTTCATTTATCTATTTAGCTTTTATTATGCAATAGACTATGCAAATAAACCTCATATAAAATCTTTAAAAAGGGATAAAACTTTAGATGATTATTATCTAAAGAATTTTAATTTAATGAAGTCTGGCTCCTCTCCTACGGATAATTTGTCCCGTTTACTGAAGTCAGGGTGAGGTTTGAGCGTTGAATATATTAAATGTCGTATGTAAAAATTTACACATTACACAGCTTTCGAATCCAAAATCTCATCATCAGTAGTAACAGTATTTAATTCTCCAATTTTTGACGCAGCGCTTTTATGGCGTAAAATTTTTATTAATTGTATAAGTGCGGTTAATGCAAAAATTCCGCCTATAAACCAGTTCATATAAGCCTGCGCATTGGAGATTTTGTTGTATAAAAATTTACCGCCAAAAATAAATACACAGTTGCCTATGATGGCTCCTATACCTATTCCAACAATGTAACTGTTGTATTGAGCATTTACAGGTTCCAATATTTTTTTAGTAAAAAGTACAGTACTCCATCCAAACCAAAATATTACAACAATAGGATTAATTGCACAACCCAATGCTCCTAATAAAAACCTGTTCATTCCATTATCCAATATGGGGTTTCTTGCATTTTCTCCGCCTTTCACAGCTGCCATAAAGCTTCCTATTGCTAAAGAAACTACTATCCCAAAAGTTACCCATTCCATTATCTTCATCAGTTTCTCCTGCTTGCGTATCCAATCAATTCCTATTAATGATATACGTACATAAATCATTTCTACCACCATGGAACCAAGCGAAAACATTAAAGCGCTTTTTACCCCTTCTTGTATACCAATTTGCATGGCGGCAACATTAAGCGTACCAAGCGGCAATGAGCCAAGAAAACTTATCATTAATCCCCACAAAAAAATCTTTACAATTTTACCCATCAGTAATTTTTATTGGCAGCAATATACTATCATAAAATAAGGTTGCCGCAGCTATGCATATAATTCTGTCAAACTTTTTTAGCTATTTATAAAATTAGTTCGCCTTTGCAAAGGCACTCAACGAAACAATTATTTTATTAGCCATTGTTGCACTTTCTTTACCTATACCAAAATCAATTCTATTTATTTCAAATTCTCCTGCAAACAATGCACCACCCTCTTTTCCTTCAGCCGTAAATGGAAATTCTATTTGTTTTGTTACATCTTTTATGGTTAGATTTCCTTTAAAAATAAAATTTTTTAAATCTGCACCAGGCTTTATTTCTGTGCTTATCAAATGTATGGTGGGGTATTTTTCTGCATCAAAATAATCAACATTTTTTAAATGTCCATCTCGCCTGTCATTATCAGTATCTATTGTATTTACATCTACTGTTACATCAAACAAAGAAGAAGCCGGTTGCTTGGCATCAAATCTTATTTTACCTTTCATACCTGCTAAATCTCCCCCGGTATTTATTCCTAGATTTTTAATTACAAAATGAAGTTTACTACCCTCATCAGTTGGGGTAAAATTTTGTGCTTGTGTGCATGTAGTAACGCATATAGCTATTGCCAAAAGTATCTTTTTCATTCATAAATTTTTAAGTGTGAAAAATACAAACAAAATCTTTATTGATCTTTTTACCATAATTATATTAACATTTATTATAAATTACAGTAAATCTTTTCCATGCTGCAGGCTTCAACTATTCAATTGCTAAGAATAAAATTTTCTTTCTTTTTAATGCCGGTATATTTTTTTGCTCTTGGTCAAATAAACGATATAAATATTTTACATGCATCCATCATATTCATTATTCTTCACTTATTTATTTATCCTGCAAGCAATGCCTACAACTCCTACATGGATAAAGACAAAGGTAGCATTGGTATTGTAGAAAAACCATTGCCTCCTACTAAGCAACTATTTTTCATCAGCATTGTATTGGACATTGTTGGTCTCATTTTGGGATTATTTATCAGTTATTATTTTGAGCTTGCATTATTATTATATATTTCCGCATCTCGTGCATACAGCTATAGAGGTATTCGTTTAAAAAAATATCCTATAATAAGTTTCATCATTGCAATCGTTTTTCAAGGGGCTGTCGTATATTTTATGGTATATCATGGCAGTAATATTTTGCAACCAATCAATGTATCATTTTTGCCAATGCTTGCAAGCACTTTAATGGTGGGTAGTTTCTATCCGCTTACACAAATTTATCAGCACAGTCAAGATAAAGAAGATGGCGTGATGACAATAAGTATGTTATTAGGTTATAATGGCACTTTCATTTTTTCGGCAATATGCTATTTTTTATCTATGCTTTTTATGGGTTATTATTTTGCTAGCAGTTTAGAATTGGACCGATTTTTAGTACTTGTATTATGTATGTTTCCCACACTTGTATTTTTTATTTGGTGGTTTTTTGCCGTCAAAAAAAATAAAGCCGCAGCAAATTTTAAAAACGCTATGAATATGAATTGGATAGCTGGATGCTGTAGCAACGTTGGGTTTTTGATTATCCTATTAATGAAAGAAAAATTTTGAGCAAGATTATTTCGATAGCTACAGGTGTGCCTGCTTACAAACATTCGCAAACTGACTTATTTTCTTATGCAGATAAAGTCTTCAATAAAAATGAACAAGATTCTCGTAAGCTAGGTTTCTTATATAGGCAAAGTGGCATTGAATACCGTCATTCTGTGATGGCAGATTTTAGTATTCCCGAAGAAGAAAGAACTTTTTTTTCTATCACAGATATTGACAACAGCGTACCGGATATTGGTAAACGCATGAAAATTTACAATGAATTTGCTGCACCATTATCTGTGGAAACAATAGAAAAATGTATTGAAGGAAAAATACAAAAAGAGGAAATAACGCATCTCATAACCGTAAGCTGTACAGGCATGAGTGCACCCGGGCTTGATTTGCAAGTGATGGAAATAATGGATTTACCTCAAACCATTATTCGTACATCAGTAAATTTTATGGGCTGTTACGCTGCCATACACGCAATGAAAATTGCTGATGCATTTTGCAACAGTTCTCCCAATGCAAATGTGATTATTGTTTGTACCGAGTTTTGTACGTTGCATTTTCAAAAAGAATTTTCAGTAGATAACCTTACATCTTCTTTGCTTTTTGCAGATGGTTGTGCAGCCATGTTAATGCAGGGAAATAATGCAGGAAAAGGATTACGTATAGAAAATTTTTATTCAGATGTAATTTTTAAAGGAAAAAAAGATATGTCTTGGGAGTTATCTACCAACGGCTTTTTAATGACATTGAGTGGGTATATCCCAGAATTGATTAAAGCCGATTTTGAAAAATTGGTAGCTTCCGCATTAGAAAAAACCAATAGAAAAAAAGAAGATGTAACCAACTGGTGTATACACCCGGGTGGCAAAAAAATATTACAATCCATTGCGGAAAGTTTGCAATTGGAAAAAGAAGATTTTCTTCCATCGTATGAAATACTAAACGATTATGGAAACATGAGTTCGCCAACTATATTATTTGTACTGCAAAAAATTATGGATGAATTAAAACAAACAAAACAGCAAGAAGCAGTTATTTTTGGTGCAGCATTTGGCCCTGGTTTAACAATGGAAACCTTTACTGCTACTTATGATTAATTTGCAACAAAGAAGCAACAAAAAAGAAATACTGGATGGTGATAACCTTCCTTTTGAAGATATAAAAATCTGCATGAAGGAATTGAACAGCATTAATACTTTACTTGGTGGGCATTCAATTACGGTGAATGGAATGAAGCATTTTTCTGCTTCGCCAAATGATAAAATTACTGTATGCGAAATTGGTTGTGGCGGTGGAGATAATTTAAAAGCAATTTCAAAAAAATATAATAATAAAACATTTATTGGAATAGATTTAAAAGATACGTGTATTGAATTTGCTGAAAAACAATACCCTGAATTAGATGCGGATTGGATAGCAAGTGATTACAGTAAAGTATTGTTTAAAACATCGCCAGATGTAATTTTCTCCTCCTTATTCTGCCATCATTTTACGGAGGAACAATTGGTTTATATGTTGCAATGGATGCACAAAAACAGCAACAAAGGTTTTTTTATAAATGACCTCCAACGCAATGTGGTGGCTTATTATCTCATTAAATGGCTTACCGCAATATTTTCAAAATCGTATATGGTAAAAAATGACGGCCCAATTTCTGTCAGCCGTAGCTTTGTAAAAAAAGACTGGCACATACTGTTTGCGAAAGCAGGTATTTCAGCTTATTCTATTAAATGGAAATGGGCATTTCGTTACCTTGTTGTTTGCAAAAAATGACAGAGGAAAAAATATACGATACGGCTATTATTGGCGGCGGACTTGCCGGCTTAAATCTTTCTATTTTATTACAGCGACTTGGGCATTCAGTTATTTTATTTGAAAAAGAAACTTATCCCTTTCATAAAGTTTGTGGCGAATATATTAGCCTCGAAAGCTGGGATTTTTTAGCAAAAGAAATTGGTGTTCCTCTAGAAGAAATGAATGTTCCTGTTATAAAAAAATTATGGGTTACATCTCCTGATGGCAGTTCTTTAAAAACGGATCTAGACCTTGGTGGTTTTGGAATCAGTCGTTATAAACTGGATTTTTTTTTAAAAGAAATGGCTGAGAAGACAGGTATAAAAATTTTAGAAAATTGCAAAGTAGAAGATATAAATTTCAGCGATGATATTTTTGAGATCAAAACAAATAATGGAAACTTTAAAGCTAAGGTATGTGCAGGCTCCTGGGGCAAGCGCAGCAATATGGATGTCAAATGGAAACGTGCATTTATCAGCCAAACTTCATCCCGATTAAACAATTATGTTGGCATTAAATACCATGTAAAAATTGATTTTGCCGACGATGTTATAGCATTGCATAATTTTGAGAATGGTTACTGCGGCATCTCAAAAATAGAAGATGAAAAATATTGTGTTTGTTATCTTACCAAAGCCTCTAATATTAAAAAAGCAGGATCTATTGAAAAAGCAGAAAAAGAAATACTTTCTCAAAATCCACATCTAAAAAAAGTTTTCGAAAGCATGGTACATTGTTATGATGCGCCACTATCTATTTCTCAAATTTCTTTCAGTAAAAAAAATGCAGTAGAAAATAATGTATTGATGATTGGTGATGCAGCAGGAATGATTACACCACTTTGTGGCAATGGAATGAGTATGGCCATGCATGGCGCAAAAACAGCATCAGTAAGCATTTCAGCATTCTTAAATAAAACTATATGCAGAAGTGAAATGGAGAAAAATTATACGGCACAATGGAAACAACTTTTTGCAACCCGTTTGGCAACCGGTAAATTAGTACAGTATTTATTTGGAAGAAGAACAGCAACAAACCTGCTGGTTAAATTAATGAAACGAAGTAATTTTTTAACACAGAAAATTATTGGGCTTACGCATGGGAAAAGGTTTTGAGAAAATATAAATTGTGACATTGCATTAATTACTATCTCGCCTGAGCTTGTAGAAGGCGAGTTTCTTTAGGCACATCGGCTTGGGAAATTTGATAATGAAATAGTATTTCAAACTCTTTAGTTTAAATTATTAAGCTGTCAGCCTGAGCCTGTCGAAGGCGGGTTCGTTTATATCATCGGGTTCGACAAGCTCACCCTGACAATCTAAAAAAATCGAACTTATGTTATTTGCAAAAAGTGTAAAAAACTTTTAATTTGAAGGATACTGTGCATTAGTACTTCAGCCTGACACTTAAGTAAAATTGAAATTTATTTTTCTCAAATTAATTTTTAATATTCACCCAATCCTTTCATCCGCCTCTTTCATAATTTTATACAATTTTTTAGTATCCTTTCTAAACTTAACACCTTTCCAAAAACCCCATGGCTTTACTCCCTGCTTAGCATTATAAGCACTAATGGTATAAAGCAGTTTCCAGTGTTTTAAAATTTCTTTGTAAGCCTGCCCTAATGTGTAACCTGTATCGTAAAAATGATTAGGCTCTGCACCACAACCATTGTATTCTAAAATCGTAAAGTTTTTCCCTTGTTGTAATTCTTCAATGCTGTTACACATGATATCGTACCTACCGTAAAAAAAATCATTAATCCTATAACTTAGTTTATCAAACACCGTTACCAAATCATCGTTTATAAATTCTTTTAAATCTACAAAGTGTGCGCCCCTGTTATGGTTGGCAGCATAGCTTAAAATATATTTTTCATTTTTAGGTATAATGGTATTCCACATTTCTGCATGGCGGCTATGCAAATCGTTGTGTCGTTTTTCTGCTTTAGGATTTTGTAAAACGAGTTGCTCCAATGTATGTTTTCCATCTCCTAAAACCTGCAATGGAATTTTGTGTAAAAAACCTGTAACAATTCCTTTTTCATCTTTCGGATGCCTTATATGAAACACACTTACTTCAATAGGATAATGCACCATTTTTTGCACAATATATTCTGCAGGTACAAGCGAATGATAATGTTTTAAAGTAGCTTCATCATCAATTTTTCTAAACAAAATTCCTTGCCCGCCAATTTCGGGCTTTACGATAAACGGATAATTTATTCCAGATGATTTTAGTTTTGATAAAACGATTTCAAAATCTTCGCCTGGTAAAATATTAAATGTAGTAGGGTACAAATCGTCCGGCAATAAATCATACATCTCCCTTTTCGGCTCACCTTCCATGCCGCCAAATGTGAGTTTAGGATTGCTAGGTGTAAAAAACCATACTGCGCCGGAACGCAAGATGTACCAACCCCAAAAGGGTGCCATAGGAGCATATATTAAAGCGAAAGGCCATGCTTCCCAGTTTGTAATTGTTGTGATAAATTTTTTCAAATGGTTGATTAATCTACAAAAATAATTGCTCTGCGGCAAACATCACTCACAAATTGTTACTTACTTTGCTGATATAAAAAAATAAAACAAATATGCATGTACCAATAATGGCTGAATTGATGGTTGCAGGAGAAACACCGGAAGTATTATTTTGGGTAGGCTGCGCAGGAAGTTTTGACCAGCGAGCACAAAAAATAACCAAAGCCTTTGCAACCATTTTAGAACGCACCAATACCAAATATGCTATTTTAGGAAAAGAAGAAATGTGTACCGGAGACCCAGCCCGCAGAGCAGGAAATGAGTTTATGTTTCAAATGATGGCATACCAAAACATTCAGGTATTGGATGGGTATGGTATTAAAAAAATTGTAACTGCATGCCCACATTGTTTTAATATTTTTAAAAATGAATATCCTGCTTTGGGTGGTAATTATGAGGTAATACACCACGCCACTTTTCTACAACAATTAATAGATGATGGTAAAATAACCATGAATGAAGATGGTGCTTTTAAAGGTAAAAAAATTACTTATCACGACAGTTGTTACCTAGGCAGAGCCAACGGAATATATGAAGCCCCACGCAAAGTATTGGAAGCTTTGGATGTAGAATTAATAGAGATGAAACGTTGCAAGAGCAACGGTTTGTGCTGCGGAGCAGGTGGCGCACAAATGTTTAAAGAAGAAGAAAAAGGCGACATTAGAATAAACATTGAACGCTCCAATGAAGCATTGTCAACCGGTGCAAATATTATTGCAGCTGCCTGTCCGTTTTGCAATACAATGATGACTGATGGCGTAAAAAATAAAGAGATGGAAGATGAAGTGGCCGTGATGGATATTGCGGAGTTGGTAATGCAGAGCCTTGGCCCCCTCGGTCACCCGAAGGGGGAAGTTGAGTCTCCAATTCTTTAAAGAAATTTCATATTTTCAGAGAGTGGCTCCTCTTCTTTGGATAACTTGTTACGTTTTCGGTAGGCGGGGTGAGGTTTTAGTTTGTCTTAAAAGCTTTGCTTTTAAGACAAACTAAAACACATCATTGGTCATCTTCGGTGGCAATTGTTATTTGTTGTTTTTGTCTTTTTGGGGGAAAGAAAAAAGGAACCACATTTCATCTTCAGCTAAATATTTAGCTTTACTTATGTTTTATTTAAAATGTTTTATTAAACAAGTATGGTAAAAAATATCATTGTTTTATTGCTTGTTCTTTTTATGATAATCCACGTATCATGCAGCCCTGCAAAGCATACTGCTACTGTAAAGTTAAATGATATTGATAGTGCTATAAGAACTATAAACCCTAATCATAATTGTGGTTGTAATTGGGGAGATCGTACTTTTAAGCTTTATACAGGAGGAACTTTTAGCAAATACAATTATTTTTGGTCAACTAATTACGTAAAAAACATAGACTCAATTAATATTCTAAGCGATTCAAAAAAAATAAAGGAGGAGATAATAAAACTTGATCCTAATTTTAATGAATACAACAGATTTTTTTTAGAATATAGAATTTTCGATAATACCAATGCAGATACATCTATCAAATACAAAGTAGTGGGAACATGGTTTAGTTTTAAAAATAGTTGCTCGGGTTTTGTAAAAAATATAGATGGAAAAAAACTTGTAAAAAAAACAGCATTGGATTCTTATAAAAAACAACTTTGCAAACAGCTATGAATTTCAACATATCAGAATACCTACCAGAAGATTTTGCAGCAGATTCAAGAGTATGGATTTACCAAAGTGATCGCATATTTTTTATGCAGGAAGCTTTGGAAATGGAAAGCATGCTACAGCAATTTGTAAAAGAATGGAAGAGCCACGGCACTCCTGTAAAAGGTTATGCAAATTTGTTTTTTGGAAGATTTATTATTCTAATGGCAGATGAGAATGCAACTGGAGTTAGTGGATGCAGTACAGACAGTTCAGTAAGGCTTATAAAAGAAATCGAAAAAAAATACAGTGTATCATTATTCGATAGACAAATGCTCACATTTTATATAAAAGATAAAGTTGAAATATTGCCACTTTCTCAATTGAATTATGCTTTGGAAAATAAGTTTATAACAGCCGAAACACTTTATTTCGATAATACAGTACTTACCAAAGAAGCATTGGAAAATAGGTGGATAACAGCAGCAAATAATTCATGGCTTGCAGGCCGATTTGCAGGATTAAAAACACAGTAGTAACATTTCCCCAAAACGTAGAGATATACAATATTATTATAAAGTATTTTCCACTAACACACACATAATTTACGGTGGCACGGTTTTGACATAAATGTTGTAAATCTGTACCACTATGGTGCTTTATTCATATGTATATAACAAACACAAAAAAAATATTATTCCTTTTAGTATCTACTTTAGTAATAAATTATACAAGCGTTGCCCAAACTTCTACAATAAATGATAGTACGTCTTTCATAAAAATAAAGGCTGGTGAAAAGTATAATAAAAATGGTTTCTACAAACTTTTTTGGGGCGAGCATTATCGCAAAGAATGGAACACGCCGGTTGTTGTAAAAAAGGTGATGCTGGATACCATGCGGGACGGTTTAAATGTTTATCAAACGGGCGGCAGCAGGCAAACAAAATCTATTAGGGTAACGGATAAAAATGAGAGAGAATATACTTTTAGAAGTGTGAATAAAACTTTTGGTGGTGCCTTGCCTGAAATTGCATTAGGAACATTTATAGAAAAATTAGCCAACGATCAGGTTACCATTTCACATCCATATTCTGCATTGGTGGTAGCTTCGTTGGCAGATGCTGCAAAAATTTATCATGCAAATCCTGAACTTGTTTATGTGCCCAAACAAAATGCCTTAGGAAAATTTAACGATAGCACCGGAGATATACTGTACACTTTTGAGCAGCGACCAGATGAAAATTGGGAAACCGCTCCAAACTTTGGTAATTCTAAAAAAATTGTAAGTACAGAAAAAATGCTGGAAAAAATTTTAGAGGATAATGATAATGCGGTAGATCAAAAAGCATTTTTAAAAGCCCGATTATTTGATATGCTTATTGGCGATTGGGGCAGGCACGATGACCAATGGAGATGGGCAACTTTTAAAGACGATAAAAAAACTTTGTACGTTCCCATTCCAAGAGATAGAGACAATGCTTTTACAAAATTTGATGGACTGCTATTAAAAGTTTTAATACCTGCGGCAAAAGCAAAACACCTACAAACTTTCAATAATGATTTAAAAGATGTAAACAGGTTTAATTTTCCTGCAAGGCATTTAGATCATCATCTTTTGAACAAAGTAACCTTGGAAGAATGGATAGCCATTGCAAAGGAGTTACAAACCGATATTTCAGATGCAGAAATTGATGACGCAGTAAGAAAATTTCCGCCGGAAGTATATCCAATCTCAGGTCCTGAAATAGCAGCTAAATTAAAAGCACGTAGAGGTGAACTTGTAGATTGGGCAACAACTTATTATAATTTTTTAACGGAAGATGTTGAAATTACAGGAACAGAAGATAAAGAGAAATTTGAAATTATAAGATTAAATGATAATGAAACAGAAGTAAACATTTATAAAATTGGTAAGGATGGGGGTACTAAAAATAAACCTTTTTATCACCGTGTATTTAAAGGAAATGAAACCAATGAAATAAGGCTTTATGGCATAAAAGGCAATGACGAATACAAGGTTACCGGTAATGTAAATAAAGGAATAAAAGTAAGACTGATAGGTGGCACGGATAAGGACATCTACCAGGATGAATCTGTTGTAAAGGGTCCATCGCACAAAACAAAAATTTATGATAACCCAGGTAATGATGTGGATGTAAAAACCAAAGAAACAGAATTGCATATTTCCAGCGACACATCTATAAATAGATACGATTATAAATATTTTAAATACAATAAAAAGGGAACTGTACCACAAATCTTTTTTAATAACGATGACAGGGTTTTTGTAGGTCTTGGTTATAAAACGGAAAAAAACAAATGGCGCAAAAATAATTTTGCTAATACTCAATATATAGATGCTAAATACTCCATTTCTCAAAAAGGATTTAGCACAACGTACTTCAGTAATTTTTTAGAATTAATTGGTAATTGGAATTTAAAAAATTATCTCAATTATGATGAAATAAGATGGACAAATTATTATGGTTTGGGCAATGAAACAGTGTTGGTAAATAAAGACAGGGATTTTCATAGAACAAGAAGTGAAGAATTTCTTGCCAAAGTAGGAGTAGATAGGGTTGTAAACAACAGGCATCGTTTTTACACAGGCATAAATTATAATACTTACAGAATTTTAAATGATACTGCTCGTTTTTTGGTAAAACAAAATGGCTTTACACCAGCTTCTATGAATGGTCATGAATCTTTTGGAGGAGCAGATGTTGGTTATGTTTATCAGAATATAAATGATTCTGTACTACCTACGAAAGGTATAAGCTTTCAAATTGATGGATCGTACATTGATAATTTAAGAAAGAGCACCAACAATGTGGGCAAGTATGCAGCCTCAGCTAATATTTATTTGCCCTTGAGTAAAAAGTTTAGTTTACATATAAGAGGTGGCGCCTCCACACTTTCAGGCGATCCACAGTTTTATCAATATAACAAATTAGGAGGCTCATCAAGTTTAAGAGGTTATCAAAGAGATCGTTTTTATGGAAATAGTACCGCATTTAACCAAAATGAAGTACGTTTTATTACTAATGTAAGATCATTTCTTTTCAATGGAAAATTTGGCGTTTTTGGTTTATACGATCAAGGAAGAGTATGGTTGAAAGGGCAAAAAAGCAATGAATTGCATAGTTCTTATGGGGGTGGAATAATACTTTCGCCATTTAATAGACTTAGTCTTTCTGCAGCCTATGCAGTTTCACCAGAAGATACTAATATACACGTTGGTATCATTACATCTCTTTAACAACAAATTACTGTCAACATGTCATTTTTAGGCTCGCAAAGATTATCTTTGCGAGCCTAATTAATTTATACGGATGCAGGATTTACTCACTTTGAAACAACATGATGAAACACGGCAAGGGGAAGCTTTTGCTGCTGAAACGATAGACATAACCATCCCATTAAAAAGTTTTTATATAGAAAGTTATGGATGTGCTATGAATTTTGCTGATAGTGAAGTTGTAGCCTCTATATTACAAGGTCAAGGGTTTGGTGCTGTAAAAGAACCAGCCTTGGCAGATTTAATTTTGATAAATACTTGCTCCATCAGAGAGAAAGCAGAAGATACTGTAAGGAAAAGATTGACAGAATTTAGAAAATTTAAAAAAAGTAATCCAGGTTTAATTGTAGGTGTGCTTGGCTGTATGGCAGAACGCTTAAAAGGTAGCTTTATAGAGCAAGAAAAATTAGTTGATTTAGTTGTTGGTCCAGATGCATACAGAAGTTTACCTGGTTTAATTGAAGAAGCCTATACCGGACAAAAAGGTGTAAATGTTTTACTGAGCAGAGAAGAAACCTATGCAGATATTTCGCCTATTCGTTTAAACAGCAATGGTGTTACTGCTTTTGTGAGCATCATGCGTGGGTGCAACAATATGTGTTCATTTTGTGTAGTTCCCTTTACCCGTGGGCGTGAGCGCAGCAGAGATGCGGTAAGTATTGTACAAGAATGTGAAGCATTGTTTAATGAAGGTTACAGAGAAGTTACTTTACTTGGGCAGAATGTGGATAGTTATCACTGGAGCAAACCGCAGACAACGGACGACATACCACAGACCACAGACGACAGACCACAGACGACAGATCACAATAATTTAGAGCTTAATTCACAAATATCTTCGCTACAATCTTCTCCATTTCCCTCCCTCTCGGGGAGGATAGGAGGGGCTGTAGCTAGCACTGTTGTTACTTTCGCAAATCTATTAGAACTAGTCGCACAAATATCCCCTCTCCTACGAGTTCGTTTCTCCACCTCTCATCCAAAAGATATTACGGATGATGTGCTGTTTACTATAAAGAAATATGAAAATATTTGTAATTATATTCACCTGCCAGTGCAAAGTGGCAGCAGTAGGGTATTACAATTAATGAACAGAACCTATAGCAGAGAATGGTATTTAGCTAAGGTAGATCGCATAAGAGAATTGATACCCGATTGTGGCATAAGTACAGATATGATAACAGGTTTTTGTACAGAAACGGAAGAGGATCACGAACAATCATTATCATTATTTGATTATTGTAAATATGATTTAGCCTATTTATATTTTTATAGTGAGCGCCCGGGAACCTTGGCTGCACGAAGGTTTGAAGATGATGTGCCCTTAGATGTAAAGAAAAGAAGATTGCAGGAGTTGGTAGATTTATACAGGGGACATTCTCTACGCACCATGCAAAAAGAAGTAGGCAAAACCTTTAAAATATTGGTGGAAGGTTTTTCTAAAAAAAGTGATGAGCAATTACAGGGAAGAACTGATCAAAACAAAGTGGTAATTTTTGCTAAAGAAAATTATAAAAAAGGAGATTACGTTTTTGTAAAAATAAATGATTGCACTGCGGGTACATTGTTTGGTGAGGCGATAAAAAATTAAAAGATAAAATATGATTCCAATTTCTGAAAATAATTTAAATCAAATAAATGATGCATGTATTAAGTATCATATAAAAACTTTGCACCTTTTTGGAAGTGCTACAACAGATAATTTCACAAATGAAAGCGATTTAGATTTTCTCGTAGATTATTTCAAAGATGCCGAAGGGTTACCAAAAGCGCCATTTGATTACTTTGATTTTTTATTCTCGCTCGAAGAAATTACAGGGCGAAAAGTTGATTTAGTTGTAAAAGATGCCGTAAGAAATAGTTATTTCAAAAAAGAAATGGAAAAGCAAAAAGTTCTTTTGTATGAGCAAAGAAATTAGAGCATATTATGAAGACATTTCTTTTTCAATTACACGAATTGAATTACATGTTTCAGAGATAAAAACATTTTATGAATTTAAAACTGCCTATACGGTTTACGATGCCGTTGAAAGAAGATTGGCCATTATTGGAGAAGCTTTGTGGAAAATTGATAAAGAAGATAAAAATATTTTAATTACTGATAAAAGAAAAATCATTGGTTTAAGGCATATTTTAACCCATGATTACGATTTGGTAAGCCCAGAAATAATCTGGAAAATTTTAACCAACAATCTACCCTTATTAAAAAAAGAGGTAGAAGAAATTTTAAATAAATAATGGATTTACAAGCTATAAAAAACAGGTTCGGAATTATTGGGAATTCTCCCGCACTTAATTATGCCTTAAATGTGGCTTCACAGGTTTCTAATACAGACTTAAGTGTACTTATAAATGGAGAAAGTGGCGTAGGTAAAGAAGTATTTGCGCATATCATACATGCGCTTTCTGCCCGCAAACACAACCCATTTATTGCGGTAAACTGTGGTGCAATTCCTGAAGGTACCATTGATTCAGAATTGTTCGGTCATGAAAAAGGTTCTTTCACCGGCGCTACAGATGGGCGCAAAGGTTACTTTGAAACAGTAAATGGCGGTACCATTTTTTTGGATGAAATTGGGGAAATGCCTTTGGGCACACAAGCAAGATTGTTGCGTGTATTGGAAACGGGCGAGTACATTCGGGTAGGTAGCAGCAAGGTGCAGAAAACAGATGTAAGGGTTATAGCAGCCACCAATAAAGAGTTATTAGAATATACAAGCAAAGGTCGCTTTAGAGAAGATTTATATTATCGTTTAAACACTGTACCAATAAGGGTTCCTGCACTGCGTGATCGTAAAGAAGACATTATCTTATTGTTTAGAAAATTTACTGCAGACTTTGCTGATAAATATAAAACCGGTTCTGTACAATTAGATGATGATGCACGAAATATATTATCGCAATATGGGTTTCCTGGAAATGTAAGAGAGTTGAAAAATATTGCTGAACAAATTTCGGTTTTAAGCAAAGATAAAAATGTAAATGGTCAGCAGCTGCGTTCTTTCCTACCACAAAATACCAATCCACGTTTGCCTGTTTTAGCATCTAATTCTAACAACGAGAGTCATTCAGAATTTGCAAACGAAAGAGAAATTTTGTACAAGCTTTTTTTCGATATGAAAAAAGATGTGAATGAATTAAAGAAAATGTTTTTTGATATTTTGCAAAATCCATCACACATTCCATCTGCTGCTGCATTTGCCAATGATGGTAATTTTAGGGAGCTTACACCAGTACCGGCAGGAAGTAATGGAAATTATCAACAGCAACCTGCGCAGGTTATATTGCATCAAGATGGAAAAGATATTCACCACCATGAGGATGTTGAAGAATCTTTGAGCATAATGGACAAAGAAAAAGAATTGATCATAAAAGCATTGAAAAAACACAGAGGTAAACGAAGAGATGCATCATTAGACCTTGGCATAAGTGAGAGAACTTTATACAGAAAATTGAAGGAATATGATATTGAAGATTTGTAAACTTTGAAGGTTCGTGGTTCATGGTTCATGGTTTAAGATTCAAAGTTTGGAACGCTTAAATTAATTGTTGATTTCTATTTTAAGCAAACTTATGAGTTTAAAAATTTGAAAATTGATTATTGAACATTGATCGTTGAACATTAATTATGGAATGCTTTGTATTAAAAATCTTAACATCTAAACATTGAGAAAAATAAAAATTACAATATCGCTTTTAATATGTTTCTGCGTTTTTAACTACGCCTCCTGCAAATATTCCTTTAAAGATGCAGCCCCTATACCTGTAGAAATTAAAACATTTAGGGTGCAGTATTTAGAGAATAGAGCTCAATATATAAACACCCAGTTGAGCCAGCAACTAACTGAAAGTTTAAAAAATAAAGTAGTTGGCAACACCCGTTTAAAGCAGACCAATGAAGATGATGCACATTATGATATCAGTGGATATGTTTCGCAATATTTTACATCTACTGTAAATATTGCCAATAACAATTCAACCACCAATAGATTAACTGTTACTTTTCATTTAGTGTTTAAAAACACCTTGGATGCAACCAAAAATTTTGAAGCAGACATTAGCAGAAACGAAGATTTTGATGCAAACAAATCTTTAACTGATGCTGAGGCCACGCTTACACCAATAGTTGTAAGAAATGTGGTGGATGAAATTTTTAATAAAATATTTTCTAACTGGTAATTTTACGTTTAGCTTTATACCATGCATCAACAACTTTATAGTAAAATCTTTAATACTGCAAATAATGAAACAGATGCTAAATCATTTTTAGACTCCGTTTTAAATGATCATCCATATTTTGGGCTTGCGCAATTTTATTCGCTAAAAAATATTGACTCATCATCTCTTCAATTTAATGAGGTAGCTGCTAAAACAAACTTGTTTTTTAACGATCCTTTTTTTTTAAATGCACAATTGTTGGTAAACGATTCTGTTGAATACATTTCTCCCAAACCTGTAGAAATAATATTTGAATCTAATATAGATAACAATACATCGATTGAAATAGACACCATTGATAAAGAGGAAAATGATGAAATCGAAAACCAGCAACTTACTAATGATGTAAATTCAAAAGAACATAAGGAAGAATCATCAAATGAAACAGCAGTCGCATCAAAAATAAAAGAAGAAAAAGAAGTTACTGTTGATGAACCACAAATGCTATTTGAACCATTACATGCATCTGATTATTTCGCTTCTCAAGGTATAAAACTAAGCGAAGATGCTATGGCAAATGACAAACTGGGGAAGCAATTAAAAAGTTTTACTGCATGGCTTAAAACAATGAAAAAAGTACATCCAGATAAATTAACTGCAGTAACTGCCATAACTGAAACTGCTGTACAAACACAGGCAGAAAAAAGTAATATAGAAGAAGAAATAGTTACAGAACCAATGGCAGAGGCTTACATACAACAAAATAAATATTCAAAAGCAATAGAAATCTATTCTAAATTAAGTTTGCTAAATCCTTCAAAAAGTGCTTACTTTGCCACCAAAATTGACTCTTTAAAAAAATAACATGTTAGTATTATTCGGAATTCTTATTATCGTAGCATCTGTAATTTTAGGCTTTATAGTATTGATACAAAACCCAAAAGGTGGCGGTCTTTCAGGTTCTTTAGGTGGTTTTAGCAATCAGTTAATGGGTGTTAAACAATCTACAGATGTAATGGAAAAAGGTACATGGGTTTTTGCAGCAGTAGTAGGTATACTTTGTATGTTATCTCCGGCATTTATTCCAAAAGACGGTTCTGGTTCATCTCAAAACGACGATTTATTAAAAGGTGCTACAACAGCGCCACAACAAAAGGCACAGCCTGTTCCAAATACTACAGCGCCTATGCCAAATACCACAACACCAACTCCAGCGCCAGCAACTACACCAACTACAACACCTTAATTAAAATAAATTTATAAATGAACCCTGCTTTTACAAAGGCAGGGTTTTTTATTTTTATATTGCAACTCAATTTATGATACACCCATGAAAAAAATTATCGGCATTCTTTTTATTGTATTTCTCATTATTGGTGCTTACGCAGCATGGAATGTTTTTGGGCCAACAATAGCTGCACCTGAGGATAAGTATTTCTATATAAAAACAGGGTCAACTTATGAAGATGTAAAGTCTTCCTTAAAACAGCAAGGCATTATTAAAGGAAATTTCTTCTTTGATAAGGTAGCCAAGCAGGTTAAATATTCTTCAAACGTAAAATCAGGTAAATATGAAATAAAAGACAACAGTAGTTTACTCAGTTTGCTTCGTATGCTAAAAGCAGGTAACCAGTCTCCGGTAAAATTGGTTATAAATAAACTTCGTACAAAAGAAGACCTAGCCTCAAAAATTGCCAAAAATTTCGAGTGCGATTCATTACAGGTTATAAGTTTTCTTACAAACAACGATTCACTTTCTGCATATAAATTAGACACAAATACAGTAATGACCGCTGTTATACCTAATACCTACTTACTAAAATGGAACAATACTTTTAAAACATTATTTACACGATTAAAAAGTGAGCAAGAAAAATTTTGGACAGTTGAACGTAAGCAAAAAGCTGCGTCAAAAAACCTCAGTACCACACAGGTGTATATCATGGCAAGCATTGTAGAAGAAGAAACAAATAAGGCAGAAGATAAATTGCTGATTGCAAGTGTTTACAGAAACAGAATAGCAACAGGCCAAAAATTAGAAGCTGACCCCACCGTAAAATTTGCCATGAGAAATTTTGGATTAAAAAGAATTTTGAGAGGTCATCTTCAATACCAGTCTCCTTATAATACTTATCAAAATACAGGCTTGCCCCCGGGGCCTATTTGTACTCCATCTACCAAAACAATTGATGCTGTGTTAGATTCACCCGAAACCAATTATATCTTCTTTGTAGCTAAACCCGATTTTAAAGGTTATTCTAATTTTGCAGCAACTTATCCCGAACATTTGAAGTATGCAAAAGCTTATCAAAATGCATTGGATAGTTTAATAAAAAGCAAACAATAAAAAGCTAATATTTTGTACAGAATGCTTTTAATTACCTTAATTTAAAATTGGAAAAGTTTTGACCAAAATACAACGCAAAATATTATTATTAACACCCATTCCTTTTTTACTAAGGAAAAGTAAAAATTGGTATCTGCCGGGTTTTGAAGGTTTGCCTTTATACGATGTTATCCAATTTTTTAGAAGACAAGTTAAACAACAAGGTCTTTCTGAAAGAGCTGCGGCCATTGCTTATAATTTTATTATGGCAATACCACCATCCTTATTGTTTTTATTTACATTGATACCAAATCTTCCATTCATTTCTAAAAAAATCATCAAATATGAATTACATAAGTTAATCTTAGATATTATTCCCTCACGAGAATACAACAAACAAGTAATATCTTTTGTAGATACATTTATTGATGGTAATAAAATTGGGTTATTATCATTTGGATTGTTACTTACATTGTTTTTCTCTTCCAATGGTATGATGGGTATCATGCGTTCTTTCAACAAAAAATATGTAGGCTTTGAGAAAAGAAAAGGATTACAAAAAAGAGGAGTAGCCATAAGATTAACCATAGTAATTTTCGGTTTACTTTTCAGCTACTTGGTGTTGTTAATCATGCAGGGGGCATTATTAAAAATGGTTGTGCAAAACGATACACTTCGAACCATTATTTTATACTCCAGATGGATTTTAATTGTTGTACTAGTTTACTTAACCATCGGTTTTATTTTTCGTTATGCCCCATCCGTTCAAAAAAGATGGAAATTTTCTACTCCAGGTACCGTACTTGCTACAACTTTAAGCTTATGCGCCACATTAATTTTTTCATTGTTTGTAAATAATTTTGCACGTTACAATGCGCTTTATGGTTCTATTGGAACTATCATGATGGTGATGGCGCTTATTTTTATTAATTCACTAGCGCTTCTTATTGGGTTTGAATTAAATGTAAGTATCCATTCTTTAAAGGCCATTCAATTACAAGAATCTAGAATTAAAACGCCTTAAACATTTTAAAATTTTAAATCTATTTTAATGAACTATTTAATAACTGGAGCAGGCAGTGGTATAGGAAAAGCAATTGCTCAAGCATTATCTAACAATGGTCACAATTGCTTTTTACTTGGTCGCAATGAATCTACTTTGCAGCAAACTTTTTCAGTACTTAAAAAAGGTAATCATGCAATTTTAATAGCAGATATAACAAATAAAAATTCATTACAAAAAATAGTGAACGAATTCCCAGATCTACTATTGGATGGTATCATAGCCAATGCTGGGGTTGGTGGCGAAAATTCTTTTGGTGAAAATGACAGATGGAACGAAATTATTGATACCAATTTAACCGGTACTTATTTAACCGTGCAGCATTTTTTACAAGCATTACAAAAAAGTAAAAATCCTTTCAAACAAATTGTTATTACATCCTCTATTTTAGCAAGATTAGGAGTAGCAAATTATTCAGCTTACTGTGCATCAAAAGCAGGGCTTCTAGGTTTAATGAGAAGCTGGGCTGTGCAGTTTGCTCCGGATAATATTTTGGTAAATGCCATTTGCCCAGGTTGGGTAAATACTACAATGGCACAACAGGGTTTGCAAGGTATTGCAGATGGTATCGGCATCACTAAAAACGAATTTTACGATATAGCCATGCAAGCAGTTCCACTAAAAAAAATGAGCGAACCTGAAGAAGTAGCTGCGTTGGTTTCTTACCTCCTCACTCAAACTTCTATTACAGGCCAGGCAATCGATATTAATAATGGTGCTGTAATGAATAGCTGATTAATACATCTAAATTATTCGATCATCCATTCTCGCATTATCCATTAATATTTTTACCTTTGCGGCAATTATTTAAAAAGAAATCAAACTTATTTTTATGGCATATGATGTAATTGTTTTAGGCAGTGGCCCGGGTGGTTATCCTGCTGCTATTCGTGCAAGCCAGCTTGGTAAAAAAGTGGCAATTGTAGAGCGTGAAAGCTTGGGTGGAATTTGTCTAAACTGGGGTTGTATTCCTACCAAAGCATTGCTAAAAAGTGCACAGGTGTATGAATATGCAAAACATGCAGCAGACTATGGTATCAAAGTAGAAAACCCCATGGCCGAGTTTGAAGCAGTAATAAAAAGAAGCCGTGGTGTAGCAGATAAAATGAGTAAAGGCATTACATTTCTTATGAAGAAAAATAAGATTGATGTAATAATGGGCACAGGTAAATTATTGGCAGCAAACAAGCTGGAAGTAACTGCGGCAGATGGTAGCAAGCAAACACATGAAGCCAAAAATATTATTATTGCAACTGGTGGTCGTGCTAGGCAACTTCCATCATTACCAATTGACGGTGAAAAAATTGTTGAATACCGCAAAGCAATGGTATTGCCCACCCAACCAAAAAGCATGATTGTTTGTGGCAGTGGCGCTATAGGAAGTGAGTTTGCCTATTTTTATAATAGCATGAATACAAAAGTGACCATTGTGGAATTTATGCCAAGAATTGTTCCTGTAGAAGATGAAGACATCAGCAAAGAACTGGAAAAGCAATTTAAAAAACAGGGTATAGAAATAATGACCAATAGCGAAGTGCTAAAGGTTGATACAAGCGGCGCAGGAGTAAAAGCAACAGTAAAAACTTCTAATGGAGAAATCGTTTTAGAAGCAGATATTTTGTTGAGTGCTGTGGGTGTTGTAGCTAATATTGAAAACATTGGCTTGGAAGAATTAGGTGTAAAAACAGATAAAGGAAAAATCACTGTAGATCCTTACGGACAAACAAATATACCTGGATTGTATGCAATTGGTGATTGTACACCGGGGCAAGCATTGGCGCATGTTGCAGGCAAAGAAGGCATTAATGCTGCAGAGCATATTGCAGGCCATAAAGTAACGCCGTTAGATTATAATAATATTCCAGGTTGTACTTATTGCACACCAGAAATTGCATCGGTGGGTTACACAGAAAAAGCCGCTAAAGATGCAGGTTACGAAATTAAAGTAGGTAAGTTTCCATTTGTAGCAAGCGGTAAAGCTACTGCAGGTGGTGCAACCGAAGGTTTTGTAAAAGTAATTTTCGATGCAAAGTATGGCGAATTTTTAGGCTGCCACATGATAGGTGCAAGCGTAACAGAAATGATTGCAGAAGCAGTTGTAGCAAGAAAACTAGAAACTACTGCACACGAGTTATTAAATGCTGTGCATCCACACCCAACCATGAGCGAAGGTTTAAAAGAAGCAGTGGCAGTAGCTTACGGCGAAGCAACAGATGTATAAAAACTAAGAAATTATAACGTTTTATATAATTTAAAAATCCTCAAATCTTGTCATCGAAGTTTTACTTCAACAAGGTTTGAGGATTTTTTTTGGTGCGGTCAGCATTTGGCTTTCAGCAGCATGGGTTCAGGCTATTCGCTATTACTCCGGCAAAAATCCCACACACAAAAACCTTCACCGGGGTAGCCGCTTCTATCCTGCCGCTTTTCAGCAGAAAATCTTTTTTGAACTTTTATTATGGACTAGATTTTCACGAGTCAAAACCTGTATTGGAGTTCGTTCAAAATCTTAAACACCCAAAACCTGACGGTTTCCTTAAAAACTTTGTTTATAAATATGCCTGCCCCGCAGCATTTCGGGGGCAACTACCAACTCTGGCAAAAAATCTTACACATAAAAAAACCCTCACGTAATAAAACGTAAGGGTTCATTTAATAAATATGGCAACTACCTACTCTCCCACATTGTTGTGCAGTACCATCGGCCATGAGGGGCTTAACTTCTCTGTTCGGTATGGGAAGAGGTG
>JANNMO010000025.1:0-116528 GCA_031398005.1 Ferruginibacter sp.
AAGGGTAATATAAATGAGCGTAATTTCATTATTTTTGATTACAGAATTTTACCAAAAATAACCCGATATTTTTTAACCCATTAATTAATATCAAAACAAAACGTTATAACCCTAAATTAAAAAATGAATTTCTTTTATTCATTTTTACCAAAACGCCATATGAAAACATTACTACTATTTTTATTTGCTATGAGTTTGCAAAGTTGCTTTGCACAAGTGTTTGAAGGAAAAATTGATTACAATAAAATTTCTCAACCCGCAGTAATTGCAGAATATAAATATCCTGAAGCCACCGTTGAAAAAACCCTCACTGACAAACTCGAAAGAATGGGTTATAAAGTAAAAAGCAGCAAAGGGTTTTTAATCATTTCCAATGCAGTTATAAGCAGCATAAGCAGCAAGCCAATGGATTATGCTTTTAAAATAGAAAGGAAAAGCAAAAAGGAAAAAGATATAACAATTGTATCGTTGGTTATGAATGAGAACAATGTAAATACAATTGTAGATAACAGTACCAACTGTAAAAGTTTTTTAACTGATTTATCTCCAGCAATTGATGCTGCAAATACAGATAATATGATAAACGAACAGTACGAAGCTGTTGTAAAATCTCAAAAAAAATTGAAAAATTTGCAGGATGATCAAATGAATATGGAAAAGAAAATAAGAAACTTAGAAGATGATCTCAAAAAAAATGCCAAGGAGCAGGAAGACCAACAAAAAGAAATTACCAAACAACAGGAAGTGTTAGATGCTTTTAAAGCCAAAAAAGGAGGGAATTAATTTTATAACATTTTTAGATAAGCCGGCAAATTTGTCGGCTTATTGCATTCCGATATTTTACAATTCCAAAATTGTTTTTGGGCATGTTTAAATGTCCAGGTACGTGCAGCTTCTGGTAAAGAATTAATTTTTGTAACCAATGTTGTTTTATCTATCCAACCCACAAAATAAGTGGTGTCTCTATAACACCTTGCTAAAATTTGATTAAAGAGTTCATCAATTTCCATGTTCTCCAAATCTATCATCCTACTTGCAAGCCATTCATCTTTTGCTTTTCTTTTCTGATCAAAAAATATTTGTAAATGAATATCGCCTCTCAAATGAATGATATCATTTTCTCTTTTTATAAGTTTAATATCCCTGCAGGCTACCGAATTTTCAAGTCTCACATCTGCATCGGGAATGAGGGATGTTTTTAGTTCAATGTTTTTTCCTTTATAAAAAAAATCTACATCCACATTATCTTCATCGCTCATGTAATTGGTTTTATCAAAAACAATGTCGTGCTGCCTCAGCCATTTTGTTATAGCGTACTCACCAATGTATCCTCGTAAAATACAATCGTACTGTATGTTTGCATGTCTTGGCCGAATATTATCCAATTTTGAAATAGATAATTGTTTTCTTGCTTTTTCCATTACAAGTTTTATTTCCTCATCGATCAATGAGATGCAAATAATATCTTCTTTTGTTAACAAAACAGCATAGTTATATGAATGAAAGGTTATTTAAAAGCGGTTTTATAATAGGTGAGCCCAGCATCTATTCCCTTTATTTTTTCTCCATTTACATCATACCCTTTTATAACTTTTTTTATGCGTGGATAAGTAACCGTTTCGCAAATACTATTTTCGTTATTGGTGCAAAGAATGAATTTTCTATTTCCACCATCTATATTATTAGCTTTTAAAACAGCATGACCTGTAGTGCCAGAACCTGCGAAAAAATCGAGCACAGTAATATTTTTATTGGCAAATAAATTTATACAAAAAAGTATAAGTCCTGTTGGTTTTGGGAAACGAAAAATATTTTGATGAACAATATTGTTCAACTCTTTACTGCCTTCTGCATTTAAAAATTGGATGATTGCTCTATGTGGTAATTTTCTATCTCGTCGGTTGTTTTCATTATCTACAAACTGGTATTGTTTTATATAAGCCTTCCATTTATCTTTTACTTTTTTAAAAACAATAAAATCATTTTCTTTTCCCCAGGCTACTTTTTCTTTGCTCCAGCGCCAGGTGTTTGGGCGTCCAGTTTTATTGCCAGAAAAAATATTGGAACCATCAGGCATTTCCAATGCATAATCTAAAGATGGACTATACGATCCTTTATAATCTAAATCTCTCAGATAATATTTTCCACGATGTGCAATGTGTGCATCTTCCAATTTATATTTACCATCGTTTTCTACATCCAGTATTTCTTTCTCAAAAATAAGGGACGCTTTATTTTTTGCATAGCAAAGCATGTAATCAAACTCTACCGCTACTTGGCTACTATCATGCCCTGCACCGGTCTTGTTTTTTCTTATAAACTGAGCTACAAAGTTTTCTTCACCAAATATCTGATTACACAATATTTTTAATTGTGCTATTTCATTATCATCAATTGAAATAAAAATGGCTCCTTTTTTAGAAAGCAACGCCGCTGCAAGCGTTAATCTTTTATGCATAAATGATAACCATTTGCTGTGCCTGTAACTGTCATCAATGTCAACATATTTATCGTTGTACATAAAATCTTCTGTCTTGCCTGTATTGTATGGCGGATCTATATATATTAAATCTATTGAGGTTTTATGGGTTTTTAACAATACAGTTAACGCATGATAATTATCACCCTCTATTAAAATGTTTTCTTGAGTTTTGGTTTTACTTTTTATTGATTTGCTTTTTATTTCTTCCAATATTGGTTGCTTATCAATACAATTCTGTACAACGTTTTCTGGTATTCTATCTTCTTCCCACACCAAACCATAATGCTTATTTGCGTCTGCTTTTTGTAAAACAGCAATGAGTTGTTCTTTTGTAAAAGTTGAATAATTATTTGCCGGCATTTATAACATAAAAATTTAAGGTTGTAAAATACATTATTAAATGAATGCCTATTACAGAATTACAAATCGATTTTATCTTCAATTATTTTGATAGCATTTTGCAGGCGCTCTTGGTTGTTGCCGCTTATAATTGCCCAAGGAACTTTTTGTTCTGTAAGTTCTTCTTTATAATAATGAAATAATTTTTGTCTGGTTAATAGGTCAGGGTATTCTCTTAAATTATCTTTTGTCCAGGGCAGATCTGTATTGCACAATAGGTATAAATCATATTCTCTTTTAACTATTTCTGAAAGAATACGATTATCACATTTATTAAAAACAAATTCACTCCATACTTTGGTAACGTATAAATTGGTGTCAATAAAAAGTAGCGTATTGTTTTTAAAAGTGGGATTAATCATCACCGATTGATAAGCTTTTTCTTCTGCTGAAATTTGTCCCACTCCAATTTCAAAGAGGTTTTCATAGCTATATTTTTTACCGTTGGTTTCTAAATATGTTCTCGCATATTCTTTTACCCAACATGTTTTATAATACGCAGCAAGGCTTTCGCACAAAGTGCTTTTGCCTGTACTTTCAGGGCCTACAATAACAATTCTGTTTACTTTTTTTTCCATGCAGGATTTGTTTTCATTACTTTTTTGTAGATGGGGCAATCTTCATCATGCGCACCATTCAGATAACCTGTACTCATCAGGAATTCGTTTACAATTTCGCCACCTGTAAACTTAAAATGTTTTTTAAATATTTTCACCCATTCATCCTTTGTTTTTGGGTGATGATGTTCAATCCATTTTTTAAAAGAGCCAAATTCTTTTTGCAAAGCAATAATAACATTTGCATTATGAATGGCAGCATACACTTTTAATTTGTTTCTTATGATTCCTTCATCATTGAGCAAACGCTCCACATCTTGTTCTTTATATGCGGCTACTTTTTTAATATTAAAATGGCTGTAGGCTTTTCTAAAGTTTTGTTCTTTGTGCAAAATTGTTGTCCAGCTAAGTCCTGCCTGGTTTATTTCCAAAACCAATCTGCAAAAAAGTTCATCATCGCTTTCTATGGGAAAACCATATTGCGTATCATGATAATCTTTGTGTACTGCAAAATCTTTGTCTTTGATGGTAGGAATGGCTTTGCAATAAGAAAATGTTGGAGCTGGCATATTATTAATTTGAAATGATAACTTGATTACGTTGCTTAATTTTTTTAGCCCAACTTATTAAACCAAATATTGCCATTACAAATAACACCACATAATAAAAACTGGTAAATACATAATGTTTTACAAAGTATAATGGTATAGATGCAATGTTGGTAGCCATCCACCAATACCAGCTTTCCAGTTTCTTTTTTACCATTAGCCACATGGCAGTAAAGGCTGATGCACTGGCAAATGCATCTGCCCATGGAATTACACCTTCGAAAAATATTTTTTTAAAATAGGTAAGTGCTAAAAAAATGACGGTATAAAATAAAATGAAAAAGGCAATTTGCTGAATCCATTCTTTTTTGTTGGAAGCAGAAATTTGTAAAATGGTTTCCTGTTTTTCATCTTTCTTTGTCCACATATACCAACCAATAATACTCATGATGGTGTAGTAAAAATTTACAGCGGCTTCGCCTAATAAATGCCCGTTAAAACTAATGTAGATGTAGATAATTGTATTGACCAAGCCGGTAGGATATACCAATGCATTTCCTTTTCTGCTGTACCATACGCTGATAATACCTGAGGCAACAGCTAGGTATTCGAACCAGCGGGTGTTATTAAGATCAGTTAAGAATTGGTTGAAAATTTCGTAAAACGTCAAAAGTAATTTTTAACGAAAATAGTTTTTTAACTTCATATTAAAGGCATCTGCTATTTCATTTTCTTGAGACAAACCACCTTACAATTACGTAGCTTGTACAACGATTATTATTATTTATGTTTAAAAAAATTAGCCTTATCCTTCTCATTATTTTATATGCCGGTGCTGGCGTAAATCATTTTATTAACCCTACAGGTTATTACAGTATTATTCCTCCTTATTTACCCAACCCATATTTAATAAACATTATTGCAGGAATAGCAGAAATTATTGCTGCCATCTTATTGATAATGCCTAATACCAGAAATTTTGGCGTTTATTTAATTGTTGCTATGTTAATTGCTTTTATTCCTGCACATATTTACATGATACAAAAGGGCGGTTGCATGGGTGCAGAAATCTGCATTCCATTATGGGGCGCATGGTTAAGGTTATTTCCTTTACAGTTTATTTTAATGGGGTGGGCTTGGTGGCATAGATCATAAAAAAACACCGCCAAAAGCGATGTTTAATTATATTAATCATATCAAAAAATTTATTCACTTTCTGCTACTACTTCCTTTACTTCGGGTATCATTCTTTTCATCATTCCCTCTATTCCTGCTTTTAAAGTAATCATACTGCTAGGGCAGCCGCTGCAACTTCCCTGCATCATTAAATTTACTTTACCGTTTTCGTAGCTCTTAAATTGAATAGCACCACCATCCATTTCTACCGCAGGTTTTACATAATTTTCAAGTAATTCCTTAATACGTTTTACCACATCATCATCATCGGCATTAACTTCATTAGTGCTTTCAGTTTTCATTACCGCAATCTCATCTTCATTCACTACAGGTTTACCATCTTCCAAATATTCTTTTAAAAATTGCTTAATGGTAGGTATTACATCTTGCCAATCATCCGTACCACTCGTTTTGGTAAGCGTTACAAAATTGCTTGCTATGAATACAGATTTTATAAATGGAAAAGAGAATAATTCCTGTGCCAGCAAAGATGGTTTAGCGCTTGCTTCATCAGGAAAATCAATGCTTTTGCCAGGGTACAATAATTTATTTGCCACAAACTTCATTGTTTCTGGGTTGGGGGTCATTTCTGTATATATGCTTATTACGGGGTTGCCTGTCTTTATCATTGTTTAAACTTTTTTATTACATAAAATGTAAGTTGCAAAATTACTCTATTATGTTGTATTGGTAAAGTGCAATTTATTTCGATAACCGAAATTGGTTAAAATTGTGATAGCATTTACAATTATTCGTACAAGTTATCCTTATCTGCCTTAGCCAATCCAACCATTAAATCAGCAATCTTTTGAGTAATTGCCTCAAAAAACTTTTCTCCTTTCTCTTTGGTTGAAAACGAAGGGTCACCAATGCCAGTATCTTCTGTAACCTGCGACCATTTTCTTTCTGCCCAAGCCCATCCTTCAGAAAATTCTTTTATGATAGGCTTTTTGGCTGTTCCTTTTCCTGCTTCTTGTAATGGTAGAACTAAATGTGGAGCTAAATGAAGTATCAAACTGGTTTCCATTTCATCTGCATGGTCGCCCATTTCAGTAAAATACTTTGTTTTATCCAAGGCGTGAAACCAGTTACAAGTACTTAAAAACATATGTGGAAACTTTAAACCAAGCTCTCTTATTATCTGCTTAAAATCATTGCCACCATGGCTGTTTACAATAAGTAATTTGTAAATTTTTTGCCTGTTCAATACCTCAATAATATCTGAAAGGATAGCCAGCTGTGTACTTGGATAAATATTTATATCCAGCTTTATATCTGCCTGTCCGGTGTTTACACCAAAAGGAATGGTAGGCAATACAATTATTTTGGCTCCTTTATCCCATGCAATTCTTGCCGCTTCATAGGCTATTGCTTTGGCTTCAATATTATCTGTAGCGTATGGTAAATGATAATTATGTGCCTCGGTAGCACCCCATGGTAAAATAGCTACATCATACGCTGCATCTTTTACGTATTTCCAATTTGTTTCTGCTAAAATGTAAGGTTTCATTTGTACGTTTTTTATTCCACTATCTTATAAACATATTCAATTATGGTTGCAAAATAGGTATTGAATTACACATTAACTTTAAATTTCAAACATAAAACACGAAATTGTTGAAGTATAATTTTTAAAGCATAAAAATTAATCATTTCTATTTTTCTAATTTATTCCTAAAACAATATATTACCATGGAAAATAGGGCTTTATTTTTAACTTTAGCATTGAGCTTACTGACGTTCTTTTTTACTGCTTTTCTAGGTTCGTACAATAGTTTTACATTAAAAATTATAATAGGAACATGCTTATACTTTAGCTTTGTATTTTTATTTGCATTAAAATATCCTATAGCTAAAGCAAAAATTCTATTTGTTTTTTTGGCTCCCCTTATATTAGCAATAGTATTTTTTAATATTATAGATTACAAAAAAACTTGGGTAAGTATTCCAAGTAATCTCTTTTTACTTTTAGGTTCGCTTGGTGGTTACTTTTATTCCAAGAATAAAAAACTGGTAATTCCTTTAGCATTAATAATTTTACTAGGCTTATGGGAAATAGGTGGTCAAAAATTGTTTACAAACAAAATGAATTACGGAACATTTGATCAAAAAATTCTCAGCGCTTTTCCTTCAGTACAATTAGCAGATTCTAGCACCACTATTTTAAAAACTACTGGAACAGATAAAATAATTATTCTAGATTTTTGGAACTCTGGTTGTGCTCCTTGTTTTCGTTTATTTCCTTTAATAGACAGTATCAATAGGAAAATTGATACAACCAAATATGACATTAGGTTGGTTAATGTGCCTTTCAATGGCGAAAAAGAAGAAGACAATTTCAGAATTTTAAACAGATTTCCTTACAACCTAAAGCAACTTTTTGCAAAAGATAAATCTGTTGCAGATTCTTTCCGCATCATCTCTTATCCAACTACACTAATTATTAAAAATAATAAAATCCTTTTTAGAGGCGAATTTGAAAATGCTATAAAAGAAATGTCTAAATTATGATTTTAGTAATTCTACTTTTTACTCCACTATCCTCAGCTTTGCATAATTCAACATAATTTTCTTCTCCCCATTCGCTTCAAAATTAATAGTCGCAATCGGGTTGTGTGCAGCACCTTCCATACTTGCCACTACGCCAAAACCAAATTTCATGTGCTCTACTTTTTGCCCAGCCTGTAAGCTAGATGTATCACTTGCTACAAAATCTGCCGTAGGTACATGTTCCTTTACTTGCGGACGAGCAGGCGTTGCATAGGAAGGTTTTGCTGGTTCTTTTTTGGTGAACATACCGCCTTGTGTGCTACCCGTATTTTCAAAACCCCTACCCATTCTTTCAAATGCTGAACCTCTGTTGCTCGGGGTGTTTGCATTATTACGTGCTGGTGTGCCGGCGTAGCTTTTATCAATATTAATGTCAGGCATTTCATCTAAAAAGCGGCTCGGGTCATTTTGCTGCAACTGCCCAAAACGATAGCGTGCATTGCTATAACTTAAATATAATTTATGCTTAGCACGGGTAATGGCCACATAAAATAAACGACGTTCTTCTTCCAGTTCTTCTCTTGTATTTATGCTCATGGCATTGGGGAAAAGTGTTTCTTCCAATCCACCAACAAACACTACCGGAAACTCCAATCCTTTTGCGGCATGTATCGTCATCAATTTCACTACATCCGTTTCTTCTTTATTATTATCGGCATCTGTAAGCAAAACTATTTGCTGTAAATAACCACCCAAACTTTTATCCCCTACTTCCCCATCTTCTTCGTTCATGGGTGTTTCGGTAAATTCTTTTATTGAGTTTAACAGCTCCTGCACGTTTTCATAACGGGCTAACCCTTCGGTGGTTTTATCATTAAATAAATCTTTTACCAAGCCTGTATTTTTACCCACTAAAAATGCCAATTCATATGCATTCTTTTTAGGCATTTCGCTTTGAAACATTCTTATCATGGTTACAAAATTGTCAATAGCTTCAAGCGTACCACTTTTAAAACCATACATGCCTGCGTTGCAAATAACATCCCACATGCTGATGTTATTATCGTTGGCAAACAACACGGCTTTGTCAATGGTTGTTTTACCAATGGCCCGGACCGGATAATTTATTATTCTTTTCAATGCTTCTTCATCTCTGGGATTGACCACCACCCGTAAATAGCAAATTAAATCTTTCACCTCTTTGCGCTGGTAAAAGCTCAATCCACCATAAATTCTGTATGCAATACCCATGCGGCGCAGGCTTTCCTCAAAGCTTCTACTCTGTGCATTTGTACGATAAAGAATAGCAAAGTCCTGGTTAAAATAATGGTTGCGCAGTTTGTTTTCCTGTATAGCATCTGCCACCATTTTTCCCTCGTCGTTGTCCGTCATGGTACGAACGAGTTTTATTTTTTCACCTTCACTATTATCTGTAAATAATTTCTTTTCAATTTGTCCTTTATTGTTGCCAATTATTTCGTTGGCTACGCTTAATATGTTTTTTGTACTGCGGTAATTCTGCTCCAGCTTTACCACTTTTACATCATCATAATCTTTTTCAAACTGTAAAATATTTTCGATGGTAGCCCCACGAAAGCTGTAAATACTTTGTGCATCATCTCCCACCACACATACATTTTCGTGCATAGCACCGAGCAGTTTTACAATTTCATACTGGGCAGTGTTTGTATCCTGATACTCATCTATCATTACATATTTAAACTTGCGCTGGTACTTGCTCAAACTCTCCGGAAAATTTTTCAGCAGCAAATACATTTTAAACAACAAATCATCAAAATCCATGGCGCCATTTTTAAAACAACGCTTGCTGTATGCATCGTAAATTTGCCCAAGCATGGGGCGGTTTGCCCGGGCATCTTCCTGCTGCAAATTATAATCAGTCATATATTCTGCCGGACCAAGCAATGCGTTTTTAGCAGCCGAAATTCTATTGTAAACTACATTGGGTTTGTATTGTTTGTCATCCAGCTCCAATTCTTTAATTACTGTTTTTACCACGCTCTTTGCATCATCCGTATCATAAATGGTAAAGTTGCTGGGAAAACCAAGTTTGGGTGCTTCGCTGCGAAGGATACGTGCAAAGACACTATGGAAAGTTCCTATGTATAAATTTCTTGCTTCGGAATTGCCCAGAATTTTCTCCACCCTTTCCTTCATTTCGGCGGCAGCCTTATTTGTAAAAGTAAGTGCTAAAATATTGAAAGCATCTACCGCATGGTGAGCCATTAAATGCGTAATTCTTGTAGTAAGTACTTTGGTTTTTCCACTTCCGGCACCGGCAATAATCATTATCGGACCATCTTTATGCAACACCGCTTCACGCTGCGGCTCATTCAATTCATCTAAATATTTGGGCATGGGGCAAAGGTAAATTTTAATGGTGGGATTGTGAAAAGAGTTAGGGGTTTTATGGTTTCGGGTTATGAGTTAAGGGTTTTGGGTTAGGTGCCATGAATTGGTGGCAATCCTACATTCTCTTTGTGTTTTTATGAATTGCCTCGGCCTTTAGGCCGAGGATTGAAATTTTAATCAAGGCACTTTAGTGCCGACGGCAATAAGGTGATTGGGCTAAAGCCCTTTACTATAATTTTTTACCATACGCTAAAGCGCAGGGAAATTCAAAATTTTTATACTCAGAAACTCATTTGGGGCTTTGAACCGAAAACCATTGTTCAGCTTTTGTCCGCTGCCCGTCTCCAATCTTTTTGCCTCAAAGGCAGGCAAAAAGGATTTCCGCCTAAGCAGCGCAGCCATTGATCTCCTTGTTTTTCAATTTGGCAAAGGGGAGATTAGCAAAATTGAGGAAATGGAGTCCTAACGATTTTGTCTAATTTTTAATGTATACAAATCAAAGGGGAATTCCAGTTGTACGAATAAATCGTACAACTCAAATAAATCTCAAACGTACCATTAAATTGTACGCTTCATTATAATTAGCAAACTTTTTCTTTTCAAAATTAGCTTACAAAACTTTTGTATTTGAAAGCAGACTACAAATATTTAATCATTGAAACTACATCACATTAAAAAATATGGTATTATGTTTGTTAAGAAATTATCCAAATTTGATAAGCATTAATCAATCCATATGAAATATTCTTTACTATTTCTATTCGCCCTTTTTTTAAGTTCAAAATCCTTTTCCCAGCAAACCGTTTACCCATCAGATATAAACTGGAACAATGCTAAAACCCGGTTTGGCTGCGTTGCAAATGGCATTGCCGATGATACAGATAGCTTGCGAAAAGCTGCAAGAACTTACACCAATCAATATCATACAAACATTGTAGTGTTTCTTCCAAAAGGTACTTACCTAATCAGCGACAGCATAAAATTGCTTAGTACTTTTTTTGATAAAGATGTAGTGTTTTTGGGCGAACACCCAGATAGTACTATTATAAAATTAAAAGATAATGCTGCTGGTTTTCAAGACCCTGCAAATCCACGCCCTATGATAGAAACCCGAGGTGGCAACCAAGCATTTGGTATGTATTTTAAAAACCTTACCATTAATACAGGGATTGGCAATGCAGGTGCTGTAGGGCTGGATTATATTACTAGTAACTACGGCACTGTTGAAAACGTAAAAATAATTTCGCCTGATAATATTGGTTACTGTGGTTTACGCATGGAGCGCTCATGGGCTGGTCCGGGTTTAATAAAAAATGTGCAAATAAAAGGATATCAATACGGCATAAGGGTATCTCAATGTGAATACAGCATGACGTTTGAAAACATAACCCTGTTAAACCAAACAGTGTGCGCTGTATTTAATATTTGCAATACACTTGCCATGCGAAATATTACAAGTACCAACACTGTAAAAGCTTTTGAAAACAGGGGTAGAATAGTTTTGCTGGATAGTAAATTAAATGGTGGCAGCGCTTCCATAAATGCTATTGATAATATCAACGGATTTTTCTTTGGAAGAAATATAACCACTACAGGTTATGCAAATGCATTTAGTAATAATGGTGTAGCAACAGCCGGCAGTAGCATTACAGAATTTCATACCAATGAAGACAATTCAACTTTTGCAAACGATGGCAAAAGTTTAAATCTGCCTATTGAAGAAACGCCGGTGTATGTAAACAATAACATGAGCGAATGGGGCAAAGCAAACACTTTTGGAGCCCAGCCCACCAACCCAATATATGGCACATTCGACGCAGGCCCAGGCATACAAGCTGCGTTTGCAAGCGGCAAGAAAGTAATTTATTTCGATAAAATGGGTGATAACGGAAGTGGCTATTGCATTTACAATGATATCATTATTCCAGCATCTGTAAGAATGATTACAGGTTTTCATCAGGCAAAATTTGCTTTTTTTAACAACAGTAAATTTGTAATAAACGATAGTGCCGCACCTTTATTTATTGATGCCATGAGTGGTACAAAAATTTTAAACAATAGCCAACGTACCGTAATTTTTAAAAGTGATGGATTAAGGGAATACACAAATACCATTAACAATAAAAACGGAAAAGTTTTTTTAGAAGATGCTGTTTCATTTTTTAAACCATTGTTTCCGGTACGCATGTGGGCGAGGCATTTAAACTCAGAAGTGCAACCAGAAAGTGATACAAATGTGTACAATAATGGTGGCAGGTATTGGATTTTAGGCTACAAAACTGAGGGGCGTGCAACCCTTGCAAATACAGTAGATAGTGGAAGTACAGAAATATTGGGTTCATTGGTTTACCCGGCAAGTGGCTTTACTTCGGGCAATACTTTGCCTGCATTTATTGTAAAAGATGCCTGCTTTAGTGTTACAGGGCTTACCCGTACAAGTTATGCAGGCAACGGTTGGTATGGTATTTCAGTTAAAGAAACACAAGGTGCTGTCACCAATAATTTTCTTACGTCAGCCGCTCCCAATTTTTATACAATGCCATTTTATTGTAGCAGTAAGAACAATTGTTGCTCATCTGCTTTTTCATGGGAAGGCAATGTGAGCAACGTTTGGGAAAATGTAAACAATTGGAGTTGTGGCAAATTGCCAGATGCTACTACCGATGTAATTATAAGTGGTGGCAAATTAAATTACCCACAAGTAAATGTAAATACAAGCGTTCGTACGCTAACAGTAAATACTGGGGCAACCATTACAGTAAAAACAGGTGTAACATTCACAGTTATAGAATAATTTTTACAAATTACAGAAAGGGCAAAAGATAAAATCGTGAAAAAAATATTAACACACAGGTTATATCAGTAACTATATTATTTTGCTATAACCATTTTCATAATTTGTAAAACCCAATGTTTTTAAAAAATGTACATGGTTATTATTTTCTACCTTTTTGTAAACAATTCTTTTTATTCCTTTTGAAATTAAAAACTGTTTCTCTTTTTCAAAAATGAATTTGCCCACTTTAAAGTCACGGTATTTTTTTGTGGTGTAATTAATAGTTACAATTGCATCACCATTATCATCAACAGCTACGCTAAAAATATTTGCAATAACAAGGTCACGAAGTACTACAAAATTGAGGTTAAGTTTTAATTGATCCTCATCAAAATTTGGAAAATATGTTTTAATATCACTAGCATAAAAATGTATAAACTTTTTTGCCAGTTTTTCTTCACCGGTAAATTCTATCAACTCAAAATCTTCTTTGTGCTTTAGTAATTTATTTAAGTAATAAATATTTATAAAAAATAAAATTACGTTTGTAAGCAACACCGGCCATGCAGAAAAAATTATCCCATAAATAATGAAGGAGATAGTGCCAAGGATATTATAAATTCTAAATTTTACATCGCCATTTACTAGTAATGCAATTATTAAAAACAGCGAGGCGAGGTAACCAAAGTATGGTGCAATTTGTTGAAGCATATACAAAAATAAAAAACTCCCATAAAGGAGTTTATACAAAAATTTTAATTGTCAATTTTATGGCGTTAATGTAATAGAGCCTGATACAGAAGGTTTGCCTGCCATGCGAAAAATAATGGTGCCTACTGTATCCTTTTTAAAAAAGTAAGATGAGTTATCTGCAATGCCTTGTTTATTTATTACAACACTATCAGATGAATAAATTCCTTTAACGCTGCCAGATCGGTTTATAAATGTAAACGATGTGCCATTTACTGCGGTATCTTCTTTCGGAGAAAAACCAGCATCACTTATAATTATATAACGTGTGGGAAGTTGCCCTCCTACAGGTTCTGGCTGTCCATTTTTACTGCAAGCTGTAAAACCAATAACCAGTAATAAAAATACAGACAGTTTTATATAATGTTTCATAATGTGTAAATGCAGGTTTTGAACATACAATTTACAAAAAATAAATTACTTATTTAGAACCCAGTAATTTCATCTTATTTCGTAGCATGCTATTTTTCCATCTCACCCTTTACAAAATCCATCAGTACTTTTATTTTTTCCGGACTAAAATCAAACTCCAATCCTGCAGCTTTGTATAATTCAGGTAATGTTTTTGTACCTCCAAGGCTCAATGCGTAAGAGTAATTATCCAACGCTTTTTCTGCATCTTGTTTGTATTGCATCCACATACCAATAGCACCTAATTGTGCTATACCGTATTCAATGTAATAAAAAGGTACTTCATATAAATGCAATTGGCGCTGCCATGCATTGTTTCTAAATTCTTCCAGCCCCCTGTAATCAATTATGTCATCAGTAAATTCTGCTACAATTTTTACCCAAGCAGCTGTACGCTCTTCATGTGTATGTGTAGCATGCTCGTACACCCAATGTTGAAATTTATCTATAATAGCAATCCACGGGAAAATGGTAATTACTCTTTCCAACTGGTGTTCTTTTGCACGGGCAAGATCATCTGCATTATCAAAAAAAGTTTCCCAATGGTCCATGCTAAAAAGCTCCATGGCCATACTTGCCACTTCAGCAATTTCCATGGGGTATTCTTTAAAACCATTTAGTGCTAATGGGTGTGCTAAAAAAGAATGAACTGCATGCCCACCTTCATGTACCATTGTTGTTACATCATGCATTTGTCCTGCAGCATTCATAAATATAAATGGTGCGCCACTTTCTGCCAGCGGACAATTATAGCCACCTGGCGATTTACCTTTTCTGCTTTCTAAATCTAAATGCTGCATCTCCTTCATGCGCTGCAAACACTCTCCAAAAAACGGGCGTAGTTTTGTAAAACACTCTACCGATTTATTTAACAATTCTTCACCGGTTTTAAAAGGACGAAGTGCTGTTGTGCCCGCTGGTTCTGCATCTAAGTCCCATGGGCGAAGCGTATCCACCCCCAGTTTTTCTTTTTTATTTTTATAAATATCATTTACCAGCGGCATTACATATTGCTTTACTGCATCATGAAATTTATAGCAATCTTCTTTTGTGTAATCAAACCTACCAAGTTCTTTAAAACGATAATCTCTGTAATTGTCAAAGCCGGCATTCATAGCTTCTTTATTGCGCAACCCAATTAAAGTATCATACAATTCATTTAGTTTTTCTTTGTCTTCCAGCCTACGAGTTTGTATTTTTCTATACACATCTTCACGCAAATTCCTATCCTCATTTTCTAAAAATTTAGCAGCCTGTTGCAGTGTATAATCTTCACCATTTACAGTAACCATCATGGCGCCGGTTATTTGCCCATACTGTTGTTGCAACACAGCAACCTCTGCCTGAATCGGAATATTTTCTTCTCTAAATAATTCAATATTTTTTTTAGTAGTACGTAGGTAAGTATGGTATGTAGCTTCATCCAATTCTTTCAAAAATGGAGATGCTAATAATTTTTTATTGAGCGCATCGCTGTACGGTTGTATTTGTGGCTGTATCTCCATGCAAAAGAAATTAAAAGCATCTTCCAGCGCTTTGTTTTCATTATCGCAGGTCATTTTTATTTGTCGCCAGCAAGCATCTTCATTTACTGCAGCTTCCAGTTCACTCATATCCAACAACCATTTTTCAAGCCCTGCTTTATCGGTTATTTCAGTTTCCAAAAGCGTTTTAAAATAAAGTTCTAAAGCGGGCCAGTCTGTTACGGTAAAATCTTTTGGAAGAAAATTTCTTTCCATTTTTTTTATATCTGCTAAGTACATATTATTTAGATGTTAGATTATTAGACATTAGATGTTAGATAAGTTTTTGAGGCTTTGAGCAGAGAAACCTTGATGAGCATTATTTCGGGCTGTTGGTAGTAGTTATGCACGCAGGCAATATTATATATTAAAGTTTACTAGTGCATAAGCTACTACTGCCCATCCCGCAGCCCTTCATCAGAATATCTTTTTTCAACTTTATTATGCACTATATATATCTGCTGCTCAGGGCTTCCATGAGCTGCGCCCGCCTGATATCCATGGGCTGCACCCATGGTTACTAAAGGTGAACCCTTTCAGGGTTCCGCGGAGATTGCCCCACTTCTCCCAATCCATCTAATAAGTTGCCTCCCCTCGGGGGAGGTAAGGAGGGGCTGTTTTTACTGTCCTCCATGGGCTGCACCCATGGTTACTCAAAGTTGAAACCCTTCGGGATTCATAGAAATTGCATCATCTCCTAAACGATCTCAAACGTTTCCCTCCCCTCGGGGGAGGTTAGGAGGGGCTTCTTCGCTTTGAGTTTAGGAGGAGCTTCCTACGCCATCTTCCTCGGACTATTTATCTTTTTTGCTGGACCACTTTTTATAGCAGCAGCTTTAGGAGTAGCTGTTTTTGCAGTTGCTTTTTTCTCTGCTACTACTGCAGGTTTTTCCTCACCTTCAGCGGTTTCTTCACCTTCGCTGTGTTCTGTAAGTTTAATTTCTATACCTGCTTTCTCAAGTATTTCGTACCACTTTACCATCTTCTTCATATCGCTGGCATAAACTCTTTCAAAATCCATATCAGGGTAAACCTTTTCAAAATATGCCTTTACAGCTTTTGTATCAGCTTTAGCATCTGGCTTTGCTTCTTTGCTAACCTGCATAGCTTTAAATATATCTGCAAGGTTCACATTATCTTTTACAGTGAAAATTTCTATGCTTTCCAAATGTGAAAAACTATGAATACGATTGCTTACAAATTTTGCAGATTTATCTTCCAAACTACGCACAATGCCGCCATCAGCTTTAGAAGATACTAACTCATACAAACCGCCGAGGCCGGTTACAGATACTATTTTATTATAGCTCATATAAAACGAAAATTTAGGATCGCAATTTAAGGTAGAAAAAACGAAAAACTGTAGCCATTATCTACCTTGACTTTATTTAACAAAAAACAAATTAAAATTGGTGCGCATGTTTGCAAGAAAGTATATCGTCTAATGTGTACATAGAAAAAAGATTATATGAAGTCATTGATGGTATTTACGTTTTTGGTATTTTTAGTTTCAACCTCCTCCCTTGCACAAACAGCAGGCATTAAAGGAAAAATAAACGACAGAACAGATAGTAAGCCCGTTGGTTCTGCTACTGTTACTTTATTAAGACAACTCGATTCTTCGGTTATTACAAAAACAGTTGCATCCACAGATGGAAATTTTAGCATTGCCAATCTAACAGCCGATAGCTTTATTGTAGTTATTAATGCGCTTAATTACCAGGAATACATTTCATTTATTACATTAAAAGATACTGTAAGAACGTTGGCAACAATTGTTTTAAATAGGCAAGATAAAGACCTATCAACCGTAACAGTGGTTTCCAAAGCAGCAGCAGTTATTGTAAAAGGAGACACTTCACAATTCAGCGCAAGCCAATATAAAGTAAACCCAGATGCTACAACCGAAGACCTAATAAAAAAAATGCCAGGCATTAATGTTGCTAAAGACGGCACAGTTACAGCACAAGGAGAAACTGTAAGGAAAGTAACCATTGATGGCAAAGACTTTTTTGGCGATGATGCATCTGCCGCATTAAAAAATTTACCTTCTGAAGCGGTAGATAAAATTCAAGTATTTGATAGGCTTAGTGACAATGCTAGGCTTACCGGTTTTGATGATGGCAATTCTACCAAAGCAATAAATGTAGTAACCAAAGCTGGTTTAAAAAATGGCAGGTTTGGTCGTATATATGCAGGCGCAGGTACAGATGAGCGCTACAGTGCTGGTGGTAATGCAAGTTTTTTTAAAAACAACAGGCGTTTATCTTTAGTAGGTAATTTTAATAATATAAACCAGCAAAATTTTGCTTCGCAAGATTTGCTAGGCCTTACGAGTAGCAGCAGCGGCAACCGTGGTGGCGGTGGTGGCCAAGGCGGTGGCGGAAGATTTGGCGGCGGTGGTGGCGGAGATTTTAATGTTGGTCAGTCAAATGGCATAAGCAGAACAAATGCTGCAGGTATAAATTTTACAGACCAGTATGGCAAAAACACAACACTAGCAGCAAGTTACTTTTATAATAATAGCAGAAACACCAATCAATCCGTAACAAATAGAGAAACATTTTTAAATGGTAAAGACACAAGTCTTTTTACAAGACAAATAAGCAATTCCGTTACTAATAATACTAACAACAGAATCAACCTGAGGTTAGAATATAATATTGACTCTAACAATAGTATTTTCATTATTCCAAGTTTTAATTTTCAGCAAAATAATAATACATCTTTTTCTGATTTTAAATCATATTTTGGCCAACGTGGCGGCGGCGAAGTTTATGATACAGCTAATACATCGATAGGGAGAAATACATCTGATAGAACTGGTTATAATATTAGAAATAATATTTTATACAGACATGCTTTTCCAAAAAGAGGAAGATCTGTTTCACTCGGTTTAAATACGAGTTTTAGTAAAAACAATGCAGAAAACATTACTGATGCGGATTATAGAAATTTTAAAGGTTTAATTATTAGAGACTCTTCTCAAAACCAGTTTTTTGATAATGTAAGCAACGGATATACTATTGGTGGAAGTATTGCATTTACTGAACCTGTTAGCAAAAAGGCGCAGATTCAAATTGATTACAATCCATCAGTACAAAAAAACAATGCAGACCAGCAAACATTTGCCTTTGATGGACAAAAATATTCCAATTTTGATTCAGCTCTTTCAAATAAGTTTAATAATACCATTACTACTAATAATGCCGGTTTAACTTATAGATATATGCCTAATAGAGACGAAATGTTTTCTGTAGGAGTAAGTTTTCAAAACTCAAAATTACAAAGCGATAGAACATTTCCCAGCAAAACAAATGTTCGTCAGTCTTTTTCAAATTTTCTTCCAAATTTAATATGGCGGAAAAAATTATCCGCTTCTAGCAACATTAGGGTTTTTTACAGAACATCTACTAATTTTCCATCTGTTAATCAATTGCAAGATGTAGTAAACCAGAGTAACCAACTTATTGTAAGCACAGGTAACCCCTCATTAAAACAATCGTACACACAATTTATAGCTACCAGATATAGTTATACAAACTCTAAAACAAACAAAAGCTTTTTTGCCGGCTTATTCTTACAAACCGCTGGTAATTATATTACCAATGCTACTTTTATTCCTACAAAAGATTCAATCATACAAAACGGTATTAGTTTACAAAAAGGATCTCAACTAACAAAACCGGTAAATTTAAATGGCTATAGAAGCGCACGTGGTTCTCTTACCTATAGCATGCCCCTCAAAGGTTTAAAAACTGTTGCAAATATTAATGCTGGTTTAAGTTACAATAGGTTTCCTGGGCTTACAAATAATGTAAACATTGTAACCAATAATTTTGTTTACAACACAGGGTTAGTGTTAGCTAGTAATATTAGTGAGTA
Organism: Ferruginibacter sp.; assembly: GCA_031398005.1. Taxonomy (GTDB): domain Bacteria; phylum Bacteroidota; class Bacteroidia; order Chitinophagales; family Chitinophagaceae; genus Ferruginibacter. The sequence goes on from JANNMO010000025.1 coordinate 19,371, forward strand.
TATTGATTTTAATATATCTTATAATGCAAATTTTAACCAAACATCTGGTAATGCCAGCGGCGATAATAATTACGTAAACCAAGGTGCTGGTGCGCAACTAAATTTATTAAGTAAAAAAGGGTGGTTTGTACAAAATGATGTTTCTTACCAAATAAACTCAGGGTTAAGTGCAGGCTTTAATCAAAAATATAGTTTATGGAATGCGGCCATTGGAAGAAAATTTTTAAAGAACAAGGTTGGGGAATTAAAACTGTCGGTATTTGATTTATTAAAACAAAACCAAAGCATTATTAGAACAGTAGATAGCAGGTATATTGAAGATGCACAAAACCAAGTACTACAACAATATTTTTTACTTACGTTTACTTATAACCTCAAAAACTTTGGTGTAGCTGCTAAGCAACAAGGCAGAAATGAAAACAGAGAAGAAAGAGGAATGCAACGTGGTGGTCCCGGGTTTTAATTATCTTTAGGAGCAAACAACAATTTTTTTTTGAACGGGCATGAAAGCATATTTATAGAAGAACAGATCAGTGAAGAAAATTTTGCTGATATTGTAAATGCTCGTCAGCAGATGGTTTATAATACTGCACTTGGTATTGTGCAAAACGAAGAGGATGCAGAAGATATAACACAGGAAGTTTTTTTAAAAGTGTATGAAGGTTTAAATGATTTTAGAAGAGAGGCAAAAATATCTACCTGGATTTATAGGATAACCATTACTACTGCATTGGATTTTGAAAAACAAAAAAAAAGGCACAAAAGAGGTGGATTGTTAAAGCGGGTATTTGCTGGTAAAGAAGTGGATGAAACACCAGATTTTTATCATCCAGGAATAGCATTGGATAAAAAAGAAGATGCAGCAGTACTTTTTTTGGCCATTAAAAAATTGCCTGAAAAACAAAAAACAGCCTTTTTATTACACAAAGTGGAAGGGCTTACCAATAACGAAATTGCAGAAATACTTTCCATTTCTTTACAGGCTGCAGAATCATTACAGGTAAGAGCAAAAAATAATTTAAGAAATTATTTGAAAGAATATTATGAGAAACATTTTATTTAAAACTTTTTAAAAATTGCCTTTATGAGCAATAACATCAATACAAAAATAAACCAGGCGATGCTAAGCATAGATGGAATGGAGAAAGCTTCTCCAAAGCCATTTTTACTTACCAGGGTAAACGCTGCTTTAAATAATAGAGGTGCAGAAACCATTTGGACAAAGATTGCTTTTTATTTAAAAAAACCTACGGTAGCTGCTGTGGCTATTTTATTGGTATTTACAGTAAATATTATAGCTATTAATAATAGAAATAAATTAGTGGAAAGAGAAAGTCTTACAAAGTCTATCAGTCCTCAAAAATATGATTTTGCAATAAACGTATCAGTAATGTATGATATAGAAAACCAAGAACCATAATGAAAGCAGAAAACTCTTCAAATAAAATTTTAATTATTGTGATTGCTCTTTTGTTGATTGCAAATGTGGTAACACTTACGATGTTGTTTACAGGAAAAAAACCTGAGAATGAAGACAGAAAAAACAGTATGCGAAATTATTTAAAAAACGAAGTTGGTTTTTCGGATGCACAGTTGGTAGCATTTGATACAGTGAAAAGCAAGCAGCGTGCACAGTCAAAATTAATGTACGACGAGATAAGGCAGCGTAAACAAAATAATTTAAAGAAAATTGGAAATGATAATTTTAGCGATAGCACCATAAAAAGTGCTGCTGCTTATGCGGCCACCCAGCAGGAAGAAATGGAGATGAACATGCTGGAACACTTAAAACATATTCGTAATTTATGTACACCGCCTCAAAGGGCCATTTTTGATACCGGGTTTTATAAAATTTTGGTACGACCAAATTCAGACATAAAAAAGAAAGAAAAATAATCTATATTTATAAAAATTTAAAACAGACAAATGAAAAAGCAATTATTATTAACCTTATTTGCTATTGTTACAACAGCTGGTAGTATAATAGCCCAACAGGCGGTAGATCAAAAACCCCATGTACATGCTAAAGAAACTTATTTTAAACTGAAAACAGATTTAAGTTTAACGGGCATGCAAGAATCAAAAGTCTATCAAATTTTTGAGGATTACTATACAACTGAAATGAAAATTAAAGAAGAAATGCGTGCAGCCGGTAACACAGATGCAGAGCGTTTTGCAGATAACATGCGTAGAACTGCTTTATTAAGAGATACAAAATTAAAAGCTATTTTAACAGAGGCGCAATTAAGCAAATGGACAAATGAGATTGAACCTGCCATGAGAGCTCCCAAAGTAATAGAAGAGAAAAAACAATAATTAATACAACATTTTAAAAAAGCCATTTCAGCATATGAAATGGCTTTTTTATTTAGGGTTTTCCTGTAAATACGTAATGCACATTCCCATTGAGTTTGAGGATAACTAAATATTAAAAAAGCCTCACTATGGCACAAAAAGTGTTCAAAGTGAGGCAACGTTAATATTTAATTCTATGACAAATTTAATATTTTTTCATCAAAATTTATATGATGAAAGATTTTTGCAAACTGACTTAGGGCAGCTTTATTTATCCATTCCCTTCGATAAATTATCAGCCACCATACCACCACCCAAAAGCCACCTAAGCGGCAAAGGCTGCAAGCCATGGTTTGATGTAAAAGGTGGCATAGCCTTACAATTTTTAAAACATTATTTAGGTTTAAGTGATGAGTTGCTTATTGAGCGTATTAATACAGACTGGAGCATGCAGTTGTTTTGCGGCATTCGTTTAAAACCCCATGAAGTTATAAAAGACACCAATCTGCCTAGCCATTGGCGAGGTTATATTGGTGAATCATTAGACATGGATGCCATGCAAAAACTATTTGCAACAGCATGGAAGCCCTATTTAAAAGATACAAATTGTAGCAGTGAAGATGCTACCTGTTATGAAAGCCGGATAAGTTTCCCTACTCCTGTAAAATTGCTTTGGGATTGTTGTAATAAGACATATTTGAGTTACAATGCCATCAAAAAACAATTGAAGCAACGCATCAGCAGGTGTAATTATGAAGACAGAAAAAAAGAGTTTTTATCCTATCAAAAAACAAAGAAAAAAACAAAAAGGGCAGAGAAGAAACTTATAAAAAAATTACTGAAATTTTTACTGCGACTACTAAATCTTCACAACCAGATCGTAACACAAAAAGAAGTAGTATTATCCTTAAAACAAAAAGTAAAAATGCTTACTATTACTGAAGTATATGGGCAACAACACAGCAAAGTATATGGGCAGGTAGAACAAATAAAAAACAGAATAGTAAGCTTAAGCAAACCTTACATACGCCCCATTGTAAGAGGAAAAGAAACTAAAGCAGTAGAGTTTGGTGCAAAAGTAAATAAGCTGCAGATTGACGGCATAAGCTTTATAGAATATTTTAGCTACGATGCATTTAATGAAGGCTCCAGAGTGGAAAGTTGTATTGGATTACACCAACAATTGTTTGGTAAGTGTACTCATCACAGCGCAGATAAAATATATGCTACCAATAAGAATAGAAAGTATTGTACTTCTAAAAAAATTGTAACCAACTTCGAACCTAAAGGCAAACAAAAAGCAGCACATACAGAACAAGGCAAAATTATGAGAGCAGCTTTGAACAAGGAACGGGGTACAAGACTGGAAGGAAGTTTTGGTAATGAAAAAAATCATTATCAGTTACAAAAAATAAATGCCCGCAATGCTGTTACGGAAAAGTGCTGGATATTTTTTGGAATAATGGCAGCCAATGCATCCATCATTACCAACCGGCGTCAGGCATTATTTAAACAGGCAGCCTAAAATTTATATTAAACAAAAAGAAACGCCGGGTGAAACTCGGCGATAAAATTCTAATGCCCTGACTTAAATATTTTGTCCTAAAAGAATAATCGCCAAAACAAAAAGTGATTTTACAGAAAAAAAACTTCAAAAAATTATAGAAAAGTTTGAGGCAAAAAAATTACTTTGTAATTACAGGAATACCCTATATTGAGTCGGTTGGTCAAAAGACCAAGCCTAGGCGAGTGCGTGATAGGATGAACTTTAATTATTGTTGGCATGAGCAGTCGAGTAAGCAAGGGCATTTCAGCCCAAGCTTCTCACAGAACCGTGCTTGCACCTCTCAATGCACACGGCTCTTCTTGTTCTAAAAATAGTAAACACTATTCTTTAATCTTACTAAACTCGATCCTCTTCTGCTTTCGCAAAATTGTCTTTGTTAGCAGCAACAAACAAGCTAAACCCTTCGCTCCATTTCCATTATAGAAATTTCTTCACTACTACGATTTAGTCCGCAACTATTTTACGCTTCTCCCATCTTCGATGGAATTGAATTGTTTGAACAAACAAGGCTTTACGCACATCGTAATAATAGTAGTCCCAAGTTCCATACAAAAGCCTGTATAAAGTTCTTGCCACCTTAATGCCGGTTGTTCTGTAATCAATAAACAGTTTCCCATTACAGTAATCGTATCAGTAGTTGGATACCGATACTTTTAACAACAAGGAGCCCTTTCGACACGTCATCGTATGGTTCACTTTCGTTCAACTCCTTTATAATCATCTGAACCCTTTATGAGCCCTTTTAACTTATTGCTCACTACCATAAATTTTGACTACAGCAGCATAAGCCGATTTGCAAACCCTGACTGTACAGCGTATGCGGAGGACCTACCTCCATCTTTTGTATAGCATTGAATAAACATTTACACGTTATTCATTCGCGGCGCACCCAACTGAGGCGAAAGATTTTAGTTTTCCGCAGCAATAAGCATTAAACTTTCCAAATACTCAAAGCTTCTTTTTCCAAAAGCTCTGTTCGCTTGGATATTTTGTCTTCATCCCACACTAAATCTCCACTATCATAAGGTATCACTAGATCATGATTAGTAATTGAAAGTTCAGAATATGCCTTTATTCCTTTTTTTCGATCTTCTCCATCCATCTTTCGAGTGTACTCATAATTTCTAAGTGAAGTATTTAATGAACTTGTTAACAAGGTCATATTACCCAACCAGTAGACTTTACTAAATCTATCATTTTCAGATTCGATTAGACTCATTTCATTTCCATTTAAATCATATTTAGTAGGAATTGCTGTCCAGTATTCCTTCCATTTCTGAGGCATAATATGTTCAAGAGTGTAACTCCATTTAAGCTCATTCTGACCATACTTCGGATCGTTTTGTCTTCTATACAATTCAATCCAAAATAAAATAAGGCTTGCGTTTTTGTTTGTAATATCTCTTAGACCTAACGAAAATTCATTGTCTGGTATTTCTAATATTTTGGAGTCAAGCAATGCAGGGTTATTTATTAACTCTTTTGTAAGTTTATTAAAACTCTTAGTTTCCCATTTAGCTATTACTCGTCTAATTACAAAAGTTGCAAGCTGATCAAGACGTTTTATCAATTCAGGTTTATCGTCTGAATATTTTTTGTACAAAAACAAGATAAAGGGATGAAAAGTCGAAATGTCAAGCGTATCAAGTATGTCAAATAATCGTTGTTCTGAATTCTCAAAAGAATAAAGTGTTGACTTTTCTGAAACTAAAATTTTATCTTTATAAATCTGTCCATAATGTGTTATTTCATTAATGAATTCCTTCAGCTCAGAGAATGAAAGGAAACTTTTAATTTTTGCTTTATATAGTTTTGATAAGTCAGATAAAGTGTCTGCTTCCGGATCGTAAAACCCTTTAATCACTGCTATAGCATGAAGAAGAATTTCTAGATTGTCTCTATTAATACGCCCGGTGGTTCTTTGCGTTTCCCAAAATTTTAAATTGTTCTTTACAAATATTTCATCCCATGTGCTATTGTAAAGGACGACAGCTTCCTCGGTACCTACTTCTTTTATAGCTGCTTGAAATAAGGCATTTTTAATAATATCTGCAGGACTTAGACGAACTCCCGCACTATTTATTGTATCAAAAATTGCTTGCTCATCATCATCTTGTTGAAGATCAATTACAACAATTATTTTATTTTCTGGATCAAGGATGTAGTTAAAGAGCGATTCTCGTTTTTCTTCTTCCAATCCAATAAAAGCATTTAAAAAGAAATGATAACAAGATAAAATCCGGTCATCTGGATTTATCGGGATTGGTCCTTTACTATCAAGATTAAATTTAATAATCTGGTTGAAGGATTTTGCGTCTAAATGGGAGTGCATAATCTTTACAAGAAAATCTTTGTCTGTCCGGTTCTTTTTATAAAAGAGATGCTGACGAATTACATCCTTAGTGTTGTCTATTAACTCATTTGAAAAAGAATCATACAACGCTTTTATCATAATACTAACGGTGGTGAGTCGTTGTTGACCATCAATTACTAAAACTTCTTTTGTCTCACCCGTAATAACTCTTTGTTGTTTTAAAATAATTGACCCAAAGAAATGATTCTTTTGAAGATTCTGAAAATCTGCAAGCACGTCTTGCCAATTTTCTTTTTTCCACACATACCCTCGTTGAAAGAACGGTATCCTTACTATTGCTTCGTTACTAATAAAGCTGAATGATCTTGCTAAAGCCTCCATATTTTTTCGATTGGTTTATTTATAAAGTAGTTTCGATAATGTTGTTTATAAGAGAACATTTATATAATTCCTAATTCTTTTAAAATATCACTTTTAAATTTACTGAAAGGTCTATTCACAAAATTGATAGAATCGTATTCTGTCCCAAATACCATTCGATATAAATCCTCTTTAGAAATGATCACGTGACGTAATAAATTTGAACTTAATATAGTTAAATACTTGTCAGAAAAATATTGCCGTGTTTTAATAAGATCTAATAATTCACCTGTATGTGAATTATATACCTCTTCAATAGCAAAAGCGGCAGTAGTATTATATGCCTTTGAGCCCGCAGGTGTCTTTACTTTTATCCTTAACCCGGATGTTGTTTCTTTTGAATATTTGTAAGTAAAGCGGATATCATTCAAACTATCATCAAGGTAGGGATGGTTATAGTCATTAAGATTCATTTTATGGGTTCCTTTAATACTAGAATTGCATGTAGAACAACTTGGTATTAAATTATAGAAAGAAATTGCAAGTAGAGGATGCGAAGCTTTATCAAAATAATGGTCGAATTGTGGCCGTGTTAATTTGTTTCCATTTTTCGTAATAACAGTATTTGTATAATTCCGATTACAGTATGTGCAAGTTCTCACATCAAGGGTCTCTGCTAATTCATAAGCGTCGTATCTTTTTTTTGCTTTTTTTATAAAAACGTCATAATTAAAAACGTATTCAACACCTTTTTTTATATCGGCAGAAGCCTCAATAAATGGCATTAATGAAATGCTTATTTCCATTAATTTTTCTGGCTTTCCAGTTAGTAAATCATCCAATAAGTCAAACACTAGATTTTCAAAAAAACTTTGAACAATTTCAATATTCACTCCCTCTAATTTTTCTATCTTATCTATTCTTTTACACAAAAACTGAAGCATTCCTAAATGAAATGCTCTTTTTGCTTTAATAATTTTTGGAGTATTTGGACTTATATTTAGCATTATTATTGAATTCGCTTTTTAAGTTCCTCTAGTTTCTTTATTTGTTCATTTATAATATCTATTTCAAGATTATCAGTCATTTTCTCATCAAACATCTCGGCTAGTTTTCTCTGGATAATAGGCTCGTCAATTGTATTTATTAATTTCCTATAATAGCTTACGTTCTGTTTATTTTCGGTGTTATTTAACCAATTAATTGTATCCTGTATTTTATCAAAAGCGAAATCTCCTATTAGGGAATCTTCAATAAAAAATGAATCAGAAATTAAATCTGAGATATTGGCTCCAAAAGTTTTTGACGGTCTATTTTTACTGTTGAAGGCAAGTATATTAGATGGGCTATTATAGTCTTGTCGCTCAATATAAATTACATTTGTATTTGGTAAATCGGAAAGGGTAATTGGGTCGTGTGTAGTAAATATAATTTCTATTGAAGGCTTACTCTCTAATTCATCAAAAAAATAAGGTAAGGTTTTCAAAAGTGCTTTTACGTATTTCTTCTTCCACGATAAATGAAAAGTAAGGTCTGCCTCATCAAATAAAAGTATGTAGTGATCACTTAAACTTTTAGACTTAATCTCTTTAAGGTTTGTGTTTAAAAAATCATAAATTCTTGAATAAAAATTAAGTAGAGAATTTTCGCCTGAACTCATCCTCCTTGAAAAAGGCATGTAATTTATAAATTCTTCAATCCTATTTTTTTCCGGGACTTTAAAATCTTCTTTGTTTTTGTAGCCCTTTGAATAGTATTTGTTTAACTCATTTAAAAAACGTCTTTGAAGTTGTAAAATTTCTATTGCGTCTTCTGTAGAGGGTTTAAATTTACCATTAGATACAGAATCTTCATAAGTAGTTTTTTCTATTGAAGAATAAATCTTAGCCAAAAGTTCCTCAATAATACCATCCGGAAACAGCTTTTCAGGTTTAGCTGTTTTCATTTTTACACCACTATGTTTTGCAAATAAGACCAAGCTTTCATAGGCATCGGCCATCTTAAGTTCCTTCTCTAATTCTTTATAAGGAAAGTACCCTTCCTGTAGATAAGAGTTACTCCGTTCCATTTGACGGTAAAAAAGAGACAAAATGCATGTTATAACATTACGCTTTAAAATGTATTGATTAATTTCTACCTGATTTAAAACCCTCTCGCCTTTAAACTTTCTGATAGTATGCCAGTTAGCTCTTTCACTTTCAGCTTTGTCACCAATTGATTTTAAAATTTGCCTTAAATCGTATGGAGTATTCCATGCTTTTTCTTTTTCGTCATAACCTCTAAAAGCAAGAATTGGTTCATAATGTTGTTGTAGCTGAAATAAATCCTTAAAAATATTTTGTTTTTCTACTAAGTCTGAACTTAAAAAAATAATTTGACGTAATGAGTTTTTAAAAATTAATTCTTGCGATGCTGAATAAGGCCATCCATCTGCATCCGTATCCCTATCCCTCATTTCTCTCAAATCTTTCTCAAGTATTTTATCAAAAGAAATATCATGATTATCTATATCATCAAAATTTGGATTGTATTTATAATCATAGTGCGGAGAGTAGTAAATTGTTTGAGGCTTTAAAAGTAATTTAGTCTTTAATTCTTTTGAAAATACCTGCTTAGGCTTACCATTTGTTTCTATATATACTTTATCGAAATCATTTCTAACAATGATGGGCTCCTCAGCTCCATCACTCTCCATTAAAAACAATGAATTTGACTTTGGTAATGCGTATGAATTTTCTACAAATTCACTTCTTATTAAATCTAACAGTGTGGATTTTCCAGCTCCATTTTGTCCTACAATCGCATTTAGATTTGTTACCTTGCTTTTTAAATCAGTGAGATTAAAAAAGTCAGAAATAAAATTCTCATTAATGGTTTTCTTTACAAAAATCTTTTCTCCGATATGATTAAATTCATAAAAATATTGCCCACCAAAATTGATAGTTTGAGGCTCTTTAAATAAGTACTCGTGGTCTTCTATATAAATTGCAGCTAATCTCATTTCCCATATTTCGTTTTCGGCTCAGCAGCCATTGATAATTCCGTTTCCTTTTCATCTTTCACCTTAACCTGCCCATTCATCAGCATTGGCAATAGCCAATCACGGAGTTCAGTGAGTTTTTGGTTTTCTTTGTTAAGAGTGTCTGTTTGTTTAAAAGAAGTTTCAACTATTCTTTCGAATTTTTCTAGTAAATTTTCACTATACACTTTTGGTTTTATTACCGGTATCGTTCTCAAGTGCTGAATGCCAATGGCTGGTCTTGTACTGCCTGAAGTATACTTATTTACCCATTGAAGAAATGTTGGATTAGTAACTGTATAATAGACAAAAGATGGCAGTGAGTTATTTTTAGGGTTTATTATTGCCATTGTTGGCGAAAGAGCAAACCTAAAAGGTTGTTTTCTAAGTTTCACAACTTTACCTACTGTACCAACTCTTCCATATCCAATAGAATAATCGTTAATTGTATAATCTCTTTCTTGTTTAAGTACAAATTCTTCGTCTATAACTCTTGCTTTGTTAATGTCGATATTCCCAAATTCATCTATATCTCCAATACCAGCAAATGGATATCCATTTATAACTTCACGAGGAGCTCTATGGCTGGGATGTGGGTCTATAACATTTGCATAATAATCTATACTTTTCACTTCCCACCCCTCCGGAATCTCCCTTTTCAATTCCTTATTCCAAACCATTTTACCGCCACTGATTTTGTAGGGCTTACCGTTTTTGTCGGGGAAATCAAACTGCACAAACCAATAATCGTACAGCGTTTTTGCCATAGCTTCTAATTCGGTATTAATGCAGTTGTTGAGTTCGATTTTGGAATCTAAGACGGAAAGAACGTTAGTAGCTTTATCTCTGTCAGTTTTGTCCTCAGGTATAATTAATTCAAAATCATTTATAAGATCTTTGTTAACAGAGTCAAATGTAGTTCCACTGCCTTGGCGTAATAGGTTATTAATATTATACTTTAAAGCGTAATAAACGAATTTGTTATTTCCATTTTTAGCTTTGATACTTGCTAATCCTCTTCCTATGCATAAGTCACAAGGAGCAAAATTTAAATCCCCTACAGGTGCCCGAACACTCATTAATACTTCATCCTTCTTGGCAAGCTTTGTTACTTTTGAAGTATAAGTATCGATAGTTGGATAAAGTGCTCCAAATGTCCTATTTCCCTGAAGAAAAGGCACTCCTTCAATGTTTGAATAATAAATAGATTCTGGTGACTGACCGGCAACTACATCTGCAATCTCAGATAGATTTAATGAAAAAAATTCTTTACTCATACTTCAAACCATTTAATTGTTTTTGAATTTCCTTTTCAAAGGTTTTCGATTCAGTAAAAAGTCTTTCTAAGTTGGTTTTAAAGTCATTTATTTTTGTTTCAAATGCTGCTTTTGTAATATCAGTGTATTCAATTTTCACCTCAAAATATTGCCCAGCGCTCAAACTGTAATTCTTTTCTTTTATCTGCTCATAAGAAACTACTACTGTAAAATCTTCTTTGGCTTCGTGTTTATTAAACGTATCAATGATTAATTGTTCTTCGGTAGTGGAGAGCAGCGTTTTTTGATTCTTGCCTTCTTTTACAGAGGTGCCCAGTTTAGAAGCATCCATCAAAACAATGTCGCCTTTGGTATTAGCCTTGTCCAAAAATAAAATAGATACGTTGGTGCCAGTAGTGGCGAAAATATTGCTTGGCATACTCACTACACCTCTAAGCATTTTTTGTTCAACCAATCGTTCCCTTATCTTCTTTTCAATGCCGCTTTGTGCCGTAATAAAACCTGTAGGAACTACTATAGCAGCCCTGCCTTTTGCAGATAATGAATACATAATGTGCTGAAGGAACAAAGGATAAATGGCCATCTTGTCTTTGTCCTTATTAGGTATATTGGGAAAACCTGCAAAAAAACGCTCGCTGTTTTGCTTGCTGTCCAAATCGGTTACATAATCGCTAAAGTCTAACTTAAACGGTGGGTTAGAAACAATGTAATCAAATGCTCTCAGCTTTTCGCCTACTTTGTGGTAAGGGGTTTTAATAGTATTGCCCTGGATAATGTTTTGAATGGAGTGTACAAGGTTGTTCAATATCAAATTCAACCGCAACATACTGCTCGATTTCTGCGAAATATCCTGTGAATAAATGGTACAGCGGTCTTCGCCAATTGCATGTGCCAAATTCATCAACAAAGTACCCGAACCTGCCGATGGGTCGTAACAGGTTACATTTTTTACTGGTTTATCTACCAGGATAGATGCCATGATTTTTGATACTGCATGTGGTGTGTAGTACTCTGCATATTTTCCGCCACCATCTTTGTTATAATCTTTAATGAGGTACTCAAAAATGGTAGAGAAGAAATCAAATTTCTGATTGAAGATTTTCTCGAAACTAAAATTCACCAATTGGTTAATGATGGCTTTGCAAAAATTATCACGTTCGCTGCTGTCGGTAATGTAATTGCTTATTTCATCAAACAATACTATTTTGGCACCTGTGCCTGTTTTTACAGAGAAAATATCGTTGTTAAAAATGGCAATGTCACGTAGGGTATCATCAAAAAACTTAGCAAATTCTTCTTTGTCCTGCTTGTTGTAAAGGTTAGAAAGAAAATGCTCCCTTTTCAGTTTGGCACTATCAGGGTTCATACGTAGCAATAGCATTTCGTATTGCTTATCGCTGTATTGTGCAATTTCTTTTTCCCAACTTTCAACGTTTGCCAGTTTGGGTTCTAATTGTTTTACTTCATAACCGAATTTATCGTTCATGAATTTATAGAGAAACACCTGGGTAATAATTTTAAATTCATTGCCATCGTTTCCTAACCCATAAGAGGTGCAAACACCTTTCAGGTTATCAATCAGCTCTTTTGTTTGGGCTGTAAAGTCTTGTGTTACCATGCGTATTTTCCTTGAAATTCGTTTATATATTCTTTTACCAAACAGCTATTGATATACTTCGCTGAATCCGGATCTAACTCAATTTTGCTTTTACCAAAACTGCCAACTACCATTTGTATCATCAGCTTATCAAAATAGCTTTCGTTGTTTAACATCTGTGTATTAATTAAAACCTTATCGTCCACCTGCTGTTTAATATCTATAAGGGTTTCACAGATTTCACTTTCTCTTTTGGAAATATTGCCTTGCTCTACAATTCGTTTGTGCATTCGTGCATACTTGGCATCGTTCTCATATTTTGCTTTCAACAAATTATTCTTTCGGTTGAGTTCTGTTACCTTATCATAAATCTGTTGCAGGGAACCGATGTTGTTTTTCATGTCTTCCTGTGTAATTTCATCGAGGTTCTTTTTATCAAATAATCTTTTCAGTTCATCATACAAAGAAATAAACTCTGGGTCATTCTGGTCGAAGTTGCCACCTAGTGCTTCACGGGTTTTGCGAAGCATATCTTTAAGCTTGTCGGCAATGACCATTTCTTCTTCCGATATCTTGCGAAACATGAAAAGCACATTCTCCAATGCTACGTTAAGCAGGTTGGTTGTGTCCACATTGTTTTGTACTGATTCTTTTAGGTTCAGTAATTCTAAGTGTCTTGCTGTTTCATTGTATAGCTGATTAAGTTTTTTAAAATCAACTTTCTCCAGCATATCAAAATGCCCATACAAGCGTATCAGGTTGTATAGGTTCTTTGCATTCTCTAAAGCCTTTTTTATATCCAATACCGTTTTGCGGTCTTGAATCTGGATTATTTGTTGTGAGAAAATTTCTGCGTTATTGGTATCGTAATGCCACAGCTTTTCTTTGATGTCTTTAATTTCTAATTCAATCTCCTCTTTTGATTTAAAGAGATTGGAGTAGTGCTGCATTTCATCGCCCAATTCACCTTGCAGTTCATCAAAATAGTCTTTGTTGGTTTTGTCAAACTCACTGCTGATGTCGGCAAAATCCACTACATAGCCGTATCTAAATTTCTTATATGGCCGGTTTACTCTGGTTAATGTTTGCAACAGATTGTGGTCTTTTATAACACGACCTATATAAAGTTTTTTTAACCTCTTTGCATCAAAACCGGTAAGCAACATATTATATACAAAAAGGAAATCTATTTTACCATCTTTAAAATCTTCTACTTCATTTTTTCGATCTTCTTTACTGCCTACATCGTGTAATATTAAAGATGCTGTTAGATCTTTACTTTGTTTTTTTGTGTTATTACCATATTCAGCCTCTGGTTCCGCAGCCATCGAATAAGGTATTACTTCTTCAAATACTCGTTGTGCCGGATTGTATTTGTTTATGAAAATTTCAAAAAGTTTCCTTGCTTGCTTGGCACTATCACAAACTATCATTGCCCCAATAGTATGGTCGCCAAATCGTATGCGGCTTTTAATAAAATCCTGTACTATATAATCCAGCATTGGCTCCACAAACTTTTCATGGGCATATATAATGCGCTTATCTGCATCCCCTTTGAGGATCTCTACTTCTTTAAGTGCTTGTTGTAATTGAATTTTGTATGTGGTTTCAATATCTTCTCTAATAAGTTTTAGGGTATATCCATCAGCAATAGAAGCATTGTAATAATACTTGTGTATGTAATCGCCAAATGTAGCTTTTGAAGTTCTATCATTACCAATGAGAGGAGTTCCTGTTAAACCTATAAGGATTGCGTCTCTATCTGAATTAGTTAGGTTTGCCAAAAAGCTTCCTTTGGGATTGTAACTACGATGTACTTCATCTAAAAAATAAATTCGTTGCGTGTTAAGTGAGTAATCATTGGTTTTTAGTACATCACTATCATCTTTAAATTTCTGTATGTTTACAACTGTTATTTCTTTCTTCCCCGATAAATTATGTACGGCTTGCATTTGTCTAAAATTCCTTAAGAGCTCCTCTTTGGAATCTACTGTATGCACTATCAATCCACGACTTTTAAATTCTCTATGTGCCTGAGTCATTAAGTCTATACGATCTACAATGAAGTAAAATTTTGGAACAATATCTTTTCTTTGAAAATAGTCTGTTAGGTATTGAACATTGTAAAAAGCCAAAGCAGTTTTACCGCTGCCCTGAGTATGCCAGATAATACCTTTCTTAATACCTTCTTCAATCTTTTTTTCAATAGCCTTAGTTGCAAAAAGCTGCGGATACCGCATGATGTGCTTTTCCAATCCGTTTGTTTCCTGCACATAAGCAATTGCATATTTCAACAGCATTGCCATTCGATCACGGCTGAACAACGATGTGATTATTCTGTTCGTTGGTGCATTGGGTTCTTTGTTGGTAATAAATTCCGGTGAGTGTTTTATGGCTGAAAGATTATTGTCTTTCAAAACAATATTCTCCAGTTGGTCATCCTCCGGCTTTAGCAGTGTAGTTAAATCGAATGTTTCTTCTTCTCTAAAACAATTGAAGTTTGCAGAGGAATAAGAAGTGGAGGAATAAAATGCACCTTGTATGGGTTCGATAGATTCAATGTCGTATTCCATGTTGTTGGAGAATACAAGCACCTGCGAAATGTTGATGAACTTGCGAAATTTCTTATTCTTAAAACGGACATTGATACGGTCCCGTTCTGCGAGTACACCTTCCTGGTTGTTTGGCTTTTTTACTTCGATGAATGCAAAAGGCATTCCATTTAATAGCAAGGTTATATCGGGCCTAAATTCGTCATCACCGTTTTTGTAAGTGAGTTCGGTAACTACATTAAAGGTATTGTTGTTGAAATCTTTGTAGTCAATGAGTTTAACGCCTGATGTTGCATTCAACATATTAGAGAAAGCCTCACCCAAATCTTCATTGTCTAATGCCAGGCAGATATTTTCATAGGTTCTCTTTATATCACCTTCTTCAATTTCAGGATTAATCCTTTTAATGCTATTATTAAAAATATCTGTGAATATGTTTGTTGTAACATCCCATTTTGCCTTTGACAGCGATACGTAACCGTACCCTAACCTGGTCAGGTGCAAGATTGCCGGAATTTTAACTCTTGTATTTTCGTTAAAGGACATACTGTTTATTTACTATCGATGGTTTTGCCTTTGCTCGATGCAAAAACAAATTAAAGCATAAAATATTACAAACAAGCCGTTTAAAGCAGATTTGCAGTCATTCTTTATTAGAGTTCGTTATTATTTATCATTTTTAAGTATCAATAAAAAAATCAGAAGCCAAAAAATACTCCGCATTGGTGCATTTTTCATGCTTTTCGCTCACATCAACACCATTCATCTCCCCAACCCCTTACACCCCCTCCAACTCCTTCGCAATCCCCTGTAAAAGCCTTTCGTCCACATTTGTCTGCGCTGCATAATGAGCCCAGTTACCCACTACAATTTTTACTTCGTCAATAATAGCAGCAGCCTTTTTTATGGTAACCGTTTTGGCAACAGCCAATAAGTCTTCAGTAGTTATGTTGGTGCGTTTACCATTTACCGTTAAGCTTTGGGTGCTCACCCATGGGCTGCCGGGGCGGTAGGCAAAGCATACATCGTATGCAGGAGAGAGGCGCCACTCCCCGTTTTTATCCATTACAAATGCAAAGTTTTTGGTATGGTCATCGCAGTTGCGGGCCAGCACATTAAATACCATGCGGCGGTAAAGCTGTTCCATTTGTGGGTAGGGTAGGGCAAGCAAACGCATGGTTTCAAAAAGTTGCTCATAGCTGTACAGGCCCACCTCATTAAAATCGTAGTGCTGCATGGCGCAAAAGGTTTGCACATGTAGTTTGTCTTTTTCATTTGGTCGGTCAAAGCGCCTGGTCATAAAATGTGCCCGGCCGTTTTCTTCCAGCAGCCTGCATTCCGTCATTTCTATGCCGCAGGCCACCGCCATCAGGTGGTAAGCCATTTCTACCCGGCCATAGCCGCTGGTTTCGCCAAACTGGCTGTCGTGCACCCCATCAAATTTTATAAGCCAGTGGCCAAAGCCTGCAGGTGCCGCTGCCTGTCCGCTTTTTACCTGCCCTGTTGCAGGGTTATAGGCAATAATAGCTTTTGCCCTTGCCCCGCCTGCACTGGTACCAATGGTCAAAATATCTGCGAGCGCTTTTTGCTCATCGGCATTAAAATCGCCCGCCATATCTGTTCTCTCCGAGAGTATTTTCTGCGCCACTTCCACCAGTGCATTTATTTCTATATCATTTGCTTTGGCAGCTACAATGGGGTTTACGGGCTCAAACTCCAGCGCACCCATTCCTCTTTTGCCAATAAAGCACAAAATTTCTACGGGGTTCAGGCTATACGATGGGCGGCCGTTTTTATTGAGCCAGCTGTTTATAAGGGCGTTGCCGTATTTATCGGGCAATACATCTGCCAGCAACCCCGGCAATCCTTTAAACGTGGCGTTGTTGGCAAGGTTGGCAAACCGGTAAATGGTACCTGCTGCTGTTGGCATTTTTAAAGGTGCGGGGTTTATGCCCGTGCGCACAAAACCGCTGTCATATTCAAAAGCAGCCAGGCCAGTGGCGGCATCGTACGATACGGCCCCTATGGTTTTACCCCACATTTTTACAAAAGCGGTTGTAATCATTTTGTACCGGTTAAGGGTGGCAAAGTATTTTTAGCGCCATAGCCTGCCCGCTGCTTTTTTTGCTGCATCATTTTGGCAAGCAACAGCGGACTAACAGGCTCGTTTATTTCAAAGTTTTTGAGCACGGGCAGTTCGCCAATGGCCCGCAAGATCTGTATAAACGAAAGCATATTGCCGCCGGCGCCGTTTTCCATTTTCAAGAGGGTGGTACGGTCTACCCCTGCCGCATCGGCTATTTGTTGCTGGGTTTTATTTAGCTGCAGGCGTTTGGCTTTTATAAACCCACCAAGGAGTTGCATAAAAGCAGTATCCGTCTGCGCCAAAAGGTTTTGCTCGTTGTTAAATAGGCTCATTTGTTGCGTATTTACCACAATATAGGCATTTAATTCGGTTATTATGGTGTTTTCGCAACTTTTATGGGGAAATTGTATGTTGTGTTATATCAATATAGTGGGCTGTAATGGGGTATAATGTTGTAAAAAACAAACATGGTAAATTAATATTAAACACAAAGGGCAGGAAGGTTTTGGATATAAATAAGAGGGTCTTTGTTTTTGTTCATGCATTTCATTTACTTTTTTCCCCTGCTGGAAAGCGGGACAGGCTTTGATGAAAAAAGTAACAAAAAAATCAATCCCGCCTATTGCGGGAGAAAAAAAGCTAAAAATTGGAATGGCAGTCTAAAATGAAATCAGTCACAGCTTTGGTGCAAGGCCGGGCATTTGTAGGACTTACCAGCAGGAGAATATTTCCCAAACTTTTGTAACATCGATTTCATTTCTTAACGCCTACCATTCCAATTTTATTTACGCTTTTTTTCTAAGGTCGGAGGGGGAGTATTAAAATGATGAGGGTTTTTTAGATTGAAGTGGGAAATAAGTATTAAAAACAAAATAGACGAAGGTTTTTCACAAAAGATACAGGGGAGATCTGGATGCTTTGTGGGTTTTCTTTGTGTTTCTTTTGCGTCTTAGCGTCTTTGCGGTTCAAAAAATATGCTCACGGATTTGAAAGATTTTCACTGATTTTATTCTTTGTGTTCCTTCGCATCTTTTCGACTTTGTGGTTCAAGAGTTATGCTCACGGATTAAAAAGATTTTGCTTTGTGTACCTTTTGCATCTTAGCGTCTTTGTGGTTCAACTTCCCTTAAAACAAAAATCCCCAATATCGCTATCGGAGATCCGTATTTTACTGGTGGCCTCGTCAGGAATCGAACCTGAATCAGGAGCTTCGGAGGCTCTTATACTATCCATTATACTACGAGGCCATGAACCATGAACTTTCAACCTTAAACTTTCAACCATTTCACCTTCCAAACTTCACAATATTAGTTCCAAAAATCTTAACGGCAATGGCCAGCAAAATAACGCCAAAAAATTTTCTTACCACCAACAATCCGTTCGGACCAAGGGCTCGCTCTATCCATTTTAATGATCCAAGCACTAAAAAGATGATGACACAGTTTATTAAAATGCCCAGTAAAATATTTACATCATCATAGTTTGCTTTTAAACTCATGATGGTTGTAAGTGTACCGCTTCCTGCTATTAGTGGAAAAGCAATGGGTACTACACTCCCACTTTTATCGTTGTTTTCCGCTTTAAAAAAATCTAATCCCAACACCATTTCCAATCCAATAATAAATATTACAATACTACCGGCTACGGCAAACGATTTTACATCTAAGCCCAGCAAATCTAAAAACTGTTTACCTATAAAAAGAAAAAGTATCATTAACGAACCCGAGGCCAGTGTGGCTTGTATGGTATTTATTTTGCCACCCATTTTTGCTTTTAAAGAAATAAGCACGGGCGCATTGCCCAGCATATCAATCACGGCAAAAAGGGTGAATGACACGGTGATGATTTCTTTGAGTGCTAGTTGGCCAAATTCAAACATAACGTTTAGATTTTTACAAAGATAGAATGATAATTTTTCTATTTACATGTTACTGTTTTATAAAATTAATACTAATGCCTGCATTGATTGTTTGCATGGCAGCAGCATTAAAAAATCGGTTGCCATCGGCATTTAAATCATTGCCCAGGCTATAATTTTTATTAAAACTTTTCATCCACGAAATAAAGGAATCTACTTTTATTTTTTTAGAAACGGTATGTTGCATCCCCACTTTTACAAACAATAAATTATACGCTTTGGCATAAAAAGTATTGGCATCGTTCAGCGGCATTTTATCTGTATAAGTATAGGTAATGTTTGAATATATTTTTGAAGTGGTAACCACATCTGCCAAAATAGAAAAGGTAAACGGTGAAGTACCGGTAAGGTTATTACCGCTGTATTTTATGTTGCCTTGCTGGTAATCTTTAAAGCTTGCATCTGTTGCTGCGCCTGCTATTTGAAGCTGTAAATTATTTATACAACCTGTTGGTTTGTTTATAGGATAAGCTGTAAAAGAAAATTCAGCTCCACGCTGCTTGGTACTGCCTGCATTCACAAAAAAATCGCCTGCTATGGCATCTCTTCTGCCCACAAGTGTATTGTTTAATTGTAAAATATAATAGGCTACATCTGCATATAGTAAATTATTTATCAAATTTATTTTTACACCTACATCATAATTTTTGGAGCTTTCTGCATTTAAAGTGGTATTAAAAACGCCATTGCTTGCATGTATTTCATCTATGGTTGGTGGTGAATATCCTTTGCTAAAAGAAGCGTACACACTTCCTGCGCTAAACTTTTTTTGTAGAGAAATTCTGGGAATGTATTGAGGTGTAAAATTGGAGGAAGCAGGATTTTCAGCCGGGGAAATTCTTGTAAAATGGTAAGCAAAATTATTATAACTAATACCAGCCGTTAATAAAATATTTAAGGGGAATTGATAGCTGCCTTGCGTAAATATATTTGTCTGGTCCACTTTTATTTTATCGTAGTACTGAAGTGTATCTTTCACTCCAAGTCTGTTACCATGTGTGGCAGTATTTATAAAACTGTATTGATATTCTGCGCCCGTTATCATTACCCATTTGCCGGACGTAAATTCAAATGAAGTTCTGCCCCCTACTCCTCTTTCATATTTTTTTTCAAAATTTCTAATGGTGGGGTTTTTAAAATCGTTGTAAGAAAAATAAACCCCTGTGGTGTTTTTCCATTTATTGCTGATGGTAATTTCGTCTGATACAGATGTATAAATATTGCTTAGATAAAGCGCTGCTTTTTGGTCAGCCGCACCTTTAAAAAATGCATTTGCCGGACGAGCTTGTTTAGGATTGGCATTTAATTGTGCCAGTGTTAAGCCACCAGGGGTTTTATAAAATAAATTACTATAAAACACTGTTCCTTTTATGTTGTTATTTTTAATTCCAGTATAAGAAACAGCATAGGCTGCTGCATCTCGCCGCATGGCGGAATGATCTCTGTAACCATCGGCTTGTTGGTGAGATAGGGTAATATTGGAATTTGCCTTTTGTGATGTAATATTTTTTTGAACAGATGCATTGAACATGCCATAACTTCCACCACTTATTTGCAGGTTGGTATTTTGAGAAGCATTGTCTGTTCGCATTAAAATTACACCACCGGTACCTGCGCCATACATGCTTCCACCCGGACCTCTTATAATTTGTACGTTATTTATAAAGCTTGGAGATACGGTATTAAAATACGTATTGCCACTCGCATCTGTAATGGGCAGTCCGTTTAAATATACTTTCACATTTCTTACGCCAAAGGTTGATCGCAGTAAGTTACCTCTAATGTTTATGCGGTAACTTCCGGGGCTTCGCTCATCCATTTTTACACCGGGCACTGTATTAAATGCCGCCACAAAAGAAGCTGGACTGTATTTTTCAAACGCAGTTTTGTTCAATATAGATACTGCAGCATCTGAATTTACAATGCTGGTTTTTCTACCAAAAACAATGACCGTTTCTTCAATCTTTAATGCAGTACTGTCTGTTGCAGCGCTGCTATCTTTTACAGAAAATACTTGTTGGCAAAAAACAGTTTTCGCACAGATACAAATCAAAAAAAACAATCCAATTTTTTTATTCATATTTTATTATATCAAATACATTACCGAAAACTTTTTAGCCAAGGCAAAAGTTTTATCTTTTTATAAAATGCTTATCTTCAAATTATGAGCAAATCAAAATTAAACCTTTTCGATTTTACCATGATAATGGTAAGCCTTGTTATTGGTATGGGCATTTTTAGAACTCCGGTAAACGTGGCTGCATCATCTCCATCGCCTCTGTTGTTTTTTTCTATATGGATAGCAGGCGGATTAATTGCCATTTGCGGCGCACTTACCTATGCAGAAATTGGGAGCCGTTATCCTGTAACTGGTGGCTACTACCGTATATTTTCTTATGCATATCATCCCTCCATTGCATTTGCTGTAAACTGTATTATTTTAATTTCAAATGCGGCTTCGCTTGCCGGTGTGGCTCTTATAGGAGCAGAATATATTATCAAAGTAATAATGCCCGATGCCGTCAATGCGCAATCTGTACAAATTATTATTGCCATTACCTCTATCCTTATTTTTTATGGGGTAAACCTGGCAGGTTTAAAAATGAGTGCACGTACACAAAACATATTGACCATCATAAAAATTTGTCTTATTCTTTTATTAATTACTCCGCTGTTTTTTTATACCAATCCAGGTGCAGTTGCAGATACAAATATTATTGCTGCAAGTCCGGTTTTTACAGAATACATAAAAGCATTTGGGCTAGGGCTTGTGGCGGTAAGCTTTACCTATGGCGGTTACCAGCAGTCAATAAATTTTGGCGAAGAGGTAGAAAACCCTTCAAAAAATATTCCTCGTGGTATTATTGCGGGCTTACTGGTTATTATTGTTTTATACCTTTCTATTAACTACGCTTACTATAAAGTTATTGGGTTTAATGAGCTAAAAACTTCTACCAATATTGCAGCAATTATGGCCGGACATGTGTTTGGCACTGCAGCTAGTAAAATACTTTCGGTACTGCTTTTTATGAGTGTACTGGCTTACGTAAATGTATTGCTAATGGCCAATCCACGGGTAATGCAAGCCATGAGTGAAGAAGGAATGTTGCCTTCTACTTTTAGAAAAAGAACTGTAAACACCAATGTACTGTTTACAGCATTGAGTGTGTTTGCCAGCCTATGTGTGCTTATTGTTTTTTGGGCAAAAACATTCGATGAAATTTTAAGTTTCACTATTTTTTTAGATTGTTTTGGTATGGTACTTTCTGCCGCTACTATTTTTAAGCTTAGAAAAAATACGGCTCATTTAGATAATACTGGCATTTACAAAATGAAATTTTTTCCATTGATGCCCTTGATTTTTATGATGGCATATGCATTTGTAGGCACCGTTATTTTTATTGATAAACCTGCTACTGGTTTAACCGGCGTAGGAATATTGGTTGCTTTTATTGGGTTGTATTTTTTGGTGGATGTATTTAGAAAGAGAAAAATAATTTCGTAAGTTTTAGTTTAGATACCAACAATACTTCTTTAGTCTTATTTCAAATTTTTATTGTAAACTTTAAACACTTGTAAAAAGATTTTAAGCTCTTTGCAATGAAAAAAATTTATTTATTGGAGTGTTAGATTGAAACACTTATAAAATAAATTTATGCTCTTGTAAATGACAAAAGTTCGATAGCATTGGAATGTCAGGGTGAGCTTGTCGAACTCGTTGCAGTAAACGAACCCGCCTTCGACAGGCTCAGGCTGACAGTGTAATAATTTGAAATTGAAAGGTTTGAATAGTGTGTCATTAGCAGCCTGTCGAAGCCGATGTGCTAATAAAACCCGCTTTCGATCCCGCTTATTGCGGGAACATTGTAATAATTTGAAAGGGAGCAATTTGAAAAGTGTCATTAGCAGCTTGTCGAAGGGGGTTAATAATAAAGCATCGGCTTCTATAAGCTACTAATGACATGCATTACAAACGGCTAAGAAGCATTTTTTTACAAAAATTGAATTTAGCCACCAAGACACTAAGACACAAAGGGTAAAATGCGTAGCATTTTTTCTACCCTGCCTGCCCGGTAGGCAAGTTCGTGGCTTTGCGCCTTTGTGGTAAGTATTGTTTTTCGCAGCGAAACTGCAGAAAAATTTTATCTATGTCATTTGCAAAAAACTTAAAAATTTATTTTATCCGCAGGATGCTTTGCATGAGTACCTCAAACGGACATTCCAATAAAACCAACACTTTATTTTATTCAACATAATTAATCAAACTTATAAAAATGGATATCTCCTACATCATAAACGAACTGGGCGAAGAAAGAGAAAACTACTTTAACGCCGTGGCTCCTCCCATCATACAAACAAGCAATTTTGTTTTTAAAAAGGTAGATGATATGCGCCAGGCTTTTGAAGATGAGTACAGCACTTATTTATACAGTCGAGGCAAAAACCCCACCGTAGATATTTTAGCAAAAAAACTAGCCGCTTTAGATGCTGCAGAAGATTGCCTCATTTTCAACAGCGGGGCCGCAGCCATTTTTGCCGCAGTTTTGGCCAATGTAAAAGCCGGTGACCATATCATTAGCGTTAATAACCCCTACACATGGGCAAAGAAAATGTTCACCGAAATTCTGCCAAGGTTTAATGTAACCACCACATTTATTGATGGTACCGATATAAACAACTTTGCGGAAGCAAAAAAAGAAAACAGCACACTTATATATGTAGAAAGCCCCAATAGCTGGGATTATGCCTTGCAAGACCTTGCAGCAGTAGCAAGTTTTGCCAAACAACATAATATGATAACCGTGTGCGATAACAGTTATTGCACACCCATTTACCAGCGACCGATAGAATTGGGTATAGATCTGTCTTTACAGTCTGCCACCAAATATATAAGCGGGCATAGCGATACCATTGCCGGAGTACTTAGCGGCAGTGCCGAAATGATAGCACGAATATTTAAAAGTGAATACAACAATATAGGTAGCGGTATTCAACCATTTAATGCATGGTTATTGCTTCGGGGGTTGCGCACCTTACCGCTTCGGCTGGATCGCTTAACCGCTACCACACAAAAAGTAATTTCATTTTTACAACAGCAAAAAACTGTAGAAGAAGTGATTTTTCCGTTTGATCATTCTTTTCCTCAGTATCAATTGGCTAAAAAGCAAATGCAGGGTGCATGCGGTTTGCTTACCTTTATTTTAAAAGATGTATCCTTATTACAGATAGAAAAATTTTGCGAAAGCCTGCAGCATATTTTAATGGCTGTAAGCTGGGGAGGGCACGAAAGTTTAATTATTCCTAGATGTGCTGGTATGCCTGCAAACGACTTTAATGTATTTAATAAAGAACACAGAATGATGCGTTTGTATGTAGGGTTAGAAGAAGCAGACTACATAATTACCGATTTACAACGGGGATTTGATACTATATCTAAGTAAAAATCTCCTTTCATACAATTTAATATGTGGAAAACACGTTAGTAAAATATTAGAAAAAATCCTATTGTATATAAAATATGGATCATCTACTTTTAACGTCCAAAATCTAAAGTGTATGAAAAACAAACGTAAACAACAGCGCACTTCTTTAAGTGCATTGGCAAAGTCTTTTTCAGCTATTTTGAAAGGTATTTTTTTTACAACAAATCATGCAGATTTCAAAAGATTGAAAAATTTTATTTGTTGAGGTCTTACATTGAAATATGAATGAATCAATATAACACTACCTCTGTTATTAGAAAATTCATTTTCAAAAGAATTATTGCTACTCTCTGATCCCCAAAAAAGATCAAAATTATTGCTGCACTTATAATAAGGTGCAGCAATTTTTGTTATTAAAATGGTTTATCATCGGTAAACTCATTTAGATAAGCCAATTGTTTCCGTTTATAAAAATCCTTTTCGTACTTAGCATACAAATGATATTTTTGTATATGCGAATTTTTATAACCCTTGCAATCTTTGTAGGAATATCTCAAACAACCTCGGCGCAGCAAAAATGGAATCTGCAAACTATTGTAGATTATGCTATGGCCAATAACATTAATGTACGGCAGACTACTGTTCAAGAAAAAATAGCGGCTATCAATTATAAGCAGAGTAAATTATCGCTTTACCCAAACGCAAATTTTAACACCAATTCCGCTATCAATTCCGGTAATAACCAAGATCCTGTAACGTTTAGCCGTATCAATCAAACATATTTATCTGCCGGGTTCCAATTACAAACTAGTGCAGATATTTTTAATTTTTATAGTAAAAGAAACGCCGTAAGTGCAAGCTATTACGAAAATCAGGCTGCGGTAGCTGCTACCGAAAAAATTAAAAATGATATTGCCTTAAGTGCAGCCAATGCTTATTTGCAAATTTTACTAAGCCGTGAGCAAGAAAATATCACCCTTGTACAAATACAACAGACCACTTCTCAGTTAGGTATTACCCGTAAGCAGGTAAATGCAGGAGCTTTACCTGAGCTTAACGCAACACAGCTAGAAGCACAACTTGCGTTGGATAGTGTAAATTATATTACTGCAAAAGGAAATACCACTCAGGCCATTTTACTTTTAAAATCTAATTTAAATATTGATGCGGCAACGCCCTTTGAAGTTGAAACGCCTCCGATAGATAGAATACCCGTAGAGCCAATTGCAGCTTTACAACCTGATTATGTTTTTGACCTTGCCATTAAAAACCTACCACAACAGCGTTTCAATGATTTAAAATTAATGGCTGCTCAAAAAAATGTAGAAGCCAGCAAAGCCAGAATGCTACCATCCTTAAGTGGATTTGGAAGTATTGGTACTTCTTACATTGCTGCAAGATCTGCAGCTTCAACCCCTGTGTTTAATGGATATAAATCTACTAATTTAATTGCTGATGCAGGCGGGGGTGTACAATACAATGTTTTGCAGCCTGATTTTTCTTTTGTTAAAAACGGAGAATTTAATAAGACAGGAAACTTTTTCGGACAAGTAGATAACAACCTGCAAAAATCAGTTGGACTAAGCCTTAGTGTTCCAATTTTTAGCGGAGGATCTTTAAAGAGCAATTATGAAAGAAGTAAGCTGAACATAAATACCATTCAACTTCAAAAGGAGCAAGACAATCAAAAGCTAAAGCAAGATATTTACCAGGCATACAACGCTGCTATTATTGCTTATGAAAAATTTAATGCCAGCAAAAGATCAATTGATGTAAATGAACTTAGTTTAAGTTATGCTACCAAGCGTTTTAATGTAGGTATGCTTGGTACATTTGATTTGATAACTACACAAAATAATTTGTTGCGTGCAAAATTAGAATACGCTCAAAATAAATTTGATTATGTGTTTAAAATGAAAGTGTTGGAGTTTTATAAGGGAATGGGGTTGAAGTTGTAGTAGTGGGCAGTTGTCAGTGGGCAATGGGCTATAGGCGATTATCAGTTAGCAAAGAATAAAAATAAATTTAAAAATACTTACAAGAGCAATTTGAATAAATTTTTGATAATATAAATAAACCTTAAATCATTACAATTTAATCTGAGTACTCAATACTAAGTACTAAATACTGCATTATGAATAAAAAAACAAAATGGATTTTAATAGGCCTCGGTATTTTACTGGTAGTGCTGGTGATTTTATCTAAAACAGGTGCTTTTGGAAAAGATGAAGGCACAAAAGTTACAGCCGAAAAAGCCATGAAGCGTAATATTATTGAAGTAGTAAATGCTAGTGGTAAAATTTATCCCGAGATTGAAGTAAAAGTAAGTCCTGATATTAGTGGAGAAATAACCGAGCTTACCGTTGCCGAAGGTGATACGGTAAAAAAAGGCCAGTTACTTGCTCGTATATATGCTGATGTGTACAACATACAGCGAAGCCAGGCAGCAAGCGGTGTAGCACAAAGCCAAGCACAGGTAAGCGTACAACAGGCGCAGGTAAATAATTCTCAGGCAGCATTAGATGCGTTAAAAGCACAACAAGAGCAAGCTGAAAGAACCTACAATATGCAGAAAAGATTGTTTGATGAAAAAGTTATAAGTGCCAACGAGTTTAATGTAGCCGATGCAAATTATAAATCTGCCAGAGCTAATTATAATGCTGCCGTGCAAGGCATACGTGGCGGGCAGGCAAGTGTACAAAGCGCCAGAGCAAGTGTGCAAAGTGCAAGAGATAATTTAGCAAAAGCAAATACTGACCTTGGGCGTACAGCAATAGTAGCACCCATGGATGGTGTGGTAAGTTTGCTGAATGTAAAAAAGGGAGAAAAGGTAGCAGGTAACAGTTTTAATGTAGGTACAGAAATGCTTCGTATTGCAGATATGGATAAAATAGAAATAAGAGTAGATGTAGGAGAAAACGATGTGCCAAAAGTAAAATTGGGCGATAGTGCCTTGGTAAGTGTAGATGCTTATAGCGATAGAAAATTTAAAGGCATTGTTACACAAATAGCCAGCAGCAATAATGGCGCTGCAGCCAGTGGGCTCAGTGCTGCCACAACCGATGTTACTCAATACAAAGTGTATATTAGAATTTTAAAAGAAAGCTATTCCGATTTGTTAGGTAAAGGTAGTTTTCCGTTTAGACCAGGCATGAGTGCCAATGCTGATATACAAACAAAAACACAACGCAATGTGGTAACTGTACCCATAAATGCCGTAACCACCAGAGATAAAAATGATAGTATAGGAACAGATAAAAAGAAAAATAAAGCAGATGAAGACGTAACTGAATCTACCAATAATGAAGATGATATAGAAGTAGTGGTATTTGTAAAAGGCGCAGATAATAAAGTAACTAAAATACCTGTAAAGACAGGAATACAGGATATTAATTATATAGAAATAACTAGTGGCCTAAAAGGAAATGAAGAGGTGATTACCGGACCATACGACATAGTAAGTAAAACGTTGAAGAAAGGAACGCAGGTAAAAGTGGTTGATAAAAAGGAACTCTTTGAAAAGAAAGATTAATTTATATTTGTAAATAATTAAATATGAGTGATATGGTAAAACATATCACTCATATTTTTTTAAGTGAATAATAAGATGCATTTTTACTAATTGCCTTATAAAGTACCAATAAAACCCAAATGCTTGAGATATAAATTGTTAGCATCATTAATTTTGATGTTGCTGTGTAAATGGAGTAACGCTCAAACGATAGCTGTACGATTAAATTTACAAAATGAAAAGAGTGAGCCCGTAATAAATGCTACTGCACAAATTTTGCGTGCAACAGATTCCACATTGCTTTTTGTAAAAACTTTAAAGAACGATGCATTCTTTTCACTTAAAAAAAACACTTTCTATTTAATAAGAATCACTTCCGTTAATACAAATTTATTTTTTCAATCTTTTGTTAGCGGCGAAAGAGATACAGTGTTAAATATTACTCTACAAACAAAATCGAAAAAGTTAGATGAAGTAGTAGTTACCAGTCGCATACCATTGGTAAAACAAGAAGATGATAAAACCATTGTAGATGCTGAACCACTGGCCAGCACCAGTACAAACGCTTTGGAAGTATTAGAAAAAACCCCGGGTGCAATTGTAGATCAAGATGGAAATGTTTACCTCAATAGTGCAACGCCTGCTGCCATTTATTTAAATGGAAGAGAATTAAGAATGAGTGCACAGGATGTAGCTTCTTTGCTGAAGGGTTTACCTGCCAGTAGCATTTCTAAAATTGAAGTGTTGCGTAATCCGTCTGCAAAATATGATGCGGCAAGTAGTGGCGGAATTGTAAATATTGTTTTAAAGAAAGGAGTAAAACTTGGCACAAATGGCAGTGTAGATGCCTCGTATTTTCAAGGGGTGTATGCTACCCAAAGCATAGGCTTTAATGTAAGTAAAAGTGATAAAAAATTTAATACTTATCTCTCCTATAATTTTACAAACAGAAATTCATTTCAGTTTCTTAGTTCTGTTCGTCCTACCAGTCAAATAATATTTATACAGTCTTTTTATTCTAAATTTCCTGCTACTACAAACAACGCTGGTGGTGGGTTTGATTATCAGGCAACGTCAAAATTAAATTTTGCATACGATGTGCGTTTCAATGCAAATAATAACAGAAGCAATGTAAGAAACGATATAGATATTTTAACTGCCTCAACCGGCAATCTAAGAGAAAAAAATATTTCTCTGATACGAAATACGGGACCCAGTTATTTTTTAGGCAACACACTTTCTTCCAAGTACAAAATTGATTCACTTGGCAGCGAATGGGCCAATTCGTTAGAATACACTTATTTTAAAAATGACAATCATCAATTGTATGACAACATCACTGTTTCTCCAGCAAAAAATACATTTTTTGGTGATGGTGCTATTTTAAATAAAAAGAATATTGTTGTATTTAAAAGTGATGTTGTTTTAAAGACAAAAAATAAAATAACCATTGAAACCGGTACAAAAATAAATATTGCACGAAGCAATAACAATGCTTTGTATTTTGCTGATAGCAGTACTGGAAGGTTTGTAAATACTTACCAGACCAATTCATTTAAATACGAAGAAGATATTGCATCCGTTTATGTACAGGCAGCTAAAACTTTTGGTGGCTTTACCGTAAAGCCTGGGCTTAGGCTGGAACATACAGATATAACTGGTAACCAAATTGTACCTACTGCAAACACATTTACTATTAAGCGTACAGACCTGTTTCCATACCTTTTCTTGCGCCATGGTTTAGGAAAAGCTATTGGGTTTAAACTTACCGGTAACCTTATTTTTAGAAGAAGTATCACCCGACCATTTTACGAAGCCTTAAACCCATTTCCCAGATATGCTGATCAGTATACGTACGATGTAGGTAATCCAAATCTGCGTCCGCAGATTACCAATAATTATGAATTTAATATTACTGCCAATGAGTTTCCAATATTTTCTGTAGGATTGAATGATATTAAAGATATTTTTACGACCCTTACAAATGCAAAGGGTGATACCCTTTTTCGCACTTATGATAATTTAGGAAAAAACAAAGAAGTGTACATGCGTGTAGTAGGTGGAATTCCTCCCGGTAAAAAATATTTCTTTTACGCAGGTACGCAAATGAACATTATCAATTATGATGGAGTGTACAATGGTGAAAAATTTATTTACCACAGAGCCAGCTGGAATGTTTTTATGTTTCATAACTACAAAGCCACGCCTACACTCAACTTTACTTTAAATGGTTTTATGCGTTTAAATGGCGTACAAAATTTCTTCGAGTTAAAACCTTTTGGTTCACTTAATTTTTCTGCCAATAAAAGCATCTTAAAAAAGAAGATGAATGTTGTACTTTCTGTAAATGATATGTTCCGAACAAACTGGCAAACATTTACCATTGATGTTCCAAAGTTTGTTGCAAACGGCAAGCAAAATCAAGATACCCGCAGAGTAGGAATTGCTTTAAAATATAATTTTGGCTTAAAACCAAAACCAGAAAAAAAGCAAGGTTTTGAAATACCTCCCGAAGTAAATTAATTGGTAAAGTATTCTTCTGCAATGGCTACACTTTCAGGTTTACCTACATCCAATAATTTTCCATTGCTATGGTCGTAACCATTAATTTTATGTCTTTCACTAGCAAGGCGTAAATACAAATCTATCATCGAAAATTTTCCCTCTTCTATTATGTAATCAAAAATTGTTGGTGACATAATATGAATACCACTGAAAGCTTTTTTGGTACCTGCCTTGCCTTTTTGTTCGCCAGTTTTATCATTTAACCAGCCACACAACATATTATTTTCATCAAACAAAAGATATCGACTGGTCTGTCTGTTTGTAACAGCAAGGGTAGCCAATACATTGTTGCTATCAAAGTTTATTTTCATGGCAGCAAGGTCCAGATCCGTTAATATATCTGCATTCATTAAAACAAATGGTTCTGAAGAATTTTTTAAAAAATGAGCTGCCTTTTTTAATCCACCACCGGTTTCTAATACTTCAGTTGTTTCATCGCTCACCAGCACATTACATCCCCACCCATTATTTTCTTTAATGGTAGAAATGATTTGATCTGCAAAATGATGAACGTTTACAATGATATTATTTATGCCAAAAGAATGTAGGTATTCCACATTGCGTTGCAATAACGTTTTACCATTAATTGGTAACAATGCTTTGGGATGATTTTCTGTAAAAGGTTTAAGCCTTGTGCCAAGCCCTGCGGCTAATATCATTGCTTTCATAATTTATTCCTCAAAATTTTGTTCTACATGTTTTACTTCCGTCTTCACCCCGTATTTATTTTTTAAATGCCTGGCAAGTGCATCTGCTGCATACACACTTCTATGCTGCCCACCGGTACATCCAAAATTTACTTCCAATACTTCAAAGTTTCTTTTTATATAATCTTCCACAGAAATATCTACTGTACTAAAAACACCTGCAAGAAATTCTTCCATTCTTGTTTTATCATTTAAATAATCCTGCACAGGTTTATCTCTACCGGTTTCTTTTTTATGTTCTTCAATCCGCCCAGGGTTTAAGATCCCTCTGCAATCAAATACAAAGCCACCACCATTGTCAGATACATTTTTTGGGTATCCGCTTTTTAAAAAAGAGAAACTTTTTATGTTTACAACCAAGGGAGTTTCTGCTGTAGCTTTTATAGGTTCAAATCTATTTACTATATCATCTTCCACAATGAGCGATAATATTCTTTCAAATTCAGGAACACTAATCCCCATTTTATTATGCAGTAAAAATGCTTGTAAATTTCTTAGTGCAAGCGGTATGCTGGTAAGAAAATGTGCCTTTCTTTCAAACAATCCTCTAAAACCATAAGCACCTAACACCTGTAATAATCTTATCAATACATAACCGTTATATTGGCTCACAAACCTTGTTCTATCAACCGTTTCAGCCAATTCATTTTCTACACAATCTATATAATATTGCAGCAATTCATTTTTCCACGTATCACTCAAATCTGCTTTTGCCTGCCAAAGTAAAGAGGCTACATCGTATTGCAAAGCCCCTTTCATTCCGCCCTGGTAATCTATAAAAAAAGGTTCGCCATTATGTACCATAATATTTCTGCTTTGAAAATCTCTAAACATAAAATATTTATGATCTGCATGGTTGAGGTACGAACTTAATGCTTCAAAATCATCTCCCAATTTTTCCTTATCGTAGGGTAATTTTAATGTATCCAGAAAATAGTATTTAAAATAAAGCAAGTCGCTTAAAATAGCTTGCTTGCCAAATTCTTTGCTGGTAATACATTTTTTGTACTGCAAATTTTCATCTCCCTTTATTTGCAAATAAGCCAATGCTCTTAAACTTTTTTGATACAGCAATCTGGAATGTTCGTTTTCACCATTTGCTTCTAAAATATCGAGTAAACAATCACCACCAAAATCTTCCTGTATATAAATGGTTTGCTCATCGTTCACCATAAAAATGGAGGGAACCGGCGCATCTATTTTTTTAAAATGATCTGAAAAATAAAGAAAGGTTTCGTTTTCTTTTACATTGAGGTTGTAAGCTGCTATAAAACTTTGATCATGGGTAGTTAAACGAAAATAAATTCTATCGCCTCCACTCTTTGGCAGTTTTTCTATGTTTACAATTTGTTGTGAGCTGTTTCTACTAAACAGGTTTTCTATTTGTTCTTTTACGGTTTGCATTAATACGAAATGATGAACCGTAAAAATATAGCAAATTTATTTGGGGCAAATAAATTTATCAGTAAAATGTAGCATCCATTTTATATGAAGTTGTTATTTGGCTTGCAATTTTTTAAGTATTTCATTGCTGGCATCTTCAGAATAAATACCATAACCATTTACCAGTAAGCCTTTGAGGTTATGCATGGGAGAACTAATAGCATATAGAACCGATTGATCAGAAGGATCTTCGTCCACATCAAACCTAAAAGATTTATCAATTTCAAATTCGTGCGGCAAAAGTTCTTGTTTACCTGCAATGCACTCCAAACAATTTTCCTTTAAATTAAAATCTTCTGTATAACCCTGCTTTTTTAAAGCTTCAATAGCCTGGCTAAGTGTATCGTAGTTTTCCATAAATAAAATATTAAATTTTTAAAAATACCTTTTAGCTACATCCATTTCTACAAAAAATACCATCCTCAAAATAGTTTTTAATTCAAAATAAAAATGCTGCCTTTGTTTGACAGCATTTTTAAATATCAGTTAATACTGTTATGCTATTGAAGCTGTAGAAAGAGACGCTAATGCTGTTTGAATTTGTTCTTTGGTAAATGGTTTTGCAAGAAAAATATCTGCACCATTTGCAAGAGCAGTTTCTTTATCAGCACCTTCGGTATTACCTGTAATCATAATTATTTTAATAGACGGATAATTACTCTTAATGTTCTTTATATGTTCAATACCCAAACCATCTGGCAATTGATTATCTATAATTATTATTTGAGGGGTTTGCTCTTTTAAAAAAATATCGGCTTTTGCTAGCGTATTTACATGCTCAATTTCTACATCATCTTTTTTAAGCATTAAATTTAATATAAGGCAAATATCGCCTTCATCTTCTACAATAAGAATGTTTACAGTTTTTGATAATTCCATTTTTAAAATTTATTTTTTGTTAGTGTTTAAATTCAGTTTTCTTTTAGATGTTGCTAAGTTATAAAGTATGATATTGCTTAACCCAATGGTAAATTCACAATTCACCATTTCCATTTCACCTCTAATATCCTCTCACATCTTTTCCTTCCATGTAATTTATAAAAGCTTTGTTACAAACACGGTTTCCGCCCGGGGTGGGGTAATTACCTGTAAAATACCAATCTCCTTTGTTATTTGGACAAGCCTCGTGCAATGTTTCAATTGTTTGGTATATTACTTCTACAGGAATTGTTACATCTTCAGGTGTAATTAACTGTGCAATTTTAGCTGCAATTTCTTCCGGCGAAAATGATTTATAAACAAGTCTCACCAAGTTTTCTGTATGCAATTTATTGTTGCGCTGAAGATCTTTGCATTTATCAAAAATATCTTTTAAAACTGTTTCCTGTCCACGTTCTTTAAGCAAAGCAACCGCTGCTTTAAAAGCAATAAAATCCCCCATTTTGCTCATGTCAATTCCATAACAATCTGGGTAGCGTATTTGCGGTGCAGATGATACAACAATTATTTTTTTGGGCTTCAGCCTGTTAAGCATTCTTATAATACTTTCTTTTAAAGTAGTACCTCTTACAATGCTATCATCAATAACCACAAGCGTATCTTCATGCTGTTTTACCGTGCCGTAAGTTATGTCGTATACATGCTGTACCATTTCATTCCGGCTACTGTCTTCTGTAATAAACGTACGCAGCTTTACATCTTTTATAGCAATTTTTTCTATCCGCACTTTTCTGTTTATCATTTCAGATAACTTGGCCTCGTCAAAGTCTTTATTCCAGCTAAGTATGCGTTCCTTTTTTATTTCATTTAAATAGTCTTCTGCACCTTTTATCAAGCCATAAAAAGCCGTTTCGGCAGTGTTGGGTATAAAAGAGAAAATGGTGTTTTTTAAATCGTAATCAACCGCTTTTAAAACTATGCTGCTCAAAAAATATCCAAGCGCAATTCTTTCTCTGTAAATTTTTTCATCACTGCCACGGCTAA
Source organism: Ferruginibacter sp. (assembly GCA_031398005.1). Taxonomy (GTDB): domain Bacteria; phylum Bacteroidota; class Bacteroidia; order Chitinophagales; family Chitinophagaceae; genus Ferruginibacter. Next base: position 53,928 of record JANNMO010000025.1, read on the forward strand.
AATAAATTCTTTCAAAACTGCATGCTTTTCTTTCTTGCGCAGGTACTATTTCTTCAATGCTATAACTGCCATCTGCCTTTGCTATAAGTGCCATGCCCGGCATTAATTCCTGCACTTCGTTTTCTTCTAAATTAAACGCAGTTCTTATTGCTGCTCGCTCACTTGCTGCTACAATTATTTCATCATTCACATAATAATAAGATGGACGAATGCCATGTGCATCTCTCACTACAAAGCCTTCGCCATTACCAGTAATGCCCGAAAAATTAAACCCCCCATCAAACAATGGTACTGCTTTGCGCAGCATACTTACAATATCAGGATTACCGGGGTTTAACTCATCTGCTTTTATAAGAAAATGGTACAATACTTCCATCATTGCTGCAAGGTCGCTCTGGCTTTGAAAAGTACCCGGATCAATATTGATCAATCCAAAAAGTTCATCGGTATTTACCAAATTAAAATTGCCTGCCAAGGCTAAATTACGAGAAGGGATGGTATTCTTTTTTATAAATGGATGGCAAAACTGTACATCATTCTTGCCTTGTGTACCATACCGTAAATGACCTAAAAGTACTTCACCCAAAACCGGTATATGTCCCTTCATTAATCCGGGATGGTTTTTAATATCGGGCTGGTATTTTTCTATCTCGTCAATGTCTTTCCCTATTTGCTGAAATAAATCTGCTATGGGTTGTTGCGCACAGCTTCTCAGCCTATACATAAATGGATAACCGGGCTCTGTATTTAATTTTACGGCTGCTATGCCTGCACCATCCTGCCCACGGTTGTGCTGCTTTTCCATAAGCAGGTACAGTTTATTAAGGCCGTATAGTACAGATTGGTGTTGTTGTTGAAAGTAGCTGAAAGGCTTGCGTAATCTAATAAAAGCCAGACCGCATTCATGTTTTATTGCATCGCTCATTACAGAAATCTGTTGTGCTGGTGAAATGAAGTGCGAATGTAGTTTATTACAATACAGCAAACAAAAATCCCTCCTGCTTGGGAGGGATTTTTAACTATATATAATGTATCATTATAAACCACTTATGGTGAAACCAATTTGTAAAAGTTTTGTATCGGGCGCTACTCCATCTTTAAACATACTTGTTATATTATATGCTCCAAATAATGAAAATATGCCATACCCAACACGTGCTGTAGCAGCAACTCTTGTTGTATTAAAGTATGCTTTTGAGTTTTCTTTTACCGTTAAGCCATTTAACTTAGCATTTGCAGCATTTTGAAGGTTTTTCCCTTTTGTATGTGCATTTACCAAGGTTCCTACTTTTACACCAATTGCACCTTTAATAGATTTATTGGGTGTTTCAGGTTTAGCCATAAACCTTAGTTCTACAGGAATTTCTAAAAATGCTGTAGATAATTTATATTTTTTATAATTGTTTCCCGTATCGGTTCTTATAAAAGGTAGTTTAGAGTTGGTTGAAGCTATTCTCGCTTCCATTTTATCAAAATAAATATTGCTTGTACCTACACCAATACCAATGGCAGCACTTAAACGTGGATTGGTTTTAAATTGCTTGTCATACATTAAATACACATTGGCACTTCTGTTGAAATTTTTAATATTTCTACTTACAGAATCTGCCGCACCACTCCAAAAATTGCCTGCGATCTGTACCATGAAATGATCTGCAGCCCTGTTTCCTAATTTTGTTGGTAAAGTTGATGTTGTTTGCGAAAATGCAATGGAAGAAATGGTAAGTGCAAAAACAATTGCAGAAAATTTTCTCATAATAAGTTCTTAGTTGGCAAAAATAAATGCCCAATGGGTTAACGAAAGGTTAAACATTATAAAAAAATAGCCCCTACAATATTGCAGGGACTAGATTTTTTGTGGGCCCACTAGGATTTGAACCTAGGACCACCTGATTATGAGTCAGGTGCTCTAACCAACTGAGCTATAGGCCCTTTCTTTTAGCAAAAAACCAAATAAATGATCTTCTGTTTATTATGAAGGATTGCAAAAGTAAGAAATTTCATTATAAAATGTGCAGACTTTTAAAAAATATTACCCAAGTAAAGATTTGAACGCCGTGATTTTTTTGAGAAAAATTTGAAGTACTACATGACTATTCGTTTGCCTCCGTTTTTTTTATAAATACTTTTGCGGGATGAAAGGAAATTTAAAGAATATCATTTTCGATATGGGCAATGTGCTATTTACAATAGATTACAAAAAAACACAAGATGCATTTGAGGCTTTAGGTTACAATAATTTTGCTGACATGTATTCGCAATTTACCGCAGATGCACTTTTTGAGAAATTGGAAACCGGTAAAATAACCAATGCTGATTTTTATAAAACCATGATTGAATCACATACGGGAACTGTAAATAAAATGCAGATTGATGCTGCCTGGAATGGAATGTTGCTGCATTGGCGAAATGAAAGTTTAAATTTTTTAGAAACACTCTCCAAAAAGTATAAAATATTTTTATTGAGCAATACCAACGATATTCATCTGCAGGAAGTAATTAAATTATTAAAAGAACAAACCGGCAGAGAAAGCATTGATGAGCTTTTTACTACAGCTTATTATTCACACAAAATAAATTACAGAAAGCCCAATGCAGATGTGTATGAATTTGTTTTACAAGATGCTAAAATAAAAGCAGCAGAAACATTATTTATAGATGATTTGGAAAGTAATATAAAAGCTGCTGCCATACTAGGATTTAAAACCCATCAATTATTAGAAGGAGAAACCATTGAAGAATTGGATTACGAAAGTTTTTAATTTATTTTTTCTTTTTTCTTCAAATATTTTTCTCTTATTATTTTTTCAACCGGTACATCTTCCAGTTTACTTTCTATCCACGAAATTATATCGAGGTATATAAAAGCCCTGGTTTCAAAACGGTTTTCCTGTTGAGTTTTTAATTTTTCCAGTAATTTCCTCAGTTCCGGTTTTATATTTTTGGGAGATACATGAAAAGAAGTTTTAAGGAAATTAAATATAGATTCTTCTACCATACTCATGTTTTCCATTTTTGCCATAAAGCGGTAAACAGATTTTATTAAATATTCTATGAGAGAATAATTACCAAGTTCGTAGTGTGCTATTAAGTGTAATAAACGACTGTAACATTGAAGATCTGTTCTTAAATCAACCTTCCAGTTTATTATTTTATTTAAATAATCTATTGCAGTACTGCTATCGCCGCTACCAAAATAAAGAGAGGCTATTTTGTAATAAAAAATTAATACCCGATGGTTATCCAAATACATTTCAAACTCGTCTAATTGAGCTACCAGCGTAGGTATCATCTTCAGTGCTTCTGTAAATGTACCTTCTGTAAAATGGAGGTTAATTTTAGATGTATATAAATAGGCAAAGCATTGAATACGATTATTCTCATTATTAATAACAACATCGGTAGTTGCAAATCTTTCAAATTCTTCAATACTTGTTTTTAATTTAGTTGCATTGTGCAAATCAAAATGTGCACCCATTAAATTGTGCATACCTTTTATGTAATGCATGGTTTCTATCTCTTTCATAAAAGGAGACCCATCAAAAATATCTACCCATTTTTGTGCGTATCGGTAGTACATTAAAAAGTCCTGACAAATAAACGACTGCCAACAATAGCATTGGTACAGGTAAAGCTTTTCATAAAATGAATTAGTAATTATTCCTGCTTCTTCTAGTCCATCTTTAAATATTTTTTTGATAATTATTTCGTCTTCCCTTGTTCGTGCATGGCCATTTTTAATGTACCAGCTATATAATTTTAAAGCAAGGTTTGACAAATTATTTGTAGTTATAATTTTATCTGCTGCAGCTCTCGATTCTTCAATAAGCTTATCAGCCCTACTTTCTATGCTGCGTGTTAAATAAAGCGATTCAATTTTCTTTTCAAAAAAAAGTACTTGTATTAAATAAGATTCCTGGTTGTTTGCTGCAGCTATTCTTTTCATCTTATCCAGCACATGTAGACTTTGCATATACAAGCCTTTGTTGTACAAAATTCTTGCATGGTCCATTTGCTCGTGTAATTGCAAATCTATATTGTCCACATCTTTTATAAGCCTCAAACTATCTAAAATTTGTTTGTACAAGTTTGCACTTATATTAGACAATTGCAACTTTGTGATAGCAGTATTTTTCTTTAATAAGTAAACTTCATTATAATCCTCCATTTTATCCAGCGCATCAAAAAGTTTTACTGTTTTTAAATTATCAGTTTCAGAATTTCTGTTGGCAAAAAGTTTAAAATTTCTCTTTTCCGATTTTTTTAGAGATTTAATCAGCAAGAATAAAGCATTGTTAGAACGATTGGGCATAGTAAATATTTATAACTGAAAACCTTTACAGTATTGACTTATGGAAGCTAAATCACTTTTTGTATAGTGTAAAAATAAAGTAATAATGATTGGATTCAAGTATTTTTTAAAATTAACTTAGGTAAAATCAACGGGAATAAAAGCAACTTAAAATTTAATGACCATCATTTTAAAATTATCATGAGCACAAATAAAATTTTAATTTTTGATACAACATTAAGAGATGGTGAGCAAGTACCAGGTTGTAAATTAAATACAAAAGAAAAAGTTGCATTGGCGCTTGAGTTGGAAAATTTGGGTGTTGACATTATTGAAGCGGGCTTTCCTATTTCATCAGCAGGCGATTTTGAAAGCGTGGAGGCAATATCTAAAATTTTAAAAAACACCATTGTATGCGGCTTAAGTAGGGCGGTAGAAAAAGATATTGAAACGGCTGCGGCGGCACTAAAATATGCTAAGCGACCTAGGATACACACAGGTATTGGCACATCTGATTACCACATCAAATCTAAATTTAATGCAACGCAAGATGAAATTTTAGTTCGTGCCATACAATGCGTACAATGGGCAAGAAACTATACCGATGATGTGGAATTTTATGCAGAAGATGCTGGCAGAACAGACAATGAATATTTGGCAAGGGTAATAGAAGCTGTAATAAAAGCTGGTGCAACAACCGTAAATATTCCTGATACAACTGGTTATTGTTTGCCGCATGAATATGGAAATAAAATTGCATTTCTGGTAAACAATGTACCCAATATTGATAAAGCAGTTATTAGTTGTCATTGCCACAACGACCTAGGATTGGCTACGGCAAATAGTATTGCGGGTATTATAAGCGGGGCAAGACAAATAGAATGTACCATCAATGGGTTGGGAGAGCGAGCTGGCAATACATCGCTTGAAGAAGTGGTGATGGTGATAAAGCAACACAAAGAATTACATTTTTATACAGATGTGAATGCAAAGTTGCTAAACCCAATGAGCAGAAATGTGAGTGACACGATGCGTATGCCTGTGCAACCCAACAAGGCTATCGTTGGTAGCAATGCATTTTCTCATTCATCTGGTATTCATCAAGATGGGTTTTTGAAAAATGCACAAACGTACGAAATTATAAATCCAGATGAAGTGGGTGCAGATAGTTCTAAAATTATTTTAACAGCAAGAAGTGGTAGAAGTGCATTGGCGTATAGGTTTCAGAACTTAGGATTTGTGTTTGATAGAAATGATATTGATGCATTGTATGAAGAATTTGAAAAAGTGGCAGATATAAAAAAGGAAATAGTGGATAGTGATTTGAAGGAGTTGGCAACTGCGTATAATGATAGTGTAGCGGTTACGAATTAAAAGAAAAAGGTTGAATCAAGAAGAGTCTCAGCCTGAGCTTGTCGAAGGCGGGTTTACTTGGTGCAACGGGTTCGACAAGCTCACCCTGACACTTTAATAACACAACGCATAAAATGGCAAAAACATTATTCGATAAAATTTGGGATGCACACACCCTAAAAGAAATAAACGGAGGTATCACTGTATTGTATATCGATAAACATTTGATACACGAAGTAACGAGCCCACAAGCTTTTAAAGGAATTGAAAACAGAGGTGTACCCGTTTTTAGACCAAAACAAATTGTAGCAACAGCCGATCATAATGTACCAACCATTAATCAACATCTACCTATAAAAGATGAATTGGGAAGATTGCAGGTGGAAAAATTAATGGAGAATTGTAAAAATCATAACATAGAATTATATGGTTTAGGACACAAGTACCAAGGTATTGTACATGTGATAGGACCCGAGCTTGGCATAACACAACCTGGCATGACGATAGTATGCGGAGACAGCCACACATCTACACATGGCGCATTTGGCTGCATTGCATTTGGTATAGGCACAAGCGAAGTGGAAATGGTTTTTGCTACACAATGTGTGATGCAGAGTAAACCGAAAACCATGCGCATAAATGTAGATGGTGTTTTGGGAAATGGCGTGGTGTCAAAAGATATTGTGTTATATATTTTAGCACAAATAACAGCAAGTGGCGCTACAGGTTATGCAGTAGAATTTGCGGGCTCTACCATACGAAACTTAAGCATGGAAGCTCGTATGACGATATGCAACATGAGTATTGAGATGGGCGGTAGATGTGGATTGATTGCGCCAGATGAAACGACTTTTGAGTATATAAAAGGAAGACAATTTGCTCCTGCAAATGAAGCTTGGAATGAGACTTTGGAAAAATGGAAAACATTGTATAGTGATGTAGATGCTGTATTTGATAAAGAAATTTTTATAAAAGCAGAAGATATTTCTCCAATGATAACTTATGGTACCAACCCTGGAATGGGAATATCAATTAATTCGATGATACCAGAAATTAATTGTATAAACGAAAGTGATAAAGCAGGATTTACAAAATCACTTGCTTACATGGGTTTGCAAGCAGGGCAAAAAATTGCAGGGCAAAAAATAGATTATGTATTTATTGGAAGCTGTACCAATAGCCGCATTGAAGACTTACGAATAGTGGCCAATTTTGTAAAAGGAAAAACAAAATCTGCTGATGTGGAAGTATGGATAGTGCCAGGCAGCAAGCAAGTAGAACAACAAGCCATTGAAGAAGGCATTGATAAGATATTTATTGAAGCGGGGTTTCAACTGCGCCAACCAGGCTGTAGTGCCTGCCTTGGTATGAATGAAGATAAAATACCAGCTGGTAAATATTGTATAAGTACGAGCAATAGAAATTTTGAAGGCAGACAAGGTCTTGGCGCAAGAACATTATTGGCAAGTCCGCTAAGTGCAGCAGCGGCGGCTATTGCGGGATACGTGGCCTCCCCAAACCCCTCCGAAGGAGGGGCTTAAGCAGCTCTCTAATAAAAAAGAATTTTAAAATATTTAGATTTAGCAGCATGAGTGATATAACAAAACATCAAAGTAATAAAGCGCCAAATCCCCCCTTTGGGGGGTGGGGGGGCTGTGGTATTGTTAGGGGGCGTTTTGTTCCTCTAAAAATAGAAAACGTGGACACAGACCAAATTATACCTGCTCGTTTTTTAAAAGGAACAACAAGAGATGGGTTTGGTAAAAATTTATTTAGAGATTGGCGATATATACATGCTGATGAGCAAAACCCAAAGCCTGATTTTGTTTTAAACCAAGCCCAATATAAAGGAGAAATTTTGGTAGCAGGAAAAAATTTTGGTTGTGGCTCATCGAGAGAACATGCAGCATGGGCCATAATAGATGCGGGCTTTAAAGTAGTGGTATCTAGTTTTTTTGCAGATATTTTTAAAAATAATGCATTGAATAATGGATTGCTACCTGTAATTGTGAATGATTATTTTTTACAAAAAATATTTTCGCAAAGCAATGATGCAACACTTACAGTTGATTTAGAAAAACAAACGATAACAATAGATACAACAAATGATACGGAGAATTTTGAAATAAATTCTTATAAAAAAACCTGTTTGCTAAATGGGTATGATGATATAGATTATTTATTAGGAATGAAGGAAGAGATTATTGAATTTGAAAAACAACATGCATAAAATCATAAAGGTGAAACATATTACTGTAATAGAAGGAGATGGTATAGGACCAGAAGTAGTAGCGCAGTCGATAAAAGTATTGGATGCTATTGCAAAAAGATTTAATCATGTTTTTGGTTACAATTATGCGTTGCTGGGAACTATAGCTATAGACACAACTGGAAACCCTTTGCCACAAGAAACAATAGATGCATGTATGGCATCTGATGCCATTTTGTTTGGTGCAATAGGTGACCCAAAATATGACAACGACCCTAGCGCAAAAGTGAGGCCGGAGCAGGGTTTGCTTGGGTTAAGAAAAGCATTGGAGTTGTATGCAAATATAAGACCTGTTACAGCTTATGAGGCTTTAAAACATTTAAGCCCACTTAAAACTAGTAATATAGAAGGGGTAGATATGGTAATTTATAGAGAACTAACCGGTGGAATTTATTTTGGCAAAAAAGAAATAAACGAAGCAAAAACAATTGCCATAGATGAATGTAAATATAGTAAAGAAGAAATAGAGCGCATTGCACATTTAACATTTAAGGCAGCACAAACGAGGCGAAAAAAAGTAACGCTTGTAGATAAAGCCAATGTGTTAGAAACATCAAGATTGTGGAGATTGGTTGTAAAAGAAATTGCCTTGGAATATGCGGATGTAGAATTAGATTTTTTATTTGTAGATAATGCAGCTATGCAAATAATATTAAATCCGAAGCAGTTTGATGTGATATTAACAGAAAATATGTTTGGTGATATTATTAGCGATGAAGCAAGTGTAATAAGCGGATCACTAGGTATGTTACCTTCTGCATCGTTGGGAAATAAATATGCATTATTTGAACCTATACATGGTTCTTACCCACAAGCAGCGGGAAAGGATATTGCAAACCCAATTGGTTCTATTTTATCGGCAGCAATGTTGTTAGATCATTTTGAAATGTTTGAAGAAGCAGCACTTGTGAGAGAAGCAACAAATTGGGCAATAACAAATGGATACGTAACAAAAGATATTGATGATGAAAATTTTTATTTCACATCTACCATTGGCGATATAATAAGTGAGTATATAAATAATGCGGATCATGGTAACGTGAATATTGATAATATTTTGTTGAGAAAATCTACGGTAATCTAATGTGTAGATAAAAGATGAAAAATGAAATACTGTTGAATGGAGTTCCTACACAGTGTAGGAACCACTAATGTTCAATCAAAGTTATTGGCTCGTAAACAAAAAAATAAAACGCAACAAATGAAAAATATTATTACAAAAGTGAAAGTGATTATTAAAACAAATCGAAAGCAGGGATAAACATTATCTAACAAAAAAAGATAAAGACCCTGCCTCCACAAAGTAGCAGGGTCTTACATTATAAAACAATAATAATTTAAACAACATGTATTTTAACGAGAACACGATTCTTTATTTTAACAATGAATTTGTAAAAGCTACAGAAGCTAAAACTGGTTTGTTTGACCAATCGCTCCATTATGGTTATGCGGTATTTGAAGGGATAAGAAGTTATGCAACAGAAAACGGCACAAAAATTTTTAAACCTGTAGAACATTTTGAAAGATTAAAATTTTCTTGTGATAGTGTGGGTATTCCGCTTGACTACAGCACGCAACAAATGATAGATATTTCTTACGAAGTGCTGGCAAAAAATAATTTGGAAGATGCGTATTTACGTCCGCTTGTTTTTTGCCCACCAAATATGAGTTTGCAAAAAGCATCGTCATCTTTTTTAATGATTACTGCATGGAGCTGGGGCGCATACCTTGGCGATAAATTGATACGGGTAATGACATCATCTTTTCAAAGACCCAACCCAAAAGGTTTTAAAATACATGCTAAAGTAAGTGGACACTATGTAAACTCTATTATGGCTTGTCAAGAAGCCAAAGACAATGGTTTTGATGAAGCCTTGTTGCTAGACATTAATGGTAATGCGGCTGAAGGGCCTGGTGCAAATTTATTTGTAGAAAAAGATGGTAAGCTATTTACGCCGCCATCTAATTATATTTTACCAGGAATAACTCGTGCTACAGTAATTGAAATTTGCACTACTCTAGGTATTTCTGTAGAAGAAAAAACATTTACAGTAGATGACATTAAAAATGCAGATAGTGCATTTTATTGTGGTACCGCAGCAGAAGTTATTGGATGGCAATCAATAGATGATTATGTTTTTCCAAAAGCTTGGGATGATTCGATTGGCAAAGTTATTCAAGCGGCATATAAGGCAAAGGTGTTGGAGCAGGAGTTTAAAATGGAGTTGGTTTGATTTAATAAATAGAAACACAAGTTTTGTTTGAGTGTCAGCCTGAGCTTGTCGAACCCGTTGCTCTAAATAAACCCGCCTTCGACAAGCTCAGGCTGACACTACATATTTATGAAAGTATTTAAAACATGACAGAACTAAATAAATATTCAAAAACAATAACGCAAGATGAAACACAGCCTGCGGCGCAAGCCATGTTGTATGGCATTGGTTTAACCGAAAATGATTTGAAAAAAGGACAAGTAGGTGTGGTGAGCATGGGTTATGATGGCAATACATGTAATATGCATTTGAATGATTTAGCAAAGTTGGTAAAACAAGGCGTGTGGGAAAATGATCTAGTGGGTTTAATTTTTAATACCATTGGCATAAGCGATGGCATAAGCAATGGTACTGATGGTATGCGATACAGCTTGGTGAGTAGAGATATTATTGCAGATAGTATTGAAGCGGTTTGTGGTGGGTTTTATTATGATGGATTAATAGCACTACCCGGCTGCGATAAAAATATGCCAGGTTCTATAATGGCAATGGGTAGACTGAACCGTCCATCAATAATGGTTTATGGCGGCACCATAGCAGCAGGCAATTATAAAGGTGAAGAATTAAATATCATATCATCTTTTGAAGCATTGGGTAAAAAAATAGCTGGTACTATTACGCCAGAGGATTTTAAAGAAGTAATAAAACACAGTTGTCCTGGTGCAGGAGCATGTGGTGGTATGTACACAGCAAACACAATGGCGAGTGCTATTGAGGCAATGGGTATGAGTTTGCCTTACTCATCTAGCAACCCTGCATTGAGCGATGAAAAGAAAAAAGAATGTTTGGATGCTGGTAAGGCTATAAAAATATTATTAGAAAAAGATATAAAGCCAAAAGATATCATGACACGTAAAGCATTTGAAAATGCCATTACCATCATCATGATTTTTGGGGGAAGCACCAATGCTGTATTGCATTTAATAGCCATGGCAAAAGCTGTAGATGTAGAATTAACGATTGATGATTTTCAAACCATAAGTGATAAAACACCAGTGCTTGCCGACTTTAAGCCGAGTGGGAAATATTTAATGCAAGAGTTACATGCGCATGGTGGCGTGCCCAGTGTAATGAAATATTTGTTGGAAAAGGGATTGTTGCATGGTGACTGTATTACCGTAACAGGAAAAACAGTTGCAGAAAATTTGAAAGATATTAAGTCATTGGATTTTGATACACAAAAAATAATATATCCTTTAGAGCAACCATTAAAAGCAACAGGACATTTACAAATACTCTATGGCAACCTTGCAGAAAAAGGAAGCGTAGCAAAAATAAGTGGGAAAGAAGGTGAGCGTTTTGAAGGTACTGCAAGGGTTTTTAATGGAGAAAAAGATTTGGTGCAAGGCATAAGCGATGGACGTGTAAAAAAAGGTGATGTAGTAGTAATAAGATATGAAGGACCAAAAGGTGCACCTGGTATGCCTGAAATGCTAAAACCAACAAGTGCTATTACTGGTGCAGGATTGGGTAAAGATGTAGCATTAATTACGGATGGGAGATTTAGTGGTGGCAGTCATGGTTTTGTGGTTGGGCATATTACACCTGAGGCATTTAATGGTGGGTTAATAGCATTGGTGGAAGAGGATGATATTATTGAAATAGATATTGCTACAAAAAAAATTACATTAAAAGTGAGTGAGAATATTATTGTGGAGAGAAGAAAAAAATGGCAGCAGCCATTATTGAAAGTAACCAAGGGTGTGTTGTTCAAATATGCAAATATGGTTAAGGATGCCTCACAAGGTTGTGTAACAGATGAGGCCTAAAATATTTTTTATGGAAACATTAGAATTAATTGAAGAAAAAATTGATACAAAGAAGGCAACGCTTATAAGCGGCGGACAATCTGTTTTAGAAGCTTTTCTTGCAGAAGGAGTAGATACCATTTTTGGTTATCCTGGTGGAGCAATAATGCCAATATACGATGCCCTATATGATTATAATGATAAGGTAAAACATATTCTGGTTCGCCACGAGCAAGGCGCCATACACGCTGCACAAGGCTACGCTCGTGTGAGTGGAAGAACAGGTGTGGTATTTGCAACGAGTGGGCCTGGTGCTACAAATTTAGTAACAGGTTTGGCAGATGCGATGATAGATAGCACACCTGTTGTATGTATCACCGGGCAAGTGTTTGCACATTTGTTGGGTACGGATGCTTTTCAAGAAATTGATGTTATTAATATTACCACGCCTGTTACAAAATGGAACTATCAAGTAACAGATGCTACCGAAATTCCTTCTGTATTGGCAAAAGCATTTTATATAGCAGGCAGCGGAAGACCTGGGCCAGTGTTGATTGACATTACAAAAAATGCGCAGCTACAACAATTCGATTATGAAGGCTACAAAAAATGTGATCACATAAGAAGTTATAGACCAAAACCAATTGTACGGAAAGAATATGTAGAAGCTGCAGCAGCATTAATAAACAATGCAGAAAAGCCATTTGTAATTTTTGGGCAAGGTGTAATTCTTGGAAATGCAGAAAAAGAATTTATACAATTTATAGAAAAAGCTGGTATTCCATCTGCATGGACGATAATGGGCATGAGTGCTATTCCTACAGACCATCCGCTTGGTGTGGGTATGCTTGGTATGCATGGCAATTATGGACCAAATGTTTTGACGAATGAATGCGATGTATTGATTGCAGTTGGCATGCGTTTCGATGATAGAGTAACCGGCAGGTTAGACAAATATGCTAAGCAAGCAAAAATAATTCACCTTGATATAGACCCTTCGGAAATTGATAAGAATGTAAAAACAACTGTGCCTGTGTGGGGTGATTGTAAAGAAACTTTGCCAATGCTTACTGCATTGGTAGAGCAAAAAAAGCATGAGGCTTGGCATAATAAGTTTAAAGCGTATCAACAAAAAGAAGAGGAGAAATGCATTGCTCCAGAAATGAATCCCACAACGGATGAGATGACAATGGGCGAAGTGATAAATACTTTGAATGAATTAACAAATGGCGAAGCGGTAATTGTAACAGATGTGGGGCAACACCAAATGGTTGCATGTCGCTATGCAAAATACAACAATAGCAAAAGCAATATTACCAGCGGTGGTTTAGGTACAATGGGCTTTGCATTACCAACAGCCATTGGTGCAAAATATGGTGCACCCAATAAAACCATTATTGCTATTGCAGGTGATGGTGGCATTCAAATGACGATACAAGAATTGGGAACTATAATGCAGTTTAATGTGGATGTAAAAATATTAATTCTAAACAATCAATTTTTGGGAATGGTACGCCAATGGCAACAATTGTTTCATGAAAAAAGATATTCGTTTGTTGATATTACAAGCCCTGATTTCGTACAAGTAGCCAAAGGATATTATATAGATGGGCAACGAGTAAGTGAAAGAGAAAAACTAAAAGATGCTTTGCAAACGATGCTCAACCATACAGGAAGTTATTTTTTAGAAGTGATGGTGGGCAAAGAAAACAATGTGTTTCCGATGGTGCCGCAAGGAAGAGGGGTTTCGGAAATTATTTTGAGTAAGGAGGAACTATAAATTATTAGAATGTCAGCCTGAGCTTGTCGAAGGCGGGTTTAAAGAAGCGCATCGGCTTCGACAAGCTCAGCCTGACAACCTTTAGTTTATTGAAGCTACTATTTTAAAAATTTAGATTATGCAAAAACAAGAATTCACCATAACCGTTTATACTGAAAACCAAATTGGTTTACTCGTTCGTATTGCAATTATTTTTTCTAGAAGAAAAATAAATATTGATAGCCTCAATACATCTCCAAGCGAAATAGAAAGCGTACACCGTTTTACGATTGTAATAAACGAAACAGAAGAGGTAGTAAGAAAATTGTGCAGACAAATAGAAAAGCAAGTAGAAGTTTTAAAAACATATTACAACAACAATGATGAAATAGTTTGGCAAGAATTGGCTTTGTATAAAGTGCCTACAGATATTATTGCTGAAGAGGTAAAGGTAGAAAGATTATTAAGTCAGCATGGTGCAAAGGCTGTGGTGATACGAAAAGACTATACTGTTTTTGAAGTAGCTGGGCATAGAGAAGAAACGGATAATCTAATAAAAGTATTAGAGCCTTATGGTTTGATAGAATTTGTACGCAGTGCAAGAATAGCCATCATAAAAAACAGTGAAGGCTTTCATAAAAAACTAAAAGAATTTGAATACAGAGAGCCGGGTGAGGCAATAACGGAGAATGAATTTTTAAATCAGAATGAAGAAGTTTTTTCAATGTAAGGAATGTCAAGCTGAGCTTGTCGAAGCTGGGGCTATCTCGAAAAAGCCTTGTAGAATTTTTTGCAACGCCTTCGACAAGCTCAGGCTGACACTGTAAGAGTTCAAAGATTAAAAACAGAAAGTTTAAAATTAAAAAACAACTCAATAATCACAAAGTTCACAAGTTCTCCTTCGGGGGATTTAGGGGGCTAAACAATTTACAAAATGGCAAATTATTTCAACAGCTTACCGCTTAGAGAACAACTAAACCAACTCGGCGTATGCGAGTTTATGAACAGCAGTGAATTTACAAACGGTGTAGATGCACTGAAGGGTAAAAAAATGGTAATAGTAGGTTGCGGCGCACAAGGCTTAAACCAAGGTTTAAATTTAAGAGACTCTGGTTTGGATGTGTCGTATGCATTGCGAAGCGAAGCAATTACAGAAAAAAGAGCATCATGGAAAAATGCTACAGATAATAAATTTGTAGTTGGCACATACGAAGAATTAATTCCTTCTGCTGATTTGGTATTGAATCTTACACCAGACAAACAACATACCGTTGTAGTAACCGCCATTATGCCGATGATGAAAAAAGGCGCAACACTCTCCTACTCTCATGGTTTTAATATTGTAGAAGAAGGTATGCAAATAAGAAAAGACTTAACGGTGATAATGGTAGCACCAAAATGCCCAGGTACGGAAGTGAGAGAAGAATATAAAAGAGGGTTTGGTGTACCTACACTAATAGCTGTGCATCCAGAAAATGACCCAGAGGGAAAAGGCTTAGAGCAAGCAAAAGCTTATGCAGTCGGTACTGGCGGACATAGAGCAGGTGTATTAAAATCATCTTTTGTAGCAGAAGTAAAGAGTGACTTGATGGGTGAGCAAACTATACTATGTGGCTTACTACAAACAGGCTCTATACTTTGTTTTGATAAAATGGTAGAGAAAGGAATTGAAAAAAGCTAC
The DNA here is from genome assembly GCA_031398005.1 of Ferruginibacter sp. GTDB lineage: Bacteria > Bacteroidota > Bacteroidia > Chitinophagales > Chitinophagaceae > Ferruginibacter. Next base: position 69,302 of record JANNMO010000025.1, read on the forward strand.
GCATCAAAACTCGTACAATATGGTGTGGAAGTAATTACGGAAGCATTAAAGCAAGGTGGTGTTACGGCTATGATGGACAGGTTATCGAACCCAGCAAAAATAAAAGCATATGAATTATCGGAAGAGTTAAAAACCATCATGCGCCCATTGTTTCAAAAACACCAAGACGATATTATGAGTGGGCATTTTAGCAAAACCATGATGGAAGACTGGGCAAACGATGATAAAAATTTACTAGCATGGAGAGCAGCTACTGGCGAAACAGCTTTTGAAAAAACACCTGCTGGAGGTATGAAAATTGCTGAACAAGAATTTTTTGATAATGCATTGTTGTTTGTGGCCATGATAAGAGCTGGTGTGGAATTGGCTTTTGAAACGATGGTGGAAGCAGGCATTAAAGAAGAATCTGCTTATTACGAATCTTTGCACGAAACACCATTAATTGCCAATACCATTGCACGCAAAAAATTATTTGAAATGAATAGGGTAATTTCTGACACTGCAGAATATGGTTGTTATTTATTTGACCATGCATGCAAGCCTTTATTGGCAGATTTTATGCAGAAAATAGATACCGATGTAATTGGTAAAAATTTCAATGAAGGTAAAGATGCAGGTGTTGATAACAAAGCATTGATTAAAGTGAATCATGCATTGCGAAACCATCCAGTAGAAATTATTGGAGCTACTTTAAGACAAGCAATGACCAATATGAAAACGATAAGTACAACAGCATAAATGAATACTACATTAGAAATATTATTAGATTTTACAACAGCAGCACAACGCCTTAAAAACGTCGTAAACAAAACCCCTTTGCAGCTCAACCTAAATCTCTCTAAAAAATACCAATGCAAGCTGTATTTGAAAAGAGAAGATTTGCAAGTAGTTCGTTCGTACAAACTACGTGGTGCGTATAATATGATGAGCAGCCTATCTGAGGAGCAATTGCAACGTGGCGTTGTATGTGCAAGTGCAGGTAACCATGCGCAGGGTTTTGCATATAGTTGCAAAAAACTCGGTGCAAAGGGTGTTGTGTTTATGCCTGTTATTTCTCCCAACCAAAAAGTATCACAAACCAACATGTTTGGAGAAGATTATATAACTGTAAAATTAGTAGGTGATACGTTTGATGATTGTGCCATTGCTGCAAAAAAATATACAGAAGAAAATGGGATGACATTTATTCCCCCATTTGATGATTATAAAATTATTGAAGGGCAAGCAACAGTTGGTGTAGAAATATTAGAGGAGCAAAATAATGTTGATTACATTTTTATGGCAGTTGGCGGTGGCGGTTTGAGTGCAGGCGTTGGTTCATATTTTAAAACTTTTTCTCCTCAAACAAAAATAATAGGCGTAGAACCAAAGGGTGCGCCAAGCATGTATGAGGCCTTAAAAGCTGGACAACCTGTAACGCTAGAAAATATAGAACGCTTTGTAGATGGTGCTGCCGTAAAGCGTGTGGGTGATATTACATTTTCCATTTGTAAAGATGTGCTGGATGATATGCTGTTGGTGGATGAAGGAAAAGTATGTACTACCATTTTACAATTGTACAATGAAGATGCCATTGTAGCAGAACCTGCAGGTGTATTGAGCATTGCTGCACTAGATGAATATGCAGAGCAAATAAAAGGAAAAAATATTGTTTGTGTTATTGGCGGTGGCAATAATGATATAGACCGTATGCAAGAAATTAAAGAGCGCAGTTTGCAATACGAAGGGTTAAAACATTATTTCCTTATTCGTTTTGCACAAAGACCAGGCGCACTAAAGGAATTTGTAAACCATGTGTTGGGCGATAATGATGACATTACTCGCTTTGAATACATGCAAAAGCACAATAAAGAAACAGGCCCAGCTTTAGTTGGTATTGAGTTAAAAACAAAAAAAGATTATGATGTGTTGTTGAAAAATTTAAACAACTATCATATTAATTATACGGAATTGAAGAGTGGGGATAATGCGTTTGGGTATTTGGTGTGACGCCTTCTGGCCCCCCTCTATCTCCCCCGAAGGGGGAAGAAACGTAGGAGATTGATTGGGAGAGAAGGTTAGAGATAAAGTAGAGTAAGGGTTTTGTGAATGAATATATGTGAGAATAATTAAACACTACAGATTATTGTTGAAAAAGGATATGTAGATGATGTGGTAGATAAAATGTTTGGATATGTTTAATGTACCGCTCCCTCTCCTTTGGAGAGGGAGAAGGAGGGTGAGACCTGTTGAATAAAGTTATGCAGTACAAGTGAGTGACACAACGATGATGACCATAGCTGCTTCTTTGTTTGGACAAAAAATAAATAGTACATAATCTATGTTTGGATAAAAGTTGAAAAATGATAACATGATGAAATGCTTAATTACAAATGCTGATGATGCACAAAAGCTTGGCCTCCCTCTCTTTCGGAGAGGGAACGAGGGTGAGGTCGGCCTCTACGACCCACGCTTTGAGCATGATGCTTGTGGTATTGGTTTTGTAGCCAATATAAAAGGTGCAAAATCACATCAACATATTACTGATGCGCTAACCGTATTAGAAAACATGGAGCATAGAGGTGCATGCGGCTGTGAAAATAATTCTGGCGATGGTGCTGGAATTATGTTGCAAATGCCACACGAATTTTTCTTTGATGAATGTAAAAAACTTGGTATTCACTTACCGCCATTTACAAAATATGCAGTTGGCGTTGTTTTCTTTCCAAAAGAAATACGAGTGAGGGAAGAATGTCGTTCGTTGTTTAATAAAGCCGCTGAAAAATTACATATAGAAATACTTGGTTATAGAAAAGTACCGGTAAATGCCGAAAACATCGGCCCTACAGCATTAAGTGTGGAGCCAGAAATGGAACAGGTTTTTATTGCACGGCCAGATCATATTAAAGATGTAGATGCTTTTGAAAGAAAACTTTTTGTGCTACGCAATTATGCTACACACACAATTAATAATTCCATTAAAAAAGATAGTATTGGCTTTTACTTGGCATCGCTTTCTTACAAAACAATTATTTACAAAGGGCAATTAACCAGCACACAAGTACGACATTATTTTCCTGATTTATCCAACAAAAAATTGGTTAGTGCTTTTGGGTTGGTACATTCCCGTTTTGCCACCAACACTTTTCCAAGTTGGAAATTGGCACAACCATTTAGATACATAGCGCACAATGGTGAAATAAATACATTGCAAGGAAACCTAAACTGGCTAAAAGCTGTAGAAAAACGTTTTTCTACACTATACTTTAGTAAAGAAGAAATGGATTTGTTGTTGCCAATTATTAGCGGACAACAATCAGACTCTGCCTGTTTAGATAATATGATTGAACTATTACTATTGTGTGGTAGAAGTTTGCCACAAGTAATGATGATGCTCATACCAGAAGCATGGGATGGCAATGATGATATGGATCCCATTAAAAAAGCATTTTACGAATTTCATGCAAGCATCATGGAACCATGGGATGGCCCCGCTTCTATTTCTTTTACCGATGGAAAAATAATTGGTGCTACACTCGATAGAAATGGATTGCGTCCATCTCGTTATTGTGTAACCACAGATGATAGGGTTATTATGGCTAGCGAAACAGGCGCATTACCTATTGACCAAAAATTAATAAAAGAAAAAGGAAGGCTACAACCAGGTAAAATGTTTGTGGTGGATTTGGAACAAGGCAGAATTATTAGCGATGAGGAATTAAAACAAAATATCTGTAGTCAAAAGCCATACGACAAATATTTAAACCAATATAAAATTCGGTTAGAAGAAATTGAAGACCCACGTGTAACATTTACACATTTGTCTGATGCTTCTATTTTAAAATATCAAAAAGCATTTGGATATTCTACAGAAGATATTGATACGATTTTAAAACCAATGGCGCTTGATGGTAAGGAACCAATTGGCTCTATGGGAACAGATACGCCCATAGCAGTGTTAAGCGATATTCCACAACACATCAGTTCTTATTTTAAACAACTGTTTGCGCAAGTTACTAATCCGCCAATTGATCCTATAAGAGAAAGATTGGTAATGAGTCTTGCATCATTTGTAGGAAACAATGGAGATTTATTAGAAGAAAGACCAGAGGATTGTCATACGGTTGCATTGAAACATCCAATACTTACCAGCAAAGAATTAGAAAAATTAAGAAGCATTGATACTGGTAAATTTCAAAGCAAAACATTGCAAACTTATTTTAGAGCAGATGGAAAAGACGGCTCATTAAAATTGGGTTTAGAAAGATTGTGCCGCTATGCCGAGGATGCTGTACACGATGGTTTTGAAGTGTTGATATTAAGTGATAGAGCTGTTGATAGCGACCATGCGGCCATTCCAACTTTACTAGCTACATCGGCCGTGCATCATCATTTGATAGAAAAAGGTTTACGTGGGCAAGTGGGTATAGTGGTAGAAGCTGGCGATGTGTGGGAAGTGCATCACTTTGCTTGTTTAATTGGTTTTGGCGCTACGGCTATCAATCCATATTTGGCAATGGCATCTATTAGAAATATGAAAACCAATGGTGCATTGCAAACAGATTTAGTGTGGGAAGATTTACGAAAAAATTATATCAAAGCCGTGTGCGATGGTTTGCTAAAAGTGTTTTCCAAAATGGGTATTTCTACTTTACAATCTTACCAAGGTGCACAAATTTTTGAAATATTAGGCCTCGATAAAAATTTAGTTGACGCATATTTTACTGGCGCTGTTAGTCGCATAGAAGGTGTGGCGCTTAATGGGCTTGCGAAAGAAGCATTGGCGAAACATTATGTTGCATTCAGTAAAAAATCAATGCCCAATGATAGGCTCCCAGTTGGTGGCGTGTATCAATGGAAACGAAAAGGCGAATTTCATTTGTTTAATCCAACTACCATTCATCTCTTGCAATATTCTACAAGAATGAATGATTACAATACTTTTAAAAAATATTCTAAAGCAGTAAACGACCAAAGCGAAAGAGCAGCAACGCTTAGAAGTTTATTTAATTTTAAAAATACTCGTGCTGCTATTTCTATTGATGAAGTAGAACCTGCAGAAAATATTTACAAACGCTTTGCCACTGGTGCTATGAGTTTTGGTAGCATTAGCTGGGAAGCGCATACCACACTTGCTATTGCCATGAACAAGCTTGGCGGCAAAAGCAATACTGGCGAGGGTGGAGAAGATGAAAGCCGTTACTCAACATTACCGAATGGCGACAGTATGCGTTCGTCTATTAAACAAATTGCATCGGCAAGGTTTGGTGTTACAAGTTTGTATTTAACTGAAGCAGATGAGTTACAAATAAAAATGGCGCAAGGCGCAAAGCCTGGTGAGGGCGGACAATTACCTGGCTATAAAGTAGATGAATGGATAGGAAAAGTGCGTCATGCCACGCCAGGTGTGGGATTAATTTCTCCACCACCGCATCATGATATTTATTCTATTGAAGATTTGGCACAACTTATTTTCGATTTAAAAAATGCAAATCGTGCTGCAAGGATAAATGTAAAACTGGTGAGCAAAGCTGGTGTGGGCACCATTGCAGCTGGTGTAGCTAAAGCAAAAGCAGATGTTATTTTAATTGCTGGGCATGATGGTGGTACAGGTGCTTCGCCCATAAGTTCTATAAAACATGCGGGCTTGCCTTGGGAGCTTGGTTTGGCAGAAGCCAATCAAACGCTTGTAAAAAATAAATTGCGTAGTCGTGTGGTGTTGCAAGCCGATGGGCAAATGAAAACTGGTAGAGATATTGCCATTGCAACACTGCTCGGAGCAGAAGAATGGGGCGTAGCCACAGCTGCATTGGTGGTAGAAGGTTGTATTATGATGCGCAAATGCCATTTGAATACTTGCCCAGTTGGTATTGCTACACAAGACCCCGAACTAAGAAAGCGTTTTACAGGCGATGCAGAGCATGTGGTAAATTTCTTTAAATTTCTTACAGAAGAGCTGCGTGAAATAATGGCGGAGCTTGGTTTTAAAACCATCAACGAAATGGTAGGCCAAGTAGATTGTTTGGTACAAAACGAAAATATTGAACATTGGAAATATAGTAAACTTGATTTATCGCCAATACTTTTTAAAGAACCTAGTTCCTCCCTTGTGGGGAGGTTAGGAGGGGCTGGATTATACAATACAGAAAAACAAGACCACGAATTGGAAAATGTATTGGATTGGCAATTACTAGCCGCTGCAAAATTATCTTTAGAAAAGAAAGAAAAAACAACCGCATCGTTTGCAATTAAAAATACAAATAGAACGGTTGGTACCATTTTATCCAACGAAATTACAAAATTGTATAAAGCCGATGGTTTGCCCGATGATACGATTCATGTAAAATTTAATGGTACAGCAGGGCAAAGTTTTGGTGCATTTAATACAAAAGGAATAACATTGGAATTAGAAGGCGATGCCAATGATTATTTTGGAAAAGGATTGAGCGGTGCAAAATTAATTGTGTATCCATCTGCCGATGCTGGTTTTGTGCCTGAGGAGAATAGCATAATTGGCAATGTGGCTTTTTATGGTGCTACAAGTGGTTATGCATTTATAAGAGGCAAAGCTGGCGAACGATTTGCGGTACGCAACAGCGGCGCAAACGTAGTGGTAGAAGGCGTTGGCGACCATGGTTGCGAATACATGACTGGCGGCAATGTTGTTATACTCGGCGCAACCGGTAGAAATTTTGCCGCAGGTATGAGTGGTGGTATTGCATATATATATGATGTGCAACACAGCTTCGCCAATACGTGCAACAAAGAAATGGTGGACATAGACCCGCTATCCAATGAGGATGCAACATTTTTACAAAGCATGATTGAGCAACATTTTAATTATACAAAAAGTACCGTTGCAAAATTTGTATTAAACGATTTTGAAAACCAGTTACAGCATTTTGTAAAAGTTTTTCCGAAGGATTATAAGAAGGTTTTGGAGGGGAAGAAAGATTTTAAACACATAGGCACACTAGGATCATAGAAGCACAATAGTAAACCTATGTGATGGTAATTTAAACACATAGGCACAGTAGAATCATAGAAACACATAGTAAAAACCCTATGTGAAACTATGTGCCTATGATTCTATGTGTTAAAGATTTAAGTTTGTAGTAACTATTTTAATCACATAAAATTTTACTACTTATGAGTATTACACAAAAGTACCTTGACGAATTGACATTCAAAATTATTGGTTGTGCAATAGAAGTACACAAAGAACTTGGTCCAGGATTATTAGAAAGTGTTTTTGAAAAATGTTTTATTAGAGAATTGGCTTTACAAAATATAGCACATAAAACACAACTATGGGTTCCTATTGAATACAAAGGATTACAGTTAGATGCAGATTTAAGATTAGATGTATTGGTTGAAGATTTGATATTGGTTGAATTAAAAGCAATAGATGGATTGTTACCAGTACATCAAGCACAAGTTCTTACTTATATGAAACTATTAAAAAAACCAAAAGGTGTTTTAATAAATTTTAATTGTACAAATATTTTTAAGGAAGGACAAAAAACTTTGGTGAATGAATATTATAGGGCATTGCCTAAGGAATAAAAAATAAACACATAGACACAGTAGAATCATAGAAAACAATAGTAAAACTATGTGCATCTATGTGCCTATGCTTCTATGTGTTAAAATTAAAGATTATGGGCAACACAACAGGCTTCCTTCAACACACACGAGAGCTACCACAAAAAAGAAAAGTGGAAGAGCGACTTAATGACTACAAAGAATTCGTGCTACCATACACAGATGAAAAGCTAAACGAACAAGCAGGTAGATGCATGAACTGTGGCGTACCCTTTTGCCATAATGGTTGTCCGCTGGGGAATATTATACCAGAGTTTAACGATGCCGTGTATAAAAAAGAATGGAAAAACGCTTACGACATATTAAGCTCCACCAATAATTTTCCCGAGTTTACGGGGCGCATATGCCCCGCCCCATGCGAGAGTGCCTGTGTACTAGGTATAAACCAACCTGCCATTGCCATTGAAGAAATAGAAAAACATATTATTGAAATAGCTTTTGATAAAGGCTTTGTACAAGCAAAGAAAAATATTGTACGCACTGGTAAAAAAATTGCTGTAATAGGTAGTGGCCCTGCTGGTTTAGCCGCTGCTGCACAATTAAATTATGCTGGGCATAGCATAATGGTTTTTGAGAGAGATGATTTACCAGGAGGTTTGTTGCGCTATGGTATTCCAGATTTTAAATTAGAAAAATGGGTGATAGATAGGCGCATAACATTTATGGAAGAAGAAGGCATTGAATTTAGGTGCAATGCAAATGTGGGTATAAATATTTCTATTACAGATTTACTAAGAGAATACGATTCTATTGTGTTAGCAGGCGGCTCTACCATACCAAGAGATTTGAATATTACTGGCAGAGAAATAAAAGGCGTACACTTTGCTATGGAATTTTTAACGCAACAAAACAAGCGCCTCACCCAATCCCTCTCCATCTCTGATGAAGAGGGTGTTGTGGCCACAAACAAAAACGTAGTAGTAATTGGTGGTGGCGATACTGGTAGCGATTGTGTAGGCACATCTAACAGACAAAAAGCTACAAGCGTAACACAATTTGAATTGATGCCCATGCCGCCAACCAGCAGAACGGCTCATATGCCTTGGCCGCAATACCCCATGATTTTAAAAACAACCTCCTCACACGAAGAAGGTGCCAACAGACAATGGGCAACCGCCACTAAAGAATTTATAGCCGACGAAAAAGGACATTTAAAAGCCTTAAAAATTGTGGACCTAGAGTGGAAAATAACTGAAGAGGGTAAGCCTGCAAGCTTTGTAGAAATACCCAATACCGAAAGAGAAATACCTTGCGAACTTGCCTTGCTAGCCATGGGTTTTATGCACCCACAAAAAGAAGGCTTGCTTACACAATTAGAAATAGAACTTGACGAAAGAGGAAATGTAAAAGCCACCGAAAAAGACTACCAAACCAATATTGCAAAAATCTTTACAGCTGGCGATATGCGTCGTGGCCAATCATTGGTTGTATGGGCCATAAGCGAAGGCCGTGAATGCGCAAGAAAAGTAGATGAGTTTTTGATGGGGGAAACATTATTAGATTCAAAAGATATAATAGCATAATATATTACATTTTTAAATATGTCATTTATTTTTACATAAATCTTTATTTTTTTAAGGAAATCCAAAAAATAATTAAATTTTATTTTAATAATCTTTAAAATTTTACCTATTTTAGCACAAATAGTTATATTTTAAAATATAAAGATTAATTATGAAAAATCTTACTCCTAAAAATTTAGCGCCATTTTTAGTATTGGCAATTGTAGCAATAGCTGCTATTTTTATCCCCTCACTACCAAATTTTGATGATGGTAAATTTAATGCAGCAGATGTTGCTTGGATATTGGTTGCAACAGCACTGGTATTTTTAATGACCCCTGGTTTGGCGTTTTTCTACGGTGGTATGGTGCACCGAAAAAATGTAATAAGCACCATGATTAAAAGTGTGGTAGCTGCTGGTGTGGTGAGTGTACTTTGGGTAACAGTAGGGTATAGTTTGAGTTTTGGTGAAAGTATAGGCGGTTTTATTGGAAATCCAATGACCCACTTATTTTTTAAAGGTGTAGCATCTGGCACTCCCAATTTACAGGGAGGTGCTACGCTAACTATCCCGTTGCTTTTATTTGCACTTTTTCAATTAATGTTTGCCATCATTACTCCGGGTTTGGTTGTAGGCGCCGTTGCCGAGCGTATAAAATTTTCTGCATACATATTATTTATAGTGCTGTTTAGTTTATTGGTATATGCACCATTAGCCCACTGGACATGGCACCCACAAGGTTTTCTTTTTAAAATGGGTGTGCTCGATTTTGCTGGCGGCACCGTTGTTCATATTTCTGCAGGTTGTGCAGCATTGGCTGGGGCATTGGTATTAAAAAGGAGACAATCTCATATTGAGCATAAAGAAATTCCACCCGCTAATATTCCTTATGTTTTGATAGGTACAGGTTTGCTTTGGTTTGGCTGGTTCGGTTTTAACGCAGGTTCTGCTTTGGCAGCAAACTCGTTAGCGGTTTCTGCATTTGCTACTACAAATACTGCCGCCGCTGCTGCAGGTTTAAGCTGGATGTTTTTTGACGTACTAAAAGGAAAAAAACCTTCGGTACTTGGCTTTTGTATTGGTGCGGTTGTTGGTTTAGTAGCCATTACACCGGGCGCAGGATTTGTTGCTATTCCGCAAAGTATTTTTATAGGTTTTCTTGCAGCCATTATTTCAAATGTTGCGGTTCATTACAAAGCCAAATCAAGTTTAGACGATACATTGGATGTGTTTCCCTGTCATGGAATTGGTGGTATGGTGGGTATGATTTTAACTGGTGTATTTGCAACAAAATCTGTAAATGCAAGTGGTGCCGATGGGCTTTTTTATGGCAACCCTGCTTTCTTTTTTACCCAGTTAAAAGGATTAGCCATTGTAGTTACATACAGCTTTGCTACTTCATTTGCCATTTTTAAATTTATCAATTTTATATTGCCAATAAGGGTAAGTCAAGAAGAAGAATTACTTGGCTTGGATGCTTCGCAACACAACGAAAATTATACACAAGGAACTTTATTGGTTCAAACCAATGGTATTTTAAAAGAAGAAATTATCGAAAACTAAAGAAACAAAAAAGGTACAACCTAATTATGAGCTTCTCGACAAAGTTCAATGGTTGTACCTCTTATTAATAATTAAAATCTACTACAATGTTAAGAAAATTCTCTTTAGCAGTACTAGCTGCTACGTCATTTTTTGCATCTTTTTCACAAGACACTACCAAAACCCTCTCCTTTTCCGGATCAATAGATGCATACTACCGATACAATTTTTCGGGACAACAAAACAACTATACGAGTTTTACCAATTCGCAAAACTCCTTTGAGTTAGGAATGGCATCCTTAAAAGCGGATGCAACTGCCCTGTCTGGAAAAGTTGGCGCCACCGTAGATCTAGGTTTTGGCCGCCGGGCCGAAGAGTTTTCTTACAACGATGGAGATGCTGATGCAGGTAAAAATGGGTTTGCCTCACTTGCAGTAATTAAACAGGCATTTGTTAGTTATAATATTTCTTCAAAATTAAAATTTACTGCAGGAAAGTTTGCTACACATGTGGGCTACGAATTGTTGGATGCACCGCTTAACCGAAATTATAGCATGAGTTATATGTTTACCAATGGCCCATTTTTTCACACAGGTTTAAAGGCGGATGTTACTGCCGGACCATTGGCATTTATGTTGGGCGTTACCAACTACACTGACCAAAGTACATCTAGCACTGCTGTAAAAAACTTGATAGCACAAATTAGTGGAAGCACTAAAAATGGTAAGCTAAAAGCATTTTTAAATTACTCCGGTTTTGCAGGTTCAGATTCTGGTAAAAACCCAAGTGCATTAAAATCATTACACCAAATAGATCTTGTACTAAATGGAATAATAAGTAGCAAGTTTGGCATAGGTTACAACGGCACTATTCAAAATAGAAAACCAACCCTAGCTAGTAGCGGAAGCTGGGTGGGGAATGCATTGTATTTAAATTATGACCCCAATGCTACCATCGGTCTTGCCCTAAGAAGCGAATATATTAGTGACAAAAAAACTATTTATTTTATTACCAAAAGCATTTTTGCAAATACCATTTCGCTTAATTATAAAGTAGGAGCACTCACAATTATTCCTGAATTAAGGTTTGAGTCCGCCAACAATGATTTTTATTTTAAAAATAATGGTACAGGAACTAAATCAACTGCATCTGGATTGCTGGCAGTCTTATATAAATTTTAAAATAGTAGAAAAAAATAACCAATAAAAAAGGAGAAAACGCCAACATAAAAGCGCTTTCTCCTTTCTTATTTCCTTCTATCCATCTCCTAGCCCATTTCTTCCTCATTTTCGCTCGTTTGTTCTCCTTTTCTTGTTTGAACTCCTAGCTCTTTTTCTCGTTACATTTCCCAGCCAATTTCTTCCTCGTTTTCGCTCGTTTGTTCTCCTTTTCTCGTTTGAAATCCTAGCTCTTCTTTTCTCGTTCCTTCTCCAAGCCAATTTCTTCCTCCTTTTCCCTCGTTTGTTCTCCTTTTCTCGTTTGAACTCCTAGCTCTTCATTTTCCCTTCCCTATCCCAGCCATCTCTTCCCTAACTCCCCTCCATTATTTTATTCTGATGACTAATACTTTCCATATGCACCGCATCAAAATACTTCGTCATAAATTCTTTACTAAGGCCTAGTAAATCTGCTTTATTATACGCTTTTTCTAAAATTTCATTCCACCTGTTGGTTTGTAAAATAGTAATATTATTTTCTTTTTTGTAAGATCCAATTTGCTCTGCCACTTTCATCCTTTGACTAATAATCTGCATGAGCTCATCATCTAAATGGTTTATTTGTTGACGCAATTTTTCCAACGCCGCATGATATTCCTGTGAGTTGGTATCTTCTTTTCTCCATTCAATAGCATCTAATAATTCAGCCAAACGCTCTGGGGTAATTTGCTGCTTTGCATCACTCCAGGCTTCATCCGGCGTTATATGACTTTCAATCATCAGCCCATCATAATCTAAATTCATTGCCTGTTGCGAAACTGCTTGCAATATATCTCTACGCCCACTAATATGCGATGGGTCACATATCAATAACATACCAGGATTACGCCTTTTCATTTCAATGGCCAAGTGCCACATGGGTGCATTTCTATATTCTGCATTGCCGTAAGAACTAAAGCCACGATGAATCATTCCCACTTGCTTTACACCCGCTTTTTGTATGCGCTCAATTCCCCCCATCCACAATTCCAAATCAGGGTTTATAGGATTTTTTACCAATACAGGAATATCAACTCCTTTCAATGCATCTGCCACTTCTTGCACGCTAAAAGGGTTTACAGTAGTTCTTGCACCAATCCACAAAACATCTACATCAAAACTCAATGCATCTTCCACTTGCTTTGCTGTAGCTACTTCTACGGTTGTTGGCAAGCCAGTTAATTTTTTGGCCTGCGCCAACCATGGCAATCCTTTTACACCTACTCCTTCAAACATGCCTGGGCGAGTACGAGGTTTCCAAATACCTGCACGCAACATATCTATTTTTCCGGTGGCTGCTAAACGTTGTGCTGTTTCTACCATTTGGTCTTCGGTTTCTGCACTACATGGCCCAGAAATAATTAAGGGTCTTTTTGCCCAAAGGGCTTGTACTTTTTCTTTCATGGTTATATTTTTATTATGAGGTCGAAGGAAAGAAAGAGTTTTACGCAATTTCTTTTTCTGCTTTTTATTAGTGTTGTTATTATTTGTTTTTTAACGCTCCCTAATTTTTTTTTATTTGCCTCTTGTAGTTTCTCTTTTCTTCTTGTTTTCTCGTTTGATCTCCTAGTCCCTCCTTTTCTCTTTTGTAATCTTAGCTTATTTTATAATTCTTTTTATTTTATTCGCATCCTCAATCAATTCTAATAAGTATCCGTAGTTCTCTTTTTCTAAACAGCTTTTAAATTTTTTCAACTGCATAATATGTTCGTTCAACACATCTAATACATTTTCTTTATTCTGTTTAAAAATGGGCACCCACATAGCAGCATTACTTTTTGCTAAACGTACAGTACTTTCAAAACCACCACTTGCCAGTTCAAAAATAGCATCATCTTCCCGTTCTTTTTCCAATACCGTATTAGCCAATGCAAAACTTGTAATGTGAGAAATATGACTGATGTATGCCGCATGCAAATCGTGTGCTTCTGCATCCATATAAACCAAATGCATTCCTATTTGCTTGTAAATCTTTTCTATAGTTTGTACAGCATCGTCATCAGAATTTTGCTTATCACAAATCACACAGGCTTTTCCCTCAAATGCACCATGCACAGCTGCTGCAGGCCCACTATGTTCTGTTCCCCACATGGGGTGTGTACCTACAAAACGATTTCGTGATGCATGATTTTTTATACATTCACTCAAATCAAATTTAGTAGAGCCCGCATCTGCAACTATTTGTTTTTTGTTAATGAGCGGCATTATTTTTTCCATTACAGCTATTGTTGCATCTACCGGTATAGCCACATAAATTAAATCAGCTTTTTTAACTGCTTCTTCCAATGGTAATGCCTCATTTATCAACCCTAGTTCTAATGCTTTTGCAATATTAGCTTCATTAAAATCTACACCAATAATATGCTTGGCAATATTTTTATCTTTTAATGCCAATGCAAATGAACCTCCAATAAGTCCTACTCCAATTATTGTTACATTTTCTAACATACTTATATTTTTTGGCTAAGAGGTCAAAGGAGAAAGGAAAAGAAACGAGTTGCATTCATTCTGCTTTAACCTTTGCTATTAATTTGAACTCTTGCTTTTTTCTCTTTTTAACTCTTTTTCTCCTTTGAACTCTTAGTCTGTTTTCTTTACTCCTTTTAATCTCATTTTCTCCGTTGAACTCATTTTCTCCTTTGATCTCTTTTCCTCCTTTGATCTCGTAGCCTTTTTTTCTGTCCTCTTTTTAACTCTTTTTCTCCTTTGAACTCCTAGCCCCTTGCCCTATCTTTTATCCTCCCAATCGCCTCCTCAAATTTTTCCACCGGCGCACATAAACTCACCCTCACATATCCATTTCCATTACTCCCAAATATTCCACCAGGTGTTATAAATACATTTGCATTGTACAACACATCATCGCTCAATTTATATCCATCTTCAAAACTTGCATTAATTTTTGCCCACACAAACATACCCGCTTGCTTTTTATCATAAACACAATTCAACAAATCGAGTAATTCAAACGCTCTTATTTTTCTTTCATTATAAACTTTATTTATTCCATCATACCAATCCTTACCCAAACTCAAAGCTTTTGCAGCGGCCAGTTGTACAGGTAAAAACATACCGCTATCCATATTACTTTTAAAACGAAGCACTTCTTCAATCCGCATTTTTGCCCCACACATTACACCTACACGCCAGCCTGCCATATTCTGGCTTTTGCTAAGGGAGTTTAATTCTATTGCTACATCCATCGCACCTTCCACACTTAAAATGCTTATAGGGTTGTCATTTAAAATGAAACTATACGGGTTATCATGCACCACCAAAATATTATTCGCTTTAGCAAATGCAATTATCTTTTTAAAAATATTATTGGTAGGTAATTGTCCGGTGGGCATGTGCGGATAATTTACAAACATCAGTTTTACTTTGCTTAAATCTGTTTTTGACAATGCATCAAAATCTGGCAACCAATTATTTTCTTCAATTAAATCATAGTCCATGCAATTGCCACCTGACAATGTTACTGCACTTTTGTATGTTGGATAGCCAGGGTTTGGTATTAATGCTTCATCACCTTCATTCAAATATGTCATACAAATATGCATGATGCCTTCTTTGCTTCCTATCAATGGCAATATTTCTGTATCGGCATTTAAGTGTACGCCATACCAAGTGCTATACCAAGCTGCTACTGCATTTCGTAATATTGGGGAGCCTTTGTAAGATTGATAAGCATGTGTATTTAATTTTGCAGATTCTTCTTGCAACACTTTTATAACATCCGGATGCGGCGGCAAATCAGGACTACCAATACCAAGGTTAATGATATTTTTTCCTTCTTTGTTTAACGCATCCATCTCTCTCAATTTCTGAGAAAAATAATATTCATTGATACTTGCTAATCTATTGGCAGTTTTGAAATTCATTTTATTTTTTTTACCGTTTTGCTTTTTCGCCGGATAGACGGGAAGTCTTTTTATTTTTGTATCTCATTTATCGGTTGTAGCTTTCTGAAAGAAAAGGCGAGAAGAGAAATGCTTCGCATTTTATAAAACTCAAATCCACCTATCCAATAAATTCTTTCCTACATCACATACCCCAACTTTAAACTTTCAACTTTGAACCTTCAACTAATATTCCCATTTTTATAAACCCCATAAACCCTCAACGATTCCGTTAATCCCTTCATTATCTCAATTGTTTTTTCAAATACTTCTAATGTTTCAAATTCCATATCTGCATGAAAAGAATATTTGAAGTTGCTGCCAGGTATAGGAAAACTTTGCAGCTTACTTAAATTTATTCCTGCGGCGGCTATACTCGTTAAAACCTTTGCCAAACTGCCTCTTGAGTGATCTGTATGAAAATTTACAGAAGCTTTATTAGCATTTTCCACCACATCAAATGCTCCAATTCTTTGCAACATTAAAAAGCGGGTATAATTATTTTTCATGGTTTGTATGCCAGGTGCAATCACATTTAAATGATATAACTCAGCGGCCAACTTACTTGCAATAGCTGCTGCATGTTTGTTCTTATGCTGGTGAATATGTTTTGCACTTAGAGCAGTATCTTCCGTTTCAATTAATTTCCAATTGTATTTTTCCAAATATTCCATGCATTGCAGTAAAGCCATTTGGTGACTATGCACTTCTTTTATATCTTCTAATTTTACACCAGGGTTTACCAATAAATTTTGTTTAATGCCAAGATATACTTCCCCAACAATTACAAGTTTGCTGCTTTGCAATAATGTATAGTTTGGTAAAATACTGCCTGCTATGGAATTTTCAATTGCCATTACAGCGCCATCGCTTTGTTTTTTATCAGCAGCAATTTTTACAACTTCTCTAAAAGTTGCACAAGGAATTACTTCTATTGTTTTACCAAAAAATTGTTGCGCTGCCGCTTGATGAAAACTGCCTTCGTAGCCCTGTATAGAAACTCTTTGTGCCATAGTGTATAAAAGCAAAAATCCCGACTTTGTAGCCGGGACTTTTTATGATTTGATTTAATTTTATCTTATTATTTCAACATAAAGCATCCCGTTCTATTTGTAAAATAGAAATGATAATAGAATGCGTTGTATGTTTTAGCTGTTAACATGTATAATTCAAAAGTAAGAAGTAATATTATATAAACGTAATTATTTTAAAATAAGTTTTACGTTTTCTAAACCCGATAAATATTTATTAAGCCTTATGTAACATTCATTTTAATCCAATAAACTACTATCTAAAAAGGAAGGGTTTTTCTTTAGAAACATGATTACTTTGCAGGTATGATAATTGAAAAAATACAGATTTATAAATACAGCATACCCATGCATCCATTTACAATAGCCACCGGTACTATGGAGTATGCACAAAATATTTTAATAAAAGTTTTTACATCAAAAAATATTATTGGAGTTGGAGAGTGTTCGGCATTTCCCATGATAGTGGGCGAAACACAAAATACCTGCTACGAAATGGCGAAAGATTTTGCAGCATTGTGGAAAGGAAAAAATCCTTTAAATATTGAAGAACGATTAACTGAATTACATTTATTTACTGCTGGCAACAGTACTATTAAAAGTGCTTTTGATATGGCATTGTATGATATTGCTGCACAACATTCCAACCAACCTTTATACGAATTTTTAGGCGGCACAAAAAAAGAAATGCTTACCGATATTACTGTTGGCATTGGCTCGCCAGAAATAATGGCTGAACAGGCAAAAGCATTTGTAGAAAAAGGAGCAACTATTTTGAAAATTAAATTAGGTAAAGATGTGGCTACCGATGTGGATAGAATAAAACAAATAAGAGAGCACATTGGCAATACAATAAAAATAAGAATAGATGCAAACCAAGGTTGGACTTTTGAAGATGCCAAAAATGCTTTAACTCAATTAGGAAAATATAATATTGAATTTTGCGAGCAGCCCATGCGTACATACAATGATGAATATTTACCTGAATTAATTAAAATTTCTCCCATAAAAATAATGGCAGATGAAAGTGTATATAACCACTATGATGCATTGAGAATAATAAAAAATAACGCTTGTGATTACATCAACATAAAATTTGCAAAAAGTGGTGGCATACATGAAGCATTAAAAATAATTGCGATAGCCAAAGAAAATAATATCCCTTGTATGATGGGCGGCATGCTCGAAAGCCGGGTAGCTCTTACTGCATTCGCACATTTTGCGGCAGCAAATACACAAATTATTTTTTACGATATGGATACTTGTATGCTTGGTCACAAGGTTGATCCTGTAATTGGCGGCGTTACATATAATAGCTATAATGTGCAGTTACCAAGCGGCCATGGTATTGGGGTTGAGGTGGAGGAAGGGTTTTTGGAGGGCTGTGAAATGATTACAGTCTAAATAGTAAAATCATAATCAAGAAAAGTTTTTATTTCTTGACATTTGTCAAGCGGTATTCGATATACATGAGTTTAATTTTATGGGACTAAATTTTTAACCATGAAACAAACTAAATCACTTTTTCTTATAATATTTTTAGTTGCTGTTACTTTTTGTTCTTGCAAAAAAGAAAAAATAAATCCTTCTGATTGTACAGCAGGATGTAAAACTGTCCGTTTGAGTGGACAAGTATTAGACGTTTCTTCAAATGAAGGACTTAGAAATACAGAAGTTAAAGCACATTTCTATCAAAGTAAAGCTTGTCTCTTTTTTTGCTTTGGAGAGCCAGTAGAAACTTTCGCCCAAACAATAACGGATGATCAGGGTAGGTTTAATGTTGATATAATTGTAGATACAGGAGTTTTTGATGGTGCGCATAGTTATAGATTAAATATTTATGCAAACGCAAGCGATAATTATATTTTAGGAAATGGAATATCATTCATTCATTACAATGAAAATTTTTCAAATATTACTTTGACCAAATACAAGAAAACTAAATTAAATATCAAGTTTAAAAGAGATTCCTCTGATATTTTTAATCATTATGTTGCAGATTATTTTTTTAGAGACAATATTAATGCTATAAATATTCAACCTACAAATCAAGCGGATTACATGAAGTTATTTTCGCAAAATATACCTGATACTACAATAGAAGTTAATACAGGAGCCAATTTTTGGACTAAGGTAAAAGGGAGAAAATTTTCAACAACATCAACTATTTCAGAAAATATCGATTCTATTTTTTGCAATGCAAACACAATCAACACCATTACAATAAAATACTAACTACTTCACCTCCTCATAATCTATATAATCATCTTTCGAAATTTTCTCTGAAGTTTTTGGCGCTTGAGAAGCTTGAGATTGCCTTTGTTGCTCAGCCTGAGCTCTTTGTTGTGCCTGCATACGTTCCTGCATTTCAGATACTTTGCCCTTCATTTGCTTGCTGGCTTGGTAAAGCGGTATAATAAAACTAAATATTAATTTATATAAAATATAGATAACTACTATTTCTCCTATTAATTTAAAAATATTCATGGCGCAAAGTTATTAAGCTACATAATATATTGTTGTTAAATTTTATGGTTGCAAAACGTGTATCTTTTGGCTGATAAGCTTATGGTTTGTATATTTGCACCAGATAATGAAGCAGAAAGGAAGGGAACCAGCGGTTCCCTTCTTCTTTTATCAACTAATATGGCTACAGAAACTAATATAGAAACCGTAAAAAGAATATTATTAACCTTGTTGTACGATGATATCTTTTTTGTAGATATGAAGGTAAAACCTACTAACAATATTAAAATATTTTTGGATGCAGATAGTGGTTTAGGCATTGAAAAATGTATTAGAATAAACCGTAGGCTTTATAAGCAGGTAGAAGAAATGGGTTTTTTCCCTGAAGGAGATTTTTCGTTGGAAGTATCTAGCCCTGGTATTGGTGAACCACTTAAAATGTTGCGTCAATACGTAAAAAATATCGGCAGAAATGTAGAAGTAACCTTGAACGACGATACCAAAAAAGAAGGAACATTGTTAGAAGCTACCGAAGAAAGCATAACCATTGAATATACCGAAGGCAAAAATAAAAAGGCAGTAACTGTTAAGCTACCCATTTTATTTACAGACATGAAACAAACAGTAGTACAAATAAAATTTTAATAACAAAACCCCATGCCGGCGGGGCAGTAAACGTTAGCAGGCAAGGAATATGGCAAGTATTAACTTAATCGAATCCTTTCAGGAATTTAAAGAAGCAGAAAATATTGATCGCCCCACGCTTATGAAAGTGATGGAAGATGTGTTTAAAACATTGATCCGTAAAAAATACGGAAGCGATGATAATTTTGATGTAATTGTAAACGATCAGAAAGGTGATTTGGAAATTTTTCGTCGCCGTACCATTGTAGATGATGATGATCTATACAACACCCTTACAGAAATTGAATTGAAGAATGCTATTCTAATTGAGCCGGATTATACGGTTGGAGAAGAATTGTATGAAGAAGTAGATATACAAAAAGAATTTGGTCGCCGTGCAATATTGGCTGGTAAGCAAACCCTTGCTGCTCGTATTGGAGACCTTAAGAAAAATATTCTTATAAAAAAATACGAAGAGCGTGTAGGCGAAATTGTAAGTGGCGAAGTACACCAGGTTTGGAAAAAAGAGGTGTTGATTTTAGATGAAGATGGTAATGAAATGTTGTTGCCAAAATCTGAACAAATCAATGCAGATTACTTTAAAAAGGGTGAAACAGTACGTGCAGTTGTAAAGAAAGTAGAACTTAAAAATAGCCAGGCTATTATTATCCTTTCTCGTACAAGCCCATTGTTTTTAGAAAAATTATTAGAAATAGAAGTACCGGAAATATTTGACGGTCTAATTGTTGTAAAGAAAATTGTGCGTGACCCGGGTGAGCGTGCAAAAGTAGCAGTAGAAAGTTATGATGATAGAATTGATCCTGTTGGTGCATGTGTGGGTATGAAAGGTAGCAGAATACACGGAATTGTACGTGAGTTGAAAAACGAAAATATTGATGTAATTAACTGGACTGCCAATTCTCAACTATTAATACAGCGTTCTTTAACACCTGCAAAAATTACAACCATTGAGCTTGATAATGAAAAAATGCATGCAAAAGTATTTTTAAAAGCAGATCAGGTATCTCTTGCCATTGGAAGAAGAGGTGTTAATATAAAACTAGCTTGCGAACTTACAGGATATAATATAGATGTGTTCCGTGATAATGAAGGTGAAGAAGATGAATTTGATATTGACTTAGAAGAATTCTCCGATGAAATTGAAGCATGGGTTATTGAAGCCTTGAAAAAAGTAGGTTGCGATACCGCACGTTCAGTATTGGCATTATCAGATGAAGAAATTGAAAGAAGAACAGATTTAGAAAAAGAAACGATTACAGACGTGAAAAAAATTCTTAACGATGAATTTGAAAAAGAATAAAAACGTGCGTATGAATTGAAGCGAAATATAAACAATAGAAAATCTTGTTTCACCAAAAATAGTGAGACAATAAAAACAACGAATGTCAGAATTAAATACACCCAGGCTGATGGCAGCCGCCAAAGAGTTTAATATAGGTGCAAGCACCTTGATAGACTTTCTTGTATCTAAAAATTTAAGCGGCAGCGATGATCTGAAGCCAACTTCTAAGCTTTCAGATGAAATGTATCGTGTGTTGCAAGGCGAATACCAACAAGATAAATCTGCTAAGGAAAAAGCAGATAAAGTAGAGTTGATTAAAACAAATGTGGGCGACCCTAAGAAAAAGAAAGATGAGCAAGATCTTTCTTTTAAAAAGAAAGAAGAAAAGCCCAAAGAAACGCCAAAGGAAGAACCAAAAGAAGTAATACCTGAGCCAGTACCGGTGGTGGAAGTAGCAGAAAAAATAGAGAATATTCCTGCGCCTATCATTCAAATTACTCCGGTAGAACAACCTAAGAAAATTGAACCTCCCGTTGTTGAACCTCCTGCACCAAAAGTGGAAGTTGCAATAGAAGAACCAAAACCAGCGGAGAAGCCTACTGTAACTAAAATTGATGCGCCAGAATTGGAAGGTCCAAAAGTATTGGATAAGATAGATTTGAATGCAATAGACTCATCTACCCGACCAAAGAAAAGCACCAAGAAAAAAGAAGAACCTGCTGTAGAGGTTAAAACAACCACTGAAGTAAAAAAGAAAATAGAATCAAAACCTGTTGAGGCTGTTAAGCCGATTCCAGCGAAACAACCAGAAGTTGTTGCGCCGGTTGAAGTGAAAGATGCTCCTCCAGTTATAGAAAATATACTTACTGCAAGACTTACCGGACCAAAAATTTTAGGTAAAATTGAATTGCCGGTTGACAACGATACCCGACCAAAAAGGGATGATGCCAATAAACGCAAGCGCATTCCAATGCAGAAAAAACCTGGTGCACCAGGTGCTGGCGGCGCTCCAAATGATAACAGAGGCCCAAGACCAGGTGGCGATAACCGTGGTCCTCAACAAGGGCAGCAAGGCGGTGGTGGTTTTAACCGTGGCCCACAACAAGGTGGCGCACCTGGAGCTGGTGGTGGCGGACGTGGACCGCAACAAGGCGGCGGCGGTAATCGCTTTCAACGTCCCGGACAAAACACTGGTACACCAGTACGAAGAGAAGATAAAATAATAGATGCAAAAGAAATACAGGAAAAATTAAAGCAAACGCAGGCAAAACTTGCAGGCTCAGGCGGAAGAGGAAAAAGTTCTAAAGCAAAATATAGAAAAGAAAAGAGAGATTTATTTAATGAGGCGCAAAGTAACAGACCAGATGAAGGAAACAAGCTACAGGTTACAGAGTTTATTTCTGTAAGTGAATTAGCCGGTTTAATGGATGTGAGTTTTGCAGATATCATAAGCAAGTGTATGAACCTTGGTATAATGGTTTCCATTAACCAGCGTTTAGAGGCCGATGTTATTGAATTGGTAGCAAGCGAATTTGATTATGAAGTAGAATTTATAGGAGTAGATGATGCGGCAGAATTGGAAGTAGAGCAGGAAATTGATGACCCGGCTTTATTAAAAGATAGAGCACCTATTGTAACTATCATGGGTCACGTAGATCATGGTAAAACATCTTTACTCGATTATATTAGAAACACAAACGTTATTGCAGGTGAGGCGGGCGGAATAACGCAGCATATAGGTGCGTATGAGGTTACACTTCCAAGTGGTAGAGCCATTACTTTCTTAGATACTCCTGGTCACGAAGCATTTACGGCTATGCGTGCACGTGGTGCAAAGGTTACAGATATTGCAGTAATTGTAGTAGCGGCAGATGATGCGGTAATGCCTCAAACGAAAGAAGCTATCTCCCATGCGCAAGCAGCAAACGTGCCTATGATATTTGCCATAAACAAAGTAGATAAGGATGGTGCTGATCCTGAAAAAATTAAGCAACAGCTTGCCGGTATGAATATATTGGTAGAAAGCTGGGGTGGTAAATTTCAAAGCCAGGAAATAAGTGCAAAGAAGGGTGAGAATATAGATTTGTTATTAGAAAAAATCTTGCTTGAAACAGATATCTTAGAATTAAAAGCAAATGCAGAGAAGGCTGCTTCGGGTACTATTATTGAAGCATCGCTTGATAAAGGACGTGGATACGTAGCCACCATATTGGTACAAAACGGTACGTTGAAGCAGGGAGATATGATTGTATCTGGTCAGTTTTTTGGTAAAGTAAAAGCCATGTACAATGAGCGTAATGTACGTTCAGAAAAAGCGCCACCATCTACACCGGTATTAATTTTAGGATTAAATGGTGCACCACAAGCGGGTGAAACATTTAAAGTATTTGCTAACGAAAGTGATGCAAGAGAAAATGCTTACAAGCGTGGACAGATATTGCGTGAGCAAGGTATGCGTGCAAGAAAGCATATTACTTTAGAGGAGATTGGTCGTCGTTTAGCATTAGGAAACTTTAAAGAGTTGAATGTAATTCTTAAAGGTGATGTGGATGGATCGGTTGAAGCATTGAGTGATTCATTACAGAAATTAAGTACAGAAGAAATTGTAATAAAAGTTATACATAAAGCAGTAGGTGCCATTACAGAAAATGATGTAAACCTTGCCGCAGGTTCAGATGCGATCATTATCGGTTTCAACGTTCGTCCAAGTATTCAGGCGGCTCGTTTAGCTGAGAATGAATCTATCGAAATAAAGATGTATTCTATTATCTACAACGCAATTGAAGAAATTAAGAGTGCGATGGAAGGTATGTTGGAGCCTACAGTGGAAGAGAAAATTTTGGGTAATGTTGAAATACGTGAGACTTACAAATTTGATAAAGCTACAGTTGCCGGTTGTACAGTGTTGGATGGTAAAATGGCAAGAAACAGCCGCATACGTTTGGTAAGAGAAGGTATTGTTATATTTACCGGAGAACTTTCGAGCTTGAAGCGTTACAGAGATGATGCTAAAGAAGTAACCAGCGGTATGGAGTGCGGATTGGTAATTAAAAACTACAACGATATTAAAGTAGGCGATATAGTAGAGGCGTTTGAAGAAGTGGAGGTGAAGAGAACGCTGTAAGGTGAACGGTCAAGGTTGATGGTTCAAGGTTGGAAACGCTTAAATTAAATAGAAATTACTATTGAATGTAACGTTTTGAATTGAAAAATTTGAACATTGAAAATTGAACATTGATTATTGAGCATTTATATTTTAAAAACTTAACCAATAAAAATAATACCATTGCAGCAGCTTTGTCTGCTGCAATTTTTTGTTAAATAGAAACCAAAGAATGGCTACAATTATCTGTGAGCTTATCTTTGAAGCTGTAGCATTCACAGCTACAAAAAGAAAAAACATAATATGAAAAAAAGATTTTTACTACTCTCTGGTTTATTTGTTTGTGTTGCTGCATTTGCTCAACCTAATAAAGTAAATGCCGATAAAATAATTGGTGTAGTAGGAAATAAAATTGTACTTAAAACTGATGTGGAAGATAGATTGCTTGATATGCAACGCCAGGGAGCAGAAGTGCCTGCCAATGGAAAGTGTTATGTTTTGCAGGATTTAATGGGTACCAAAACATTGGTTTTACAAGCTGAAAAAGATTCACTTCCCGTAACAGATGAAGATGTAGAAAGTGATGTTGATAATAGAATCAGAACTTACATCAATCAATTTGGAAGCAAAGATGAATTGGAAAAAGTAGCAGGAAAATCTGTTTACCAATTGAAAGAAGATATGCGTGGGCCTATTAAAGACCAAAAATTGGCTATGGCCATGCGTAATAAAATTGTAGATGAAATTAGAATTACACCAAGTGAAGTAAAAAATTATTTTATAAAAATACCTACCGATAGTTTACCATTTTACGAAACGGAAGTAGAGATAGGTCAGTTGATTGTTTTTCCTAAAGCAAGCAGAGAAGCAGAAGAATATTGTAAAGAACAATTGGCCGGTTATAAAGCTGCCATAGAAGCTGGTAAAAAAGATTTTAAAGCTGCTGCTGCGCAGTATTCAGATGAACCGAGTGCTAAAGAGCGCTTTGGGCAAATGGAAATAAACAGAGAGCAAAAAGATATTGATCCTACGTTTATGGCAAAAGCATTTACGTTGAAAGAAGGGCAAATTTCTAATCCTTTTAAAAGCAAATTTGGTTATCATATTATACAGTTGGTAAGTAGAAACGGTAACGATGCAGTTGTAAGACACATCATAAAAATACCACAGGTTACGGGTATTGAATTAAAAGAAGGTTTTGATAAGTTAGATACTGTAAGAGCAAAATTAATAGCAGGAACCATTGATTTTGGCGGCGCTGTAAACAGATATAGCGATGATGACAACAGTAAGTTTACTGCTGGCATGATGCAGGGGCAAAATGGAACCTTCTTAACCATTGATCAGTTAGATAAAGACATTATTCCCATACTTAAAAACTTGAAGCCAGGTGGGTTTTCACAAGCATCGGAATACAACGACCCATCCGGTAAAAAAGGAGTAAGACTAATTTACCTTAAAACACAAACTGAACCACACAGAGAAAATTTGAAAGATGACTACAGTAAAATTTCTCTTCGTGCACTGGAATATAAAAAAGAAACTGCATTGGAAAAATGGTTTAGCAAAAGATTAGGTTCTTACTACATAATGGTAGATGCCGAATACACTGACTGCGAAACTATGAAACCTTGGGTGGATGCAATGGCGAAGAAGAAATAGTAAGTTAGATTTTAGACATTAGATATTAGACTTGAAAAACGCCAGCTTTAATAAAGTTGGCATTTTTTTTAATTGGTTATCTTGTGCATAATAAAAAGATGAAAAAAGATTTATAGTTGAAGAGCGGCAGGATAGCAGCGGAAAGCCCGCAAGCGAGGAACGAGTGCGGACTTGCAGCGAATAGCCTGAGCAAATGTTTAATAATGATAGAATGTTTACCGCCCAAAATGTTCTTAATAAAAAATAAAAAAATTGATTGATAAAAAAAATATTGTAAACCAACAGGAGAACGCCATATTGGTGGGAGTTATACAGCCAGATCAAACAGATGTGCAGGTGAATGAGTACATTGATGAGCTGGAGTTTTTAGCAGAAACTGCGGGTGTAAAAACATTGAAAAGATTTACTCAAAAATTAAAACACCCAGATGCCAGATCGTTTGTAGGTAAGGGTAAATTGGAAGAGATAAAAAAGTTTATTCTTAGTAAAGGAAATATTACCCTTGTAGTTTTTGATGATGAACTTACAGGATCGCAAATACAAAATATAGAGAAAGAAATAAATACCCGAACCATTGACAGGAGCGATTTGATACTGGACATTTTTGCAAGCAGAGCAAAAACTGCACAAGCTCGTACACAAGTTGAACTTGCCCAATATCAATATATTTTACCTCGTTTAAAAGGTATGTGGAAGCATCTGGAACGACAGGGTGGTGGTGTGGGAACAAGAGGACCGGGTGAAACGGAAATTGAAACGGATAGAAGGATTGTAAAAGATAAAATTAGTCTGCTTAAAAAAAGATTAGAAGATTATGATAGGCAGGCAATGACACAGCGCCAAGAACGTGGAGAATTTATAAGAGTAGCGCTGGTAGGTTATACAAACGTGGGCAAAAGCACCATCATGAATGGGCTAAGTAAGAGTGAAGTTTTTGCAGAGAATAAATTATTTGCTACGCTGGATACTACTACCAGAAAATGTGTGTTTGAACAAACGCCTTTTTTGTTAAGTGATACCGTTGGGTTTATTCGCAAACTTCCGCATCATTTAGTAGAAAGTTTTAAAAGTACTTTAGATGAAGTGCGTGAAGCAGATGTGTTGATACATGTGGTAGATATTGCTCACCCACAATACGAAGAACAATTGGATGTAGTGAATAAAACCCTTGCAGAACTTGGTTGTGCCGATAAACCTACTATTACCGTTTTTAATAAAATGGATAAGTATGAAAAAGTAGCTTTTGATGAATGGCTGGAAGAAGATGTAAAGAAAGATATTTTAAGAGAGCTAAAAGAACGCTGGGAAGAAACAACCAAAGGAAATTGTGTATTTGTATCAGCCATTGATAAACAAAATTTTGACAGCTTAAGACAAACCATTTTAAATAAAGTGAGGGAGATGTACCAAATTAGGTATCCATATAAAGCAGAGTATTTTTATTAATAGTTGAAAATGCTTTTATGAGTAAATCATATAAATGGTATAAAATAGCTGATAGTTTGGATGAAATTAGTTTTTCAACCGATGGGTTGTTTGCTGTGGAAGTAGATGGTAAAAAGATATGTGTTTCATTATTTAAAGACCAGCTTTATGCTACTTCTGCCAAATGCCCGCATGCTGGTGGTAATTTAAGCCATGGATATATTGATGCTACAGGAAATATTGTATGCCCCATACACCGTTACAAATTTTCGTTACAAACGGGTAGAAACGTTACTGGTGAAGGTTATTACCTTAAAACATACCTTATAGAAAATAGAGAAAATGGTATTTTTATAGGCATAGAAGAAAGTGGACTATTTAATTGGCTAAAATAATTGCAATTATATTTTTTTTTGAAACAAAAATCTTTATTTTTGCATCCCGCTGAGAAATCGACGGGAGATTCCTACTTAGCTCAGTTGGTTAGAGCATCCCGATAATATATCGGGAGGGACGCTGGTTCAAGACAGCGATAACAATTTTGAAAAACATATTCCTACTTAGCTCAGTTGGTTAGAGCATCTGACTGTTAATCAGAGGGTCGCTGGTTCAAGTCCAGCAGTGGGAGCTTAAAAATGAAGCACTTACAAGTTTTATCTTGTAGGTGCTTTTTTATTTGATACATAATTTGACACAAAAAAATAATGGTTACTCTAACGTTTGAAGTTGAAAATCCTGTTTTGTTTTTTAAGGGATTTAGTTTTTGGGAATTTGAAAAAAACGAAAGCTTTAAAAAGAATAAGACATTAAGATTACTAAGCGAAAATACATTTACTGAGATTGAGTTGCCGAACAAATCTTACAAAAAGATTTTTATGGAGAGCGACTGGCTGAAATTAGATTTTTACATTCCTAAGGAAAAAGAATGTTGGTATGAGTATAAAGTCCAAATTCCAATTTTTATAAGAGAACCACACTATGCCTATTTTATTACTGAATTTAAGGAAGGATTGTACAAGGATATGAAAGGGAAGGCATTAACTGAAAAAGAACATGCTTTATTAATTGAATGTTTTTGTGAAGGTTATTATGAAGGATATTTTGGGGTTGAAAATTTCAAGTTTGGAAGAATTATCCAAACTAACCAACAACTAGTACACGAAATTTTAGAATTAAAGTTTAAACTTTTAAGTCTGAATCCTTATCATTTTAATTTTGATTTTATTATTGATGAAGAGCATTTTAGAATGAAAGGACAGATATTAGGTTATAATTATGCATTAAATGAAATGATTCACAAAATCCCATTATCCGAAATACCTAAAATAATTGATGAAATTGAATTGAAAACTAAATGGAAATTGTATATAAACAAATTCTATTTGCACAAAAATAATAGCCTCTCTTTACAATCTCATTCTGAATTTGCGTTAAATTCTAAACCAAACATCTTCAATAAAATGTCACTTATAAATGTGTATAATTTCTTTCAA
Source organism: Ferruginibacter sp. (assembly GCA_031398005.1). GTDB lineage: Bacteria > Bacteroidota > Bacteroidia > Chitinophagales > Chitinophagaceae > Ferruginibacter. Next base: position 98,133 of record JANNMO010000025.1, read on the forward strand.
AAAAACTTAGATGAAAATATCATAAATAAAGACAATCTATACATTTTCTTTTTAAAAGCTTTTGTCGGGTATTATTATCCCAAATCTTCTTTTATTTTTAAAAATGAAAGAGATGGCTCAAAAAAGGAGATTTATACTGTATTTTATAAATTTTATCAAACCTGTATACAAGATCAAAAGTTTGAAAAAGATTTGAAATGCAAAGAAAAATACATAAAATTACTTTGTGATAATTTCGAAGGATTCGAGTATGAAGTAGTTAAGAATAATTTCAGAAATTAAATTTCAAACACATATTTTTTTGAATAGGTACATGAAATTTAAATCTATGTCTATAATTAAGAGTTTTGCTATTTATAAATAACTATATTAAACTAGCAAAATGAATAATCCATTCGAAACTATTTTAAACAAACTAGATGCAATTGAAAGTACTGTAAATTCTTTTGTAAGTATTAACAGCAAAAATTCAAGAGAAATTGACCTAGAAAAAGAAGATGAATATTTTGATATTGGCGGAGCAAGTATATTTTTAAAAATGCCTGTATCAACAGTACATTTTCATAAAAAGCATCATGATTTACCTTTCCTTAAACCAGGTAAGAGACTAGTATTTAAAAAGACAGATTTGTTGGTTTGGATTGAAAAATATAATTCTACAGATGCTACTAATGCACTATCTCCAATGCTTCAGAATAGAAAGCGTTATGCAAAATAAATAAACCCCAGCTGTAACTGAGGTTCAATTTCATTTTAATAATATCAAAACTTTCTATGACAAAGATAAAAACTTTGGATGAACTGCAACAGTTCATTTCAAAAAATCATTCTTCTACAGCTAAATCTTTTCAATGTTATGCTGAAGAAGGTTCAAAACTTACTCCTTTAAAAAACCTTTTTGGAAATTACATACTTGATGGTGCCCTTGTACACTTTCCTGCAAGAAGAGGTTCAGGGAAAAGCTTATTATGTATGCAAATTTGTTTAGCAATAAGCCACAGATATGAGGAGTTTCTAGGCGAGAAAATTGAAAAGCATGGAACTACATTATACTTAGATTTTGAAATGAGTGAATCCACAACTCAGCGCAGAGCTTACTTATTAAAAAATTCAGCGGTTATTTATAGAAAAGAATTTGCAGACGACCTTGTTATATTTAATTCAAGAAAGTCATTTATAGAAGAATTCAATACGATCAACGCTTTGCTTTATCAAATTAAGCCAGTATTAGTGGTAGTAGACAACTTAAGAAATGCACTGAGAAATGTAAATACTAATTCTGCGGCTGATATGGCCAATTTCTTTTCCATATTAAATGCTCTAAAAGAAATTCATAATTTTTCGATTGTAATTATTGATCATTTTAAAAAGCATACTAACGGTTTAAAATCTGACTCTGATTTGCAAAGTGGCAGTGGTGTAAAAACAGATTTGTCTGACGCAGACTTTCTTTTAAGAAATAGTAGTCAGCACAAAAACTGGCGATTACTTAAAAGAATAAAATCAAGATTGGTGGAAGAAAGTGATGTTACGAAATTAATTGCTCTAAATCCTGATACATTATGGTTTGAAGTAATTAGTGAGGATGTTATAGAATCCGAGCATCTAGGATTGTCTGATATACAAGATAAAGAAGAGCAGAAGGATATGGCTATAAAATTAAAAGATGACGGAAAGTCATTAGAAGAAATAGCACAAATATTAGGAAAAGGTAAAACAACTATCCATCGTTGGACTAAATAAAAATCGTTCCGTTCCGTTCCATTTTCGGCTTTCGGAACGGAACGGAACGAATAATCGAAACCCAATTTTTTTTCCCTTCTGTTTTTAAGTTATTAACTCGACAGTTTAGAAAATCCATATTATTAGTAAGCAAGAAATGTCGTTGTCCGACAAACTTGTTTTTTTCTGCCCGATGGTTGATAGAAGTAAAGCGCAATTCTACTAAAGTGAAAAATAATAAATCTCATAAAATAACGGTAAGACTTAATAATGAAGAATTAAAAAAGCTACAAAATCTAACAAAAAAAGCAGGAATGCTCAAGTCAGAATTTTTAAGACTAGCCATTTTTAATGTGCAAGTAAATGCTAAACTGACAGAAGAGGAAAGGAAAATCTTACGAACATTGTTTGGCATTGCAACAAACCTGAACCAGATAGCACACAAAGTAAATGCTCAATTTGAATTCTTAAATGTGGTAATTGAATTGCAAAACACCAGAAGAAATATTGATGAAGTAATAAATAAATTGATTAATTGTGATTTGTAAAATAACACAAGGCTGCGGATTTGCTGGTGCTGTAGAATATGTAATGGGTAAGCAGGATGCTGAATTATTGGATTCAAAAGATGTAAGAAGTTATGATATAAAACTTGTCACAAAAGATTTTGAAACCATTAGCAAACAAAATCACAGAGTAAAAAAACCTGTTTTAAATATTTCAGTAAGTTTTCATAAAGATGATTTGGAGAAAATTACGAATGAAAAAATGAAAGCTATTGGTAGAGAGATTTTGAATGGTATGGGGTTTTCCAATGCGCAGTATATAGTTGTTCGACACAATGATGCCGGACATCCGCACTTTCATATTGTAACCTCAAGGGTTGATATGGATATAAAAACAGTTTCTGATAAAAATAATTTTGTAAGGCTAGATAAAATTAGAAAAGAAATTGAAAACGATTACCCCGAATTAACAAAAGCAGAAGGTAAAAATATAAGTAAATCAAATCCCTCAAAATTAAAAGGGAAAGACAAAGTGAAATACAAAATATATAATGCTATTAATAAAGAAATACATAATGCTAGAAATATAGAGAACTTAATAAAGAACTTAGAAAAGACTCATAGCATTATTACTGAACTAAAATACAGGCGTGGTAGTATAGATGTGATAGATGGTATAAAATTTCATTCTGACAATACTTGGTTATCTGGCAGTAAAATAGATAAAAGTTGTAGCTATCTCAATTTGCTAAAACAAATTTCTAACAATCAATTAAACTCAAAAGTTATTACACAAAAGAATATCAGCCCAACTCTCCGAAACAATATAAATGTTGTTGCAAACGTAGCTAAAAGTATATCTAAAGATAATGGCTATGATAATGCTGTTAAAAGAAAACGGAATTGGACAAATGATAATGAAATAGAAAGATAGAAATCTATAAATACAGAAATATATATGGCGATAATTTCAAACAAAGATTTAGAGCAATTTGGTAACATTCTTAATAGCCTTATTAACCAAATTAAAAAAAATGAAGAAAATATAAATGATAGCAACAGTAAAGCAATTGCAACCATGCGGGAATTTGGAGAAATAACTTTAAAGAACCAGCAACAGTTTATTCATGGATTTAATCTGATCAAAAATATGGTTGAAAAATCCTCATTAGTAAAACCTGAGAATTTTTTTGTGGAATTAAAAAAAGATCTAAATACAAAAATTGATGTTGCCTTAGAAGAGTTAAAAACAAAAGTGTACAACAACCATAAAAAAGATAATAGACCAAAAACTCTTTTTTCATTGATCGCATGTATAGGTTTACTGATTATGTGTGTTTCTATATTCCGATTAACCCAAAGTAGTGTTATCACTAAACATGAAGCGGTGAAATACAAATTGTTGCTAAAAAGTTTTAAAGGAATAAATAAGAAAAATTATTTGAGATGGGATTCAATAGCCAACACATGTACTTTACTTGAATTGGAAGAAAAATTAAAAAAAACAGAAGGGAAATAAAATACATAATTACAGCAACCTATTTTTCTATAATTACATAAATCTAAATTAAACAGATGCCACAAATAATTACAATAGCACATCAAAAGGGCGGAGTTGGAAAATCTACATTAAGTTTTAACCTGGCTCACATTTTTAAAGACGGATTAAAAGTTGGATTATGTGATACCGATTTGCAAGGAAGTTTAAGAAACCTAGAGTTGGAGGAAGATGGGATTGAGATATTACCTATTCCAAATGATATAAGTACATTAAAAAATCTAGATCACGAAATTATCATAATAGACACACCACCCTATTTAAGCAATAAACTTCCGGAGTTATTTGCCATCAGCAATTTTATCTTAATACCTACAAAGGCAGGTTTTTTAGATTTTATGGCAATAAAATCAACCATCGCACTGCTAAAAATAAGTATGAAAAATACCCCTGCGATAAAAGCGGGAATAGTATTCAATATGATTAAAAAACAAACCTCGTTAAAAGCAGAAGTGGAAAATTTATTAGCTGATAGTGAAATTGATATTTTACAAACAGTAATTACGGATAGAGTAAGTTATACAAGATCGGTTATTACCGGAGGCATTTTAAAATCAAAAGATGAAAAAGCAAAACAGGAAATGATATCGCTTGCCGATGAAATATTAAATAGAATTGGAATTTAATTTTTAAAGTTTAAAAAATAAACCATGGCAGAATACAATGAAAAACTAAATAGCTTTAAAGAGCGAATAAATGCGGCTCCTGCTAAAATCCCCACGCAAGAAGTTAGGGAGGTAGAAATAAAAGTACAAGATGATGTACAGTTAAATGTTTGGATTCCTAAACAGGTGTTACATCAATTAAAACTGAAGTCAGTAATTGACAATATGAGTATCAAGCAAATGGTACAAATTGCTGTAGAAAATTATTTAGCCTTAGTGCCATAAATAAATTATTTTAGCACTATTATTTAAACAAAATTATAATTATAGAGAAATAGCAATAAAGAAATGTAGCAATACATATTTACATATTACTAGAGTGCATTCACTTTAGTCTCGTCCTTGAAACTGGTAATTTTAGAAACCGAGAACTAAGTAAATGCTCCGCCATAGTGGCGTGAGCTTGCTTATTCGGTTTCGGGTATACCAGTACCTAAGGACGGTTTGCGATGTCTCACGTCATTTTATTTTATGGAAAACATTCAAAGCCTAATAGATGGTTTAGAAATTACATTTTGTGGAGAGATTACCTCAGAACAAAGACACATAATTAAAGATTATTGGGAGTTTTTAGAAGATGGCACATTCAAATTTAAAATTTTAGAAATTAGCGGAAAAAATGGAATATCTAAAGTAGATGTAACGAAGTTGGCAGTAAAACATAGCAGATTAATAAGTAAACAAAATTTTTGCTCAAAATGTAATGCGCCTACTCCTTCGATAGAAATCACAAGTAGAATAAACTATCAAAACAAATTTTTGCAATCGCTTGATAAATTAGTTTGCAATGAATGTGAGGAAAAAAAGATTGATGTAGTTAAAAAACGGCAGGATGAAATGAATAAAATACTGGAAGAAAATAAATTATTTCCCATAGTTAAAAGGTATTGGAACAGTCTTTCTATTCCTGCAATGACCTTGCTAATTCGATTATTGCAATTGAAAACTAACCATCTAATATTTAAGTTTATATTCGACAATAATTATGAACATTTTATGGATGACCCATATTTGAAAGAGATAGAAAGATTGAATTTAATACAAATTGATCGAAAATATAGGTTAAACCACCCTCCTAAATTTGAATGGTATATCGAACTTGAAAATGCGCTAGCAAAAGAACTTGAATATTATGGGAAAGAAGATAGATATGAAAAGAGTGAGCCTATCCAAGAGGAGTATGACGTAATTTTAAGCCTTCAACTAAAAAAAAGAATCAGTAAATTACTAGGAGAGAATTATCCTCCATATTCTCAAATGGTAACATTGGAGACAGACTTTTTATTAAAAGCAGGCACACAGTATTTTGTAGGAATGTGGGAAGTAGAAGATGGATTTAAACTAAAGTTGGAGCCTATTGATACTTTTGAGTTAGGCCTTAACTCCTATGTATAAATTGTTGAGCCTTTGTCAAGGCAGTTTATCTTATTAAATGTCTACAAAGATTTGTACTTCGTCGAAGTCGTAGCTCTTTTTTATTTATTGTTTTGTTTACAAATTGCCATAGCTTATCATACCTTTTCTCTGCAATAGTGTGTAAGCAGGCATGGCATTTCCATTCACCAATGTATAACTTAATTTCCTTTGTTTTTATTACCTTACCTAAATCATCGTAAGTCTTTTGGATAGCGATAACTGTTTAATTATTTGTACCACTTTGCTTTTGTACTTTCTGCACCATCATCAATAGTTGCCCCACTCATTTATATTGGATGGTAGATATGTCTGTACCGATTCTTAGGTTGCTGCTTTGGCTTTGGATGAGCCTGACTTTTTCGTCGTAAAAAGTTAGGCTATAGTTATCGGGACAATTCTACTACAATACGAACCGACGAAGTAGATAGAGATAATTCTTATGATATATAAAATCAATAAATAATTCAAGGAGCGAAACTAAGAGTTTCCCACGAAGGCGTTAGAGCAAAATGGAAATCTTGGCTCTTTTGTTATTTACTTATTCTGTTACCATATCTAAAATAACATTAATTTCATTTATTAAATTTGTAGAAATATCAAAATGGGAAAAAGCCACGATATATATAGACAGGTTGGTTATATTCAACAAACTTTGTCACAAAATAAAAAACCGATAGGTATCTTTATTGCTGCGGGTTGCCCTTTATCTATAAGGGTTAACAGCAGAGAAGAAGATGGAAAAACTTATACTGATCCATTAATTCCAGATGTTGCTGGACTTACAAAAATAATTACAAATAAACTTTCAAGTAACGATCCAGATAAGCCTAGTAATTCCGATAAGCTACTTATGCAAATGAAAGAGGATGGATTAGAAAATCCAAACATTGAAGATATTTTGACTGAAATTAGGTCGCTTATACAAGTCGCTGGTAAAGGAAAAGTTAGAGAATTTGTCTTAAAAGACCTTGAAGAATTAGATTTAGAAATTTGTAAAATAATCTCCTCTGAAGTTGATAAAGAATTGCCGAATGAAGAAACTCCATATCACAACATAGCAATTTGGTCACGTTCAATAAATAGGGAAAAGCCAGTTCACTTCTTTACAACAAACTATGATTTGCTTATTGAACAGGCTTTGGAAGAAGAGTTTTGCCCTTACTTTGATGGATTTATTGGTGCGAAAAAAGCATTCTTTGATCTCGGTGCCGTAGAGAATGAATCTCTATTGCATGCAAGATGGGCAAGGCTTTGGAAAATTCACGGTTCAATAAACTGGAGACTAGATAATAAAAAAAACATAACAAGAAGTTATAAGAAAGAAGAAACTGAGAATTATCTAATTTATCCTTCTCATTTAAAATATGATCAAAGTAGGAAAATGCCCTATTTGGCAATGTTGGACAGATTAAAAGATTTCTTATTAAGCTCATCAGCAGCTCTATTTATTTGTGGTTATTCTTTTAGTGATGACCACATAAATGATGTAATTGTTCAGAGTTTAAGAAATAATCCTTCTGCAATTACGTACTCGTTTTTGTTTGGTAACCTTGATGATGTAAAATATCAAAAAGCTAAAGAATGTGCAAACTCTGTTGCAAATCTTAGCTTAATAGCATTTGATAAAGCAATCATCGGAAGAAACGAAGGAACTTTGGTTTTTAAAGATGATGGACAGCTTGGTGAAATACCGGGAAATGTTGTCGTTTCTTGTAAAAAGGAAACTGATGACGGGACAGGCACAATGACAGAAACTCATTGGCATGAATTAAGGCTCGGAGATTTTGCAAAATTCGGAGCTTTTTTGAAAGAGATAAGTGTAAACCAAAGTGATGAGGATGAAAAAAACCATAAATAATCCAACGCTATTAGGTACTGTACAAGATGTTAATGGAACGTCCGTAAGTGTTACTTTAAATGGTAATCAACTTTCTGGGCTTACGTTTGTGAAAGGCGAAGGATATCGAATTGGACAAATAGGAACATTTGTTAAAATCCCAATCGGTTATATTGATTTATTTGGAATTGTTTCTCAAGTAGGTGCAAGTGCAGTTCCTGAAAATATTTCCGAGAAAGAGCCCTACGGCTACAGATGGCTAAAAATTCAGCTTATTGGAGAAGGGTATAAAAAAGGTAAATTCCAACGAGGTATTTCTCAATATCCAACAATAGATGATGAGGTACATCTGGTATCTGAACAGGATCTAGGTGTAATTTACGGTGAGCAGCGTAAGCAAAATCATTTAGTAAGAGTAGGGCATATCTCTGGTGCTGAAACAATTGATTCTTTAGTAGATATCAACAAGCTAATAACAAGGCATTCTGCTATTGTTGGAACAACAGGTTCAGGAAAATCCACTACTGTTGCAAGCCTATTAAATTCTTTATCAGATACTGCCAAATTTCCTTCCGCAAGAATAATCGTTTTAGATATTCATGGGGAGTATGGCAACGCCTTAAAAGAAAAAGCAAATATTTATAAAATTAATCCGGATGTCAGAAATCCTTACGAGAAAGCACTTCATATTCCTTTTTGGGCAATGAGTTTTGATGAACTTGTTTCCCTAACGCTAGGGCAAATTGATGATAAGGATAAAGGATTTATTTTAGAAAAAATTACTGAGTTAAAAAAGAAATCTTTTACTGATGGCCAAGCCATTGATAAATTTAAAGGAGTAACGGCTCAAAATTTAAATGTAGATACTCCAATACCATTCAGCATTTGTAGATTATGGCTTTATCTATACAGATTATTAAACTCTACACATGCGGTTCAAGGTACAGGACAAAAATTTTGTGGTATTAGTGAGGCATTTAACATAGCAAATACTACAGAGGCTTTCTTGTTAGACGATGCCCAAAATCCTGTACAGTTGGGGGATGCAGCAAATTTAGTATCTCCAATATATCAGACTCAAAGAGCTGCAAACATATTTTTGAGTAGTACTAATTTAAATATTAGAAGGCCGTTAGATAGCTTGTCATCTAAACTAAAAGATCCTCGTTATGATTTTTTATTTAAGCCAGGAATTTGGAGTCCAGATATTGATGGAAGAACGGAAGATGATTTAGCAACGTTGATCAAATCATGGATTGGTTCTGATAAGCCAATTACTATACTTGATTTATCAGGCATTCCCAATTCTATAATGAACAATGTAATTGGTATTCTATTACGCATCCTTTATGATGGTTTATTTTGGGCAAGGAAACTTTCTCAGGGAGGTAAAGAGAGGCCATTGTTATTGGTGATGGAGGAGGCACACACCTATTTGAATGACAATTATGATGGATTGGCTTCTTCTATTGTTCAAAGAATAGTAAAAGAAGGAAGAAAATATGGAATAGGTGCGATGATAGTTAGCCAAAGACCTTCAGAAATAAATTCAACAATTTTATCCCAATGCGGAACATTTTTTGCCCTTCGTTTATCTAACCATACAGACAGAGCGCACATTACCGGAGCACTTACAGATAATTTGGAGGGACTTACCAATATGCTCCCAATATTAAGAACTGGAGAGGCTTTAATACTAGGAGAAGCGGTAAAACTCCCCATGAGAACCAATATCGCACCTCCTCCAAAAGATAAAAGACCAGATAGTCAGGATCCTTTAGTATGTGATGAACTTGATCCAGAACATTCTATGAATCCAGGTGGATGGGGTATTCCAATGGAAACAGAGCCAAACTACGATGAGTTTATGTTGGTTTGGAGACAACAAAATCCTAAATTGCCTGAGTAAAGTTAAATGGAAAAATATTATGGAATATAATAGTGCATTTGAATCTTCGAACGTTTCAAAAATTGGTTATGAACCGACTAATTCAACTTTAGAAGTTGAATTTAAAAATGGGGGGACATATCATTATTATGATGTACCAGAACATATTTGGGAGGCTTTTAAAGCTGCCGATTCGAAGGGCATGTTTATACACCAAAATCTCAAAGGCCAGTTTAGATACTCTAAAGTATAGCTTTCATCAAGTCTAATGTAGCACTGAATCAGAAGCTCAAAAGGCTCGAAATCTCTTCTTTTAAAATTGAGAACCCTGTTGTTTTTAATTACTTCAATAATCTTCCAGTTTCTTTACCTCCGGTTGGTCACTTTTCAGTTTAATTTGCTATAATCCCAGCTACTCGTGAGTTGCCTTGGTCTCCGACCAGTCGATCCATTTTTTAGGAAGCGACAGCTATATCCGTAAGCCAAAAATAAATGTTTAATTTTCAATAAATTAAACAATAATATGCTCAAGAATCTCCACAATTCTAGGCTTGCGGTTGTGGCTGTGGAGGATCCCTTACAGGCAAGATCACCAACGGACCAGACTTATTATGATGTCTATTGACTGCTCGGCGATGCTGCTGTTCAACAATTCATAGGCTCAGAAGATTACCTGGCACATAAGCACAAAAAATTTCCGGCTGCTGACAGAATCATTCCGATTAAGGAAAATGAAGCTTTTTTATTAAACGATTTGTTAGTAAAAGCTGAGTTCATAAAAAGATATAAAGAAACTGCGGCACTTTATTATAATGGCCAACCGAACTTTGAAGCATTGCTTGAAACAATAAAACTAAATATTGAAAGGCTATGATTTCCGAGCATTTAACTTAAAAAAAATTCCAAAAAAAGAAACTTTTGCAAAGGTTTTATATTATTTCTGAGGCTAATGATAACCAGGATTTAAACAGCCGCAATACTTTCATCAATCGAACAGTATTCTAACTTTGTTGCTTATTTTATTTTGATTAGAGAGTAACTGATTCTTAAGAAATAAGTTTGACTAAATTGCAATTACTCAAAAAAGATCAATGCAATTTTCATTCGACTATACAAATGAATCGAAATTAAATTCCCTGAGTGAAAGACTACGGCTCATCTGTAACGGAAGTAACAAAAATAAAAGCTTATACAGGGCAGCTAAATCTGAAAACCTGAAATACAATCTGCCCTGGGTGATAGCAAATATTATCTTTAAGCTTCATTTTCTTGAACGTAGCAAGGAACAATTTGTAGAAGTTGTAGAACAGTATAATAAAGAACATGGTACCATTCTCAGCTTTGATGATTTCAAGACAATTAATTGGATAAGAGAAGTACATGACGAGGTTCTGATGCCTGCTACGATCAAACATTATATTTTCAGAATTGGTTTTAATGAAGCTGAAAATAAAACTCCCGAAATTTTACCAGGCAAAGCAGACATAAGCAGATGCCTCCAAAATTATTATAAAAAATACTTTCATAATACCTCACTTACAATTACCAAAAATGAACTAGAATCAGTTTTAGAAGACGTAGCACCTCGTGGCTTAACACTTAATTATTTCGATGACCATGAATTACTCAACTATGAAAAGCTAAAGGATTTGTATGAATGGAAAGGCCTCCATAACCAAGGTTATCTGACAAATGAAATTGCTGCATCGCTATGGCTATTGTGTGCTGGCGAAGATGCAACTATTGCTGAATTTAAAAAATGGTTCAGATTTATATCGGCAACCGGAATGTGGGTGGACGACCTCACTCCTTTTTTAAATACAGCTAATACAGACAAAATTGCCGGATTAGCTTACGAGATGTCTTGCATTGAGAAAGACTTTGAAAAGTCTGACAATGAATTTGAGAAAACCTGGCTTGATGCATATGAATACAGGCATTATAGTATGAGTCAGGAGATACCTGTCGTTGAATTTGATTATTCTACCTCTTACAGCTTTGTTAGTTGTGTAAAATTTCAGAAACGAAGATTTCATGATGTGTTCGACTATCAACCAATAAGAAGTTTTTCATTACTTCTCCTTCGTTTAATGGTTTATCAAAGCAGACATGAAACCGTGCCATATAGCGATATAAGAAATCTACTTTTAGATACATCAAAACCTTTCCTGCTTTGGAATACTTTCAGGCAAATTCCAAAAGAATTTCCATTTATAATTCCTTACTTGCTAGCCGAGAGTGAAATTGCACCGCTGGTATTTTTACAAATTGATAAAATAGATATCCCGGAATCAATAATCATAAAACACAGCGATCATGAAAAAACATTTGAAGAAGACTGTAATTTAAGAAATAGGTGGTGGCTGGAAATGTTTGAGCTTTTACTTGAACAGATAAATAATTCGTTCAGCGGATACGATGAATGTGGTGAAATGATTGGAAAAATTATGCTTACAACTGCAGACAATACTTTCCATTCCGGTAATAACAGGCATCAGCATACATTACATAGCTCCTATAGAAAAAGATATGATGAGGCTTTAAAACTTCTAATTAACAAAAAAGTCAGTAAATACAGAAGCTATCTTCCCCCTTTAGTAAATCCAGATTTGATTATACAAATAATGCCTGGAATGGTTTATTATCTCTCAAAATGGAAAACAAATGACCGCCGTCCTTTTAATGAATTTATCGGCATGCCTTCAGGCTATTTCGATCTTTGTATTGAATTACTTAAATACTGTGGGCAAATCAAATCAGAAATAAATGGCAAAAGTGTAAATACCCCAATAATACAAAGTCTTGAAAATACTCTTGTACAAATGCTGACGGATTACCTGGTAAATCAATTCAGCGTTAAAAATATAGCAGTAGAAACCTGGGGCAAAAAATCGGTTGAAAAAAGAACGGTTAAACGAAGGGCTGCAGATTTTGGTATTGAAATAATTGACTGGAGTTTTTTATATATTAAACTTTTTCAAGCTGGTGTATTTAAAGCAATAGAGGATGCCTTTTTAAATAACCTGGATATAAATACCGCTGCTGAAAAGTATGATGATGATAACAGGGAACAGGCAGAAAAAATAAAACTTTTTCTTAAATCAATATTACTAGCCTTTAATATAGCCAATCAACAAAAACAAAAGTATATCTCACAATCTCTACCCGTTGAAAATTTCCTGAAATATGCAGAAACCCTAATTGCATCGATTTCTGTAAAATTCAGCTCCAATAAACTTATTGAAGGGCGGATGGATATTTTTGATGAAACATTTACCTTGTTCGATTATAACCAATATTATGAACAATTGGACAGTTTATTGTTCAGCAGTATTAATTATTTCAGGCATACAGATATCAGTTCATTACTCATTTCTTTTTTCGAAAGCAGTATTCATCTGGGCAGGATGCTCAGTGCAATAAATATTCTTGATAAACCAGCTTTAAAAGCGCTGGTTTCCAACAAGATTAAATCTATTCAAATTGAAGACTTTATACAATCCCGGTTTACTGTTACCGATTTGGAACATGCCCTTATTGATGCTGTCAACTCAGATAAACATTGGACGCTTGCAAAGCCTCTTATGGAAAAAATAAAAAAGCACTTTGAAAAAAGACAGTATAAAGAAGACAAAACCGATAACCTGATTTTTCAGGCCGAACTGCTTATCGCTTTTAATGAAAAGAATTTTGACCAATTAAAAAAAATACACTACCCTAATAAAACGGGCAGGCATTATGATGAAAACTATGATTGGGTAGTGCATACCCGGCAATTCTTTATTGCACTTTATCATTTGTATAATGATAAGAACTATAATTCGGCGATACCAATTCTTCAAGCACTTGCTGCAGCAGATGAAAAAAACATCCGTTACCATTTTAACCTGTATAAAGCAAGATTGCTCAAGGCGATAAAAGAACAAAATTCAGATGCTGCCCTTATTTCACAAGCCTGGTTAGAATGGCAACGATTTGCTGATAAAGAAGAAATTAAAGACAGTAAGAGCTTGTATGAATTAAAAGAACAGTTAGACAGTTGTAATCTTTACTATTATGCTGCAATCGATGATGAAGAAAACTTTGAAAGAATAATCAACAGGCTTTCAAACAAAACACGATATGATGATGAAATAGTTGTACTTACCTATAAATATTATATTTCAAGAAGCCTATATGAATATGGGTATGACTATCTTTTGAAGGCACAGGAATACCTGGCAGAACAGGGGGAATTTATTCCTGAAATTCAAAAATTGATAGATAGTGCACAATCTCCAGCGTTAATCAAAAAACTTCATACCAGTTTTTCAAGAATACATACTTTAAAGCCAAAAAATTTAATACTTGTATTACCAGAAATTCTCAATGGAAAAACTATTGTGCATGAATTTGTATTGCAAGAACTGGTGAATGGACTTAAAATCCTTAAAGATAAAATTCAGGGAATTAAACAGGTAACGCATGAAGACAGGTATACTGATTTACTGATAACTTCTCTCCGACTGCGTTTTTCTATATTTGGATGGAGTATAACCGGGCAGGAGAGAACCGGAAATTCATCAACAGGGAAAAATGCAGGCGAACCGGATATTTTAATAGAATCGTCGGGTGGAACGATTACAATAGCGGAAGCCTTGGTGCTTAACGGCGGAGATTTCAGCAAAACATCAGCACACCTTATTAAATGCTTTACTTATAAAGATTACCTAGCGTCCTATTGTATGATTACTTATTATAATGGTGATAAAGTAAAATTTGATTCTACTTGGGAAACTTATAAAACTGACACAACTAAAACAGATTTCCCGAATAATTTCCAGCTGAATAAAACAAAAGGGTTTGAAGATATAGCTGCTGAATTTGAAGTAAAAAATGGTTTTAAAATTGCAAAAACGCTTCATTCAAATGATATTATTATGTTTCATATCATGGTAAATGTCTGACAATATTTATAGTAAGACTATAGATGCCCACATCTTAGAGGCTGTAATAAACTTAGTTTGTAATTAGAATGTGATCTATAATTCTTAGGTTGTGGGAAGTAATTTAAATTCTATTTTTTGTATAAATTCCTCATCAGCACTAGTTGGTTTTAAATTTCCGGATATTTGATTGTGAGGTAAGATCATACTTATGGCGAGCGATTTAAAAATAGCCTCCAGTATTATGCGTTGTCTGAAACATTTTCTGTAGTACACCCTCTTGAATATTCAGAAATGCCAATCACTCTTTCACCTCTATTTTAAACTCTTTAAAGTCCTTCTGCATTTCCATGATACATTAATTACAAAATTCTTTTAGCAATTAATAACCACATTTAGCATTGCCAATTTATGACCTTTCTTAAGGGCTTTATTCTTGTTTTCATTTTAGTTCTACTTCTGAAACCTTTGTTCATTCCAGAGAATTAATTGCGAACTGTTCCATAACATTTCATTTAAAAATCTTAAAACTAATTATGGAACCTTTGCCACCTTATGGCGGCTAAGGCAATGAAGCCACGGAATAAATAGGAGAGCGGTTTATCCCAGAATTT
Source organism: Ferruginibacter sp. (assembly GCA_031398005.1). Lineage (GTDB taxonomy): Bacteria > Bacteroidota > Bacteroidia > Chitinophagales > Chitinophagaceae > Ferruginibacter. The sequence goes on from JANNMO010000025.1 coordinate 113,264, forward strand.
AATGGTCGCTAAGAAGCCAAAAGGCCGAACTTTATAATAGAATTAATGAAGAGATAAAAATAATGCTTTATGAAACATCTGTTAATAGATACCAATTCCTGGATCGAACTATATTTAGAGAGTGTGGAAGAGAAAAATCTTGAACAACTCTTAAAATGGGAAAAAGACGGCAAAATTAGATTTTTGCTGCCTGAAACGCTCAATAAAGAATTGATTAGGCAGAAAGGAATACAACTGGATTTACTTGATAAAAAAATCAAGGGCTTTTCGAATTCAACTCATGAAGAAACTAAACAAAAGTTGAAGGAAGCTTATAGAGTTACTGAAAGTAAGATTGCAAAAATCGAGGCCGTTCTTTCAAGAACGATAAAAATTAAAAACACTAAAAAGGTGCATGAAATTGTCGGGATCAAATATACTCAGGGTCTCCCACCGTTTCACAAACAGAACAGCCACAATGATGCCTATATTTATTTTTCAACTATTGTTTACCTACAAAAGAATAAAATAAACACATTTGTGTTTATTACAAGAAATGTGAAAGATTTTGGAGATGCTGAGAACTCCAATGAGAATATCCATCCAGGCCTGCTGATTCCAGGCATAGATGTCCAATACTTTTCGCCGGTCGCTCTTGCCGTAAACAAGCTGCAAAGGGAACTTGGTTCGGATACAAACAAAGAGAATATATCTGCCGCCGACTATACCGAAATTTTCTATTTTTTCGAAAATGAAAAAGGGGACAAGGTTATTGACCTAGTCTACAAAATACTAGCTTTATATCACGAACAGCTAGCTTTTATTCCAACGAATCTGCTTGCCAGGATCTTCCCGTTTAAAACAATAAATTTTCGCCATCCGGAGACGTATCATTCGAGTTTCCAGTTGAATTCGAATAATGATAAACTTATGAACTTCTTCGATTCTTTCAGAATCGGCAAGATGAATTCTATCCACTTCAAGACTGATGAATATAAAGGCAATGAAAAAAAGGCGAAGGAAAAAATACAGGAGATTATAAAGAAATTAAATTATAATCTGATCTACGACATTAATGGAATTGGTAATAATCTACAATCAGACATACGATTAACGCATAACAAAGGATGTAATTGTGTGAGATGCACTTATAACCGATTTGATATTTATGAAGCCTTTAAGTTGCTTGATAGTACTCCCAAGGAAAAAGACTACGATACCCTGAAGCAAGCGTATATGTATTACCAGTTTCAACAGTACTGCATATCTCTAAAATTATTCTTCGTTGTTTACGAAAATAGTATAAATAAAGGGCAGCATATCTTGATGTTTATCTGCCTTACAAATTTGAAGAGGCTTAGCCGGTTAATTTTAAATTACGGTAATTCTGCAGACCCCAAGGGCAGTGAAATAATCGGATTAGTCAGTAAGATTTCCCTCAGACAAACCAGATTATCTATTATTTTATCAAATCCTTTTATAAACGAAGTGATCGACTGGATAGCTGATGATAATTTTCATGGACAAGCCTTGGAGAATATCACCAATACGGTAGAAAATATCCGTGATCATTACAATACACAACTAAGAGGTGGATCTAGCAGCAACAGTAATTTTGACATCCTGATAAGCCAGTTTGCAGAGTTAGATGTTTTCCTTGAATCCAACTTTCTGGTATATAATAATTACCTGGAATTTGAAAAGGTAGTAGACAAGTTATTAGAAGGATTCCTCATGACCTATGCATTTAATCCTCATCAGAGCACGAGGATAGTATTTATAAATGATTACTTATTGAGTCGCATAATCATGTTTGCTAAAACTGAAAACATTATAAAATACTATAACCGTTTCAATCTTACGGGTCTCAAATATAAAAAAGATGACAGTACGAAATCGGAGATACCAGAACTGGCAAAAACTTTTTTTGGGGGGATGGATAAGCTTTATCGGTCAGTGGATTACAAAAGTTCTACACAATTCTCATTTTTCGATAAGAACAGAAGAATCTTTAATAATTTTCTCGTTGTACTAACCTTGGCAAAAGACGCTTACGATTATGATAAAATTATTGAAAACCTTTTCCCCATACTGGAACTAAAGGAATTAATCATGCGTGACGAAATTAATTCGCTCGCTGATTTTATATCCAGAAAGGGAAAATATATTTCTGACCAACTGCTGACTAAATTATTAAAATTTGCGGTAGAGAATAAGCACCTTCATGAATACAAAATATTCCAAGCGCTTGGCCAACTAGTAACAAAAAATAAGAAAAAAATACTAATCTCTAACCGCAATCTTTTTGAATCAATCAAAAATAACTTTTTAGGAACTTGTATTTTATGTGACCATTTGCACACTGAAATTTTAATGCATCTTTTTCCATTATTAAGCCCAAGTCTTAAATCTGAGATGCAGCAACTGATAATACAATCTCTTAATAACAAATTCAACCCGGATATTTATTATGCTTTGGCTATTGCAGGAACCATTGATTATACAATAGAGCTGGATAAATTTAAGGAATTGTGTGTTCGTCCGTTAAATAAAAAGGAGGGCCCTATGCACCCTTTTATGAAGGGAGAAGCAGTTTTGCATAGACTGAGCGAATTATTGAATATCTATTTTAAAAATGGGTTAAGTACTCAGGAAGATTTTTTTAAAAAGTTTAAAGGTTTCTCGGATTATTATGATTGGATCATTGACCCTGATAAATTCGATTATAAAAAATTTAATCCACTATGGATACTTGAATACCAAACTCATTACTATTTAAAACGAATATTCAGTTCAGCAAATCTTAAAAAGCATCTAATACCATTTCTAAAAATTAAAAAGCATGCAGTCTTAAATGATCTCTTTATACAATATTATAAATAACAACCCAATATTCAAATTCATTACTTACCCAACGAGCAGCACCCTCAAGCGTGGCTCGTCTCCTGCCTTTAAAATCTGATAAAGTAAGGGGCAAACTTTTTTGCTTGATCCTGAAAATCTTAATTGTAAAATCCGATTATCTCAGCCTTTGCAAAACTCTCACGAAGTTGAAAAGCCTTTTTCTGTCCTCAATTGTCCAGTACCACCAAACAATAAAGATTTTAATTTTGCTTCTTCATTTTTTGAAAGTACTTACATTTTGAAGGGTCTTCCTGTAAATACGTAATGCACATTCCCATTGAGTTTGAGGATAACTAAATATTAAAAAAGCCTCACTATGGCACAAAAAGTGTTCAAAGTGAGGCAACGTTAATATTTAATTCTATGACAAATTTAATATTTT
>JANNMO010000028.1:0-22849 GCA_031398005.1 Ferruginibacter sp.
TAATAAAACGCCTAACCGAGCACATCAGGAAGATAATATTAAGCATCAAAGACTATGGAAAAACTATTATAAGAAATACAATACTTTTGAAAAAGAAAACATCTAACACCTGTAAATCTATTGCAGGATTATTCATCTAACATGTAAACTTTTTTTAGGACGAGTCATTTCTTTCAAAACATAATGCAAGCATTTGCATAAATTTTGAACAATTTTTGCTTTGTCGTTTCGTGTGGCACAAACCAAGGTGGAGAATTATTTTAATAATTCCGTTTTATAGTATTTATAGATTTTGTTTTTATTAATTGATCTATGAGAGTGATATACAATTCTAACAATGCATCAAGATGTACTTTATCTTTCACCACAGATTCTGAAATATAATAGAGCATTAAATAACCATCATTAATTGGTTCATCAAAAATCCCATTCTTTTCCAGTATTTCCAGCAATATATCCTTTTGCTTTAATAGTAAATTCTTTAAAATTTTATTTGAAAAAATGCTTTGAATTTTAAATTCATTATTGCCTTTAATCATAAACTTATCATCAAATGCTTTATCGCCAGTTTGTATATCCTGAGCACCCAATATTTTACCAATACTGTCTATCAATCCTTGTTTAGTTAGCCTAAATCTTACATCATCGGCAGTTTTAAATTGTAATCGTATTCTAGTAAATTCTTTATCTAATGATTGACCACCTACAACCTGATAATGAATATATCTGTCAAAAATAATTGTATGATTCTGGTAATTGATTTCAACACTGTCTAAATTTCCATATTTACCTTCTACAAAAATGCCATTATGGTCAATGGCAAACTGCTGCCAAAGACGCTCGTATTCAGGGCTCAAAATATTTTTAAATATAACTTTCGTTATTTTCATTTTTTTTACTATTTACATTCCTCCCAATACTTCTCTCTCCGCCAGGTTCGTGGCACACTTTAGTTGATATAAAAAATTATTTTTTTTCAAAACATAAAGCAAACATTTGCATAAATTTTGAGCAATATTTGCTTCGTTGTTGTGTTTGCCACAAACTATGGTGGAAATCTTTTTTTATTGCGTGTGACACGAATCTAGTTGAAGCCCTAACCAAAGCTTGGCTATGGAGAATTACTGAAGGTTGCAATAGCAAGTCACACCTGCACAAATGTTATACACTGTTTTGTTTCCACTCCTCTCTTAGATTTCTCCATTCTTTCCAGAATGTCAAGTATCCTTTTTTGTCAAATGCATCTATTGGTATTGTTTTGGGCAAACTATTTTTATAAAAATTCTCAACCTGGTCAGCAAATTCTAGGACTATTTTTTTATAAGCGTCATTGTCAATTGTTGCTATTTCTCCATGGTCTGAAATATGCCGCACTTTTTTGTCATCTGTATGAACAATGGTCCAGTCAATGCCACTTGGACAACCGCATATTGCAACATAGTCATTTTCTTCATCAGCCATAAAAAAATGTCCACAACAAGGTAACAACTGACTTGCATAATCCTCCTTTTTGTAATTTTCTTTAAGAGTCCGCATTAAATACAAAGCGGTTGAACTTACTGTTATATCTAGGCTGTCCTTGTCAGCAACAACTTCGTACCCAATTTTTACAAAAACGTGCCCGTGAGCACAAAGATCTGTTGGATCGTCAACATCTTTAATCCAATGAAGGTCTAATAATTTTATTTCAAAATTGTTGTCAGTCATGCTTAATAGTGTGTCGGCTAAAATAGCCAATAAAACAATATTAAATTAAACTCCTCATCATTCCTAAATTTTAATCTTATCAAATTCCTCAAACAAAAAATTGTTATTTTAAGTTTTCATATCTGCATTTTCCACTTTATCACACTTTCTTTTTTTAACCAACATCAAAAACATTTTACCAAATCTCCTCCACCATCAAAGCTGAAAAAAGATTCTCCCTTCCACAGGCTGCGGTGGAGTGAGCGGTGTGCAAATATGTATGCGCCGGCATTTGCGGCGGGCATACATATTTGTACGGTACAGTCCCGCAATTAGGCGGGAAGACCGGACTAAAGTTGAATAAAGAAATATTGTTGACAGCCCCAAGTTATTTTTCTTACATTCCTCTTTCATGGTTTTTATTGCAGAAGTTTTGGAGGCATTATTTTTAAAAAGTTTAAGCCAGGGAAATAACTTGTGAGAAACTCTAACAATTTTTAAAACGAAATATTTTTGGAGCAAAATAAATTATAGCCTAAGATATATGACTTTTTAATAAATATTATTAACTGTTGTTTTTTAGCTTCATATTAATTAATTTACAGAGCAGAATAATAAAAGTTAAGTTAACTAATATCAATAGTTTAAGAATAGAAATCTAAAAAATTATTTTAAAAAATTTATGAAACATATTTATATAGTCATAGCATTATTTTTATCAAATATACAACTTGCAAATGCCCAAACCGCCCCTAAAAGAGAAATGCGTGGCGCATGGATTGCAACTTATGCAAATATAGATTGGCCTGCGGCGGGTGCCACTACAGCAGCTGAGCAATCTAGTTTTATACAAAGATTAGATGAACATAAGGCCACGGGCATGAATGCTATTTTTGCACAGGTGCGTAGCCAATGCGATGCCATCTATCCTACGCCATTTGAACCGTGGAGTGCTGTAATTTCCGGTACACAAGGCGTAGCCCCAAATCCTTATTATGATCCATTATTATTTATGATAAATGAAACCAAGCAGCGTGGTATGGAGTTTCATGCATGGTTTAATCCATACAGGGCTTTGGCTTCGCACACTACTACAAGTTTTAATAATCTTGCAGCATCTCATGTTGCCAAGCTTCACCCAGATTGGACGATGTCAGTAACCACTATCAGCAATGGTGCAAAACAAATACTTTTAAACCCCGGAGCGCCTGAAGTGTGGGAATATGTAATAGGTTCCGTAATGCATGTGGTAAGAAATTATGATGTAGATGGTATTCACTTCGATGATTATTTTTATACAAATCCTGCATTAACTACCTACAATGATGATTCAGTTTATAACATTCACAACAGAGGAATAATAAATAGAGGAGACTGGCGTAGAAGTAATGTAGATACTCTGATAAAAAGATTAAACGACAGTATTAAATCTGTAAAACCCTGGATAAAATTTGGCATATCTCCAACCGGTATTTGGAGTAGTTATAATGTTACCACAGAACCCACTGGAAGTAACACATCATCTGGTGCCACACAACATAAAAAAGATTTGTTTGCAAACAGTCGCTTATGGTTGCAACAAGGTTGGATTGATTATCTGGCACCACAAGTTTATTGGTATATTGGCCAAACCGGTTCTGATTATAATAACCTTGCACCGTGGTGGAGCAGCAATAATTTTGGCAGGCATATTTACATGGGACAGGCAGGATATAAAGTAGGAGATGCTGCACAAAATCCTGCATTTACAACAGACAAAGCACAAATTGCAAAACAGGTTCGTTTAGATAGAACCTTTACCGGAATTCATGGACAAATCGTTTACAACACAACGAGTTTACGAAATAATCCTTTAGGATTTAGAGATAGCTTAAAACTAAATTTGTACAATAAGCCTGCATTGTTACCAACCATGACTTGGAAAGATAATACTGCACCTAATCCTGCATCAAATCTTACTGCTGCTCTGTTACCCAACAATACTGTTTCACTTTCATGGGTAAACCCAACTCCCGCAGTTACTGCAGAAATGGATATTGTAAAACGTTTCGCTATTTATAAAGGCGTAAACACAATGCCGGATATAAATAATCCTGATCATCTTATTGCTATTACAAATACGGATGTTTCGAGTTACACAGATACCGCAGTGCTGCCGGCAAATACAGCCTACAATTATGTTGTTACGGCCATTGATAGGTTATACAATGAATCTGTTGTAAGCAATACAGCTAGTGTAGGAGCAGGGCCTTTACCACTAAATTTAATTTCGTTTGATGTACAAAAAACTTCAAACGATTTTGCAATCATTAAATGGGAAACTGCCAATGAAATAAATACAAATTATTTTGATGTAGAAAGGGCTTTTGAGAGCAACAATTTTAAAAAGATTTTATCTGTAAATGCAAATGATGGAAGCATTACATACAATTATAATGCGACCGATTATAATTTAAAACAAAATGGTACTTATTATTACAGGTTAAAAATGGTTGATAAAGATGCTGCATTTACAATAAGCAGTATTAAAAAAATAACCATTAATAATGCAGCTGTAGAACTTTCAGTGTATCCAAATCCAATAACAAAAGGAAATAAACTTCAATTGAAATGGCCCAATGTAATTGGTAATATTAATTACAACCTTATGCAAGCAAATGGCAGAACTGTTATACAAGGAAATATTCAGTTTTATGGAGGCGTGGCCAACATTACATTAAGCAATAATTTAGCCGTAGGTAATTATATTTTACAATGTTACAAAGATGGAAAAACACATAGTGTGAAAATATTAGTTCAATAATATTTTTTAAGTGGCAGGTAATTTTATCTGCCACTTTTTTTTCAGATAGATTTTTGCTTATTCATCTTACGGGTATTATTTTACACCGGCACATTCCAATATTTCTTTTCCTTTAAAAACTGCAAGGCCACTTTTATTTGTTTTGGCAGCATTGATCATAGCTTTTGCTAACCTATGCGTAGATAAAGGTTTTTGAGAAAGTAAAAGACCTATTTTATTGAAAGTTTGTATAATTTTTATTCCAATAATTTCTCCTTTTCTTTCACTGTCTTTTCTAATTAATATGGGAGGTTTAAAAATAGCAAGTTGTGGAAATTGCAATGCCTTTACTGCTACTTCCAACTGCCCTTTCATTTTTGGATAAAACATTATTGAATTAGGCGACGCTCCGCTTGATGATACCAACACATAATTTTTTATATCATTTTCTCTGGCTGCTTTTGCAAATTGATACTGGTATTCGTAATCTATTTTCCACTGCGCTTCTTTGCTACCTGCTGCTTTAAGGGTGGTGCCAAGGCAAGAAAATAATACATCGCCTTTTACCAAGTGTTTCCACTCATCGGGCTTGTCAAAATTAATTACATGCACGTGTAGCTTTTCATGTGTTACATGTATGTTCTTCCTTACAAATACATCAATTCTATTAAAAGAATCATCTTTTAATAACTGCTCCAGTAAATCTTTTCCTGTAGCACCTGTTGCACCAATAATTAGCGCATGTTGTAGGTTATTTTTTAATGAAACATCTTTATTCATATTATTATTTTGCATTTGCTAAAGCTAAGATAATTGTGAGCATTTAAAATATCGTTTACGCAAAGATAATTTTGAATTTTACTTTCATTCTTTTTCATTGGTGGTTTATAAGCGAAATTTATAAACGATTACAGCAGATAAAAATTATTGGGTTGTACAAAGTTGGGAATGTCCTTTTCTCCCAATAATTGTTTTATATTTATTTCAATAGTATTTGCAATAGTGGTAACAGGCGTATCTGTAGGTTCATTGCTAAATGGGTCTTGCAAATTGGTTGCTGATTTTTCTAACAGAAAAAAAGTGGAGGAAATAATTAATAGTAAAGGTATTTCAAACCTACTTTCAATATCTCTTAATGCAATGCAAAGTGTAATTACAAAAATGTAAATAAAGAAATGTAAAAACAATCTGTAAGTAGATGGGAAAATGGTATTTTTTATTCGTTCTGCCATTCCCATAGAATTAGAAAAATTTACTAAAGTGTTATTTATTTGAATTTGACTGTAAATATCCAGTTGGGCTTTTTCTTTTAAATCTGCAATGTGCAGTGCATTCATTTGTAGCAATGCCAAGGGTTTATTATTGTGTTGGCTCAAGGTTGCTATGTCGTTTGCTGTAATATATTTATCTAAATTTTCCAGGGCATTCAATCCTCTTAAACTCTGCCCCAAACTATAGCACCAAGCAATTTGTCTAAAGGCTATTTGTTTTATATCTTTCTCATTTCTATTATTAATAAACGATTGTAATTGTAAAACAAAACTTCTACTATCGTTTACAATACTGCCCCATATTTTACGGGCTTCCCACCACCTGTCATAAGATTGACTAAGTTTAAAAGATAAAATTACTGAGATAGCGGTACCTAAAAATGCTGGAATAGAAAGAGGCATTTCAGGAATGGTTGCCTTAAATTTTTGCGTAAAATAATATACAATGGTCGCAATGGCCAATACATAAATGATTTCAAACTTTATTTTATTAAGTATAAATTGAAACGGTATTTTTTTATTGAGCAACATAATTATTTCATAGTTAAATAAAAAATATACTTTCCGCTAAATGCATTTTAAATGCCAATATGGTATTACAGATCTTTTCAAAATAAAAAACCCAAAATTGCTTTGGTAAGCAATTTTGGGTTACGGTAAATAAACAACTTAAGAAATTTCTATAAGCCTTGGTTGTTTTTGCTTAGCATGTTCCATTTTAGGAATTACTAAATGCAGCACACCATCTTCGTACTTTGCCTCAATGTTGTTTATATCAACCACATCATTTTGTAAATTAAAAGTTCTTGAAAATGATTGATAACTAAACTCACGGCTGTTGTACTTTACATCTTCTCTTTCTTCTGATTTGCTAGATTTTTCTGAACTAATTGTAAGGCGATTGCCCTCAATTTGTACTTTAAAATCTTTTTTTGTCATGCCCGGCGCAGCAACCTCTACCTCATAATTATCTGATGTTTCCTTAATGTTCACTGCCGGGATTGTAGTGTTGGTGTCAGAAAAATTTGACAGCCCCCAATTAAAAATGTCACGGCCAAGGAAATCATCGAAAAGTGCTGGGAAATGGTTTAACATACTGCCGTTTCTTTTTACGATTGTCATAATTTACCTCCTTTTAAATTGGTTAAAAAATTAGTTATATCAACAAATAATCAAACAAAATGCCATTAGGATTATATAAGGATGAAGACTGAAAATTTTGCAGAAAACTGAAATTTTTACAAAGTGAAAAGTCAAATTTTCAGTAATTAAATAGAAAAGTTTCCAAATTTAAATGACCTTAATGTACAATCGATTGTAATCTATATTGAGATATTTTTTTCCTTCAATTGAATTGAATATCATTCTTCACTTCCATCTCTTCAATTATAAGCCATATTTTTTTCATGTTACCACACCAAATCCCTAATAAATTTTTAATTTTTTTACCAAAACCTTTCAACCTTTAAGGGTAAATTGCAGTAAGCATAATAAAAAAATTTATTTGAGATTTTATTATGCAACGCCATCTTTGAACATATTCCATCAATTTTATTTAGGCAACAACAACCGTTTATGAAAAAATTAATCATTATCCTTTTGGTTTTAATGTGTACAACAGCATGTTTTAGTCAAACAAACGAAGTACCCTCCATATTAAATTTAGATTTTGAAAATGTAGAAAAAGGCAACCCTGTTGGTTGGACTACTTTCGGCAGTAACGAATATATTTTCACTGTAGATTCAATCATTAAGCGAAGCGGAAAATATGCAGCATCTATAGAATTGAAGGAAGGCAAAATAAATTTTAAGGCATGGAGTTTTACCATTCCAAATAACTATGCAGGCAAAAAAATAACACTCAGCGGTTATATAAAAACAGAAAATGTTACCGATGGTTATGCCGGGCTGTGGATGAGGATTGACCCATCTATAGCTTTCGATAATATGAGTAACAATGGAATAAAAGGAACGACGGATTGGACCAAGTATGAAATTACCCTTGCCATGAAGCCTGATAAAACAAGCCAAATTGTAGTTGGGGGTTTATTACCTGGCAAGGGAAAAATGTGGATAGATGATTTAAAACTTAGCGTAGATGGAAGGGATATAAAAGATTTAAAACCTTTAGTAAAAAAAATATACCCTGCATCAAAAGATAAAGAATTTGATAAGGGCTCACAAATTACCAATATTGTTTATGACAAAACCACCATCGAAAATTTAAAAACAGTCGGATTATTATGGGGTTTTTTAAAGTATTATCATCCAAATATTTCCAATGGAAATTATAATTGGGATTACGAACTGTTTAGAATGCTACCCAAAATATTAAAGGCAGATAATGCACAAAATCTGGAAACCACTTTAGTTACATGGGTTAAAAGTTTGGGCGAATTTTCTGACGGCAAAGAAACCAAGTACAAATCATCTAACATAAAATTGATGCCAGATTTAGATTGGATAAAAACATTAAATTTTTCAAATGAGTTTGTTACACTATTGTTACGAATAAAAAATGCAGATAGACCCAACCAACATTATTATATAGGTTTACAGCCCGGTGTATTAAACCCCGAGTTTAAAAATGAGGCAGCATATGCTACCATGAAATATCCTGATGCAGGGTTTCGCTTACTTTCTTTATACAGATATTGGAACATGATACAATATTATTTTCCATACAAGAACCTCATAGAAGAAGATTGGAAAAATGTTTTAAAAGAATTTATTCCAACATTTATTGATGCAAAAAATGAAAAGGAGTACACACTTGCTGTGCTGGAAATTATAGGTAGGGTACACGATACACATGCAAATGTTTGGGGAAGTAACCAAGCTGTCAATAATTTTCGTGGGTTAAAATATGCTGCTGTCGATTTAACATTTATAGAAGATAAAGCAGTAGTAACAAGCTTTCACGATAAAAAAATTGGAAGTGAAACCGGTTTGCAGATTGGAGATGTTATTACTTCCATCAATAATGTGGCTATGGAAGAAATAGTAAAGGACAGATTAAAATATGCACCTGCTTCAAATTACCCAACTAAATTAAGAGACATAGCAGCAGCATTATTACGAACCAATGATTCTATACTTACGGTTGAATTTATGAGAGATGATAAAAAAGAAACGAAAATATTAAAATCATACACCACAAAAGAAATGAATGTTTACAGCAAATATAAATTTGTAGATACCTGTTTCAAAATCATTAATAATAACATTGCTTACATCAACAATGGTTCAATAAAATCAAAATATCTTCCCACTATTTGGAAAGAAATACAAAATACCAAAGGCCTTATCATTGATTGTAGAAACTACCCATCAGATTTTGTTATTTATGAATTGAGTAATTATTTGATGCCCAAAAAAACGCCTTTCGTAAAGTTTTCAAAAGGTAGTATTAAAGATCCCGGTCTATTTGCTTTTGGAGAACCTGTAACTACCGGAAAAAATAATAAAAATTATTATAAAGGCAAAGTGGTGATATTGACCAATGAAGTTTCTCAAAGTTCTGCTGAGTTTCATTCCATGGCTTACAGAGTTCATCCAAACGCCACCGTTATTGGTTCTACAACCGCTGGGGCCGATGGTAATGTTTCTCAGTTTTACTTGCCCGGCGGCATAAGCAGCATGATAAGTGGCATCGGCGTTTATTATCCCAACGAAAAAGAAACCCAACGAATTGGAATTGTACCCGATGTTGAAATTAAACCAACCATAAAAGCAATTAAAAAAGGCGAAGACGAATTACTGCAAATGGCAATAGAAATAATAAACTAAAAACATGTTTTTTTACAAAGCAATGATTGACTTTGTTCTTTAATTTGGGGCTATGAACATAGAAACATTTTTCAACATTTGTTCGAGCTATCCGTTCCTATCTTTTTATTCGCTAAAGCGATATAAAAAGGATATCCACTACTATCCCGCAGCCCTTCATCATTTAATCCTAAATCAGCATTTATTATGCAATAGATTTTAGCGGAGTTGTAGTCAGTTTGAATTAATCTGCAACCGCTTTATAATATTTACCAGGCCGCAAATACATGATGCCTTTTTGAGTAATAAACCTTGTAGCAATATCTCCGCCGTTTTTATTTTGTACTTGAAAATGTAGATGTGGAAACGCTGTATATCCTGTGTTGCCGCTATATCCAATCAATTGGCCTTTTGTAATAGTATCACCAACATTTACTAAAACTCCGTCTTTTTGTAAATGCCAATACATGGCTATACTGCCATCACTGTGTTCAATAATTATGTGGTTTCCATCATTATAATATTCATCTTTTAATCCACCTTTATCACTGTCTTCCTTTACTGCAGTAACTATTCCATCTCTGGCTGCACAAATTTTGCTGCCTGTTTTCATTTTAAAATCTAAACTCAATTCACCCTTATGGCTCATTTTACTATTGTATGCTTGTAACAATAAAAATTTATTACCATCTGCAAAAGGTAAATGATAAACATAGCTATTATCAGGTTTTACCTTGCCGTTTTTTAGGTTGTGTATTTCATTGTTGGTTAACTGCGCAGTAGCAGTAGATGATATAAAAACAATGAGTAAAAGAATGTAGTATTTCATTTTTTTAAAATAATATTTATTAGAAAATATTATCTGGTAAACCATTGAGAAAAATGCTGTTTTACTTCATTATAAGTCCTGTAGTCGCCATTTATTATTTGTTGCTGCGCTTTTTCAATTGCTGCCCATTGGTCGGCAGACAATGCATCGTTTGCTATAGTGTTTTTTGTAGTGAGATAAACAGCAGCATCTTCCATTAAAATGTTTAATGCAGTTTCATCTTCTATTTTGTTTACGATGGAATGCAATTTTGCACGAAGAGTTTCTATGCTCATTTTTTTTATGAAGGTAGTAACTTATAATTTTAAGTAGTAAGGACAAACTTATTTCACTCATTTCCGTAATACTAAGTTCATGGGGTAATTATCCCATCAATTGAAAAAAAACTAAAGCAATAATTGCGATTAGCATAAGTTCAATAATCCAAATGTAAAATGTCTTAACTTTTGTAATAAACTTTATTAAGAAGTCAATCAATAATAAGATTGCTAAAAAAGGAAGCCCTACAATAACTCCAATCAGGCTCCAACCACCTGACTTATTCAACTCAATTAAACTCTCCACAATTGCAATAATTGTCAAAATTGATGTAATAATACAAGGAGAAAAAATCCGTAACCAATCTTTTTTAAAAGTTGTTTCTGTCATTTTGGAAAGTTGAATGAAAGCCAAAATATAATATAATTCTTAGAGATGCTAATTACCTATAAAAAAGCCCCTAGCCAAATCTAAAGGTTGGCTGAAAAGATACCACCAATTTTAATTTAGCGAACTTATAAATTGAAAAATAGAATCACATTCTTTTTGATAATTTTCTATAGGTTCAGGAGGAAATTGTACTGGAGGTAATGGAACTTGTTTTTGAACATACTCATACGCTTCAGACAAGCTTAACTCGGCATCCTGATAGAATTCATACAAATCTTCTTTCTTAATTATGACATTAATTGGAATTTCATAAACCGATTGAGTTCTAAATATTTCATGCTCTTTGTTCGTAAAACTTTCAGTAAGTAAAAAGGTTTTTGTTATTTTCAACACCAATCTTTTATTAGCAAAACTTGGAGGGTCTGAAAAGGTTAAAGTCGACTGCACACACAATCCATTAACAGCGGGGAAATCTATTGGAGAAAGGTTCTGAATAGTCCTATATTGTTTTGCATTCATTTATCATAAGTTTTATTTCTTGATGCAATCAAAGTTTTTCCTTTGCCAAGTTTTCTGGGGCAAGAAACTTTGGTAAAAAATAATTTATTTTTTCGCAATTTATAATAAATAGCCGCACAGAAAGCCAACACACAAAACCTTCGCCTCATTTCTGCGCCATTAGGAGCCAAACTTTAAATCTCTTCGCTAATAGGAGATGGTTATTCAAAGTTTATTTCCTCTTTTATATTTTTATCTAATTCTGTAAAATGGACGGGAGATTCAGGACCTTCCCATATTCCTCCATTAATCAGATATCGTTCATAATAAATCACCCATTCAATTAACCAAGGGATAGTGCATTCAAAAATCATAATTCTTGCAGACCATTTCATATCGGGAGGGTAGTGTAGACACAATGAATGATCATCATACATGTGGATTTTGCTTGATGGCATAATGTCTAAAGGTTTTAAAATTTTAGTATATGGTTCACTGCCATAGACACATCTTATTTCGACATCATACACATTCCTATAATCTTTATGCCTGATAACGCCAGTGCATATTAAAACGTTTTTTTGAATTCTGCATTTTAGGAACTCATAATGCTGTTCTATCAATTTTTTTTGATAGAGCAGCATTGATGTTCTTACGAAATTGTTTCTCTTATATGAAAAAAATTTACTTGCCATAGTGGAAACGATGTGGCTGATGATGAACGCCAGAGTTTTCAGCAGTTACAACGCCAGTTTTACTTAAAAAGGCACTTTGTGTTGACAACAATGTTGTTGTAGCTTTCAATCTCTCTTGCCTTTCTTTTTCAGCCTGATCAACACTAATTATATAAAGTTTTCCATCTGTTCCAGTAAGAACCGTAGGTAATGATTCTAAATATTTATACCAATTAAATGCAAATTGAGTATAGCGGAAATTTTTTTCTGGAATTTCGAAAATGTATCTCTTCACAATTTCTCCTTTTGAATTGCGAACTAAATCAAAAATTGTCTCATTAACATCCAACCTGTCTTTTATATTTTGTCCCACTACAATTCCGTTTCTAGAAGCGTAGGCTTGCATTTTACTTGCTAAACTTGTATGAAGGCTATTAGTAGTTAATTCGCTTACATTCAGTAACCCAAAATTTGCCCATTGAACATCATCGTCATCACCAAAGTCAATTCCTATTCTAGTATTTATATCTTCAATACCGTCTTCCATAAAAACGTCTTTAAGGTCGTTCTTAACAAAATACGTGAACATACTGCATGCCGTTACAGCTAGTTCGACCGCCTTCTTTTTATCAACCGTTTTGCCGCCAAAATAAGCAAAAACACCATCGCCCTGTAGTCGCTGAATATGCCCTCCTAAAGCAATGCAAGTATGAATGGCGGCACTTTGAATTGTATTGGTAATCCGGAAAATATCTTCCAAATCATATTTTTTATGAAGATTAGTTGACCCTTGAATATCAATAAACACAGAAACGATATAATGGTATAAAATCTCGTCGCTATCTTTTATGCTTATAAAATCAGGATGCTGCCCCAGCTTAGCATTTGTTAATTGCTCAGAATTTAGTACAGTACCTAATGGTTGCGCAGATAGGTGCATACTTTTTGCAAAATCTCGCTGTTCTTGAATCATTTTCTTTTTTTCGATGTAATGATTCGATCGCTCATCAGTAAAATTTCTAAACTCTTTAATCAATTCCTTATTATTATGGCTTGCGATAATATTTTTTAATCTATTTATGTAGGGAGAATAAATCATGATTTTATGTTTTTGATAATTAAATAAAAAAATGGTAATAATAGTGAGAATTGAATAACTAAAAAAAGGCTTGCAATTTTAAGTCGTTTAAATTTTTTATTGAGCCCATTTGCTAGGCAATGAATTTGTTCAGTCATGTCCTCAAGCAATATTTCATCATCCTGATTCAAATATTTTTGTTGAAAATCAGCACAGGTATATTTTGCTATTCCACCAAAGAATAAAAGTGAAGTAGAGTTATTATAGGAATAACTATGTTTTGTAAATGGTGTCATTGCAAAAAGTGTGTAGAGAATTGAGCCGAAACTACAAAGCAGATGAAATGAACTGAATATCAATACATCCATACCGGCAGTAACTTTATCATATAAAGAGATATACCCTGTGCAAATACCGCCGAAAATGAAAGTATTCACTGCAATATAAAATGCAGCTTTATTATTAATCGAATTAAAATATTCATCAAATCTTTGAATGATAAACTTTCCGTGTTCATATTTATTTTGCATTTCGCAATTTTTTAGAATGTACAAATAAAAACGTGGTGCAACGAAATGCTACACCACGTTAATTTTTAATTAACCAGCTGAGAAATATGAGAATTCAACCATTCCCGTGCTCCTTTCGAAAGCCATCCTGATTTGTTATTTACTACCTGGATGATAAGAATCCTGTCATCCGCATCAATGTGACAATTGAGTCTATTCCAAATTTGTGTTGGAGACTCGGTTGTGGCTAGTAGCCATGTGGAATCTAATAAATGATACCAATCAGTAGTCTTTTTCAACTCCTGGTGCAGTCCGGTGTAGTCTTTTCCTGCTTTGTTTAAATCGTACGAAACATTGTAAACTTTTTTCATTTTTAAAAGTTTTAAAATAATTGTGCCTGTTGGTATTTATACCTTGCGGTTAAAGACACATTATAGCCGGAGACTTTTAAAAGAGAAAAGATTTGTATTACTTATGCAGAATTTTGGAGAGTTTGTAATTTGTATTACAAAACTAATTATATTTACGGCACCTAATTAAATAAAAATCTTGGAAAGTGTGGAGTTTTAAAGCTCCACCAAAAGCCACAAAACACTTTCCGTCTAGGTTATTAACCCAAAAAATGTTGACGCATTACTTTGGGTTTTTTTGTGCCTAAAAAAACACTAAACAACTTAGAAGTGTGAAATTAATTAAAAATAATTAAACAGCAAAACTTTAATTAATTTTTTATTAACTAATTTTATTTCATGGAAAATGCATCACATATTCTATTCGAACAAATATTTTCAGGCTCAACCTTGTTTAAAAACCAACAAGATTTAGTTAATCAACTTATTAAAGATCCTGAGACTCTTTATCATATTGCAGAAAGTGATATACATGATTATTCAAAAGCTCAATCCCGACTAAAAACATATATATCGCAATTACTTTCGGACAATACAACGAGGAATATTACTGAAGACCTTAAAAGCGGATTGATTGTATTATTGAAGAAAAAAAAGGCAATTAATGTTAAGGAAGCAGAAAATATTGTAATTAAAATCATAGACGCTCTTAAAGTACAAAATTCAAAAAATTCTAAATCTGAAATAAAAAGCTCTGTTCGTGATCAACTTATTGCAGATTTAAATGAGGCAACCTATATAGCTATTATAACATCTAAACCACTCCAAATTGAAATAGAATCAGAGGTTAATTTCTTTTCTTTAAGAACTTTTCTTTTTAAAGACTTATTAAATATTTTAGGTGATGATACCAAAGACTTAAAAAAATACAGATTTAATTTTCCAATGGATTCTTATGGCTATTTATTTTGGAGAGGGTTACGGAGAATATTAACGGAATTTATAACAAAGCACAATAAAAATAATACTTTGTCAATCTTATTAAAAGTGCTTTATAATAAATTTGCTTTAAAAACTCATACATTGAGTGAATCAGAGTCTAAAGCTAAATTCACAAATGAAGAAGTGGAAAATTTGGTAGATGAAATTTTAATTTTATTAAATCGAAATAGATTCATAATGGTTTTTCATACTAAAGCTCCAATTTATGGAATGCCTCAAATTATACTCAACCCTACTGATCCACGAAATATGAAAGTATATTCTTTACTTGAAGATGAAAAAAACGAGTTGTACATATTTAAATACCCAGAACAAGATTCTATTTTATGGAGAATTTTTGTTTGGGACAAATTAAAATCAAAAGATTTTGTTGGGGAAGAAATACCTTATTCGAAAGATATTTAATTCTCTCTTTCGTTTGTTAGATGGAAAAAAAATTTGCTTTTCTCGCCTCGTTGAGTTTCGCTTTGCTATGTTCTCCCACAATCTCCTCCACAATCAAAGCTGATAAAAGATCTCCCGCTCACGGGCTGCGGTGGAATGAGCGATGTGCCGTTGTGTATGCATGTGCCGTTAGGCGCATATGCATACACAACGGTACGGTACAGCGAAAGAGACCGAACAAAAGCTAAACAAAGCTTCTAAGTTCAAAGCCCATAATATCAAGAAAAAATATTGCATCTATAACCCCGCTAAAATATTATACTTACCATTGCCAGAGACCCAAGTCCTTCCTCGGGGGGGATTTAGGGGGGGCTGTGCTAGCTCTTGTTAATTCCTTACTAATTATCCAACCATTAATATTTACATTTAAAAAATTGTTGTTTTTTTGAATACAAATGGCGCAATCATCTATGAAATATATTTCTTTTTTATTTTTTGTAATACTGTTTTCTGTACAGGCATTTTCGCAGGTATCGGTAAATGTTTTTTGGACAGAGCAAACTGAAATGGATAAAAAAAATACCATTTATTATGATGCAGCTAAAAAATTAGTTTGGTCAGATTTTAAAGGTACACCGGCACCACCAAGTAAAGTAGCCGCTATTACGGCATCGGGTTTTGGGTACAAGGCAAACATGCATTCATCTGGCGGCAAAGGCGAAATAAATATTTCTGTGTATTGTTATTTTAATAAAAACAGCTCGTGGGTGCGTCCGGGCAAAACCACCGCTTATATTCTTAACCACGAGCAGCACCATTTTGATGTGAGCTATTTGGCTGCTGGTATTTTTATAAACAAATTAAAAAATACCGTTATCACTACTGCTAATATTAATACATTGTTGCCCCGCATTTATAAAGAGTGCTGCGATATTATGAATAAAATGCAGGACGATTACGATGGGCAAACCATGAACGGTCAATTGGAAGATAAGCAGCAAAAATGGAACGGTTTTTTTGAAGAAAAAATTCCGCTTCTTACAAAGTAACAATGAGCACGGGTATCTTTAATTCGTGCCGCACTGCATTCACTGTTTCGCCATACAAAATATCTTTTACGCCTGTGTGGCCATGTGCGCCCATTACAATTAAATCGGCTTGTTTATCTTTTACAATGCGTACAATTTCTTTCACCCTGTTTTTGTAACCTAGCTCAGCCGTGGCTTTCAATCCTCTTTCTTGCAATTGTGCTACATAGCTTTGTAACTGTTGTTTGTCTTTATTGGTTTCGTGGTCGTCACTTTGCTCACCCCATAATTTTGCAGATGCACTTTCTACAATATGTACTAGTAAATAGTTTGATTGTGGGTTTCCTTGCCCAAGTGCATAAGCAATAATTTTATGATCGTCTTTACTAAAATCCAATGCAATGGCAATGTTATTATAAACAGGAATAGATAAGTGAGGTAGTAAATTTTCTGCGCCATGCATTTCAATAGATTTCTCTCTTACTTTCTTTTTAAAGAGCGGAAAAAAAGTGATGTAAACTAAAATACTTCCAAAGAAAAGTGCGGCCCCAATCAATAATAATTTTGGTAACATATTATCTCCTTCAAATATTACCATCGATTTTTCTACCAACAACCGAAGGTTTAAATACACCAATACTCCTGCAATAGCACCGGCTGTTATTTTAGTAATATTATTGATGGCAAACTTGCCCATTGTTTTTTTATCGCTCACAAAATATATGAGTGGTATTACTGCAAACCCGAGTTGCATACTAAGAATTACCTGGCTCATCACAAGTAGATCTCCCACACTTCTTTCACCATAAATAAGTATTACAATAAGCGCTGGTACTATGGCCACCATTCTTGTAATAAGCCTGCGCAGCATTGGGTTTATGCGAAGGCTTAAATATCCTTCCATAATTATTTGTCCGGCAAGTGTACCTGTTACGGTGCTGCTTTGTCCTGCTGCAATTAGTGCTACCGCAAAAAGTATGGGTGCTGCACCGCCTAAAAAAGAAGGGAGCAGTTCGTGTGCATCCTGTATTTCTTTTGTGCCTGCATACTCAGTTCCAAAAAACAAAGTACCTGCCAAAACGAGGATAGCGGCGTTTACAAAAAATGCAAGGTTTAGTGCAATGGTGGTATCTATTCTATTAAATTTTATGGCTTGTTTTATACCAAAATCTGTACGGTCTATTTTACGAGATTGTACGAGTGCAGAATGTAAATAAAGATTGTGCGGCATTACTGTTGCACCAATAATACCTACTGCTAAAAAAAGTGCGGTTCCGTCTGCAGGGTTATTTTTTGCAGGAAAAGATGGAATGAAACCTTTTACAATGCTACCAACATCTGGCGCAGCCATAAAAATTTGTATAAAGAATGCTACAAAAATTATTCCCACCAAAGCTATGATGAATGCCTCCATTTTGCGCATGCCAAGGCGTTGTAAATAGAGCAGTAAAAAAGTATCGAGCACGGTAATGCTTACGCCCCACACCAAGGGTAAACCGGTGAGCAATTGAATGCCTATTGCCATTCCTAAAACTTCTGCAAGGTCGCAGGCGGCAATGGCAACTTCTGCCAACAAATACAAAATAAAATTGATACCTCGGGGGTAGGTTTCTCTGTTTGCCTGCGCCAAGTCTCTGCCTCTTACAATGCCTAACCTTGCAGAAAGCCCTTGAAGCAAAAGCGCCATCAGGTTACTCATAAGCAACACCCAAATAAGTGCATAACCATAAGTGCTACCACCTTCAATATCTGTAGCCCAGTTGCCGGGGTCCATATAACCCACGCTTATTAAATAGGCAGGACCGAGAAAAGAAAATATTTTTCTTAAACCTTTTTTAGGGATGGTTGTATCTACTGTATTATGAACCTCGCTGAGAGATCTATCATCAAAATTGTTTCTTAACATGCGTTGTACTACTTAAACTTCGCTTAATGGAATAATCAAGTTAGGCAAATCTAATAAATGAAGGTTGTACTACCAATTTTTGTTTGATGAAGAGGATTCTTGCCAAAGAAACACAGACTTACAGTTTTGATTTTATTCTGTTTTTTCTGTGAATCTGTGGCAAAAAAATATTGCCACAGATTCACTTTTTTAGTATTATAATGTTTCGTCTGTAATTCAATGACAATATATTTTATGACTGTAGGAATGTTTTTTTTATTCTGTTTTTTTCTGTGAATCTATGGCAAGATTTTTTTGCCAGAGAAAGCATAGAGGCACTGTTTTATTTTTTAAAAAAATCAGAGCAATCTTACAATAATAATTCTCTTAAACTTGCTGCAATCTTCCTTTCTAGGAATGCTAGCAACAAGGTTTTCTTATATTAAGAAATTATTACCAAATGCTGTGATTTTCCACTGCAAACCTTAATTATGGCATCCTTCGCTAGTTTTAAATTTTTCCTATTTATATTGCAGTTCATTTAAAATTAGAAGAGGATGAATTTTTCCCAATATCAAGTGCCTTATCAGTCAGATAATGAATACGCAAAAAGAGTAGCCTATTTTTCAATGGAATTTGCGGTACATCAACCCCTAAAAATATACAGTGGCGGACTTGGATACTTAAGTGGATCGCATTTGCGGAGCGCATACGAACTTCGTCAAAACCTTGTGGGCATAGGCATTTTATGGAAATACGGTTATTATGACCAGGCTCGTAACCCTGACCAAACTTTACAGGTACAGTGGAACGAAAAAATTTACAACTATTTAGAAGATACGGGTATTAAATTTCAGATAGATATACACGAACATCCGGTATGGGTAAAAGCATATTACCTAAACCCTGAAACATTTAAAAGTGCGCCTTTGTTTTTGTTGAGTACAGATTTGCCGGAGAATGATCATGTATCTCAAACCATCACCCATCGTTTATACGATGCAAATGTGGCTACAAAAGTAGCACAGTTTATTTTGTTAGGTGTTGGTGGTGCAAAGCTGATGGATGAACTTAATTTTAACCCAGATGTATATCATTTAAATGAAGCCCATGGTGTAAGTGCAGCATTTTATTTGTACAGAAAGTTTAATAAAAATAAAGAAGAAGTAAAAAAGCGTTTGGTATTTACAACGCATACTCCCGAAGAAGCTGGGAATGAAAAGCATGATTTGTACCTCTGCGAAAAAATGAGTTATTTCTGTGGATTAACCATTGATGAAGTGCGTGCATTAACAGGCATGACAGATGATAAATTTAACCACTCATTGGCGGCATTGCGTTTTGCCAGAATTGCAAATGGTGTAAGCCAATTGCATGGTGAAGTGAGTAGAAAAATGTGGAGCAAATATGAAAACATTTGCGAAATAAAATCTATTACCAACGCACAAAACTGGCATTATTGGGCAGATAAACAATTGTACAATTTTGCAGATTCTCAAAACGAAGAGGCTTTTATTGACAGAAAAAGATATTTGAAAAAACGTGCGTTTGAAATTGTTTCTGATCAAACAGGGAAGATTATGAATCCTGATGTATTAACAATAGTTTGGGCTAGAAGATTTGCCGGTTATAAACGTGCTGAATTAATTACAAGAAATGAGCAAAGGTTTAAAGCATTGATGGCAAATACAAAATACCCTGTACAAATAATTTGGGCGGGAAAACCTTACCCGGTTGATTATCCTGCCATCAGTGATTTTAATGAGTTAGTAAACCTAAGTAAAGAATTTCCAAATGTGGCAGTGTGTACGGGGTATGAATTGGCATTGAGTAAGCGGTTAAAACAAGCTTCCGATGTATGGTTGAATAACCCTCGTGTACCAAGAGAAGCAAGTGGCACAAGTGGTATGACGGCAGCCATGAATGGATCTGTAAATTTTAGCACAAACGATGGTTGGATATGCGAATTTATAAACCATGGCAACAATGGGTTTTTAATACCACCGGCAGATTACGAAAAAATGGGACAACATGAGCAGGATGAATATGATTTGGAAAAAATGTATGAAATTTTAGAAAATCAAATTCTACCTATGTATTATGAAAATGCAAACGTGTGGAGACAAATTGTGAAAAACGGAATGCATGATGTTAGGTGGCAGTTTGATAGTAACAGAATGGCAAAAGAATATTACGATGTGATGTATAATTAATTTTATCTTCCACTCTTTTTAAATCCTTTTTGCCGGTTGGTAAAAAGGATTTTTTTGTTTTCAATTTTTTTCTATCAGCTTCGCTGAAGAAAAATTTAGCCACTAAGGCACAAAGACACCAAGTTTTAAAAACCTACGCTTTTTCGTTTTAATAATTATGTTGTTTAAAAAAACGAAGTTTTTTCTCTTTGTGTCTTAGTGGCAAAAACTTTTACGGTAGGTAAAATAGATTTGTTTTAGAGATATTTACCGAAAAGATGGTAAGCGTTTTAATTATATTATTCTTTACTTATTTCAATAAAAATAATCGTCATTATGAAAATTATTAAACACGAATACCTTCCACTCTTACAGGCAAATAATATTATTTTAAATTAAAAAGAGAAAATATTTTACATCTTCTCTGTAAACAAAAACCATGAATACATTTAAAAAAAATATAGAAATACGTTGGGCAGATCTTGATCCAAATTTTCATGTACTCCATTCAAAATATTATGATTTTGGTGCTTATTGTCGCATGGCATTTTTAGTAGAAAATGGGCTTACTCCTGCGGTAATGATGAAGCATCATATTGGCCCTATTATTTTTAGAGAAGAATGTGTTTTTAAAAGAGAAATAATTTTTGGAGATACAGTTACCATTAATGTGAAAATAGAAAAAGTTTCCGCTGATTTTGGACGTTGGACAATGGTACATGAAATTTACAAAAATACTGAAACCCTTGCTGCACTTGTAACCATTGATGGTGCATGGATGGATACAGTGGCAAGAAAACTAACCCTGCCTCCACAAATTGTAGCAGACCTTTTTGACATTGCACCAAAGGCAGATACATTTCACATAACTGAAAGCAGCAATAAAAAATGATAAGTCGCACTATTAATTTATATAAAAATGCGTATACGGGGCTCACGAATAGAATTTGGCTGCTCAGCATTGTTATGCTTATAAATAGATGTGGTACTATGGTTTTGGCATTTATGACTTTATATTGTAATCACCTTGGTTTTACCGTAAAACAAGGTGGACTTGTAGTGGCTATTTATGGTGTTGGCGCAGGAATTGGTGCATTAATTGGTGGAAAAATAAGTGATAGGTTTGGTTTTTACTATACTCAATTTACAGCATTAATAGCAGGGGGTATCATGTTTATTGTGCTGGGGCAAATGACCACTTATTTATCAATTTGCATTTGTACTTTTTTCTTGAGTTTAATAAATGAAAGTTTTCGCCCTGCAAATGCTACCGCCATTGCTCATTATAGTAATGTGGAAAACAGAACTCAATCATACTCGCTTGCAAGGTTGGCAGTTAATCTTGGCTGGGGCATAGGAAGCGCATTGGGAGGTTTTTTAGCATCTATCAATTATCATTTATTATTTTGGGTAGATGGTCTTACCAATATTGCAGCAGCATTTATGTTGTTGGTCATTTTGCCAAAAGTTTCTAAACAGCAGCAGTTAAATATAACTACCAATGAACAAATTCCCAGCAAATCTCGATCGCCCTACAGAGATAAAAAATTTCTTTATTTTCTAGGATTTCAGTTGTTTTTTGCCGCCTGCTTTTTTCAAATGTTTACCAACATGCCTTTGTTTTTTAAAGAGGGGCTGCATTTATCTGAATTTAATATTGGAGTAATAATGGCTGCCAACGGTGTTATCATTGCGTTATTCGAAATGGTATTGGTATATAAATTAGAAGGTAGAAGATCGTACCTCACTTTAATTTGCTATGGTTCAATTTTAATGGGAATTTCTTTTCTGTGTTTAAATGTACCATTGGCAAATGGGTTTGCTGTAGCATCTATTGCCGTGTTTGTAATTACAATTGCTGAAATGATTTCTATGCCGTTTATGAATAGCTTTTACATAGGGCGCAGCAGCGAAAGTACCCGTGGGCAATATGCAGGTATGTATACTTTTACATGGAGTGCTGCTCAAGTTTTAGGGAGTTTTGTAGGTGCAGCCCTTGCTTACTCATTTGGTTTTATTAATTTATGGTTTATTATATGTGCAGTATGCATGCTGGCTGGGGCTGGGTTTTACTGGCTTAAAAATAATGGAGGAGAATGATTTTAATGGAGAACCTTTAAAAATAAAAGAGGCTGTCTCATAAGTAGGCAGCCTTTTTTAATTTTCAGAAAAAGTGGTGGGTTTTTCCACAATGTTGATGTATAACTAAAGTTCTTAATTTTTGCAGCAGGTTTTGTTTCAGTTTTGTCTTTTATGTATGGCAAA
>JANNMO010000032.1:0-81472 GCA_031398005.1 Ferruginibacter sp.
GTGTGATGCTCATCAATATGTAAATCGCCTTTTACTTCTACAGATAAATCCATATTACCATGTTTTGCAATTTGCTCCAGCATATGATCAAAAAAACCCAGACCAGTATTTAAGTTACTTTTTCCTGTCCCATCTAAGTTTACTGTTACTTCAATATTTGTTTCATTTGTTTTTCTGATAACAGTAGCTTTTCTTGGTAGTGCTTTTAAAAACGAATAAATAGCAGCCCAACTTGTAGTGCATAAAGCAGCATCATTTGTTGTATCAACATTTAAATAAATTGCTTTACTACCTAGATTTTTTGCCAATTGTACATCGGTCATTCTATCTCCAATAACATACGATTTATTTAAATCATAATTGCTCTGCATGTAGTGTTTAAGCAATGCTGAACCGGGTTTACGGGTAGGAGCATTTTCAGCAGGCATTGTTTTATCAATTATTATTTCCGAGAAAATTACTCCTTCATTTTTAAATGCTTCTATCACTTTATTTTGGGCAGGCCAAAAAGTATCTTCCGGAAAAGAGTTTGTACCCAATCCATCCTGGTTGGTCACCATTACCAATTCAAAATCCATTTCGGTTGCAATGCGAGATAGGTATTGAAAAACTCCCGGGTAAAATTCAAGTTTTTCCAGACTGTCTAATTGCTTGTCAATGGGCGGTTCAATAACAAGTGTACCGTCTCTGTCTATGAATAGTATTTTTTTCATTTGATATTTTTTGCCACTAAGGCTCCGCCGACTGGCGGAGGACTTTGGAAGTCTGCAATTTTTTAGTGTTATTAATATTTTTTAAAGTTTAATTTTTTAGTCTATATATCACTCTTTACGATTTGTTCCCTTCGGAGCAAATAGAGGGGGCTTCTTTCAATGCCTCAATCAACTTCTCATTCTCCCCCTTACTACCCACCGTTATTCTTATACAATTTTTCACAACACTGTTCCTGTTTCTTGTAATTACTTTTTTATTTACCAGTTCTTTGTAAATGTTATCCGCATCCTCCACTTCCACCAACATAAAATTTGCATCTGTTGGGTACACTTTTTTTATGAGCGGAATGCCAGTAAATTCTTTTTGTAAAAAAAATCTTTGCGCAAGAATTTCTGCTTTATTACTTTCAAAAATTTCTTTTTCTTCTAATGCATATAAGGCAGCTTCCTGGTTTAATTTGCTAACATTGTAAGGTGGTTTTACTTTGTTGTATAAAGAAATGATTTCTTCTGAAGCATAAGCTGTGCCTACTCTTGCTGCTGCTAAACCCCAGGCTTTACTAAACGTTTGCGATACTATTAAATTGCGATGTGCTTTTAGTTTGGTGGCAAAAGATTCAGTTCCACTAAAATCAATATATGCTTCATCTACAAAAACAATCCCTTTAAATTTATGTAGAATTATTTCTATATCATCTACAATATTTCCTGTTGGATTATTAGGTGAACAAATGAAAATCAATTTTAAACTTTCATCATTTAAGTAATTATCCAGCTCTTCAAAATTAATTTGAAAATTATCTGTCAATGGTAATTTAATTAAATCAACATTATTTATGCCGGCAGATACATCGTACATTCCATAAGTGGGAGTAAAGGTGAGGGTTTTGTCAATACCCGGTTCACAAAAAGTTCTGTAAGCAATATCAATCACTTCATCACTCCCATTACCTACAAAGATATTTTCTGCAGGTAAAGATTTTAATGCACTTAATTTTTCTTTTAATGCTGTTTGATGTGGATCAGGATAACGATTTAATTCCCCAAACGGGTTTTCATTGGCATCTAAAAAAACTGCATCCTTGCCAGTATATTCATCTCTGGCGCTGGAGTATGGTTTTAAATTGAGAATATTTTTTCTAACTATTTTTTCTAAGTCAAACATGTGAGGTTATTTTTTTCAACCACTTACAGGGTTTAATTATTTTTTAATCTTTCCAATCTTACGGTTACCGCATTTTTATGCGCAAGCAAACCTTCTGCCTCTGCCATCAATTCTACTGATGGACCAATATTTTTTATCCCTTCAATGGTTAACTCCTGCAACGTAATTTTTTTTACAAAACTATCAAGCGATACACCACTATAATTGCGGGCATAACCATTGGTAGGCAATGTATGGTTTGTGCCACTTGCATAATCTCCCACAGCTTCACAGCTATAATTGCCTAAAAAAATGGATCCCGCATTTGTTATATTCTCAACCAACTTTTTAGCATTTTTTACAGCCAATATTAAATGTTCGGGTGCATAAATATTACTGAAAGAAATACATTCCTCCATACTATTTAATAAAATGGCTTTACTGTTTTGTAATGCTTTTGCAGCTATTTCTTTTCTTGGTAAATTATTTAATTGCAATTCAATTTCTTTCAATGTTGCGATCAAGATTTTTTCATCGGTGGTCAATAATACAACCTGGCTATCAATTCCATGTTCTGCCTGCGATAATAAATCTGCTGCAACAAATGATGGCTCAGCAGTTTCATCTGCAATTACCAATACTTCACTCGGACCTGCAGGCATATCAATTGCTACCCCAAAACCTTGTGCAAATTGTTTGGCGGCAGTTACATATTGGTTGCCCGGGCCAAATAATTTATATACTGAAGGAATGGTTTCTGTACCAAACGTCATGGCCGCAATTGCCTGTATGCCGCCCACACAAAAAATCTTTGTAATGCCTACTAATGCTGCTGTGTATAAGATTGCAGGGTTAATTTTTCCCAAAGCATCTGGCGGTGTACATAAAATAATTTCTTTACAACCTGCAAGCTTTGCAGGAATTCCCAACATTAAAACTGTTGAAAATAACGGTGCAGATCCACCCGGAATATAAATACCCACTTTTTCAATTGCCCTGTTTTCTCTCCAGCATAATACCCCCCTTGTTGTTTCTATAACAGCAGGTTTTTCTAACTGCGCAGCATGAAATTTTTCAATATTTGCTTTTGCCAGTTGAATAGCATTTTTTAATTCTATTGACAAAACTCTTTCAGCATTATTTATTTCTTCTTCACTCACCAACAAAGTTTTCATATCTACTTTGTCAAACGATTTACTGTATTTCAGCACAGCCTTATCGCCATCATTTTTTATTTCAGTAAAAACATTGCTTACCAATTCCTGCAAAATTGCTTTTTCAGCAATTGGCCTTTGTGTTAATTGCTCCCAGTTTTTTTTACCAGGGAATGATATTTTTTCCATTTGTAAAGCTTGCTGTTTATAAAATCATTTTCTCAATAGGAATTACCAATATTCCCTGTGCACCAAGTTCTTTCAGTTTGTCTATCACTTCCCAAAATTCATCTTCTTTTACAACCGAGTGTATGCTGCTCCAGCCTTCTTCTGCCAGCGGTAAAACCGTGGGTGATTTCATGCCCGGTAAAATGGCACTTATTTGTGCGATGGCATCATTAGGAGCATTTAATAGAATATATTTATTGGCAGATGAAGTTTTTACTGCTTGTATTCTAAACAATAATTTATCCAGTATGGCCTGTTTTTCTGCAGATAAATTTTTATTGGAAATTAATACTGCACTGCTTTTTTTAACTACTTCCACTTCCTTTAGTCCGTTCATTAAAAGCGTACTTCCGGTGCTTACAATATCAAAAATACCATCGGCCAAACCTATGCCCGGCGCTATTTCTACACTGCCACCAATTTCTTCAATTTCCGCAGTAACATTATTTTCATTGAAAAACTTTTGTAATATTTTAGGATAACTGGTGGCTACTTTTTTATTTTCAAAAAAAGATGGCCCGGTATAATTTTCATCTTTAGGTATAGCCAGAGAAAGTTTACAACCTGCAAAACCAAGATTTTCTATTGTAAGCACATCTTTGTTTTTTTCCCATACTTCATTCTCACCCAAAATACCAATGTCTGCTACACCTTGTTCTACATATTGCGGAATATCATCATCTCTTAAAAACAATACTTCAATGGGAAAATTTTCTGATGCCGTTAATAACTTTCTATCTCCATTGGATAGTTTTATGCCACATTCCTTTAATAATTCAAGGGATTTTTCACTCAGCCTTCCGCTTTTTTGAACAGCAATTTTTAATTTCATATTATCTTTTTTGTATCTGAGTAAAGAGTTGAGTTGCTAAAAACAAAAACCCCATCTGTTACTCAGACGGGGTTTTAAATATTTGATATTTACACATATCATTTACACCTTGCCTGAGGGCTAGTATGAGAATGATGATGATGTATTGTAATAAAATTCATTTCGTTGTTTGTTTGGCAAAAGTAGGGTGGCAATGTTGTTGTGCCAAATCTTTTTTTAGTTTAAGCCTATTAAAGGCCTTCGCAACAAGGAATTTATTTTAAAGATAATTTATCAAAATTCAAATATAACGATGTTAGCCTGAGCCTCTCGAAGGCGGGTTAATTCTTGAGCCACCGTGTTTGACAAGCTCAGACTGACCCTACATTTGAATGGAACTTTCTTAATTTGCAAAGACGTTAAAAAATAATAATACTTACTAAAAGTTTAACCTTTCACAATTCCATCCACCATCTTCTCCCAGCTAAATTTTTTCTTTTCTTCTTTTAAATTTTCTATAAAAAAACCTGCATCCATTGTAAAGTATTCTGTTATTTTCTCAGCAATTGCTTCTGCGTTTGGTTCAGCTACCAATCCAACTTTTCCATCTGGAACAAGTGAGGGCAAACCACCAACATTCGTAACAATCATAGGTATCTCAAAATGATAGGCGAGGGGAGTTACACCACTTTGAGTAGCATTTCTGTATGGTTGAATTACTACATCTGCTGCGCAAAAATAATTTCGCACTTCATTGTCGGGTATAAAATCAGTACGCAAAATAAGTATGTTTTGCAGCCCTAAATTTTCTACCTGTTCATCAAAAGGTTTTCGGTCTTCATAAAATTCTCCGGCAATTAATACTTTAAATGGTATAGATTTTTGCTGCTGTTTTATCAATGCGAGCGCATCTAGTAAAATATCTAACCCTTTGTATTTTCTTATAAAACCAAAAAATAAAACAATCTTTTCATGGCCTACAATTCCTATATTTTTTCTTGCAGTTTCTTTATTTATTTTCTCTCCAAAATTATCGTAGAGTGGATGTTGAATAAGCTTTACCGGTTTTGCTTTATCAAATTGTTTTAAATCACCCATTACCTTTTCGCTCATCACAATAAAGGAGTCTATTGGTTTTATAAAATACTTTGTAAAAGCGTGGTCACCTTTTCTTTTTTCGTGCGGAATAATATTATCAGCAATACAAATTATTCTAGTATGCTTATTCTTTTTTACGATTCGTAAAATGCTGCCAAGGCAGGGGCCCATTACTGGCAACCAATAACGCACTACTATAAAATCGGGGGCAAGTTTTTTAAGTTCAAAACCTACTTTAAGCCAGTTGGTAGGTAATACAGAGTTTATGCAAACTCTAATATCAATATCTTTTGGTGCAGGCGCATCGCTGTATTGTGTGGTGCCGGGGAAGAGAAAACCAGGATATTGTAAGGAGAAGGTGTAAATTTTTGTACTGAATCCTTGCTGCATAAATTGCCTTGCAAGCCGCTCATTAAATGTAGCCAAACCGCCACGCAGCGGGTGGGCTGGACCAATTATTACAACACTTGCCATAATTACATTCCCAGTTTTTGTTCAATAAGGTAACTGTTTTTTTCAGGAGAATTTCTTGCTATCAATTCGCCGATAAAACCTGCAAGAAACAATTGTATACCAATGGTCATAGCAAACAGCGCAAAGAAAAATAATGGTCGTTGCGTCATTCCGGTACCATCAAATGCAAACTTTGAAATGGTGAGATACAAAAAAATGGTAAGACCAGCTATAAATGCCAGCGTGCCCCACAGCCCGAAAAAGTGCATCGGTCGTTTGCCAAATTTGCCTACAAACATGATGGAACCTAAATCTAAAAAGCCATTTACAAAACGCTCCCAGCCAAATTTTGTAACGCCATATTTTCTTGCACGATGTTCTACAACTTTTTCTCCAATCTTTTTAAAGCCGCCCCATTTGGCAAGTATAGGAATGTAGCGGTGCATTTCTCCATATACTTCAATACCCTTTACCACCTTTTTTTTGTAGGCTTTTAATCCACAATTAAAATCATTTAATTTAATACCGCTGCTTCTTCTTGCGGCAGCATTAAACAATTTTGATGGTAAGTTTTTGGTTAAAGTGTTGTCGTATCTTTTCTTTTTCCATCCACTAACAATGTCAAAATTTTCTTCCAAAATCATTCTACGCAGTTCTGGTATTTCGTCGGGAGAGTCCTGCATATCTGCATCCATGGTAATTACTACATCGCCTTGTGCTGCTTTAAATGCCTCATTTAGCGCAGCACTTTTTCCATAATTCCGTTGAAATTTTATACCTTTTACAGCATTGTTTTTGGTACGCAGGTTTTCTATAACCGCCCACGAATCATCTGTACTGCCATCATCTACCATAATAATTTCGTAGCTGTAATTATTTGCAGCCATTACTTTCTCAATCCATGCAGTAAGTTCCGGCAAAGATTCGTCTTCGTTAAACAGTGGTATTACAATTGATAAATCCATTTTTTATTTTTTGTTAGCCTGGCAAAGAAGCAGCGAATTTTTATTTGTGGTCCCGATTTTTCGGGACACATTTCATCTTCAATTATATGCCTGCCTGCCGGCAGGCAGGTATAGCTTTTTCTGAATTATACTTAAACACATTATACCGATTTTTTTTGAGATAAAAAACCTGCTGCAATAACCGTTATCAAGGCGCCTAAAAATAAATTTTTAATAGTGGTAGTTGCAATCATCATCGGAATAAATATACCTCTTAATTTTTCTGCATTGGCAGTTACCTCTGCAGGTGTTTTACTGGTATCTTTTGCATTAAACTTATTTATTTCTAACAAGGAGTTTTCTAATATCTGTGGGTTCATTTTATAAAAAATAAATGTAAACACAGCCATCAATAATGTAACCACTACAAATACTTTAAACCCTTCTGAAAAATAATCTTTAAATGTTTTATCGCCTACATCATTTTGTTTAAATTTTATTAAACTAAATAAAATACCCGCTGCATACAATGCAAAAATCACATATTGGTTTTTACCATTTTCGGGTAAATGAAACCCGTAAAAAAGAACCAGGGATGCCAATATCATTACTATGCCTGTAATTAACCCAATATATTTTGCTGAAATATTTTTCAATGTTCGTATTATTTTCTTTTAATCCCGAAGGGATGATATTATTATAGTAAGGATTAAATTTAAATTCCCAGAACCCAAAGGGGGTGATATTTCACCCCTTAGGGGTTCTGGTTCAGTGTAGCATTCCTGTTTCTATAATAATATCAGCCTTTCAGACTTTATACATTTTAATAAATTGCCTTAAAATTTATTGGTTAAGATTGTTATCTATTTATTCAAAACCAATTTATTTTTATTAATAATTCCTATCACTTTTCCCTTCATTTTATTTCCAACAAATGCACTGTTCTTCGATTTTGAAACAATGGTATTTTCTTCAAAAACATATTCTTCTGTAGGAGAAAAAATGGTAAGGCAAGCATTTTCTCCTTCTGCTATCACAGGTATGTCTATATTAAAGATATTCCTGTTTTTTTCAGTAAACATTTTTACCAAAACTTCTGTATCGTTCAAAATATTATTTGTTGTTGCATAAGCAGTTTGCAAAGTTATCATTCCATTTTTAGCGTACTCAAATTCACATATTTTATCATCTGCACATTGTGGTGTGTGGTGGCTTGCTATACAATCAATATCGCCTAACCTAAGTGCATCCTGCATTGCAAGCATGTCAGCACGAGTGCGGAGTGGTGGATTTACTTTTAAATTGGTATCATACTGTTCCAAATCTTCATCACAAAAAAACAGGTGATATGGTGTAACTGAACAGGTAATTTGTAATCCTTCTTTTTTTGCAGCATTTATTAAATCAATACTTTTTTTGGTGGAAACTCCTGTAATGTGCAAACGAGCATCGGTGTATTGCAGTAAAGAAATATCTCTAGCAATCATTAATTCTTCTGCAATAGTTGGGTTACCCGGCAATCCGAGTTTTGTACTCATTATTCCTTCATTCATCAAACCACCTTCACTTATACTTTTATCATCTGGTAATTGTATTATTACTGCATTTTTTGCTGAAACATATTGCAATGCTTTCATCATAATACCCGATGGTTGAATGCATTTTCTGCCATCGCCAAATGCCACGGCACCACTTTCAAACATATCATACATTTCTGTAAGTGCTGCGCCTTCGGTATTTTTTGTAACGGAACCTATTGGATATATATTTACAGGTAAATGTTTTGAACGTTGTATTAAAAATTCAACTTGTGCTTTAGAGCTTACGGTTGGGTTAGTATCTGGCAGCAACATTACATCCGTAAATCCTCCTGCGGCCGCTGCGTTTGCACCGGTTTCCAAGGTTTCTCTATTTTCATTTCCCGGTTCTGCAAAATCTGCAAAAATATCCATCCATCCAATGCTTACATGAATATTATCTCCTTTAACTATTTCACTATTTTCATCGGAAATACTATCAGCTATTTCTTTAATAATACCCTCAACAATTAAAATATCTTTTACCTGCTGGTGAAAAGGAGAGGAGGAACAGACGATGGTTGCTTTCTTTATTAAGACAGTCATTTTTTGAAGATTGAGCAAATATCTGTAAAAATTGGGATAGTTTAAAATTGTGTTATTTCATACATTAATTCTTTAGCAAAAAACATGTCTTAAGAAAGATTGTTATTGTTTTAATTTTTAAGTCTACAATTAAAAGAAGTGCGTACATTTCGTTATTAAAAATTATTATTTCATACTATTCAAATAAATATTTTGATAACAGTAAAAAAAGAAGGAATTGTCTTATCAAAAAGAGAGTGGGCTTTTGAAAATCATGGTGTGCTAAACCCCGGCGTAATAATGGATGGGGGCTTAATACACATGTTTTACAGAGCTGTTACAACCGGTAATCATTCTACTATTGGATATTGTAATTTTATTGATCCTTTAGTAGTTCATGAAAGGATGAATGTGCCGCTCATTGTGTCTGAACATGATTTTGAATCTCAAGGAGTAGAAGACCCACGCATTGTAAAAATCGATGAAATTTTTTATTTATCCTATTGCGGCTATAACGGTATCAATGCTTTTGGCGCCATTGCTACTTCAACCGATTTAAAAAATTTTACAAAATTAGGCATTCATGTACCCATGTTACAAGCGCATGAGTTAGATGATTTTTTAGATAAATTTCCACATATTAGAGAAAGATATCTTCCATTTCATAGTTCAAATAAAATGCATGAAACAGAAGGGCATAAAGTATTTGTATGGGATAAAAATGTGATTTTCTTTCCCCGTCGTATAAATGGTAACCTTGTATTTCTACATCGAATAAAGCCTGATATACAAATAGTTTCAATAAAAAATTTAGCAGAAATTACCGCAGATTTTTGGGTAAATTATTTTGAGGATTTTGATGAAAAAATTGTTTTAATGCCAGAGTATTATTTTGCATCAAGTTATATTGGTGGTGGATGCCCGCCAATAGAAACTTCTGTAGGATGGTTGCTTATATATCATGGTGTGCAGAGCGGTTCAAAGGGAAATATTTATTCTGCCTGTGCTGCCTTGCTCGAATTGGAAAACCCACAAAAAGTTATTGCAAAATTACCTTATGCACTTTTTAAACCAGAATTGGAATGGGAATTGAACGGAGAAGTAAACAATGTTTGTTTTCCTACAGGTACAGCCTTAATAGATGATACTCTTTATATATATTATGGTGGAGCAGATGAAAAAATTGGGTGTGCATCTGTAAGCTTGCAGGCATTGCTTAATGAATTACTCCAAAATACTGTAGATAATGCGACAAGTTACCCAAAACAATTACCAGACAATAATTAAATATATATCTACAAATGGCACAGTAGAAAAAGATTTTACTTCCAAAGAAATACAGCCTCAAATATTATTTATTAATTCTTTTCCGCCCAGAGAATGCGGTATAGCCACATATTCACAAGATTTAATAAAAGCGCTGAATAATAAATTTGATCATTCTTTTTCCATTAAAATTTGTCCGGTAGAGTCAGATGATAAAGAATATAATTATGAGCAAAAACCCGGTTATATTTTAAATACAGATCACCCTGAAAAATATAAGCAAATTGCAAACAGCATAAATGCTGATCATGATATTAAACTTGTAATGATTCAACATGAATTTGGTTTTTTTCTTAAACATGAAAACGCATTTTGTGACTTTTTATCTTTCTTGAATAAGCCCGTTATTATAGTTTTTCATACTGTTTTACCAAACCCAAATCCTTATTTAAAAAAGAATGTAGAAAGAATAGTATCGTTTTGCCATTCAGTTGTTGTAATGACAAAAACTTCTTCTGATATTCTTTTGAGAGATTATACAGTAGATAAAAATATTGTTACTGAAATAGCCCATGGAACGCACCTTGTGCCGCACACTGATAGAAATATTTTAAAAGAAAAATATGGCTTTACAGGAAGAAGAATTCTATCCACTTTTGGCCTTTTAAGTTCTGGCAAATCTTTGGAAACAACTATAAATGCTCTTCCACAAATTGTAGCTGAAAACCCTAATGTTCTTTTTTTAATTATTGGAAAAACCCATCCATCTATTGTATTACAAGAAGGAGAAAAGTATAGGATAATGTTGCAACAAAAAATTGCAGCACTTGCTATGGAGAATCATGTGGAATTTATAAATTAC
This sequence comes from Ferruginibacter sp., assembly GCA_031398005.1. Classification (GTDB taxonomy): domain Bacteria; phylum Bacteroidota; class Bacteroidia; order Chitinophagales; family Chitinophagaceae; genus Ferruginibacter. Next base: position 10,776 of record JANNMO010000032.1, read on the forward strand.
TTTTTATCGCTTGGAGAATTACTAGAGTTTTTGCAAATGACGGATATTTATCTTTTCACTTCTAAAGATCCCAATCAAGCAGTGAGTGGTACATTCTCTTATGCACTAAGTTGTGGCTGCCCAATTATATCAACTCCTATACCTCATGCAAAAGAAATTTTGAAAAACGATAACGGAATTATTATAGGATTTGATGATACTGAAGGATTGGTAAAACAAGTAAATCTTTTGTGTAAAGATGAAAATTATAGGAATCAAATCAGTTTAAATGCACTACACAAAATGGCATCTACCGCATGGGAAAATATTGCTATTGCTTATGCCGCCTTGTTTGTAAAATTAAGTGAAGAAATAGAGTTAATTTATAACCTACCACCAGTAAATTTAAAGCACGTAAAAAAGATGACTACCAATGTTGGTATCATTCAATTTGCGGTAATAAATAAGCCAGATATTTCTTCAGGATATACTGTAGATGATAATGCCCGAGCACTTGTAGCTATGTGTATGGATTATGAAATGACACTAAATGAAAATAATTTACCATACATATATACTTACGTTCAATTTTTAAAATATTGCCTTCAAAAAAAAGGAAATTTTTTAAATTATGTGGATGAAAATAAAAATTTTACCAGTCAAAATCTTGAAACAAATTTAGAAGATTCAAATGGCCGTGCTATTTGGGCATTGGGTTTTGTAATTAGTAAAGGACATTTATTTGACACCGTTTTTATAGACGATGTAATTACTTTATTCGACAAATCTGTAAATAACATTAGTAGTCTTTATTCCACCAGGGCAATGGCTTTTACCATAAAAGGATTGTATTATAAAAACTTGTATTTGCAGGATGAAAATGATGTAGCATTGGTAAAACTATTTGCCAATAGGTTGGTACAAATGTATAGACACGAAAAGGAAAATAAGTGGAAATGGTTTGAAAGTTATTTAACCTATGGCAACAGTATTTTGCCCGAGGCTTTACTTTGTGCATGGCATGTAACCGGTGAAAGTGTCTACAAAGAAATAGCAAAAAATAGCTTTGATTTTCTGCTGGGTAAAATTTTTATGAATAATAAAATAAAAGTTATATCTAATAAAGGGTGGTTGCAAAAGAATGTGATATTGCAAGAATTTGTTATTGGGGGAGAACAACCGATAGATATTGCTTATACTATTTTGGCGCTCAAAAAATTTGATGCGGTTTTCTCTGATGATAATTACCACGATAAAATGAAAATTGCATTTAGCTGGTTTTTAGGTAACAACCATTTGAATCGTATCATTTATAATCCATGTACTGGCGGTTGTTACGATGGTTTAGAAGATGAGTATGTAAATTTAAACCAAGGTGCTGAGTCAACAGTTAGCTACTTAATGGCAAGGTTATGCATGGTTGAGAAACAAACTAGTTTTTCACAAAATTTATTGGAAAATACATCAGTTTTAAAGATTACAGCATAGTAATTTCGCAACATTAGCGTTTCAACAAATTCATATCTGGCTGAGCATACTTATATACTTTAAAATATATCGTTGTCTTAGTTTGGTTTACACCTTCTATCTTACTGATGCCATCTACAAACTGTACAAGGTGTTTGTTATCTCTACACATTACATCTACTTCCAAATCATAATCGCCCGATGTCATAGCTAAAAAACTTACTTCGGGCAACTTTGCAATTTTTTGAGCGATTTTTTCTTTTAAAGTAGCAGGGCGCACAAACACAGCTATATGTGCATAGCAATGAAAACCTACTTTTTCAGGGTCAATTCTTCCTATAATATTTATTGTGCCATCATCCAATAATTTATTAAGTCTGGTACGTACTGTACCTATGCTTACTTTTAGCACCGTAGCCATTACCGTTAATGACATCCGGCCATCTTTTTGCAGGCACGATAAAATTTTAAAATCTAAATCATCCAATATCATTTGTTCACTTTGCATAATTTCCCAAATTATATTTGAAGTAATTAATGCAAATAAAATTTATTTTCTAATAAAAAATGCATTATTTTTATTTTATACTATTAAATACTAAAAATAATTTAGTTTACATATTTATGAAATATCCTCAAATACAAAATTTTATTGCAGGAGAATTTACTGCTGCCACCTCTTCAAAAACAATGGATGTAGTTTCACCTATAGATGGAATACTACTTTCAACAGTTTCTTTATCATCTTCTACAGACCTTTCTACAGCAGTAGCTGCCGCAAAAAAAGCCTTTCCATCGTGGAGCAAAACTCCCATTAAAGAACGAGTTCAGGTATTTTTTAAATACAAAACTTTGCTTGAAAAACATTTAGAAGAACTGGCTCAATTGTGCAGTGAAGAAAATGGAAAAACATACAGCGAATCGGTTGCAGAAATTGAAAAATGTATAGAACTAACTGAATTTGCTACTTCATTACCACAATTGGTTACAGGAGAAATATTGGAAGTGAGCAGAGGCGTTGAATGTAGAACAGAACATGTGGCGCTTGGCGTTGTAGCTTCTATTGTTCCATTTAATTTTCCGAGTATGGTACCTAACTGGACCATTCCAAATGCAATTGCACTGGGCAATTGTATGATAATGAAACCATCGGAAAAAGTGCCTTTGAGCTGTGGTAGAATTGCTGAATTATTAAAAGAAGCAGGCTTACCCGATGGTGTTTTTAATATTGTACATGGCGATGTTGAAATTGTAAATGCCATTTGCGATCATCCAGATATTGAAGCCGTTTCTTTTGTAGGATCTACCAAGGTGGCAAAAATTGTTTACCAGCGTGCTACTTCTAATTATAAAAGATGCCTTGCATTGGGTGGAGCGAAAAATCATTTAATGGTATTGCCAGATGCTATACCCGGCATGACCGCACAAAATGTGGCGGCAAGTATGAGCGGTTGTGCAGGGCAACGATGTATGGCAGCAAGTGCAATGATTGGTGTTGGAAATGTAGATGAAATCATCAATAAAATTTGTGATGAAGCCAGAAAAATAATACCGGGCGAAAATCTTGGGCCGGTTATAAATAAAGTATCTCAACAAAAAATTGAGCAATACATTACAGAAGCTGAACAGCAAGGTGCAAAAATTTTAGTAGATGGGCGAAATACAAAAGTGACTGGAAAAGAAAATGGAACTTATGTGGGCCCAACAGTGATTGATTTTGTAAAACCAGAAATGAGTGTGGCAACTGAAGAAATTTTCGGCCCCGTAATTTCCATCATGCGCACCAATACAGTGGATGAAGCACTGGCCATTGAAAATGCAAATCCTTACGGAAACGCAGCATCGGTATTTACACAAAATGGCGCCATGGCAAGGTATATTATAGACAGAGCAAGTGCAGGAATGATTGGCGTAAACGTAGGCGTACCCGTGCCAAGAGAGCCTTTCAGCTTTGGTGGCTGGAACGAAAGTAAGTTTGGAGTAGGAGATATTACCGGAAAAAGTTCCATTGAGTTTTGGACAAAATTGAAGAAATCTACTACAAAATGGAATGCAGAAGCGGGGTTGAACTGGATGAGTTGAGTGGGGTGAATTGTGAATAGTGAATTGTGAATGGATGTCTCAATCTTTGTAAAACTTTTAAAATTTTGATAAGTTAGTTTTAATATTTAAAAAATCCTTATCGCATTAACCTAAAAAAATATGCCAAATACATTTTCTCAAATATATATTCAATATGTTTTTGCAGTTAACGGTAAAGAGAATATGATTAAACCTGCATTTCAAGAAGAAATGTATAAATATATTTCGGGAATTGTGGAAGGGAAAGGGCAAAAATCGTTAGCGGTTAATGGTATGCAAGATCATATTCATGTACTTGTAGGTTTAAAACCCGCTATGAAAATTTCAGATTTAATAAGAGATATTAAAAATAATTCCAGCAATTTTATTAATGACAACGGTTTTTTAAAACAAAAATTTTCTTGGCAGGAAGGGTACGGCGCATTTTCGTATTCACAATCTAATTTTGGGAATGTAATTAATTATATAAAAAATCAAAAAGAACATCATAAGAAAAAAACTTTTAAACAGGAATATTTAGGTTTTTTAAAAAAGTTTGATATTCCATTTGAAGAAAAATATTTGTTTGAATTTTATGATTGACATATAGATATATGCGTGATTTTGTAATGTCACCCATACAGGGGTTTGAGTAGGATTATTTTGTGTTTCTATATTAATACCATCCCTTTGGGATTAAAAGCATAAAAATTCGAGTTTGTTTGAGACATTAATTTTATTCAAAATTCTGAAGAATTGAATATTTTAAAAAAGTTTGATATTCCATTTGAAGAAAAATATTTGTTTGAGTTTGATTATTAACATATAGATATAAGCGTGATTTTGTAATGTCACCCCCTAAAGGGTTTGAGTACGATTATTTTGTGTTTCTATATTAATACCATCCCTTTGGGATTAGAAAAGTAAAATTTTGAATTTGTTTGATATGTCATTTTGAGCCAAGCCCGTAGGGCTGACATTAATATAGTCAAGAATTATAAAATGGTCAGAACCCCGTAGGGGTGACATTTTAAAGTAGAAAATTTGAAAAAAATATCAATTAATTTTTAAGTAGATGTATGGGAATTTATGATATAAATATATTTCATCATCCGCCTAACATAAAAATAAAATCATGTCAGATAAAAAAACATTATCGGAAACAACGCAAATTATTCAGGACAATTTAGACTATACTTTATTTAGTTGGAGCAAACAAAAAGGCATTGCCCCAATAGCTGTGAAACATGCGGAAGGCGTTTATTTATATGATTATGATGATAAACGATACATCGATTTTTCATCTGGATTAATGAATGTAAACATTGGGCATGGTGATCAAAGAATTACAGATGCAGTAGTAAGACAAATGCAGGAAGTAAGTTATGTAACGCCGAGTTGCGTAACCAAAGTGCGTGGCGACTTGGGTAAAAAATTAGCAGAAATTTGTCCCGGCGATTTGAATAAATCCTTCTTCACATTATGCGGAGCTACCTCCATTGAAAATGCTTTAAAACTTGCCAGGGTTTACACAGGCAAACATAAAATTTTAAGCCGCTACCAATCATACCACGGAGCATCTTATGCTGCAATGGCTGCAAGTGGTGATCCACGCAGGCTTCCGGCTGATGCACAACAAGCACCCAACTTTATTCATTTTGATTTGCCTTATAAATACCGCTGGGAATATGGTGAAGAAAATTTATTAAAAGAAGCAGTAAATACTTTAGAAAGATTGATTGCATTTGAAGGACCGGGAAACATTGCTGCCATTGTTTTAGAAGGAGAATCAGGCTCATCTGGTTGCTTAAAATATCCAGTAGGTTATTTAAAAGCAGTAAGAGAAATTTGCGATAAAAACGGAATGCTTCTTATTATGGATGAGGTAATGAGCGGCTTTGGCAGAACCGGAAAATGGTTTGGTTTTCAGCACCACGATGTTGTACCGGATATGATCGTAATGGCAAAAGGATTGACCTGTGGTTATTTACCATTTGGGTGTTTACAAGTAAGTGAAAAGATAGCTTCAAAGTATGATGAAGCCATGCTGCCACTAGGTCTTACGTATTCTGCTCACCCTGTAAGTTGTGCTGCTGCTTTGGAAACTTTAAAAATTTATGAAGAAGATAATTTAATAGAAAATGCTGCAGCAATGGGTAAATATATTGAGCAGCGAGTAGAAGAAATGAAAGTCATTCACCCAAGCATTGGTGACTTTAGAAACACAGGTTTATTGGGTTGTATAGAACTTGTGAAGAGCAGAAGTACAAAAGAACCAATGGCTCCCTTTAATGCAAAGCCCGATGAAATGGTGGTGATGAATAAAGTGGCTGCAAAAATTAAAGAGTTGGGCATGTACACATTTGTACGTTGGAATTATATTTTTATAGCGCCCCCATTAATTGTAACAAAAGAACAAATTGAAGAAGGACTTGCTATTATAAGTGAGGCAATAAAAATTGCTGATGAACATGTAATTTAATTTTTGAAAAATCATTTCAATATTTCGGGCTTTAAATTATAGAATAAATGTTTTTTGTAAATAATAAAAATGCGATTTTTTTGAAGTGTCAGGCTGAGCCTGTCGAAGCCGTTGTGTTCATTCAAACTCGCCTTCGACAAGCTCAGGCTGCCGCTAAGAAAACTTGGAATTATATTTAAACGTTGAATTTTAAATACTCAATGGGGATTAAGTATTTTTAAAATTCAACGTTTTTTATTTAAAATAAATTGATGAATCTTAACCAAAACAATTCCTCACTTTACAACGAAGACCTTGCGCCAATTCCTGCAGAAAAAAGAACTTGGGGTACGGGTAACTATGCAGCTTTATGGATAAGCATGAGCCTATGCATTCCTACTTACACCATGGCAAGCTCCATGATAAACCAGGGAATGAATTGGTGGCAGGCAGTACTCACTATTTTTATTGGTAACGCAATTGTGCTTGTGCCTATGTTACTCAACGGGCATGCGGGTGCAAAATATGGAATACCGTTTCCTGTATTGGCAAGAGCAAGTTTTGGTACAAAAGGTGCAAACATTCCTGCCATGTTAAGGGCAATTGTTGCTTGTGGTTGGTTTGGTATTCAAACATGGATTGGCGGTGCATCTTTATACAATTTATTGCGAGCATGGAACCCTTCGATGGAACCCATCAATACAACTACACTACTACCACAAGCATTACCTGCACTTTGTTTTATCATTTTTTGGCTGCTCAATATGTTCATCATTTATAAAGGAGTGGAAAGTATAAAAAAGTTATTAGTATTTAAAGCTATCTTTTTACCTATTGCCGCCATCGCATTATTTTGCTGGGCAGTGATAGCGGCAAAAGGACTTGGACCAATTTTAACCCAGCCTTCAAAATTTGCAAACAAAGCAGCATTCTTTTCATTCTTTTTTCCTGCATTAACTGCTGTTGTTGGCTTTTGGGCTACATTATCATTAAACATTCCAGACTTTACCTGTTATGCAAAAAGCCAGAAAGCGCATGTTGCAGGGCAGGCAATTGGCCTAGCACCATCCATGACGCTCTTTGCATTTGTAGGCGTTGTTGTTACATCTGCCTCGGCTATTATTTATGGAAGCCCTGAGTGGGACCCTGTACAACTGGCGGGCAAATTTGAAAACAAACTGGTGGTAAGTTTTGCCATGATAGGTATTTTGATTTCTACATTAGCTACCAATATTGCTGCAAATATTGTGAGCCCAGCAAATGATTTTTCAAATTTATCGCCGTCAAAAATTAATTTTAAATTGGGTGGATATATCACCGGTATAATTGGTGTGCTTATTTTTCCTTGGAAATTAATGGCAGATCCGAATGGGTATATTTTTACGTGGTTAATTGCTTATAGTGGTTTGCTTGGCCCTATTGGTGGCATAATGATTATAGATTATTTTTTTATAAGAAACAAAGAATTGAAATTGGATGAACTGTACAGCCATGCAGGTTCTTATTATTATAAAAATGGATTTAATACAGTTGCTATTTTTGCATTATCATTAGGTATATTACCAAACGTGCCGGGATTTTTATTGCAAATAAAATTAGTGGATGCAACTTTATTTCCGCAATGGATTTCACAATTGTACAATTATGCTTGGTTTGTAGGTTTCTTTTTGAGTGGAGTTATTTATTTAATTTTAATGAAGAGAAAATGAGTTGTAAGATATTTTTTATTGCTGTAATGATCTTAGTTTATTCTTGTAATAGAAAAGTAACATTAATAACTCCAGTTTATTCTGCTTGTTGTTTTGATCAAGATAGATCGGTTTGTTTTTCTAAAGAAGAAATAACCATCTTAGAAAACAACGAGATGTTTACCAAGGAAGGTGCGAAAAAATATGATTATCTTATTAATATTATAAAAATAAATACTGATACTTTAAAAGAAATTGATTCAAGTATAAATATATACAACTATGAAAAAACGATAGGGCAAATGAAACAAAAATTATTTTATTATGATTCAATTGGAAAAATAAAATTTGTATATAATGAAATACCTGCTGAGCTTAATTTAAAATTTTCAAATGATGAAAAAATAGATCATTTAATTACTTATAAAGACAAATACATATTTACCACTGTAAATTTTGGAACAAAAGTTAAAGATGATTCCGAAAGAACTAGATTATATATTCAATCAAAAAATAATAATGATGTTGAAGTTGTAAATTTAGATATGCATTCATATCCGACCCCGGAAATTTTGTTGTATGATTTTTTGGGTGATGCTGAACCTGAAATTTTTATAATAAATAATTATTATTTTATGAATCACTACTTAACAAGTTTTGACATTTATAAAATTAATTTTAATTGATTTACTTATGAGTACCCTATTAATAAAAAACGGAAACATCATAACGGCTTCTGATAATTATTTCGCTGATATTTTCATAAAAGGAGAAACCATTTCTGCCATTGGCAAAAACTTACTGTTAAAAGCAGATAAAGAAATAGATGCTAGCGGAAAGTTAGTAATGCCGGGCGGTATAGATCCGCATGTGCATTTAGATATGCCTTTTATGGGAACCTTTAGCAGCGATACTTACGAAACTGGTACCCGTGCTGCACTGCACGGGGGTACAACCATGGTGATAGATTTTGTATTGCAAAAGCAAGGCAATTCTTTACAGGCTGCATTGGATGAATGGCGAAGCAGAAGCGATAATAATTGTGTGGGCGATTACAGTTTTCACATTGCCGTTACAGATTTTAATGATGATACAAAAAAGGAAATAAAGGGTTTGATAGAGAACGAGGGAATTGTTTCTTTTAAAACTTTTATGGCTTACAAAGGTGCGTTAATGATTGATGACAGACAGATGATTGGATTAATGGAAGAAGTGAAAAAACATGGTGGATTAATTAATGTGCATGCCACCAATGGAGATATGATTGATTACCTCACACAAAAGCATAAAGATGAAGGAAAACTTTCTCCGCTGTACCATTATTTATCACAACCGGAAGTAACGGAAGCAGAAGCCAGTGAACGTTTTGTAGATATGGCTAATTATACTGGTTGCCCAGGCTACATTGTACACCTTACTTGCGAAGGCGCATTGAATGCAGTACGAAATGCTACCAGACGAAATCAAAAAATATTTGTAGAAACCTGTATTCAATATTTATTGCTGGATGCATCTTTATATGAACAAGATTTTGAAGGAGCCAAATGGGTTATGAGTCCACCACTGCGGGAAAAGAAAGACCAGGAAACCTTGTGGGCTGGTATCAACCAAGGGCTTGTACAGGTGGTAGCTACAGACCATTGTCCATTTAAATGGGAACAAAAGCTGATGGGCAAAAACGATTTTTCAAAAATACCAAATGGTCATCCGGCAATAGAAAACAGGATGGAATTATTGTACAGCGAAGGTGTAGCAAAAGGAAGAATTAGTTTAAATAAATATGTAGAAGTAACGTCCACCAATCCTGCAAAAATATTTGGCATGTTTCCCCGCAAGGGAACTATTGCAGTAGGTTCAGATGCAGATATATTAATTTTTGATCCGCAAGAAAAACATACTTTATCAGCAGCTACGCATCACATGAATGTTGATTACAGCGGTTACGAAGGTTGGGAAATAACGGGTAAAGTGAAAACAGTTTTATTGCGTGGTGAAGTTGCCATTAACAACAGTGAATGTTTTATTAAAAAAGGGTTTGGTAAATTTATTAAGCGGAATAAAGTAAGTCAACATATTTAGCAATTTATTTTTTATAATTAATTTTAACATCGCATGCCACGCATTGTAAAATCAGCACTCATTCAAATGTCGTTACCCAAAACAGAAGGGGAAGGAACGATTGAAGAAATTAAGGAAGCCATGTTTCAAAAACATATTCCTTTTATAGAAGAAGCGGGCGAAAAAGGCGTACAAATTCTTTGCTTTCAGGAAATTTTTAATACACCTTATTTCTGCCCTGGGCAAGATAGTAAATGGTATGCTTCCGCAGAATCTGTACCGGGTAAAACAATTGATAGAATAGCTGAATATGCAAAGAAATACAATATGGTAATTATTGTTCCGGTTTATGAAAAAGAACAATCGGGTGTACTCTACAACACAGCGGCAGTAATAGATGCAGACGGAACATACCTTGGTAAATACAGAAAAAATCACATTCCTCATACTGGAGGTTTCTGGGAAAAGTTTTTCTTTAAACCTGGTAATTTGGGTTATCCTGTTTTTCAAACAAAATATGCAAAAGTGGGGGTTTATATTTGTTACGATCGTCATTTTCCTGATGGCGCAAGATGCCTCGGTTTAAATGGTGCAGAAATAGTTTACAATCCCTCAGCAACTACTGTTGGTCAGTCGCAATATTTATGGAAACTGGAGCAGCCCTCACATGCAGTGGCCAATGGATATTTTATGGGTTGCATAAATAGGGTGGGCACAGAAGCACCTTGGAACCTTGGAAAATTTTATGGAACTTCTTATTTTGTAAATCCATTAGGACAAATATTTGCTGAAGCATCTGAAAACAATGATGAATTATTAATTGCAGATTTTGATTTGGATTTAATTGATGAAGTGAGAAGCAAATGGCAATTTTTTAGGGACAGGCGACCTGAAACATATAGTAAGCTGACTGAGCAATAATTTCACGCAAAGCTGCAAAGAAGCAAAGCTAAAAAAGTTTCTTTGCAACTTATTTTCAATTGCGCCTTGGCGTGAAAATAAAAACTTTTATAATGATTCAATCAAACAGATTATCAGAAAAACAATATGCCGAAAACTTTTCAGATATTCATCCGCCTTTTGTAACCGCTGATGCTGCATTGGTGGAAGCAAACCGTTGCCTATTTTGCTACGATGCGCCTTGCATGAAAAGTTGCCCCACCAGTATTGATGTTCCAAAATTTATAAAACAGATAACAACTGATAATATAAAAGGTAGTGCACATACTATTTTAGTTTCCAATATTATGGGTGCAGGTTGCAGCAAAGTTTGTCCGGTAGAAAAATTATGCGAAGGTGCATGCGTGTACAATTTTATGGAAGAGGAGCCCATCGCCATTGCAAAACTGCAACGCTATAGTACAGAAAAAGCATTGGCAAACAACTGGAAATTATTTACAAGAAAACCATCTATTAATAAAAAAGTAGCTGTTGTAGGTGCAGGTCCTGCAGGACTTAGTTGCGCACACATGCTAAGTAGAGAAGGCGTGGATGTTACTATTTATGAAAGAGAGAAAGAAGGCGGCGGTTTAATGACTTACGGTATTGCAGCATATAAAGTAACGCCACAATTTTGTAAAGCAGAAGTGGATTATATTTTATCAATTGGTGGGATAGAAATAAAATATGAACAGGAACTTGGAAGAAATATAGAACTGGCAGAACTGCAAAGTAAGTATGATGCGGTTTATCTAGCCTTTGGGGTCGGGCTTGCACGCCAACTGCAAATTCCCGGAGAAGATTTACAAGGTGTGGTAGACGCTATCAATTTTATTTATGAAATTAGAAATAACGGGTATAGCAATGTTGCTGTGGGAAATAAAGTGGCGGTTATAGGAATGGGCATGACAGCAATTGATGCAGCCACACAGGCAAAAAGATTGGGTGCAGAAGAAGTAACCATTTTATACAGGCGCACACAGGAAGAAATGCCTTCTACAGAAGTTGAATTGAATATTGCAAAGTTGGATGGCTGTAAAATTATATGGCTTGCAGCACCCGTTGAGGTATTAGGTTTTGAAGGCAAAGTTATTGGTCTAAATTCGGCTGTGATGCAACTAGGCGAACCCGATGCAAGTGGCAGACGTTCACCAGTACCAACAGGTGAACAATTTGTAATAGAAGTAGATATGGTTATTAAAGCCGCAGGACAAATGCCATTTGAATGGCTTGTAGATAAAAATGGTCTTGCAAATACTAATGGAAAAGTAAGTGTAAAAAATAATGGCATAACAAATATGCAAGGGGTTTTTGCCGGGGGTGATTGTGTAAATGGCGGTAAAGAAGTAGTGGATGCTGTGCAGGCCGGGAAGGATGGAGCGGAGGAAATAATAAAATATTTTTGGCACCAAAGCAAATAATAATATTAATAGAGCAAAAATGACGGGTATTAAGAAGCTACATGTATTTCTTGCCTTTTTATTTCTTTTTTTCTTTGTGAGTAATTAGTTTCTCGCAGAGAGAAAAAGGAGCAAAGCAAGAAAATGTTTTTTCTAGCGCCTTTTTTATCTTTTAAATCTTTGCGAGATAAAAAATATCATCATGACGGAAAATGAGTTAGCGAAAATAGCAGTGGATATTTGTTTTAAAATCCATGTAAAATATGGGCCAGGTTTATTTGAAAGTGTTTACGAAGAAGTTTTTAATTACGAATTAATTAAAACTGCTATTCCTTTTACACGTCAACAATCAATTCCCTTAATCCATGAAGAAGTAAAAATGGATGCAGGATTTCGGGCAGATTTTATAATTGATAATAAATTAATTTTAGAATTAAAATCTATCGAAGCCATAGCACCGGTTCATTTTAAACAAGTACTTACCTACTTAAAACTTACAAATCTTAAATTAGGTTTATTGGTGAACTTCAATGTTAATTTAATAAAAGATGGTATAATACGAATTGCAAATAAATTGTAAACAAAAAGAGATTTCTCGCAAAGAAAGAAAGGAGCAAAAAAAGTTCTCGCAAAGAAAAGTAAGGAGCAAAGAAACAAAGAATATTCTTTGCGACTTTTTATCTTTTTATTCTTTGCGAGTAAAAAGTTCTCGCAAAGAAAAATCACCAAAGAATTAAAGAACATTTTGTGCGTCTTTTTTACTTTTCATTCTTTGCGAGCAAAAAATAAAATTATGGCAAACCTTCATTCAAATTTCCTAGGCATTCAATCTCCCAACCCTTATTGGCTTGCGAGTGCGCCACCAACAGATAAAAAAATAAATGTACTTCGTGCCTTTGAAGCAGGGTGGGGCGGCGTGGTTTGGAAGACCCTCGGGGCACAAGTAAAAAACGTTTCCTCCCGTTATTCTGCGGTAGATTACGGCGGACACCGAGTAATGGGTTTTAGTAATATTGAACTCATAAGCGACCGTCCACTTGCCATAAATTTAAAAGAAATTGAAGAGTGTGTTCGATTGTTTCCTGACCGTGCAATGGTGGTTTCTTTAATGGCAGATAATGACCGAAACAGTTGGCACGAGCTCATAAAAAAAGTAGAAGATACTGGCGCACATGGTTTTGAATTAAATTTTGGTTGTCCGCATGGCATGACCGAAAGAGGCATGGGTGCAGCAGTAGGGCAAGACCCTACCATTGCAAAAATGGTGGTAGAGTGGGTGATGGAAAAAGCAACTATTCCTGTAATTACCAAGCTTACGCCCAATGTACATTCTGTGGTTCCAACAGGCAAGGCCGTAGTAGAAGCAGGCAGCAATGCATTGTCATTAATCAACACCATTCAATCTGTAACCGGGGTCGATTTAGATACACTCGTACCCAATCCTTATGTAGCAGGCAAAAGTGTTTTCGGTGGTTATTGCGGTCCGGCGGTAAAGCCTATTGCATTAAAATTTCTTACAACAATTGCGCAGGATAATGTTACCAACAAAGTTCCTATTTCCGGCATTGGAGGTATCAGTACATGGAAAGATGCAGTGGAGTTTATGCTCCTCGGCGCATCCAATGTGCAGGTATGTACTGCTGCAATGAAACATGGTTTTAGAATAATTGAAGATATGTGCGAAGGCATAAATAACTGGATGGATGAAAAAGGATATGCAACGCTCGATGATTTTATAGGGAAGTCTGTTGAGAAAATAACACATTGGGAAGACCTCGATATTAATTACCACCACATAGCAAAAATAAATCAGGATAAATGTATCCATTGCGGCCTTTGCTACATTGCATGTGAAGATACTTCGCACCAATCAATTAATTTACAGTATGGCAAACCTTACAATACTTACACCATTAAAGAAGAAGAATGTGTAGGTTGTAATTTGTGCGAACTTGTGTGCCCGGTAGATGAGTGTATAACAATGGAAGAACACCGTGTAGCACCCGAATACCTTAACTGGATTGAATTTCAGAAGAAGGGATTGCCGTTGAATGATCATTAAAATACTTTGAACATCGAAGTGTACATTCGACCTTAGAAAAAAAGCGTTAAGAAAATTTGAATGCTTGTCGTTAAGAAATGAAATCAATGTTACAAATGTTTGGAAGAAATTCTTTGTTGGTAAGTCCTACTTCTGTTTGGCTTTGCACAAATGCTGTAACTGATTTCATTTTAGACAAGCATTCAAATTTTTAGCTTTTTTTCGGTAGTCTTGATTTTTTTGTTACTTTTTTTATCAAGAAAAAAAGTAAGCACAAACAAACCTATTTGTAAAAAAATTAGTTACTGCAAGAATAAAAAATAACCCATGCAAATAAACTCCACCCGCCTCCAACAACATTTCGAAGCCATGAGCCTCATTGGTAAAATTGGCGAATCCGGCACTTGCAGGCCCACCATGACGACATTAGAAAAAGAAGGTTTTCAACTCGCAGCTTCTTGGATGCAAGATGCAGGCATGACGACGCACATAGATAACTTTGGAAACCTCATTGGCCGCTTAAAAGGCGAAGACGAAAGTCTGCCAGTATTAATGATGGGCTCGCATTTAGACTCTCAACCGTATGGTGGCCGCTTTGATGGAGTTGCAGGCGTACTCTGCGCCATCGAAGTTGTCAAAACAATTACCGAAAATAACATTAAACCCAAACGAAGTATAGAAGTAGTTTCCTTTGCAGATGAAGAAGGCTGGCGTTTCAATAAAGGACTTTTTGGTTCTCGTGGAATATTAGGAAAATTGGAAGCAGGTGAATTAGAAAGGACCGACAAAGATGGCATTACCAGAAATCAAGCACTCATAGATTTTGGTTGCGATCCCACAAATTTTAAAGCCTCCGAATATGCGCCCGGCAGCATTCATGCATTTTTAGAATTGCATATTGAGCAAGGTCCCATTTTAGATATTGCCAATAAACCGATCGGTATTGTTACAGGAATTTCCGGACCGTTGTGGCTTACGGTAAAATTAAAAGGGATGGCAGGTCACACAGGTTCTGTGCCCATGCATTTGCGAAAAGATGCCTTGCTTGGCGCTGCCGAAATTGTTGTAGCAGTAAATAAAATTGCATCGCAAAACCCCGCAAACCCAACAGTAGGAACGGTTGCAACCATGCAGGTGTTTCCTGCAAGTAGAAATATTATTGCAGAAGAAGTTGAGTTCACCATCGATTTACGGGATATAGATTTGCCCCGCCGCAAATTATATGAGCAACAATTGTATGCAGCAATAGAATCCATTACCGAAAAACACCAGCTCACTTATACCATCACAGAAGATACAAATAGCGAGCCTCGATACTGTGCCGATTGGATAAAAAATATCATCAAAAAAAATTGCGAACAAAATAATCTTGATTCGCCCGAGCTCATGAGCGGACCCTTTCACGATGCCCTTGCATTGTCTTATGCCTGCGATTACGGAATGATTTTCGTTCGTTGCAAAGATGGCATCAGCCACAATCCCAAAGAATTTTCATCATACGAAGATCTTGCATTAGGTGCCGAAATAATGTATGGTACGGTGTTGGAAATGTTGTAGATTTTCTGAGAACATATGGGGCTTTCGGCAGAAAAACATTTTCAGCATTTGTCAGAGCCTGCCCCGCAATTAATGCGGGGGCTATTCGCTACAATCTTTTTTGTTTCCGCAAAGGCCGGAAAACAAAAAAGGATTTGCGCTGCTATCCCTCAGCCCGTCAGCGTTAGAATTTCTATTTGGCATGATGGATGCAATTTTTAAAACTATTATCTGCAAAACAACATGTCGCTCCAAACAGTACTCTAATATTCATCGCCAGAGGTGACACCTTTTTAAAAAGGTGTCACCTCTAACTTTAATTACGTCCGGGCGGGGTTTTCACTTCACCAACTTTATAAATTAAAAAATCTTTCCGTGAAACCCCGACACACAATGGACCTTAAAATATAATGAACCCACAGCTTTAAGTATAATGGAGGTATGGGTTTATAATCTTTAAAGAATTTCAAGTGTCGGGGTTTCGCAGAAGATATGTAAAACCTTAAAATTTTACTTGCGAAAACCCCGCCAGTACAGGAAGTATAGTAACCAAGCTCCATCGGAGCGGCATGCCAGTAGCTGAAAATAATTAAGTTTTATAGAGCTCCGCTAGGAGCGACATGTAAAGAATGTAAGAATAAAATTTTAACGTCATGGCGGGGTTTTCACTTTACCAACTTTTTAAATTAAACAATCTTACCGTGTAACCCCGACACACAATGGACCCTAAAATTTAATGAACCCACAACCTTAAATTAAATGGAGGTATGGGTTTATAATCTTTAAAGAATTTCAAGTGTCTGGGTTTCGCAGATGATATGTAAAACCTTAAAGTTATACTTGCGAAAACCCCGCCAGTACAGTAAGTACAGTAACCTAGCTCCATCGGAGCGGCATGCCAGTAGCTGAAAAAATAATTAGGTTTAATAGAGCTCCGTTAGGAGCGACATGTAAAGAATATAAGAATGAAATATGCAACTTCACCAATCCTTTACAAAAAATTCTGTGGCAAAAATTCCCACCTTTAAATTAAAATTTTCCATGGAATGGTTATTGTATAATATTTTTTAAAAATATTTATTATATGAAAATTTTAATGGTTCTAACATCCCATAGCGAATTGGGAGATACAGGAAAAAAGACAGGATTTTGGATTGAAGAATTTACCGCCCCTTATTATTTATTTCAAGATGCAGGCGCAGAAATTACCTTGGCTTCTCCAAAAGGAGGACAACCACCCATTGACCCAACAAGTGATAAGCCTGAAAATCAAACAGCTGCTACAATAAAATTTAAAGCAGATAAAGAATTACAGGAAACACTTTCTCAAACAAAAAAATTATCTGAAATAAGCCAAGATGATTTTGATGCTGTTTTCTATCCCGGCGGGCACGGTCCATTGTGGGATCTTACAAACGATTCTGAATCAATAAAATTAATTCAAGACTTTTGGAAAAACAAAAAACCCGTAGCTGCAGTATGCCATGCACCCGCAGTATTATTAAATGTAAAAGATGAAAATGATGATGCATTGGTAAAAGATAAAAAAGTAACCGGCTTCACTAATTCTGAAGAAGAGGCTGTTCAACTAACTGAAATTGTACCATTTTTATTGGAAGATGAATTGAAAAATAAAGGTGGAATTTATTCAAACAAAGAAGATTGGGCATCCTATGTTGTAACAGACGGTTTGCTTATAACTGGGCAAAATCCACAATCATCAGAAGCAGCCGCAGAGGAACTATTAAAACTTTTGAAGAAATAACACTTTTTGAATATTAAGTTTAAAACAATTATTAAAAACCGCTTTAAAATATTAGAGCGGTTTTTATTTTTTTACTAGCTTGTAAAAGTAAATACAGGATTATGGAAAATATTACCCAAGATTTTATTAGATCTATTATTAAAAAAAGACTACCCGATTCTCATAAAGGAACATACGGTCATGCATTGTTAATTGCAGGTAATTTAGGGAAAATGGGCGCTGCGGTAATAGCCGCAAAAGCTTGTGTTCGCTCAGGTGTAGGTCTTGTAACAGTTAATATTCCTTTTATGGAACAGTTAACCATTCAAATTGCTGTACCCGAAGCCATGATAAATTTCAGGGAAAACTATATAGATGATATTGATAACTTTTCAACAGTAGGTATTGGGCCTGGCATTGGCACAAATACCCTGGAAAGAAAAATATTGAAAGAGATACTCAAGCATATCAACAAGCCAATCGTGTTAGATGCCGATGCTTTAAATATTATTGCCCATTCAAATAAACTGCTGAAAAAAATTCCTGCCAATTCAATTATTACTCCACACCCCAAAGAATTCGACAGGTTATTTGGAAACCATACTTCCGCAGAAGAAAGAATAAATACCGCAATGAAAATGGCCAAGGAATTAAATATTGTAATTGTATTAAAAGGCCACCAAACATTTATTACTGATGGAACAGTTCATTATCAAAATTCCACCGGAAATTCAGGCTTGGCCAAAGCTGGTTCAGGAGATGCACTTACTGGCTTAATTACCGGATTGCTATCGCAACAATATGAAAGTTTACAAGCGGCAATAATTGCAGTTTACTTACATGGTTTAGCGGCAGATATTACCTTAGAAAAACAATCGATGGAAACCATGATTATTACAGATGTCATAGAAAATTTAGGTGTAGCTTTTAAACAAATTGTTACATAATATTATATGAAAACCATCATCATATTTTATGATATACTATGTTATTGTTAAATGATATTTCTCTAACAAATTGTAGCAAACCTTTTGTCGTATGTAGTTTATAATTTAAAAACATACATAAAATGACAAGACAAATAAATTTAATTCCTTTCTCTTATTTGGTATTTTTTTCTTTGTTTTTAGTTTCCTGCAAAAAAGATATTAAAGAAGATTTAGCTACAAATTTAACTCCTCCACCTCCTGTAGTAACAGATACCTCTACAGGTACAGGCAATGCTCCCAATTTAAACAATGTTGCTTTTCAAAAAACGCAGGATTGGTATTTATGGAACACACAATTACCTGCAACATTTAATGGCGCAGGGTATGCTGATCAAGCTGCTGTTATGACTGCTATCCGCCAATATAGTGTGGAAACCGGTTTTGCTAATCCGGTGGATAAATGGAGTTTTGCAATGAAAAAAACGGAGTGGGATCAAATAAGTGGTGGTATGAGTTCAGTATCTTCTTCAAGCAATGCAGCAGGAGATTTTGGTATCACAGTTTTCTTTCGTGCAGAAGGTGATTTACGTGTAAGGTTAACTGAGCCTAACTCGCCAGCAGGTGCGCAAAGGATAAGAAGAGGGTGGAGAATAACTAAGATAAATGGTAATTCAAATATTAGTACAACTAATTCTCAATTTATAATTGATAATATTTATAAAGCTTCAGCTTCCACTGTTACTTTTTTAAAGCCAGATGGTTCGTCTGTAGATATTCAATTACAAGCGGCACATTATGCAGAAAAACCGGTGTATTTAGATACAGTTATTAATTCTGCCAGCGGCAATATTGGTTATTTGGTCTACAGTTCTTTTTTAGGAAACATGAACCAAACATCTGCGGAATTTGCAAGAGTTTTTAATAAGTTTTCTGCGGCGGGTGTTACAAATTTAATTGTTGATTTGCGCTACAATGGTGGCGGCTATGTGGCATTACAAGAACAATTAGCAAATTATATTATCAACAGTTCAGGCACAGGTAATATTATGATGCGCCAGATTTATAACAACAATCATATTGCTGAAAATTCTACGACATACTTTAATAAATTGGGCAATGTGCAGTTAAGCAAAGTATATTTTATTGTTGGGAGAGGAACAGCTTCTGCAAGTGAATTGCTAATAAATAATTTGAAGCCTTATATGGATGTAAGATTGATTGGAAACTCAAATACACACGGTAAACCTGTAGGCTATTTCCCTATTACAAATGGTGATTGGTATGTATTTCCTGTATCGTTTAAAACAGTAAACAAAAATGGTGAAGGGAATTATTATGGAGGATTTGCACCCAACGCATTAGTAGCAGATGGTTTGGATAAAGATTGGGGAGATCCTGAAGAGGCAAGTTTAGCTAGCGCCATTAGAAATATTAATGGTGGAAATTATAGAGGAAACACAGAACCCATATACAATGAATCTCCAATGGTAGATGCAGGTAACGATGCCTTGGAAAAAACTATGTTGAAAGTAACCATAGGAAAAAAGTAAGCTATTTTTTAAATAATGAATACCAATTTTCTACTTAAAATGTAAGATAGAAAGTTGGTATTTTTTTATCTCAATAATGTTATATCTCCGGTTTGTCTTTTTGTTTGACCATCTACAAATTGCGCATCGAGTGTGTAAGTGTACACATCCATAGCTTGTAGTTTGCCCTTGTAAAATCCATCCCACCCATCATTCTTATTAGTACTTCTAAAAACCAATTCGCCCCATCGATTATAAATTTTCCATTCCATTTTTTCTATACCAAAACCACGTACGTATACAATTCCATTGCTGCCAAATTTACCTGGTGTAAAGGCATTTGGTACATCTAACAGCGGAATGATAATTACATTAACCACCAAACTAAAAGTATCTGTACATATCAAATTATTATACGCATATAATATGACATTGTAGCCACCGGTTTTATTAAATTCATGCAAGGGTTCAAACAATGTAGAGCTTGCACCATCCCCAAAATCCCATAAATAACTATTGGCATTGGTAGATAAATTTCTAAATTTTACAGCCACGTTTGGCTCCGGTGGAATGGGACTATAATCAAACAAAGCATTTGGAACTTCACTCACTTTCACGGTAAAATAAGCCGAAGTATCATGAAGGTTACAGGTGTTTGGATTAGAGGCAATCAACCGGTATTTGTAAACTCCACCAGTGGTAAAAGTAAAGTCAGGCTCTTCTATATTTGATGTTCCAAATACAGTGCCTGCTTCATTTACAAACTGCCATTGCCAGCTCGTTGCAAACAACGAATTATTTAAAAAAGTATAAGTCACCGGTGCGCAGGCATCTTTGATAATAGTTGGAATGGCTTTTACATTTGGTTCCACAATAATCTTTACAGTATCTGTAATGGGGGCATTGCAAAACCGTGGGTCTATCACCGTCATGGTAACAAAGTAGGTTCCTAAGCTTGCGTAAGTGTGTTCTCTTATCGGTAATTTATTGGTGGTATCTTTTGGAGAACCATCGCCATAATCCCATACAAATGATGTGGGCACAAATGCAGTACCATCAAAGGTTGTAGAGGTATTTTCAAAAGTATATTTATTAATATTACAAGGTGGTACTCGTTTAGCAATGAACGAAGGAAAAACTCTTCTGTCAGAAATAGTGATTGTAATGTAAGATGTATCTCTAATATTACAGGTGGAAGAATCTTCTGAAATTAATCTTACTCTATAAACACCGGTTGCATTATAAAAATGGGCTGTGTCAGGGTGATTAGTGATGGCATCTGTATTATTAGGAAAATTTACAGCATCAAAATTCCAAAAATAAGTTACTCCTTTTTGCAGGGTATCTTTAAATGAAACCAGTATTGGGAAGCATCCCACCGTATCATTTAAAACTCCATTTATAGAGGATTGTATTTCTGTAGCTACACCAGCAAAATCTAAATCTATTTTTACAGCACCAAGGTTGCAATTACTGCTTGGGTTGGTTGGTCCCCATACATTACTTGGAAATGTAGGAAAAGTACCTGGACCTAACTGCAAACAGTTTGCACACATGGCCTGATAAATAACGCCGTTGGCATCAAACCTACTTGTACCTCCATCTACATGTTCACCTGCACCACCATTCTGACCAAAATGAGACCCGAACAATTGCGATTGTGCATTTTTTTTGAGTACGAAAAAGTAGAAGTCACTTCCATCAGGTGGAAACGGTGCTAGTGGATTAACCTCAGGCAACCCTGTTGTACCGCTATTAGAATATCCACCATTTATATTTCCACCCCAGCCAGATACATACACATTCTCGCATCTATCCACCAAAAAAGCTATAGGAGAAATATTAGGTGTGGGCACATCTGTTCCAAATTTTGTACTGTAAATAAAAGAAGATAAATCTGGCTGTAACTTCGCAATAAATTGTTTGGCATTTAAGTTACTAAAAACGGCATTGGATGTTACCTGCCAATTTCCTGTAGTGGTACCCATGATATATGGAAAACCATATCTGTCAAATTTTAATCCGTACAGCATATCTACCTGTGGGGTACCAATAAAAGTTTTTTTAACGATGGCATTTCCGGCGGCGTTAAATTCTGTAACAAAACCATCAATATCTCCTATAAAATTTGGACTGATAGTGTTTACGGCATTGCCAGCTAAATTGGCACTGGTGGTAGCGCCACCTACATATAAATTTCCTGACAAAGGATTAATTGCTGCAACAAAACAGGCATCATCGCCACTACCACCGTAATAGGTAGAAAAAATAATGGAAGTTAAATTAGGTGTTAGTTTTAATATTACACCATCTTGCACACCGCCAGATGTTGGTTGCAAAGCAGCTACAGTTGGGAAGTTTGTTGACTGAGTACATGATACCAAGATCACATTATTTTGATTATCCAAAATGACCTCACTTCTTGCATCATCTCCATAATTCCTTCTGATGCTTGTATCGCCACCAAAACCAAATAAACTATTTTTATCCTTAATATTTATTCCATCATTTGCACTACCACCAATTTTTACAGAACCCAATATGGCTGTACCGCTTGCATTTAATTTGGTTAAAACAATATCATAATTAGCACCGGTGGCGGGTACTGTGGTTAGTAATGGATAATTTACGGAATTACTCCTGCCAGCAATAATCAAATTTCCATTTACATCCGAAATCATGCTATGCGGTTGCTCTTCTCCGCTTCCACCTAAATAGGTTGCATATAATCTTTGCCTTCCATCCGGTGAAAATTTAATTATTGAAATATCATATCCTATGCTATTAGAGCCAGGTGAAGTACCTTGATAAACAGTCTGAAAAGCTCCTAGTGAAGCAGGATATCCATTATCAAAAGCTACACCCCCGGCAAAAAAACTACCATCAGGACCGGGTGTTGCAGTGTAGCCCCAATTGTCTGCAGTGCTGCCCGTGAAAGAGGAAAATATTAATTGCGGATCTATAACCAACGTTTGTGTGTCGTCATACTTTTCTATTTTAAAGCTAACCACATTATTTTTTACCACATATTTTGTACTAACATTTTTTGAACCGGTTAAACTTGTTTGGTATGAATAGGGAGCCAGTTCTTTTACTTCACCTATTGATGTACCAATAATTAATTCATTGTTTTTTGTAGTTATAAAATCTGCACCATCATACTCTAAAGCAATCATAGCGGGGTTTCCTCCGGGATGAACGATGAAATCATATTTCAATTTATCTGCAGTAGAATAATACCTCACATCAATATTTGGATAAATATTTTTATAAGTAATGGCTGTATAAATTTTGCAATCACCCGCCCAGGTATTTTTGTCATTCCCAATAAAATAATTATTGTAAGATGGTTGTATTTTTTCTGGCAGTAGAGTAGGGTTGATATTGGAACCTTTAAAAGAAACTTTATAGGTGTGGGAATGCAAACTGTCTTTTGTGGAAGTATTGATAATTTTTGCGCCACCGCCATGCCTTACCGCCCCCATTTTTTTTACATCTTCAGCATTGTGTAATAAAACTGTAAAACCATTTTTTTCTAGAAAAAAAGAACCGGTTTTAAAATCGCCCCTATAATTTACGAGGCTGTTCCATTGCCCTTTGTTTTGTACAAACTGCATTTGCGCCCATGTACAATTCATTGCAATTGTACAGGCAAGCGTTAGTAGTAGGTAAGGTATTTTATAGGTAGATTTCAACCATTTTTTTTACAATTTAAACAAAAAAATGCAAAATCTATATTACGGATAATAGAAATACATGGTTTATCATAATCTTCTATAAATAAACACAGTAATCCTTATCAATAGAAATTTACTTTTCAGATTTATTGGTCGTTTAGTAAATTTTAAGGAGTTATTTTTTTAAGATGTTTCTGGGAACCGGCTTACACAAAACTGCATCAAAGAGGGCCCAGTTGTTTTGTCTGTTTGTAGAAGTTTTGGCAGAATTTATATATTTCAAGGTGATTTTTGAGTCATCGCACAAGGTTACCGTTTTTGTTTCGCCGGCGTAAAATATAAAACTTAGTGTGGGGCATTTACCTGCACTAATATTGATACTGGCAGATTTTGCATCTTTTTTTACCAAACTACATTCAATACCTTTTTTAGCAAGAATACCTTTTTCATATGTTTTACCATTAAACACTACATAATCTTCTCCCGGGCCAATGTATGTAAAAATGGTATCGCATTTTCGAACTGTTTCCGGCAGCACATTTTCTTCTATAAACACCGCTCCTAATATGGTATCAATCTTTAGCTGTTCTATAATAACCCTTACAGAATAGTTTCCAGTTGAGTTATAGGTGGCATCTATTTCCTTGGTTATTGTTGACCTGTTCTCTCGTGGAAAAGTAAAATTTTCACAGATGTACAATGCTTTATTTTGTTTGATTCCTTTTTCGCTTAAACAAATTTTTCCTGCATAATTTATAGAAGAAGATGCGTTGTTCAAATTTTGAAACCCAATTGAAAAGGTTATGGGGAATTTATTTTTAATATTTATTCTGGTTGGAAATTTAGCGTTATTCAAGAAAAACTTTTCCTGCGTTGGTTCATTCAATTGCTTAATTCTAACATCAATTGATTTGTTTTTTGGATCAGGATTATATTGTAAACTAATTGGAGAGGTACGAAAATAATTAGTATAGATTTTTTTAATTTCATTGGCAGCATATTGGTGATCTGTAGAATGATATTCAATAACACTGCTTTTAATACTCGCGTCTGCATTAAGTGCTGAGCTTTTATATCCCGCTTTTATTATATCGTTTTTAAACCTGTTTGCTTGTGGTATTAAAATTTCATCAGATAAAGAAATGGATACTGATTGTACATGTATTGCCTCGTCGTATAAATAAATTTTGGCAACATCGGTATT
Source organism: Ferruginibacter sp. (assembly GCA_031398005.1). GTDB lineage: Bacteria > Bacteroidota > Bacteroidia > Chitinophagales > Chitinophagaceae > Ferruginibacter. The sequence continues at coordinate 35,489 of JANNMO010000032.1, forward strand.
TCCTTTTGATGGTACTGATTTTACCAATTCAAACTTCTTATCCGGGAAATATGTTTTTAAACAAACCAACAGGGTTTTTAATGAATCCTTAAACCTGTCATCATAAAATTTAATTTCATTTGCGAGGGTTCTTATGTAGGATCGGGGAGTAGTAGTTACATTGAAAGTTTTATTTAAACATGTTTTTGTCTGCATTATTTTTGATAATGATTGCCGCTCTCCATATATAAATTGAACGGATAATTTGTTCACTTTTTCTACAGGCGTTATGGTATCTTCCAACAACAATGCTCGAAGTTTTTTTGTTGTAATATTTGGTAAAACATTCAATTCTTTTTCTCCTGTTATCGTAATGTCTTTCCGTGTATTTTCCCCACTTTGTATAGTAATGTTTTTTAAAGGGAAGCCTGCTTTTATTAAATTTTCTCCATAAGTAAACATGGTTTTTCTTTCAATGGCACTATCAAAAATTACCATATTTGCTTTAGTCTTTTCATAGTCAGATGTGGCATTTACTTTTATTGAATATCCAGTTCCTTCAAATGCTTTAAACACAGCAGTAGTATCTTCATTGTATGCTGGATTGTACAATACATTTAATTGGTTGGGCTCACATCCGACAAGTGCAAGGTTATGCGTGCCCGCAGCCAGTGGCATGTTTGTGCTAAAAATCTGCCCATTTATTGAAAGCTTACACAGCATATTTTTAGTACTGTCGTAAATAAGGTTTTTCAAAACGGAGGTTACATTTATACTATCATTTGCATGTATATTTTTACTAAGTAAAACAGAAGTTTCATTCAATATTTCCAAATTGGCAATGCTATCTTTTGAGGAACTCAATAATTGGTTGAAACAATTTCTTGTATTTACTGTTATATTGGTGGTATTAATTTTTTGGATAGATGTATCTGCAAGTTTTAAATAATTGTTTATTGCACTTTTTGCAATTACATTCTTGTTATAAAATAAATAACCCAAAAATAGTAGACATGCCATGGCACAGGTAGCATAACGGGCAAGTTTTTTATTACGTTTTAAACGTTCATGTTTTATTTTATTTCGTTGTTCTGTTTCTTTGTTGTGAATATATTTTTCAATGCCAATGTTTTCGTTTTCATTATTTACTGGTGTATTCCAATTTCCTTTTTCGGTTTCTTTTTTTTCTATATAAATTTTAAAGGCATTGTCAGATAAGTTTTGCTTTTTATAAAGTGAAATAAATTTCGCCTCGCCTTCCTGTATATTTATATCTTCTGTATATTTTTGAATGCCTGTAGCAAACAACACAAAACTATTGGCATAACCGCTTATCTGTTTTTCTTCGTAAGAAAACTGGTCATCACTCATATGTATTTCATCAAGCATTTTCAAAAAAGCATCTCTTGCTTTAATTTCATTTTCGCTGCTAAGTACTTTTAATAATTCCAACCGAGTACTGGTAGGAAAATTACCTTCATGTACCCATTGTATTCTGGCAATTTTTAGCAGGTTTTCATAATTTATTTTTGCGGGGTTATCTAAAATAGCTTTCCCAATTTCCAGTATTACTTCCCAATATATTTTTGGATGTATGGCAATGGCACACAGCCATTGAAAAAGTTCCTCATCATTTAAATATTCTTTTAAACCATTTATTGAATTAAAATCAACATGTTTCGATTGGTATGTATTTAGTTGCCCCAACAATAATGTGGCATCAGAACTGTCAGCATCCATTGCCCTTATTAATTCTAATAATCCAACCACATCTGCTGGCAATACATTGAAAAAAGTGGAAAGCATTTTTTCATTTCTACCCCAATCATTAAAATTTACAGGTGTTACCAATAAGCGATGTTGCCAATAGGCAAAACCTATTGTGATGCTTTCTTTTAGTACAGGTGCATTGTATTCAGGGAAATTAGTGCCATCGGTAAAAAATATAAGGGTGCAATTGTAATACCTGTCTTTTAAGGTTTGCAATGTTGTACGTGGCCCGTCTTCATCTGTATAAAATTTATCTGGTATCTGATAATAAAAATAAAAATCAAGCTTTACCTGGTGTTGAATAAGGTACATGGCCAAATAACTAAACAGCTTTATTTGCTGGCTGTTTTTGTAAGCTTGGTCTATTAAAAAAAGGCATTGCCGTGGTTGTTGTTTTTGAGAAAACCCAGGCGTAGGGAAACCTCTGTTTGCTATACTCTGCTTAATGGTTTTAGAAATATCGAGATAATAATCTGGACTGTCAATTCTTTTCTTTAAATGATTTGATAAACGTAATAAATCATAAGTGTAGCTAATGTTTTTATTTCTGTCTAAAAACTTAAGGTCATAGGGTGGCTTGTTGCCACTAAAAAAATCAACATCAATATTGTTAGCTTCAGCACTTTTCTTAGCATTTTCTTTAAAAATTTTATATGTGATATAAAAAAATATTAATGATAATAGGGAAAGGCCCATAAGCCACCATTTGTTAACCGAAGTATTGGTGGTTTGCAAAGGAGGAGTATAACTTGCCTCTAAATGTAACCCGGGCTTTTTTACTTTTTGGTAAATACTGGCAGAAAGTTTTTCATCAGGAAAATCTTTTGGAAAAGTAGAAGCCAGCTTATCATATTTTACACTCACCAGGTATTCGCCTTCTTCTTTAAAAGAATGATTGATGATGTTGCTATTTAAATAAAGTGGAATAATTGTATCCTTATCATCGCTCAGTTTTTTAATTTCCCAATAAAATTTACTGTTTATAGCTGTATCTATATTAGCTGTAAAAATATTTTCATCACCAGTTTCTATTTCCTGTTTTTCGGCGGTGATAGATGGTTTTTCAGGCCCGACAAATATTTCGGAAAACTCTATCGTAGTATCTATACCTGGTTTTATAGATTTTATATTTACACGGATGGTATCTTTCCCATACTGTTGAAAATAGTGCTTTGCAGAAAACCCTTTTCGTATTTCTTTTCCACTGCGAATGTTATATTCTACTTTAAATTTACTGCTGTCTTTTAAGTTTTTAAACACTGCATTTTCTGTGAGTGAAACGGTATCATTTTTATTTACATAAAGTGGATGTGTAAGTAAATTTTCGTAAATAGGTACGATGGGCAAATTCATATATTGCCATACTTTATAGGCCCCAAATAGTACAGCACTAAATAATAATGCCAATGCGGCATATCTTAATAATGTTGTTTTCTTTTCTTTTGCTATATCTTCCTGTTTATTTCTTTCTGCAAAAAAACTATTTTCAAACGCAGTAAATTCATGAGTAAATAATTCTTGAAATATTAGCTTGAAATTTGTTTGTTCCTCATCACTCTTGCAAATTAATGGTGCCAGGTAAGGTGCAAAATCTGCAAAACTGTTGCCTTTTTTTTCTTTTAAAAACCAGTGGAATAAATCAGTAGTCTTTATATAAGCATCTGTACCAATAGAAAATCCTTTCTGCCTCAACCCTTGTAGCAGCTTGTATATTACTTCATCAATATCAATTTTACTGATGCTCATTTATTGGTTAAAATATTTTTTTTAATTATGCAACCGTTTTGGTAGAGATAGTTTTTATATCCTCACTTTTTTTAAGCAGTGTAGAGAGTGCTGCTCTGTTTTCCTGTATTTTATCAGCCATTCCATTTTTGTAGGATAACCATTTTATACAATCTATCATTTCTGACGTGGCAGGTTTTTTTTGTATGGCGCCATCTTTTCTTATAGACAGCATTTCGGCAATTCTTTCTTTTAATTGTGTGCTATCTGCATCATTTACATGCAGACTAATAATTTTTACAAGATTATCTACATCTTCAATAAATTCAATATGGTGATAAATGCAGCGCCTTAAAAATGCTTCGGGTAAATTCTTTTCAAAATTGCTCGTAAGTATTACAAATATTTTGTCCCTCGTTTCTTTGTTTTCTTTATCTAAACTAATTTTAAAATTGAGTTCTCTTATTTCGAATTCTATATTTTCAATTTCATTTAAAATATCATTAGGAAAATCTCTTGGTGCCTTATCTACTTCATCAATCAATACAATGCTGTTGCACCCATCACAACCTGCCACAAAATTTTCTACAATGCGTTCCTTTTCCGCCTCGCTCAATTTTCTTAATTTTTCCAATTGGCTGTTGCCGGTAATTTCACTTAATAATTTCTTTTTTATTTTTTCTGTGCCATAAGCATTTACAATTGCTCTACCCAAAGCTTCTAAATTTATAAATTCCAGTATATTTTTCTCTTTTTCTGCAAAATGTCCAATGGCATCGTAGGTGTAAAAAAGATCACGGGATAGTGAGGTAGATTTTGTATTGAATATAAACAATTGCTTATCCAGTGTTTCGCTTAAATAAAAAGCAAATTTTGTTTTACCTGTTCCCGGTTCACCGGATAGTAAGAGCGGTCTGTTTAAATATTCTGCTACTTCTTTTGCACTCATAAGCTCTGGTGATGCTAAATATTTTGTACTCATAATGTTTAATTTGTTCTTTTATCAATAAGTTCAATACATTTTTTATATTTAGAAGGGAAGTTGTCATCTCCCATAAAAACAAGTCTGAATAAAGCTTTTGTATCTTCTTCAATATTGCTGTTTCTTTGTTTAATGGTTTCAAGCCATTGAAAAGCATCTTCTTTTTCTACGTTTGGCAATCTGCCAATATGATAATAATTAAGCCCGGTAAAATGATTTTTTAAGTTGGTAGGCAGCGGTTCATTTTGGGGAGATGCTGCGCAAATGATAAAAAAGAAATTATTTCTATAACTCAAATTTTCATTAATAACATTACTTATTTTATGAATAAACAATGCAATTGTTTCCATAAAATTCAACCCATCTTCTTTAATGTCAGTTTTACAATCTACATGAAAGCAAATGGTAACATTTTTTATATCTTTTCCCAAATCCTGCGCTACACCTTCAAACGTTATTCCGTTAGCTATATCTCCATAAATATTTATGGAGGCTTCTTTTAAAATTCTAATCAATGCCTTTTCCTGGTCTTCCTTTTTTTGAAAAGATGCTACGCAACCTGCTTTAATAAAATCTATATTTTTAGGGGGCTCTTTTTTTAAAAGTTCATTTTGCAGCTTGGCAGAAAACTCAGTGTAACAGTCATTCTCGTTTTCTGCTTCCATTAAAAATACATATGCCCCTTTTGATATATTATCTTTAATAGATGAGAACTGTGTGAGCATTTGTTTTCTGTCAATAGAAATTCTGTCTGCATTTGTAATATCCAGATCAATCTTAGTATTGTATTTTAAATAAAATTCGGTGAGTTTATCATTTATTTTAATGGCTAACTCTTCGGGGGTATTTATTTTTACTGCGCTTACTGTTTGGTTTATTTTATTCGAAAACTTTTGCAGCAATTCTTTCTTGCTAGCGTCAGTATCAGCATAATTATTTACCACACCTGCATCTTCAAAAAAAGCATCAGCCAGTTCCAGTTTGTAAATGCCATAAAATTTTTGCTGCAATGTTTCGCAGGCAAAATCGTATTCAATTTCGGTGTAAGATTTACAAAGTGAATTTTGTTGTTCCCCATCTTTTGTTGAATATTTATCAGGGTATGATCCGTACCTGTTCCCTATCAAAATAAAATATACATCTGCTTTTCTTACCTCTGCTGTGCAAATATCAATGTTGGCTCTGTTAGCGCCATCACCGCTCATATGCTCCATTATATTGGTCAATTCAAATTCATCTTTCAATCCTTTTTGTACCCTTTCCATAATTAATTTCCGAGGTACTTCCAGGTCTAAAAAAGTAGATGATATGTACACTTTAAGTTTGGGCATTTACATTGGTCTTTATTAATTAGTACATTTAATAATCTGCTCTCATATTTTTGTTATATCAATAATATTTATTCTTGCTCTTTTACTTTTTGCAACTTTTATCATATGCTCTGTACCGCCCGAGCCATCGCCTTTTTCACCGTCCCACAAAGCAATTAAACTCATATTTTCCCCGCCGTTTTCCAAAGCTTTTTCCAACATCCATAAATTGGTCTGTTCCCAAATATTGTATGTTGAATGTTCAACTTCTGGCAAAATGTTGACTGGTAATTTCTTTACCAGCTCATCAAAACGTTCCTCCCAATTTTTTCCTGCAAAAGAAACAGATGCTTTTTTAAACTGCTCTTCCCCCATTGCCAAATACAAATTGGTTGGTATTTCCAATGCCAAACACAATTCGTGAAACAGAATATCTCCACCACATGCACCGCTTGCAATTCCCCGTACATATTTGTTTGCAAAAGCCTTTTCTTTCAAAATTTCTTTTTCAATTGCCCGCAATACTTTCTTCTCTTTGGTAGCAGCAAATCTTGTTTTTTCTCTTCCTTCTTTGTCAATCATGTGGCCCGTAAATAATATGGTGTATAGCATTTATGAATGAATGTTTTTTAATGTATAAATTTTCCGAAATGTTTTTTTACATCTACTTGTTTTTTACCGGCAACTTCACCTACTTTTCGCAACAGTGCAATATTTTCTACTGAATCCATTTTTCTTATGTTATCGCTATCAATGTCTGACAGTTTTAGATCGGCCAAACCTTCCACACTAAGGTCTGCATTATACCTTACATAACTAAAATGCCTTGCAGCATCGCTGTCTTGTGGCAGTATTTTACCATTATTATCCAGCGGAATCATATCGCCAAGTTCTCTGTCAATGGGCGCTCCATAGCAACAGCGCCCAACAGTTCTGCAGTTAATATCCTGATCTACCTGCATGGCATACATTAAATTTCCGGGTAGTTCTTTTAAGGTTTCCAATATATTATCATACACACCAGGTGTAGTAGCCGAGCCTGTACCAACAGATATAATTTGCAATTTTTGTTCACCCGTTTCCCAATTAAGTCCGTATGGTTTTTGCGTAGCCATTCGGTACATTAAAAAAGCAGGATTGTTGTAGGGAGTAACGCCACCATCTACAAATACAAATGTTTTTTTTGGATCGTTTTTATCCCAGTTTAAAGTTTCGGGTTCAAAGTATGCAGGTGCTGCTGTACTTGCTCGCACCAATTGATAAAGTGGTATGCGTAGGTTACAATCTTTTCTGGTGGGGTCGTTATATTTTGCAAATGGGTTGTTGCTAATAGGCCATGGCGAATCAGTTGTACGATTCATAGTAACTACCAACAACAATGTTTTAAATGCACCAGACTTTATATCAATATCACCACTGCCAAAAGTTTTTTCCAATTCTTTTTTTAATGGTTCATCATTGTAAAAATATTTTAGCCTTTTTAAAATAAAAGCTTTGTCAAACATATCTTCTCCCTTTTCTTCATAAAAATTGAGTAATTGCTGTACGCTTAATCCTATGGACAGACCCGCCGCAATAATAGCACCCGTGCTTGTTCCGCCTATATAATCAAAATAATCGCTCAGCCTAAAGCTGTCATTTTTTCCTAATTCTATTTTTAATTGTCTTTCTATTTCCAGCAAAATTTCGAGGGTAAGTACACCTCTAATTCCACCTCCATCCAGCGATAGTATTTTGCGTTTAGTGTTTACAGAAAAACGTGCTTGTAATGGCTCCCAATTTATCATAACATACATTTTAGTGTATAAAAATTTAATTTTAATACGCTCAAAATAATTGTCTTCTTAGGGGATTAAAACAACTTGCAATAACAATTTAAATTTTAGTATACCAGAGAAATAATGCGATATTTACTAAGAGTATAATCGGTAAATTATTCAATCATAAATATACAAATACCCTAGCATATTTAATGCAGTGATTAAACGGTTTTTCATTTTACTGCATTGCCCGGTGTGGTCACCGAAGGTAGATGGGTGGTTGACTTTTTTGCCTGTTAATAATATCTTTTTTTGGGGCTGTCTTCCCTTGGATTTTTACTCAACTTGGGTCCTCGCTATCCGTTACAAGTCCTCGCACCGCCTGCAGCGGTACTGTGGGCTTTCCACTTCTATCGAGCAGCCTTTCAGCTAAAAATCTTTTTTCAACTTTTAATACCAGGTATATCTTATTTGGAATGTTTAACCATAAAGGAGGTATTAATCTTCAATAGTCGAGCTATGGTATTTTTTTAGCACTTTAAAAAGTACATCCGGACTAAATGGTTTTGTAACAGCATCATTAAAACCATTTTTAAGCAGTTCTATATGCGATTCAATAAGCGCATCAGCAGTTAATGCTACAATTGGAATTATTCTTAAACCTACTTGGGTAGAAGTCCGTATCATAGTCGTAGCAGTTCTTCCATCCATTTCTGGCATTTGTAAATCCATTAAAATCAAATCGAAATTTTCTTTCTCAGCCATCTCTACGGCTATTTTTCCATTGGCAGCTACAGGGCATTCAATATTCCATTTCTTTAAAAACCTTGTTAATACCATTGCATTAATGGCATTGTCTTCGGCTACCAGTACTTTCATACCATTCAAACTATCCATTTCATCAATGTCTTTATTGTAGGTATTCATGTTTTGTTTATGATATACATGCTTTTCAAAAGTAAGGGTTACGGTAAATGTTGATCCCTTTCCTTTTTCACTTTCTACTTCAATTGTACCATTTTGTAACTCTACCAGTTTTTTACAAATCGTAAGGCCTAAGCCAGTACCACCATATTCTCTTGTTACACTATCATCGGCCTGCAAAAAACTTTCAAATATTTTCTTTTGTTTTTCCAACGCAATTCCTATTCCTGAATCTTTCACTACAAAAACAGTAGTTATTTTATCATCATTTTCTGCTACAACTTTGTAACTAAATTTCACACTACCTACATTGGTAAATTTTACTGCATTCGACAATAAGTTTGTTAGCACCTGGCTTAATCGGACAGAGTCGCCATAAAATGAAAACGTACCCGTATTACAAGGAGAAAAGGAATAGTCAATATTTTTTTCATTTGCTTTGGTTTCAAAAAGTTTAAAAATATTGAAACACAATTGTTCCATATTAAACGAATTCTTTTCTAAACTTATGGTTCCAGATTCTATTTTAGAGAAGTCTAAAATATCTGTAACTACCGATAATAAATGCTGTGCAGAAAAATTAAGCGTACTAATATATTCTTTTTGGATATCAGTTAAATCTTCTTCCTTTAATAAATTCGCTACTCCAATTACACCGTTTATAGGTGTTCTTATCTCATGGCTCATTGTACTTAAAAAATTAGATTTTGCATTTTCTGCAAGTTTTTGTCTGGTAATATCTTGCACAGTACCTCTTACGCCTATTACTTTTTTATTTTTTGCGCTCAATATAGGGCTTGTTATGGCAGATACATATTTTATAGATTGATCTTTGCATACTACTCTAAGCTCAACAGATTTCCTTACTGCGTTTGTTACTACATTTTGTATGTTGTCGTCAAATAGTTTTACATCATCTTTATGCAGTTTTTGTTTTATAACCTCATTCATCATTTTATCTTTCACACTCTCCATTTCAAAAATGTTGTACATTTCTTTTGACCACGAAGGCTCATATTCATAATACATAAGTTCCCAACTTCCTACTTGTGCGAGGGATTGCGCCTCTTCCATATTTTCCTGACTCCTCAATAAGTTTTCTTTTATAATTTTTTTATTGGTAATATCTGTTACTATACCACAAAGTTTCACCATCTTGCCGTCAGCGTTTTCAATAGCAAACGATTTTTCATTTAGCCATTTTATTTCATTATTAATGAGAGCTCTATACTCAATGTCATAAGAATGTTTTTCCTGTAAATTTTTATATGCCTCGTTTAATATTGCACTATCTTCTTCCAATACAAAATCTTTTGTGTAATCATTGCTTTCATAAAAATAGGTATCGGGCACTCCTAATAATGCATGGCAGTTTGGGCTAAAAAATAAATATTTCTTCTGTACTGTATCGTATAAAAAAACTACATCATTTATTGTGTTGGTAATTTGCTTAAAATTTTCTTGAGTATCCAGCAATTGTTCACTCGATATTTTTTGTTCTGTTATATCTGTTAGCACACCGGAGTTTCTAATTGTATTACCAGCATCATCTTTTATTGGAAACGATTTTTCATTAATCCATTTTACTTGACCATTTATGATAATTCTGTATTCTTCATTATACCCTTTGCCTGCATCAACAATTTTATTTGCTTCGAGCATTTTTGCTCTGTCTTTAATATGTACAAAATCTTTTGTGTAAGTACCATTGTTATAAAAATAACTATCTGCAGCACCTAACACTTCTTTGCAATTTGGGCTTATAAAAAGATATTTTTTGTTTGCTATATCATATAAATAAAATACATCGTTAATAGTGTCTGTTATTTGTTTTAAAATTTTTTGACTCTCAATAAGTTCTTCTTTTGCTTTCTTTATTTGCGTGAGGGAATGGGTTGTAAATGTTGCACCTTCCACAATACCATCTTCATTTAAAATAGGTACAGCTCTAATTTTAAATATTTCTTTATCTATTATTAATTCTTCATCAATACTTATTCCTTGTAACACTTTGTGATATAAATTTAAAAAAACAGTAGTAATACCAGGCATGGTAAAGTGAGGTAAAATATCAGTTCCCAGAGGAAGTTTATCAATATGGCAATATTGCTTTACAAATGCTACAAATAATTTATTTGCGGCTATTAGTTTATAATTATTATCAAAACTCCAAATTGCACCTGTAGCATTGTTAAGTGTAGTTTGCAATGCGGTGCCTTGTGAAATAAGTTTGATATGCTTTTTATACGTATTCAATACAATAAAACCGGCATAAACTGTACAAAGAATAAACGCAGAAATTAAATTTATTACATGCATTTGGTGTTCTATAGAAATTGCCCAACTGCCAGGCGGAAATAAATTGTATGTATACAATTCAGATATTAAAACCAGGGTCAGTAATAACACTAAATAAAACAATACCAGCCATTTTTCTCTTTTTAGAGAAAATAAATTAAAGACAGTAGGTAAAAATGCTAAATAAAATAAAACGTTGTATGCGTATTGACCAAATACATGATCTCCAAAACAAATCATAGCATAAACAGTAAACATGAAAATATGTCTTGCTATTAAAAAGTATCCAAATTTTACAATAAAAAATATGAATATGTATAAGGAAATAAAAATAATAAGGGTAATATTAAACAGAGTATTAGTACTTTTTTGAATACAAAGTACTGCCATAAAATAAATAATAAAATTAAGCAACGTAGCTGCCCATATGTAGTTCATATAAATTACACTACGTACATCAATATTTTTAACACTATGGTTTGTTCCGTTATATCTTAATAATTGTAGTAGTTTTTTCATTAAAGTAGATAGTAGCGTTATGTGCATGTAAATTTCTTTATATAAAACTTATAATTGATATAAATTTAAGCATATAATAATGTCGTAACGTTGTTATCTGGCTAGAAATTATTCATTTACACAACTATTTTTTTTTAGTTATCTTATACCCCTATTATTTGTAAAAAAAATATGAAAATATGATGGTAGATTATTGAAAGCACCGTTTTTACCTTTATACTTTACTACATTAATTTAGAAATTATAAAAATGCTTTCTGAAGAAATTCAACTTTTCAAATTGAATTCAGAAAAATACCTTTTGCATTATTCTCCATATCTTAACTATTAAAAAACTTACGTGGACTTGTTCACAATTAGTTTATCGATCTATGCTTTCGGAAGTTTACAACTCTTTTTACAAAAATTTATCAAAAAAATCTTGGATCGATTTATTAAAATAATCCGGAAGATTAATATTGCAACACTTTTATTAATACATCTACGGAGAGAAAATAATAAACAATACGAAACATACATTTGAATCGTAAATCTTTGTTTAAAAAGATTTTTTATCTTATGCATACTAAAGGTTAAAAAAATTGGATGCTAACGCAGTCTCTTAGAACACTGTGCGGCGGAATAGTTGTCGCCAGTTTGATCTTATTTTCTCGACACATACTAAAGTTGCAGTTTACCAACTTTTATTATGAAAATTTTAGGCAAAAGGTTTCCCTTCATTGGTTAGTTCTCTTTTGATGCCATTCATTACATCCGATAAATAAAATATTAATTTTTTATTTGTTTCTTCTAATGATAGGTCATGATATATCTTCTTCTGTAATTTTTCTTCAACACTTAATTTTTCTACTGCCTTTATACCTGCATAATGCACCACATTTATAATATTGCCTCCGCTCATTTCGTAGCGTTTTACCAGGTCTGCAATATTTACAGGTAAATATTTTTCTTCCACTTTTTTTCTTCCATCTTTTTCTTCTATATTGGTTTGTTTCGTTACAAACAAGGCATTTTCGGGAAATGATTTTTGCCATATCAACGAGCGCTGTGCAGCATCTGGAAATGGAAATTTAAGTATTGCATTAAATCGACGAATAAAAGCATCATCAATATTATTTTTCATATTGGTTGCTAAAATAATCAACCCATTATAATCTTCAATTCTTTGTAATAAATACGATACTTCCTGGTTGGCATATTTATCGTGGGCATCTCTCACATTTGTTCTTTTACCAAACAATGCATCTGCTTCATCAAAAAATAAAATCCAACCTTTATCTTCTGCCCTGGCAAATAATAACTCCAGATTCTTTTCTGTTTCACCTATGTATTTTGAAACGATCATAGAAAGATCAATCTTGTAAACTTCCTTGTTTAATTCAGCTCCTAATATGCGTGCAGTAAATGTTTTGCCGGTGCCGGGTGGACCGTAAAATAAAGTGCGATACCCCTTTTTCAGCTTGCCTTTCATTTCATATTCATTCATTAATTTATCGTTATAAATTAGCCAACTTTTTATTTCATTTATTTGTTCATGTAATTCCTCAGATATCACAAGATTTTTTATAGTTGGTTGGTTCATTTCTTTTGTTGGCGAAATTTTTCTTGCAGGGAAACTAATGCTAAACTGCGGCGATTTATGTGTGCCATAAATAAATAGATCGATATAGTCTGCGGACATTGTTAATTTACCGTGCATCGCAGGCTCTGCATTTTGCATATCTTCCAACCAAAGAATTTTTTTCTCCCAAAAAATATGTTCAGCACCAAAAAACTGTTGTACAATTAATCGTTTTTCAATATTGTTATCACTTATTAAAAACAAGGCTGTTTCGCCGGTAGGCAAAAAGAAGCGACTGTTTTTTCCACGCACACCACCAATGCCCGGAAAATCGCCTGAAGCTCCAATTTTATAATCAATAGCCTTATCAAATAACCCGGGAATAATATGCGGAGCAAGCGCTATCAAAATAACAATAGCTTCGCTATGCGTAAGGTTATTTGCCTTAATAAAATCTGTAATGGGAAGTTGCCATTTATCCAAATCGGGTATGGTTGGTTCAATATTATCTTGCTCTGTAAAAAAATAATTATTTAACCGGTAAATAATTAATTTTTCTAAGTATTGAAATTCTTCGTATAAATATGTTGAATTTGTATTGTTCATTATGTTTGTTATTTTCTTAAAAGTTATGCTCAACAATTTGTAGGTGCATCTCCACTAATGTTCACATATCTGCCCGAAATAAAACCTCTGTCAGTTTGATACCAAGTATCATTACCGTCAATAGCTTGCCCTGTAACCCTACAATTTATTTGTACTATTTCACCATTACGATATCTGCCTACAATTTGCCCCGACAAATTTGGTTGCCTTCTTATATGCAACGAAGATGCTCTGATGGTGCCCATTGTGGGTACTGCGGGAGTAGGAGTGGGAGCAGGTGTAGGATTTGGAATAGTAAACGGTGCTATTGGCATAGATGGGAAATTTACAGTAAATGGTACATCACCTGAAATGGCCGTTGCTTCAAACTTTGACAATAAAATAGTTGCTGCCTGTTCAATAGATGCTCCACAATTACCGGGACATAAATCTATAGTGTCATTTACCTGATATAAAATCATAGGCATTACAGTAATGGTTGTGCCGTTATTTATTAAAACGGCTTGGCCCCTTGCTGTTCTGGAATCATTAAAAGGAGAGGGTCTGGCACCAATAGGGCAAGCTGTTTGAGTAGTGCCTATACCACCTGCAATGTTGCCTGGTATTTCTCCAATGGCATTAAAATTCATTTCATGCGCAGCTCTGTCCGTTCCTATTTCTGCAATAGCAGCAGGTATGGTAGCAGGTATATCTATTATCATTGTATTTTGCCCTGCGGGAAAAGTGGGCGGTGAACTTATAAGTTCTGCACGCAAACTATCTACTAAAAATGTGGTAGTGGCAGCAGTAGTAAGCGAAGTCATAAAGTCTGTACCAAAAGTGGCCGAAATGTTTTGTGGTGCGGCACCGCCAAAAAGGTATTGAGACCACAACGGCACTACTCTTGGGCTTACAGCTGCTGCTATACCACCAAGCAATGCAGGAGCAGACGTGTTTCTGGTGACTTCTGCCATAGTAGTTGAAAAAAATGGTTCGCAAAATTCTGCAGGGCAACTCGCCGGTTTGCCACATGCAGTTGTGCCTGCACCTGGTACTGTAGGGCCGGTTGTGGGAGCAGCTTGCAACTGAATATTATTTGATTTTTTTTGAGTACTCATTTTGCCTGCGGCTCCTTGTTGTACTACATGGGTAAGCTCATGTGCCAGTAAAAATTTGCCTTCCGCAGTGGCGGGATTAAATTTTCCTTCGTTAAAATAAATATCATTGCCATGTGTAAATGCATGTGCATGTAATTCTTTATTCATGCTAATGGCGCTGCTGTTTGTATGAATGTATACATTGCTAAAATCTGCACCAATAGAAGAACTCATTTCATTATTGGTGGCTTTTGAAAGTTTGCTGCCATTGCCTTTTGTATCATTTATTTTTGATGAAACGGCATTTGATGCGGTAGAATTGTTGGCTTCTGTTTTTGTTTGAACGGTAGATTTTTCTTCCTCTTCTTCTCCTGTTTTTTGTATGTGCATTTCCTGTATCTCTTTATCCATTGCCATTTGCCCATCGTTGGTAGATGGCTTTTCTTCTTCAACAGAAGTTGAAAGCCGTTGTATACTGCTTATTTCTTTGTGTTGAACAACAGTATTATTGCCTGCGGTTGTATTTACCACTTTACTCGCTACCGAATCTGCTTCTTGCTCATATTTATCGTTGGGTTTATTTACAGTAAACTTTGCCTGAAAAAAAGTGTTTGGTTGATGTGATTTATCTGTATCAGTTTGCTTTGAAAAAAAAGGTTCTCTATTTATATCAGGATTTTTATTTACATTTTGTTGGCGGTGTATGCTTCTGCTATGTAACATGATCTTTTAATTTAAAATATTTTAATTCAAATTAATTAAATGTCAGCCTGATTCTGTCGGAGGCGTGTTCATTTACTATAACAGGTTCGACAAGTTCAGCCTGATATTCAAATTCAATCCAATTTTTTGTTTATAATTCTCTTAAAAAATTTATTAATAAAACACATTACACCAACACTTCAACTTTTAACGATGCCAGTGCTTCACTGGCATTTTTCATTGCCGCTATTTTTTGTATAACAGCTTCCACCATTGCGTCGGGGCAGCTTGCACCACTGCTTATTAAAATTCTAACAGGCTTTTTTTCAGGTAAAAAATTATTGGTTTCCAGCTCTTCGTGTGTGTGAAGATTGTAATGAAAAATAGCATTGTCGGCAGTAATTTTATCTGCACCGTTTATAAAATAAGTAGTGAGTTTTTCTTCGCACAATTCAACCAAGTGTGATGTATTGCTGCTGTTATAACCACCCACCACTATTGCAAAATCTGCTTCCTGTTCCAGCAATCCATAAATAGAAGATTGGTTATCGTTGGTGGCATAACAAAGCGTATCTCTTGTATCTGCAAATCGTTCTGCAATGTTGGTTTCTGTAAGATTATATTTTTTTACCATCACCATTTTTAAAAAATCTGCAATGGCCTGAGTATCGCTGGCAAGCATGGTTGTTTGGTTTATAACTCCAATGCGCTGTAAATCTTTATCGGGGTTAAACCCTTCAGAAAATCGATGAGCAAATTCTGTATAAAAGTCTGCTGTGTTTTTTTCTCCAGTAATATATTTACTCAATTCAACTGCCTCTGCCATATCATTTACAATTACGGTAGGTGTTACTTTTGCTGCATGTGAAAAAGTAGCACGGGTTTCTTCGTGTGTGGGTTTACCATGCACTACCACGGCATAATTTTTCTTTGCTATCTGGTCGCCACGGTTCCAAACCTTTTCTACAAATGGGCAGGTGGTATTGTATTTTTTTGTAGAAATTCCAATGGCATTTATTTTTTCTTCAATTAATAATGTTGTGCCAAATGCAGGAATAATTACTACATCATCTGCCGTTAATTCTTCAAACGGAATGAGCATATTGCCTTTGGTATCCTGTAAAAACTGTACACCTCTTTGTTGTAGATCTGCATTTACCTGTGGGTTGTGTATCATTTCGCTCAGCAAAAAAATACGCTTTCCGGGGTTTTCATCAATGGTTTTAAAAGCAATTTCAATGGCATTTTCTACACCATAACAAAAGCCAAAATGCCTTGCCAAATAAATATGCACATCGCCCAAATCTAAAAAAGTAGGGGTAAAATCTTTCTTCATTTTATCCTGCTCTTTTCTTTTTTCTTTTATAGCTGTAATAAGTGGACTGCGGTATGTAAAAGGTATAGTAAATTGCTTCATAATATGTGTTGGTTGCAAAGGTACGTTTTAAGATAAATTCTACCACATGCGCTTATTATTTCAATTATTTAAATCTCATAATTTAATGATATCAAATAGCCTTTTTTCTCAACCTGCCTTTTTAAACGGAAGTAATATGTACGAAGTAAATGTTCGTCAATATACTTTTGAAGGCACTTTCAATGCATTTGCAGCACATTTACCAAGGTTAAAAGATATGGGTGTAGAAATTTTATGGATGATGCCGATACACCCAATTGGCATTGTAAAACGAAAAGGAATTTTAGGAAGTTACTATTCCATTCAAAACCATAAAGGGATTAATGCGGAGTTTGGAACAACGCAAGATTTTAAAGACCTTGTTTTGAAAGTACATGCACTTGGCATGAAAATAATTATTGACTGGGTGGCAAATCATACCTCCTGGGATAATGTGTGGACGAAAACAAATCCTGAATTTTTTGTAAGAGATGAAGCAGGAAATTTTACCGCACCCTATGATTGGGATGATGTAATACAGATAGACCATAGTAACGAAGGTGAACAGGTAGCCATGATAGATGCTATGAAATATTGGATTACAGATTTTGATATTGATGGCTTTCGTGCAGACCTTGCCCACCTTACACCATTGCCATTTTGGGTAAAAGCAAGAACAAATTTATCTCCTTTTAAAAAAGATCTTATATGGCTTGCTGAAACAGAAGAAGTGAATTACCATGATGCCTTTGATGTTTCATACACTTGGAAATGGATGCATGTTACAGAACAATTTGCCAAAGGCGAAAAAACATTGGCAGATTGTACAAAAGTTTTGATGGAGTATAAGAATGATTTCCCTGAAAATGCTTTACGTTTATTTTTTACCAGCAACCACGATGAAAATTCTTGGAACGGATCTGAATTTGAAAAGTATGGCGAACTAACGAAAGCATTTGCGGTACTATCCTGCCTGTTTGCAGGTGTGGCGCTTATTTACAGCGGACAGGAACTACCCTGTAACAAACGGTTACACTTTTTTGAAAAAGATTTAATTGAGTGGAATGATAATATTGCTTTGCATACTTTTTATAAAACCCTTCTTACGTTTCGCAAAGAAAATGCAGTTTTTAAAGATACAACAATGAATAATATTTCGATAGATGAATCATTGGTAAACAAAAATATTTTAGGATACAAAATAGAAAATAACAGCAAACATCTTCTTGTGTTTTTAAACTTAAACAAAATTAGTATTGCTGAAAATATTTTATTAAACGAAAATGCAGGGGTTTATAAAAATATTTTTTCTGGAGAAGAAATTAATATTGAGAATGGCTTTTTATTTACAACAGAAGCCGGCGGATATTGTGTGTTGGAAAAAGTATAGTTTATAATTTCATAATTTAAATTTTGCGTTTTTTTTATTAATTTCCAACAGTTCACATTTACCGCTATTCATTTTTTAAAGAATTTATTATGTCTACTCCCGAAAGTTTGCAGCAGTTTAAAAATCTTGTAGGTATTAAGTTTCAGTTATACAACAGTTTGTTTACCTCTTTACCTTTTCATAAAATAGAAAAAACAGGTATTTTATTATCCATGCTTTTAATGCAATGCGATGAAGGGTATAAAAAACAATTAAGTCCGGAGGAAATATTGGAAAACTTTTTTAAAACACAAACTGCATTGGTAACTGAGGCAGATAAACTGGACATTCTTTTTAGGTTTGTACAATACATGGAGCGACAGGTGGTATTGTTTGATGCATTAGAAGATGCAGCTTTTACAAAAGTGAATGATACAAACGGTAAGGGGACAATGAAAGCGCTGGCATTGGAAATAGAACAACAAAAAAAGGAAATAGCTTTAGCAGAAAAATTAAAAGACTTTTCCATACAATTGGTACTTACTGCCCACCCAACACAATTTTACCGTGGAGCAGTTTTAGGAATAATTAATGACCTTACAAAAGCAGTAAATATAAACAACGAAAATAATATTTACAGTTACCTACAACAACTTGGGCGCACGCCTTTTTTTCAACAACAAAAACCAACTCCGTTTGATGAAGCCACCATTTTAATTTGGTATTTGCGTAATATCTTTTACCATGCTGCAGGCAAAATTATTACAACAATGAAAAATAGTTTTAGCGATGCTGTTACCGATGCTAACCAAATTATAAAAATGGGTTTTTGGCCGGGTGGCGATAGAGATGGTAATCCATTTGTAAAAGCAGCTACAACATTACAGGTAGCTAATACACTGAAAGATGCTGTTTTAAAATCGTACCATTTTGATATAATAAAACTTAAACGCCGCCTTACTTTTAAAGGTGTAGATACTGCACTTGTAGCGCTTGATAAGAAATTGCACAGTGTTTTGTATGAGAATACCGGTGAAGAAATGAATGCCAATATTTTATTATCTTCTTTACTAGATATTCGTCACCAATTGGTGCACGACCACAACAGTTTATTTGTAGATTTGGTAGAAGAATTAATTAATAAGATTGAAGTATTCGGAATGCATTTCGCATCGTTGGATGTACGGCAGGAGAGCAGTGTACATGGAAAATTATTAAATGCTGTTGCAGAAAATTCAGATGCATTACCTAGTAATTACCCAGATTTATCAGCATCAGAAAAAATAGATTTAATCACAAAAATTTCTAAAACAATTGATGGTACTATTTTAATTGATGAACTACATAAAGATGGATTGGAAGTAGTAAGGGTTATCAAAACAATTCAACAAAATAATGGTGAACTTGGTTGTAATAGATACATCATTAGCCAATGCCAAACAGCATTAAATGCGATGGAAGTAATTGGAATCTTTTTGTTGGGCGGCTGGAAACCCGAAGAACTTGCTGTAGATATTGTACCCTTGTTTGAAACGGTAGATGATTTACAGTCGGCAGCAGAAACCATGCAAACTTTATATGAAAATTCATTCTATAAAAAACATTTGCTGTGCAGAAAAAATAAGCAAACAATTATGCTTGGTTTTAGTGATGGTACAAAAGATGGTGGTTACCTGATGGCTAACTGGAGTATTTATAAAGCAAAAGAAACGCTTACCGCCATATCTAAAAAGTACGAAATAGATGTGGTGTTTTTTGATGGCAGAGGTGGCCCGCCTGCACGAGGTGGTGGTAAAACAAACCAGTTTTATGCTAGCATGGGTAAAAATATTTCCAACAAAGAAATACAATTAACCATACAGGGGCAAACGGTAAGTTCAAATTTTGGTACCATTGCCTCTGCAAAATATAATATGGAACAACTTATACATGCGGGTATAAGTAATGGGCTACTTACAGATAATGAAGTTACGCTACAACCCAATGAAGAAGAGCTTTTACAGCAATTGGCCGCAGCAAGTTATGATTCGTACATTGCTTTAAAAGAGCATCCTTATTTTATAGATTATCTGGCAAATGCAAGTCCGCTTAGGTTTTATGCAGAAACAAATATTGGTAGTCGCCCGGCAAAACGTGGTGGCTCCAACAGGCTGGAGTTAAAAGATTTACGTGCCATTCCTTTTGTGGGTGCATGGAGCCAGATTAAACAAAATGTGAGTGGTTATTATGGGGTGGGTACGGCTTTGGAAAAACTGGAAAAAGAAGGCAAGTGGGCAGACTTAAAAGAACTTTACAATCATTCATTATTTTTTAAAACCTTATTAGATAATTGTGAAATGGCCATGGCAAAATGCTTTTTCCCATTAACTGCTTTTTTGCAAAACCATGCTGTGTATGGAGAAATATGGAATATGCTTCAAAATGAATTTGAACTTACTAAAAAATATATTGGAAAATTATCTGGCAAAACAATGTTGATGGAAAATTATCCGGTAGATCAATTGTCAATTCAAATGAGAGAAAGAATTGTACTGCCACTGGTAACCATACAACAATATGCGCTTACAAAAGTGAGGCTGATGGAGGAGAGCGCTGAAAATAACACGATGAAAGAAACTTATGAAAAACTGATTATGCGCTGCAGTTTTGGAATCATAAATGCGGGAAGGAACTCGGTATAGTAATGGTAAAATTTATTTTAAGGGTATTTATATTTTCTGTTTAACAATTAAATAATTGATTAAGAACGGGACATGTAAATAAAATAATTTATGCAAGATTTTATAACATAAATGACATGTTTTTATTTATCAACAATGTTATTTAAACTAAAAAAAATCTTTAACTTATAGCAATATTGTTCACCTTTTAATTTTTTTTATGGAAAATCAAATGTTATACAATACCGGTTACTCCATATACCCAGGAGATTATGTTCCCACCATTAAAATAAAAGATATTGAAGATGAATTAGAGCATTTAGTTGAGAAAGAAAATGTGGCATTTCAACTGAAGGAATTGAAAGATGCTTATGTGGTAGAAATGGCTATACCAGGTGCAAAAAATGAAAATTTTTTATTGGAAGCCAATGAAAATGTTTTATCAATTAGAATGATGCACAAGGAATGTGATGATGTGGAAGGAGAAAATTTTATATTACACAAAAAACACTGTAAATGTATTGACAGGGAAGTTGTATTACCCAAGAATGTAGATACAGAATTTATAGATGCTGAATACAGAGCAGGCATACTCCGCTTGCATGTACCGAAGGTGAGCCATGCTTCAAAAAATATTCACACAAGAATTGTGGTTTATTAAACTTTCTATTTAGTTACAATTTTTTATTGGGTATACCCATTCTACCAACCTTACCTCTGCTTTATATACTCATGATAGTCATTTTAAATATGTGCTAGTTTATTTGCTGTATGATTGATATTAAAATTTGTCTTATGGAACAACTGACTGAGTCTTGTCAATATTTTAGGTGATGAATATCATTATTTTTTGTAGGGCATCAAATTATTTTTGTTTTATAAAAATGAAGCAACATGTACTCACTTTTTACACCCGAAACAAAAATTCTAAACGAGGCATCTTATTACCTACCTGCCATATCTATCATTATTCCTTTTGAGCCTAAAATTACTTCAAAATCAAACATAGCTTTATTGTTGAACAGTGCTGCTGATAAGGTAGAGCGTGCATTAATAGAAAACTATCCTGTGGCATTAGGTAAAATTGTGATGAATAAATTGAAAGCAGTTTATGATGGGCTAAATTATGCAACACATAAAAAAAGTTTGGCCATTTTTATCTCCCCAGTGTTCGAGAAAATAATTTATCTAAGTATTTCAGTGAGAGAAGAAATAAGCGTGGATGAACATTTTAGTATTAGAAATATAGTTTGCCAAAAAGAAAAGAATAAGGCGTACAATGTAATGGTATTGGGAGAAAATTATTGTAGCATTTATTTTAGTAAGGCTGATGATTTTAAAAAGATTTTCTTTAAAAACTCCCATACATGTTTTACTGGTGATGTATTATTTGAACCCACGCCTTATGAGAAATCTTTTTCACCTACTTTTTTGCAGCAGGTAGATGCTGCTGTAAAAAGAATTTTACTAGCTTACCCTGCTCCACTATTTGTTGTAGGCACTAACAAAGCAATTGCTCAATTTAAAAAAATGTCTAATAATAATTTATTAGTTAATCAATTTATACCAATAAAAGCTGATAGCCTTACCACTATCGAATTACAAAAAATGGTACAACCCTTTACAAAAAATTGGGGAATAGTTAAAAATCAATATTTGCTTGATAAATTAAAAATGGCTGCACAATTGAACCAATTGGTTTTTGGTATAAGGGAGGTGTGGTACGAAGCAATGCAACGCCATGGAAAACTATTATTGGTTCAAACGAATTATCAATATTGTCCTGAAAAGGGTAGTAGCGATGAAATTATTAACAATGCAACACAACCATTTAATGAATTTTCTTACATAAAAGATGTAGTAGATGCGGCTATAGAAAAAGTACTGGAAAATGGTGGCGATGTAGAATTTGTAGAAGAAGACTTTTTAAAAGACCTAGGCCCAATAGCACTTATAAAATAATATTGTTTATATAAAATTAAATAAAATGAAAACCATTATCGTTGCAACAGATTTTTCTCCCAGTGCGTTAAATGCATCTATTTACGCTGTAAAAATGGCCCAATTAGTAAATGCAGATTTATTGCTTTTCAATGTATTTGAAGTTATACCGCATTACAATGAAATTGTAATTGATATGAATGTAGATGATTTAAAAAAAGCTTCGGTTAGAGATATGGAAAGCTTTAAAGAAGAATTAATAAAACTTACCAATACCAACATCAACATAAATACAGAAGTGAGATTGGGTATTTTTATAGATGAAGTAAATGAACTTTGTAAAAGTGTAAAACCATATTTGTTAGTAATGGGTAGCCAAGGCAAAACTGCCACTGAGCGAATTATTTTTGGTGGTCATACTGGTAATTTGCTAAATAAATCTGAATGGCCTCTTGTAACCGTACCACTCACCGCCAACTTTTCTGCCATCCAAAATATTGGAATTGCATATGATTTTGAAAAAGAAATTGATGAAGATTTAATTGCCGAAATTAAATTACTGGCATATGACTTTAAAGCAAATATTCATATTTTAAATGCAGCTAAGGAAGATGAGTTTGATGGCAATTTTGTAATACTATCTACCAAACTTGAAAAAATGTTTTCTCCAAATACGCTGCACTTTCATTTTGTAGCAGGAGAAAATGTAAATGATAGCATACTCGATTATGCAGAAAAAAATAATATTAATTTGTTGGTGGTAATGCCCAAACATAGAAGTTTATGGGAAAAATTTATTGGTAGGAGCCATACAAAGCAAATGGTGTTGCATAGCCATGTGCCCATTCTTTCATTGGTTAAATAATTTATTTTTCTATTAGAAGTTTATACAAAAATTCGGACTTAAAATTGGAGTAAGAAATATTGTATTATTTCCAAAAAAGATGCGTAAAAAATAAATTATGAAAACACTTTTCTTTAGCACAAAACCTTACGAGCAACCTTATTTAGAAACTGCCAATAAGCAGAATGCAGAAATAGTATTTCTTAAAAAGCCTTTATCAGTAGAGAATGCTCACCTTGCTACAGGTTTTGATATGGTGAGTATTTTTACAGGTGATGATGCGTCAGCAGAAGTGTTGATAATTCTTCACCAGTTAGAAGTAAGATACATTACTACTCGTGCTGCCGGGTACGATAATATTGATATTGAAAAAGCAAATGAATACGGTATTACAGTTACCAACGTGCCTGCATATTCGCCCTATGCTATTGCAGAGCATGTGGTAGCATTAATAATGGCATTGAACAGAAAAATTATTAATGCTTATAAACAAGGGCAACAACAAAATTTTACTACCGATAAATTAATCGGATTTGACCTTCATGGAAAAACGGTTGGTATTATTGGCGTTGGTATTATTGGGAGTGTGTTGGTAAAAATAATGCATGGCTTTGGTTGTAAAATATTGGGCTGCGATTTAAAAGAAAATGATTTTCTCAAAACTCAATATGGGGTAGAATATACCGACAAAGAAACACTTTGTGCAAAAGCAGATATCATCAGTATTCATACATCTTTTACGCCAGATACAAAATACCTAATAAATAAAAAATTGATTGATTTGATGAAACCCGGCACTATGCTTATAAATACAGGGCGTGGTGGTTGTGTAAATACTGCCGATGTTATAGAAGGTTTAGAGAATGGGCAAATTGGTAGCTACGGTGCAGATGTGTATGAAAAAGAAAGAGGTATTTTTTTCTGCGACCTTACCGGCAAAGAAATGAAAGATGAAACATTGAAAAAATTATTATCAATGCCCAATGTATTGGTTACACCGCACCAGGCTTTTGCAACCGTGCAGGCACTCACAAATATTGCTGATACTACTTTTTATAATATTGATTGTATGGTGAAGGGAGGGCAATCAAAAAATACACTTACTTCTATTTTGGTTGAAGATGAAATAGCGGGTAATGGAAATAATTAATTAAAAAAAATATGTCAAAAATTGTTACCATAACCTTTAGCCCATGTATAGATAAAAGTACTTCTATACCAGCTATGGTACCCGATAAAAAGTTACAATGTGCTGCACCCAAATTAGAACCCGGCGGCGGTGGCATAAATGTAGCAAGAGCCATTAAAAAATTAGGAGGTGAAGCAACTGCTATATTCCCATCTGGCGGTTACACAGGTAAATACTTTAATCATTTATTGGAGAAAGAGAAAATAACCTCAATAATAATTGAAACAGCAAATGAAACCCGTGAAAATATAATTGTGTTGGATGAAGCTTCAAATGCTCAATATCGTTTTGGCATGCCCGGTACATCTTTATCTGAAACGGAATGGAAAAAATGTTTACAAGCGGTGGAAGAAATGGATGATATTTCTTTCCTTATTGCAAGTGGTAGTTTGCCCCCTGGTGTTCCGCTGAATATTTATGCAAGGCTTGCAAAGATTGCAAAAACTAAGCATGCAAAATTTATAGTAGATACATCTGGCGAAGCCTTAAAAAAAGTATTGGAAGAAGGCGTGTATTTATTAAAACCCAACCTTGGCGAATTGTGTAGCATTGCGGGAAAAGAAAAATTACTGCAACATGAAATTGCTTTAACTGCTCTGGAAATAATAAACAGTGGTAAGTGCGAAGTAATGGTTGTTTCTATGGGTGCAGAAGGCGCTATGCTCGTTAGCAAAGAAATTACTGAAATAATTAAAGCTCCACATGTTGATAAAAAAAGTACCGTAGGAGCAGGTGATAGCATGGTTGCTGGTATTGTTCATTATTTATTTCTTGGAATGAATATTTTAGAAGCAGTGCAATATGGGGTTGCCTGTGGTACAGCAGCTACCATGAACACAGGTACAGAATTATGCCATGTAAAAGATGTAGAAATGCTTTACAATTTAATAAAACAAAAAAGGCATTTAACTATTTAGCATGAAGCATAAAAATATTTTTATTACAAAGGCATCTGGCTCAAAAGAAATTTTTTCTCCGGATAAGCTTAAAAATTCATTAGCAAAATCCGGTGCTGATGAAACCACTATTAATCATATTTTAACTGAAATAGAATCAACATTGCACAATGGCATTTCTACCAAAGAAATTTATAAAACTGCATTTAAACTTTTAAAAAAATCAACCCCATTAAATGCGGGGCGATATAATTTAAAAAGGGCGATTATGGCTCTAGGCCCTTCCGGTTTTCCTTTTGAAAAATACATAGCTGCCATATTTGAATGGCAAGGCTTTAAAGTACAAACACAACTTTTTTTGGAAGGTGCATGTGTAACTCATGAGATAGATGTATTGGCAGAAAATGATGAATATTTTTTATTAACGGAATGTAAATACCATAACAGTCTGGGTATTGTGAGCAATATTAAAATTCCTTTGTATATTCATTCTCGTTATAGAGATGTATTAAATAATTGGCAGGCTACTTCCTCAAAGCCGCTGAAATGCTGCGTTGTAACCAATACTAAATTTTCATCTGATGCAATAAAGTACGGGGTTTGCGCCGGTATGCAATTGCTTGGATGGGATTATCCGCATAAAAAAAGTCTTAACAATTTAATTGATAAATCAGGATTATATCCGGTAACATGTTTAGCTAGCTTAACCAATAACGAAAAAGCCAGAATTTTGACAGATGGATTTGTATTGTGTAAAGAACTCTTACATAAAGAAAAATTACTTCACACTATGGGGATTTCTTCAACACGAATTTTAAACATTATTTCAGAAATAAAATCACTTTGTAACATAAAAAATTAAAATAATGAAAACAATTCTTGCCACCACCGATTTTTCTGATAACTCAAAAGCAGGTTTATATTTTGCTATCCAACTGGCTTCGCAAAACAATTTTGAGATTATTTTCTTTCATACCTACCACACATTAATCCCTACTTCATGGAATGCAGTTAGAATAGAAGGTTATGAAAAAGATGAAGCAGAAATAATTCAGGCAAAACTTGAAACTTTTGTAGGGGATCTTTACAAAGAGTTAGATATTTCGCATACAAATTACAGATGTGTAATTAAAAGTTCAGTTTTTATAGACACTACCATTAGAGAATATGCAGAAGAAAACAATGTAGGCTTAATATGCATAAGTACTAGAGGGGCGGGCAACTTTAAAAGATTATTAGGTACTAATACTGCTAACTTAATAAATAACTCTGATGTACCGGTTATTGCAGTTCCACACCATTACAAGGTAGAAAAAATTACCAATGTATTATATGTTTCAGATTTAAGTAATTATGAAAATGAATTAGTAAAAGCAATAGAATTTGCTAAACCACTCAATGCCTCTATACAACTTTTACATCTTACCTCTGCACAAGAAAAAAAGACCGATCTAGATGTGATTGAGAACGCTATCAAAAAAATTGATTATTATAATGTAGGTTTTAAAGCCACACCAAGAAACCCAAATAATTCATTGGTGGCAGATATTGAAAATGTAGTAAAAGAAACTAATCCATCAGTCATGATCATGTTTACCGATCAAAATAGAAGTTGGTTCGATAAAATATT
This sequence comes from Ferruginibacter sp., assembly GCA_031398005.1. Classification (GTDB taxonomy): domain Bacteria; phylum Bacteroidota; class Bacteroidia; order Chitinophagales; family Chitinophagaceae; genus Ferruginibacter. The sequence continues at coordinate 62,625 of JANNMO010000032.1, forward strand.
CTTATCAAGTAAATCTGCAGAATATTCTTTTAATGCAAAAGTGCCATTACTTGTTTTTCATAAGTCTTAAAATATTGTAGGTATGGCCATAAAATATCCCTTAGAAAATGTTCATACTTTATCTGTAGAAGAAGTTGTGACAGCATTGGAAACAAATGCTCAAAATGGTATTACCTCATCAGAAGCAGAAAACCGTGCTGCAAAATTTGGTGCCAATGTATATGCTGGGCAAAAGCAAAAATCTGTTTGGTTAATGCTGCTGTTGCAATTTAAAAGTCCCATTGTTTATTTATTGCTGTTTGCAATAGCAGTCACCCTTTATTTTGAAGATTATATTGAAGCCATAGCCATTGGGATTGTAATTTTTGTAAATGCACTCATTGGTTTTTTTATGGAGTTGCAAGCACGTAGCTCCATGAATGCATTAAAGGAAATGGATGTTATACTTTCCAATGTAATTCGTGATGGAAAGATGCTTCAAATTCCTTCTGAAAAAATTACGGTGGGAGATTTAATTGTATTAGAAGCAGGCGATATAATACCCGGCGATGCGCATTTGGTAGAAACACATCAATTGCAATGCGATGAATCATCTCTTACAGGAGAATCACTTCCAACAGAAAAAAATATTGAAAAACTACCCAAAGAAACTGCCCTTGGCGACCAGTTTAACATGGTCTTTAAAGGCACTTCAGTCATAAATGGCAATGGCAAAGCAGTGATAACAGGCATTGCAGAAAATACACAACTCGGCACTATTACATCTTTGGTAGAAAGCCATAAAGAAACGCAAACACCTCTCGAAAAAAAGATAGCTGCATTAAGCATAAAACTTATTTGGATAACATTAATAATGACATCCATTTTTGCCGTAACCGGATTTATACAGGGAAAGCATTGGGCATTAATTTTAGAAACATCTATTGCTTTAGCTGTTGCGGCTTTCCCTGAAGGCTTACCAATAGTATGTACAGTGGCATTGGCGTATGGTATGTTGCTGATGGCAAAACGAAATGCCATTGTAAAAAAATTATCTGCTGTAGAAACTTTGGGAAGTACCAATATAATTTTAACCGATAAAACAGGAACGCTTACAGAGAACAAAATTTATGTGGATACGTTTTCTTTTCCGCAAGAGAATTGTAAAGTAAGTATTGAAAATGATACACTAAAATATGGCGAAGGCTGCATTGAAAAGAGTAAAAAAAATGCAGAACAATTAATTTTAATTGGTGCTTTGTGCAACAATGCATCTTTGAAACATGATGAAGAAAAGAAGAAATTACTTGGAGATCCAATAGAGATTGCATTAATACATTTGGCTGATGCATCGGGTACTACAGCAGATGCAATAAAAACAGCTTATGAGAGAATATCGGAAATGCCTTTTAACTCCGATACCAAAATAATGGGCACTTTGCATAAAAGTAAAGCTGAAAACTTTGTAGCTGCGAAAGGCTCCGTAGAGCATTTGTTAGAAAAATGCAACAACATAGTTATTGGAGAGGAGGTAAAAGAATTGAGTGATGATGATAGAAAAAAAATAATTGCAGCATCAGAAAAAATGGCGGCAGATGGCTTGCGGGTATTGGCTTTTGCATACAAAGAAGAAAATGATATAAACAAAGATGATTTTTTAAACAACCTTGTATATGTTGGCATGATTGGTTTTTTAGACCCACCAAGAATGGATATAAAAGATGCTATTGTTTCTTGCAGAAATGCAGGAATAAAAATTGTTATGATTACCGGTGATCACCCCATGACCGCATTAAACATTGCCAAAAAAGTAGGCTTGGTAGATGAAGCAGAGCAGCAAGTTATTAATGGTATTGATTTACCCAATATGGATTATTTATCGGATGATTGGGAAAAAAAAATATTGGAAACAGCCGTATTTGCAAGAACAACACCCAAACAAAAACTAGAAATAGTAGCCACTTTTCAAAAAGGAGGAAACATTGTTGCCATGACCGGCGATGGTGTAAATGATGCACCTGCCTTAAAAAAAGCAGATATCGGAATTGCTATGGGTTTGCGGGGAACGCAGGTGGCAAAAGAAACGGCAAGCATTGTTTTAAAAGATGATTCCTTTACATCAATAGCACAAGCAGTTGCACATGGCAGAGAAATTTTTCAGAATATACAAAAGTTTGTAATTTATTTGGTGTCTTGCAATTTGAGTGAAATATTTATTGTAACTGCATTGGGTTTTGTAGCACCTGCTGCTACATTATTGCCTTTGCAAATTTTATTTTTAAATATGGTTACCGATGTTTTTCCTGCACTGGCACTTGGCTTGGGAAAGGGTGATAAAACAGTAATGGACAGGCCACCGAGAGACCCGAAAAATCTTATTGTCTCCAATAAAGATTGGGCTGCTATTGGCATATATTCTTTGTTAATGACTGTTGCCGTTATAGCCGCATTGGAGTATTGCAAATTATATCTTTTGCTAGATGATAAAACGGCCAACAATGTAGCATTTCTTACATTGGCATTTGCACAATTGTTTCATGTGTTTAACATGGCATCTGCTCATTCTAAATTATTTGTGAATGAGATTATTAAAAATGCATTTGTATGGTTAGCAATTTCCATTTGTGCGGGGCTAATGATAATTGTTTTTGCAGTGCCTCAAATGAGATTGGTGTTGGGTTTAAATTCTCTTACTTCAAATTTATGGGTAGTAGCAATAGTGGCAAGTGTAATACCGTTGCTGTTGGTACAGTTGTATAAATTGTTTTTTGGAAGGAGATAAAAATAAGATGACTGAAATTAAAAGTACTATTAGATGAGAGGTTTACGAAAAAGTTTTTTATATGCTTGCAAATAACAAAAGTTGGATTTAATAGGAGTGTCAGGCTGCGGCACCAATAAAAAGTTTTTTAAGCTCTTTTCAAATTACAAAAAGTTCGATACAATTGGGGTGTCAGGTTGAGGCACTCATGCACAGCATCCTGTGGATAAAAAGTTTTTTAAGTTCTTTTCGAATGACAAAAGTTCGCTACTGTTACGGTGTCAAGCTGAGCTTTTCGAACCTGGTCTGTATAATCAAACCCGCCTTCGACAGGCTCAGGCTGACCTTCTATTAACTTGAAAGTAAGCGTCTTGCATTATGTGTCATTAGCAGCTTGTCGAACCCGTTGTACTTCTTCAAACCCGACTTCGACAAGCCCGTCTGCCGACAAAGGCAGGCTCAGGCTGACATCGTTATAATTTAAAAGTAAGGTTAAGATTTATAAAACTATTTTTTAATAATTAAAAACATGCCCGCAAATAATTTCAACATAAATGGTTTAACTAATGAGCAAGTAATTATTGCAAGAGAAAAGTATGGACAAAATAAACTAGCGTACAAAAAAGAAAATGGATTTGTGGATGCTCTGAAAAGTCTGGGAAAAGAGCCGATGCTTATTTTATTGTTGGTTGCTTCTTCTATTTATTTTATTAGTGGAGATACTGGTGATGGTATATTTATGTTGTCAGCTATTATTTTAATATCGGCTATTTCTTTATACCAAGATAGTAGAAGCAGAAATGCTTTAGAGAAATTAAAAAACTTTACACAACCACATTGCAAAGTAATACGAAACGGAGTAGTTGTAGAAATAAAAAGTGAGGAGCTTGTAGTGGGCGATAGCTTAATGGTGGAAGAAGGCACATCCATAGCCGCAGATGGGCAGATTGTGCACTCCAATGATTTTTCGGTAAATGAATCTATACTCACGGGAGAGTCTTTTGCTGTAAGTAAAGATAAAAATGCAACAGATAATTTTATCTTTTTAGGCACAAGTGTGGCAGGTGGCTTAGCAATTGCTACCATTACCGCCATTGGTAACGGAACCCGATTAGGAAAAATAGGAAAAAGCTTAGAAGAAATACAAGAAGAGAAAACACCGCTGGAATTACAGATAAATAATTTTGTAAAAAAAATGGTGATTGCAGGCGCCATTATTTTTTTAATTGTATGGGCAGTAAATTATTTTCAATCTCACCAATTGCTGGATAGTTTATTAAAAGCCCTCACACTAGCCATGAGTATTTTGCCCGAAGAAATACCTGTAGCATTTACCAGCTTTATGGCATTGGGCGCATGGCGCTTAATGAAACTAGGTATTGTGGTAAAGCAGATGAAAACAGTGGAAACCTTGGGCAGCGCCACCGTAATTTGTACAGATAAAACTGGCACTATTACAGAAAATAAAATGAGTTTGGCAAAAGTATTTGTGCTATCCACCAACAAAATTTCTACAGCAGAAAATGTATCTGCTGAAGAAGAAAAAGAATTGATATCATTGGCCATGTGGGCAAGTGAGCCTATTGCATTTGACCCTATGGAAGTGGCTCTTCACGCTGCATACCAAAGTATAATAGAGGTAGATGAACGACCTGCTTATAAAATGGTTCACGAATATCCGTTAAGTGGTAAGCCACCTATGATGACACATATTTTTGAAAACAGCGCAGGCAAAAGAATTATAGCAGCTAAAGGTGCGCCTGAAGCATTGATGCATATTTCCAATTTAAATGAAAAAGAAAAACAACAAATAGAAGAAGCTATAAAAATTATAACAACCGAAGGCTATAGGGTGTTGGCGGTAGGCGAAGCTATTTTTGAAGGCAATAACTTTCTTACTACACAACAACAATACAAATTTATTTTTAAAGGTATTGTTGGTTTTTACGACCCACCAAAGAAAAATATCAATAAAGTATTGGAAGATTTTTATACCGCTGGTATTTCAGTAAAAATAATTACCGGCGATAATGCCGCTACCACAACTGCTATTGCCAAACAAATTGCATTTAAGGGATTTGAAAAAAGCATAAGTGGAGATGAATTAATGAAACTAAATGAAGCCGACTTAAAAGTAGTTGTTGGCAACACCAATATTTTTACAAGAATGTTTCCCGATGCGAAATTAAAAATCATCAATGCATTAAAAGCCAGCAAAGAAATTGTAGCCATGACGGGTGATGGCGTAAATGATGGCCCTGCGCTTAAAGCGGCGCATATTGGTATTGCCATGGGTAAAAAAGGAACGGAGATTGCTAAGCAAGTGGCATCGCTTATTTTGGCAGACGATGATTTATCAAAAATGGTAGATGCGGTGACCATGGGAAGAAAAATTTATGCCAATCTTAAAAAAGCCATTCAATATATTATCTCTATTCATATTCCTATTGTGCTTACTGTTTTTATTCCATTAGCATTAGGCTGGCTGTATCCAAATATATTTTCGCCGGTACACATTATTTTTTTAGAATTAATAATGGGGCCAACCTGCTCTATCATTTACGAAAATGAGCCTATGGAAAAAAATACCATGCAGCAAAGTCCACGCCCATTTACCAATACTTTTTTTAATTGGAAAGAATTATCAACAAGTATTATACAAGGCTTAATGATTACCGCTGGTACATTAGCAGTATATCAATTTGCTGTACAAAATAATTATAACGAAGCACTAACACGTACCATGGTTTTTACTGTTTTAATAGCAGCTAATATATTTTTAACGTTGGTTAACCGTTCTTTTTATTATTCCATTTTTACCACAATGAAATATAATAATAATTTGGTGCCACTCATTATTAGCATAACAATTGCTATAACAATACTATTAGTTTATGTAAAACCACTTGCAATATTTTTTAAGTTTGAGCAATTGAATTTTTCACAAATATTGCTAAGTATTGTTATTGGTTTTTTAAGTATGATTTGGTTTGAAATTGTAAAATGGAAAAAGCGCTCAACTATTTCCGCTAAATAAAAATTATGTTATGGCAAACAAATTTTCAGAAATAATTAAAAGTGACAAACCTACGTTGGTAGATTTTTTTGCAGAATGGTGTGGCCCTTGCAAAACGATGAAACCCATTTTGGAAGAACTAAAACAAAAAATGGGAGACGGCGTTACTATCTTAAAAATTGATATTGTTAAGAGCCCGCAGGCTGCATCTGCTTACCAAATACAAGGTGTGCCTACCCTTATTCTTTTTAAAAATGGAGAAACAAAATGGCGTCAATCGGGTGTGGTTAATGCTAAGCAATTAATGCAGGTAATACAAGTTCACACATAATGCAATTTATTCTTCTTTAAAATAAGTTAAATGAAAACGCTGTACATCATTATAATTGTAATACTTGGTCTTGCGCTTATTATTTTTACCATAGTTAAAAATAATAAGGACCGAAAAAAATTTTAACGACAAGCTGAAGATGATTTTAAAAAACCTACTGTGGATAATTAGTTTTAAATAATATTTTCCTTGCACAGCTTTATACAATCCTAATAAAAAATTTCATTTTATTAATCTCGATTATTTATGCTTTTTGCTTAAATTGAAAAATGCCCGCTACAGAACAAAATAATTACAACCAGTCTTATCGTTACGAAGCATTATTTAACCATGCATCCATGGGGATTGTGGTGAGTAATAGTAAAGGAATAATTCTTTCTGTAAACCCTTTTGCGCTCAAACTTTTTTGTTATACAATAGAAGATGTTATTGATAAACCGATAGAAATATTAATTCCCCAACGTTTTCATCATAAACATGTAGGCCACAGAGAGCATTACACACACAACCCTAAAAGCAGGCCAATGGGTGTAGGTATGACACTGTTTGCTGTAAAAAAAGATGGCAATGAATTTCCCGTAGAAGTAAGCTTGGGTACTTATGAGAAAGATGGCGATAAAAATGTAATTGCTTTTATAAGTGATGTATCTGTAAGAAAAAATGCGGAAGCTGAAATAATAAAATTAAATGATGAGTTGGAAGAAACGGTAGAAGTTCGTACCAAAGAGTTGACGGATGCCATGCATCAATTAGAAAAATCGAAAGAAGAACTTTCAAAATCTCTGGCAAAAGAAAAAGAACTGAACGAATTAAAATCCAGATTTGTTTCGATGGCATCACACGAGTTTCGTACACCACTTAGCACCGTACTTTCTTCCTCCTATTTAATAGAAAAATATAATACCGAAGAAGATCAACCTAAACGAGAAAAACATTTACAGCGAATTGTATCATCTGTAAATATGTTGACCGATATTTTAAATGATTTTTTAAGTGTGGGTAAAATTGAAGAAGGAAAAATTCCTGTTCGCATTTCTTATTTTGATATAAGAACACATATTGATGCAGTAATGGAAGAGATAAAAAATAATTTGAAAAAAAATCAACAAATAAAATATTACCATGACGGAGATACCGGTGTTGAAATGGATGCAGGTTTAATGAAACACATTTTAATGAACCTCATATCAAATGCAAGTAAATTTTCGCCCGATGAATGTTGTATTGATGTGCGGACAACATTATCTAATGAAGTTTTAGTACTATCAGTAAAAGACGAAGGGATGGGTATTTCCAATGAAGATCAACTACATTTAATGGAACGTTTTTTTAGGGGTGCAAATGCGGGAAATATACAAGGTACAGGCCTTGGGCTACACATTGTGGCAAAATATGCAGAGTTAATGAATGGCTCGGTAGAGTGTATTAGTGAATTGGAGAAAGGCACTGAATTTAAAATAACCTTCATCAAAAAATAGCAAATGAAAAAAATATTATTGATAGAGGACAACGATGACATTAGAGAGAATACGGCTGAAATATTAGCACTTGCAAATTACAAAGTAATTACTGCAGCAAATGGTAAAATTGGTGTTGAAATGGCAATGCAGGAAATTCCTGATTTAATCATATGCGATATTATGATGCCTGTTTTGGATGGATATGGCGTATTGCATGCCGTACAAAAAAATGAAGCAATAAAAAATACGCCATTTATTTTTCTTACAGCAAAAACAGAGAGAAGTGATTTTAGAAGAAGTATGGAACAAGGGGCAGATGATTATATTACCAAACCTTTTGATGGAACTGAGTTATTAAATGCGGTAGATAGCAGGCTCAAAAAAAACGAATTGCTTCGCCAACAATTAAACCCCACCATGGAAGGGCTTACCATGCTGATGCAAACTTCGTTTGGCAAAAATGATTTGCATGCGTTGGCAGAAGATAGAAACATAAATAAATATAAAAAGAAACAAATTGTTTATGCTGAAGGCAATCATCCAAATAGATTATATTATGTAGTGAGCGGAAAAGTAAAAGCTTTTAAAGCCAATGATGATGGTAAAGAACTGGTAACAGAATTGTACAGTCCTGGAGATTTTTTCGGATACATAGCTATGTTGGAAGAAACGGTTTACAGAGATACAACAGAAACGATGGAAGAAACATCGCTGGCTATTATTCCTAAAGAAGACTTTGATGAATTACTAAATAAAAACCCACAGGTAGCCAAAAAATTGATACAACTATTGGCAAAAAATATTTCTGAAAAAGAAGATCAATTACTTGGACTTGCATATAATTCCCTTCGTAAAAAAGTAGCGGAAGCCTTGTTACTTTTGCAAAAGAAATATGGAGAGAAGCGTAATGAAAATTTCGCCATTACTATTAGCAGAGAAAGCCTTGCTACCATTGCTGGTACAGCTACAGAATCGCTTATACGCACCCTTAGCGACTTTAGAGCAGAAAAATTAATTGAAATAAAAGATGGTAATATTGTAATACTCAACGAAAAAAAATTAGCGCATCTTTTCAATTAATTTTACAAACATTCGTTGGCTTTGCAGCTATTTACTCCTATAATTTTATACAGAGGGCAAAAGCCAATGTAAGATGTAATAAGTGGAATAAAAGCCAATAATCCCCACCAAGATTTATAATAATAACCAATTGCAGCTATAGCAATACTAAATAATATCCTTAGTGTTCTGTCTGTTTTACCAATATTCTTTTTCATAATTTTTCATTTAAAGTTTATTTGATAGTAGATGTAGTTTCATTTTTTAAAACTTGCTCTTTCAACATATTTTTTATAATAAGTTTTCCATATTCATGAGCAAGCGCTTCAGTATCGTTTGGGTTAAAAGATTGTGTTTGCACAGAGTAAATAAGTTGTTTTGTTTTTAAATTGTACAAGTTGCTCTCCCAAAAATATTTTGTATTGGTTACATAATATCCCGGTTCAAAAATGCGCCCATACATTTCATACCTAAAATCTGAAAAGCGATTTCTATAATTTGAAGCAACATACTGTTGTTCTTTTTCTTTATCTAATAATACTATGGTAAGTACAGCATCTACAGCGCTTTCATTTAATTTTATTATAGCTGCTGTCGTATCATTTCTTTTAAATGCATTTGGTCCATATTCTCTTAAAGATGATAATGCAGTATAGCCAAGTTTCTGTAAATCCTCCGCAAGATGATTTTCCATGTTTTCTTGTATCGATCTATCAGCATCTCTTATAACAGCAATTACCATTATTTTTTTAAAGGCCTGCGATACGGTATCTTTTGCTTTCCATGATGATGTTATTTTTGAAGAAGAACATCCATTAATAAATATGATTAGTATAAGAACGACCGCAATTATTTTTTTCATAATTCTTACTTTTAAATGATAATGCAAAATAAAATAGTGAGATGGTTTTAAAAATGACTGCAATCATTATACGTACCAATATTTATCAGAAAGGTTCCATCTCATAACTTCTAATTTAAATATTAGCGATGGATGTTTACTAATAAGTTTATACTCTTAGCAAATAATAAAAGTCCGATTTTTAATAATGTCAGGGTAAGGCACTCATAAAAAATTTTAATCTTTGCAAATGACAAACGTTCGAATCCATTGGGGTGTCAGGCTGAGACACTCATAAAAATCTTTTTAAGTTCTTTGCAAATAACAAACGTTCGATTCTATTTTACTGTCAGTCTGAGGCACTCATGCACAGCATCCTGCGGATAAAAAGTTTTTTAAGTTCTTTTCAAATGAGAAAAATTCGAATCTATCGGGGTGTCAGGGTGAGCTTGTCGAACCCGTTGCTATAATTAAACCCGCCTTCGACAGGCTCAGGCTGACACTCTTATAATTGAAAGATTGCTAGCGAAATTTTTTTTAAATTATACTTTAAATTTTGTATCATGAAACTTTTCCTAATCAAAAATGCAAACTTCCAACTATCTTAGTTAATCCTTCTTCCTCCAATTAAACTTTCCATACACATCTTCAAAAAATAATACATTACCTGCTGCATCTACACCTGCGGGGTTATACCAAACCAACACCGGCATAGCATCAGTTGCCCTTACAAAAATGGGTGCCTGGTTTAGCAAACATCCTTTTTGTGTGAGGGTATCAATGGCAATACTATTATTTTTTAAAACCAAATGGCCAAGTGCGGTGGGGTTTTCCATACGCATACAACCATGACTCAGAAAACGTTTGTTGAAACTAAAAAAGTTTTTATTGGGCGTATCATGTAAGTACACTCCGCCGGGACTATTAAAATTTAATTTAAGTAACCCCAATGCATTATCGCAGCCTGTACTTTGACGTATAGTGTAGGGGAAATATTTAGTACTTAATGATTTCCAATTTACGCTGTATGGTTCAATAATTTTTCCTGATCTGTTTAGTACCTGATAATTACCGGCATCAATTAAGGAAGCACTCCGTTTTAACTTTGGTAGCAATTCTTTTGTTGCTATGCTGTAAGGAACATGCCAGTAAGGGTATAGCACAACTTCCTTTACCGTGCTTAACAATGTTGGGGTAGGAGTAGATTTTTTACCAACAATAACCCGCATTTCAAGCATTATTTTATTTTTGTTATACACTTTCAAATAAGCGGCAGGAATGTTTACTACAATAACAGATTTGTTTTGCGAGAAACAACTAAGCCATCTGTAATAATTAATGGAAAAGTTTAATGCTTGAAGTCTTTCATAAATTGGCACATTAAAAGCTTCCAATGTAGTGCTGCGAAGTTTTCCATCTGCCAATAATCCAAATTGTTTTTGTGCTTGCTTTACCTTTTTTATAATGATGCTGTCGGGCAAAATAATGGTACTGTCTTCTACTAAACCAAACTGGAATAATTTATTTAAAAGAGAATTGTTGGTGCTGTTGGCTTTGTCAGAAACAACGATTATTTCTTTAAAATTTCCTTTCCCTAACAATTTATTATACCATGCTATATTTTTTTGAAGCAAGTTAATTTCTGATAAATCTGGAGTAAGAAAACCTTTTAATGCCGATAAGTTTTTTTTTCTAATGTATTCAGATAATAACATTGGCACATCAAAACACAATGGCATTTCTGCTATTCCTTTATAATTTAGTGAAGGAGTTGTATTTCCAAAACCAATATCATTGTAAAAATGTAAAGCAGCTGCCGTTATTTGTATTTCTGCTTGCAACGAATCTTTTAAACTTTTTAATTGATTGGCTCCATTTTTCAATGATTGCATCAAAGTATATTCATAATCTTTTTCTCTTAAACCTATGACAGTACTCGTACTCAAATCATTTAAAAAGGTATTTGTATTTACTAAATTATCTTTATTTAACCATGCAGGCTTATAATTCTGTTTATCATAAAACTGCTGTATTTGTTTCCATTGCTTTGAATCTGTAAAGGAAAAGTACAAATCTTGTGAAACTGCATTTCTGATTGTTTCTGCATTCAGTTGGGCATATAAGCAATTACTGTAAAAGCAAAATGCCGCTATAAAAATATTTTTAATTTTATTATTAATGATCATGTCACTATAAATTTTCAGATAAATAATTATTAAAGTCATTATTTACTTTGGTAAAAGCTCTTTCTGCATTTTCAATACTTACCCGTAATCTTTTAATTTTTCCTTCTATACTATTTTCAATTTTCCCTTCAATAAAAATATTTTGTTGTAAACTGTTTTCTATTTCTGCCAATTCGTTTTTTAATAAACCAATCAATTCATCTTCTTTAATAAAATTGTTTTGAAAAACCTCTACATCAGCTAACATCTTTTTATCAAAACTGTCATTTAGTACATCGGAAAGTCTGTTCTTTAAATGAATGTTTTCTTCCTGCATAAAATGTAGTACACGTTTCCACGTACTGGTTTCATGTTTAAGTTGCTTTATTTTAAGATTGGTTAAATCCTCCATTTGTAGAATAACAGTTTTTAGATTTGATGTTGATGTAAAGGTATTTTTATACATGTTCAACAATAAGGATTCTTGTTAGTAAACAAGGTGATTGATATCAATAAAAAATGCTTCCCGTAGAAAGCATTAAAATGTATTTATTTTATTTTTATCCTTGTATCAACATACAAAGTGAATCTTCCGATGCATCTACCAAGTGTAAATCATTTACTGGTATTTCAAATTCATCATATTTATTTAGCACAAACTCATCAGCTTCACTTTTATACATAATTATACCATCAAGCACAACCAATTTTGTTGGCACATGCGCTTTATGTTCTTTTAAAATCATTCCTTTTTTAAAAGCCAATACCAATACTTTAAATCCTTCTGATTTGTACAAGGCTTTTGCACAAGGGTTTTCTCTTGTTTCTACTTCTGCTAATAATTCTTTTATGATCATACTATTTTTTTATAAACTCATATTCATTGATATAACCGCATAGTATATGGCCCATCCTACAAAGCTTATTACAATGGCCCAAACCCATGCCGGTATCGATCTTGGTGTTTCGCTCCCTTCTATTAAAAATCTTTTTTGATCACCTTTGCCATAAGCATTTATCATAATAGGAATGATACCATCTACTACATCATTTTCATTTAGACCTTCCACTGCCACAGATGGTCCATTTCTTACAATAAAAGGTATTTTTCTGATACCTTCTTTTCCAAGAGGATCTTTACTAATTATTTTTAAAGTATGGTTACCATCTACCAATTTCCGGGTATCCAGTTCAAAATTAATGGGAGCTAGATATTCTCCGTAAGGTTTTAGTTCATCATCTAAAAAAATTAAAACTTTGCTTTGTGTGCTCATGGTTATTCAAAATTTAAGATGGTATATTTTATATGGTCGTTGTTTTTTTCTTTTGGTTTTACAAGGTATTTAATGCTATAAAACAATGTAAGTAAAACTGCTATAATAGTAATCCATACGGCTACATAATCCCAATTACTTGTTGGGCCTGCACCATGGCTTATACTTCCAAAAGCTGTTTTAGCTTTTGCTCTTTCACATACAGGGCAAGCATTTGCAATAAAACTGAAAAACAGTATTGTTGAGGAAAGAATGACTTTTTTCATATTATTATTTTGAACTTGCTTTTATTTTTACAAAATCCATAATTTTCTTTATCTCTTCTGCCGTTACTTTTTTACCAGTATTGCCCCAGCTTTCTCTTTCATAATTTATAATGGCAGCTACATCATTTTCTGTAAAACTCATATTAGTTCCTACTGCTGCCATGGCTCCATACTCAGGGCGTGCATCATATCCATTCATAATAATATCTACATACAATTCTAAATTTTCGCCATTTACAACGGAGCTTCCTTTTAAAGGTGGAAAAGCTCCTTTCAATCCTTCACCACTTTCCTGGTGGCAACTCTGGCAATTTGCACTATACAAAGCCTTGCCATCTACCGTAGCCTTAGAACCTGCTGCTGCCACTTGTTTTGATTCATTTTTGTATAAAAATTCAATGGGCTTTTTACCATCGGGTAGGGGCGTTTGTTTTAACGAAAGTATATATGCATACAATTGCAATGCTTCTTTTTTAGCTACCACCACACCTGTTCTTCCATTTAAAAATATCTTTGGTACATTAACCACCACATCGTTTTTTGATGCGGAATCTTTTATTTCGAAAAGCCATTCATAAGACGGCATGATGGACTGTGGCACCACCGAGCGAGGGTTAAATAAATGCATCAAATTCCAGTCAATACTTGGTTGCCTTGCACCCACATTTGTAAGATCTGGTCCTGTTCTTTCTGTACCCATTACGGTAGAAGTATTTTGCCAAACGTTCATTCGTTTAAGGTGCGCATAATCTGCAGCCATGCCGGGGCGTGAACCAAAAACTTTATCCATTTCTACATTACGAACCTGTTGAGAGTGACACCCAACGCAGCCTTCAGCTACATACACATTTTTTCCGGCCAATGCATCTCCACTTAGTGGTAATGTATCTGGCAAGGGTGCATTGTTTTTTTGATTTTGCAATGCAGGCATAATAACCGTTACATAAGTAAGTGCTAAAAACAGCAAACCTGCAATAGGGTATAATTTTTTATGGTCGTTGAATACATTCATTTTTTTAGAATATTATTATTTAACTAATGCAATAGGGTCTGTTTCTTCAATGATGGATAGTTGGCTAAAAGCTTCTTTTTTTACATCCAATTGTTCTACTTCTTTTGTAACCATTTTATAAAAATTATAGGCAAAAATAATGTGTGATATAAACATTAAACTTCCACCAATAGCACGCCATACCCAATATTGAAACATCATGGTTACACTATCAATAAACGGTTTGCTATCCATCCACATCATACCTCTTAGCGTAGCACCTATAGAGAGAGGAACTACATAAAATATAAGACCAATAAATGCTATCCAAAAATGTGCACCCACCAAATGTTGTGGTGGTTCTTTACCGGTAAGTCTTGGCAGTATGGCATAAATTCCACCCCATAAAGCAAAAGTTATAATGCCATAAAAGCCTGCATGGGCGTGTGCTACCGTAAAATCTGTAAAGTGCCAAAGTAAATTAGTAAACTTAAATGCTTCCACTGTTCCCTGCATAGAAACTAAAAAATAATATACTACCGCTACAAAGAAAAATGGCAATGTATAACTGTTGGAAATTTTATTCCAATGTCCTTTAAACGTCATGGTAAAATTAATTGTAGCTGCAATAACAGGTATAATCATACCGGCGCTTCCAACAATAGCTATAGTTTGCAACCACCATGGTATGGAGCTAAAAACAAAGTGATGCGTGCCTATGATGGTGTAAAAAATTATCTGCGTCCAAAAAGCAAGTATCCCTAAACTGTATGCATAAATTGGTTTGTTTATTTGTTGGGGAATAAAATAATACATCAAGCCAAGGGTGTATAGCGTAAACCACATCCCCACACCTGAGTGCATAAAATAACCTTGCGTAATTGTTTCCCCTATACCTTTTTGCCAGAAGGGTAAATAGGCAGTAAGCGCTACTATAATGGTAAATAAAATGGCAGATACAATATACCAGTTAGAAATATAAATTTCTTTGGTAGTTCGTTTTGCTACCGTCATTAAAAAGTTTATAAAAGTAAGAATAAGCGCTACTGCAAAAAGCGCCATTACCGGCCAAGTGTATTCTCTAAATTCACCACCACCATTGCTTATGCCAGCCATTAAAGAAATGGAGCCAGCTATTACCATGATATTGGTACAAATCAGTGCAATCCATCCAAACTTAATACTGTAAATTTTTGCATTACTTACGGTGGGTACTACATAATATCCAAGCCCAATCATTGCCAGAGAAGCCCATCCCCAAAAAACAATATTGGTATGTACAGGCCTTAATCTACCAAAGCTTAACCAACTGATGTGATCTGTATCTGGTGCTACAAATTTAATTCCTAAATATTCTCCTATGCCCGTACCTATTACCAACCAAAACGCTGAGCAACCAATGTACCATAATATTAGTTTTGTAATATCAGGATCCAGCGTTGGACGGGTGGTGGCTTTTCTTTTTGTAGCAGTAAAATGTACCGCATGTTTATCATTTATATTGCTTAGAATGCCTTTGGCATCTTCTGGTTTTTCTGTACCAGAAAGTTCGTTATGTGAAAGATTAAAATCCGGCAGACGCTCTTTTTTTATTAGCTCTTCTTCTAAATCATGGTCATCCATATTTTTTAGATATTCTGCAAACTGAGTAGCTTCCTTTTTCTTATTGGTATTAGCATAATTTTTTATGGCTTTGTTAGCTTTAGCTAATGCAAAAGCTACTGCCAGTAAAATTGGAATAAGCAATAATACTATAGTGATGATTATGCCGGGTTGGCTTGCTAGTGCTTTAGTTGTTGGTGCAGTTTGCGCCATTATACTTTCTGAAAAAAGAATAAAAAGGGCAATTATTCCCATTGCTTTTTTGGATGTATTGCAACCTCCGTCTCCTTTGCAATTGCCACAGCATTTCTTATTTTTCATTTTAATAAATGCTTGTATTTGGCTTCTATCAAAATTTTTTAAATATTGCGAAAACTTTAAGGTACTGTCTTCCTTTTTCCATTCTTTGTTTTCAATTAGTTGCTGCTTAAAGTCATAGTATAACTTGCCTATTATAAAAAGCAATGGAACGATAATGATCATGGCAAATAGAAACAATCCAAACGAATTATTATCTGCGTTAATAATGTTGTCAGGCGTTTGCGCCTTTGTTACTATACTACATAAAAATAACAGGGCACTTGTGAATGTAATTTTTCTAAGTATATTCATAATAATAAATAATTGCATTTATATGTATTGGTAAAAACCTGGTAATTCTAATAGGAGCAATTGAAGCCAGACTTTAATATTAAACCTGGGTTATAGTTATAGAAGCAAAGATGGCAGAATCGAATTTTGATTTTTATGATGCTCATCAAAACACTTACTGATTGATATCATCTGTATTATAACAATCAAAAATTCAATGATGCAAAAGAGGCATTGACTAATTGAAAGTTTATTTCTCAAGAATTTTATTAACTATTTCATTCAGTGGATTTTTAATAATTATTCTTTTTCATACCTACCGGTTATTTTCTTAATCTTGATTCTATACATAATGTGTTTTATTCTGTTACTATCGTCTAATACTGTTGCTACAGCATGTTCGTGTGCATGTACTGTGGTGCTTGTTTGCATAGGATAAACCTTTTCAAAAAATATTTCCTTTGCTTTTGTACTATCGTTTTCATTCAATTCTTCAAACTTGCCATGTACTATTACACTTTGCCAGTTTCGCATATCCATCATTTTATCAACTTCAAAACACACATGTGGATTTTTTCTAAGCAACTTCAATTTTTTTCCAACATTGGTTTGCCCATAAATGTATTCACCGTCATACGTATATGTTACAGGTACGATGTATGGCTTATCACCATCTGTACATGCAAGTCGCCCAACTACCTGGCTGCTCAATAAATTGTTTATTTGGGTTTCGTTTAATTCTCCTAGCATGATGATTAATTTTACACAAAAATATAATCAGGCTTTATGGAAATGAATGATAAACGTCATGTATTGGCTTGACAGTTCTCAGTTTTAAATACTGATGAATTGCTAAAAGTATTCGAGCTTAAATAGTAAGTTGTAAAAAGAAAGGAGAGGGGTAAAACTAAAAATTGAAATTATTAAATTTCAATTTTTAGCGGGGCAAAGTATTTGATATTATACAAATCACATGTTATAAGGAAAGCTTACAACGTTGTAGAACAAAGATTTGATTAAAGTGTTGGGTGTAAATTATTTTATCCAATTAAATTCATATTCAAGTGGGGCTTTAATATTTCTCTCTGCCACTCTTCTAAATCTATCTGGAAGCTTCATTAAATAATCTCTTGCTTTTTCTCCTGATTCGTTAAGATTACCAATGCTGCTTAAGTTCCATTCTACAATAAGCGATTCTAAAATATTGGTATAATCCCAACTGGTATAAACACCCAGCCTTTGTGCGGCATCACTAAAATGAGAGAATGTGGTACCAATTTGTTCACCTGCTTGTCTTAAAAAATGTGCAGGCATTACAATTTTTCTGCGCATCATTGTTTCAAATGCAAGCATCATTTCGTTAGGATCTATTTCAAAAATTTTTGTCACAAAACTTTTGTAAGCTTTGGCATGCCTTGCTTCATCAGATGCAATTACCCCGCATATTTTAGATAGTTGTGCGCTACCATGTTTTTTTGCCAATGATGCTGTGCGACGATGAGATATATTGGTAGCTAATTCTTGAAAAGAAGTGTAAACAAAATTTTTGTAAGGGTCTCTTCCTGTTCCAATATCAAAACCATCGGCTATTAAATATTGAGTACTTATTTCCATTTGCCTCATATTTATTCTGCCTGATAAATATAAAAATTTATTAAGCAAATCTCCATGGCGGTTTTCTTCTGCAGTCCACATGCGTACCCATTTAGCCCAACCCTGTGGCTCTTCTTTACTCACCCCTTCAAGGTCCATTAACCAGCTTTCATAAGTGGGCAATGCTTCTTCTGTAATTACATCTCCTACCAATACTGCTAAGTAATCGTATGGTAATTCTTTACATTGTAATTGCAGTTCTTTAAACTCCGTATGAAAATTTTCTGTTGACGTATCTGGTAAAAAATCTGTTGGTTGCCAGTTGGTATCTATATCTTTTAAATAGTCAGAAATGATAGATTCAATATCCTTTCCCAAAAAATTCATCACCTCAATTTTATTTTGCTTTATATGTATATCAGTTGTCATTATATGTGTGTTATGTTATTTAGTTCCTTCTCCTCTGTAAAAATCACTTCAAAATTACGTCAATTTTGTATAGTGTTTGTTACAACATATTGTATATCAAAATACTTTAATACAGCGTATGAGAAGTATTAAGTGATTTTTTTTTAACATAAATTATCATCATTTTTTTCTGAAGAAGAAGGTATAAAATTATTACAAATGCTAAGCCAAATAGCAGCTTCGTTTACATTGTTATAAATGAAGCTTTAAATTTTTTATTGAAGTTGTTAGTCATCAATTTCATTTTAGAAAAATGAATTTCGACTGTCTTCATCTTGTTATTGGAACCCCTATCAAAAAATTAAGCATAAAAAGAGGCTGTCTCATAAGTAGGCAGCCTTTTTTAATTTTCAGAAAAAGTGGTGGGTTTTTCCACAATGTTGATGTATAACTAAAGTTCTTAATTTTTGCAGCAGGTTTTGTTTCAGTTTTGTCTTTTATGTATGGCAAA
>JANNMO010000003.1:0-164243 GCA_031398005.1 Ferruginibacter sp.
GTTGCAAAGTGGAGCGCTTCTGTACCTGATTATTTTAAGTTCACGTTTAAATTATCGAAAGCGGTAACGCATGTAAAAGGCTTGGATTTTAATGAAGACGATCTGGAGACCTTTATGAAAAGTATTGCAGAAGTGGGAAACAAAAAAGGCTGTTTATTGGTACAGTTTCCGCCTTCCATAAAAATGGATAAACTGGATAAGTTGCAACATTTGCTCAGCACCATAAATTGGTACAATGAAGCGCAATGGCAACTGGCGGTGGAATTTCGCCATGCCTCCTGGTACGAAAAAGAGGTAACAGAAATTTTAAAAGAGTACAATGCCATTATCGTATTGCAAGATAAACCGGCGGCTCCCACCCCATTAAATTTTGAAGATAGCCATACAGTTTATGTAAGGTTGCACGGCCCCAATGGAAATTATAAAGGCAGCTACGAAGATGCATTTTTAAAAGAGCAGGCCAACGAAATTTTACAATGGCAAAAAGCAGCTAAAACAGTTTTTTGTTATTTTAATAATACCATGGGTAGCGCCCTGCAAAATTTGCAAACAATCAATACATTTTTAACCCAAGCAGGTTAGTGTTTTTTTATTAAAATCACTAAAGTACTTTTCTTATATTTAAGTATGCAACCTTTTAAAAAAATTATCATAGTAGGCAGCGCTTCAAAACCCATAGCGCTTGATATTTTTTATAATAACGAAAAAAGTAAAAAGCCTGTAGTTATTTATGCCCACGGTTTTAATGGTTTTAAAGATTGGGGCAATACAGATATTATTGCCAACCAATTTGCCCATGCAGGTTTTGTATTTGTAAAATTTAATTTTTCGCACAATGGTACCACACCGCAGCAGCCGGAGGACTTTGTAGATATAGAAGCGTTTGGCAATAACAATTACAGCAAACAATTGTATGATTTAAATGCGGTGATCAATTGGGTTTGCGATGAAAGAAATGAACACAATTCAAACATTGATGTAAACAATATTTATCTCATTGGTCATAGCATGGGCGGTGGTATTGCCACCTTACAAGCTGCAAAAGATAATCGCATAAAAAAACTAATTACATGGGCGGGCATCAGCGAATGTAAAACGCTCTGGGGCCAATGGTCGGCAGAAAAAATGCAGGAGTGGAAAACAACCGGCGTTCAATATTACCTCAATGGCAGAACCAAACAGGAAATGCCTTTGTACTATCAATTACATGAAGATTATCTGCAAAACGAAGCAGCATTAAATATAGAATCAGCCATAGCATCTTTACAAATACCGGTATTTATTTGCCATGGCACTGTTGATACATCTGTACCAATAAAAAGAGCCTACGATCTTTTAAAATGGCAACCAGCTGCAGCATTATTTACGGTAGAAAGCAATCATGTTTTTGGAAGAACACATCCATGGCCCGGTAAAGAACTTCCAATTGCCATGAAAGCAGTAGTAGAAAAAAGCCTGTCATTTTTATTATCGAAATAATTCATTCACAACGGTTAATAAAGAAAATAGTTTCAGTAAATTGTAAAAGTATTCCAATAAGTAATATTTAAAATTTGCTTAATCTAACTCTTACATGTATAAATTAGTTCTGTCAATTTTCTTAATAATATTGATTGGTTGTAATAACAAAAACCCTGCTTCTGATGCCATGGAAGTAAACAATGCATTGGCTAAAGTAAAAGCATTTTCATTTGTAAACAGCGATTCGGTAAAATATCACAACAGCATTTTAGCATCACACATAAACCCGGCTATTCCATTGCACAGGGGTATACAAAAATATTGTGATGGATTGTATTTTATTACACTCGGCGTACACAACAAAGCGCTCATCAATTTTAATGAAGCCGTTACTATTTTTAATAAAGCGAGCAACGATAGTTTTCTTGCCTATTCTCATTTGGCTATTGCAAATTGTAATAAACTAAGTGGCAAAGAAGATGAAGCCATTGGCAGTTATTTAAAAGCGCTCACCCTGTTTGAAAGATTACAACAACAAAAAAATATAACGGTATGCAATGGAAACATTGCTGAAACCTATCTACAAAAAAACGATATTCCCAATACAGTTAAATATCTAAAGACCGCATTGCAAGAAGAGCCGTATGGCTCAAAAGTATATCTAGCCCTGTTACACTTTGAGGCAAATGTAATGGGCATGACAAATAAATTTGACAGCGCCATGCAGATAGATTATGCTGGCATAGCATTGGCTAAAAAAAATAATTTCCCCAATAAATTGAGCCCGTTTTATGATAATCTTGCCCGCTGTTTTGTAGAATTAAAAAATTATGACAGTGCAGAATTTTATTATAAAGAATGTATTGCCAGCGATAGCATTAACGGGAGGCTGCAGTTAATGGCAGATACGTATGCGCAAATGGTAAACCTGTATGGATATAAAAACGAACCGATAAAAATGATGGCGGCGGCCAAACATGCTTCTATGCTATGCGACAGTACACAATATTTAAGAGGTAAACTATCCATATACCAGGGCCTTAATAATTACTATACCCAATCTGCACAATGGCAAAAATTAAGTGTAGTAAAAGATTCATTACAGCAAATAAATAAAAGGCTGTTAAATGAAGAAACTATTGCCAAAACTGCTAAATATAATATTGAATATGAAACCAATAAAAAAGAACAGGTTATAGCCAAACAGCAACAAGATTTACAACAAGCCAGGTTGCTCACCGCTTTTGCCGTGATGGCTGCTATATTACTTGGCCTGGTTATTATTAGTTTGTATAAAAATTATAAAACAAAAAAATCGATAGCCGTTAATGCTGCAATACAACAACAAAAAGATGCCAATGTACAAGCTGTATTTGAAAGTGAACAAACAGAAAGAATAAGAATAGCCAGAGACTTACATGATAGCATTGGTCAAAAATTATCAGTATTAAAAATGTATTTGCACAACCGTGCAAACGATGCTGAAAAAACGCCTTTGTTGATAGATGAAACGATACAGGAAGTGAGAAATATTAGCCACAACTTATTACCCGAAGAATTAAATTTTGGATTTACCAATGCACTTAAAAGTGATATAGAAAAATTAGAATCAACCCAGCAGTTTAAAATAACCACCGATATTGAGGAGGCAGATTATCAAAAAATATCGCTGTTAGCATCACTTAATATTTTGAGAATTTTTAGAGAGTTAATGGGGAATATTGTAAAACACAGCGGCGCAACAGAAATATTTATACATGTTTTTATTAATAACAATGATTTCCATTTAGAAATAAAAGACAATGGGGTGGGCATCAGTAACAAAGCCATTGATGAAAGCAAAGGCATTGGTTGGAAAAATATTTTTGCAAGAATTAATATGCTAAAAGGAAATATAGAAATTTTGCCGAATGACACTGCTGGCAGCAAAGTTCAAATTAAAATACCCATAGCGTAATGGAAAAGATAAATATTTTATTGGTAGATGATCATCGCATTATGCTTGATGGAATAGAAAGCATGCTGCAAAATTCTCCGTACAATATTGTAGGACTTTGTGGTAATGGTGAAGAGGCCTGGGCTTGGATAAATGCCAATGAAGATAAAGTGAGCATTGTAATAACCGATATCAGCATGCCCATTATGAATGGTATTGAATTGTGCAAAAAAATAAAAACTACTTATCATCACATTAATGTGCTTATGCTAAGTATGTACAACAGTGCAGCCGCAGTAGATGAAGTATTGCAGGCAGAAGCAGATGGATTTATTTTAAAAAATGCCAGCAAAGTAGAGTTTATAAATGCACTTCATAAAATACAAAATGGGGGTACATTTTTTTCGCAGGAAATTATTCCTTTTTTATACAAACAAATTATTGCAGAAAGAAAAAAAGAAATTGAGCTTGGCATACTTACCCAGCGTGAAAAAGAAATTTTAGAAATGATTGCGCTGGAATTTACCAGCGATGAAATAGCCTCCAAACTTTTTATCAGCAAAAAAACGGTGGATAATCACCGTACCAATATGCTACAAAAAACACACTGCAAAAGCACTATAGGCCTTGTAAAATTTGCTATACGCAACGGGATAGTTTCCTCTTAGCATTTGTATATAGGTACATATACCTATAAAATTTAATCATACATCCCTATTGTAAATTATTTGTATAAAGTAGAGATTTGGTTTTTGATATTAAAAAAAGAGCCTTTCATTTTTTAACTTATAAAAACTGATTATGAAAAAAATTTCTATTGCTGCAATAATATGCATGCTGTTATTAAGTATAACCTTTTCAACATTTGCTCAAACGGAGCAGGAACAAAGAATTCAATCTTCGTATATCCTCGCTTTTAATCGTAAAGCATCTACAGACGAAGTGAATTATTGGAAAACACAGGGCAATTTAAATGTTTCACAATTACTGTCCAGGCATAAGGATTACATCAAAAATAATCCAAACATATTTGACGGTATTCTGAATGTATCATATACAGATGCTTTTGGAAGAACGATCACAAATGATGAAAAAGCATATCATAAACAGTACCCAAGAACCTATCTTGAAATGATGAATTCTCATATGGAATATTTAAATAAAAACCCTTCACTTTATGATGGGGTGATCATAGCATCTTATACTAGAGCTTTAAACAGGAAGCCCAATAACGATGAATTAAACTATTGGAGGGGCCAGACCAAATGTTCATTTATCTGGTTGTTTAGGGCCCATAATCAGTGGGCTGCAACACAAAGGAGGAGTAATCTGGCTTCAATGAGCGGAGTTGCTAAAGTGAATGTTACGCCTGGTATTTTACAAGAAGTAAGATTAGCAGCTTCTAGTATGGTAGCAGCCGGAGGAGGCAACTTAATTGGTAATGATGGCAGCACAATGGTTGCTGCAGGAGGAGGAAATCTTGTAGGTAATGATGGTGCCAGTATGGTAGCAGCCGGAGGAGGAAATTAATTTTTGAAATCAATTAAAAATAAGGGCAGCCTTAGACATAAAATATTGGGGATTATTTTATGTAGGCATGCTTGCCCAATATCATTATAAAATAATAAAAGAGGCTTTCTCTTAAAAAGGGAACAGCCTCTTTTATTTATCAACGAAATTATCCTCCGAACAAGTGTACAATAGGCTGCAAAAAACAAATTGCAAAAACACTATAGGCCTTGTAAAATTTGTTATGCGCAACGGCCTTATTGTTTCGTAGGTATTTATACCTACAACAATTAAACATTAATCCCTATTGTTTTAAGTTACTATAAATCAGAGATTTGTTTTAATGATTTATTAAAACGAAGCCGCTTATTGTATTTTAAGAATACTAAGCCGGCACCTCGTTTTCTAAATTACAAAGCTTAGAAAATATAAAATTTAAAAACTTAAAACTTTCAAAAATGAAAAAGTTAACACTAATTTTTGCGGTACTTTTATTTTCAACAGTGAGCGTATTTGCGCAAGCAAAAGGCGACCCATGGATAAAAAAATTTTACAACGAAAGTTATAAAAGAGAACCAACGGCTTTAGAATATAATATTAAGAATTACAACAACGGCAGCTGGAACAATTATGGAGAACTTTCAAGATATATTAGTGAATATCAAAAAAATATTGCTGCAAATAACCTTTCATTTAAATTTTCAAATCCTGTTGGTAATAACAGTGTGGTTGTGGGTGTTTTTCAAAATGGAACACAATTGGCGGCCAGTTTAATTTCGCAGGAAGGCGGCAAAGTAATTGCTGCGGGTGGTGGTAATATCATATCTGGTGGTGCCGGCAATGTGATAGCTGCGGGTGGCGGCAATGTGATAGCAGCGGGTGGTGGCAATATTGCAGTTTATCCTTCTACTAAAGGTGCAAATTTTGGAGGTTCATACACAGTTGCCTCAGCAGGTACAAAAGTTTTAAAAACATCTGGTACAGGTGCTATGATAATTAGATAATTATTTTTTACGGCAGGTTCCTTTAAACGGAACCTGTTTTTTTTTATTTTTTCCAGCCGTTTACCATTTCTTGTATCAATAATTTTCCGGAAAATTTTCGTGAACACATAGCAGCAAAAAAGTACAAGCCTAACAAAAAAATTTTACAATTTGAACCGAAGAAAAAATAATAAGTGAGAACAATCCGTTTCAATATTTATAACACGGTTTGAGTATTGTAATGAAAAAAATTAAAGGAAATCCCTTCACCTAAAATTATAATAGGGACATTTTTAAGAATGTATTTTATAATAGCCTTTTATGAAAAAAATAATACTTCTTTATGTAATAACTTTCTTTTTCCATTCGGTGCATGCGCAACAATCATCTACAGAAAATTTACCAGGGGTAGAATCTGTTCCTATGACCGCCCAAGATACTTTAAAGCAGTCTTTGGCAAAACTTAAAACTGCATGGGCAGATGTTAATAAACTTTTTGTTCGTAAGAGTGATAGCATGACAATAATAATTGCTGATATTGATTATGACAACAACCATTTAACTCAACTGAAAGAAGGCATAAAAAAATTAAAAAACGTACGTTCATTGGTAATGCGCTATAGTGGAACAACCGCTACAATGGAAATTATGTACAAAGGAAAACCCACAGAATTGTGGGACAATTTGCCCGCTACAACAAAATCATCTTTTAAAATTTCTGAATTAGGAGATAAAAATATTATACTCAATTATAAAAATAATTCACTCTAAAGGGTAGTGAAAATATTTTTGTTATTTATCTTAAAACAAAAGTCTTTTTAACTACTGCAAAATATTTAGTTGCTTTTTCTAAAATTGTTTTAGTAATAAATCCATCTAGTGGAAAAGTACCAAAAAACAAAACTGACACAATATGAAATATTCAACCAACATCATTGTCTTTTGCATCTTAATAATTTCCTGCTCTCAAAATGCTGAAACTGCAAATGCTCAACAAAAAATTTCTCAATTTGAGCGAGCAGGGCTTTGTGATTTTCTCATTGATAAATCAGGCATGTATCATGCGGTTTTTCAGGAAAGTCCAGATCATGGAAAACCTATTTTTATCTATTATTCCAGCTCTGCAAATAAAGGAGCATTGTGGAGCAAACCTGTAACCATAAGCAACGACAACACAGGTAATGGTGCAGGATATCCCCGCATTTTACAAGATGGCCGCGGACAAATTTATGCCATATGGAAACGCTATGGAAATACGGCCAGTAAATATCCTGTGGCAAGTGTTATACTTGACGGGCCTGGAGGATATACAGCCGGTACACTTTTTTATAAAGTTTTAGGTACCGGTGGCTGGAGTAATGCTATTAAGCTTAATGAAATGGAAGAAACTCAAAACTCGTGGTTTGCTACTGTTTCCCCACAAGGAAATGTACATGTATTTTGGACACAACCAAGTTGGGAAAGTGTAAAAAACCATTGGCTTACATGGTACTATTGCGATTTTTTGAGAACGGTGACATTAAGCGGCACTACACACTCAGCCTTCACAGATTTAAATACCCCTACACCACCGTCATATGCAGGTGGTGCGCCAGCGGCTAAGGAAGGAGCTATAAACCTAAATGGTTATGTAGATAATGCAGGATTACCCCACTTTATTTATGAAGATGCTCCTACAGATGTACAAGAAATAAAATATTACGATGGCAAAAGCCAACGGGTTGTTTATAGCTATCCTAAATACAAACAAGGCAATACATTTCACTATCCTGCAAAATTAATGGTAGATGAAAAAGGGCAGGACCATATACTATTTAAGCCTAGTGCAGCCACCTTGGAAAGCGAGCAAATATGGGATATAAACCTTGCTACCAACGAAACAACTGTGCTGGCATCTATTCAAAAACCCGGCATTAAAATATCTGGTTTTCAAGCTAATCAAGGGCCTAAGGGAGCCATGGCTATTACATTTGAAGCCGGTGGAATATCAGGCAATACAGAAGCTTTTGGAATATACTATACCAATGGCAGCTGGAAAAATGTGGGGCTCACCAATAATGCATCTAAAGAAAAATTCTTTACAAAAGACTTCATTGGGCTTGGGGGTTATCGTACAAATATTTCTACCCTTACAAAATATAACAGCCAGTTTTGTGCGGTGGCTTACGATGCTGCAGGACGCAAAAATATGTTGATGACCATTTCAGCCTATTGGAGTGCTGGCGGCTATAGCACAAGCAGTCCTTCTATTGTTTTTATACCTATTGATAAATAAGTAAAAATAGCAACATGCGTAATACTTCACTATTAATTAAGCAGCTACTATGCATGGTTGTTTTAATGATAACGCACACGCTTCTATTTTCTCAAAGTGTAGGTAACAGTGTTTCCATTTTGGGAGTGGATGGAAAAAAATATACTGGCGTCATAAAAAATATAACCAAAGAATGGTACCAGATTAAGTATGATGATTATGATGCGCTGCGTTGGTTTACAGCAAATCAATTTACAATAATTAATACCGGCAATGAACCAATAAATTTAGTAGGAAAAGGAGTAAATTTTATCGGTACTGATGGAAAAACCTATACCGGCATAGTACAGGAAGTGCAGGGAAATAAATACCGGATTAAATATGATGGGTACGATTTTGAAAGCTGGCTCGATAGAGATCAGTTCTCCACTAATACAGTAAGAAGGGTTACAACAAATACCAATGTAAGCAACCGGGCAAATGAAACAGAAACAAATAATACAAATATTAATGCGGCTACCGCACTAAAAAATATTTATAATTTTGGAAGTGGTAAAGGTTGGAGCTCACCTTTATTCGATGTAAAATACAGCAGCTTTATACAAAATTTTTCTCCCTCCGATTTGCAGGCACTTTGTAGTTTTCTGCAAAAAGCAAAAACAGCGTCTGCACAATTTTTCGCATTAAAATCGTTGCTCACCGCAGACAGTTATGAAACAGTTAGCAATTTCATCTCGCAATTAAATGAACATGATGAAGCTTACCAGCAAGAAAACTGTGTAATTACCAAACAGCGTTCCATCATTCAACAGTGGCAGTTTTCATGTTCGGTTACTGTGCTACAAACTTATCTGGCAGACCTCTGCCCAAGATATGCGTGGGAAGTAAAACAAATTGCCAACTATGATAAAGTAGCTGCAGATCTTACTTATCCAATGGCAGTACAACAAAAAGAAATGTTGGAAAAATATGGTGGAGTAGCTACCCCAAGGGGAGATGTATCGGGCACAGCCATCGGTATTATAACAGGATTAAATGAATTGGTTGGTGCAATTATCGGAGTAAATTTTTATGCGCAAGAAACTACTGCTGAACCAATGCCGGAAATTTTTTCTAAAATGAGGAACCAGTTAGACAGAGGAATAAATATGCCTTTGTTAATTGGTTTTACCGGCTCAGCAATCCGTCACTTTATTCTAGCACTTCGATATCGTAAAACAAACACTGGCTATCAATATTTAATTTATGACCCTTGGGAAGGTAAATGCGATTATATAAATGAGTCATCAATTATGCAAGGGTCCATACATCCATTAATGAGCGGCACTACAATTACTTTAGCTTATTATTATCCTGTAAATTAATTATCATGAATATTAAAACAACTGCATTTGGTCTTTTCATCCTAATGATATCCTGTAATGAGAAAAAGGACAATAACCAAGAAGCATTAAAATCATTAAATGAACAGTCATTAAAATGTATTGCTATTATGAATAAGGCGGAGGCCTTTAAAAACCAAGCTATCAGTACAAATAATACAGAGGAAATAGCTGCTTACCAAAAAACAATTGATAGTGCCGCAAGGGAAAATGCAAAAATTGGGCAACAGATTATGGCCCTTCCATCAGAATAATTAAATGCAAACAGGGGATGAATTTAAATAGTCTCTTACAACTGCAAAATGTTTTTCATAACCTATGTTTTTACATAGTTAAGTTGTAAGCTTTAAGCGTGAGAGATAAAGTTATTTTTAATAAATCGCATAATGTCCATAGACATTTAAATTCAAAATTGTTTTTTTAAATAAATTATACCAACTGTAAAACAGTTTATTTTCAATGTGAATTAATTCTATAACCTGTCATAAATTTCATGTAAAACGAAAATCGTACAATTACAATTTTGCATCTCTTGTATTTTTTTGCACCGCTATGGCAGCAAATAAGCTGAGCACAAAAGCCATTGCATAAAAACCTTTTTCGCTTTTTAAAAGATCTGCATTCCACAAACCTATGGTAAGTAAAACAATTGATGTGAGTGTACTAAACCATGCAAGCCCGTAATAAATATTGGTTACAGGTATTCCTTCTAATCTATCTCTTACTGCTTTTTGTACAGAGATGGAAGCAAACAAACCAAAGAGCAATACTGTAAAATAATAACCCTTTTCATTGAGCTGCATATCTGCATTAAAAAGGCCGATTATAAAAGCAACAATGCCTATAAGCAAAGTAGCCCACGATGCCGCAACAAAAGCCGGAGATGGTTGTTGACTGTTGTTTGAGTTTTCTGTTGGTAATTGTTCCATGTATATATTTTTATGAAACAAATATCTTGCGGTTAGGCAATAATATTTTTGACAATTATCAAATACCAATAAAACAAATGTTAAACCCTGCTTCGTATGCGGCTTAAAGTTTCTGGTGTAATGCCGAGGTATGCCGCTATGTAGCCAAGCGGTACACGTGTGAGTATATGAGGCGTTTGCTGCAATAAATTTTCGTAGCGTTCTGCAGCAGTCTTAAATTGAGCATTTACAAATCGCTCTTCCAACCTGATGTAATATTTTTCATACACTATTCTTACCAGTCTTTCTGTTTCGTGAAATTGATCAAAGAGGTCTTGTATTTTTTCTTTTGGTATAGCCCACACCACACTGTATTCTAAAAACATGATATTTTCTACAGCAGCTTCGCCAGTAATAAAACTATGGAAAGAGGTTACAAAATCATTTTCAAAACCAAACCAATGGGTAATTTCTTTTCCATCTAAATTATAAAAACCTCTAAGGGCGCCACTTTCTATAAAATATAAATAACGACATACATTCCCTTCTTTAAGTAAAATATCATTTTTATAAAATTCAATTTTTACAGCACATTCCTCCAGTGCTTCCTGTGCAGCTATGCTAAGAGGATAATAATTATTTATGTGTTTAAAAAATGATTGCATTTTAGGTTGAATATTTAATTAAAGGTGGTTATTTATATTTTATCATTTACCATTTATTATTTTCTACATGGAAACTAATTAAAAACAGAATCCGTATGTACACTAAATTTGTTTATCAAAAACATTATCCCATATTTCATACTCATTTTTGTGGCAGCGCTTTTCTTTACAAGCTGTGCGTTTAAAAGTGTGCAACGTAGCAAAAACATCACTTATCTACAGCAAGATTCAATCAACAACAAAATTGCGCAAAAGCTAAATATTTTTGCCCCTACAAAAAGTACTCATTTAAAAAATGTTTTAATTTTTGTACATGGTGGCAGCTGGAACTCAGGCAGAAAAGAACTGTATTCATTTTTTGGAAACCGATGGGCAAGAAAAGATGTATTGACTGTGGTGATTGATTACCCTAAAAGTCCAAAAGCAGACTACAATGAAATGGCAATAGATGTAGCTACTGCAGTTAAATGGGTAAAAGAAAATATTAAAAACTATGGCGGCGATCCTAATAAAATATTTATTTCAGGTCACTCAGCAGGCGGGCATTTAGCAGCATTGGTTGGTATTAAGAAAGATTATTTTTCTGCGCTTGGTATAAGCAATCCACTAAAAGGAATTATTTTAATAGATGTCGCAGGGCTAGATATGTATGGATATTTAAAAGAAGAAGCTTTTGAACCGGGCAACACTTATTTAAATACCTTTAGCAACGATCCTGCTATTTGGAAAGCCGCTTCCCCACTTTATTTTTTGCACAATAATATGCCGCCGATGCTTATTTATCGTGGTAGCAAAACGTATAAATCTATTGAGGTAAGCAACGAAAAATTTGTAGCTGCATTAAAAGAATTTGTGGCTCAACCAAATTACATCATCTTAAAAGGTAAAAAACATGTGCCAATGATCACACAGTTTTTTAATACTCGCAATAAGCGATATGATGAAATAATATCATTTATGAAAGTACAGTAAAGTGTTTTCACAGTTTATTATTTATGCCGCTATGTATTTGATTGTAAATTTTTAAACTTAAGTTTATGGAACTTATTTTTAAACATTTTACAATTTAACCCCATGAAATTATTTTCATTCCTATTATTTATTTTGGCAAGCTTTCAACTTACTGCACAAGATGCATATTGGCAGCAACATTTACAATATAATATTCAGGCAAGTTTAAATGAAAAAGAAAAATCTATTAAAGGCTCTGAAACCATTGTGTATAAAAACAATTCTCCTTCTACATTAAATTTTATTTGGTTTCATATTTGGCCCAATGCTTATAAAAATGAAAGTACTGCATTAAGGCAACAAATAAAAAATGATAAAAGCAGGTCTAAAAAATTAAAAGATGCAGGTGTTGGTTTTATTGAAGGATTAAATTTTACCATTGATAAAGTAGCTGCTGTTACGGAGCCGCATCCTAATCCACAATTTATTGATGTAATAAAACTTGTTTTAAATAAACCATTATTATCTGGCGAAAGCATTACCATTGCTACAGATTTTAAAGTAATGTTACCGCCCTATTTTTCACGTTCCGGCTATGCGGATGATGAATTTATGGTTTGCCAATGGTATCCAAAACCTGCAGTGTTTGATAAAGCCGGATGGCACGAATTTCCATACTTAGATATGGGAGAATTTTACAGTGAGTATGGAGATTACAATGTGAGTATAACTTTACCAAGTGAATATATTGTGGGTGCTACAGGCGTTTTACAAACAGCCGACGAGCTACAACAATATAAAAAAGTGGGTTTAGAAAACAGTTATAAAAGAGAAGGCAAACCTGCATTGTATCAAACTTTAAAACCAGGGGAAAATAAAACGCTACAATACATTGCTACCAACGTACCAGATTTTGCATGGTTTGCCGAAAAAGGATTTGTAATACAATACGACACTGTAAAACTTCCACAAGGAAAAATTATTGATGCATTTTCTTTTTACCACAACAAAAAAAATACCATCTGGAAAAGCAGTATCGATTTTATAAAAGATGGCGTAAAAAGTTACAGCGGTTGGATTGGTGAATATGATTATCCAACCGTACAGGTTGTAGAAGGGCCGAAGAATAATTCCAGCGGCGGCATGGAGTATCCAATGATTACATTAATTACAAGTCCAGATGCTAAGGCGCCCTCGCTTGATGCAGTTATTACACATGAGATAGGACACAATTGGTTTATGAGCATGCTGGGTAGTAACGAGCGTGCGCATACTTGGATGGATGAAGGATTAAATTCATTTTATCAATTTAGGTATGAAGCAGAAAAATACAGGAGCAATTCTGTTTTTGGCGATGCCATTCCTGCGGAAGTAAAAAAACTACCTGCAGATGAATTTTTAAGAATGGTTTATAATGTAATTGAAAAAAATATACCCATGCAATCAGCTATGGATATTTCTGCAGAAAAATTTCCTGATTCTGATGAATATGGATTGATATCTTATGTAAAAACAGCTTATTGGTTATCGCTTTTAGAAGCAACAGTAGGCAGAGATGTTATGGATAAAGCCATGCAAACCTATTTTAAAAACTGGAAACACAAACACCCTCAACCAGAAGATATGAAGGCTTCGTTTGAACAAGCCATAGGTGGAAATTTAGATCAGTTCTTTTCACTAATAAAAAAGGAAGGGAAGTTTTAAATACTAATCCCAATTTTCTAACATCCGTAAAAAATAATTTTAATCTATTTGATTATGTAACTTATTTTTTATGGATATTTTTTTTTCTCCTTTTCTCCTTTTCTCCTTCTCTCCTTTGAACTCCTAGCCCTCCTTTGATCTCTTTTTCTCCTTTGATCTCTTAGCCCTCCTTTGATCTCCTTTTCTCCTTTGAACTCCTAGCCCTCCTTTGATCTCTTTTTCTCTTTTGAACTCCTAGCCCTTTTTTCTCCTTTGAACTCCTAGCCTCCTTTTCCCTCCTTTAATCTCTACTTCCTTTGATCTCTTTTTCTCCTTTCAACCTACCTTTACCAAAAACAAAAAATAACCATGAGCCAAACCTTAGAAGGCAAAATATCTTTCATTAACCACGAAAAGAAATATGCCATGATAGAATATGAAGAGGGCAACAAAAAAAAGACGGTACGAGCAAGTATAGATGAAGCGGCGCAAAAAAAAATGAAAGAAAAAAACCTTATCAAAAAAACGCATCATTTTATGGTAGGAGATGTGGTAAGCTTTCAGGTAAAATTATCTGATCGTGGCGATAGAATGATGGCAAGTGGAACTGAATTTTTATACAACAATGCATTGGATGTACTCATCAACAAAAGTTTTCTCAGCAATAAATTTATTGGCTATTTAAAGATGGTAGATGATAAGTATTTTGTAAAAGAGATAGGCAGCTATTTATTTTTTCCTGTACCATTTTCGCCATGGCAAGTTGTACCGGCAGAACTCGATTTAAATGAACAGGTCCATTTTTCGTTGGAGAATGTTGAAAAAAAAGAAAAAATATTCGCTTCGTTGTTTAATAATAAATACATACCCGAGTTTGAACAGGCGGTAAAATTATTTAAATCTAAAACTCCTATTTCTGCAGAAGTTTTTAAGGTAACTCCACACAGCATTTACCTACATATTATTGGCGAAAAAATTCAAGCCAAAATTGCATTTGAAGAAGGAATAAATGTGGGTGATAAAATAGATGTTTTAATTTCTTATCTGGGCAAAAATAAGATAGCAGTTGTAAAAGCATAGTGCGAAAATGAAGAGAGTAGATTCTGAAACCTAAACAACACACCAAAACTAAAATAAATGAGTCGCATGAAATTGATTCTGCTTGCTGCACTTTTTTACATAACTAATCCTGCACTATTCGCACAAAAAAACCCTTGTAATACCGATGTAGCAGCTTTTGATTACAAAAAAGAATCGTCAGACACCACTATTATTTTAAAAAATGGAACTGAACTTACTTTTAACCGTTGTGAATTTTTTGATATAAAAGACTGTGTTGAATTTGCTGAGATTAAAACTCTAAATGATTTAAAGGCTTATGGTTTATCAACAATGGACGATAAAGGAAATTTACTTTTGAGTTGCGGTATGTTCTTTTTAAATCTACAATCTGGAGACTGCACTAAAAAATGTTTAGAAGTGCCTGTTAAGATTAGGATACCCAAAATTGTATATTCCTGTTATTTAGAAAACGACAGAAATAATTTATACTTCGCAAACAGCAGTGGTAATTGGGCATTAAAAAATGAACCCACAAAAGAATTCACTGATAAAAACCAACAGAAATATTTTGAGTTTTTTGCAAAATGCAGTGGCAAATATAATTGCGATCAAAAGATGAGAACAACTATAGTAAAATTTAAATGGAAAAATATGCAGAACATTAAATTTTTAAATCTTACTTCTAACTGCCCTTTAGTTAATGCAACGTTTTATTCTGGCAGACGTAAAAATATTGTTTTTGCAAAAATCCCAAATGTAAATCCTGATTCTCTATTAATACTAGTAGAAGGAAATAATTCTATAGAAAATGTAAGTATATCAAAGCCATTAAGTTCTTTAAAAACATCTTATAGAAAATCAGCGTTTATAACCATTAGTCAACGAACTATGAGAAAAGTTCTATTCTTTTTTAAATTTAAAGAACGTAGAATTTATAAAAAATATTTACTCAAGTAATTTTTCCCTTCTAATATAATTCTAAAATATTCTCAACTATAATACGGGCTTATCATTAAGTAAACTACTACGCCGCTTACCGCTACAAAAAACCAAACAGGCCATGTAATTTTTACGAGCTTGCGGTGTTTGTCATACTCACCGGTTAAGGCTCGGTATGCTGTAAATAATATGAAAGGAAGTATAATTCCTGCCAGTGGAATATGCGTAATTAATAAGATGTAGTAAAAAATTCTCGTGCTACCTGCCATGGCAGTTTCGTTTAAACTCAACACTCCATCATGGTCTAAATCTCCGTACTTAGTTTCTCCGGCAAATAAATGATGGCAAATATAACTCAGTAAAAAAAGCACTGATAAAACAATAGCAGTGATCATTATTTTTTTGTGCGTTACGTAATTTTTATTTTTTGCTGTAATTAAACCGGCCACTAAAAGTATTGCCACTATGGAATTTATTACTGCATTAAATGTTGCAAATACATGTACATTAAATGGAAAATCTAATGAAAGTTTTACTCTACTCAATACTGCTACTGCCACAAATACAATGATGGAGACTGTCCATATAAATATCTTTGCCTGGCCATCATTTTTTTTGAGAGAAGGTTGTAACATTAGTATTTAGGTTTAAATTTTCTATTCTTATTTAATAATGCAGTTGCTAAAATAATAAGTGCAATAGCTACAAAAATTACAGGAAGTATTGGGATAAAATCTCTGAATACCGAAGGTGCTTTTTTATTTCTCTCCAGCATAATGGTTGGTATATCTTTAGCAAGCTGTGCAAGTTTTAGGGTATCAAAACCATTGTACCATCCACGTATTACCCGGCTTGTATCAAGTAAAAAAAAGTTTTCTGTGTGAGGGAATGCAGTGTCTGCACCCACATCTGCCACATTAGCTTTCATTTCTTTTATAGCAAAATCGTATATGTCTTTTTTATCACCACTCACAAACCACCAACTATCGTGGTTTGCTTTATATTTATCTGCAAAAGCTCTCAGTCTTGGTACACTATCACGCTCTGGATTTATACTGATAGATAAAAATTGTACAATGCTGTCATTTTTAATGTAAGAATCTTGCAGTCTCTTCATATTACGTGCCAGGCCCGGGCATATGCTTGGGCAGCTTGTAAAGAAAAAATTGATCACTATTATTTTCCCTTTTAAATCATCTAAAGAAACCTGTTTGCCTAGCTGGTTTGTAAATTGTATATTTCTTACTTTATGCCAAACCGTATCGGTTACAATTTTTCCATTTTTGGTAGAAGAAGTTACATCATCAAAAAAAAATCTACGGGGCATTGTTACCGCATCTTTACTAAAATATTTTACCATCCAGTAACCTGTCATGGGTAGCATAATGGCAAGTAATAATGCAAGAATGGCTTTTTTATTCACAGTTATATTTTATAAAATAATAGCTTAAAATACTTTTCTTTAAGGAGCCGCAAAGATAGTTTAAGTAAAAAAGATTATGGTATTATTGAAAATAAAAAACCACCATTTTACAATGATGGTTTTAAAATTTCTTCTTTCGAAAATTTATTTTCGGTCTCCTTCTTTTACTGGTGTTGTTTGCACTTTTTCAATACTTGGTCTGCTACCGGCATTGGTATTACGCATTTCTTTCCAACTATTACCATCCCATAAAAATGCGATAATAAACCATACAAAAAGTACCAATGGTACGGTAATGGTCATAATCATATTTCTTACTTCATCTCCCAAATGCATGAAAACTGAAACAATATAATAAGCTTTTAAAAGGGTTAAAATACCGATTACCACTTTTGTAAATAGCACTATGCCTGTAGATAAACTTTCTCCCTTAAAATATAAAAAGTAGCCCAATGCCAGTTCTATAATTGTAAGAAAAGATAAAACCCAAAATATTTTCCAAATACGCCCTGTACCTTCTGAATGCTCAGGTGCATGTGTAATTTCCGGAGAGATGGTATGTTGACTCATAATTTGATGTTAGATGTTAGATGTTAGATATTAGATGTTAGACACAAGACCCTTCTATACAAACATCTTTTTAATAATGAATTTTCTTTAATACTGTACCCATGGCAATACTGAATACTAAACACTCAATACTTTTATACCAGATAAAAACAAAGGAATACAAATACCCAAACAAGATCTACAAAATGCCAGTATAATCCTGCTTTTTCTATCATTTCATAATGACCTCTTTGATCAAAATGCCCCATCTTGGTTTTTATGTACATGATAATATTAATAACCACTCCACTCAATACATGGAAACCATGAAAACCTGTTATTCCAAAAAAGTAGCTTCCAAATGCAGGGCGACCAAGGTTGGTTGCATGCAATTCAGAACTGCTGATCATATTGATTAACTCAGGGTTGCTCATTGCAGATGTATTGTGTGCAACTTCAGTGCCGCTATGGTGTAATGTTGAAGCAATATTTACCAACTGATCGTGCGGTGTTTTTTGTAGCGCTGCAACCATTGCCTCATGCTCCAGCGGTAAACCCCACGGATTAGAACTTGCCGTTGTTGGCAATACTGACATTGTACCGTCATTTAATAAAGTTACATGCTCACCAGTAAGTAAATGCGTCCACTCCCATGCCTGACAACCTAAAAATGCTGCTCCGCCAATAATAGTTAGAATCATGTATTTTTCAACCCCTTTTCTATTCATTTTATGACCCTCATGTACTGCCAATACCATTGTAACAGAACTAAAAATTAAGATAAACGTCATTAAACTTACAAATGCAAGAGGAAGATTTGCATGCCCGGCAAATGGAAAAGAATTAAACACTTTGTTTGGATCTGCCCAGTCATTTACACTAAACCTGATGGTACCATAGCTAATAAGAAATGCTCCAAATGTGAATGCATCACTCATTAAAAAGTACCACATCATTACTTTACCATAACTGGCGTTAAACGGGCTTCTGCCACCGTTCCACCATTTTGTTCCTGCGGGTATTGTTGTTGTCGACATAATATTATTTAGTATTCAGTATTTAGAATTCAGTATTCAGAATCAACTATTCAGTGTTCACTATTCAGTATTCATTTTTCACAATTCACTATTCACAATTCACAATTTTATTTAATCATTAATAAAAAAACCAATAGATATATCCAAAGAATATCTACAAAATGCCAGTACGTGCTCATTAGCTCCACCGGCACAATACTGTAATTTCTTACATTACTTCTAAATGCTTTCAGGCACATCACTATCAAAGTAATTACCCCTCCAATTACGTGTGCAGCATGCAAACCTACAATTACATATAAAAAGGAATAGGATACATTGCCCTGCAACGTTATTCCATTATCCCATAATTGTTGAAAGCCTATTACCTGTAATACAATAAATATTGAACCTAGTATTAAAGTAGCCGCCATTAATAATCTGTAGCGACTCATCAATCGCTGTTTAAAAGAACTTTGTGCCATCATGATGGTAATACTGCTTAAAATTATGGCAGCAGTACTATACCAAAAAGCCAAAGGCAATTCAAAGGTTTGCCAATTAGCCTGGTTTCTTTTCACAATGTAAGCACTAGTAAGCCCTGCAAACATCATTAATATACTTCCTATACCTACCCATAAAGTAAATTTATGAGGATGTATTTTCGTATTCTTTTTTTCCATCGCCACTGTTGTAGAGTACATAGTATTATTAGTATTGAATATTCAGTATTGAAATTACTCTATAATCTTAAATCTCGTTTTTCTTTATTAAAATAATTTAGATGATATTTTTCTCTTTCATAAGCACATTAGCAGATTATCGAATTACCTAATTATCTTATCTGCCCACAATGCTAAAAACACAATCATCAAATAAAAATAAGAACTAAACATTACTTTTCTTGCGGAGGTTTTATCCATTTTAATGAACAAAATTACACTCATATATAGCATCCATAAATTACAACCTAACAAGATCCACATGCTTGTAGCACCAGCTATATGATAAAAATATGGAAGTATTCCAATTGGTATCATCATGGCACTATACATAATTGTTTGCAGGGCAGTAAATTTTGTAGGCCCTTTATCTGCCGGCAATAATTTAAAACCTGCTTTGCTATAATCTTCGTGCGCCAGCCAGGCAATAGCCCAAAAATGAGGAAATTGCCATATGAACTGTATGCCAAAAAGTATCCATCCGCCAATGTCAAAATTATCTGTTGCAGCCACCCATCCAATTAAACAAGGTAACGCTCCGGGTATTGCACCTACCAATACTGCTATAGAGTTTACTTTTTTAAGAGGCGTATAAATAAAGCCGTAAATAAATAAACTTGCAAGGCCTATCAACGCACTGTTCAAATTAAAGAAATACCACATCATTCCTACTCCAACTGCTCCTGTAATAAAAGCAAAAACATAAGCTTCTGTTACGCTCATTCTACCACTTGCTACAGGTCTTTTAGCCGTACGAAGCATCATTGCATCAGTATCCTTTTCCAAGGCTTGATTAATAGTATTTGCAGAACCTGTGATACATAAGCCTGCTACAAA
Organism: Ferruginibacter sp.; assembly: GCA_031398005.1. Lineage (GTDB taxonomy): Bacteria > Bacteroidota > Bacteroidia > Chitinophagales > Chitinophagaceae > Ferruginibacter. The sequence continues at coordinate 20,281 of JANNMO010000003.1, forward strand.
AAGTAAAAGAACTGATATTAATGTGTGCCTCGTATAAACTTCTTCGTAAGGCGCTATTAAAAAACTTACTACCGTACTAAATACAACCATAAAACTCAACGTGAATTTTATTAGCTGAAAATAATCTTTCACTTTGCTTGCCAGCGCAAAAGATTTTGATCCAGCTATCGTTGTATTTTCTATTTTAGTCATCTTAAAACTGAATAGCTAATTGCTTTTTCAATTAGCAAATTAGCACATCAGCAAATTAGCTTATTATTAATGTTTCTCCTCATCATCACCCACCGGCACATCCTGCATTATAAAATCTTTTCCGTCTTTGCTTTCTTTTGCATAATCGTACGGCCAACGGTGTACTTCTGGTATTTCACCCACCCAGTTACCATGCCCTGGTCTTATTGGCGTTGTCCACTCCAATGTGGTAGCATTCCAAGGGTTCATAGTTGTAACTTTTCTTCCTTTCCAAATGCTGTAAAAGAAATTAATAACAAATAGCAATTGCGCTGCAAATACTACCATAGATACGATACTGATAAACTCATTAAGCCCACCAAACATTTTAAATGATTCCCAGTTTGAAAAATCATAATATCTACGTGGCATACCTGCAAGACCTTCGTAATGCATTGGCCAGAAAATTAAGTAAGCTCCTACGATGGTGATCCAAAAGTGAATATAAGAAAGGGTATTATTTAAAAATCTTCCAAACATTTTAGGAAACCAATGATATACACCTGCAAACATTCCGAAGAACGAAGCCACACCCATTACAATGTGAAAATGCGCAATTACAAAATAAGTATCATGTAAGTGAATATCTAAAGCAGAGTTTCCAAGAAAAATACCTGTTAAACCACCGCTGATAAATAAACTTACAAAACCAATAGCGAACAACATAGCTGGAGTAAAACGAATATTACCTCTCCACAAAGTAGTAAGCCAGTTAAATACTTTAATAGCGGATGGTACCGCAATTAAAAGGGTAAGCAATACAAAGAAAGCTCCTAAGAATGGATTAAGCCCTGTTACAAACATATGATGCGCCCATACAAGAAACGCTAAAATTGTAATAGCGAACAACGAACCAACCATTGCCATATAACCAAAAATTGGTTTGCGACTATTTACCGATAAAATTTCTGACGACATACCCATTGCAGGTAGTAGAATAATGTATACCTCCGGGTGACCTAAGAACCAGAATAAATGCTGGAATAAAATAGCACTTCCGCCTTCGTTTGGTAATACTTTTCCTGCTACTACTATATCACTCAAAAAGAAACTTGTTCCTAAATTTCTATCAAACAATAACAAGATTGCTCCTGACAATAATACCGGAAAAGAAAGTACACCCAATACTGCAGTAAAGAAGAAAGCCCAAATTGTTAATGGCATTCTCGTCATGCTCATACCTTTTGTACGCATGTTCAAAACAGTAGTAATATAATTTAAACCTCCTAGTAAAGAAGATACAATAAACAATGCCATACTAACTAACCATAAATCCATTCCTATCTTACTACCAGATGATGCATCTCCTAATGCACTTAAAGGTGGGTAAACTGTCCATCCACCACTTGCAGGACCAGTTTGTACAAATAAGGATGACATCATAACTACCGAAGCCATAAAGAAAAACCAATAGCTCATACAGTTAAGTAATGGCGATGCCATATCTCTTGCACCAATTTGTAATGGAATAAGAAAGTTTGAAAAAGTACCACTCAAACCTGCAGTAAGTACAAAAAATACCAAAATAGTACCGTGCATAGTTACCAATGCATAATAAAATTCAGGTTGAAGTTTTCCACCTTTAGCCCAATGGCCAAGCAAATCTTCTAGCCATGGAAAAGTGCTTTGAGGATAACCCAATTGTAAACGAAATATTACAGAGAACAATCCACCAATGATGGCCCAAATAATTCCTGTTACTAAAAATTGTTTTGCAATTGTTTTGTGATCAAGACTAAAAACGTATTTGGAAATAAATGTTTCTTGATGATGGTGGTCGTGGTGTGAATCATGGTGAGTGTCGAACTGAACCGCTGCTTCATTCAAGGTGATAACGTTACTCATTATATTGTATTTTAAAACTTTTTATTAATTTTTTACAGGTAAAACTGCTGCCATAACTTTTGAAGTATCTGTTGCAAGTTTTGTTGGATCTTTATCCGGAAATAAAGTATAATACTCCGGTTTTTGTTCTGCTAACCACTTTTTGTATTCTTCCGGTTTTTCTACAACAATAATTCCTCTCATAGAAAAGTGTCCTGCTCCACACATTTGGTCACAACTTATTTCATAAACAAAATTTGGATTACCGGTACGCACTTTCATTTCTTCAGTTGTATATTTTGGTGTAAACCAAAGTGTAGTTGGTATACCCGGCACCGCATCCATCTTCATTCTAAAATGTACTAAGCCTACATCATGTATAACATCTTGTGCATTAATTACCAATTTAACCGGTACACCTACCGGCAAGTGCATTTGCTGTGTATGTAAATCATCCATGCTGTTTACATCTTCAAAGTCCACACCTAATGTATTACCAGATGGCTTATTCCATAAACGATAATTTTTCTTTCCTAAAATATTATCTTTTCCAGGATACCTCATCTCCCAGGCAAATTGGTGACCTGTAATTTCTACTGTAATGGCATTGTCTGGCGGGTTACCTGTCATTTTAAACCAGTTAATTAAACCAAATACAACCAATACAGTTAGAAAAATAGCTGGTACTGTTGTCCATAAAAGCTCCAATTTGGTATTGTGCGGAAAGAAAAATGCTTTTTTGCCTTCTTTTTCTTGATATTTAAAGGAGAACCAAAATAAAAGAACTTGTGTTATAATAAAAATAACACCAGTTACGCCTATCGTTAGGTAAAGCATGAAATCAATTTTCTCACCTTCTACAGATGCAGAGCCTTGAGGGAAAAGTGTTTTCTTAAAAAACCATTCGTTGCATACATATACACCTATTAAACCTAATATTAAGAAGGCCACCAATAAAAAGCCGTTTATTTTATTATTTTGTTTGCGGGTTTTTTCTTCTCCTTTTAATACACTCACATATTCACTTGCCTTTGCAATCTGAAATATGACTATAAAAACCATTATCACAATAGCCAATATAAATAAGTCTTTCATATCTATTCTTTAATTTTTTATTGCCGATCAAAGTTACTACCAACAATCATTTTCTTATTTAAAACTTCTTACTTAATCCGATAAATTCTATACCTATTAAGTATGGTGAATCATACTTTCTTTTAGGAACGGGTGGTTTTTTGCAAGCAGTGAATGTTTAGTTAAATACCTACCCACACCCCACATAATAATTCCGATAAATAAACATGCTATTCCAAATTCGAAAGGCATTAGTTCTGCATGTTCACCTAATGTACCCGGCATTACCATTTGATAAAAATCTATCCAGTGGCCAAAAATTATTAACACTGCTACAAAAGTTACTACTGTCCAGTTCCTCTTCGAATTTTTTCTCATCAATATTAATAATGGACCAAGAAAGTTTACAACTAAGTTGAAAAAGAAGATTCCGTAATATGGTCCAACTTTGGTTGCTGTTCCAATTCTATCTACAAAATACCTGGTTTCTTCGGGCTGGTTACTGTACCAGATAAGCATATATTGATCAAACCAAAGGTACGTCCAGAACACAGAAAAGGCGAACATAAATTTACCGATATCATGTAAATGTTCCTCTGTTACATACTCTAATTGTCCTCTGTTTTTAAGAAAAATTACGAATATCGCAATCAACGAAAGGCCAGATACAAAGGTGCTTGCAAATGTGTACCAGCTATACATGGTGCTGTACCAATGTGGGTCAATACTCATTAACCATAGCCATGGAACTGTTGAGGCCACACTTAATCCAAAAAATACAATAAAGTAAGATGAATAAGTAAAGTTTATATCAATCCACCTTTTAGCAGTTTTATGATCCATTTGCCCGTTTTCATCAGATTTTAAACTAAGAGAACGCATTTTACGACCTAATAAAATCCACAATCCGATAGATACAGCTGACCATACAATGAAAAATGTAGGATTTAAAAAACCATGTTTACCATTTAAAATTTTATCAAAAGTTCCAGATCCTTTCACATAAAGATTTTGATCTAACCAATGATAGATATCTGTACGTCCACCTAATACTATTGCTAATAAAATAACAAAGGTTATTAATCCTAAAATAGGAACCACACTAGAAATTGCTTCCGGTACACGTCTCATAGCCACTTGCCAGCCACCCATTGCAAGTGTAGTGATACAAATAAAGAACATGGCTGCGTTTACGGTAAGCAACCAATAAACAGAGTTTTGTAACAACACTGCCCAAAACCTTGTACTATTTGTGCTTGCGTGTGTGGCAGCTTCTCCATGTACTGGATGTGTAAAAGGAGCAAATGCAATAAAGCCATAAAGCACTGCAATTAAACCTGCAACGATTAAGCCCCATGTCCATTTTTTATAGCTACCCGGTAATTCAAAATTGTGATTCATCTAAATATTTTTTGTAGTGCCTAAATTTACTTTGCTGTTATATTTTTTTTGTAGCTGTATCTGTAACAGGTGCAGTTACTGCCGGTGCTGCAGTAGAAGTAGAATCTCCACCTGCTGCATTTGGTTGTAAAGTTCTTATGTATTTTATGATCATCCATCTTTGTGCTTTGGTAACCTGCGAAGAATAAGGTCCCATTAAACCTTTACCATAGGTAATAGAATGAAACATGGTACCATCAGACATTTTTACATAAGCTTCTGCCGTTAAGTTGGCTACTCCACCCACATAACCTCCAGATGCTATAGGTCCATTAGCTACTCCGGTTGCACCATGGCAAATACCGCAATTAATATTATACAATCTACCTGCTTCTGATAATTGTGTTTTAGTAATGGCAATGGTATCAAAAGGATTTTTAATAGCAGCACTCATTTTATATCCGTTGCTGTCATTTGGCAATGTATATGGAAATAAATCACCTCTTTTAATGGTACCACTTGGTGGCTCATTGTTAAAGAAAATCATGTCGCCTCCTTTTTTGTACATATCCATAGTGAATTTTGTACTGTCTCTCTGTGCAAAACTTTCGTAGGCTCTGCTGTAAGCCATATCTGGCATATAAGTAGAACCAGGACTACGCTTACCATCGCAACTGGCAAAAATAACTGCGGAAGTTAGAAGTACTGCAGGTATTATGTTTGTAAGTAGTTTCATTTTTTTGATTATCCCTGTCTCGCCGACAGGCAGGCATTAAACTAATTCTATTTTATTAATATCCTAATTCTTCTCTATACAATTTTTGTTCTCTGTCATATCTTCCAAGCCACCATCCGGTTTCTGCCATTTGTACATTAATTTCTTTTGCTCCCGCATTTTGTAAAAAACTTTGCACTTCTGCATCATTTGTTTTATCGGTGCATTCAATAGCCATTACAAAATGATCATCAGTAGCACGTGGGCTAAAATGATGCTTTTTTACAAATGGAGAAAGCTGGCACAAATAGCAAAATGTAAGTACCATACCTACTGCTGAAAAAAGTACAGTCAATTCAAACGTAATTGGTATCCATGCCGGTAATGCAAAATGGGGTTTACCTCCAATATTTAATGGCCAGTCTTTTGTAAAAACCCAGCTAATAAATGTTAATGCGGTTGTTGTACCCGTAATAGCATAAATGAAACCTGCTGTATGTAAGCTGGTTTCTCTTAATCCCATTGCATGGTCAAGCCCGTGTACAGGAAAAGGTGTATATACATCATGGATTTTGTAACCGGCTTTCCGTACGTTTTTTACCGCAGGAAACAGCACCGCTTCATCATCAAATGATCCTACCACAAATTTTTTAATTCCGCTCATAAAATAATTAATAACTAATAATTAATAATTCCTCCCATTAGCACATTAGCAAATCAGCTAATTAGCACATTAAATTAGTGTGCGTGCTCTACTTCTTCTATATAAAATTTCTCAGCATCTGCTTTTTCAATATCACTCATTTTTACTTTATAGTTCTCACCACTTGTTTTTAAGATTGACTTGATCTCTGCCACCGCAATAACCGGGAAGTATTTTGCAAAGAAGAAGAAGCAAGTAAAAAATAATCCAAACGTACCAAGGTAAAAACCAATTTCATAAATACTTGGGCTATAATAAGTACTCCAACTAGATGGTAAGAAATCTCTATAAACAGATGTAACAATGATTACAAAACGCTCATACCACATACCTATGTTAACAATAATACTCATGAAGAAAGTAACGGTGATATTTCTTCTTAGTTTCTTACTCCAGAATAACTGTGGAGATACCACATTACAGAACATCATTAAATAATAACTCCAGCCGTAAGGGCTAAATATATTTCCCCTGTTTTCAAAGAATGCATGTATCTCATATGGATTTTGACCATACCATGCTATGAACAATTCTGTTAGATAAGCAATACCTACAATACTTCCTGTAAGTACAATTACTTTGTTCATGGCCTCAATGTGGCCAATTGTAATATAATCTTGAAGGTTTAATACTTTTCTCACAATGATCAATAAGGTTTGTACCATTGCAAATCCGGAGAAGATAGCTCCTGCTACGAAGTATGGAGGGAAAATGGTTGTATGCCAACCTGGAACAATAGAGGTTGCAAAGTCAAAAGATACAATAGTATGTACAGAAAGTACCAGTGGTGTACTTAAACCTGCCAATACCAATGAAAGTGATTCGTGTCTTTGCCAGTGTTTTGTACTACCCGTCCAGCCAAATGCTGCAACACCGTACATCATTTTACGGAACTTGGTTTTAGCTCTATCTCTTACTGTTGCAAAATCTGGCAACAAACCTGAGTACCAAAATAACAATGAAACGGTAAAATAAGTTGATATCGCAAATACGTCCCACAACAATGGAGAGTTAAAATTTACCCACAAAGGACCACGTGTATTTGGGTAAGGCAATACAAAGAATGCCATCCATACACGACCCATATGCCAGATTGGAAATTGCCCTGCACACATTACCGCAAAAATCGTCATTGCCTCCGCAGCACGGTTTACACCTGTTCTCCATCCTTGTCTAAATAATAAAAGAATGGCAGAAATAAGTGTACCCGCATGACCAATACCTACCCACCATACAAAGTTTGTAATATCCCAACCCCAACCAATTGTTTTATTAAGGTTCCACTGGCCAATACCATAAGTTACCTCACGATAAATACTGTACACACCAAATAATAACAATGCTACACTGATGTAAAATCCAATGTACCAGAGTTTACTTGGTTTCATCTCAATGGGGCTGATGATATCTTCCGTTATTTGATGATAATCTTTGTTACCATCTACCAACGGTTCCCTTTGTTGCGATTCGTATTTTAGTAATGACATATAATACTTTAAAACTTTATTAGTAACCTATTTTTTAACCAATGACGACAGACCACTGACGACATTTCTATATTTTTATTAATGCGCTGCTTCTACTGCTTTTTCTTCTTTATGACTTTCAGTTTTATGCTCACCTGCTTTGTGTTCCGTTGCTCCATGTGCACCCGCAGCTGCATGATGCTCTCTTTCATTACCGTTGTTTACTTCTCTGTCTGTGTTTCTAACTTTTGCTAAATAACTCACATTTGGAAGTACGTGTAATTGCTCTAACACATAAAAGTTTCTATTTACCTGTTCTACATTTCTTATTTTGTAAACATCACTTTGCTTATCGTTCACATTACCAAAACTAATGGCATTTGCCGGACAAGCCTGTGCACATGCTACTTTTACATTGCGTACCAATGTTGGGTCCTGTTGTTTTTTTGCTTCTAATTTACTATCCTGTAAACGCTGTACGCAGAAAGAACATTTTTCAATAACACCACGAGAACGGATAGTAACATCAGGGTTCAATACCATTCTAGTAAGGTCATCATTCATATGATTGGTTACTTCATTCATATCTGATCCTACCAACGGCTTTTGGTTATCGCCAAAGCTATCTGCTCCATTATAATCTAACCAGTTGAAACGACGAACTTTATAAGGACAGTTATTAGCACAATATCTTGTACCAATACAACGGTTATACGTCATTTGGTTTAAGCCTTCGCTGCTATGGTTTGTAGCTGCTACCGGACAAACGTTTTCGCAAGGTGCGTTATCACAATGCTGGCAAAGCATTGGTTGAAATATAACATCAGGGTTTTCAACATCACCAGTAAAATAGCGATCTATTCTTAGCCAATGCATTTCGTGTGCTCTTTGTACCTGAATCTTTCCTACAACGCTCACATTATTTTCTGCATTACATGCAACTACACATGCGCTACAACCTGTACAAGTATTTAAATCAATACTCATTCCCCACTTAATACCCGGTTTTACAAAATCCGGATACATGGTTGCATCTTTTACAAAATCAGTTTTTCCATCCGGCGTTATTAAAGCTCTTTCATGCCTTGGTTCTTCTAAAACTTCTTCAGGATTTTTCTTATAACCTGCTAAATTGGTTTCGTAAATAACAGGGCGTCCTTCAGTAAAACCATGTACCTGTGTTTGTGCAAGTGCATAAGTTTCGCCGGTTTTTTCTATTGTAGCAGGAGAAGAGTACGAGAATGTTGTTCCATCCCAACCCGCAAATATGTAAGCATTTTGTCCTGCACCAAATGCTGCACGACCAATTCTATCAAGGTTTATTAGTTTATCCGTATTTGAACTTGCTCTACCATAACCTACTGCAACTGCAATAGTAGATGGGTGAAGCCCTGGTATAATTAAAACAGGAAGTTGTAAGGCTTTTCCGTTTACGGTAATTTTCATTACAGGTTTTTCTGGATGCACTTCGTAATCATCCGCATCTTTTTTGCTGTTTGGATTAGCTACATCAAAACCAAATAATTTTTTAGCCATAGAGGGAGCAACCATTGCATAGTTATCCCAGGTAACTTTTGTAATAGGATCTGGTAATTCCTGCAACCAAGGGTTGTTAGCCTGGCTACCTGTTCCCATACCTACTTTTTGGTAAAGTACTACTTCGTACTCCCCTTGTTTTACGGTAGCTATTTTGCTTGTTGCAATAGCTAAACTTGCCCCATTATAACTACCACCTGTAGTTGTAGCAATAGTTTGAGATTCTATAACACCATCCTGCAAAGCTTTGTTCCACAACTCCGGTGATACTAATTTGGTTGCCCAATATGTTTTTAAATAATTTTCGTATGCATCTGTAATAGCAGGAATAGTACCTTGTACATAACCTTTTACTGCAGTGTCTTTTGCTATAGGCGCAACAACTGTAGAAGCGCCTGTCCAATTTATTAGAGAAGTTTGAAAAGGTCTTGTTTTAAATAAAGGATTTATGATGGGTTGTATAAGACTCACATAACCAGAAACAGCTTCGGTATCGCCCCAGCTTTCTAACCAATGGTTACTAGGTAAAATATATTTACAAAGTTCTGTTGTTTCATCCATGGTACTGTTGAAAGAAACACTCACCGGTAATTTTAATATGGCTTCACCAAACTTTTTACCATCTGCATAGGTGTAAACGGGGTTACAGTCGTACACCAATAAAGCACCTACTGCACCTGCATTCATATCAGTAGCTAGTTTTACTATATCGGTATCTATTCCTTTGCGGGTATTACAAGTGGCAGCCCAGTTAATAGTTGTGCCATTTGCACCAATTGCTTCGTTAATAGCATTTACTACTAATTGTACGTTTACATCGTTGCTACCACACACTACAAGTGAAGTACCTTTATTAGCTGCAAGTAATGCTGCAGTCTGGTCTATTCCTTTTAATAACCTTGCATCTTTTAAAGCCGGTGCACTAACTGCGCCACCTAATTTTGCCAACAAAGCCAATGCTACTGCACCGGTTTCAGATGGTTTGTGTGTATAACGATCATCAGCGTTGCTACCCGTCATACTCATCATACTTTCAAAATGAATATGGCGACTTAATTCAGGATTATTTCCTTTTACTTTTTTATTTTCAGCGTATTGTTTGCTGTATTCGGTTGAATTTAACCAAGTACCTAAAAAGTCGGCACCAAGACTCACAATTGTTTTAGCTACATCAAACCGGTACTGAGGCAATGCTCTTTTACCATAAGATGCTTCATTTGCAAGCAACATACCACTGTAACTTACCGCATCGTATTGTACGTGGCGGCTTCCAGAATATTTTGCAATAAATTCAGTAATTATTTGAAGAGTAGAAGGTGAATGTATAGTAGATGTAAGTAAAACAATTGGCTTACCTGCAATACCGGCCATAGCGCCTGCTATAATTTTATCAAAGTTTTCAAAGCTGGTTACTTCCTTAAATTCGTTTCCTGCTTTTTGTAATGGATGACGAAGACGAGTGGGATCATATAAATCTAACACAGATGCCTGAGATGCGGCACTTGTTCCACCTTTTGTAAGAGAAGAAAGTTCATTTCCTTCAATTTTAATAGGGCGACCATCTCTTTGCTTTACCACTACGCTGATAGCATCTCCGCCATTTACGTATGTAGAAGCATAATAATTAGCTACACCTGGAACAACAGTATCGGGCCTTTGAAGAAACGGAACAGCTTTGCGTACCGGTGTTTCGCAACTTGCTGCAATAGCAGCAGCGGCAGTACTAAAACCAAGATATTTTAAGAAATCTCTTCTTGGTGTTTTTGCATCCAGCAAACCTTTACCATCCAAATCTTCCAATGGCAGTAATTCTTCCTGAAATTCTTTTTCAGCAGCTTGTTTAAACCTGTCTGATTGATTAAGATCTCCAAAATTTTGCCAATATTGTTTGTTACTCATACTAAGTTAAAATGTGCTAATTAGCTGATGTGCTAATGTGCTAATTTTTTAAATTCAAATCTTTATTCAATTTTGCGAAGCCTTGTAAAATGTGGGCATTAGCAATTTAGCACATTTGCTAATTTGCTTATTGCATTAATAATGGCATTTCTGACATTCCGTACCACCAATCTTTTCTACACTTACACTGTCTAATCTATGTGGATTTGCTATTTTTTTACCTTTTTTATCAAGAACAGAATCTTTCATTTGCTCATGAAACTTTTCGTAGATGCTGTAAAATTTATTACCGGTGCTATCTGCTTTATTGTAAAAGTCAACTTTGCTTTCTCTATGACAGTTAATACACCAGCCCATACTTAAATCTGAAAACTGATATACTTCAGGCATTTCCTGAATATTTCCATGACAGGTTTGACAGTTTTGCTTACCAACTTTTACGTGCTGGCTGTGGTTGAAATAAACATGATCTGGCAGGTTATGAATTTTAACCCACTCAATAGGGCGAGATCCATCAGGCTTACCATCTTTATTGTTATCTGGATTGTATTCTTTTTTCTCAGGATTCCATCCTGCATAAGCATACAACTTTTGTATTTCTGCTGTACCATTTACAGATGTGCCATCTTCTTTTGTAATAGCTTCTCCTTTGTATTCTTTTATAGCCATGTGGCAATTCATACATACGTTTACTGAAGGAATGCTACCGCTCTTGCTATCTTGCGTACCGCCATGGCAATACAAACAACTAATTTGATTGGCCCCTGCATGTACTTTATGTGAATAGTAAATTGGTTGCTCAGGCTGGTAATTTTTCATACGACCAAGCCCCATGGCACCGTTTATTGTAGCATAACCGCCCAAGCCAAAAAGAAGCAATACGGCAGCCATTAGATAAGTTTTGTTTCTGTAAAAAGGAACCGGCTCACCACGGTAAATACCTTCTTTGTCATCAGATAATTTACGAAGGTTGCTGTTTACCTGTAATAATATAAATGCAACTACTGCAAGAATAAGAGTTAAAATACCAAATAGGAGAGAATTGTTATCGCTGCTTTCAGAAGCTGTTGCAGCGCCCGGTACATCTTTACCTGGAGCAGGGGCTTTATAGCCATCTACATAGGCCATGATAGCATCTATTTCCGTCTTCTTTAATGATGGAAAAGCAGTCATTACCGTTGGCTTCCACTTTTCAAACAAGGTTTTTGCATAAGCATCAGTAGCTATCATTCCAGATGGATTGGCTACCCATTTGTAAATCCAATCTTTAGAAGGTTCTCTTTCTTTCCAGCCTTGTAAAGCCGGACCAGTATAGTCAACATCTGGCTTATGACAATTAGCACATTGTGCTTTAAATAATGCTTCCCCCTCCTGTGCATATGCACTATTATTTGAGATGAAACCAATAACGATAAGGCTTGCGATAAACCGAATAATGAATTTTTTGTAACGAATCATACAATTAAGCCGGGTTTTTTTGTAGAAAATGGCTATTCCGTGCGCAAAAATAAGACAGGATACTGACAAACTATCAACATTTTTATTTTTTTTTAACAGAATTTCTACTAATTATCCAAAATAGAAACAGAAAAAATATTTTGATTGTCATCATATTGTAACCAAATCAGCGCAATAAAAATTATTAATAATGCTATTATTTTACCAGAAAATTAATTCACATTTGCGCATGTTTCAACAATTGCAAAATAAATGGAAAGTAAGTGCTGGCAGGCTCTTATTAATTATTGCAACTTTTGCTATTGGAGGAAGTTTATGTGGGTATTTAGGTAGAAAACTTATGGGATTTACAAGCGTAGATAAAGGGATTATCTGGGTATTACTATATGTTTTGGTAGTTACTGTTTTATGGCCTTTTTGTGTGTTGCTTATAAGCCTTCCCTTAGGTCAATTTGCATTTTTTAAAGCATACCTTAAAAAGATGTTTGTACGTATGAGTGGAAAACAAAAGATGACTGGAAATTTAAAAGAAAAAAAAATTAATTCTTTGTAAATATGAATATAGCCATATTTGCGAGTGGTGCAGGTAGCAATGCACAAATTATCATAGAAACCTTACCTACCTTTTTAGCTAATAAAAAAGCATGTGTTGCAGCAATTGTTACCAACAACCCTGCCGCGGGTGTTATCAATATTGCTACAACTCATCAAATACCTCTAGAAATATTAGACCTAAAAAATACTGCGGCAGCACAACAAGCACCTGCATATTTAGATATCTTAAAAAAACATAGTATACATTTTATTGTACTGGCTGGGTATTTAAAAAAAATTCCTACAGAAGTTATTGCACTATATCCTCAAAAAATTGTAAATATTCATCCAGCTTTATTACCTGCTTACGGTGGCGCAGGTATGTATGGCATGCGTGTACATGAAGCGGTAATAGCTGCTAAAGAAAAACAAAGTGGCATTACAATACATTATGTAGATGAAGTCTATGACCATGGCAAAATAATTTTTCAGGCTTATTGCAATGTAGATAAAGAAGAAACTGCTGCAAGCCTAGCCAAGAAAATTCATGCGCTGGAACATACCCATTACAGCAAAGAAATTTCCAAGATGCTTCTTTCTCAAATTCCTGTTAAATAAAGAATGGCTTTTCTCTGCTAATTTTTTGTGCCGTAATATTACTCATCAAAAAAAACAGGTTTGCGCTTAATTTTTACATTTATCATCCTTTATTTTTCGTCTCAAAGTTCATCGGCACAAATAACGGTGAGCGGTACGGTGCTTGATAATAGCAAAATAAATTTTGTAGAAGCTGCAACTGTAGTAAGTACCGGAGGCAAAATAACTTTTACAGATTCGCTTGGCAAATACAGTATTCAAGCAAAAAACGGCGACTCTATTTATTTTGTATATAACAATAAGCCTACTCAAAGATTTGCTGTAAATAAAATTCCAAATGCCAGTCAGTTTGATATTTCCCTGCACATTTCTGTAAAAAGCAAGTACAGTGTTTTAAAAGAAGTGGTAGTGTATGCCAAAAATTACAAACAAGATTCAGCAGAGAATAGGCAAAACTATGGTGAGGTATTTTCGTACCGCAAAAATGGTATCGGTACATCTATCAGCCCTGGTGGTGGCGTAGGTTTAGATGCAAATGAGTTGATAAATATGTTTCGTTTTAAGAGAAACAAAAGAATGAAAGCATTTCAAAAAAGACTGGAGGCAGATGAGCAGGAGAAATATGTAAATTATCGTTTTAATAAAATTTTTGTGAGACGAATCACCCAATTAAACGGAAAAGGTCTTGATACATTTTTAGTTTGGTACCGGCCTTCGTATGAGTTTACAAGCAACAGCAGTGAGATTGAATTTCACCAATATGTGTTAAATGCATCGTACCATTTTAAAAAAATGTATCCGACTTTTGGTGCTACTGATACAATTAAAAAAATGGATGGTAAAAAGGAAGAGGAATAATAAACTTTATCTAAAAAATTTCTATAACATAATTTTATGTAATCAAAACCAAAATGCTTCGTATATAGTAATTATAAACGAACAAAAAATTTAACCTTCATTACATCCTTTTAAAAAAATAAAAATGAAACCGTATTTAGCAGCATTATTAAGCATTGTAATTTTTGCAACTGCATGCACTGCACAGCAACCACAAAAGGGCAAATTTCCAAAAGGCAAAACAGAAGCAGAATGGAAAAAACAACTTACACCTACACAATTTCAAATAATGGTAAAACGTGGTACAGAAGCCCCTTTTAATAATCCATACTTTGATAACCACGAAAAAGGGGTGTATGTAAGTGCAGCCACCGGAGATGTGTTGTTTAGCTCTGAAACCAAATTTGAATCGGGCACGGGGTGGCCAAGTTTTTGGGCACCGGCAGATAAAAGTAAAGTAACCGTGGTAACCGATAATAGTTTGGGAATGACGAGAGACGAAGTAATTGAAACAAGCACGGGCTTGCATTTAGGCCACGTTTTTAATGACGGACCAAAACCAACCGGGTTAAGATATTGCTTAAACTCAGCAGCATTAAAATTTGTGAAAAGCAACTAGGGGTGTTGTGAATGGTGAAGTTGTGAATGGTGAATGGGAATTGTGAAAAAGTGAATGGTTAATTGGAAATTGTGAATATCAATTTTAAAGTAAATGTTTTAATAAAAAGCTTCCATTAGTGGGAGCTTTTTTGTTTTGTAACCTGCCACAATACTTTATGTTGTAAGCATTGCATATTCATTATTTTTGCACCCTATAATTATGGCTGTCAACAAAATTACGATCGAAGAATTTTTATTACTTGCAAAAACGACTCCTGTGTTGGATGTGCGTAGCCCCGGTGAGTATGTACATGCTCATATACCCAATGCGGTAAGTTTGCCTTTATTCAATGATGATGAAAGAGCCAAAGTTGGTACCACTTACAAACAACAAAGCAAGGAAGATGCTATAAAAATTGGTCTTGATTTTTTTGGACCGAATATGAGGGGGATGGTGGAGAAGGTGGAGGAAATAGTTACGGGTTACGGGTTGGGGGTTACGGGTTTAAACACTCCAAAAAAAACCAACTCTATAACCCGTAACTCAAAACTCGAAAACTCGAAACCATCTAACCAGCAACTAGTAACTAATAACCCGCAACCCGCAACTCCTAAACCCGCAACTGTACTTTTACACTGCTGGCGAGGCGGTATGCGCAGCGCAGCCGTAGCATGGTTATTAGATTTGTATGGGTTTAAAGTTTACACACTTATTGGTGGTTATAAGGCTTATAGAAATTGGGTATTAGAACAGTTTACGAAAGAGTATAATTTCAACATAATTGGTGGGTATACCGGTAGCGGAAAAACATTGTTGCTGCATGCGCTTGCAAAAGAAAACAACAATATCATTGATTTAGAAGGATTGGCAAACCATAAAGGTTCTGCCTTGGGTGCATTAGGCAACGAACCACAACCAAAGCAGGAAATGTTTGAAAATTTATTGGCGAAAGAATTGGACGACAGACAACAGACGACAGACAACAGACAGTGTCAATTATATAACGAATCTTCAAAGTTAAAAGAGCCAGCTTTGAACCTTGAACCTTCAACCTTCAACTCAATATGGCTAGAAGACGAAAGCCAGCGGATAGGCAACTTACAAATACCCATGCCGCTGTGGTATTGCATGCGCAAAGCACCGGTTTATTTTATTGACATTCCTTTTGAAGAAAGACTCAATTATCTCACAGAAGAGTATGGCATTCACCCAAAAGCAGATATAGTAAATGCCATCATGCGCATTCAAAAAAGATTAGGTGGATTAGAAACAAAAAACGCTATCAATTTTTTGCTGGAAAATAATTTTAAAGAAAGTTTTCGCATCCTCTTGCACTACTATGATAAATATTATTTGAAGGGTTTAACAAACAGAGATGATGCGGAAAATCTGATAAAAAATATTCCTGCAGAAACGGTAGATACGGGCAAGAATATTGGGCTGATCAATGCCAAGCTAACAGCCACCAACAATCAAACAAATATTATTTAAATACTGAACGCCATCTCGGCAAAAAATAATGGAACAAATAAAACTCACACAATATTCTCACGGTGCAGGTTGCGGTTGTAAAATTTCTCCACAGGTGTTGGATGTAATTTTAAAAGGCAATATTGCCATGCCTGATAACGATAAACTAATTGTAGGCAACCATAGTAAAGATGATGCTGCGGTATTGGATATGGGAAATGGCACTGCACTTATTTCCACTACTGATTTTTTTATGCCTATAGTGGATGACCCTTTTAATTTTGGTAGAATAGCTTCTGCCAATGCTATTAGTGATGTATATGCAATGGGTGGCAAACCAGTTTTAGCGATAGCAATATTGGGTTGGCCCATAAATAAATTAGCGCCGGAAGTTGCGCAACAGGTAATAGATGGTGCAAGAAGTATTTGTAAAGAAGCAGGTATTTCTTTGGCCGGTGGGCACAGTATAGATTCGCCAGAACCAATTTTTGGCTTAGCTGTAAATGGCATTATTGATATTGAAAATATTAAACAAAACAACAAAGCGCAGGAAGGCGATGTATTATTCCTTACCAAACCAATTGGTGTAGGAATTCTTACTACCGCAGAAAAAAAATCATTGCTAAAAGAGGAACATAAAAACCTTGCGGCAAACCAAATGATGCAACTTAATAAAGTAGGAGAAGCCATTGGTAAACTAACTGCTGTTACAGCAATGACGGATGTTACAGGTTTTGGGTTGCTTGGTCACCTTACAGAAATGGCAGAAGGAAGTGGACTGAGTGCCATTGTAAATGTGGATGCAGTGCCATTAATTAGTGCAGATATTAAAGCATATATTTCTCAAGGTTGTGTACCAGGTGGCACCAATAGAAACAGAGATAGTTATGGGCATAAAATTGCTGAACTTACAGAAGAGCAATGGGCTATTTTAGCTGACCCACAAACAAGCGGTGGTTTATTAATTGCAGTAAATAAAGATGGGGCTGATGAATTAATAAAAGTATTAACAGAAAATGGTTTGGAAGCTTTTATAAAACCCATTGGCCACATGGTAGCACAAGAAGAAAAAATGGTGATGGTACATTAAATTTTTAAGCATGGAATTTTCTACCGCAGAAATAGTTGGATCAATAGGTGTGGCATTAATGTTATGGGCATTTTTAATGAACCTATTAAAAAAATGGCGGGAAGATAGTCTGCCTTATATCTTATTAAACATAATTGGTGCAGGATTATCTTGCGCATCCAGCATTATAATTTGGTTTTTACCTTTTATTGTTTTGGAAGCAACATGGACAATTGTTTCCCTTTTTGCGCTACTAAAATATTTTAAACAGCGCCAGTAAGTTCATCAATTTTTTTAGCCAATTTTTTATCCTTGTCAGTAATTTTATCACCGGCATCGTGTGTACTTAGCCAAATTTCAACCTTGTTGTAAGTATTTTTCCATGTGGGATGATGGTTTGCTTTTTCTGCCAGCAGCGCCACGCTTGTCATAAAAGAAAACGCTTCAACAAATGTTTTAAATTCAAATTTTTGATAGAGTTTATCGTTTTTTTCTTTCCACATAATTTATCATTTTTAAAAAATAAGGAACTGTTTATTTTTAATTTTTTCGTTGGTCATTTCTGTTACCAATTGTACTGCTGGTAATAATCTTAATGATTGTACCAACACTGTAACTTCATCTTTTTCCATTTCTTCCCCTTTTGCCAGCCATAAATAATCGAGGTGTTTAAACTCGGGTAATAAATACTCGCCATCATCTTCATTGTTGTACAAATAATGCACCATGGTAGAGCCGGGTACTACATATTCATAAATGGAGAAAAAATAATTACGGTCTTTTTTTCTTAACTGAATTTCTAAACTGTGGTTTATTTTAAAATGATAACCCAATGCCTGGTTTATATGCCAACTAAACTGGTAATCTTTTACCGGCGCTACAATGCCGAGCAAGCAAGTGCTGTCAAAAAATTCTTCTATTAATGTTTCGGTATCTATTTTAAGTTTCATAAATCCATTTTTACCACCGCAGAGAAATGAAGTTTGCAGAGTTTGCGCAGAGTCATTGTTCTCTTCGAAAACCCTTTTTCTCTTTCTCTCTACGGTGAGTCTTTATTCTAAAAAGTGACCACCACCTCCATCTCTTCCTTCCCTCTCACCAATTTCACCTTGGTACTTTCGCCTTTATTAAATTTATTAAGTGCATCCATATAACTCTGTACATCGCTGCATTTATGGGGTCCTAATTGTGTAATAACATCACCCGTTTTTATACCTGCTTTTAGGGCGGGCTTATTTTCTGAAACACCATCAACCATTACTCCATTGCCGCTAAAAGTATAGTCTGGCATAATGCCAAGGCTCACTTTAAAACTGCTTTTGCCCATAGACACTTCCCTTGTTTTTGTAAAAGCAAGTTTATCCAACTTATTTGTTTGTGCAATTATATTTTCTATGTATTGTATAATTTTTACTTCGCCATGGTAGTTTATTTTATCTGCATCGTCCGTTGGCTTATGGTAATCTTTATGGCTGCCCGTAAAGAAAAATAAAACAGGAATATCATTTTTATAAAACGATGTATGATCACTTGGTCCGCTACCGCTGCTATCTACATTAATTTTAAAATAATTATTTTTTGTGTTGATGATGTTGCCCCAAGTTGGTGAAGTACCATAGCCGCCAATGGTAAGCCCGTGCGTACTGTCGTTAAGCCTGCCCACCATATCCATATTAATCATGTAGTTCACCGTTTTTAAATCAAGCCCTGCATGATCTGTAAAATATTTTGAACCAAACAAACCAAGCTCTTCTCCCGAAAAAGAAACAAAGAGATAATTGTATTTTTTGTAGGTAGATTTTTTTAATTTTTTAGCCAACTCAATTAATGCTGCCGTGCCGCTTGCATTATCATCTGCACCGTTGTGTATCATGGGTGTGCTGCCACTATACAGTGAGTTGTGATCTTCGCCATAACCAAGGTGGTCGTAATGTGCACCAAGAATAATGGTGTTGGTTGCTTTGTTATTGATGTAGCCGATTACATTGTGGCCCTGTTTTGTTTTAGCATTGATACTGATGTTTACCGAGGCGCCTTTTAACCCAGCATCTAAAGTTTCTTTTAATAGTTTTTTTACATAAATAACTGCAATAGGTAGTGTGGGCGTTTTATCTTTTGCATCAAACTTTAAATCATCTTTTAAAGTACTTGTGTTTGTAAAAATGACCAGTTTTTTATTTTTAGATGCTTCGTTATTACAAACGGATAATAGCTTTTCTTTTAAATCGAAATGGGGATTATTTTCATTTTCTTTTAAAATGGCTGACAAATCATAAAAGGTAATTTGCTTTTCAATATCAGTTAATGTGGTGGTGGGTAAATTTCCCGAAAATGCAAAGGGGAAATAATGCTCATTTTCTGAGTAAGCAATATCATCAATTACAAAAAAACTGTTGGTTCCAATTTCTCTTCCTTCATTTACTTCAAAAGGTTGTATATAACTTTTGTTGGTAGTAAAAGTTTGCAGACCAGCTTTTTTAAATTCTGTTTGTATAAACTCATAGGCCAATTTTTCTCCAGCGGTGCCGGTGCGCCTTCCTTCTAATTTATCATCAGCTAAAAAATCAATGGTTTTTTTAATAGAGGCAATTGTTTTCGCTTCGGTGTTTTTTTGCTGCGCCTGCGTGATTAATGAAGCAAAAAGAAAAGCGGCTAAAATATATTTCATTTAATTAATTTATTATCGATGGCAAAGATATTTAATGATAGGTTGTTTAGTTGGCAAATATTTTATAAAATGAGGAATGGTTTTTTGGTGAAGAACTGAAAACCCTACCCTCGTTCCCTCTCCGAGGGAGAGGGATGACTTGGAGATTGATTGGGAGATGAGTGCATAGACAGTGGAAAGCTTCTACGAATCCTGAAAGGGTTTAATTTTAAATAACCATGGGTGCAGCCCATGGAAAAAGGCGTAGGTAAAAAAGATTGCATAATAAATGTTGAAAAATGATCTTCTGCCCACGAGCGGCGGGATTGGCAGTAGTAGCTTATGCACAAATAAACTTTAAATTATAATCTAACTTGCGTGCATAACTACTACAGAAAGCCCGAACAAATGCTTCACAAAGATCTTTTGCCCACCGCCAAAATCTTCCTGTTTTTTAATCTTTATATTTGCAGCCACAAAAACAAATTATGTTTAATAAACGCACCAAAATAAAACAACTGCTGGAAGGCGATACGGCCAATTTTGAAACAACAGTAATGGGCTGGGTACGTACGTTTAGAAATAACCAGTTTATAGCTTTAAACGATGGCAGTACCAATAATAATTTACAAATTGTAGCTGCACTTGGTTTGCTGGATGATGCAACCATGAAACGCATTACCACAGGCGCATGTATAAAAGCAACTGGAGAAATAATAGAGTCGTTGGGCAAAGGGCAAAGAGTAGAATTGAAAGCGACATCTATAGAAATCCTTGGAGATAGTGATGCGGAAAAATTTCCTTTACAGCCTAAAAAACACAGTCTGGAATTTCTGCGTGAGATTGCTCACCTGCGCATGCGTACCAATACTTTTGGCGCCATATTTAGGGTAAGGCATTCGCTTGCTTTTGCTATTCATAAATTTTACAACGACCGTGGTTTTGTATATATGCATACGCCCATTATTACAGGTAGCGATGCGGAAGGTGCCGGCGAAATGTTTAAAGTAACTACGCTGCCGCTTGATGGAACAGCGCCAAAAAATGATGATGGTTCTATTAATTTTAAAGAAGATTTTTTTGGCAAGAGCACTAACCTAACGGTGAGCGGTCAGCTGGAAGGAGAGCTTGCAGCCATGGCTTTTAGCGATGTATATACTTTTGGCCCAACCTTTAGAGCGGAGAACAGCAACACCACACGGCACCTTGCAGAGTTTTGGATGATAGAGCCTGAAGTTGCGTTTAACGACCTGGAAGACAATATGAACCTTGCAGAGGATTTCATTAAATACATTATAAAGTATGCAATGGAAAACAATGCGGATGATTTGGCTTTTCTTGCACAGCGTTTAGAGGATGAAGAAAAACAAAAACCACAAAACGAGCGCAGCGAAATGGGTTTGGTAGATAAATTAAAATTTGTGGTGGACAATGATTTTGAACGCCTCACTTACACCGAAGCCATTGAAATTTTAAAAGAAAGCAACCACAATAAAAAGAAGAAATTTCAATACCTGATAGATGGATGGGGAGTAGATTTACAAAGTGAGCATGAAAGATATTTGGTAGAAAAGCATTTTAAAAAACCGGTGATTTTAACGGATTATCCAAAAGATATAAAATCGTTTTACATGCGCCAGAACGATGATGGTAAAACGGTGGCAGCAATGGATATTTTAGCCCCGGGTATTGGTGAAATTGTGGGTGGTTCGCAAAGAGAAGAGCGGTTAGATAAACTGATGCAGCGCATGGAAGACATGCATATACCAGTGGAAGAAATGAATTTTTATTTAGATACCCGCAGGTTTGGCAGTTGTCCGCATGCAGGCTTTGGGCTTGGGTTTGAGCGATTGGTTTTGTTTGTAACGGGCATGACGAATATTAGAGA
Organism: Ferruginibacter sp.; assembly: GCA_031398005.1. Taxonomy (GTDB): domain Bacteria; phylum Bacteroidota; class Bacteroidia; order Chitinophagales; family Chitinophagaceae; genus Ferruginibacter. The sequence continues at coordinate 42,210 of JANNMO010000003.1, forward strand.
TGTAATTCCTTTTCCGAGGTATCCGAAGAGTGCGGCGTTTTAAGAATAGCAGTTGGCAAGGAGCAGTTGGCAAAACCACTAGATAAATTATTTATTTACATTAGATAGGATGATTAATTCTTTGAAAGAGTAAGTGTAGGCTTACTCTTTTTTTATTTTGTTATATTCTAGTATATATTACATAATGGAATTACAGAATAGAACTAACTCAATAAATAAGCATAATGGAGGTTTAGATTTTTTACGAACAATAGCAATTTGTTGGGTCTTTATGTTTCATTACGTATGGGGAAATTTTTATCCTTGGTTAAACAAAATAACTAGTTTTGGTTGGACAGGAGTTGATTTGTTTTTTGTATTGAGCGGTTATTTAATAGCACAACAATTATTTGAAGAAGCAAATTCAAGTAATACAATTTCAATTAAAAAGTTTTATATAAAAAGGTTTTTGAGAATTTTGCCTGCTTACTTTTTTGTACTATTTCTGTATTTCTGTGTTCCAATTTTTCGAGAAAGACCGGTTCTATCCCCACTTTGGAAATATTTAACTTTCACTCAAAACATTGGTTTAAATCCTAGAGATACAAATGCATTTACACATGCGTGGTCATTATGTATTGAAGAACAATTTTACATTGTTTTTCCCTTTGTCGTTTTATTGCTTTCCTATTTTAAAGCACAGAAGAAAATATTTTATATTATTGGCGCTTTGTTTTTATTTACCTGTTTAATACGGTTGTATTTATGGAATAACAATTTAGACCCTATAAAATATCCTGATGCGTATAAAGGGAATTTTTGGATAACGTGGATTTATTATCCTACCTACTCAAGACTTGACGGGCTTTTAACAGGAATAACTATTGCAGCGGTATTTGAATACTTGCCGAACCTTACGAATAGGCTTCTAAAATTGGGGAATCTTTTTTTGGTAATTGGAATTGCCATTTTAGTAGGGGCATATTTTTTATGCCTGAATAGAGTATCTTATAATGCAAATGTTTTTGGTTTTCCTACTGTTGCTTTAGGTTATGGTTTTTGTGTGTTGGCAGCTTTATGCCCAAATAGTTTTTTATACAAAATGAATTTTTCTTTTTTTAAAAGAATAGCCATATTGTCTTATGCTGTTTATTTATGTCACAAAGCCATTTGTAAATTATGTCATATTTATTTTAGTAAGCATGGCGTAGATGAGGATGGAAATTTAATGTTACTAATTTGTATTGTTGCTACATTGCTTGCTGCTTTAATTATTAGATTTTTAGTTGAAAACCCTTTTTTAAAATTAAGAGATAAAATTCTTTTAAAACATTAATTTGAGTAAAATTTACTTGCATGCTTACGTACCAAGATACCATCGTTCTTCAAAATATTGACAGAGATACTGCACTCGCTTTAACTTATGAAGCCTTTACCACATTGGGTTATACCGGCGCATTTGTAAATGGAGATAGTATACTTGCCTTCACACAAAAAAAATGGAAGCAAGTAGGTGAACAAATATTTGTAGAATACAGTGAAGGTAATTTGGTAGTTACAAGCTCTATGATTAATGGAGAGATTATGGATCTCAAAAAAAAGAACAGAAAAAATGTAGCGGATTTTAGGGAAGCATTTAATACCGCTAGTCAACATTCAACTCCAGAAAATACAGAAGATAAAAAAGCAGCCCTCCTTTTATTAAAACAAGAAAATGAAAAAGAAGAAGTAATTGCACTGCAAGAAGCTGAAGAAATAAACAAAGCAATGAACCTAGCCGGAAGTAATTTATATGTTACTTATATCATTATAGCTATAAACATTATTGTATTTGCTTTAATGGCTTTTGACGGTGCGGGTATATTTGAGCCCAATGGATTTGTACATTTAAAATGGGGCAGCAATTATTCGTCACTTACACTTAGTGGAGATTGGTGGCGACTTTTAACCTGCACCTTTATTCATTTCGGCATTATACACCTTGCCATGAATATGTATTGCCTATATACAATTGGCGTTTATTTAGAACCAATGTTGGGCAAAGTAAAATACACCGCTGCGTACTTGTGTACCGGTATTTTGGCAAGTCTTGTAAGCCTTTGGTGGCATACGGCACCGGCCAATTCTGCCGGAGCATCTGGTGCTGTATTTGGGATGTACGGTTTATTTTTAGCATTGCTTACAACAGATTTAATTCCCAAATCTGTTCGTGCATCTTTACTGCAAAGCATTGGAATTTTTATAGTATTTAACCTAGTGTATGGTATGAAGGGTGGTGTAGATAACTCGGCACATGTTGGTGGACTTGTAAGCGGTTTTGTAATTGGTTATTTATATGTATTAAGTATTCGTAAAGAAAGAAAAGGGTTGAAAGCTGCATGGGTATTACCTCTCGTAATATTAGGTACTATTGGTGGGTCTTTTTTATATTTAAGTGAACATACAGCATCGAGTACGGAGCGAACCAAAATATTATCTGAACTTAAAGAAAGTGCTTATGAGGATAATGATAAGTTTATTGAGAACTATAATAAGTTTATTGAGCATCAAAAGACGGCCATGCAGGTGTTAGATTCTATAGATATGACAGCTAATTTAGAAAGCATAAAAAAAATAAATGAAATTGCTTTGCCTGAATGGGATAAGGCTTCTACACTCGTAATGCAAATGAAACAAATGAATGTAAGCAAAGCGCAACATAAAAAAGCTGATGCAGTATTCACTTATATAAGCCTGCGAAAAGAAGAAGCTAACATGTATATAAATATTTTGAACAAACAAGATGGGGCATCAGATAAATTGCAGGAAATTAGAAAACAAATAGATGAAACAGTTGGTAAAATAAACGGATAGTTTTTTGTAGTACCTTTTATATTACATCAGTATTAATTTTTACTATGAAGCCATTAAAATACCTCGATTATATTCTGAATCCGCTGGATCTTTTACGTACAAAAAAAGTACTGCACGTAAACCCCACTGCCGCTCCGGTACGAAAAGAACCTGACGAATCTGTAATTACCGTTTTTGAATATGATAAAGAAAAAATGACTTGTCATACTTTAAAAAAGGCAGCAGATGCTTTTCCATTTTTACATTCACCTTCTATTACCTGGATAAATATAGATGGCTTGCGCAAAGATGATGTTGAAAACATTTGTGAGCATTTTGGTATTCATCCCCTCATTGCAGAAGATATTTTAAGCATTGGGCAGCGCCCAAAAACAGATGAAATAGATGGCTTAATGTTTTGCTTATTGAACATGCTTTCGTTTAATGAAAAAATTTCAGGTGTAGAAACAGAACAGCTCAGCATAATACTTGGTAAAAATTTTGTGATCACTTTTCAGGAAGATCCGTTTAAAGATCCGTTTAACCCATTAAGAGAAAAATTAAAAATTGCGGGTAGTAAAGTGCGTCAAAATAATGCTGATTTTCTGTTTTACTCTTTGTTGGATTATATAGTGGATTACTATTTTATTGTAATGGAAAAAATGGGAGAAAAAATTGAGATACTGGAAGAGGATATTGTAAAAAATTCCAACAACAGAAGCTTGGTAAAAATAAATATGATTCGCAAAGAAATGATTTTGCTTAAGCGAAGTATTGCCCCAGTAAGGGAACTCATAAGCGGTATCATGCGCAGCGAAAGTGAGTTGATTGAAATAAGAACCGAAAAATATTTTAAGGATGTGTACGACCATATTATTCAGGCAAATGATTTGTCAGAAAACTATCGAGATATGATGATGAACTTGCAAGACCTTTATTTGAGCAATGTGAACCTGCGCATGAATGAAGTAATGAAGGTAATGGCAGTGGTTACGTGTTTGCTTGCACCCGCAACAGTTATAGGTGGTATTTTTGGGATGAACTTCGACATCATTCCACTACTGCATAATAAGTGGGGCTTTTTTATATCTGTAGGTATAATGATTTTTGTGCCGTTGCTTATGATAAGGTCGTTTAGGAAAAGAGGGTGGTTTTGAGCCCTAAAGCCCCAGGAAAACAGCCCCTCCTAACCTCCCCCGAGGGGAGGGACTACCGAAGCAAAGTTGGGTTTGTTATCTACGAGCACTATATTTTTTTGGAATGATAAATTCTCTTTACAAATATTATTTATCCATGATCTTCTCCGCATCAATCTCCTACTTATTCCTCCCCTCGGGGGAGGTTAGGAGGGGCTTCTTATACACCGGCACCGTACTACAAGGCTCCCCATACATAATACTTTTTGCTACCGGCCTAAGTTTTTGTGTAATGGCAATGTAAGCTGCTTCTGCAATAGGCAATTCGCCACAACCTTTTATAACCACCCTGGCTTCAGTAAAACTTTCTGTTTGTATATTTTCAATATTGCGGAGTAATAATTTTTCTTTGGCAAACGCTTTCGAACCAAAAATTATTTCTGTGGCTACAGGTTGCAATAAACTAGTTACAAGCATATAAGCCCACATGGGTATTACCGCATCTGCACTGCAGGTAAGGGCGACTATTTTATTTTCATAAATAGAAGTATCAAAAGTTTTAAGCACTTCTCTGAAATCTTTTTCTTTCAATATTAATCCCATAAAAAGATGATCCTTCATGTCAAATACCGCTACTGTTTCTTTGGGGTAATAATCTTCTAGGTTTAAAGTAATGATACCACTTTCCGCTACTTTATTTATAAATGTTTCTGCCATTTGGCAAAATTAAATTAATTAATCAACTATGCCATCGTTAGCATTTGTGTAGCTAATAATTTAACATTGATAGCACTTTTTAAAAGGCATTATAATTGTAACCCTAAGTTTATTATTTCCCTAATACATTTTACCATGAAAAAAATAATGTTTGCTGCCATTATATTTGCCTCCTGCAAAACAACCAAAATAGATAACTGTGTGGGTGCTGTAAAGCCAGATTGTATGTGTACTATGATTTATAAACCTGTTTGTGGTTGCGATGGAAAAACCTATAGCAATGCCTGTATGGCAAACTGTGCCGGCATAAAAAGTTTTACAGAAGGAGAATGTAATAAATGAATAAATCATTCAATACTTTAAAAAAATATTTAGCCAACGAAAAACTGTCTTACTGGTTATTCTTTGCTGCTGTATTTACTTTTATTTTTTGGTTGATCAGTAAAAAAATAAATGTGTATGAATATGCCTTTGTAGGTGGCATTTTTGAATTATTATGGCTAGCAATGGTAGTAGCTGTTTTTATAATTCCGCTTATTAGTATTGCTAAAATAATTACGGAGCCATTATCCATAAAATCAATAGCCATTTATAGTTTACTTATTTCAATTGGAACATTATTGGTTTTACAATTTGCATAAATAATGCAATCACATTTCAAAAAGTTCTAAAAATGAAAACGCCCCATCGTTTTACCGACAGGGCGTTTTCAAATAAATTATAGTACTCACATTCTGCTGTCTATTTCTTTAGATAATCTTTCAAAAATATCATCAATACTTCCCTCGCCTGGTACCATTACCACTTTATCTGTCTGGCGATAATAATCTGCTACAGCTTCTGTTTTATTCTTATATTCTGCTACACGGGCTGCAATAATATCATGGTTCATATCATCGCTTCTACCACTTGTTTCGCCACGCTTCAAAATTCTTTTTATTAATTCCTCTTCACTTACATCTAGCGCCAACATTACTTTAATGGGTTCCTTTTTAAACTCTAATAATTTATCGAGCGATTCTGCCTGTGCTGCTGTGCGAGGGAAACCATCAAATAAAAAACCTTCTGCTTGTGGGTTTTCTTCTAAGGCTGTACTTATCATGCCTACCACCACTTCATCTGGTACAAGTTGCCCTTTATCCATTAATTTTTTTGCTTCTAAACCCAAGGCGGTTTGTTGGGCTATTTGCGATCTTAATAAATCTCCTGTACTTAAATGTACAAGGTTGTATTTTTCAATTATTTTCTCACTTTGCGTACCTTTTCCACTACCTGGAGGACCAAAAAGTATTAAATTAAACATAAGCCTGCTTATAATTTGGGTTCGAGTAAAGATAAGGTAAAAATATTTTTATTGCGAAGGATGATTACTCTACACACAAATAACTTTTAAAGATAAATGATGGTAAAAAAATATTAACCAAAAAATCTACTAGTTATTTACTCTATTATATTGTTTTAAAACACTATAGAGATTTTCAGGGCTAAATGGTTTAGTTACGTATTCATTAAAGCCTGAATCCAATATAATTTTTTGCGTATCGCTTGTGGCATCTGCAGTTAAAGCAATGATAGGAATGTTATAATATTTTTTATTCGGGTCTGACCTAATAATTTTTGTAGCAGTTTTTCCATCCATAACAGGCATATGTAGATCCATCATTATAATATCATATTCATATTGCTCCAGTTTTTCTAATACTTCCATTCCATTTACTACAATATGTACGGTCACATTCCATTTATTTAAAAACTTTTCAATAATCATAGCGTTTATCTTATTGTCTTCCGCCACCAGAATTCTTATTTGTTTTAAATCATTTTTTTGTTGTTGTAAGTATTGTTTATCTTTTTTGTATACACCAGAATTTATTACTTTAAAAGGTAAAGAAAAACTAAAGGTACTACCCACATTTTTAGTACTATTTACAGTAATTTCTCCTCCCTGTAACTCTATTAATTTTTTTGTTATGGTAAGCCCTAAACCGGTACCTCCGTAATTAGAAGCTATTGTTCTATCTGCTTGAGAAAAACTTTCAAAAATAGATTCTAGTTTATTTTGTTCAATGCCAATACCTGTATCTTTTATACTAAAATGCACAATCACTTCATCCTTTTGTGTAGGTTTAATATTATAGTTTAAAACAACTTCCCCTTTATCAGTAAACTTTATTGCATTTCCTACAAGGTTGTTTAATATTTGACAAAGCCTTACACTATCTCCGTTTAAATAATGATCTAACTCATCATCAGTATGTATAATTAAACGTATTCCTTTTTCTTTGGCTATGGGGTCGTATAATGACTGTACACTTTTACAAATTTCTTTTAAATTAAATTGTATGTTATCAAAAGTTAAGTTGCCAACTTCTATTTTAGAAAAGTCGAGTATGTCTGTTAATATAGATAACAAATGATTAGATGAAAAAGCTAATGTATTTATAAGCTCCTGTTGGCTTGAATTTAAATTTTCTGACTTTAATAAATTCGCTATGCCAATTATTCCATTTATAGGAGTGCGAATTTCATGACTCATAGTAGATAAAAATGCAGACTTTGCAAGTTTATCCTGCTCTGCTCTAATTTTATCTACAGTGGCTTTTTTAAGCATCACCGCAGATTCTTTCAATGCTTTTTCCGTAACTAATCTAAGCTGTATTTCTTCCTCCAGCATTTTGTTTTTTTCAAAAGAGTTATCCAACATTAAAGCTATATCCGCAAACTCATCTTTTTTATTTTTTAGAGGCTTTAAGTGTGCACTGCTTTTATTGTAAAGGGCTTCCGCCAGTATTTTTACCGGTAACAAAATCTTTTTTCTTATAAATGAATAGTAGCCTAAAAGTAGTAGTATAAGCAGGCTTAAATATATAAGGGTGTAATTTTTTAAATAAGTATTATATGTTGTAATTAGTTTGTTTGATTTGGTAGATTTTAAAGTAGCTATTTTTTTGCCGGAAAAATCGTATAAAGGTTGTACAGCTTTTACAGTATTGTTTTTAAAATTAATTGAGTCAATAAAGATATTTTGATGCTCTTCTATTTCAAATTGTACACCCATAGATAGTTTGGAAAATTCATCTGTATATGATTTGTCGTATCTGCGCCCAAGTATAATATAACCTGCATGTGGGGTTATACGTTTTTCATCGCTTGAAGGTTGTATAGGTGCTGTAAATATTTGGGTAATAAAACCATCAATTTTTTCATGAAAAATATTAAATGGTTGTTTAGAAATACTTTTTTTAAACGCTACAAAATCTATTGGTAAAAAAGCAATTGTTGTAGATGTGCCTGAATATTTAGAATAAATCAACTCCCCTTGTTTATTTATAACCCACATATAATCTACTCCATAATTTGGGAGTGAACTAAAAAAATCATCATTTAACCAAGCAGTATCTTTAGCGGCAGTTGCTTGTAGTAACTCCGTCCAAAAAGAATTATCAAATACATATTTTTCAACAAAGCTTGATTTTATAAGGTACATATTCTCAGTACCTTTTTTTAATTCTATATAATTATTTTTTAAAAGGGTTTTATCTTTTTCATCTATCGCAAGTTTAAATAAGAAAGAAAAAAATATAACAAGCAGCAAAGAGGCAATAGAAATATAAATTACTAAAAGTCTGGTTTTCATTTAACTACAGTTAAACTTATGGTATCAAGGTTTGGCATTTAATAAAAAATTGTATCAAACCATTATATAACAAATGCTTATAGTATGTTATAAATGATTTTAACAATCAATGATAAATATATGTAGTAAGCAATTATTAAAACAATAAATTTTATTAACTAAATAAATACTCCACATCCGATTTACTCAATGCCTTCACAAAATTGGCATCATCAGCAATTAATTCTTTTGCCAATATTTTTTTACGCTCCTGCAATTGCAAAATTTTATCTTCAATGGTATCAATACAAATCATACGGTACGCAAAAATATTTTTTGTTTGCCCAATACGGTGTGTACGGTCAATGGCTTGTTGCTCTACTGCAGGGTTCCACCATGGGTCAACTATATAAACATAATCTGCAGCGGTAAGATTAAGCCCCACACCACCGGCTTTCAACGATATTAAAAACACCCTGCATTCATCATTGTTCTGAAAATTTTGTATGGCTTTTTCTCTATCGGGTGCAGAAGTGCTTCCATCAAAATATTCAAACGGAATATTGTTCTCTATTAATTTTTGTTTAATAAGCGCCAGCATTCCTAAAAACTGAGAAAATATTAGTGCTTTATGGTCGCCAATGTTCTCCATGATTTCTCTGGTAAGCTCATCCAGTTTTATGGAGTGATTAGGAAATTTATCTTCTTCATTTAATATTGCCGGGCTATCGCAAATCTGCCTCAATTTCATTAAGCCCTGCAAAATAGTAAGCTGCGATTTTTGTATTCCCTGCTCTTCAATTGTTCCCAAAATTTTATCTCTGTAACTGTTGCGGTAGGCATCGTAAATTTTACGTTGCTCTTTTTCCATTTCACAAAAAAGAATCTGCTCTGTTTTCTCCGGTAAATCTTTTGCCACCTGTTCTTTTGTACGGCGAAGTATAAATGGATACAACAGTTTACGCAAATGTTCTTTCTGTTCCTGCTCACCAAATTTATCAATCGGGTTTGCAAATTCATTTCTAAAAAACTCCATGCTGCCCAACAAGCCAGGGTTTAAAAAATTCATCTGTGCATAAATGTCAAATGTATTGTTTTGCAAAGGCGTACCGCTCATACAAACACGGTTGGTAGCATTTAATAAAGAGGCTGCTTTTGTAACTTTCGATGATGGGTTTTTTATAGCCTGGCTTTCATCTAACACAACATAATCGAAATGTAATTTTAAAAACACCTGTATATCGCTGCGCAACGTACCATAAGTTGTAATGATGATATTGGCCGCTTTTAATTCTTCAATATTTCGTGTTCGTGTGCTGCCATGGTGTACATGGGCAACAAGCGTTGGTGTAAACTTTTTTATTTCGTTTTGCCAGTTGTAAATAAGTGTGGTAGGGCATACAACTATTGCAAGCAGTCCATCATTTGTTTTTTTATAATGATCGAGCATAGTAAGTGCCTGCACGGTTTTACCAAGTCCCATATCATCTGCTAAAATGCCACCCCAGCCCACATCGTTTAAATAACTGAGCCATCTGTAGCCCGCTAATTGGTAAGGTCGTAAAATGGGTTCTAATTGAGAAGGTGGTTCTATCTCCGGAATATTTTTATACTCTCGCAGTCGCTCATATTTTTCATCCAACGCAAAACTCATTTCTTCTTCATTGCGGTTTTCATAAAGGTCATCTATTACACTCATGTGGTATTTGCTCAAGCGAAGTTTATCGCTTCTACCATCACCTACCTTAAACAATAATGAGTATTTTTTTAGCCATTCATCTGGCAATATTCCCAATGTACCATCACCCAATTGTACAAAAGATCGCTTATCTGCCAATGCTCTTTTTATATCTGCAATGCCTACACGCTGCTCGCCAAATTCTATTTCCACTTTTGCATCAAACCAATCTTGCCCGCTGCTTACATGTATGTTTGTGTTTGGGCGTGCAGTGTTAAATCTAAAATTTTTCAATGCTTCAAAACCATACACGGGCACTTTCATTTCTTTCATAGCATCTACAAAAAGAAAGAACCAGTTATTGCGAAGCACATCTGCACCTTTAAGTACAAGGCTGCCCGTTTCTTGCTTTGTAATAAAGCCGGAGTGCAGGCTTTCCATCTTTGCCATAAATGCATCTTCTGCATCTTTGTTACGATAAATCTGTAATATTTTATCGCCATCGGGTATGATCAATATTTCTTTATCGCCAGCTTTTGTTTCAAAACCTTTGTAAGAAAACACCGGTTGAAAAACCAGATATTCACCACGTTCCTGCAGCATTAATTTAATATCTGGTGTACTTACTTTTACTTCTTTCACCAAACTTTTATCAAACTCCACCTCATATTCCTTCGTTAAAGGCAGAATAATATTTTCCATTTTATCTGCCCAGTTGCTTTTGCTTAAGGCAATATTTCCTTCTCTGATAAATTTATCAGCCTGCATTACATCTTCCGTTTTTTGCCAGGTGTATAATACATCTTCATACAAAAAAACCAGGCTGTTGCCAGATTTGTTTTCGGTAAATGGAACCGGATCGCCTGCAATTTTTACCATGCACGAAATTTCGAATTGGCTCTTTTTTGCCGCCACTTTAAATACCGGTGCTAAAAATTCATCGCTTAATTCGGTTTCTTTTAAATTGGCTGTTGTAAATTTTTTACCTGACGGTAAAATATAAACAAAGGGATTGTTGCTTTGGTCGTCAAATATTTTTCTAAGTTTTGGGTGAAGATATTCGGTGATAAGTTGTTTGGTTTCTTCCGGCAAATCATCACCATCTGTATGAATAATGTTTTCCCATATTCCGCTAAATGGAGAATTACGGTTCAGGTATTTATTAATTTCATTTTCCTGTAATTTTCTCACCTGTTGAAATAGCGATTTGTCATCTTCCGAAAAATCAGAAGTATCTACAAATTTTGTAAGGTCAATGGCTTCCGTTTTGCCAATGTATTTTTTATTGTCTTCATCTGGCTCGCCTTGTATGGCATCTACCGTAAAGCCAGGATAATTTTTAGCATTAAAATTAAATACCAAACCGAGGCGCATTCTTTTTTGTACATCTGTTGCCACTTCTGCCACAGGCACATTTGCTATTGGTACAAATGTAGGGGCGGCTCTATAAGATGGTACGGTGCTAGGCGTTGCTGCCACTACTCTTTTAATAGATGTATCTAAAACTTTTAAAAACGGTTTACTGTCTTTATAAGTAAATTCAAATTTTCCTGTTAAATCATCTGTAAGATTATAACCGTAAATCTGTAACAGTTTGTTTTTTTCTTTATCCCAGTTGCGAATACTTTCAAAATAATCTGCTCCATAGTTGTGTAATAATTGTACAAATAATAACACCTTGTGCTCACACAAAGGGTGCATGGCTTCGCTACACATACAAGAGGTATCAAAATTTCGCTCATCATTTTTTTGTATAACGAGTGGAAATTTTTCACCGTTTATAACCAGTTCTGCTTCTACTCTTTCATCTGCCGCTTTAAAAATGGTGGCTGTATGGCTTTGCATTAATTCTTCTGCCTCATGAAAAATAGATGGAGATGAAAGCATCTTAATCATTTTCAGATCTATGTTTTTCATTTTGGCCACAGAGTGCATTTGGTTGTATTGAATGGCACTGCTGTGTAGCAAATTTTTATCTACCATATCCTGCAAACGCAATAAGCCTGCTGCTTCGTGGCGACAAATATCTCCAATATTATAAGGGCAACTGCAACGAAGGTTCATTGCTTTTGCATCGCTGTATTTTTCAATGTAAACTTTGTAAAAGGTGCTGTACACATCGTCTTTAACCCTAAAAACAATATTGCTCATGAGTTCATCATGCTCCACCAGCTCTACAAAACCGAGTGATTGAATTTTTTTGCCACGGCGAATTACATCGTCCGTGCCATTGTTGTAAACGTGTTTAATAAGATGTGGTAATGCCAAAAGAAACAAAATTTATGTAAGCTGAAAGTAAGGGCGAACAATTTTTAGCAGAATTACCTGCCAATTACCGAACGCATTATGCAAGGTACGTAGGTAAAGTTGCCCCACAAAGTAAAAAAGGTTAAGTATGTATTAAAGAATTCTATATATACTAAAATGAAATCATTTAAACATTGAGGCATAACATTTGTAAATAAAAAACAGATATGAAAAACATTTTTACTACAGTTATACTTGCTGCTGTTTTATTTGCTTGTAACCAGAATACTTCTACAAATACAGCAACAGAAAAATCGGAGAAATCGGAGAAATCGGAACTTGAAAAAAAAGTTACCAAGCGTAATTTTAATATTACTGCTGCTAATGCCTACAACGATATTTTTCTTGATAGCATGGCCATGGAAAATTTTATTGTAGATACTAAACAAAACGATAGTGTTACACGCCGTATGCGTAGTTTTTACAATGCCCGTAATTATCAATATGCATGGTTTGCTTCTGATGGATTAACAGAACAAACTCGTGGGTTTTGGAACCTTCAAAGCTATTACAGCACCCTTAATAAAGATAACTCTGCTAATTATAAAACGCTTACCGGTTTAATGGATAGACTGGAAACCGTTGAAAATTTAAAAGTAGGTGCCGGAGATAAAAACATATTACAAGCAGAATTTTTGCTAACTGCGCATTTTATAAAATATATTTTAACCAACTACGAGGATGGAGTTGTAAAGCGAAAAGAATTGGAGCGTTTTATACCTATTGTAAAAAGGGACCCTATAAAATTTGCCGATTCGTTGCTTACAAAAAAGCATAAGGACAATAAATATTATGAAGACGATAATCTGGCTTACAAAGCCTTAAAAGAAAAATTAAAAATTTACTATGCTGCTGCAATAAATGATGGATGGCAGCCAATAACCGCCGGTAAAGTTTCTTTAAAAAGCGGCATGACTTCACCTATTATTTTGCACATAAAAAAACGTTTACAAGCTACAGGCGATATGCCGGCTGACAGTACAGACCTTTACAATACCCAATTACAAACGGCTATTATAAATTTTCAAACCAGCCTTGGTCTTACGGCAGATGGTACCATAAACGAATTACTTATTAAAGAACTGAATGTACCTGCGGTAAAAAGATTGGAGCAAATACTTATCAATATGGACCGCATGCGTTGGATGCCGGAGCCCGAAGGAAACTTGTTGTTTGTAAATATTCCACAGTTTGAATTGCAGGTTTTTGAAGGAAAGAAAAAAGCTTTTTCAATGAATGTGGTGGTGGGTAAAGAAGGGCACAATACCATGATGTTTAAGGGAGATCTTAATCAAATTGTTTTTAGCCCTTATTGGAATTTAACGCCAGATATTGTACGGGAAGAAATAATGCCTGCCATGGCAAAAAATCCTAATTATTTAGCCAGCCATAATATGGAAATTACAAGCAATGGTGGTGGAATTCCAGTTATTAGACAATTACCCGGCGAAGAAAATTCTTTAGGGAAAGTAAAGTTTCTTTTTCCCAATAGTTTTAATATTTACTTTCATGATACGCCTGCTAAAAGCCTTTTTAGTAAAGATAAAAGAGCATTTAGCCATGGTTGTATAAGATTAAGTGAGCCTACAAAATTGGCTGAATACTTATTGAGATCAAAATCGGAATGGTCATCTGATAAAATTGCAGAAGCCATGAATAGCGGAACAGAAACTTATGTAAGTTTAAAAAATCCGGTACCGGTTATCATTACTTATTACACTGCATGGGTAGATGACAATGGTCTGCTCAATTTTAGAGATGATATTTACAAGCATGATGCAGTGATGCAAAAAAAGATGTTTATGAATTAGGTAGTTGCTTTCACCAATTTCCCTTTTATATACACGGACACAACGGGTGCACTATCTGCAATAAGGCAGTAACGAATATCTTTTTCTAAATGATATTTTGTGAGGCGATGATAGTGTGTAGCATTGCGCTCTTTCATAAATTCATATAAATCTGGTTGTGCAGTCATGTATAAACTCTCTGCCATTTGAGATGAGTCGCATTGTATGGTAAAGTGTTCCTTAATGCTATTTACCACTGCACCGGCAAATAGAGTATCTTCTATATTCACTTTATCTTTCCACGCAGCGCAGGCGAGTATTACATTTTTATTTTCTGCTAGCAAATGATTGCATACCGCTGTTATATTTGGAAAGGAACCGGTAATAATTTCTGTAGCACCATTAGCCAATGCCATGTGCAATAATTTGGTACCATTGGTGGTAGTAAGCACTAGTGTTTTCCCATTTATAAATTCTGTAGGATATTCAAAAGGTGAGTTACCGTATTGCAAACCTTCTGCTACTTGTCCATCTCTTTCACCCGCTGTAATTGCTTTTAATTCGTTGCCCATTCTTATACATTCAGCTACATTATCTATGGGTATAATTTCTGCTGCGCCATTATGCAATGCAGTAGCAATGGTAGAGGTGGCACGAAGCACATCAATAACAACAACAATACTGTTACTTACATCATATAAATGCAGCAGCGCAGGCGAGAGACAAGTGTAAAGAGAAGGTTTACTCATACCGACAAAAATATAACATTTATGTATTTATATTTTTAAAAATAGAAATGGTATGAATGCATTAAACCTTTGGGGCTATTTCTATAAGTTTTTCTACTAATTCATCTTTTCTTCGTCGGGCTACATCTAATATTATGTCATTTATTAATTGAACTTGTCCACCATCACCCTTTATATATTTTTTTACAAATATTAAATTTATTAATGACGCATTGTGGATTCTAAAAAAAGAATTAGATACCAGCAGTTCTTCAAAATCTTTTAATGTTTTAGAGGCGAGCAATGGTTTCCCTTCTTTAAAATGAAGCTGGGTATAATTACCAATGGCTTCTAAATATACAATCGATTCTACTGGCACAAGTTCTAAACCCATTTGTGTAGCAATAGCAATTTTATTAACTTCTTTTTTATGTGATGGTATCAGTTGGTTTAGTAGTATTGTAAGCCTGTCAGCATTGTTTAATTCAATATTTTTTTCTTCTAATTTTTTTACTACTGTTACTAGTTCATCAACATCCACAGGTTTTACCAAATAATCAAAGGCGCCAAATTTTATAGCATTAATGGCATATTGATTATACGCTGTTGTAAAAACAATATTAAAATCTTTTTTATCAATTTTTTCCAGCATAGCAAATCCATTCATTCGAGGCATTTCAATATCTAAAAAAATAACGTTTGGTTTAAATTCTTCTATAGCTTTAATCCCTTCTTCAGCATTATTACAGGAAGCCAATACAGTAACCAACGGGCAATGCAATTGTAATTTTTTGTACAGTGCATTCCTACTGTTAGCCTCATCATCTATTAGTATTGCTGTTATCATTATATGTTAAACTTTTAGTGATATTGTTATTAAAGTTCCTGCTGGCTTTCCATTTTCATCTTTTAAATCTTGTACAATAACAGCATTTTTATTTTGTCCATTAAATAAATTAATTCGTTGTTCGGTAAGGTCCATCCCATACGAAGCTTGATTTTTTATTGAATTGTTTTCATTGCTGTTACTTCTTCTTCCCACGCCATTATCTTTTATTGTATAAATTAAAAACCCTTCATGCAATGATGCATTAATAGATAAAATTCCTTTCCTATCCAATAAAGGTTTCAGCCCATGTAGTATGGCATTTTCAACGTAAGGCTGTATTACCAAAGGAGGAATTTTATAATGGCCATTTAATAAAACGTCATCTGCTGTTATGATGCATTGAAAGCTATTATTATTTCTTAATTTTTCTAAATCAACATAGTATGTTAGTGTTTGCCAGTCTTTCCAAAATGGAACCACATCATGCATACTATTATCTAAAATATTACGAATTAGTTTAGCAAATTTGTTTAAATAGGCACTCGCATTTTGAGTGTCGTTTTGCAAAATATAATTATCAATGCTACTAATGCAGTTAAAAATAAAATGTGGATTCATTTGCGCTTTAAATGCCATAATTTCTGTTTCGATAATTTTTTGGCTTAGGCTGGCTTGTTTTCTTACAGTGCTTATTCTTCTTTTAAATGCAGTATAAATAAGCGCTGTAACACTTAGTGCTAATAACAAAAAGAACCACCAGGTTTTGTAAAATGGTGGATTTATTTCGAAACTGATTTGTAAAATTTGCTTTACATCATTTTTTAATCTTGTTTCTAGTATATAACTATTGGGCGAAAGGTTTGAGAAAGAAATTTTATTGTCGGCTCCAATATCTATCCAATTTCCTTCATTTAACTTATACTCAAATGTTACGTCATTTTCATTATCAAGTAAAAGGTAACCTAGGGTAAAATGTATGTTGTTTTCAAAGTGCTTAAAGTGATAATCATTGTGTATAGGTAGTGTGAGGTTATTCAACTTACACTGCCTAAAATAAATTTTGCCCTTGTCTGCAGCGGTAATAAAATTAGAAGTATTCCAAGCAAGCATTTTATTATTAAATGTGCTATAGTTATTTCCTAAACTATCAGAAATAAAGTATTCTGAAAATGTGTTATTTTCAACTGGCATTTTATAATTTTTAAATGAGTTACTTTTTAGATCCATCAGAGAAATACCTGCACCAGTACCTACCCACATTTTATCATTGTATATGCTTAGCCAAAAACAATTGTTAGCGGCTAACCCATCTTTATTTGTATACCGGGTAAATTTTTCTGTTTTATTATTGTAAGCAAATAAGCCATTATACATGTCTGATAAATAAATAATGCCATCCTTACTTTGTGCTATACAATAAATACTTCCACCTCGTTGTGATGGAGCAGTATTTAACAGATAGTGTTTTATCTTTTTTGTAATGCTGTTTAAAACATATACACCTTTATTTTGCAAACCTATCCATAAATTATTGGTGGTATTATCAAAAAATAATGCAGAGTATTCATTATTTGCTATACTAGGAATACAATTTAAAAACTGGGTTTTTTGGGAATAGACGTTGTATTGAATGATGCCCTGTTTTCTACAACGTATGTAAAAATTATTTTCATTATCCCGTACAATATTTCTTGTTATATAAGGGTTTTGTTCAAATTTTTTTGGTGGAAGCTGTATAGGAGTTGCTTTATTTTTAACAAGTATATAAACACCATTTTCTGTTGTTATTAATGCAGTGTCTTTGTTTATTTTTAAATAATATAAAAGTTCTTCGCTAATTTTCTCGTAATTATGGGTGGTTATAAAAGTTTTTAACTTTGATATGTTATTGTAATAAAATATCTCTTTATCCCCATTGTGCATAATAAACTCATTAGCCTTTCCCGTAAAAAAACAACGACCTAAATATTGGGTGTTTTCTACTATTTGTTCTTCAAATTTTGCAAAAAAAGGCTTTATTAATAGCAATCCATTGTTGCTTTGCACCCAAGTTATTTTATCGTCTTTTAAAATACCGCTATAGCGAATTGATAAAAATGTTTCCCCTTTATTATTTTCTACATTAAGTGGCAAAATGGTTTTCTTATTTGTAGCATCAAAAAAATATAACTTATCGTTACTACAATATATTAATGTGTCAGCATTAAATTTTTTAATACTACACACCTGGTTAATTATTTTATTTTGTGCAACTTTAATTGGTGGAAGATCATAGTGATGCCAGCTATCATTATTGCTATCGTAATAAACTATTCCTTTGTTGTAGGTATTTATATAAACAGTGTTTTTATCATCTACACACCCAATGCTACAACCATAATAATCATTTATATAATTGTTTTCATGAAATGCAAATTGCTTTGTTTTTATGTTTACACTAAATAAACCATAGGTGGAAAGTACCCAAAGTTCCGCATCAGATTTTGCTACAATACTTTGAATTAAAACCCTGGTGTTGTTGGCATTTTTAATGTTTAAACCAGCTGCAAACTTGTACCAACCACTGCTTGTAAATTGTTTTGAGGTTTCATTAAATATGAGAAGATCATACCACGAGCCTACCCAAATATTGCCATCATTGGCTTTGTATAATTTAGGAAAGGCATAACCAATTTTAGGGAGCACTAAGGTATCTGGCGCATAGTTTTTAAAACTTTGGGTAGGGGCATCAAAATTACTAATACCATTTATAGTACTTACCCATAATTGGTTATTATCTGTTACAAGTATATCTTGTATTTCATTGTTTTGAATACTGGTGCTGTCGGTGGGATTATAAAAGAATTTATCAAATGCAGATCCATCAAATCTATTTAACCCATTGCTTGTGCCCACCCATAGAAATCCATTTTTATCTTTGGCTAAACAAGTAATATTATCATTGCTTAGGCCATCTTTTGTTGTAAATAATTTATGTTGAAAATTTTGCGCATCAGTTGCTGTAATAAAAAGCAAACAGTAAATGAGCAGATACATTTTCATTTTTAAATTTAATAAAAATCATTGTAATAAAATTATTCACTAGCTAATGTGATCTCTCATTATACCGAGAATAATATTGTTTTTTGGAAAATATTTTTCATCTCACTTGGCTTAATTGTTCTGTTTTTGTTTTTACAATGGCAGGAGAATTTCTATTAAAAACCCCTTGCCCACATGGCCCAATAACAGCATGTAAATAAGAACCGCCAGATGCTTTGAAACCATTCGTTAATCTTACTCTAACGGGGCTTCTATATCTTAACTCATTACCATAACTGCTATCCATCTGTTGTGCAGATTGCAGTATACCTGCGGTTTGATAAAAATATCTACCCTGCACATTACTGCCCAGTGCTAAAAAAGGAGCGCAATCTGCATATAAATCGCTTTGCCAAATACCTCTGCCAAACGTTGATGCTTTTATAGTATTTGCGGTTTCGTTTACAAACAAATCAGTAACTGGTATATTAGGTAATCCATTGTAAAAAGGTGCCCAGTCGCTCATAGCAAATGTCATAGCATACACCCCAAAATCATTACCAATATATACATCGCCTGCACTTGTATATTTAATGCAATAAACAGGAAGATCAGGAAGAGATCCTGTAAAATTAACCCAGGTAGCACCTGCGTTTGAGGAGTATAGTACTTTGGTACCAATAAAACCACTAAATGTTACCCATACTTCATCGGCATTATTTGGCCGTGATGTAACATCGGTAATGTTGCCGGTTACTCCTGCCCAGCCGGGGTTCCCTGAAATAACCGTTTGAGTTGTACCCTTATTGTTGCTAATGCGCAGCTGGTTACCATTAGCCAAATATAACCTGTCAGGGTTATTTGGGCTTACAGCTAAGCCTCCAGAAAACCCAAATCCCGCAGAGCCACTGCCTGCAAATGCTGTCCAATTCACACCTCCATTGGTGCTGCGTCTTAAGGAATCTGTAAAGCCTGCGTAAATAATATTGTTATCGGTAGGGTGAATTTCAATTGATGGAAAAAAGAAATTCATATCATTTACACTGGTACCTCCAACTAACAATTGGCTAAAACTATTGCTAGATATTGTGCGTTTAAAAACACCACTATTAATTGAATAGATATAAGTGTCCGTAGAATTATTTAAAAATTTTCCAGAAAATCCATCGCCACCATCGCTTAGCGAAAATATACCGGTGTTGCTACGGCGCATATAGCCATTATCCTGCGAACCTGCAATAATTGCATTGTCATTTTGCTCTGTTGCAGACATGTGGTAATATTGGGTTGCAGCAATACCATTGCTTAAATAAACCCAGCTTGCTCCATTGTCATTGCTGCGATATACACCACCATCACAAGCCGCATATAAAAAATTATTATTGTAAGCCAAGTCGTGTATATCGGCATGTATATTAACAGCTGCATTAAAGTTTGCGCCTGCATCTGTTGAATAAATTACATTAAGTGCTCCTAATATTAGGCGGTTTGCATTTAGCGGATGTATGGTAAACGCACTCATATAACTAGAGGTGGCAGGGTGTGCACTACTTAAGAGCGTAAATGTGCTGCCACTAGCAGCGGATACATATAATAATGATTGGCTAGCGCTTCCGAAATTGATATAAACATTATTGGGTACTGCAGGTGTAACTGCAAGTGCAGACCTGGTATTGGATGATGTTATTCCAAAATATTGAATAACTGCAAAACTTTGCCCATAATCGTTGGAAACATAAACAGCATCTCTTACAGAAGCATACACAGTAGCACTGTTATTAGGTTTCAGTTCCACATCAAAAACATTTTGAAAAGTTGATACACCGGTGCAAGCTTGCCAATTTTGCCCAAAATCACTGCTTCTATATAATCCACGAGAAGTAGCTGCAAAAAGCACGTTATTAAAATCCGGCATTTGTATCAATTTATATCCATAAAAAGCTGTTGTGCTTCCTGATGGTATTATGCCTGATAATTTAGACCATGTATTGCCCGCATCTGTAGATTTTAAAATTCCGATACTTTGCCTTGTGTAAACAAAACCACCATTTGCAAATGAATCTCCATCACCTGTAAGAACATATAATATATTGGGATTTACAGCATCTACCACAATACCCGATACGCCTAACGAAGGTAAAAAGCCATTTAATGGTTGCCAGCTATTTCCACCATCCACTGTTTTCCATAAGCCACTAGCCGGTGTACCTGCATAAATAATGGATGCATTTGTAGGATGAAATGCTAAACGATCTACCCTTGCAATACCTGAAGAAAGATTTTGAGGGCCAATTAAATTCCAGGTGCCACCATTAGATGCTAAATTACCAAGCCTATTATAGGTAAGTTTCTGTGTAATTGAATTTGTTTCTTCAAATATTTTTTTGTTACTGTTTATCATTTTACCGGATGCATCTAAATGTTTACTTTCCCACCATGCCCAACGGTTCCATTTTTTAAATTCAGAATATAATTTGGGATTATTGGTATAATCTCTTGTAATATAATATTGGTTAATTGTATTCCAGACCTCCGAAAAATTGGTTTTACCCTTCAGTTGAAACAGCAATTCATCATTATCAGGTATTTGAGCCGTTGTTTGAAATGTGTAAAAGATCATTAACAGCATGCATATTTTTTTCATCATTTTTGCTGTTTTTATTTTATTTAGATGATTTTATTTGTTCTTTTAACTCATTAATTTCCTTCTGCTGTTGAATGATGTATAACGTTAATTCTTCAATTTTCTCCATCATCTTTTTTTGCATATCTCCCAATTGTAATCCACTTTTTTCAATTTCATTAGCAGCAGGAATGTTGGGTAAATGATTGTTAAGTTGTATGAATTTTTCTACCTCATAAAGCGGCCGTAATACATATTTATTATTAAAAACATAGTCTGGCCAGTTAGCTGTTTCCACAATTACTTCAGTGCTTCTTATATTGCCATATACAGAAAGTTTGTTGGTAGGGTTATCTGTACCAATACCAACATTGCCACCCGCTGTAATAAACATTCTATTGGCAGAGTTGGTGTAAAAAGCAATAGGCATGGGACCAGGCGTACCAAGCGAAATGGTATTGCCATTGATAGGCCCACCCACATATGCATTAAACTTTGCAGAGCCACTTGGGTTACGTATGGATAAAGCTGTTGCATAATCTGCCCTGGTTTGTAAAGTAAGTTTGGTATTTGCATCAGGTACATTGGCGCCTATTGCAACATTCCCTAATTCAGCAAAATCGCTTATAATAACATTGCTTCCATTTTTACCTCCTCTTATGTAAATATCTTCTGTAGCACCATAATTAAAGTGGCTCATATAATTTGTACCTCTTATACCTAACACACCTGCACTACCACCTGCCAAATCTGCTAAACCTACTTCAAGTGTATGTGTAGGCGCACCGGTGCCAATAATACCTACGCCAGTTCGTTGAAAATTTGTACCTATATAATTATTGCTTGGGCTACCATACGTAAACTCTGCTACCTTTTGGTTATTACTTTTTATAATAAAAGGTTGATTATCGGAAGTTCCTATAAAATCATTTGCGGGATTGGTACCGCCATTTCCATTTAATGCCCATCCACCCCCACCAGCATTTTTATTATTACTTACTACGATCCATTTTAGTTCAACCCCATCATATTGCAGGTTCACAATTCCTTTATCTGCAATAGTTAAATCTGCATTTGTTCCTGTAATTATTCTATCATTCGCACTCGCTGTAGCATCTAAATTATTTAACTGCATTACAAACCCACTCACATTAAAAAGAGTTACAAGCCTACCTTCTATAGCTTCAGTTATTCCTGCAAGTGTAAAGTTTGCTGTGGGGCCATTTATACGATAGTAACTAAACTTATTGTTGTTTACATCTAATGCAGTGGTAATACCATCTGCCGCAATAAGATTTGCACTGCGATGGGCAACATCTCCATTCACATCTAGTGTTGCCTGCGGTGTAGTTGTATTTATACCTACATTTTGAGCAAACGATGTTGTATAAAAAATAATAAAAGAGAAGAAAAATAGTTGTTTCATTTTATATTTTTTTAGTGTGAAATTTTAGGCAATTAACCCGTATTTTTCAATGATGGGTTTTCGTTTTTCGGGAAACCCTACCAATCCAAATTGGTTTCGTAACTCGTCCATTCTTTTATCAACATTTGCTTTGTCATTCATTCGCATTTCTGGTGTTATTTTATGAAATATTTCCTCTAAATAATCTTCAAAATTTTGGTTGAAATACATATCAATAGCTCTAAATGGTTTATCTGTATTATTAAAAAAAGTATGCTCAATACCTCTAGGGCGAAGATGCCAACCACCAGCTGGAATTTCATACAAAATATCTGCTACCAATACCGACCCTGTGCCTTCTAACACATACATTAATTCATCTAAATTTTTGTGGTAGTGTGGAGCAGGACCCATTTTTTTAGGTGCTACTGCAAATTCAACACAAGAAAACTGACCATTGGTTTGGCTATTTTTTACCAATACTTTTATATCTACTCCTCCAGGCCCGGGTTGTAATGCCGGTGAGGGTAGTATAAAGAAAGGTGATAACAATTTGTTAGCATTTTTACCATTGCTATTTTTGGTACTACTACATGATGATAATAGTGAACTAAAGCCAAGGCCCATAGTAACTAATTGTAGTATGGCATCTCTGCGAGAAGAAGGATTATTTGTCATTTTTATAAACTATTTATTATTGCTTACAGTTAAGGAGACTTTAAATTAAATAGCAAAATCTAGGTTTACGCTACAACAGCTTCCATTATTATAAATACCATATAATGCTTTTGGTATAGCAGCATTTGTTGCTGCTTGTTTGTTGAAAGATTCATTCAATAAAAAATAAAAGAAAATGATTGGCTGCCAGCATAATATTAAATATTAATTACGCTAAGCTAAAAACCCTCCTTTTATTAGAGGGCTTTACTTTACTAAATGGTAGTAGTGAATTATTGGATGGTGGCTATTTATCTAGAACTGTTTGCCAAAGTGAAGTTTCAGCATAAACTTTAATCACATTATTTCTTTCTATCAAAAGTTTTTTAAAATAATTTTTAAGAAATAATCTCATTTCAAATTTGCCAAGCAAACCATAAGGTGCTTCTAAATGAATAATATCTTTCATTAAAGTTCCTTCCTCCCTTTTTTCAAATAAGTGTTGGTGAGAAAAGCTTTTTAAATCGCCTTTTATCATCTCATCTGTAAATGAATGAGGATAATCATATTGAATGATTTTTGATGTAAAATATCTTTTTTTAAAAAGATGATTTGCTTGCCATGTAACTGTTTCATTCAAGCTTATTAAACCAGAGGTTTTGCCAGCTATTGCTTTTTCGTTTGTTTTACTTGTGCTTATTAAATGTAAATCTATACTTCTGCTTAAATCAAAGACTATTGCGCAAGTATTATTTATATGAGTGTTTATGGTAAAAGATGGCATTACACAAAAGGTATTTTTACCACAACCGCTCTTAATAAAGTACTCCTCACTTTTACAAAAATTTCTGTGCCTATTGTTGAATACTTTGTATGAACATAACCCATACCTATTGCTTTGCCAAGCGATGGTGCTTGCGTGCCAGATGTAACTACACCAATAGCTGAACCATCAAAATCTTTAATTTCATAATCGTGTCGGGCTATGCCTTTTTCTATCATTTCAAAACCTACTAATTTACTAATAACGCCTTCTGCTTTTTGCCTTTCAAAAATTTCTTTAGCAGTAAAATCTTTGGTAAATTTTGTAATCCAACTTAGCCCAGCTTCAATGGGAGAAGTGGTATCATTTATATCCATGCCATATAAACAAAATCCTTTTTCTAAACGCAATGTATCTCTTGCACCTAAGCCAATTGGTTTAATGCCAGCTGCTGCACCTGCTGCAAAAATTGCATCCCAAATTTTATCTGCTGCGCCATCTTTATCTTCAAAATAAATTTCTACACCGCCGCTGCCTGTATAACCTGTGGCACTAATTAAAACATTTTCTACGCCTGCAAATGTTCCTTTGGCAAAAGTGTAATACTGTAAGTTTAAAATATCAATTTCTGTAAGCGGTTGTAAAATTTTTGTAGCTAATGGGCCTTGTATTGCCAGCAAGCAAGTATCATCAGATATGTTTTGCAACTGAGCATTGTTTGTGTTATATTTATTTATCCATTCCCAGTCTTTATCAATATTGCCAGCGTTTACCACCAACATATACACTTCATTTTCTTTTATGCAATACACTAATAAATCATCTACAATTCCACCTTCCTCATTTGGCATACAACTGTATTGTGCTTTGCCTGCAGTTAGCTTTGCAGCATCGTTGGTAGTAATTCTTTGTATAAGATCGAGTGCATGTTCACCCTTCACCATAAATTCTCCCATGTGGCTCACGTCAAAAACACCGGCTGCATTGCGCACTGTAGCGTGTTCATCATTTATGCCGCTGTAAGAAATAGGCATGTTAAAACCTGCAAAATCGGCCATTTTTGCCCCAAGGGAAATGTGTTTATCTGTAAAAGGAGTGTTTTTCATATTTTATTTTTGTGTGCGCAAATGTAAATAAAAATAAAAGCCCCGCCGTTTCCGACGAGGCTCTATTTTCAACCGTCAACTACACTTTATTAATTATCTACATATTACCATTGCATTGTGAAAAGGAAGCGATTTAAAATTGAAAGTATTGTCTTCTTTATCCTGATACTTTTCCAATTGTTTTTCTATTTTTTCTTTTTCTTTTTGCAATGAATCTTTAAAGCGTTTTTCTTCCTTTTGTAAATTCATTTTTATGGAATCGAATTTGTTTTTTGGTGTGGTCTCATCATATCTATAACTGCCGTCAGTATTATCTTCCACGGTTATACCATTTTCGTTAATTCGTACCCTGTTATTACCCTCTCTAATATCAATACCATCATTGTTTATTTGAGAATCGTTTCTTCTATATTCGTCTGCAGGTTTACCATCTAAGGTTTGTAATCCATCTTTGGTCATAATATACCATACGCTTTCTTGCCAACCTTTTTCTAAGTTTTCAAATTGTATATTATCATTATCATCATCCCAGTTATTTGTAAATGGACCATCAAATTTTATATTGTTATACCTGTTAACCCTTCCGTTTACTTTTATTTTTTTACCGATAGGCACATACACAGTAACTATTACATGTTGGTTTCTAAATTTATCTGTCTTATTAATAGTTATTCCTCTATCTATCACCAAAAGCGAATCTTGTTGTTCCACATTAAAGTTAATAATGGAAGCAAGTGTATCTGCATTTCGTCTGTTGTTACCGTTGGCTAATTTAATAAGCGAAACTTTAAAACTATCTGTGGTTGATTTCATAATATGTACAACAGTGTTTCTTAAAACAGCAGTGTCTTCATCTGTTCCTTGAAAAGGCTCAATACTAAACCAACTGTTTCTTGTATATCGTGCGCCTGGTGCAAGCGTTGTAATTTCTAAAGAGGATACTGCCGGGTTTGTTAATGAAATTTCCTGCTCATTAATGTTGCTTGAATATCTAAAATCTTTTGCTAAAGAGGATACAAGCAAAATGATAGATACCCATCCTACCACCCACATGGCACTAAAACCTAGTGAAAGCATTTTACTGCCAGATTTAATACGTGCAAGCTTTCTTATAATCCAAGTGATGACAGCTATCATAGGTACTATTATAAAAAATATTAGTGTACCCCATGCAAAAGCATTTTGCCAACCCTGTGTAAGTAAAAAATCCTTCATCGGAAAAACGCCCATTGCTGCAATTCCAAAACCAAACAAGGCAAATATTAATGATATCCCTACAATTATTAAAATGAAATACACAAACATTTTCACTAAAAAAGCAATAATATCTCCAAACGAACGGCCGCTTTTTCGGGCAATACTACTAGCTTCAGTACCAAATGTTTTACCTCTGTCATTTGCAACGCCTACTATTTCTTTTCCAAATTTTTGGGCTCTTTGTTGCACACCTTTCATTTCTTCCACTACGGATTCTTTAATACTATTCATGTCTACTTTTTCACCTTTCATCTCCAGTTTTTCTGCCGTAGTTTTTGCCTCGGGCACTACCAACCATAAAATAATATATATAAATAATGCGCCAGGACTAAAGCTGAAAAAATTAAAGTCACCGAAATCTCCCCAATAATTCCATCTGCTCCTGCTTAAAAAAGAAAGCAATGGTAAAAGAAATAATACTCTTGGTATCCATGCATTAATGCCTAGGTAATGCCCAATACCACTGCACACCCCGGCTACGTATTTTTCGTCGTTGTCCCTATATAGTTTTTTGCGGCGACTTCCAATTACAGTAGTTGCACTACTCGGAACTGCTATCCATAATATGATGTAAGGAATAAAACCTATGCCAAAAGAAAATAAGAGAATAAGAAACACTACTCTTACTATCACGATATCAATATCGAAATAATTGGCAATACCACTACATACACCACCTACCAGTTTGTGGTTTTCATCTCTAAATAATCTTCTTTTGCCAGAAGTTGTATAACTAGCGTTAGAAGTATTATAATCAGTTGAAGAACTGTTGTTTTTTGTAGAGTCAGCAGCGGAAGATGCTTCTGAATCATCAAAATCTTCTGGACGACCAATGCTTTTAATAATAGCATTTACATCATCATCTGTAATGCAGGTTGCGCCAGTTTTAATTCTTTCTTGAAATAGTTCGCCAATTCGGTTTTCTATATCATTAATGATTTCATCTTTACCATCTTCCGCTGAAAAATGGCGAGAAAGGCTATCAATGTATTCTTTTAGTATATCATAAGCAGATACTTCTATCGGAACTACCCGGCCTTGAAAATTTATGTTTATTACTTGTTTCATAATGTTTAATTATGCTTGTTAGAGTTGTTGGTTGAAGTGTAGTTTTTTTGTATGTTTTATTTTGTTAGTGCGGCAACTGCGTTTGCCAATTCGTTCCAAGTAGCTTCGAGTTCTTTGTAAAAATCTGCACCCTTGTTTGTTAGTAAAAAATACTTTCGTGGTGGGCCACTGTTGCTTTCTACCCATCGGTAGGTGAGCAGCTCTGCATTTTTTAACCTTGTAAGCAAAGGGTACAATGTGCCTTCAAAAATGTTGAGGTTGGCTGCTTTCATTTTATCAATAATATCTGAAGGGTAAGCTTCCCCTTGTTTTATTACCGATAAAATGCAAAACTCCAAAACCCCTTTCCGCATTTGGCTTGCTGTGTTATCAATATTCATGATTAAAAATTTTGTTGTTACTCTTACTTTGATAAAACAAAGATAGGTTAAGTTTGGTACTATGCAACACATAATACCTTTTATTTTATGGTAGTTGGTGATATAATTTTAACTTTTTTTGATCAAACCCTTGCCAATATTGAGTTTGATGAGATTTTGTTTTTGAGAATAAATGTAAATAAATTTTTACTTGGCTTATTTTGATGATGAGTGGTACGAAAATTTTTAGAAATAATCTAAATAACGGCAACATATTACCTACTTATATTAAAATTGGTTAACTTCATATTTAAATTACTACAATAGGAAAAATTTTGCCGATATGGATATTATAATAAACCTTTCAAATAAAATTAAACAAAGACGAGAGCAGTTAAACTATTCCCAGAAAGATTTGGCAGAACTTACAAACATTAGCGAAAGAACCATTCGTTCAATAGAAAATGCAGAATCAACTACCAGTATTTCATCTTGGTATAAAATATTAGATGTACTTGGATTAGAAATGAAAATCACCTTTAAAAAAATAAACAATGAGGAAGGGAATAGTATATTATAATGAAATAATTGCGGGTGAAATTATAGAGGAAGATTCAGGTAATTATACTTTTATCTACGATCCTATATATTATAATAATTCAAATCTTCCTCCCATAAGTGTTATGCTGCCTAAAATAACACGAATACATCAATCAACTTTTTTATTCCCATTTTTTTATAATTTGTTAAGCGAAGGCTCCAATAGAAAAACACAATGCAGGATATTAAAAATTGATGAAGATGATGATTTTGGATTGTTATTAAAAACAGGCGCACACGAAACAGTAGGTGCCATTACCGTAGAAGAAAAAAATGAAAGCTAAAATAGACTTAGAGGTTTGTCCAGGTACTTTGGCAGAAGGTTTTACAACTTATTCACCTAAGTGTAGAAGAGAGCTGTTTAATGGCAAAAAAGTAAGTCATATATTACCTTTCTCCTCTCCTCAAAACGAAGGTGCACAACAACTGTTATTTCTTGAAAACAAAACACGCATTTCAATATCCGGCGTACAGGAAAAATACTCTATAAAATTAAATGATAATAAGCTGGAATTAACGGATAGGCATGGTGAGTACATTTTAAAACCTATACCTACAGACCTTTTAAATGTAACACAAGTACCAGCAAACGAACACCTCACTATGCAAATAGCTGCGCAGGTTTTTAAATTACCTGTGGCAAAAAATGCATTAATTTTTTTTGATGATGGCTTACCAGCTTATATAACAAAACGGTTTGATGTAAAAGAAAATGGAGAACGTTGCTTAAAAGAAGATTTTGCATCGCTTGCCAATATGAGCATTGCTGTGGGTAAAAATTATAAATACGATTATAATTACGCAGCAATGGCCGAGTTAATAGATAGATATTTTCCGAGTGCTGTTTTAGCCAAAGAAACATTTTTTCAGCTAATTGTATTCAATTACCTTTTTAGCAATGGCGATGCTCATCTTAAAAATTTTTCAAGACTTGATTGTTCCGCTAAAGGAGATGCTTTTTTAGCACCTGCTTATGATCTTATTAATACAAGATTACATGTAAAAGATGAAGATCTTGCTTTAAAGGATGGTTTATATCCGGAAGATTTGAAGCATCCTAGCTTTGAACATTTTGGTAGTTATGCATATGATGATTTTCAACATTTTGGTGAAAAAATTGGACTTCTTCCTGCAAGGGTAAAAAGAATGATTAGCAAATTTTTAAAAGACGAAGAAAAAGTTTACGGATTGATAAGCAAAAGTTTTTTAAACGAAAAAACTAAGGCGGATTATAAAAGATTGTACGATGATAAAAGAGGAAGGCTTAATTTTTCTTTTGCAGGGTTATTATAGTTTGGTGCCATTTATATTTCCACAAATAAAATCATCCATCGATATTAGTTTTAAAAAACGGAATAATAATATTTCACAAAATCATAATTTATTAATAATGAATATTTTATTCGGATTTGGCGAATAAAAGCCATTATTTTCCGCAAAATCAATGTTTTTTGTAGGTTTTGGCGGAAAATGAAAATGGTATCTAATTTATTGAAAATCAATTTACAGAGTGGTTTTTAAATTTATATCCCTTTTATAACCTACCTTCGCATCAGTTCATTAACACAGCGGCATTAAAAGCCCGGATATTTATTGTAGATTTTTATTCAGTTACACTTCCCCAATAAGATGCTTTACGAACTTAAGCATTCTCCATTTTTAGTGATGAAGAAAGCCTTCATTTCCGCACTCATATATTAAAACAACATATTTTGTTATTTACAGACTTAAATCTTATTAAGCCCATTTTAGATGCGCTTGATACCGAAGGTTACACAAAGCCTACACCCATTCAACAAGGCGCCATTCCTTTTATACTGGCAGGCAGAGACTTACTAGGTTGTGCCCAAACAGGTACAGGTAAAACTGCCGCATTTGCCATACCAATGTTGCAACAACTGGCAAAACCAAAAAGCATGCAAAGTGCAGGGCAGCGCCCAATTCGTGCACTTATACTTACCCCTACACGAGAACTTGCCATACAAATTCAGGAAAGTTTCAACGCTTATGGTGCAAACCTTCGCCTGAGAAATTTGGTGATATTTGGTGGTGTAAACCAAGGACCACAGGTAAGCGAACTTAAACGTGGCGTTGATATTTTAGTAGCTACACCAGGCAGGTTGTTAGATTTAATGCAGCAAGGTTTTATCAACTTAAGAGATGTAGAAATTTTTGTTTTAGATGAAGCTGACCGTATGCTTGATATGGGTTTTGTACACGACGTAAAAAGAGTGATAACAAAACTACCTACAAAAAGACAAACGCTTTTTTTCTCTGCAACCATGCCAAACGAAATACAATCATTGGCAAACAGTATTTTAACCAATCCTGAAAAAGTAGAAGTAACACCAGTTTCCTCTACAGCAGAAACTATTACACAATCTTTGTATTATGTAGAAAAGCAAAACAAGGCTTCTTTACTTAAATTTATTTTGGCCGATCATTCCATAGAGACTGCATTGGTTTTTACCCGTACAAAACATGGTGCAGATAAAGTAGTGAAAGATCTAGTAAAACTTGGAATAACTGCTGAAGCTATACATGGCAATAAATCGCAGAATGCAAGGCAGCGTGCATTATCAAATTTTAAAAACAGAAGTACCAGAATTTTGGTGGCAACAGATATTGCTGCCCGTGGTATAGATGTAGATGATCTTACGCATGTAATAAATTATGAATTGCCAGATGTAGCTGAAACTTATGTACACCGTATTGGCCGTACTGGCCGTGCAGGAGCAAGTGGTATATCTTTTTCATTTTGCGAAGCAGAAGAAACTGAAGCATTAAGAGATATTCATAAATTAATTGGTAAACAAATTCCTTTAAATAATAACCATCCTTACCATGTAACTTTTAACGGTATTCAGGGTAGACCAAAACAACAGGCAAGACCACAAAGAAGTTTTGGTGGCGGTAACAGCAGAGGTGGAAATAACCAAGGCCGACCTAAACAATTTGGAAGCAATGAGGGGCAAAGAAGTTTTAGCAGAGGAAGATAATTTTTATTAAAAATATTACGTCACTTACGAGTGACGTTTTTTGTGTTACGTACATTTGCCAAAATTTTTCAATCGATGATTCCATACAATCAAAAAAACCCTTTTAGGTATATATTTAGAATTCATAGAGGTGATACTTTTATAAAGTTGCTTCCTTTTTTAATAGCATATTGTATTTATGCCGGCTTGGTGGCTTATGTAGAATTAGAATATAGAAAAACTGCAGAGCAAAGTCTTTTAAAAGATATAGAAGTAATGCACGGGTTACTTGGTTTTGCTATATCCATATTACTGGTGTTTCGTACCAACAGTGCCTACGATAAATGGTGGGAAGGCAGAAAACTATGGGGAAATTTAATTAATAGTAGCAGAAATCTGGCTATGAAATTAAATGCCATGCTGCCCGCTCACGAAGAAGAAGACAGAGTGTTTTTTCGTAAAACAATTCCTGCATATTCTTTGGCGTTGCATGATCATTTAAAAGCAGAAAGTACAGCCAATTCTCTTTTTAAACAAGACATACACACGCCAACATCTGTACAGATTGATGAAAATAAACATGTACCTAATCAAATAAGCAAATTGATTTATATGCGTGTAATGAACTTAGTAGCTGAGGGTAAAATAACTGGGGAGCAACTTATATTTATTAACAATGAATTGCAATCGTTCACTGATATATGTGGTGCTTGTGAACGCATAAAAAATACACCTATACCTTTTTCGTACAGCACTTTCATTAAAAAATTTATATTCATTTACCTTATTACACTGCCTTTTGGTTATGTATTTAACCTCGGTTATTTAATAATACCGGTGGTGGCATTTGTATTTTATGTGCTGGTAAGTTTAGAGTTGATAGCAGAGGAAATTGAAGATCCTTTTGGCGAAGATGAAAATGATTTACCTACAGATTTAATGGCTAAAAACCTTAAAAAAAATTTAGAAGAAATATTGTAAAACGCAGCATAGTATTTGTTCGTTTATTGTATAAAATTATTAAAATGAATTACAACAAATTAACACCCGAAGAGGAATATGTAATTGTAAAAAAGGGAACCGAAAGGCCTTTTACAGGAGAATACACCAACAATAAAATAGAAGGTACTTACCTGTGTAAAAGATGTGATGCTCCTTTATACATTTCGAAAGATAAATTTGATAGCCATTGTGGGTGGCCAAGTTTTGATGATGAAGTTGAAGGTGCCGTAAAGAAATTGCCCGATGCTGATGGTAGCAGGGTTGAAATTGTGTGCAATGCTTGCGATGCACACCTTGGTCATGTTTTTACAGGTGAGCAGTTTACCCAAAAAAATACCAGGCATTGCGTTAATTCTATTTCTTTAAAATTTGTACCTGCGACTGTATAGTATAATGATATAAACGAAAAAGGTTCGCCATTGAAGCGAACCTTTTTTATTTGTAGAAAAATTTTATTGTATTTCCAATTGTGAAATATTGTACACCACTATTTCTGGTTTTCCCTTAAATAAGATCACTTTACCACGTACACATATTTCTTTATCTTTTAAATGTTGCTCAGGCGCATAACCCATTTTTAAACGCACATCGCCGGGTATCATTATAGTAAGAGGGCTTGAAGGAAATGCTGCTCCCATATTTAAGAGCGTAGGACAACCTGCAGATGTCTCAAAAAAGCGACCGCCAAAAATTTTGCCGCAAACTTTAATGCTATCACCTACTCTTTTAGAAGCTTCTTCGGCAGATAGACTTTGAGCGGAACCTACATAACCAATTATCAAAAAACAGGATAGGGTAAAAAATTTTTTCATAGTGTATATTGAAATATAAATCTATGAAAAAAATGTGTTAATTATTTATTTTATTGTACATCATATTAGAGCCTATTTTTATTTTAATGGCATTTCCTGGTAAAAAACCGAGTACCAAATACCATTTTTTTTTACATATGTAGCAGATGCCGCAATTTCTGGTATCCATTTGTCGCCATCTGCTCCTGTTACATCTTGCACGGCATGATAATAAATGATAGCTACATTTTCTGCAATAGGTTTTACATTAATATTTGAAAGATGATAATCTGTAAAAGTAGATTTTCTCAATAGATTGATGGCATCAGTTGGCTGCATGTTCCCACTTACAAAATAGCCTATATAGTCATCGGCCATAATTTCTCTAAGCTTATCGTACTGTTTGGTTTTAGAATATTCCCATACACTTATTTCTCGGGCAATGATTACTTTACCTTCCTCTTGACTCATTTGAGGTAGCTCTTGCTTTTTTACGGTGGTTTTAGTGGTTTGCTTGCATTGAGACAGGGAAACCACCACTAGAGCGGAAAGGAGAATAGTTTTAAACATAGTCATAAAATGTATTTTAATTTATAATAAGTATTCCTGTAATACTATGCAATTATGCTACCAAAAAATAAATGAAATACAAACAAAAAGTTATCCCTATAATGTGCATTTCCTAAGTGGAAAACTAATTTTTTTGGCTGCATCCTTTATCCATCTTGCATCTTACCATCTTGTAAACATCCTGTGAAAAACTAATAGAAATTTTTGTATAAAATGATTAGTAATATTGTTTTCGGAGAGTAAAAAAAACAGCATAATTGGAGATACCGTAACCCGCCAATATAACTGAATACTCTTTGCGACAAACCAAAACATTTCAAAAAAAATATAGGATGAACATTGAACCGCTTTTAGCTGATAATAAAGACCGCTTCGTACTTTTCCCAATAAAGCACCAAGATATATGGCAAATGTACAAGCAAGCTGAAGCAAGTTTTTGGACTGCGGAAGAATTAGATCTTACAACTGATGTACAGGATTGGGCAAATAAATTGACCGAAGACGAACGATTTTTTATAAAACATGTGTTGGCCTTTTTTGCGGCAAGCGATGGGATTGTAAATGAAAATCTTGCTGTAAATTTCTTAAAAGAAGTGCAATATCCTGAAGCACGCTGCATGTACGGCTTTCAGGTAATGATAGAAAATATACACAGCGAAGCTTATTCACTTTTGATAGATACTTACATAAAAGATGTCGTAGAAAAAGACAGATTACTTAGAGCTATCGATACAATTGAATGCGTACAGAAAAAAGCAGAGTGGGCACTTCGTTGGATAGACAAAGGAACATTTGCTGAAAGGCTTATTGCATTTGCAGCAGTAGAAGGAATTTTCTTCTCCGGTTCTTTCTGTTCAATATTTTGGTTGAAGAAAAGAGGTTTAATGCCAGGGCTTGCATTTGCAAACGAACTTATCAGCAGAGATGAGGGATTGCATTGCGATTTTGCGTGCATGTTATACACACAGCATTTGCAAAATCAATTACCGAAAGAAACTGTAACACAAATTATAAGGGATGCTGTAGAAATAGAAAAAGAATTTGTGACGGATGCATTGCCGGTTGGGCTAATAGGAATGAATTCAAAATTAATGTGCGATTATATTGAATTTGTAGCTGACCGTTTATTGGTAGCACTAGGTTGCAGCAAAATATATAATGCCATAAATCCATTCGATTTTATGGAAATGATTTCTTTACAAGGCAAAACAAATTTCTTCGAAAAAAGAGTAGGCGAATATCAAAAATCCGGTGTGAAGGAAAATGCATCCAAAGCTTTTAGTATGGATGAAGATTTTTAAGAGCGAGATGTTAGACTATTAGATGATAGACACAAGACAAGAAGCAAGCACAATAGAATTGTTAGTTTTTAGAAATAAGAAAAATTCAAAAATATGCACAATTTTAAAGAGTTAAAATCTTGGCAGAAAGCGATTGATTTTTGTTTAGACATTTATAAGTTAACAGGATCTTTTCCATCAGAAGAAAAATTTGGATTAACATCACAACTAAGAAGAGCCGGTGTTTCAGTGCCATCAAATATTGCGGAGGGCTCCGGAAGAAATAGTGATAAGGAGTTTTTGCATTTTCTTTCTATTGCAACTGGTTCGAGTTATGAAGTAGAAACACAATTGATAATAGCGCACCGTCTGGGGTATATTAAGTTAGAAGAAATAAAAGAAGCGGAATTAAAATTATCAGAAATCCAGAAAATGATTTTTGTATTTTCAAATAAATTGAGAACAAACATTCAACAATAAAAAAATTAACGAAAATAGCAATGGCTTTGAGGTGAGTTATCTAAAGTCTAATATCTATTATCTAAAATCTAACATATGCAGGTAATTAAGCGTAACGGCAAAAAGGAAGCCGTACATTTCGACAAAATCACATCTAGAGTAATGAAACTTAGTTATGGTCTTCAACTAAAAAGTGAAGATATTATTGAGATTTCAAAAAAAGTAGTAGCCGGAATTTTTAATAATGTCACCACTACAGAGCTAGATAATCTTGCAGCAGAAACTGCCGCATCGTTCACCACAAAGCATCCTGATTTTGCATTACTAGCAGCAAGGATAGCCGTGAGTAACTTGCATAAAAACACCAAAAAATTATTCAGCGAAACTGCTGAATTGATGTTTAATTATATAGACACAAAAACAAATGCACCTGCTCCGTTGCTTGCAGATGATATTTATGAAATAATAAAGGAAAATGCAGATGTGTTGGATGCTGCTATCATTTATGAGAGAGATTATCATTTTGATTTCTTCGGGTTTAAAACCCTGGAAAAATCTTATTTGCTAAAAGTAAATGGTAAAATAGTGGAGCGCCCGCAACACATGTTTATGCGTGTAGCATTAGGCATACACAAAACAGATGTAGATGCAGCTATTGAAACTTATAATTTAATGAGTGAAAAGTGGTTCATACATGCAACACCAACATTGTTTAACAGCGGTACACCAAAGCCACAAATGAGTAGTTGCTTTTTGCTAAGCATGAAGGATGATAGCATCAATGGCATTTACGATACATTAAAAGATTGTGCATTAATTTCTCAAAGCGCTGGTGGTATTGGGTTAAACGTTCATAACATTCGCAGTACTGGTAGTTATATAAAAGGAACAAACGGTACAAGCAATGGTATCATACCCATGCTTCGTGTGTTTAACGATACGGCACGTTATGTAGATCAAGGTGGTGGAAAAAGAAAAGGTGCATTCTCGGTTTACTTAGAGCCTTGGCATGCAGATGTGTTTGAATTTTTGGAGCTAAGAAAAAACCATGGTAAAGAAGAAATGCGTGCCAGAGATTTATTTTTAGCATTGTGGATTCCAGATTTATTTATGAAGCGTGTAGAAGCAGATGCAGAGTGGAGTTTGTTTTGCCCTAACGAAGCAAAAAACCTACACACTACACATGGTGCAGAGTTTGAAGCATTGTACATTAAATATGAGCAGGAAGGAAGAGCAAAGAAAACAATACAAGCAAGAGAATTGTGGAATGCAGTATTAGAATCACAAATAGAAACAGGTACTCCGTATGTGTTGTATAAAGATGCGGCTAATACAAAGAGCAATCAACAAAACTTGGGTACTATTCGCTGCAGCAACCTGTGTACAGAAATTATAGAATACAGCGATGAAAACGAAACAGCGGTTTGTAATTTAGCTTCTCTTTCTTTACCAAGATTTGTAGAAGGAAAGAAATTTAATTTTGAAAAGTTGGTAGAGGTTACAAAAATTGTAACCCGCAATTTGAATAAAGTTATTGATGGTAATTACTATCCAATACCTGAAACAAAAAGAAGCAATGAGCGCCACCGCCCAATTGGCTTAGGTGTACAAGGTTTGGCAGATGTATTTATGATGATGGGCTTGCCTTTTGAAAGTGAAATGGCTAAGATATTAAACATAAATATTTTTGAAAGTATTTATTATGCAGCCATGACGGCAAGTTGTGAGTTGGCAAAAAAAGATGGTGCATACGAAACATTTAAAGGATCACCATTAAGCGAGGGTAAATTTCAATTTGATTTGTGGAATGTAGCGCCATCTGATCGTTACGATTGGGCTGCTTTAAGAGTAGAAGTAATGGAACATGGTGTAAGAAATTCTTTATTACTTGCGCCAATGCCTACAGCTTCTACATCACAAATTTTAGGCAACAACGAATGTTTTGAACCATACACTTCTAATATTTATAACCGTCGTGTATTAAGCGGAGAGTTTGCGGTAGTAAACAAACATTTATTAAAAGACCTTGGTGCTTTAAACTTGTGGAACGACAACATGAAGCAACGCATTATTGCTGCCAACGGTTCTGTACAAAATATAGAAGAGATACCGGCTGACTTGAAAGAAATATACAAAACGGTATGGGAAATAAAGCAAAAAACGGTGATAGATATGAGTGCGGATAGAGGCGCATACATATGCCAATCTCAATCATTAAACTTATTTGTAGAGCAACCAAACTTTGGTAAACTTTCTTCTATGCATTTTTACACATGGAAAAAAGGTTTGAAAACAGGTATGTATTACTTGCGTACAAAAGCTGCAGCAGATGCTATTAAATTTACAGTAGATGCATCTGTATTAAACCAAACTAAAGATGAACAACAAGCAGCTATCTCCTGTTCTTTAGATAACCCGGAAGCATGTGAAGCATGCGGATCTTAAATTATAATTATTAATTAAAAAAACCAAAGTTTATCACTTTGGTTTTTTTTGTAATCATCATAACTGATCAAATTTCTTAACGCATATTTTCAAATAAATTTTTTAATAATTTTAATAAAACAACAACATGAAACAAAACAATTTATTTATTTTTTCTAATGGTAGAGTAGCATCCATCAATAAAAAAGATGGCATTATAAAATGGGAAGTAAAACTAAAGCAGTATGTAAAAAACGTGATGGGTTCTGCCGTGGGGCAAATAAGTTTAGAGGGAGATAAACTCTATATTGGTGTGAGTGGTATTTTGGTTTGTCTATCAGCAAAAGATGGAGCTTTTGTATGGGCAAATGAACTAAAAGGCTGGGGTTATAGTTTTGTAAGTATGACGAACGGAAGTAATGATGCTAGTAACGCAGCTACACAATCTGCCGCTGCTAGTGCAGCGGCTTCTGCAGCTTCTGCCGCTGCTACAAATGCAGCAATGTAATAAAATAAATGCTATTACTGCTGAAAATATCGAGTGCTATTTTTTCAAGCCATAAATAAAAGTATTAAAAAAGCCTTTTCAACAATTGTTAAAAAGGCTTTTTTACATTCAGAATTACTCGTTACAATTTAGTTACCCTAATAACTTTTGTATCTACTTCGTCAAATACTTTTACAATATAAATGCCGCTCGGTAAATTTTTAATGTTAACTGTATTGTCGCCATTTTGAAGAACTGTAAAAGGGACTACCATTTTACCTTCTATATTAAAAATAACAAGTTTTGAAGAATTATTGTTAGAAATATTAACATGTAAGGCATCTATAATTGGGTTAGGATATATGTTAATGGAAACCATATCGCAATTAGATGAAACATCAATTATTTTAGAATAACTTATTTGACCGTCTATATCAACCCCTTTTAAACGATAGTATGATTTTGCACTAGTACTCTTATAATTAAAACTATAACTACCACCTGTAATAATATTTTTTGCAGGAACTGTTCCTACAGTTTTAAAACTTCTACCATCTGCACTGTATTCTACATCAAAATGGCTGCTATTTACTTCAGAATAAGTTACCCAATTAATTTTATCGTTGCACTTAATTGATGAAGCTGAAAATTCAGCAATAGAAATTGGAAGTATACAACCCGGGCTTGCGCAAAGGAATGCATCATCTATATTAGCAAAATTGTCCATATAAAAACGAAATGTATAGGTACCTGCGGGCAAGCTAGCAGTACCAGTTACTTCTTTCCACGTTTCCTCGCTTTCATTATTTGTAAAATTTACTATAGTAGAAGTCGCTACTATGGTAGCGCCGCTATTTATATCTATATAAGATGAAAAACCTGATACACCAGGCTCTCTTCTGGAAAACCACCCACTGAAGGAAATAGTAGATGGACATGAAAGGGTAAAGTTTTGTTCAACATAGCCACCGGCATTATTTATATCTACATACTGGGTACCTGCATGTGCAGTGTTGGGCCCGCCAGAGTAAGCGCTGCCATTTACTCTTATTATATTAAAGCCTCCTGCAGCTGTTCCGGCAGTAGCAGAAGGGATTGACCACCCATTAAATACATTGTACGGCGCAGTAAAATTATTACCGAGTGCAACTTGTATAGGGCTTTCGAAACTTGGGTTATTTAAGAAATTTGTAGTGCAGGGTTGTGCAGAAATTTTGAGCGTACCAATTATGCATATGCATAAAAGTGC
Source organism: Ferruginibacter sp. (assembly GCA_031398005.1). GTDB lineage: Bacteria > Bacteroidota > Bacteroidia > Chitinophagales > Chitinophagaceae > Ferruginibacter. Next base: position 81,921 of record JANNMO010000003.1, read on the forward strand.
CAGATAAGAGTTTTTCATGGTTAAGGATTTGTGCTAAATTAGATAATTATCATATAAGTAAAAACTATTTTATTATAATTTTATTTAATTAATGCTTCACAAAAAACATTACTACAATATTTTTTAGTTCTTAACTATAGCATAGAATTTCTAAAACCAATTACTTTTGCACCTAATCCACATCATAAACCAGCACCATGAAAAAATTTCTACTAATAATATCTTCAACTTTATTAATTTTTTCTTGTAATGAAAAATCGAAAGTTACCACTACCAAGTTTACCGATGTAGGTATAAAAGATAGCATTATACCAGCGCTTACCATTGCTACAGATACCATAAAAATTGATTCTGTTAAATTGGCTATTCAAAAAAATGACAGCATTTTACCAGGCATTGCTGTCGGTGGAATACTCATTGGAGAATCATCCACATCACTGATTGAAAAAAAGGGAATGCCAGATTCCTCTGATGCTGGCATGAATAAAATGTATCATGAATGGTTAACTAAGCCCACAATGAAAGATGCTGACAGCATTGCTACCAGTTTTAAAACATTTTCAGTAACAGGTGGAAATAGTGCAAAAGATACTGCAAGCCATATAAAACGAATTAGAGTAACATCGCCCATGTACAAAACTGCTATGCAGGTAAAAGTAGGAAATACCTTGGCTTATTTAAAACTGCAATATCCTTCTTTAAAAAAACCATTGGCAAAAACTGAAATTGCCAATGGCGAAACAATAGAAGTATATGATAATACAGAAGAAGGAATTGCTTTTGAAATAGTAAACAATAAATGTGTTGCCATAATTGTTCACGGAAAAGGTCAAAAATATTTAAACACTACATTTTAAGTTTTGGAAGAATCAATTATTAAAGACGGACTTACCCTCACACTTGCTGATATTGAAAAAGATTGCTGGTTAAGGATATTAAATGGATCATTGAGGGGTAAAGATGCTTTTCATAATCCCGCTGTAGCAAACGTAAATGGAAACCTGCCAGTAATAAGAACAGTGGTATTGCGTAAAGTAATTACAGCCGAAAAGAAACTTTTTTTTCATACAGATGAAAGAAGTTGTAAATGGAATGATCTTCAGCAAAATGAAAATACAAGCTGGTTGTTTTATGACAGTGCTGCAAGGCTTCAAATAAGAGCTGCGGGCAAAAGCAGTTTGCACCATAACGATGCAACAGCAGATATTGCTTGGCAATATACACCTGCTGCCAGCAGAAAAATTTACATGGGTGAGTTTGCACCTTCGCAAAAAAGTGAAACAGCAACCAGTGGATTACCAGAACTATTTTTACAAACCGACCCCACGCTTGCAGAAAGCGAAGCAGGAAGAAAAAACTTTGCTGTTGTATGTACCAAAATAAACTGGGTAGAGTGGCTTTGGCTCAACAGCAAAGGGCACAAACGAGCTCAATTTATATATGCAAATGATAACACTGTTAATGCAACCTGGTTGGTACCATAATTATTTTTTATACCCCATACTTAAACCTATATCACCTTTAATAATTAAATCTACGGAGGCAGTATCGTTTGTTTTATTTTCAATAACAAGTGCGGTGTTATCTTCTACCTGTACATTCACCGTTTCATTGGGTTGAACAGTTACGTAAGAATGATTGCCGCCAGCTATTGGCGCACGGTGAATTACTACATCGTTTTTAGAAACATTTTTAAGCTTTACAGAAAATGTTCCATGCTCATTATTACCCAATACAAAACTATTTTGTGGGGTAATAGTAGTGTTAGATGTTACAGATTTAAACATGCTGCAAGATGTGATTGCAATTACAACTACAAAAAAACTAATGATACTTTTCATGATGAGTGTTTTATTGAAACCTACGTTTCGTTGTGAATAATGGAACAAATTTCTATCATGTACAAACTATAGTCGCTGCAAATCATGATATGAAACGAACTAAATTCGTATCAAATCATAAATTGAAACTTGTAAAAGCAACTATTTCATAAAAATGTGTTTGGCTTTAGTTTTTTACATTGCACAAAATTTAAACTCCACCTCATTTATGATAAAAGCATTTTTATTTGATCTCAACGGCACCATGATAGAAGATATGAGTTACCATATAAATGCATGGCATAATATTTTTGTAAGATTAGGGGCAGATTATACGCTACAACAATCGCAGGAGCAATGCTATGGTAAAAATGCAGAGATATTGGAAAGGATTTTTCCCGGAAAATTTTCTGATACTGAAAAGAAAAAAATAGGAGATAATAAAGAAGCCATTTATCGAGAAGAATACAAGCCATTTCTTAAACTCATAAATGGATTGGATGATTTTCTTGCATCAGCAAAAAAGCAACATATAAAAATGGCGGTTGGTTCGGCAGCTATGAAATTAAATGTAGATTTTGTATTGGATAATTTAAACATAAGGCATTATTTTGATGCCGTTATAAGTGGAGATGATGTAGAAAATAGCAAGCCAGATGCGGAAACCTATTTAAAATGTGCCACAGCATTAAATGTATTACCTCAAGAATGTTTGGTATTTGAAGATGTACCCAAAGGTGTGGAAAGTGCTGCAAATGCAGGAATGCAAGGAGTTGTAATTACAGGCTTACATGGACAAGAAGAATTTAAAGATTTTGATAATGTTGTACGTTTTATAAAAAATTATGAGGGATTGTTGGTGGAGGATTTTGTGAAATAGTTATTATACGATTTTCTTTTTTGCATCTTATAGACCGCCCCATTAAAATATTCAAGTATTTTATTTTCATAATCTTCTCTATGTTCCGATTTCATCATCTGCGCATGCCCTGCATTTTTCACCCTCCATAAATTTGCAGGTATAGAACTGTTTTTTAAAAACCTTTCCCCCATTTCTATTGGGGTCAGTTCATCCTTTTCAGAATAGATAAATAAAATAGATTGAAGTTTTTTGGCATCTTTAATTCGGTCTACCATTCTTATTTTTGCCTTGTATTTTGGCAGCATAAAGTTTAAAATCTGTAGGGCTTTGTAAGCTATAGGAAAATTTATCCAGTACTCATCCAGCGTAGTGGCGGCACTTTCAATAATGGCAAAATCATATTGATGTGTCGCATCTGTAAAAGCAATTACGGCCATTTGTCCGCCTAACGATATTCCATGATAGCCAATAGGGACGGTACTAAATACTTCCTTTGCTTTTTTACTTACCGCTACAATATCATCATGGTAAGCAAAATTACCACTTGCACTTTCGCCAAAACCATTAATATCGAACACAACTACATTATAATGGTTACTTCTTAGCAAATCTGTATAACCATTTTTTAAAAAATAAGCTTTTGCTTCTTTGCCCATTGGGTGTCCCATTACGATTGTGGCTTTTGCATTTTCGTTAAAAGGTTTTGCATACATCATACTTATTGCACTACCCGATTTGCTTTTTACTGAAATCCTTTCCCACTCTTTCTGTTGCTCACTAGTTAATGGATTACGCCACGGCACCATAAACTTTCCGAAGAATGGCGTTTTTAAAAGTTTGTATAAAGGCATCTTTATTTAATTTGTATAGAATATTTCATAAAGATAATTTAATACACGGAGCACTTTTTATGTTTGTAAAAAATTAATCATAAGCTGATTTTGTATAATTTCACCAAAACTAATTTCGCTTGAAACTAACAACCAAAAAGATTATATACAGCACAGAAATGCAGACCTGCAAAAACTGCGGTTATGTATTTAAAGGTAAAATTTGTAATCATTGTGGCGAAAAGATTTTTAGTGAAGAGCAGCTAACCACCAAACACTTCTTTCACCAGGTAATAGATTTTTTTTACCACTGGGAAAGTAAAGTGCTAAAAACGATCAAGCTTAATTTTATTAAACCAGGTTTTGTTACCAAAGAAAATTTGCGTGGCGTAAGAGCGCCTTATGCAAAGCCTATTCAATTATATTTAGTAGTGGCTTTTTTATTTTATATAATTGTAAGCAAAGTGGGGGTTACAGATTATATCCCTTCAATGGGCGACCATTATTATTATTCACTTTCTTACTATAAACCTTTTGGTTGGGCAAAACCGATTGATGAGAAAGTAATAAGTTCCATAGATGCTCTTTGGGTAAAAAAGGGGGAAGAAATTCAAGCCAACATGCAAAATCATCTCGAAGAGAGTTTTACCGATACAAGCAATATTAAACTATATGGTCGTTTAAAAAAAGACAGTGTAGTTGTACCAATTTCAAAAATGCCTGTTGTAGCATTTAGACAAATGGTGGAAGTACGACAAAGTTTGTATAACCATGCTATTGGTACTTTTGCAAAAACTTTTATTTTTGTTTTACTGCCTGTATTTGCAGGTTTTCTCTTTTTAGTTTTCTTTAAAAAAATTAAATATTACGGAGCATCTCTAATATTTGCCACGCATTTTATGATATATAATTTGTGTGTTTACAGCTTATATTGTCTTGTAGATATTTTACCGAGGTTGTATTTAAAAGGTTTTCATGGTTGGATAATGCTTCCTTTAAACAAATTATTTTTCGATACAAAAATAGAACCTATTTCTGCTTTCTTATTTGGGGAATCATTTGAGTTGTTTCATATAACTTTTTGGATGCCCTGGCTTTTTATAGCATTTAAAAGATTATTTAATACTGTATGGTGGAAAAATATTTTAATATCGTATGCTTGTAGCAGAATATTTTTTTATTTAATTTTTGGTGTACTTAAAAAAGCATTGATAGCTTTTACAATATGGAGCCTTCATGTGTAAAAAACTAAACCATTTATATTTTATTTCCTTCAATTCTTTTTATAAAAATCTCTCTGTAGGTATCACCAATGGGTATAATATGCTCACCAATAAATATTCTATTGCGCTCTATAGTATCTATTTTATTAAGTGCTACAATATATGATTTGTGTACCCGAATAAACTGCTGAGCTTGCAAATGCTGCTCAAATGTTTTTAAATTTTGCAGGGTTATTAGTTTTTCGCTATGGGTTTGTATGCTGATGTAATCCTTTAATCCTTCAACAAATAAAATGTCTTTAATATTTATTTTAATCATTTTACTGTCTGATTTTATAAAGATAAAATCATCCTCATTGCGAATATTATAATTCGTGAGTGAAGTATCATTACCTTTTAAAGTTAATTTTTCAACTGCTTTTGTAAATCTTTCAAAGCTAATAGGCTTTAGCAAATAATCTGTAATGCTGTATTCATAACCATCGAGCGCATAATCAGTATAAGCTGTAGTGAAAATAACTTTGTATGAATCACCAATAATTTTTAACACCTGCAAACCCGTAAGCTCAGGCATTTGCATATCTAAAAAAACTACCTCTATATCATTTTTTTGTATAAACTGTATGGCTTCAAAAGCATTTGTTGTTGCAAAAACTAGTGTTAGATTTTCAGTATCTCCAATATATTTTGTGAGCAATTCTACCGCCAAAGGTTCATCATCTAATATTACACATTTCATCATTATTATAAATTTATCTGCAATTGGCAAATGTATATTTCTGCATTATTATTTATGGTTAGTGCATGGTTATTTGGGTAGAGCAATGATAATCTTTTCTGTACATTTTGCAAGCCAATGCCAGATGCTTCATCTTTGTGTAATGTGTTTATAAAATTACTCGTTTGCATTTCCAAAGTTGTACCATTTACAGCAATTTTTATTTGCAAGGGTTTATCTACATGGTTTATAATACCATGCTTAAACATATTTTCAATAAATGGAATTAAAATAAGGGGTGCAATTTTTTGGTTGGTTATGTTTCCTTCAAAAATATATTGTACGCTTTGTTGGTTACTTAATCTTATTCGTTGCAGTTCAATAAAACTATCCAAATAATCTTTTTCGTTTTGCAGGCTCACAAAATCTGCCTCACTATCCTTGTACATATAACGCATAAGTGCTGATAGTTTTTCAATACTAGGCAATGCTTTATCTGACCCACTACTTACCAGCGAATAAATATTATTAAGTGTATTAAAAATAAAATGCGGATTTACCTGGTTTTTTAGAAATGATAGTTGTGCAGATTTTTTTTCTTCCAGCAATACCATCTTTTCATTTTGGGTAGAAACATTATCGTTTAAAATCCAAAATAGTGTACTCATTATGATTAGCATTCCGCCGTAGTAAATATTATCAAAAATATAATAGGATATGGATGTGCCTTCAAAATAATTTCTAATATTGAGCCAATGGAAAAACAATACTTCCTGTATGAGATATCGTAAAAAAATAAAACTTATCAATAGTAATATCCATCCTAACCACGCTTTACCTATTTGCCTTGTTTTGTAAAACTTTGGTAGTATAAAAAAATAATTAAAGTAAAATATAGCGGGGAACAATACGTAATGGCTTAATGCAAGTGGGTCTAAAAAATACGCAAGGTTGTAATTTCTTTTATCTGAAAAAAGCCCACCAATTAATTCTCGCCATGCGAAAATGTAAAACCAAAAGCAGGTGTGCATTAATATTTTTACCCATTTTTTCATGTTATAAAAGTAAGTTGATAACATTTTCTGTAATAATTCTTTTCTACCAACAGGCTATATTGTCCTACCAACCACTCTAGGTTTTTTGATAGTAGAAATAAACCAGTTGGTATATTAAGTAGAATGCAACCAGATCGATTCTACAATTTTACAACGTCACTAAAGGCAATCAAAATGAAAAAGCTACTTATTACTTTTTTAATAACTATAACAACCGGTTTTCTCTTTGCTCAGCAAAAAAACATTTCTGGGATTGTGACAAATTCCATTAACCAGCCCTTGGCTTATGTAAATATTGCGTTGCAAAATAGTGCAGATAATAAAATAATGAAAGGAACGGTTACAGATTCAACAGGTAGTTTTGTAATTTCTTTCAACAAAACCGGTGAGTTTAAAATAAATATAACATCAGTTGGTTTTGAAAATTATTTGTCTTCAATAATTAAAATTGACTCTGGCACTACAACCATAACATTACCTATTATAGTTTTAAATACTATTGCTAAAACAAACCAAACTGTAGTAGTAACAGCGACTAAAAAATTTATAGAAATACAGGCAGATAAAACTGTTTTAAATATTGAAAATAATATTGCAGCAGTAGGTAACTCCGCTTTTGAACTCGTAAAAAAAGCACCGGGCGTTACTGCAGATAAAGATGAAAACTTAAAACTAAAAGGTGGTATTGCAACTATTTATGTAGATGGAAAACCATTTTATTTAACCGGTGAGCAACTTACCCAATACCTTAAAAATTTACAGGCAGATGCCATCAGTAAAATAGAAATTATAGGAAACCCAAGTAGTAAATATGATGCAGCCGGTTTAAATGGTATTATAAATATTCGGCTAAGGAAAAATAAATTGTTTGGCACAAATGGCAGCGTTACATTGGGTACCGGCTATGGCAGATACCCAAAAGCAAACAGTGCCATATCATTAAACCACCGCAACAAAAACATAAATATTTTTAGTGATGCAAGCATAGGTTACAGCGAAAGTTTTAATGAACTTACTTATAACAGCATTATAGAAAACGGCAGTAACACTATTTTGCAAGACAGAACAAACTACTGGCATCCAAAAACCAACTGGAACAGTTTTAAAATTGGGGCAGATTATAGCATAAGCAAAAAAACAATAATAGGTATTTTAGTAAAAGGAAATGGTGATAAGGTAAATGCCATCACCGATAACGAAACTATTTTCAGTAATGGCAGCGGGAAAAAATTACAAAGCATTGTTACTCTTAAAGATGATGAACGTATTACAAAAGGTAGGAGCTATAATATAAATTTAAAAACAGAAATCGATAGCCTTGGTAGTGAATTGGTGGTAGATGCAGATTATGTAACCTATAAACGTATTGCAGAAAATACCAACTATAATAATTTTAAAGATGCTGCTAACAATGATTTTAGAATGCCTTATATTTTTAGAAATGGTACACCGGCAGATATAAATATTAAAACTGCAAAACTAGATTTTACAAAAGTCTTTAACAGCAGTTTTAAAATAGAAACAGGTGCAAAAATAAGTGGGGTAGAAAACAATAATTTTTTAAAAGTAGATTCATTAAACAACAGCAAAAACTGGATAATAGATAATAACCGTACCAATACTTTTATATACACTGAGCGAATTGCAGCAGCTTATTTAAATTTTAAAAAAGACTGGAAAAAAGTGAGTTTGCAAATGGGTTTACGTGCAGAGAATACTGATTACACAGGCAACAGTGTAACATTAAACCGGGTGAGAGATAGCAACTATATCAACCTTTTTCCCAGTGTATTTGTTACTTATCGTTTAAATGAAAAAAATACTTTTAATGGTAGTTACAGTCGCCGCATAAACAGGCCATCTTACCAATCACTAAATCCGTTTATAGATTTTATAGACCCCTTTACACAATTTGAAGGCAACCCAAATTTAAAGCCCAGCTTTACACAATCTTTAGAAGCGAAACATAGTTATAATAACTTTTTTTATACCACCCTAAGTTATAGTTATACAAAAGCGCAAAGTACCAATGTGGTATTGCAAGATAAAAGTACTGGTGCGGTAAGAAACCTAACTGCAAACGTAGGTAACTCCTCTTATGCAGCACTTAATGTAAGCTTTAGTGTTACTCCCACAAAATGGTGGAGCATGGATAATAATATTTCTTTTAGTGGTGGAAAATCAACCAGCAACTTTCCGGGATTTGAGTTTGCCCAACAATTTATTGGAGCAGATGTTGGGTGGGAAAATTCATTTAAACTTCCTAATAAATTTAAAATACAAATGAGTGCTTATTACAGCAGCCCTTACCGAGATGGTATCACAAGGGTAAAATTTAATTATGGTGTTACAGCAGGTGTACAAAAAATATTGTGGGATGGCAAAGGAAGTGTAAAATTAAACTTCAATAATTTTCTCGGTTTTAATGCTTACCGTGCAAAATATTTAAGCGATAATTTAAATATTTTATGGATTAACCGCTGGGAAGGAAGAAGAGTAAATCTTAGTTTTAATTATAAGTTTGGTAACAAAAATGTAAAGGGTAGCAGACAAAGAAGTACTGCTTCGCAAGATGAAAAGAACAGGGTGAATTTGTAGGAGGAAATTTTGAAAACCCCGTCAGCGGTTGAAAACCCTGACGGCGGTTGATTAATAAAAAACGCTTTACATTTTCAATCAACCGCTGACGGGGCTAAAAAGCCGCCGTCAGGGTTTTACGAACCTCACTAAAATAAAACATTTACCCTTTCACTTTAATCCTATTAGCATCTTGGTTAGTATTTCTTTCTCTTGCCTGAAATTTTGTTTTACCAAAACTCCAGCTAAACTGTAAACGTACGCCACGGCTTTCCCACTTGCGGCGATAGGTAAAATCCATATTGGCAAATTGCACTTCTTGCCTCCATTGTTGTGTATTAAAAATATCGGTAACGGACAGTCTTATAGAACCTTTATCCTTTAAAATATTTTTCTTAACTGCAATATCTAAACTTCCTAATGCTCCAGTTTTAAAAATTGCTTGCTTTGTGCCGGCATTAAACCAACTGCTCATTTGTGTACTCCAACCTTTTCCCAATTTAAAATTATTTTGAATGTAATAATTTAACCCAAAAGCTTTTTCATTTAAAATACCATTTGGTAAAACGCCTTTGTAATGGTTTAAAAAACCTGTGATGTTTGCATAACCTTCCCACCATTTTGTAATAGACAATGGTGCACTAATATTTATGTATGCATTATCCAATGTGCCAATATTATCTGTAGTGGCTTGCGTTTGTTGCCCGGTTTGTGTGGTGATTGTTTGGCTGTAATCTTTCGTGTGGTTATAACCCACCGCAAAATTTAGTGCATAGCGGTAAGTATATTTCAGTTCAAAATTATTAGTGTATTGTGGTTTTAAAAACGGGTTGCCTTTTTCTGATGTATAAATATCATAAATAGTTTCAAACGGGTTTAGGGTTTGATAATCTGGACGGTTAATTCTTTTGCTATAAGATGCAGCAAACATATTTTTATCATTCAATTTATAACTTACAAATGCAGTAGGAAAAATGTTTACATAGTTTGTATCAGGATTATTGATGCGGGTATTTTTAAGGTCAGTAGATGTGCCGTTTATCACTGCATTTTCTATACGTACACCAATTTGATATTCAAACTTTTTTATTTGTCTACCTACATTTACATAAGCAGCATAAACAGTTTCATTGTATTTAAATGTATTGCTTCTGCCGGTATCGGCCTTCATTGCAGTTCCAGTTAATGCTGTTGCAAACAAATCATTGTTGGTAGCTACGCTGCTTATTTTTACACCCGTTTCTATTTTTGTTTTAATGGTTTTTAATTGTTTTATATAATCTGCTTTTAACGCATAAATATTTATGTTGGTAGCCACATCCAAATCGTTTGCAGTAAAATTATACCTTGTATTTGCTTTGTTTAAATAAGAAGTACCAAGGTTGGTAATATTGGTATTTTTAAAATAAGTATAATCAGCATCTATATTTAATTCATTGCCCAAAGTGTCTTCATACCTGTAATTTAAATTTGTATTGTAACGGCGATTTTTGTAAAGATTATCGTTGGTAGTTTGTAAAGAAGAATCAATAATACTATTGTTGCTGATGAATGTATTACCTGGTGTATTAAATGGATTCCAATTTCCATTGCTGTTAAACAGAACACCGAATGTACTTTTCTTGTTCATGTAAAAATCTACCCCAGCTCTTATATTGTGCGCTACATTTCTATCAATATCTACTGTGGTGTTATTAAAATTTTTCACCACATTATTTACGGTAACATTTCTATTAATGTACCCATTGGTATGTTGTTTATTATTATCAATACTTACATTGGCAAATGCATTTATTTTTCCTGCACGGTGGTTAATGCCTACAGATGCATTGCTGCGGTAATGTACATTTTGTGTGTAGCCAATATTTACATTTCCGTTGGTACCTTTTAATTTATTTTTCTTTAAACGAATGTTTATTATACCTGCATTGCCCTGCGCATCAAACCGAGATGATGGGTTTGTTATCAGCTCAATTTTTTCAATGGTACTACCAGGCATGGAGCGTAGAAAATTTGCCAGTTCTTTACTACTCATTTGTGTTGGTCGCCCATCTATCAAAATATTTACGCCCGCTTTTCCACTCATATTTATCACATCTTCTCCCGTAATATTTATACCAGGTGCTTTTTGCAAAATTTCAAAAGCACTGCTGCCAATGGCTGTAATATCTGCTTGTACATTTACAACGGTTTTATCTATTTGCTGTTCAATAAATGGTTTTTTAGATGTAACAACTATAGCATCTAATTTTTTAGTAGCCATTAAGGTAGATGTGGTATCATTTATAACCTGAGCAAATGATGTGGCAGAAAAAACAAGTATAAATATGGTTAAAATATGTTTCATAAAATGAGTTTGTGGAGTTAAATTTTGGTTGTTGGTTTAGTTGTTTATTATTTCGCCATTGCCGGTTTGTTTTGAATTGGCAGATGCTTTTGCTTTACCCTTATTTATAATATCACCATTACCGGTTCCGTTTGCGCTAAATATTTCGCTGGCATTTACTTTTACATCGCCATTACCTACAGAAACCACATTAGCATTTTTCGCTATTAATGTTGCAGCATCCACATCGCCGTTTCCTGCTTTTTCTATTTCAACTTTATCAGTTGTGCCAGTTAACATTACATCACCATTACCGGTACTTTTTATGGAGAAACTGGTGTTTTTTAATCCTGCTATTAACACATCGCTGTTGCCAATGTGTACAGCTGATTTTAAATTTGGAACGCTAATAGTAATGTTGATATTTGTTTTTTCTACATAGCGTTTGTTGTTTTCATTTTTACTAAGAACTACAAAAAGCGTTTTGTTTTTTTCAGAAACAGTAAGTAATGGCTCCAAATTGTCATCTATAGAAATTTTTATAGCGTATGCTTTTCCAACTTCCACTTCAATTTTTCCATCCAAATCATTTAATTGTAGTTTATCAAAATCTTGATAAGAAAATGTTTTAGTTACAATTTTACCCGACCCTTTTAAAGCGCCCATTTGGCTAAATGCTGTTTGTAAAGTGGTAATGAACACTGCTGATAAGATGATTAATTTTTTCATGATTTTATTTTTTTAAGTGATTTGTTTCCACAAAGATGCCTCAGCCAATTACGGTGGTCGCTTCAAATGATGATATGATACCACATAACATGGTATCAAATAATGATTAAATAAATTGAGGCGTTTCAAATAAATTATTTAGTTGATTATCAATGGTTTTGTATTTTCCCAGCCTGCTCCATCTTTATAAATTTTACTATTGCAACACCCATTTCATTTATTTTTGAGTCGCTTATGAGTAAAATATTAGTGGGTTTAAACAAACCTTATCCGCTTGAAGAGCGAAAACTGGAGCAAATGAAGCTGGCTATCCTGTTTGGAATAGTGGTTTTTTTGTTAATGTATTTTGTGCAACCATTTGGGTTTGATAGTTCTCAGAAAGATTTGCTAGTTAATAGTATTTATGCAGGTGTCCTCACATCTGTAGCAATCTGTTTCGATTTTTTATTGTTGTTCCCGCTGTTTCCTAATTTCTTTAAAGAGGAAAAGTGGACTATTGGGAGAGAAATTATTTTTACCCTTATTATAATTACAACAATTGCCAGCTTTAATGTACTAGCTGGAAAATTTATTTGGGGGTTTTCTCTATCGTTTCTTAACTGGATCAAGATGGTTTTTGTGACCGCTTTAATTGGTATTGCGCCAGCAACCATCAGTATTTTACTTAACCAAGCCAGGCTTTTAAAAAAATATAGAAAAGAAGCAGTTGTTATAAATGAGTATTTACCACACAATGATGAGCAACCTATTGGAGTTTTGCAGGAAGAAAATAGGGCTTCTGTTGAAAAACAATTGTTCAACGATGGTTATAATGCTGTTTTAAATGAAGAAAATAACATTGAAAAACAAGTTGATGAGCGTGCAGGCCATGTTACTTTTACAGCAGAAAATGAAAAAGAAAACCTAACAATTGATCCAAATGCTTTTTTAGCGGCTACTTCAGCAGATAATTATGTAAAAATATATTATCAAGAAAACGACAAATTGAAAACTACTATTATAAGAACTACCTTAAAAAGAGCAGCAGAAAATACATTTACCCATACTAATATATTTCGAAGCCACCGAACCGCCTTAGTAAACCTTGCGCATGTAGAAAAAGTAAACGGTACCGCACAAGGCTACAAATTACAAATTGCTTTTATGGTAGAAGAAATACCTGTGTCGAGAAATTTGAATAGAGAGTTGAAGGAGAAACTTTCTTTAATAAATATTGCAGAATCTTAAATACCAACTAACATCTACACCAAACTTCGAATGGGGTTCAACCTTGAGTAACAATGCGTGCAGCCCATGCACTTTCGCCTCAATCTAACATATCTCCCTCCCCTCGGGGGGGGATAGGAGGGGCTACTCTTCGCCCCTCAGCGGATAATATGAAAGACCTTTTTTCGCTCCAGTCTTCTATTCGTCCCTCCCCTCGGGGGAGGTTAGGAGGGGCTTAATGCAATTCGCCCCAAACCCCCTACCATTAAGCCCTTGCATTTGGAAGAGGCTATTGCGCCAATGTATTTTTACAAAACAAAACAACCACAAAACTTTAAAAAAATACATAACATGAAAAAAATCGTTTCCAACATCAGCCACTTTTTAGCCAACCAACTGCACCTACTTATAATGATTGTTGCAAGCTTTATCAGTCAACATGCAGCGGCACAGGATAGTACTTACGCAAACTATCTTGCTAAGAACAATGAAAAAATTACCATCGGTGGCAGTAATAGTTTTGCCATATTTGATGAGGCGTTTTACAATAACCAATTGTTTCTAGTAACAGAATCGCACGGGTATTACAAACCTCATGAAATAGATGCGGAACTCTTCAAACAAATAAATAAGAAAAATGGGGTAAGGTACTATGTGGCTGAGGTAGACTTTAGCCAGGCACATTATATTAATAAATACCTGAATACTGGCAACGAGGATTTTTTAAAGGCTATTTACCAAAACTGGTACAACAAACAGGCACAATGGGGTTGCAAGGCCGGGTTCGAAAAATGGAAAAGCTTGTACAATTATAACCTCACTTTGGCCAAGGGCAAAAAAATAATTGTGATAGGATTAGATGAGGCGCAAGATTTAAATATGAATGAAAAATTACTTGCAGAAATAGCAACCGAGGTTAAATATAAAGCCGGCAATAAAATGATTGATAGTTTGCTTTCGTTTTCAACCGTTAATTTAGATAACGATAGTACAAGATCATTTATAAAATTTACAAGAAGATTGGTAACTGACATTGCTGCAAATGAAACAGCGTATAAAAAAATATTTAAAAGCAGGTATTTCGATTTTCAATTTATAGTAAAAAACATAGCATCAAAAAAAGGCAGAGAAACAAAAATATTTGAAAACTTCAATACCTTTTACAACGAGTACAAACTAGCTGATCAAAAAATGTATGGCTTTTGGGGTAGGTTTCATGGCATGCAGGACAGTATAAATGCTGGTATGTCATTTTCAGCAATGCTTAAAAAAAGTAATTTGCCTTTGGCAGATAAAATAATTACCATCCCGGTTTTTTGTGTGGAAAGTGCATCCATGTTGCCAACACAATTTTTACCCGAAATGGCAAGAGATAAAGGGATCATTTTTAGCAGTGCTGCTATGGTAAACGATGATAGTTTTATTTATGTGGTAAACGGAATTAAAGCGCTAAGAAAATTTGTGGGCAAAAATGAAAATGTAATTTTCAAATTAAATGCGCCATCATCACCATACAACAAAGGATTAAACCTGGTAGAATCCAGTTCACAATTTGATAAAACATTTAACTGGCAGGGTAATAAAAACGCAGCTACCACTAATTATTTTCAGTATGTAATAGTGGTAAGTAACTCAATGTGGGCGGTGCCTTACGGCGATAATAAGGCAAAATAATTTTTAATTGCCTTCAATTTTATAATAATTGTAAAATTATGCACCCCACCATGGCTGCATAATTTTTGTTATAGAAAAGGCTGTAAGATATACTAACGCTAAAAAAAAGTTCATTATAAAAAGAACAAAAATATGTTGATACCATTTACCAGGCGAAGTCATTAATGTACCAAAGGCAAACCCATAATATGTCATAAAGAAAAACATAAAAACCGTAAAATTTACAGTGTAAGTTTTAGTAAAGAAATATTTAGCAAACTGAAAAATGCTAATCATTAAAAAAAATACATTTACATAAGCAGCCAGGTAGGTGTTCATTAAAAAATGTTCCCAATAATTATAGCTTTTTCTTTTAAAAGTTAACCAGGTAATAAAACTGAGGATTGGAATCATTAAAAAAATAAGCAGGCTCGGGTACCTCTCAAAAATACTGTTACCAAAGTGAATATAGTTCCCCGGGTTTTCTTGTACAAACAATTTTTGGGTAAGAAAATTTACTCCTTTAATAAGTAGCGTACATATGGTTGACATAATAATTACAAAACCAAATGGCCTAAAATGTTTTATTCTATGCCCGGCTAAATATCCTTTTAATGCAATGCCTGGGCTAACTATTAAACTTTTAAGTGTGTAAAAAAAACCTTTGTCTATGTGAAAAATTGAATGTGGTATATCGTGTAAAAAATAAGCTGCATTTATTTTATCTACTTTAGCAGATTGACCGCAGTGGGAACAAAAATTTCCCCTAAAATGAGTAGTACAATTTTTACAGATAAGCGTTGGCATGTTTCAAAAATAAATAAGAACCATTAAATATCATTTTCTTTTTATCAATCAAAAGCTACAATTTTTCACTCCATTCTTTTGGACTTACAAAAGCAAACTTTTTAAATGCCCTATTAAAAGTTGCTTTGCTGTTAAACCCACAATCAAAAGCAATACCCAGCAATGTTTGTGTTTTTTGCTCCCCTGCATTTAATTTTTCTTTTACGGCTTCTACCCTATAAAAATTTATAAGGTCATTAAAGTTCATTTGAAAACCCTGGTTTATCACTTTAGATATGATAGAAGGATTTGTTTTTAAAAGCTTAGCTATTTGGGTAAGTGACAGCTCCGGGTCTTCGTATAATTTATTGCTTTTAAGCAGTGCTTCTATTTTAGGTTTCCATTCATTTATTAGGGTTGTATCTTCTTTTTTTTCTGGTAATACATTTTCAATCTCAATTATTTCAGCATCTTCAAAATTATCTTTTTCAATTATACTTTCCTGCACTGAGGCAGCCCCTAAAAGTAAAGTCGATTTATAATTTAGTAAATTTAATTTGAAGGGTACTTTTGTTTCTATAGAATTTGAATAGCCCGTAATGGCTATGTAATAAAAAATAATGGCAAACATAAAAAAGTACCACCACGAGCCTACATAATCATTAAAAAACGGATTGATTTTGCCCAATATAAAAAAACTGATTTGCAAAATTTGCATACAAAGCAATGCCATTAAAAAATTGCGCACCCATTTAAAAACCACCACATCTGCATAGCTAATAACCTGCAGCATTAATTTTTTATACATGCCATAATATCGCATAGAAATAACAAAGTAAAACAGCATAGAAAAAAAACCTGCATATTGATACCATGCATCAAACTCCCTGTCAGACCCATCTGCCAAAAAATAATACCTCTTTAAAATAAGCTTATCTGTTACTACCATTATAATACTGTACAAAATATATATTATGCCGGGAAACAAATGAAGCCATTCTTTTTTGCCAAATTTAAAGGAAGGGTTTAATAAACTTTGCACATAAAAAAATACGATTGGTCCCATCAAAAACAAATGTTGCATGGGCATATAAAAAAGAAAATCTCTAAAGGGTTGCTTATCGTACCAGCCACCAAACCCAAGCATCCACGGAGAAATATACAATACACACAATAATAAAAAAGCACTTAACCATTTATCAGATACAGCCTCATTTACTATGCCTTTACGAAAAAGTAAAACGGCGTATACCAAGCCATGTACAAAAAATATTAACAACAACGAACTTCGTAATCCAAATTGAAAATACATAAGAAGTGTATAAAAAAGCCGGTAAAAAATACCGGCCTTTACAAATTTATATGATTATTTATACTAATTCAACATTGGGTATGCTTAATTTTCTTTCCGGTTTATAATTCATTTTTTCAAAGCTATTTATATCTATCCTAATCCCTGCAATCAATTTATCTTCCAGCAAATTGGCAAAAGTTTCAAAATAAGCAATAGCATCTTCTTTTTTATTCCTTTTTAACCATCTAAAACCATCTGGTAAGTTATTCAAAACGTCTCTATCGCTTAAATATTCTATGTGGTGAATATCAGTTGGTGTAAGCCCAATTTCTTCCAACTTGCTAAAAATTAATTTTAATGGGGCATTTGTAATGGGACAAAATTCTTGTGCCATTTCCGTCCACTCGCCAGTACTTGTATGCGCATATCTAAGGATTTCTTCTTTGGTAAATTTTGTAACAGATTGTACCAAATTGCCACAATTGCATGCGCCATGATGACCCCATGAGTGATAAGAACCATTGCGCAGGTTTGTAGCTGTTAAACGAAGTGCCTGTATTAATTCAAAAGTTGGATTTGCCATTATGTAAAAATAATATTTTAAAAAATTTGTTGTAAAAAAACATTGTTGAAATCAGGAAAATATTCTTTGCGAAATGAATTGTATTTTCTTTTAAAAGCCATGCCTTGCTTCAAGCATAATATTTTCTAACTTTATGTTATTGGGTTTTATAAAAAAAATATCATCTTCTTACAGCGATGGCGAGCTTGTGCAACAATACAAGCAAACGGCAGATATGAATGTGCTGGGAGATCTTTACCAGCGATACATGGATCTTATTTATGGTGTTTGCCTTAAATATTTAAAAATACCCGACGATGCACAGGATGCGGTAATAAATATTTTTGAAGAGCTTATTATCAAACTACAAAAGTATGAAGTAGAAAATTTTAAGGGTTGGTTGTATCAGTTGGCAAAAAATCATTGCCTTATGAAATTGCGTAGCAGTAAAACCAAACCTGTTAATGTAGATGTGGAAGTTGTGCATTTGGCAGAAATTATGCATCTAGATGATGTATTAGATAAAGAAAACAACCTAGTACTGATGGAAGGCTGTATAGAGCAATTACCTGCTGAGCAAAAAAATGTGGTGCAAATGTTTTACTTAGATGAGAAATGTTATAAAGAAATAGCAGATATTACCTTAACAGATATTAATAAAGTAAGAAGTTTTATACAAAACGGAAGAAGAAATTTAAAAATATGTATGGAAAAAAATGCTTTGCAAAAAGCAGAATAAATGAATAAAAATAAAAAGATATATACCGTAGCAGATTTTGCAAATTACCACAAAGGCACCATGCCCTTTGCAGAAATGCATGCGCTGGAAAAAGATGCTTTGGAAGATCCGTTTTTAGCAGATGCCCTGGAAGGTTATGCTATTACACATACAGCCGAGAATGATACACTGGCAATGAAAAAACGTTTATCTAGCTATAATAATAAAGCCAGCATTTTTTCAGCTTCTACATTTATTCATACAACATGGTTTCGTATTGCTGCATTGTTAATAGTTATTTTGGGGATAGGATATTTTTATTATAACAAATACGATGATAGTGAAAATACACTGGCAAAAAACAAAAATACTACTACAGATACTTTACAAATTGCCGAAACAAAAACTCCATCTATTACCGCTTCTGAAAACATAACACCTGCTACTATACCTGCAGAAACTTCTAGTGGAAATAAAGATAAATCCACAATAAAAAATGTGGAAAAGCCAATTGAAAACGCTATCAACGACGATGTAAAACAATCTTTATCTGCAGAAGAGATTACAACAGCAGTTGCTCCTCCTCTGGCAGAAAATGTACCATTAGAACAAGAAAAGAGAAATTTAGCTACTACCCGTGATCAGCTTAATAACATGCAAAACTATTCCAGGTATTATACCCAGCAGGGAAATGTTACAGATTTAAAAGGTGGTCCATTACAAAATGTTTCCATTAAAGATAAAAACAGCAACAATGGAACTGTAACAGACAACAATGGCAGGTTTACATTAAAAACGACTGATAGCAATGCATACGTTTCGGTGGGAACTGTAGGTTACCAAAGCAAAGAGGTATTATTGAATAACAACTCGGTACAAAAAATTACACTCGATAGGAAGGATGATCAATTACAAGAAGTTGTAGTAACTGGCATGAGCGCAAAACGCAAAAAATCTGAAACAAGTGCAAATGCAAACATCAATAATGCGTTACAAGGCAAAGTAGCAGGTGTAGATATTCAACCCCAAAAGGGTTCTCAACCTTCCGTAAAACAAATGAATAAAAAAGTTGTAGTTACGAAATCCGATACAATTTCATTTGATAACACAGCCTTTAATGAGTATGTAAAAAATAATTTAATCCCGGTTTTCGATGAAAATAATAAAGCCGTAAAAGGAAAAGTGGTGCTTTCCTTTGATGTAAACGAGTATGGTAAGCCTCAAAATATTTCTATTTTAAGTAGCTCGTGCACAGTTTGCAATGGCCAAGCCATTAGCTTATTAAAAAACGGACCATCCTGGTTATCTAACATTCTCCAATCAAAAAAAGTGGAGATCTCATTTTAAAACACTGCTTCAAATTTTACAAAATAATTTTGTTTTTAAAAACTGGCATATAATTTATTGCGTATGTGCTTTACTCTTAATTAATAACCAAATAATAAAAAACAAAATGAAAAAAACATTCTTATCAGCAATGTTAGTGGCATCTGCTTCAGTTTTAATGCTTACTGCTTGCAACGACGGCGAAAAAAAGACAGAAGTTTCTACAACTGCTACTGATACTACAGCAATAGTAGCTGAAACACCTGCAACAACCACTACAGAAGAAGCTGGTGTAATGGTAGGTGGTGCAAACATGGTACCTTCTAAAAATATTGTAGAAAATGCATCTGGATCATCAGATCATACAACTTTGGTAGCAGCAGTAAAAGCAGCAGGTTTAGCAGAAACATTAAGTGGCGCAGGTCCATTTACAGTATTTGCTCCAACTAATGCAGCATTTTCAGCATTACCAGCTGGTGCGGTAGATAATTTATTGAAGCCGGAAATGAAAAAAGATCTTACAGGTGTTCTTACTTACCATGTAGTATCTGGTGCTTTAAAAGCAGCTGATCTTAAAGATGGTCAAAAACTTAAAACTGTTCAAGGTCAGGAATTAAAAGTTTCTGTAAAAGACGGTAAAGTAATGGTTGGTGGTGCAAATGTTACCACTGCAGATGTTGTTTCAAGCAACGGTGTTACGCATGTAATAGATGCGGTATTAATGCCTAAAAAATAAGTTTTTGTTTGTTTAGATTTTAATTTTAAAGAAAGGTCGCTCCATTTGAGCGACCTTTCTTTGTACATGTAATGTTATGATATGGCCATTTATTATTGACAATTCCCCATTCACCATTCACTATTCCCATTCACACTAATAATCTATCACCTGCTCCATCATCTCCGGCATTTCTCTCCAGCCATATTGTTGGTTGCGCAGTTGCGGTTCAAAACCTGCCATTCTTATTGCTTCTTGAATACTGTTTGCCGTAAACCTGTGCGGTGCACCGGCAGCACTTACCACATTTTCTTCTATCATTATACTGCCAAAATCATTTGCACCAGCATTTAAACAAAGTTGTGCTACCTGTTTGCCCACGGTGAGCCAGCTTGCCTGTATGTTTTTTACATTTGGCAGCATAATACGGCTCATGGCTATCATACGAATATACTCCTCTGGTGTTGTTAGGTTATGCACGCCTCTTATACGTGCCAGCAAAGTATCTGCATCTTGAAATGTCCATGGAATAAATGCCAAAAAACCATTTGCCTCTTCAGGCTTGCGGCTTTGCACTTCTCTTATTTTTACAAGATGATCAAACCGCTCTTCCAAGGTTTCTACATGCCCAAACATCATGGTGGCAGAGGTAGTAATATTTAATTTATGTGCTTCATGCATTACATCCAACCATTCTTGCGCTCCGCATTTTCCTTTGCTTATTAATCGTCTTACACGGTCGGTTAAAATCTCAGCACCTGCTCCAGGTAAGCTGTCCATTCCTGCTTCTTTTAGGGCGGTTAATACTTCTTTATGCGTACTTTTTTCCAGCTTGGTAATGTGAGCAATTTCTGGAGGGCCAAGCGTATGTAATTTTATATTTGGATAAAGGCTTTTTAGTTCTTTAAAAAGATTTACATAAAAAGAAAGTCCCAATTGAGGATGGTGCCCACCTTGCAAAAGCAACTGGTCTCCACCATACTTAATGGTTTCTTCAATCTTCTTTTTATACGTTTCTATGTCTGTTATATAAGCATCTTTATGACCCGGTATTCTGTAAAAATTGCAAAATTTACAATTGGCTATGCATACATTGGTAGTGTTTACATTTCTATCTATTTGCCAGGTTACTTTTCCGTGAGGCACCTGTATTTTTCTTAGTTCGTTGGCCACATACATTAAATCTGCCAGTGCAGCGTTTTCAAACAAAAAAACGCCTTCTTGTACAGAGAGAAATTCAAACGCCAAGGCTTTTTTCAACAATTCATTAATATTCATATAAACGGGTTTAAATTGCCTGGCAAAAGTACATTCATTAAATTGTAATTTGTAATAACTACATTATAAAAACAATCACCACTATACTAATTTTCCTTATTTCGTGCAGCTGCTTTGCACAAATTAATTCCGTTGAAAAAAATGCCAAATTACTGCAGATCATTCCTTTTAAAACTTACACAGGTGGGGTAATTGTATTGGAAGCATTTGTAGATCAATATGCGCAACCGCTAAATTTTATTTTAGATACCGGTAGTGGCGGTATATCACTAGATTCAACAACCTGCAGTGAACTCGATATTAAATTAAAGCAGACTGATACCATGGTAAGTGGAATTGGCGGATCGAGAAAAGTTTCATTTGCATTTAATAGAAAACTAAAAACCGGTAATCTTATAACAGACAGTTTAAATTTTTATGTAAATGATTACAGTTTGCTAGGCAGTGTTTACGGAGAAAGAATTGATGGCATTATTGGTTACAGTTTTCTCAGTAGATATATTCTTGATATTAATTTTGATTCCAGTCATATTAAAATTTACAGCCCCGGAGTTTTTAAATATAATAAAAAGGGCACTATGCTAAAAGCTGGGTTTAGTAAGTTGGTTGCATTTCCATTAACTATAAAGGATAAAGAAAAAGTTTCTCCTAATTTTTTTTTAGATACAGGTGCAGGTTTATGTTTATTAATTACAGAGCAGTATTTAAAAGAGCATAATATTTTGTTACCACGGCGCAGGCCTCTAGCCACACAAGTGCAAGGCTTAGGCGGTAAAAAAATAATGAGACTAACGGTGGTAAAGTCGCTCAAATTTGGCCCCTATACATTTAGAAATGTACCGGCAAATTTGTACAACGACGAAGATAATGTTACTTCTTATCCATACACAGCAGGCTTACTTGGCAATGATATAATGAGACGCTTTAACATGGTTTTTAATTACCCCAAAAAAGAAATACAGATCATTCCAAACGGTAATTTTCCAGATAAATTTGATTATGCTTATACAGGCTTAACGCTGTATAATTTTTCAGGTAAAATATATGTAGATGATATTGTAGAAAAATCTCCGGCAGAAAAAGCGGGTTTAAAAAATGGTGATGAGGTTATTTCTGTGGGTACAAATATTTCAGGCAATATTCAGGAATATGAAAATATATTACAAAAAGTAAGAGAGAAAGTATTGATAATTATACGAAGAGGTGATAAGCCTTATTTAATAACATTGTTTCCGGTAAGCATTCGTTAATGAAGCATAAAACCCAAACAAAATTATAAGTCATTGCCTTCGTACATTTGCGCATGATCAAGTTTGAAAAATTTACATTAGATAATGGGTTAAGGGTGCTTGTACACGAAGATAAAAGTACACCCATGGCGGTGGTGAATGTATTATACGATGTGGGAGCAAAAGATGAAAACCCAGAGAAGACAGGTTTCGCACATTTATTTGAGCACCTTATGTTTGGCGGCAGCATAAATATTCCTGTTTATGATGAGCCTTTACAGGTAGCCGGTGGCGAAAACAACGCTTACACCACCAACGATCTCACCAACTATTATTGCCAGTTGCCGGCAGAAAATATTGAAACCGCTTTTTGGCTGGAGAGCGATAGAATGCTCAGCCTTGCCTTTGGCAAAAAAAGTTTAGAAGTACAACGAAAAGTGGTGTGTGAAGAATTTAAAGAGCATTATATAAGCAAGCCTTACGGCGATGTGTGGCACAAATTACGTACAATGGTTTATACAACACATCCTTATAGATGGATGACCATTGGCGCTTCGCTAAAACATGTGGAAGATGCAACATTGGCTGATGTAAAAGCATTTTTTAAAAAACATTACAATCCTGCAAATGCTATACTTACCGTAGCCGGAAATGTTGAATTTGAAACAGTAAAAGCCATGGCAGAAAAATGGTTTGGTCCTATACCTGCCGGTGAAAAGTATCAACGTAATTTACCTGTAGAGCCAAAACAAACAGCACCAAGAACCTTGGAAGTAAAAGCTGATGTACCGTTGGATGCATTGTATAAATGCTGGCATATTTATCCTCGTACAGATGATCGTTATTATACTGCTGATTTAATTACTGATATTTTAAGTGGCGGTGGTTCATCAAGATTATTCCAAAGCTTGGTAAAAGAGCAACAACTATTCAGCAATATTGATTGTTACCACATGGGTAGTACAGATGCTGGCTTGCTCGTAATAGAAGGTAAACTGGTAAAAGGTACCGATATTAAAAAAGCAGAAGCTGCCATTAATGAAGAATTAAAAAAATTGCAGGCAACAGGTATTACGGTATCCGAACTGGAAAAAGTAAAAAACAAAACGGAAAGCGCCTTGGCTTTTGAAGATATGAGTGTAATGAACAGAGCAAGCAGTATTGCTATGTATGAATTGTTGGGAGATGCAGATTTAATGAACAGTGAACTGGCAAAATACCAAGAAGTAACCGCAGAAGATATCTTAACAGAAACGAGAATAATTTTTGATGAAAACAATTGTAGCACGATGTATTATATGAGTAATAATTAATTGATAAATTTAAATCATGATATCTAAAGAAAAACTATTTGATAATTTTAAAAACATTCCGGAAGAAAAATTTAAACATTTAGATGATGTGCAAAAAGAATTTACCTTAAAGGATAAAATTGAAAATAGTTTAGAAGCCGCTGCCAAAGAAGATATTGTAACAGAAGAAGAGATGGATAAATTGGTTGACACATGGTAAAACTAATTTTTTTCAAAAACTATAAAATTATTTACACTTACGATGCTGATAAAATTACTATACATGTTATTACGCATCAATCACGTTTAAACATCAATATTGATGCTTTAAAACAATTCTACATTTAAACATGCTCAACAGAACAATAGCACCACCAATAATTGACTCTACAGATTTTAATTTAAAACTAAAACCTTACGACCTTTTTCATTTAGATAATGGCGTACCGGTTTATGCAATAAATGCAGGCGCACAAGATGTGTTGCAAATAGAAATGGTTTTTTACGCAGGTAATTTTTTTGAAAATAAAAAAGGCATTGCGGCCGCAACTAACTTTTTATTAAAGAACGGCACCGCTAACCGATCTGCTTTCGAATTAAATGAAGCCTTTGAATACTATGGTGCCAGCATGAGCCGTGGTTGTTATAATGAAACAGCCGTTTTATCGTTGCACACACTTAGCAAACATGCAGATAAATTATTGCCAGTAATAAATGATATGCTTACCAATGCTACTTTCCCTCAAGAAGAGTTGGATATTTTTGTACAAAACAGCAAGCAACGTTTATCTGTTAATTTACAAAAATGTGAGTTTGTTGCCGGTAGAAAAATTGAACAATTATTGTATGGAGAAGAGCATCCTTATGCAGGTTTTTCAAACGTGCCAGATTTAGATGCACTCGATGTAGAAACCATAAAATCGTTTTACAAACAATATTACCTGCAGGGAGAATGCGCCATTTTTATTGCTGGAAAACTTCCATCAAATATTGAGCAATTACTGAATGAAAATTTTGGAAAACTAACATTAGCCAAGCCAACATTTGCAGTAAAGAAAATAATAGTTACACCTGCTAATGAAAAAAAATACCGAATAGAAAATGATGTAAATGCTGTACAAGGCGCCATCAGAATTGCACAACCATTTCCCAATCGCCACCACGAAGATTTTAAAAAAGTAATAGTGCTGAACACAGTATATGGTGGTTTTTTTGGCAGCAGGTTAATGAGTAACATTAGAGAAGAAAAGGGTTACACGTATGGTATTTACAGTTACCTGCAAAACCATATGCAAGAAAGTGCATGGGTAATAAGTACGGAGGCGGGCAAAGATGTTTGCGATGCCACCATGGAAGAAGTGTACAAAGAAATGAAATTGCTTAGAGAAGAATTAATAGACGATGAAGAACTTTCGCTGGTGCGAAATTATATGATTGGTGGTATTTTGGGCGACCTCGACGGACCATTTCATATAATGGCAAAATGGAAAAATATTATTTTGAATAATTTGGATGAAAAATATTTTTACGAATCTGTAGATGCTATTAAACATACAGGAGCAGAAGAATTAAAAGCACTTGCCAATAAATACTTACAGCCGGAAAGGTTTTATGAGTTGGTGGTGTATTAGATGTTAGATGGAGAGATATTAGATTTGAGACAGGAATAATGACCTCACAATAAAATCTTTATTAATAATTGTGTCCCAATTTTTATTAGCTAATGCGTAGATTGAAATTAATCTTATGTTTTTCAATACTTTTTGTGTGTTCAACCTTCTGCCTGTTTGCTCAAAGTATGATGCACATTCAAGCAAGTGAAACTCATTCCCCTTTGTCTTTCGCAACTATTGTAAATTATTCTCAAAAAATATTATTATTTTCTGATCTGGAAGGTAATGCCAACATAAATTTCAAAAATGGCGACTCTATAAATATTTCTTATGTGGGCTATGAAACTCTTTATTTTATTTTCAATAAGGAAAAACCACTAACTTATTTACTCAAACAGAAAAAATTATTATTAAACACTATAGAAATTAAAGCTTGTATTCCAAAAAAGTTATTTAAATACAGTAACGAAGGAGATAATCCTGAACAAAATTTTGGTGGCTTAGGGTGGGATTTTAATTACAATGCAAAAGTAGCTGTAATGATAAATCCGAATGTAAAAAACGCCTTTGCTAGCAGTTTATCTATTTGGTTATTTAACAATTATAAAGCACCCAAAATTGCTATCAAAGCACCAATCAAAATTACCTTTTACAAGATTGTTGACTCCACTTCTTTTCCGGGAGAATTAATTACAGATAGACAAGTTATTTATTTCCCTAAACGAGAAGGAAAACAAATAATTGATTTAGACAGCTTACATTTAAAAATACCTGATAATGGAATGTATATTGGGATAGAATATATATTGGATGAAAAATACAAATACCCTATTAGATACGTTGATACTGCAAGAGGTATAGACTCAATCAAATACAAGTATGGAGCAAGGTTTGATGGATCTTTTTCGACCAAATTTAAGATGACTTTTTACTATTACTTTTTAGATAAATGGTTTTTTGGAGGCAAAAGAAATAAGTCAGAAATGGAACAACCTCACGGAACAATTAAATGTTCCTTAGGTATAAAGTATTGCGAATAAATTTAAAAAGATAATTTGGATTCATTGATGCAAATTTGTGATATTAGTGACAACAAAATTTTTAAAATGAACTTCCTCATTCGCTTATTAATATCTGGCATCATCGTTTATGTGCTTTCTAAAATATTATCCGGCGTTCATATTTCCAGTATTGGAACGGCACTTATTTTTGCATTGGTACTTGCATTTTTAAATGCTATTCTAAAACCTATTTTGGTTTTTCTCACTTTTCCTATAACCATTGTTACACTTGGGCTTTTTCTTTTTGTAATAAATGCAGGGTTGATTTTACTTGCAGCCAAATTAATGGATGGTATTAAAATAGATGGTTTTTGGTGGGCACTTTTATTCAGTATTATTTTATCGATATTTTCATCGGCTACCAATGCGGCATTGGGAGATGGCGATAAAAACAAAACCCGGCTGTCTTGAGATTTTTAATATCATTTTCTTTTTACACTCAACAATACTTTTTGTGGCCTCAATGTTATCAACGGTTTCATTTCAGGCTCTATCCCATTATATGTAATAATAAATTTGTTTAAAAATTCAAACAGAAAGAAACACATTTCTGCCATGGCAAAATTGTTACCGATGCACATTCTTGGTCCTGCACCAAAAGGAAAATAATTTTTAGCCTTCATAACTTTATCATCAATAATAAAACGATCCGGTTTAAAGGCTGCAGCATCTTCCCAAAGATTGTTATCTCTGTGTACACCAAAAAAGAAGGAAATAATAATAGTATTTTTCGGATAAGATATTCCCTCAAATTCATCATCTTCTATTGCTACCCTATCCGTCATCCATGCCGCAGGATACAGCCGCATACCTTCATTAATGGTTGCTTTTAAATATTCATCATTTATACAATCCTGTATGTTGGTATTTATGAATGAATCATTTAATTTTTTCAACACAATTTCATTTGAGCCAATTAAATATAACAACCACGATAATGTATTTGCAGTTGTTTCATGCCCTGCAAAAATGAGAATAATCAGTTCATCCGTTATTTGTTTTTCCGTCATGGCCTCGCCGGTATCTTCGTACCTACTGTTCAAAAGCATGTCCAACAAATCTGAAAAATGTTCCTTACTCTTTTTTCTTTCTCTAATGATGTCAATAAAAATTTCTCTTAATCTTTTAGCTTTGGTTAAATGTTTTTTCTTTAAACCTGTAATGGGATAAAATAATTTACCTATAGGTTGGTTGATATCTTTAATTAAAAATTCCTGTAGATCGCTAAAAATATTATTTAGTTCTTTAATAATTGTATCAGATAAATTAATGTCAAACAAAGATTTCAATAGTGCATTAAAAGAAAGTTGCTGTACCAAAGGATATACATCTACCTGCTCACCTGTAGGAAAATCAATTAAAAATTCTTTGATAGCTTTAATAACATTTTCATACAACCCATGTATTTTTTCCTTGTGAAAAGCAGGCTGTATAAATCGCCTTTGGGCACGCCAGTAGTCACCATTGGAAAACAGCAAACCATTACCAAAAAGTTCAACAGCTCGTTCCGTTAAAAATTCTGATTTCTTGTAATTCTTCTGATTATCTTTTAAAACATAATTTATAAATCCAGCATTTTTCGTAATAATTATTTTACGGTTTACACCAAGCGATGCGGAATATATCGGACCAAAACGCTCAATGCTTTTTGTAATAAACGCAACAGGGTTCTTAATAAATTTATTTGATTTAAATGCTGTTTGTAAAAATGAATAACCAACTGGTATGTTGTAATTTTTCTTTTTCATTTGTGAGATTAGGCCAGATGCATCTGTAAATATTTACAATATAATTTTATTTATCTTTTAAAAACATTTGCCCCTTTGTAATCCACGATGCACCAAAAGCAAATAACGCAATACTTTCTAACACCAACGTAGGCCTATATTTAGCAAAGGTGGTTTCCAGGTTTCCTACAAGGTTATAAACTGCAATTAACACAATGCAAACAATAATTATAATGCCGCATACTTTATAAATACTAATTCGTACTCTTTTTTTATGAGTTACTACTGTACCTCCTGTTTGTGTAAATAAAACCAAACAAAAAAAAGCAAAGCAACTAAACAAAAAAGCAGCCGCAGTAAAATGAATATAATTTACAGAGTTTTTCCTTTCGGTAAAAAGATATTTGCAAACCGAAGATTCTGCTTCGTCCGTTGGAAAAAATGCTACAAGCAGTGCAGCTATGGCGGCTATGTTTGCTACTATTCCATCTATCTTTTTTGGACCCTTATAAAAAAATAAAAACATGGCTACAGCGCATAATGATCCTACGAAGTAGTTTCCCATAGCGGTATAATAATAATGACTGATGGACGGTTGAACTTGTGTGCAATTATCAAATAAAAAATTGCCTGTAATTAATACGATAGGTAGTAAAAAACCTACAAAGCCTAAACCTATTCTTAAGTTTAAGTACGATACAACAAAGTTGTTATTGTCTTCATTTAAATTAAGCATAACGTTATTTTTAATGAATTAATAAATATGAAATAATTTTTATATAAAGGTATCTAATTCTATGTATGCATTTTAAGAATTTATGCTCTTGTTATTTTATTGAATGCAAAATCATATTTTTCATTTCACAAATTGCATCATTAAATAAACCAAGGTTCTATCTTCGCCATATGAATTTTTCAGACAAAGGATTATCCAAAGAAGCACTTACTACATTATATAAATCTATTTTGCTTCCCCGCATGATAGAAGAAAAAATGCTGTTGTTATTGCGCCAAGGCAAAATCTCAAAATGGTTTAGTGGTATTGGGCAGGAAGCTATTTCGGTTGGAGCAACCGCCGCCATGCAGCAGGATGAATGGATTATGCCACTCCACAGAAACCTCGGCGTTTTTACCGGACGCAATATGCCATTGAGCAAACTATTTATGCAATGGCAGGGTAATAAAGAAGGCTATAGCAAAGGGCGTGAAAGAAGTTTTCATTTTGGCAGTAAAGCGCATTTTGTATGTGGAATGATTTCGCACCTTGGTCCGCAATTGGCATTGGCAGATGGTGTAGCGCTTGCCTATAAATTAAAGAATGAACAAAAATGCTCCCTTGCTTTTAGTGGCGATGGTGGTACGAGCGAAGGCGATTTTCATGAAGCATTAAACACGGCAGCCGTGTGGGATTTGCCGGTAATTTTTATCATAGAAAATAATGGCTACGGTTTAAGTACGCCGGTAAACGAACAATACCGTTGCGAAAATTTGGTAGATAAAGCCAAAGGCTATGGTATGGAAGGTATACGAATAGATGGAAATAATTTATTGGAAGTGTATGATACCATAAAAGGTGTGAGAGAGTTTTGTATAAAAAATCAGAAACCGTATTTGGTAGAATGTATGACGTTTCGCATGCGTGGGCATGAAGAAGCAAGCGGTGTAAAATATGTGCCGGCTAATTTATTTACTGAGTGGGATAAAAAGGACCCTGTAAGAAATTATGAAGCATGGTTGCTCAAAGAAAATATTTTAACGGAAAATGATATCGATAAAATAAAAGCTGATACAAAAATATATATAGATACAGAATTAGCCGAAGCTTACAAGGCTGATAAGGTTGTAGCAAATACGGTGGAAGAAGTGGGAGATGTTTATGCTAAGAGGCAAGACGAAGGAAAACGGACAACAGACCACAGACGACAGACGACGGACAATGGACCACAGACAACAAACAACGGACAACAGCCTGCAACAGTTAGCAGATTCAGCAATTCTAAAAACTTGCCCAACGAGAAACGAGAAACACCTTCTTCTTCCTCTGAGAAAAAATTCATCAACGCCATTACCGACGGATTAAAACAATCAATGCAAACTCATCCCAACCTTATTTTAATGGGGCAGGATATTGCAGAATATGGTGGAGCATTTAAAGTAACCGAAGGTTTTGTGCACGAGTTTGGCAAAGCAAGAGTACGCAATACACCGTTGTGCGAAAGTGCTATTGTTGGTGCTGCACTAGGTTTAAGTTTGGAAGGTTATAAAAGTGTAATGGAAATGCAGTTTGCAGATTTTGCAACAGTAGGATTTAACCAGATCATAAATAACCTTGCAAAAATTCATTATCGCTGGGGCCAAAATGCAGATGTAGTTATTCGCATGCCTACGGGCGGCGGCGTGGGCGCAGGGCCATTTCACAGCCAAAGCAATGAAGCATGGTTTGCTCATACTCCGGGCCTAAAAGTTGTTTACCCAAGCACGCCGGAAGATGCAAAAGGGTTAATGATAGCAGCTATCAACGATCCCAATCCTGTCATGTTTTTTGAGCACAAGGCTTTGTATAGAAGTGTTACCGGGCAGGTGCCAGATGAATATTATGAAATAGAAATAGGGAAAGCAAGGCAGGTACAGCAAGGCGATGATGTCACTATTATTACCTACGGTGCCGGTGTGCATTGGGCAATGGAATATGCAGAGAAGAACAAAGAAATCAGCATTGAGATTTTAGATTTGAGAACTTTGTTACCTCTTGATTATGCTGCAATAAAAACTGCTGCTGAAAAAACCGGAAAGGTGTTAATTCTACATGAAGATTCTCTAACCGGAGGTATAGGCGGTGAGATAGCCGCATGGATTGGAGAGCATTGTTTTGACAAACTGGATGCTCCTGTAATGCGTTGTGCAAGTTTAGATACGCCCATTCCTTTTAGTTTAGATCTGGAAAAAAATTTTATGGCTTATGGGAGGTTGGGAGAGATGGTGGAGAGGTTGGTAAATTATTAAAATATTCTTTACCATTTTTATATTTCATTCTTCCTCTTTAAAATAATAATGATTGTGGTTGCTGCATTTAGGATTAAAGTATGCCTTGCAATTTGGACATTGGTACGCACTATTAAAGTATTCGCTAATCGTTAATTCCTCTTTACAGTTACCGCATAAAATAGCTCTGTTATCAAATTCAATTTTACTCCATTGTTGCGGTACATGATCTGCCAATTCTTCGTGGCAATGTATGCATGCATAATATTCGTGGCAACATTTAAATTTTATTGCAATGATATCAAGCGGGGAATGGTAATGTTGGCAGCGTGTAAAATTGTCCGTAAGTTTTCCTTTAATGTTCATGGGGCAAAGGTAGTACCTCACCCTCGTTCCCTCTTCACGGGGTGGATCGGAAGGACGTGGAGATTGATTGAGAGATTGCAGAGTAATACGGGTGCTAACTATTACGAACCCTGAAGAGGTTCACCATTAGTAACCATTTATGCAGTCCATTGAAGGATTGCGCAGCAGCGGATGAAGAACCTCACCCTGGCTCCAAAAAGAGAGGGAGGACGTGGAAGTTTGAGTTAATAATTTTACAAGTCTATTCATGCGTCGGGGTTTCGCACAATGTTCCTAATACTTTAAAGTGAATGCTGCGAAAACCCCGCCGGTACAGTATATTACCCTGGAAGTTCTCACAACCAAATCAAATTTCCATCTCCATAGCTTAAAAAACGAAAATCGTTTTGCAAAGCATAATCGTACATTTTTTTCCAATCGTCTCCAATGGCGGCTGCTACCAATAATAATAAGGTAGATTTTGGTTGATGAAAATTGGTAATTAAAATATTCGCCATTCTAAAACGATAACCAGGGGCTATTAAAATTTGTGTCTGGGTAAAAATTCGTTGCTTGTTATTTTGCTTCATCCATACAAGCAAAGCACTCAAAGCTTCCTGTGCAGTGCAAGTTGTATTTGTTAAATCATCTGAATACACATCCCATTGCTGAAGCGATAATTCATTTACATCTTTATCATTAAAAACTTTTACACCAAACCAATAAAGCGATTCAATAGTGCGGAGAGATGTAGTACCAACAACGGCAATTTTACCAATATTGCTTTGCAGGTTTTGAATGGTGGCAACATCTACATCAATATATTCTGCATGCATTTCATGCTCCTGCATAGTAGTCGCTTTTACAGGCTTAAAAGTGCCCGCACCTACATGTAAGGTTACAAATGCTTTTTGAATATTTTTTGTGGTAAGTTTTTCAAAAATATTTTCGGTAAAATGTAGCCCTGCAGTTGGTGCTGCTACAGAGCCATCATGCTCCGCAAAAATGGTTTGGTAACGGCTCGTATCTTCCTCATCAGTATTTCTTTTTATGTACGGCGGTAATGGAACTTTCCCCGCCGCTTCTATTATTTCAGCAAAAGAAAAACTAGCAGGCATCCACGAAAATTCAATGATAAAAGCTTCAGTAATTTTTTCTATTTTTTTGGCAGATAGTATTACTTTTTCATTGCCAACTGTAATTTCTTTTTGTAAAATTTCTTCTTTCCATTTTGCTGCACCTCCTACCAAGCATTTCCATTGAACAGAATTTGTTGCGTTCATCACTGTACTGTATTCTGTAATAGCGCCAAATGGTTCCAGGCAAAAAATTTCTATAACAGCACCGGTAAGTTTTGTAAATTTTATTCTTGCATTTATAACTTTTGTATTGTTAAAAACAAGCAATGTATCTGCTGGTATATGTTCATCTATTTTTGAGAAAACAGTTTCTTCAATATCTCCATTTTTATACAGCAGCAGTTTAGATGCATCTCTTTGCGCAAGCGGGTGTAGCGCAATTCTATCATCTGGTAAATCATAATTATAATCGTCTATAGAAATTTGTTGTGGGGTCATTTTTGTAAAAATGCCGATACCTCCGTTACCCATTTATTATTTTCTTTAGCACACAGAGATTCGTGTGCACTTTCGCTGTATTCTACCCATTTTTTTTGAGCAGTAATGTTGTCAAATATTTCTTTGGTTTCTGCAAAGGTTACACGAGGGTCATTGGTACCACGCTGCAACAATACCGGACATTTTATATTTTTAGCATAAGTAATTGGCTTTAAATTATAAGCCCAAAAGCCATTGATTATTCCCCCCCAAAAAGTAAGCATGCTTGCTATAGGCTGAGGAGGTAATCCCATAATTTTTACACGACCAGCCACCGCATCTGGCAATGAACCAAATGGCATTTCCAATATTATTTTTTGTGGCGCAATGTTGTAATCATTAATAGCTTTTGTAATGGTAGCTGCACCCAGTGATATACCCCACAGCACAATATTTTTTTCACCTTGTTGTTCTAAATAATCGAATGCCAGTTTTACATCTTCTGCTTCATCATAGCCAATGGTGCAGGTATTTCCTTCGCTGTTGCCATGAGCTCTAAAATCTAACAGCAGCGTATTATATCCCATTTGTTGAAATGAATATGCCTCCTTTAATACGCCCGATTTTTTGCCGCCATGCCCATGAAACATGGCTACTGTACCTTTTGCATTTGGCACCTGCATTATCCATGCTTCTAGTTTTAAACTGTCGTTGGTTGTAAGATAAACGGGTTTAAAAATACTATCGGGTGCAATATTTTTTTGCTTTACCGCTGTAAAACCAAACAGCAATTCTTTTGTTTTATCCCAACTGGTTTTATCTTTTTGATGTTTAACCACCACCTCGTTGGCATCGTAATAATGGGTAAACTTATAGGCATGGCAAATAACCACAATATTGAGCAACACAAAAAAACCGATTAAGATTTTCAACAACGATCTCCATATCCGCTTCATAATGGCATAGCACTTTTAAATATTAAAAATAAAATTTGGCGTTTTGTTGCAGGGTTGTATTTAATACCGGATTGATAATTTTTACAGAGTCAATTGTATTGGTAGTTGTTTTTATTGTAGAAATATTATGGTAGGTAACTGCACCACATTCCAATGAAAGATTTGTGCCGGTAGAAGTATAAATGATCGTAACTGTATCTGCTTGTAAATTACTGGCAAGTTTAAAACTATATTTTGCAGAATCTACCAAGGAATTTAATGGAAAAGAAAAAGTAGCAATATTTGCCTGTTGTGTATATAATGCAGAGTTATTGCTTAGTTGTATAATATTTAGATTGGGTGCAGGTGTTAACACATCTGCTCCATTAATTTTTTGATTAAAGGTTGCAATAAATCTTACATCTTTCGATAAATCACAAAGCGTATATTCATCTTTACAAGATGTAAAAAAAGTTATACCAACAATAAATATTAAATATAATTTTTTCATGTTGTAATAAGGGGTGCTAATGAAACTGCAAGATACAACATGCAAAAACACGTTATAACTTATTCTGTGTATTTGTGGG
The DNA here is from genome assembly GCA_031398005.1 of Ferruginibacter sp. Taxonomy (GTDB): domain Bacteria; phylum Bacteroidota; class Bacteroidia; order Chitinophagales; family Chitinophagaceae; genus Ferruginibacter. The sequence goes on from JANNMO010000003.1 coordinate 116,929, forward strand.
TAAAAAAGAAGCCTCTAAAATATCCATTATTTTACCCCGAACATTTAATTTAAGCATTGTATTGCTTACATCTGGATACACTCGGTTGCTTAAGTAAACAAATACCAAACCCGTTGCAGGATCGGCCCAGGCGCAGGTACCCGTAAAACCTGTATGACCAAAAGTAAGAGGAGATGCCAGTAATGCAGGGTATGGTTCTTTTCGTGTAGCATTATCTTTTTCAGGTTTATCAAAACCATAGGCACGCCTGCTTATTTTACTTTGGTAAGCTGTAAACAAATCAACTGTTTGTTTTTTAAAATATTGTTTACCATTAAAACTTCCTCCGTTTAACAGCATTTGCATAATGGCTGCAAGGTCGTAAGCGTTGCTAAATAAACCTGCGTGGCCTGCCACGCCGCCCATCATAGCGGCGCCTGGGTCGTGTACACTTCCCTGTATTAATTGTGTTCTAAAAATCTTTTCATTTTCTGTAGGAGCAATATCATCTACACTGTTTCGCTGTAGTGGATCGTACCCTGTGCTGTGCAATTGCATGGGCGCATAAAAATTTTGTAAGGCATATTCATCCATTGTTAGTCCCGAAATACTTTCTACAATTTTCCCAAGAAAAATATAATCATTATCACTATAAATATATTTGCCCCTAGGGCCAACATTGCTCATTAAAATGCGTTTGTAAATAGTATCTCTCCATGCATTTTTCATGTAAAGATTTTGCGCAACGGCAATATTAAATGAATCGGTTGCAGTAGTTGTGTAAACAGCAGGCAATGGTTTTCCTGTAGCATCTACGGTTTCTTTATAAAAAGGAATGTAGGAAACCAAGCCAGCTTCGTGCATTAAAATATCTTCAACTACTAAATTGCTTTTGTTGGTACCTTTTGTCTCAGGAAGGTAGTCGCTTAGCTTTTTTTTTAAATCAAGCTTACCTTCTTCATACAATTTCATTATGCTTAAAGTGGTAGCACATATTTTAGTTACAGATGCTAAATCATAAACTGTATTAAGGGTTACGGGCTTTTTTTTTTCGTATGTAAAATTTCCAAAAGCTTTCTCGTAGGCTATTTTTCCATCCTTTAATGCCAGTATCACACAACCAGGCATCCCCATTTTTGCTATGCCATCATTTACTACAGAATCTATTTGGTAAAACATATTTTGTGCAAATCCTTTTCCATCTGCTTTATTAAAAAATGGCGGAAATGCTGCTGTTTCAATACCGTACCCATATTTTAATTTATCGCAAACGGTTACCGGTAAACTGCCTTTGTAAAACATTTTGCCTTGTAGCAAATCTGCCGCAGTGCCTTGTACAACTGCATCATCTTCATAACACAAAACTAAATTTTGCGCATCACACATATTTTTAAGTGCATAAGCATTTCCAAATACCAGTGAAATGGTATTTTCTTTTTGCTGAAGTAATCTCAGTTTATCGAGACTTGCTTTTGTAAAACCAAAATTGCTCGCTGCAAATCTTCCTACATTATGAACACCAATTACTATCTTTTTAAACTTTTTTAATTTATTGATTAGATCAGCATCGTTTTCAAAAAAAACGGTTGCGTTATAATCGGTATGCATTCTTTTAGCTAATTCATTTTCGGAAGTAATACCAAAACCTACAAAAGCAATATCGCCGGGCTTTGTATTTCGTAATGGAAAAAACGATGAGTCTTTTTTAGCCACCAATGTAATAGCATTTTCTGCAATCAATCTTCTCATTGCAGGAACACCAGCATTTAAATCAGCCGTTAAATTATCTGTATTAATTGGTTGTAAATTGTTTAATCCGTATGCATATTTTGCCATCAAAACTTTTTTGCAATGCATCTCAATATCATCCCAGCTTAATTGCTTTTTTTTTATGGCTGCTTTGGTTTTTTTAATAGCACTTGGTACATCGCCGGGCAAGCAAAGCATGTCATTTCCCGCTATCAGTGATTGTACACTTGCAGCACCATCAGGGTAAAACTTTTTTACGCCCTGCATTTCCAGCGCATCTGTAAATGTTAATCCCTGGTAATTTAATTGGTTACGCAGCAAACCATTTATATTTAACGGAGAAAGAGAAGTTGCTCTATTGATAGTAGTATCAATGGCAGGAATATACAAATGTGCCAGCATTACACTGCCCACACCTGCTTCAAATATTTTGCGGAAAGGATACAACTCCAGCGAATCTAACTGCAGCATACTTTTATTTATTACCGGCAAATCATAATGCGAATCTGTTGCCACATCACCATGCCCTGGAAAATGTTTTGCGCAAGCCATTACACCAGCATCCTGCATGCCCTTCATATATTGAATACCAAAGTTGGCCACCTTGTATTTATCCTCACCAAAACTGCGGTCGTTTATTACCGGGTTGTTGGGATTATTATTTACATCTACCACCGGTGCGTAATTTACCTGTAACCCAATGCGTTTGCACTGTGCAGCTACCAATTGTCCGTAACGATACACCACCGTTTCATCTTTCATAGCGCCCATCATCATTTGCCTTGGCAGCGGCAACACACTATCAATCATGCGCATGCCCACACCCCACTCCGCATCTATACACATTAGTATCGGCGTTTTTGCTTTGCTCTGTAACCTGTTTATAATATTTGCCTGCTTTACCGGACTACCTTGAAACACACAGATGCCGCCGATATTATATTTTTTTATAAGGCCCTCCACCATGTCATCGTAAAAAGTAACTGTTTTGGTTTTACTGTCAATGGTAGAAAGTCGCACCACCATTAATTGTGCAATACGTTCATCTTTCGATAAGGTTTTGTAAACGCTATCTGCCCATTTTTTTGCCTTTACATTATTTGTTTGTGCAAACAAAATTTGTGAAAAAAACATTGCGGCTACTGCAATCGTTGTGCTCTTTATCATAGTTGTAAATGTAAGAAAGGATTTTGGGAGTGCAAAGGGGAATGGAGAGAGAAACTATAAAACATTGTTAGTGTTATGATACAATATGCAGAGTAAAAATTAAAATAATATGTTACTTAAAAAATGACTAATTGGTATTTATATTTTAGAAAATTATTGCATACTTTTTATTGTTATTAAATTTTTTAATGACAACTAACAACTTCCCCCAACTTCTTTTCCCTCTTTCTCCCAAAGCTTCAATAAATTTGCAGCCTAAAACAAATTTCTCTTTTGCTCGATATCATACAATTACTGCCCGATAATATTGCCAACCAAATAGCAGCCGGCGAGGTTATACAAAGGCCCGCAAGTGCGGTGAAGGAACTGTTGGAAAATGCGGTGGATGCTGGTGCTACAGAAATTAATCTTATTGTAAACGATGCCGGCAAGGCATTGATACAGGTTATAGACAATGGCAAAGGCATGAGCGAAACCGATGCCCGTATGGCTTTTGAGCGGCATGCCACTTCTAAAATAAGTAATATTGAAGATTTGTTTCGCATAAAAACAATGGGGTTTAGGGGCGAAGCATTGGCAAGCATTGCAGCCGTGGCGCAGGTAGAATTAAAGACCAAGCGTGCGGATGATGAAACCGGTATTTATGTGGAAATTGATAACAGTGTGGTAAGAAAGCAGGAACCCATTGCGGCAGCTACCGGCACCAGCATAGCCATGAAAAACCTGTTTTTTAATGTGCCTGCCCGACGAAATTTTTTAAAAAGCAACCCATCGGAGCTTCGTCATATTATTGATGAATTTATAAGGGTGGCCATGGCGTTCCCCGAAATATTCTTTTCGCTTACCTCAAACGGGCAACAGGTTTTTCATTTAGAAAAAGGTACCCTTAAACAACGCATTGTACAAATTCTCGGCAATAATTACAACGCCAAATTGGTAAGTGTACAGGAGCGTACAGATTATTTGGATATTCTTGGGTTTGTGGGCAAGCCCGAAACGGCTAAAAAAACACGGGGAGACCAGTACCTTTTTGTGAACAACCGTTTTATAAAAAGTGCTTACCTCAACCATGCTATTATGAGCGCTTTTGCTGATATGATTCCGAAAGACAGCTTTCCCATGTATGCACTTTTTATAGATTTAGACCCTGCCCAAATAGATATAAACGTACACCCTACCAAGCAGGAAATAAAGTTTGAAGATGAAAAAATAGTATATGCCTTTGTACAAAGTGCGGTAAAGCATGCGCTGGCACAATTTAGCATTACACCTACATTGGATTTTGAATTGGACGGCTCCATACAACATTTAGATGCGGTGAATAAACCAATTACAGAACAGCATCGTTCGTCTGCTTCTTCATCATCTTTATTCCAAACATTTACACAAAAAAACCAGGCGCATTTTGTAGAAAAGAAAAGTGAGTTGGCGCATTGGAAAGATTTTTACGAAAAACCGGGCGCCGCTGCTCAGCAAGATTTTGCTCCAACTTCGCAGCCAATTCCTGTGTTTGAAAAACTGGCAGTAAATAATGAGCAACCACAACCACACAGCGATTTAATGCAATTGCACGCTTCTTATATTGTAGTGCAAAATGATAAAGGTTATTTGCTTATAAACCAGCAAAATGCGCACGAGCGTATTTTGTATGAGCGATTTGCCAGTGCGGTTTCGGGCAAGGCTATTGCTACACAGCAAAGTTTATTTCCTACTACTATTGAGCTGGCGCCTACAGATACTATTATGTTAGCTGAACTTTTGCCGGATCTGAAGCAACTCGGTTACCAGCTAGAACCATTTGGCAACAACACATTTGTAATACAAGGCACTCCGGCAGATATGACGCAGGCCGGCGAAACAAATGCCATCGAAAAACTGTTGGAACAGTACAAACATTTTAGCAGCGATCTTAAATTTTCTAAACGGGAGAAACTCCTGAGGTCCTTATCGCTGCAGCAATCTATAAAAATTGGTACAGCCCTTTCTCAAAAAGAAATGAAACAGCTTACCGAAGATCTGTTTTTGTGCAGCACGCCAAATTCTACGCCTACCGGCAAACCAACTTATATGAGTTTTAAAAAAGATGAGTTGGATAAAATGTTTGGACGGTAAACCTGACTTTTAAGCAAGATGTTATCACTTATGTAGCTGCTTATCACAAAATGTAAATCTTCACATTTGTTTAATAGCTTTTGTATTAATTTCATGGCAGATTTATGAATAAAAGCTACTCTTCCCTCCTTCTTATTATTATCATTTTATTTTGCTCCTGTGCAGGCAGCAGGCAAAATTATAATCCATCAAAAAAGTATTCTAAACAAACACTTCAAAAAGATTATACTCTACTGCGAAAAATATTGGAAGAAAAACATCCTTCCATTTATTGGTATACACCCAAAGAAAAAATGGATGAATATTTTGATAAGTATTATGAAGGCATAAGAGATAGTATGACGGAGCAGCAATTTGCCTGGCATGCCATTGCTCCATTGATAGATAAAATACATTGTGGTCATACAAGTGTTAGCCTTAGTAAAGCTTACGGTAAATGGGTGCGTGGCAAAGCCATTCCTGCATTTCCATTATACATGAAAGTGTGGAACGATACCATGGCAGTAACGGGAAATTTAAATTATAAAAAAGACAGCACATTTAAAAGAGGTACATTAATTACATCTATTAACGGCATACCAAATAATTTATTAATAAAATATATGCTGGAGTTTTTGCCCGAAGATGGTTATGCAAACAATGTAAACTACATAAGGCTGAGTGCTAATTTTCCTTATTACCACAGAAATATTTTTGGGTTAAGTAAGAACTATTCGGTTACTTATTTAGATAGCACGGGCAAAGAGAATAAAATAAACGTACCCTTGTTTATTCCTGCCAAAGACTCATTAAAAAAAGACAGTTTGGTGCGTATTGAGAAAAAAAATGAACCACGGGAGAAAAAAATATTACAATACAGAAATCTTACAATTGACAGCACAAAAAAATTTGCAACCATTACCCTCAATACATTTTCCGACGGCAACCTGCGTGGTTTTTTTAGAAGAACTTTTAGGCAATTAAGAAAAGAAAAAATAAGTAATGTTATTTTAGATTTGAGAAGCAATGGTGGCGGCAGGGTTGGGATGAGTACATTGCTTACAAAATATTTATCTCGACAGCCATTTAGGGTTGCAGATAGTTTGTACGCTACTGCTAAAAACATTTCACCTTATTCAAAATATTTTAAAGGTGGTTTTTTAAATAATATAGAAATGTTGCTTATTGCCCGAAAAAATAAAGATGGCAAATACCATATTCGTTATATGGAAAAGCATTTTTATAAACCGAAGAAAAAAAGCTACGATGGCAAAGTTTATATTTTAACCGGTGGACCTACTTTTTCTGCATCAGCTATTGTTTGCAATATTTTAAAAGGGCAAAAAGATATTATATTATTGGGTGAAGAAACCGGTGGTGGCTGGTATGGCAACAGTGGAATTATGATACCTGATGTAACATTGCCACTCACTCGTGTAAGAGTAAGAGTACCTTTGTACAGATTGGTACAATTCAATCATACACCAGTAAAAGGAACAGGCATACCGCCAGATGTGTTAGTACCTACAAGTTATGATGCGCTGTTAAAAGGCTATGATAAAAAAATGGAGGAAACGAAGAAGTTAATTAAAATGGATAATGGTTTAATGGATAATTGATAACTTTTTTAAGCTTGAAATTATTTCTCAATAGAAAATTTATAAAATAATTGGGTTACAAATGTCTTAATTATTTTAAAGGGATAATCGTTTTATGGATAATGGAAAAATTTCCAAACTTGAAATTATTTCTTAATAGAAAAATTTATAAAAAATAATTGGGTACAAAAGTTTTAATTATTTAAAAGGGGTTTAAACATTGTTAATGGAAAAATGATCTGCATCTTTTAAAAAAGGAAATTTACTTCTCACCTCATCCAACATTTCTTTATCTAGCGTAAGTGTAAAAATATCTTCTTCATCTGCATTGTGATAAAGCACTTGGCCAAGTGGATCTATTATCATTGAATTGCCACTGTGATAAATATTATTACCATCATCTCCCACTCTGTTTACACCCACCACGTAACATTGGTTTTCTATTGCCCTTGCACAAAGTAAAGTTTTCCATGCATGGCTGCGGCGCTCCGGCCAGTTGGCTACATATATTAATACATCATATTCTGCGGCCTCACCCCCCGCCCTCTCCGAAGGAAAGGGAGCTTGCCTTGCCCATACAGGAAAACGAAGATCGTAACATATTTGTACATTAATTTTCCAGCCTTTTACACTTGCAATCAATCTTTTATTACCTGCACTGTAATGTTCCGTCTCTTTTCCAAAACCAAATAGATGTCGCTTATCATACACACCATACTCACCGTTTGGCAACATCCAAATAAGTCGGTTAAAATAATGATTGTCTTCTTTAATAATTATAGTTCCCGTTAATATTATTTTTTGTTCGGCTGAAATTCTTTTCATCCATTTAACTGTTTCGCCATTCATATCTTCTGCAAGCGCTGCAGTATTCATTGAAAAACCGGTGCTAAACATTTCAGGTAATACAACAACCTCAGTGCGCTCTTCTATACTTTTAATTTTTTGCTCGAGCATTAAAAGATTAGCGGCTTTGTTTTCCCAAACAAGGTTGGATTGGATAGTTGTAATGGTAAGCTTTGACATAAGATAAAGTTACAGTAAATGCGTTTTTAAAAAAACAGGGAACATTTGTTGCAAAAAGAATATTTTTATAAAAATTATAAATATGATGAAAAGATTATTGGTATTTGTCCTTTTTTGGGGCTGCGCAAATACAATGTTTGCACAAAATAATGCTTCATTGGAAGATACGGATGATGTTACATTTACAAGAGTAGAAGTGGAAGCGGAATTTCCGGGAGGGCTGGAGGCTTGGAAAGAATATTTGATGAAAAACTTAAAGGCTGATGTACCTTCTAAAAAAAGAGCACCAGATGGAACATATACTGTAATAGTTAGATTTATTGTATGGAAAGATGGCAGAATTGAAGGAATCACTGCGGAAACAAATCATGGTTATGGGATGGAAAAAGAGGTGATGCGTGTAATAAGAAAAGGACCAAAATGGAAACCAGCCATGCAGAATGGAAATATTGTAAAAGCTTACAGAAGGCAGCCTATAACTTTTGTAGTAAGCAGTGAATAAAACTATTTGTATTTAACCCTCCAAATTTAATTACAGCTCTTAACACAATTTACTTTACAGTCTGAATTTTTAATTTATAGGTTAATTTTATTTCAACGTTATAATTTGTGGAGTTAATGACTCCTTATTATTTGCCTAATTCTTCTCTTCTTTTAACCACCAGAAACCAATCGTTTTCCAAAGGCAAATATCCCACATCGTAACAAAAATAATATACATCTCCTTTTTTATTGGTATAGGTATGGGTAAAATATTTAAATTGAAAACCCTTTGCCAGTAATTTTTCAGCATTTGTTTTTGCAGTTTCCTGCCCATCTAAAATACAACCTTCTAAAATTCTACGGTTTTTACCCAATGCATTATTAATGTTTCTTACCAGGTTGGTAGTGCCAGATTTTAAGCCGTTGTTGTATTCGTTTCTGCAATAATCATTGCAAAATTTTTTATCTGCACGGCCTTTTACAGCACTACCACAACTTAAGCAAAGCGTGGCTTCTTTTTTTGCAATCATAATGTAGTATTGGTTTGTAGCAACAAGATACATTTATTTTATATATGTACAACCGTTTACAAACGGATATATACAACTATAAACGGTTAAGATACGAGTAAGGCTTTTGAGGGGATGCATCTTTGCTGCGTCAAACCAACAGAGGTATTGGCTGAAATAAATAAATCTTTAAACCGTCCCGCATAAATACATTAAAAATATTTTGCGGGGCACAAAACTTAAAAACATGTACGCATTAAAAAACAAAGTTCAATTGATTGGTAACTTAGGTAACGCACCAGAAGTAAGAAACACAGAAACAGGTAAAAAGCTTGTTCGTTTTTCGGTAGCTACTAATGAGCAGTACAAAAATGCCAAAGGCGAAAGAGTAACAGAAACACAATGGCACAACTTAATTGCATGGGGTAAAGTGGCAGATATTGCTGAAAAGTTTTTAGCAAAAGGAACGGAAGTAGCTATTGAAGGAAAATTGGTAAACCGTAATTATATGGACAAGGAAGGCAACAAGAAATACATTACTGAAATACAGGTTACGGAGTTGTTGATGCTTGGTAAGGCTACGGGGAGTATGGTGGCGTAGGTATGCGCCTTTGGCGCATACGCAGTAGGCATGCGTTGCACACCTACTGCCCACGGGTTGCACCCGTGGTTACTAAAGGGAAACCACTTCGTGGTAATGGGTTCACATAAAAAACTCCGGAGGAGTTCCCCTTTAGTAACCATGGGCTTTAACCCATGGATCACAAGCATACAGACTTCATGTAGTATGAAGGCCATCCCACATCCATAAACCCACAATGAGGTTACACAATAAATTATAAACCACTAACTCATGAGTACCTACACACAAGTATTTTATCAAATTGTTTTTGGAACGAAGTATCGTGAACCTACCATTGACAGAAAACATGACAGAGAATTGTATAAATTTATTTATGGTGTCATTAAAAAAAGGAGCTGCCATTTGTATCGCATAAATGGTATTGAGGATCATATCCATATTTTTTCTGACTTGCATTCATCTATATGCTTGGCAGATTATGTAAAAGAAATAAAAGTGGCTAGCAATACTTTTATGAGAGATAGTGGTTTGTTCCCTTTATTTAATGGTTGGCAAATTGGATATGGTGCTTTTACATATTCAATAAGAGAGAAGCAAAAAATTATTAATTATGTTGCAAAGCAAAAAGCACATCATGATATTGAAACGTATTATGATGAATATAAGCGATTACTTATAGAAAGTGGTGTGGCGTTTGACGAGAAGTATTTTTTGTAGAAGTTAGTTGGCAGGCCTCGATAGACTACAGTCTAGTCGGGTTGCACTGGTATACATGGGTTGCACTCCTATCCACGGATTGCACTCCTCTCCACGGGTTGCACTCGAGCCCACGGGTTGCACCCGTGGTTACTAAAGGGGAACCACTTCGTGGTTAATAACATAACACCATTAAAGATGATTAAAGAGAAAATGCCGAACCTAGCCGTGATAGGAGTGGATATCCTTTTTTTGTTCAGCCCCTTGGCTGACAAAAAAAGATAGGAACGGATAGCACGATACAAATGCTCATGAAAGCAAAAATGTTCCTGCTTCTAAAAAACGAAATCGGTAATTTTATATTTTGTACTCAATGAATTTTGGATAAATAAAATGGCAACAGAAACAATAGAACGCAACGAAGTATTTGAACTGGCATACCGCTTTGTAACCGAAACGGCTGAAAATATTTTTCTTACCGGTAAGGCCGGCACGGGTAAAACAACTTTTTTAAAATACTTAAAAGAGCATTGTACCAAAAATACCATTGTAGCAGCGCCTACTGGTGTAGCAGCTATAAACGCAGGTGGCGTAACCCTTCACAGTCTTTTTCAATTGCCGTTTCATCCATTTCTACCAAGCAGTGGCGGTAAAGATGATTTACTGGGTAAAATGAAATACAACAAGCAGCGCATACAATTACTTCGCAAAATGGAACTGCTGGTAATTGATGAAATAAGTATGGTGCGCTGCGATACAATGGATGCCATTGATACACTTTTAAAAAGTGTTCGACGTAATTATCATGTGCCTTTTGGCGGGGTGCAATTGTTGTGCATTGGCGATTTACACCAGTTGCCGCCCGTTGCGCAAAACCAAGAGTGGAGCATTTTGCAGGAGTATTATGCATCGCCTTTTTTCTTTGATAGCATGGCGGTAAAAGAACAACAACCCATTTTAATTGAGCTGAATAAAATATACCGACAAAAAGAACAATCATTTGTAGAACTGCTGAATAATGTGCGGACAAACAACATGGCTGCAGAAGATTTTGAGATGTTGCACGAAAGGTTTATTCCGGGCTTTAGACCTGGGTATGATGAAAAATTTATTACACTTACATCTCACAATAAGCAAGCTGAATTAATAAACAACAGCGAAATACAAAAATTGCTTTCGCCAGCATTTACTTACCAGGCAGAAATAGAGAATGAATTTCCGGAGCATATTTTTCCCGCAGATCCATCATTAATGTTGAAGCAAGGTGCGCAGGTAATGTTTATAAAAAACGATGTGGTAGAGAAGAAATATTTTAATGGAAAAATTGGTGTGGTGGCAAGATTGGATAATGACAAAATAGTGGTGGACTGTGCAGGAGTGGAAATTGAAGTGTACAAAGAAACATGGGAAAACAGTAGATATACCTTAAACAGAGCAGACTCGAAATTACAACAGGAAGTTATTGGAACTTTTACACAATACCCACTGCGACTAGCTTGGGCAATAACCATACACAAAAGCCAGGGACTTACATTTGAGAAAGTAATGATAGATGCCGGCGCAGCTTTTAGCAGCGGGCAGGTGTATGTGGCACTTAGTAGGTGTACAAGTTTGGGTGGAATTGTATTGCTTTCTAAAATACCCACTTCGGCCATTTACAGTAATGATAATGTGGTGAAGGGGCAAAGCTCACTTACCCATAAAGGTTCATTGGCTGAAAGATTTGAAGGTGCCAGACAAATGTTTACCCAGCAATTATTGGAAGATGTTTTTGCTTTTAATACAATAGAAAGTGAATTGAACAGCCTGCAGTATCATATAAATGAACAAAACCAAAAACTAAATAATGGTGCGGTTGAATGGATGACAAAACTGCAAGAAAGTTTTAGGGCAGAAAAAATGAATGGGTTAAAATTTATTAGGCAAATAAATACCTTGCTAAAAGAACAACCGGTTGTAGAAGATAATGAAACCCTGCAAACAAGAATGGCGGCGGCAGCAAATCATTTTATACCGAAGCTTTCAACTTTTTTGGAAGAGCTAAAAAATCAACCACTGGTTACAGAACATAAAGAAACGGCCGATTTAATAAACGAATATTTCAACACTGCTGCCATTGCAATTTTTGAAACAAACTATTACCTGGAGTTTTGTAAAAAGCAATTTTCATTATTGAGTTTTTTAAAATATAAAATAGATTTTGCTCAGCCTAAATTTAATATTAGTTGCTATGCTAGTGGTAAAAAGAGTAGCACTAAAGATTCGCCAAACCCTGAATTGTACGATACCATAAAAAGATGGAGAGATATGGTTTGTGAAGAGGAGGGCACACCAATATTTATGGTGGCTACACATTTAATGATGAAAGATATTGCCACATTTTTACCAAGAACAAGCAGAGATTTATTATTGATCAGTGGTTTTGGAAAAGCCAAAGTTGATAAATATGGGGAAGATATTTTACAGACCGTAAATGATTATTGCGAACTCCATAACATAGAAAGTAACATGGCTGCAAAATTAGCTTCGCCAAAAAGAGAGCGCAAAACAAAAACAACTACTACAGATAAAATTGATACCAAAGAAAGCACCTACAATTTATTTAAAGAAGGAAAAACAATTGCTGAAATTGCTGTGATACGAAACTTTGCAGTACAAACAATTGAAGGGCATATCGCCGCTTTTATTGAAAAGGGAATGGTAGAAATTACCTCTTTAATTTCTCAAGAAAAATATGAGGAAGTGGCAAAAATTATGAAAGACAGAGGCGAAAAAACCTTGACCGATTTAAAACCACTGTTACCTAATGCAAGCTTTGGCGAAATGAGAATGGTGGAAGCTGCATTGAAGGCTTCAAAAACTTCCGTTTAATGTAAATAAGTTTCTTTGTAAAATTTCATAACTGATTTTTGATCCATCAAGCAGCCTGACAAAATTAAAACTTCGGAAGCATCATTACTGAACTGATCTTTTAAATATTGCGGAATTGGAAAGTTTTTTAAAAGCAAAGCTTTGTAACAATATACTCTTACAACAGCGTTTTTATGGTTAATAGTATTGTTTAATAAAAATTCGCTTGAACAATTTGCTATTAACGAATCCATTAAAATTAATTGTTTAGAAGGTAAACCACGAAAACCAATTCTGTTTGATTCATAAACATTTCTTGTAGCAATTTGATCAAGAATTTTATTACCAAAACCACTATCATTTTGTTGGGCGAAAGTAAATGAGGCTTGAAATAGAAATAGAATAATAATTATTTTTCGCATGATGTTTTTGTTTTAGATGCAAAAACATTTTTAATTACATAACCTATAAAAAATAAAAAGAGGACTGCGAGTATGAATGGGGTTTAGGAGAAGCTACATACCACTAGTTTAAAAATAACCTATAAAGTATTATAAACTAAAAGTCCCCCCTCGGGGGGGATTTAGGGGGGCTTGCCTGTTACCTCCCAAAATCATCCTGCACCCTTACAATATCATCTTCATCACTTGGGTTATTGGCATCTGTGTGGCGCCAAATTTCTGCGATGATGCCCCAATTTTCTGTGCCAATTAAACGATGCCTTTCACCTTGCTTCAATTCTATAATATCTCCTTTGTTTAAATTGATTATTTCATTTTCTTCATCGGTATCGCTCATCATTACGGCAGCTTCACCTGCAATAAGTTTCCAAATTTCTGCACGGCGATGGTGGTATTGCCAGCTCAATCTTTTATCTGGTGCTACTACAAGTATTTTGGGGCTTAGTTTGCCAGCAATGGTTAATTCAACCTTGGTAAGGTGAGGAAAAAAAGCGGCAATAAAAGTATCTGCATCTGCTTCATCTATCACAAAAAAACCTCCCCAAGGGCGTGTCTCATCTTGCGAAGCAACCCTTAAATTTTTTTCTGATAGGTATTCAGTTACCACATCAAAAACGTTTTCTTTACTTGTATCCGGTTTAAAATTCATACCAATTGGTTTGTTACAATATAATAATGGCAAAATACATTACAATTTTGAAACAAGATAATTTTTACAAATTCATTCCTGCTTTATTGTTTTATTTATTTTACTAATTACTTAATCTTTTAAAGGCTTAAGAAGTAATCAAAAAATTCATTTAAATAATATTCTTGCTATTCATATGCAATAACACTTTTGTGGGATTAATTATCTTATTGCTATGGCAGTTTCTATTGGTTTCTGAGTACCAAACTCTTCCCCTAAAAAATAAGCGATGGTTTGCGCCAGTTGTTTTTGATATAGTTGTTTTTCTGTTTTTACTTCACCCAAAGTACTTACGTTTTTCCCCAGTATGGCCATCCATGTTTGTGATGACCCTTTTGTAACCGAACCATGGTTCATCCAATTAGAAGCTTTGCTACCACGACCATGATCGGTTGTGATTATTAAAGTAGTATTGTTTTTATAGCCATCCGTACTTTGTATCCAATGCCATAAATCTGCAATCATCTTATCTGCCTCATTAGCCTTTTGCAAATACATATCATAATTTTCAACGTGTGCGTATTCATCTGTTTCCCCTAAACCAAGATAAAAAACAGTGGGCTTATGTGTAATTAAATATTCTTTTGCTGCTACAAAAGTGAGCATATCATTACGTGTAGCTTCTTTTTTTTGAAGCAAAGATTTCTGAATGATATTAAGGTTTTTTGCATTAAAACTATTTTCTTCCTTTACATTTTCTACCCCACTATTAATTTCAATACCACTTCTTTTTTCATTTAAAATAAAAGGAAAAACATCCCATGAAGTAAATACCGCAATTTTATTTTTAAACCGTGGTTTACCCTGTAGGTATTCAAAAATATTTTGATTGGAATTTATTTTCTTTTTATTAGAAGTAATTAAGATATCGGTTTCACCTGTAAACATTTCATTGTAGCCCGGGTATGAAATAGAAAATAAATTAGCAACATTTACATTGTTATTGTATTCCCTGTTACCGTATAGTTGCCCTTTGGCTGCTACCACATTCCACAGAAATGGCATTAATTTTTTCCTGCTTTCCTGTGCAGAATCTCCACCATACAATGCTTTAATTGTTTCGGAATCATTGGTGTAATTATTATTTTTTACAATATTTGAATCTATTCCATTAAACAATTCTTGCCACCTAAAACCATCTACGGTAACAATAAAAACATTTGCATCAGCTGCATTATTATGAGGCAATAAAGAATGATGATTATTGGCTTCGGGCAACGTAGCCATTGATAAAAGAAAAAAGAATGCTATTACGTGTTTCATACAGAGTGGTTTTACAAAACTCCTTTTGTATTGTAAACAATTTGTAAGCCAATGGTTATGGATTTATTAAGTTTTAAATTATCCAGTTTACAATGTTGTAATTATCCATTCCTTATTATTAAAATCATATTCCCATATAGTTTGAAAAACCAAAGGGTTAAATGCTATTTTTGCAAACTATTGAACTTTAAAACCAACGGTTGAAGAAAAAATTAAATATTGCACTGGTAGGAAACCCCAACAGCGGTAAAACATCTTTGTTTAATGTACTTACCGGTCTTAATCAAAAAGTGGGGAATTTTCCGGGCGTAACCGTAGATAAAAAAACCGGCGGGTGCAAAATTTCAGAAACTATTGATGCAAATATTATAGACTTACCAGGCACGTACAGCTTGTACCCCAAAAGGGCAGATGAATGGGTAGCATACAAAGTTTTAATGGGGCAAGATGAAACCGTGCTGCCCGATATGATAGTACTCATTGCAGATGCAAGTAACTTAAAAAGAAATCTCCTTTTTTGCTCTCAAATAATAGATTTAAAAATACCGCTTGTTATTGCTTTGAGCATGATGGACCTTGCCAAACAAAAGGGAACTCAAATAGATATTGCGGGGATGGAAAGAGAATTGGGTGTGCCAATAGTTGCCATTAATCCACGAAAAAACAAAGGCATTACGGCTTTAAAAAAAGCTATTGAACAACTGGCAGAAAATGCCCAACATTTACCCGCAAGAGATTTTTTAGAAGAAAGTTTTTTAAGCAACCCCTCTGTAAGTGTAGCCAAAAAATATTTGCCTAATGCAAGTAATTATAAAGTGTTACACCATCTTATAAACAACGAATATTTTGAGTTTGATAAAACGCTACACGATAAAATTGTACAAATAAAACACGACCATAATTTTAATGCCACCAAAACCCAGGCCGAAGAAATTATGCAACGCTACAGCCGCATAAAATTTATTATGCAGCAAACTGTGGTAGAAAATGACCCGTTAAAAAAATCGTTGTTCACAGAAAAACTGGATAATATTTTACTCCATCGTACCGGCGGTTATTTAATTTTATTGACAGTACTTTTTATATTGTTTCAATCAATATTTTGGATTGCACAATTTCCCATGGATGCTATTGAATGGAGTTTTAGTAAAATGAGTGGCTGGTTATCTACACAATTGCCCGCAGGCTGGTTTGCCGATGTATTTATAAATGGAATTGTAGCGGGACTTAGTGGAATAATGGTTTTTATACCACAGATAATGATTTTATTTGGCTTAATAACTTTGCTGGAAGATACAGGCTACATGGCCCGTATCAGTTTTCTTACAGATAAATTAATGCGAAAGGTTGGGCTAAATGGTAAGAGTGTAATGCCCATGATTAGCGGCTATGCGTGCGCTGTGCCTGCTATTATGAGTGCAAGAAATATTGAAAATAAAAAGGAAAGGTTACTCACTATAATGATTACTCCATTGATGAGTTGCAGCGCTCGTTTACCGGTATACACCATTCTTATTGCGCTGGTAATACCATCAAAATTATACTTTGGTTTTTTAAGTTTACAGGGGTTGGTAATGATGCTGCTTTACTTATTGGGTACAGTGCTTGCGCTTTTAGTAGCATGGGTAATGAAATGGTTTATAAAAAGTACGGAGCGTAGTTTTTTTATTTTGGAACTACCTGTTTACAGAAGTCCACGCTGGAAAAATATTTTGATGACGATGGTGGAAAAGGCAAAAATATTTGTGTTTGATGCCGGTAAAATCATCATGGTAATTTCGTTGTTGTTGTGGGCATTAAGTTCTTATGGACCTACCAAAAAAATGAAGGCCGTTACCGAAAAATACGATGGATTGGTACAAACAAATCCGCTACAAAAAGATGCACTGGAGAAAGAAAGAAAAACGGCTTTGTTACAAAACTCTTACGCCGGTTCGCTAGGCAGTTTTATTGAACCTGCCATTCGCCCTCTTGGTTACGACTGGAAAATTGGTATAGCGCTCATCACATCTTTTGCTGCACGTGAAGTATTTGTAGGTACCATGGCAACCTTATATTCTGTAGGTGATGATGCAGATGAAAACAGCAACACCCTTCGCCAAAAAATGGCTGCCGCCAAACGTGCAGATGGTACAAAAGTGTATGACCTTGCTACAGGTTTATCTCTATTGGTATTTTATGTAATTGCCATGCAATGCATGAGCACATTGGTTATCGTAAAACGGGAAACCAAAACCTGGAAATGGCCGGTAATACAGTTTATTTATATGACCGGGCTGGCTTATTTGCTGAGCTGGGTTACGTATGTGATTTTTAAATAAAAGCTAGTAAATAATTCAACAGCAAGTTTACATTAAAAATCCGTGCTCACTTTTTATGGCAGCAGGTATATCGGTATCATTCAACATTTGGCGCAAGTCAATTTCAATTCCCCTTGCAATAGAGGTAATCGGAATATCATTGTAAGCGCCTTCAAATGGATTTTCAGAGTAGTCACCAATTTTTTCCATTAAAAAAAATATCCAAATAATAAGGCCTGAAAACGGCACCACAAACCAAGTGTTACTTATGTCCGTATTCATAAAAATATCAAGTAGACCAAATGGGATTAATGCAGCAAAAATAAATGTTTGCCAAAGTGCAACTGAAGCATATTGTCTTGGAAACGGAAAGTTTTTTATCCGTTCACTCCTGCCTTGGTCATCATAAAAAGTTGAAATTAATTTAAATAATTCTATATGCCTGAAGTCATTAAAATAACTTTTGTTATATATCTCTTTCAAATAAACATTCTGGTTTTTTAAAAGTTGTGCAGCAGGATTAGCCATGGCAAGCACTTCGGCAATTTCTTCACTGCCTATATATTTGCTTAGTTCTAGTTGTAAGTTTTCATGATACTTTTCTGATGCTTCCGGAAAATACACTCCTGCTATCCCCTCACGTTTGTGCTCCCACTCTCTAGATAACCTTAACTGAAACCTAAGGGCAGTAAGCCAGGCAATATGACGGTAGATAATCTTCTTTTGTATATTGTTGCTATCGTTCCCTTCAATGAATGAAATAGTAGCTGAGCCAAATGATCTACTATTATTTACAATACCTCCCCATATTTTTCTTGCTTCCCAGGTTCTGTCATAACTGGCATTGTTTTTAAACCCCAAATAAAATGCAACTGCAATACCAATTACACTTATTGGTTGCCAGGGCATAGCAATGCTAAAATTAAAATAGCTTTTTATTAAATAGGAAGCGGCAACGATTACGGCTGCATATATAATTCCATAAATGAAGGGCATTTTTGACCAATTGAAGGTCATCCAAAAACCATAGTTGCGTTTGGTGTACATAATGATAAAGCAAGTTAGTAATGCCGTTATTGGCCTTATAAATCTAAATTACTTATTTTTTTTAATACGTTATTGTTGGAATATTTGTAAATATAGCAGAGGGATAAATAAACAAATATTCATTAAAAGTTAAGTGCTATGCCATCAACAGTTTTAGGAGACTGAGATTTTAGCAGGAAAGTTGTTTATATCTCCCTTTTGCACAACATCACAAATGTGGTATTAAATTATGTATTTTAACTTTCTCAAACAAAGCTGCTTTAGTGGATGAAACCAGTTATCAACGCTTCTTTGCCAGCTACCTTATAATTAAACATTTTATTATAACTGATTAAATAAAAAAGCGGATGCTCTCACACCCGCTATAATTTCTTTGTGACCCTTCCTCACTTTGCTTCTTCTTGGTTCAAATAAACTACCAAGGATACTTATTCGCCTTCACACAAGCATCCGCAATTCTTCTTCTTGCATCTTTGCTGTTAAACGGTGCCGTTTTAGTAAAGCGCTTTAGGCCCAACAACATCATGCGTTGTTCATCACCATCTGCAAAAGCATTGATGGCTTCTTTACCAGCTTTGTTTACTGCATCTACCGCATCGTTCAAATAAACGTGCATCATATCTGCCTGTACACTTACTGCATCAGCACCTTGTTTGTCGCTCATTTTTATTACACGAAGCAAGGCACTTTCTGCATTAAAAGTAGCAATGCTCATATCAGCAATGTTCATCAATATTTCCTGTTGCTCGCTTAAGCCCATCATTAGTTTTTGCACGGCTGCACCTGCAACCATTAAGATGGCTTTTTTCATTTGCACAATTGTTTTTTTCTCTGTTGCAAATGCACCTTCATCTTCACTTCCAAAATCTGGAATGCTCATTAGCTCTTTGCTTACTGCCATTGCAGGGCCCATTAAATCAAGCTTACCTTTCATGGCACGCTTTAGCATCATATCTACCGTAAGCAAACGGTTTATTTCATTGGTACCTTCGTAAATTCTATTTATGCGACTGTCTCTATATGCACGACTAATCATGTACTCATCACTAAAACCATTACCACCATGTATCTGTACACCTTCATCTACAATTAAATCCAACACTTCACTACCATCTACTTTTAGCATGGCACATTCAATAGCAAATTCTTCTGCAGAGCCAAGGTGCGCTTCGGCAAAGGATTTGCCAGATGCTATCATTTCTGTTTCTTTATCATCTATCCATTTACTTGTGCGGTATAAAGCACTTTCACAAACCCACATGCGTGTAGCACATTCAGCAATTTTATGTTTTATGGCACCAAAATTTGCAATAGGCGTTTTAAACTGCTCTCTAGTGTTGGCATACTGAACCACAGAATGCATAGCCATTTTAGCACCACCCAATGCAGCGGCACATAATTTTAAGCGACCAATATTTAAAATATTGAAAGCAATAATATGTCCCTTCCCAATTTCTCCTAGCAAGTTTTCTACCGGCACTTTACAATCTTGAAAATACAATTGTACCGTTGAAGATCCTTTAATACCCATCTTATGTTCTTCAGCGCCTAATGTAAAACCTTCCATGCCACGCTCCATAATAAAGGCTGTAAATTTATCGCCATCTATTTTTGCAAACACGGTATAAACATCAGCAAAACCACCATTGGTGATCCAGCATTTTTGCCCGTTTAAAATATAATTTTTTCCATCTTCACTTAATACAGCAGTAGTTTTTGCACTCAATGCATCGCTACCTGCGTTTGGTTCTGTAAGTCCGTAAGAACCCTTCCATTCGCCGCTGCTCAATTTTGGAATATACTTTTGCTTTTGCGCTTCAGTACCAAAATATAAAATAGGCAACGTACCAATTCCTGTATGTGCAGCAATGGCCACGCTAAAAGAAAAACCACCACCGAGGCCTTCATTTACCAAGGTAGAGGTGATAAAATCTTTCCCCAGCCCACCTAAATCTTCCGGCGTAGATGCGCCTAAAAGCCCTTGCTCGCCTGCCTTTTCCATCAATGATGGCATAAGACCCGGCTCCAGTTTATCAATACGATCTATAACAGGTAAAACTTCTGTATCTAAAAACTGCAGACACATATCTCTTACCATTAATTGTTCTTCGTTAAAATCTTCGGGCGTATATGTGTCAAAAGCATTGCTTTCTTTAATTAGCCACTCCCCGCCTTTAAGTGATGTAGCTGTTTGTGTTGTTGTGCTCATTGTGTTTATTTTATGGCCCCCTAAATCCCCCGCAAGGGGACTTTTGAACCTTGTTATTATTTAAAGTTTATAAATTTTCGCTCTTCGCTTAGGTCTCGTTTTTGGGCAACTCCCCCTGTGGGGGATTTAGGGGGCTGCTCTTTAACTCAAGTTTTCATACACCATATTCAACACTTCTTTCGCTATTTCAATTTGTCCGTTTGTAACACCCACCAAAGCTTCATTTAAAGTTTGGTTTGCTACTTCCATGGATTGTATTTGCAAGTTTTCAGCCTCAGGCGTCAAGCAAATTTTATTAATTCTTCTGTCGTTTTTATTCGCCGTTCTTTTTACCAATCCCAATTTTTCAAGGTTATCAACCAGCCGGGTAATACTCGGTTTATCTCTAAAAGTTGCATCGCACAATTGTTGTTGACTTTGCCCATCTTCCTTCCATAAATGATACAGTACGCTCCATTGCTCAATGGTAATTTCAATACCGGCCTGCTTAAAATTCTTTTGCAAGCGCCTCGCAATAGCCGTACTCGCTTTGCCAGTTATGAAACTGTATAATTCGCTTTTTTTAAATTGGTTGTTTGGCATATAGTTGTTTAAACAACTATCTAAAGATAAACAATGATTTTAAATTGCAAAAAAATATTTTTGTTAAGATTATTTTATATGGGTAGTTGCGGAAATTCCGCTAACAACAAAGTTGTTAGTCAAGCGAAGCAGCAGCTATGTTCAGCTTCATGGGTTCCGATTTTTCGGAACACTCTTGAACATCTAATCTTTATTCATCTTTAATTATGCAATATATTTACCGCCATTCCCAATTCCCCTCCCACGGAGGGGTGGCAACCGCAGGTTGACGGGGTGGTTTCTCTAATGCCCGCGGGGCATCATAAATTCTCAAGAATTAGTTATACAAAACGCATAAAATAAAATGCTTGCACTCATCATCATATTTCTATTAATTGGTTTCCTATACATAACCCTCATCATCTATTACCGTTTTGCATTTACCTCAATCCCCACATTCAATCAATCAACTAATCAACAAATCAACCAAACTTCTCTTTCCATCATCATCCCAGCACGCAATGAAGCCAACAGTATTGATAACTGTCTTCAATCTATTTTAAAGAATAATTACCCAAAACATTTATATGAAATAATTGTAGTAGATGATCATTCAGAAGATGAAACTGCAAACATTGTAAAAAATTATGCTGGGCAAAATGTAAAGCTGATTTCTTTAAGTGAGCATATTTCAACAAAAATAAACTCCTACAAAAAGAAAGCAATAGAAATTGCCATAGCCCAAGCAGCGGGTACTTTAATTATAACTACCGATGCAGACTGTTATGTAAAACCTACATGGCTACAAACCATCGCTTCATTTTACGAAGAAAAAAAACCGGCCTTTATTGCTGCACCAGTTGCTATTGATTGTGGGTGGAGCTTCATTCAAATATTTCAGTCGCTGGACTTTATGACCCTACAAGGAATAACTGCAGCCGTGGTAAGTAAAAAACAAATGACCATGTGTAATGGTGCAAATATGGCTTACGAGCGTGCGGCGTTTTATGAAGTGGGAGGCTTTGCAGGCATCGACAATATTGCCAGTGGCGATGATATGCTGTTGATGCATAAAATTTATAAACAATATCCTGATAGGGTAATGTTTTTAAAATCGAAAAATGCTATTGTAAAAACTGAACCTGTTCATACCATTAAACAGTTTTTTAACCAGCGCATTCGTTGGGCAAGTAAAGCGGAGAAATATGATGATAAAAGAATTTTGCCAGTATTAGCTCTGGTGTATATTTTTAATGTTTTGATGTTGGTGTTTCCGATTATAGGAGTTTTTAATAATGCTCAATATTCAATGTTCAATGTTCAATGTTCAATGTTGGGTATCTGGTTGTACGTGCTTACTTTAAAAATAGTAGTGGAATTGTTTTTTCTATTTCCTGTTGCAGCTTTTTTTGGAAAGAAAAGCATGTTGTGGTTTTTTCCACTGCTTCAACCGTTTCATATTTGTTATACAATTGTTGCAGGCTGGTTGGGTAAATTTGGTAAGTATAGTTGGAAAGAGAGAGCAGTTAATTGAAGCCCCCTAAATCCCCCGAAGGGGGACTTGGTGAACTCTAAAATAAAAATTCAAATAATTTTTAAGGAATGGTTTAATGATTTTTAAACTAAACGATAACGATATTTTATTCCCCAATACCTCATTGGCGGAAGAGGATGGCTTACTTGCAATTGGTGGAGACCTAAGCACCCAGCGATTATTAGCGGCATACTCACAAGGGATTTTTCCATGGTTTAGCGATGATGAACCTATTTGCTGGTATGCACCACATGAACGTTGTGTAATTTTTCCGGAGAAAGTTTTTGTGAGTAAAACAATGCAGCAAACCATCAATAGAAAACTATTTACCATTACAAAAAACACAGCTTTTGAAGGAGTAATTAAACATTGCGCAGCAATAGAAAGAAAAGAGCAAGATGGAACATGGATAACCAATGAAATGGAAAATGCCTATATAAAACTACACCAACTTGGTATTGCAAAAAGTGTAGAAGTATGGCAAGAAAATGAACTGGTGGGTGGATTATACGGATTGGAAATAAACAATATTTTTTGTGGAGAAAGCATGTTCAGTAAAGTTAGCAATGCATCTAAAGCTGCATTGATTTGGCTTTGCAAAGAAAATAATTATTCACTAATTGATTGCCAGTTAAGAACAGCACATTTAACAAGTATGGGTGCAGAAATGATTCCTCAAAAAGATTATTTAATAAAACTCCGATTTAAGATTTAGGTTAAGGAATCACTTTAATAAAAACATAATTTTTTTCTGCTTTGCTGGCAATTTTGAAACCAGATGTATTTGCTAAAGAAATACTGCTTACACCTATACTATCCCAATAGTTTTTATGCTGATCAATTTCAGAAAATGAAAAAGCATTTGGATACCCGCTACAATAATCATTGTCTTTACGAATATAATTGGCACCAGAATAACTATTGTCTTTTAAAGAAAAAAGATACAGCCCTGCTTTTCCTGCTACAAATGAAACTTGTAAAATATTATTGGGTTGCGCCCGTTGATACAAAAAATTGTAACCACTAGATGGATAGTTTTGGAATTGCCCCATGCTTACCAATGGGTTAAATTCAATATTTGCATAAATAAGTTCGTTTACACCAGCAGTATTTACAACTTTATAAGGCTGAAAGTTTGCATAGAAAACATTTCTATTATAAATAAATGCGGCACTACCTGTGGGTATTATGCTATCAGAAATTTTAGAATAAAATTTTATAGAATCACCAATATGATAAACGTTGGCGTTGTTTATAATATTTAGGTTGGTGTAAATAGTATCGGTTTGAAAACCATTTGGACAATTATCATCAATATTTCCGCCACATTGAAAACCCGAATTGATAATGAAGACAGATAATACGATTGCTGTAAGCAAATATTTCATAATAATGGTTTATATAAATAGTAAGATGATGAGTTAACTGCTTTCGCTGCATTGAAATTTACTATGTAATGGTAAAAGTTGAAAAAAGATGTAGTGATAACTGGCTGCGGGATAGGAGTGGATATCCTTTTTTTGTCCTGCCCCTGCCTTTGCCGGTAGGCAGGTTTGAGGCAAAAAAAGATAGCAACGTCCGCCCGGATGAACACCGTTCGGACGGGTATAGCCCGATCAAATGCTCAATAAAGCTTCACTTTTTACAGCCCCAAATTTTCAAAAAAATAATCTTACACGTTGGTATTGCAAAAATACAACCGCTGCAAAAAAATGAAAGTATGAGCAACAATATTGCTTGGAATAGTAAAACAGTTTATATTGTAATAAATTAATTAAAAATAATTGAGCATTTCTGTAAACGATACTCCAAGCATTTGGGCAAAACTTAAAAAGAATAAAACCGCATTGGTTGGTTTATTTATTATTGGGTTTGCCATATTCGTATGCATATTTGGTTACATCATTGCGCCAGATGCTAGTATAGATGCGGATCTTCAAACGGTGGAGATACAATCTAAACCGATGGGCTACAGTCAACAATTTTTAAAAATCCCCATTAATAAAACTACTGATCAATCTATTTTATCATCCTTGTTTTTTGGAAAAGAAATAAAAGATAAATACTTACCTATAAAAAATTACCGCACAAGTGGGAAAGAAATAGTGGTAGATAAATATGTTGATGAAGATACCGCTGTAGTACAATCATACAATATTGAAAAAATAACTTTCGGCAAACCCGAAAAAATAAATGAGCAAATTATTACAAAAAAATATTGGCTGGGCACGGATGCTTTTGGCAGAGATATGCTTAGCAGAATTATTATTGGTACCAGAGTAAGCATGATGGTAGGTTTGGTGGCAGTAATAATTTCTTTGACTATTGGAATATTATTAGGAGCCGTGGCGGGTTATTACAAAGGCAAAACAGATGCAGCCATTATGTGGTTGATAAATGTTACGTGGAGTATTCCAACCTTATTACTGGTATTTGCAATTACACTTGCTTTGGGTAAAGGTTTTTGGCAAATATTTATTGCGGTGGGGCTTACACTGTGGGTAAGTGTGGCTAGGCTTGTACGTGGGCAGGTGATGGCCGTGAAAGAACTGGAATATGTACAGGCTGCAAAAGCTTTGGGTTATAATAATAGTCGCATTATTTTTAAACATATTCTTCCTAATATTATAGGACCTATTTTGGTGGTGGCTGCCGGTAATTTTGCTACTGCCATTATTATTGAAGCTGGTTTAAGTTTCCTCGGCATTGGTGTGCAGCCACCACAACCAAGCTGGGGTTTAATGATTAAAGAAAATTATAATTTAATTATTACACACAATGCTGCACAAGCGCTGATACCAGGGTTTGCTATTATGCTACTAGTGTTGGCTTTTAATTTGGTGGGCACTGCTTTGAGAGATGCAGTAGATACGAAGGGGTAAGGATTGCAGGTTATCTGTTACGGGTTGCGGGTTATCATTTGCGAGATAAATAAAATCTAAAATCTAGATTTTACCTTCAAACTTTTATCTTCGCACAAAATTTCCAAACCATGCTTCCAAAGTACAAAAGAATACTTCTTAAATTATCAGGTGAATCATTAATGGGTGATAAAACTTTTGGCTTGGATCCTGAAGTGCTTACACGCTATGCAATGGAAATAAAGCAAATTACAGAAATGGGCGTGCAAGTAGCCATAGTAATTGGCGGTGGTAATATTTACCGTGGTATGAACGAGGCAGAAACAGGTATTGAAAGGGCACAAGGTGATTATATGGGAATGCTTGCAACCGTAATAAACGGAATGGCTTTGCAGAGTGCTTTAGATAA
The DNA here is from genome assembly GCA_031398005.1 of Ferruginibacter sp. GTDB lineage: Bacteria > Bacteroidota > Bacteroidia > Chitinophagales > Chitinophagaceae > Ferruginibacter. The sequence continues at coordinate 142,993 of JANNMO010000003.1, forward strand.
AGTTGGTGTGCTTACCAGGTTACAAAGTGCTATAAAAATGGAACAAATTGCAGAGCCTTACATACGTCGCCGTGCTATGAGGCATTTAGAAAAAGGACGTGTGGTTATTTTTGGTGCAGGTACTGGTAATCCATATTTTACTACCGATACTGCAGGTTCATTAAGGGCTGTAGAAATTAAAGCTGATATTATTTTAAAAGGTACTAGGGTAGATGGAATTTATTCTGCCGACCCAGAGAAAGATCCTACTGCAACCAAGTATGGCAAAATTTCTTTTGAAGAATGCATATCTAAAAATTTAAAAGTAATGGATATGACAGCTTTTACTTTATGCATGGAAAACAATTTACCTATTGTAGTTTTTGATATGAACAAAACAGGTAATTTAATGAGCGTAGTTGTAGGAGATAAAACAGGGACACTTGTGAGTTAAAAAAATAAAAAATTTTTTATAGAAAAAAGCCAGCAGTTTATTTGCTGGCTTTTTTCGTTATCATAATCCAGCTTTTTACAAGCTATCCAAATATGTTTTTATTTGTTGCAAAGATCTTTTTACTGGTACAATATTTAGTTCTTGTGTAGGTGTGCCTGTTATTGAAAAGTTGGTTACTGTTTGTAAGTTTCCTAAATAATAATCAGACCCCTGCTTAGATATAACCACAATTGTTACGGGTTTATTAACTGGTAATAATGTAGAAGTAAATTTTCTTGTAGCCATATTTGGAGTGAAACCAGCTACTGTTTCAATGCTGTTAAATGAAATGTAGGCAATGGTATTTGTGTTGGTGTAGTTAGCAGGTAATTTTAATGAAAGCGTTGTTTGAGCAACGCCTACCGTATCGAGCAAATGGGCTGTTTGCACAAAGCGTAATTTGTTTGTTTGTATTTCATAGCCGCTTGCTGTAGCAAAAGATTTATTAAAGGCTGTGTCATTGTTTTGCTCCCATCTTATAAAAGAACCTGTAGCACTATCTATTACTGCATTGTAGATAGTATTGTTTTGTGCAGGTGCATTGTTACTAAACCTTACAGTAAGTTTATTGCCCTGCGAAACCAGTACTTCATCATTGTTATTCTTCAAGCCTAAAAAAAATGAACCGCCAGTAACCAGCAATTTTCCATTAATGGTGGTGGGCATACCCATAGCAATAAAATCTCCTTTTTTTTGTGTAAGCAATGTTTCTCTTTTTATGCTACCTACAGGCACTGTTCCATTATTTTTTGTTAAGCCATTGGCAGGAATGGTAAGCGAAATATTGCCCGATGAAAAAACAATACCTGCATTTGAATAAGTAAAACTATCTGTAAGCTTTTGTACCTTAATCTCGTTTTTTAAAATATTAACTGCAGCATTTGCTGCAATGTTATTTTGCCAAACAGTATCTGCAAATGCCGGGGCAGCATCAGCTACAAATAAATCAATATTTTTTTGGCAGGCTGCCATACTTACCAAAAGAAAAAATGAAAAAAATAGTTTGTAAAAAATTTTCATAGTTTAATGTTAACGCTATATATTTTAGATACGTTCATAATTAAAAATGTTGCCTTGCTTTATAAATCCATCCTTACACCTACCCTTAAACCTGCCGTATGAAATTTTTCTTTCAGCGAAATTTCGGGTTTGGTCATTGGAGATAAACTTAATTTTAAATAGGGCTCTGCCATTACATGAAGGCTTTCGTTGAGTTTATAATACACCGATGTAGCCGCAATAAAACTAACACCCGCCTTTGTTTTATATTGATAAACGGAGGAAGATTTATTGGATGAAATATCTACCACATTGCCATTATTATCTAACATAAAACCTTTTTGCGAACTGCTTATGTTTACCATAGCGCCTGCGTTTATATTGGTATGCAACCTACCATTTCCCATTTCGTAGCCTACGGTAAGTGGTATATCTATGCTTCTATATTTGTTGGTGCTGGTTTTAAATTGAGTTCCACTTTGCACATAGCTACCCGTAGTATCTCCATTGGTATTTATGATGTAAATGTTCTGTGTAACTCTGCCATTTTCCGATTTAAACTGCTCATTTATCTGGCTATAGTTTATCCCTGTTCTTACACTCATACCACTTCCAAAAACTTTTGTATACCTCACGCCGGCACTATATGCAAAAAGATATTTTACGCTTGCTTTTCGTTTTTGTAAATATGCTGAGTTGGCAGTATCATCTGAAAGGCTGCGAAATACATAATCCGGCCCTGCATATACTTCAATATACTTTTTATTACCAGCGGTATTTTTTTCTGCTTCAGGGCATGGTATAAAAGGGGTGTTAGGTAATTGGTTAATTGTTAATGTTGGATTGAAGGAGTATTTTTTGTTTATCAAATCATTAAAAAAATACTTGCTGTTTAAAACAGTTTCGTTATTGCTGTTGGTAATTTTTATTAAATTATTTTCATGATATCCATCTGGTGTAATAAAGAAAAGGGATGTAGATGATTTACTGTGCTGCAAAATATTATTGTTTGCAAAACTTTCATCTTTTTGTTCAGCTTCATTATTTATTGATGGGCTCTGTGAATGTTCATAATCATCATCTTCTACAATATTTTCGTTTGGTTTATTTGTAATTATATTATTATTCTTTTTAGAATGTATTTCAGTAGCGCCAGTAGGGTTGTTTTTAGCAATATTATTATGTGATAATAAATAAATTACTCCGCCTGTACTCATCAGTATAAATACAGCAGCTGCTGCCATTTTAAGCATGTTGTTTGTAAAATATCCTACAGGTTTTTTTCTGTCTTTTTTTGCAACAATATTTTCCCATACATATGCTGGTACATCCGGACGAGTATCGCCCAAATGCTCTTTAATGTATTTATCAAATAAGTTATTTTTCATACCGCTACTTTTTGTAAATGTGTTATTTCTCTTTGCAACAATTGCCTGGCTTTTACAAGTTGGCTTCTACTCGTGCCCGCTTGTATACCCAGCATATTTGCTATTTCATCGTGCTGGTAACCTTCTATCACATACAGGTTAAAAATAATTCTGTATCCATCAGGTAAATTATTAATTAAAACCAGTAAATCTTTTTCTGTAAGGTGGTTAAAGGCAGGAATATCGTTCATGTCTGCCAATGTGGTATCTTTTACTTCCTCTACTGAAAACTCTTTTGTATATCTGCTTACGGTATATTTTTTTAACGCTGTATTTACTACCACTCTTCTCATCCAACCCTCAAATGAGCCTTCCCCTTTAAACTGATCTATTTTCTTAAATATTTTTATAAACGAATCCTGTAAAATATCTTCCGCATCTTCTTTATTACGAGCATATCGTTGGCATACACCCAAAAGAGAACTGGCATAACGGTTGAATAGGCTTTTTTGACAAAGCGCATCATCCTTTATGCAACCTCTTATTAGTTCAATATCTGTCAATATTTTTGGGTTGATAGGCTTTCGTTTTTAAAATAGATACCTTGAATACCTATTTTGCTGCCCGTTATTAAATATACAATTATTATTAATTGTAAATATTTAATGAAATTATGCCGTTGTAGTTTAATTTTATATATGATGGATTACGAAAAAAAAATACGGGTGTTGCTATCAGAAAATGAGTTTTTGCAATTACAGATGGAGGACCTAAACACTGAATTAAAAAAGCGGGATGAAGAAATAGATTTATTAGGAGATGTTACGGAAAGTACAGCAGCCTTGCAAAGCAAAATAGACAGCAACCTTATAGAAATAGAACAACTGAGGTATAATAGTGAGCAGGTTGCTCAAAAATCGTTGGGTATAGAAATGATGAATGAAGAGCTGGAAATGAGTTTGTATAAAGAAATTAAAGGCAGGCAAAAAGACCAGGCCTCCTTAAAAGAAATGGATTCGGTAAAAGCAAATATGGATATTATTTCAGAGGAGTTAAACGAAGCTGCTGAATTATATAGAAAAATTCAATTATTAAAAGCATCATTAGCCGAAGCAAAAAGCATAGCTAGTATGAAAGAAATAGAAAATGAAAATTTAAAAGAGGAGTTGGAAGAGTTGAGAGAATTGGTTAAGATCTTAAAAAACAAAAAAAACAATTGATATTTAAATAATTTGAAATAAGTTTTTATTGTTATACATTAGGTATCTAAAACTACACATTATGAACCTAATTGAAAGAGTTAAAAACATTTTGATTACTCCAAAAACGGAGTGGGAAGTAATTAATGGTGAAACGGCAACACCCATGTCATTACTTACAAGTTATGTATTGCCTTTGGCCATTGTTGCTAGTATTGGTAGTGTTTTAAAATACTATTTATTTTCTGGAGGCCTTTTTTATGGTTTAAATTTTATTATTGCAATGGCGGTAGTTGCTTTTGTTTCAACCATTGCAGCTTTTTATTTAACTGCTTTTATTGTTGATATGCTTGCTCCAAGTTTTGCATCAGAGAAAGACTTAAATAAGTCTGCCCAACTTGTGGCATATTCAGGTACACCGTCCTACATCGGCAGTTTACTTTCTTTTATACCCATTTTAGGCTGGTTAATATCTATTGCTGGTTGGGCTTATGGAATTTACTTAATGTATGTCGGTATTGGTCCATTAAAAAAAACACCAGAAGATAAAAAAGTTGTTTATATGATTGTTGCCTTTGTAATTATGGTAGCCATATATCTTATCATTGGTGCCATATTAGGAGGAATTGTTTTAGTGTCATTGGGCGGAATTACAAGCATTAATAATTCCATGATTCGTTAATCATTCTTTCATCAATTTATTTTTTAAAAAGCATCTTTGCAAAGGGATGCTTTTTTATTTAAAATATTATTTACATGAATTCAATTGCTGATATAAGAAAAGATTATAAACTACGCTCGTTTTTAGAAACTGATGCAGCTCAAGATCCTTTTGTACAATTTACAAATTGGTGGAACGATGCGGTAGAAAGTAACATTGATGAAATAAATGCTATGACGCTTGCAACGGCAGATATTCAGGGCAAACCATCTGCAAGAATAGTTTTGCTAAAAGGAGTAAGCAAACTAGGGTTTGAATTTTATACTAATTACGAAAGCCATAAAGCAAAAGAAATGGCAGCCAATAATAAAGTTGCCTTGGTGTTTTTTTGGAAAGAACTGGAGCGGCAAATTCGAATTGAAGGAACAGTAGAAAAAACGGCTGAGGCAACAAGCGATGAATATTTTATGAGTCGCCCATTGGAAAGTAGAATTGGTGCATGGTCATCTCCACAAAGCAGCGTAATAACCTCCAGAGAAATATTGGAAGATAATGTGGAAGCCAATAAAAAGAAATTTGAAAACGAAGAAGTAACGAGGCCACCGTTTTGGGGTGGTTACATTGTTACGCCAACATTATTTGAATTTTGGCAAGGTCGCTCAAGCAGATTGCATGATAGAATTGAATATGTGGAAGGTGATAGTGGTTGGGTGAAGAGGAGGTTGGCGCCGTGAGGAATTACCAATGGCAATCAAACGAAACAAAAAGGGCTTCATTTTAAAAAATGAAGCCCTTTAAAATTATTTAGCTTTTTTTGTAGCAGGTTTTTCTTCTGCGGCAGCTTTAGGTGCTGCTACTTTTGTTGCAACTTTTGCAGGTCTCGATTTTCCAAATGATCCTGCTTTAGTTTTACCTTTTTTGGTTTTAATATCACCACGTCCCATAATTTGTATTTTTATTATTTATTAAAGTTATAAAAAAAGCAAGACACTGCTGCATCTTGCTTTTAAAATGTTTTTTGTGAACTTAGATCTTAGAAGATAATTCTTTACCTGCTTTAAATTTAGCAACTTTTTTTGCTTTGATTTTAATAACAGCTCCTGTTTGAGGATTACGGCCGTTACGAGCAGCTCTTTTTGAAACAGAGAAAGTACCAAAGCCAACCAAAGTAACTTTGTCGCCTTTCTTTAATGTTTTTGTTACAGCATCTACAAAAGCATCTACAGTTAAGTTAGCTTGTGTTTTTGTGATACCTGCATCTTCTGCAATTTTTGCAATTAATTCTGCTTTGTTCATAATGAGTTTTTTGAAAATTTATAGTACAACAAATATAGAAGGTTTTTGAAACAAACAATTTATTTTAAAAGCTTTTTTTCTTTTAACAAATTGCTGCAATGCACTGTGCGCATGTATTACAGGCGTAAATACGGGCTTGGTAAAAAAACTATATGTCTTGTAGATTTCCTTAAAGCCAATACAGCATTGGGTTTTAGAGATATTAACCTTCAAAGAATGAGTGGCTGTAAGGCTTTTACCGCTACTTTTTTAATATTTTGTGGTTTTGCACAATTAGTCCACAATCTGCATTACTGACCTAAATGACAAAAATTTGTCGCCCCATTTTGCAAAAGCTTTGTTGCGCATTTCAATAGAATATTTTTCAATATACCTATTGTACAATGCCTTGCTTTCTGCATGATACTGCACCGCATAAGTAGGACCTTCCGTATCGTCTGTTTCTAATAATTTTACAATGGTAAATTTATTAAAGCATTCGGTGTTTAAAATATCTTTTACATGTACATCTTTTACCCACTGCAACCATCCGTCTGCAATGCTGTTGTGTACTTTTGTAGTTACGTTATATATTATCATTAATTGTTTTTTTATTTACTTCTTTCAACATTGTTTTTGTAAAAATTAATAATAAACAAAGGGCTGTAATGATTGCTAACCAAATAAGCCATTGTTTATTTGATGTTTTATTTTTTGCTTTCTCCTTATTTTCAAAAGCAATTATATTGCCAATACCCAAAATAGAAACGCTGTCTTTTGTTGTTGGATAATCTTTGGTAATATCATAATTGGGTAAAACAGCAGCGGCATTATCCAGTATTAATTTGTAACCTTTATCATTTTCTAAATAGGCTGTAATGTAGCGGTAGCTTACGCTTGTGCCTACCTTGCTAATTTTTAAAGGTGGGTTATCTTCATTATGTATAACCAAATAAAATGTATCTGCATTTAGTAAGGGCAAATTAAATAGTAGTGCACTGTTGTTAGATATAGTAAACGATTGTATAAATTTACCAGGGTTTGAAAATGAATTGTTGTTATTTTCTGCAACATATAAATCTGCTTGCCTGCTGAAATATTTTAACCCTTCTGCATTAATATTCATTTTATTAAAATGAAATTTTTGTTGTTGGATAATTCTTATGTATGAATTTTTACCACTATTTTTTTGTAATAAAACAGTTGGTTGGTTTTGTAATAAACTATCAGAAAAATTTGTAAATAAAAAATCGGTGGCAATCGTATTGGTTGATATACCAATTACATCAAAGGGATCTTTGTTGCGGTTGTTTATTACCAATTTTAAATTGCTGTAATTGCTTCGGGGAAAATCTATTTTTAAATTACTTTCAGTATTTTTTTCGGTTGGATGCGGTGCTAATAAAATGCTGTCGCTTATAACAAACCAGTTTTGTTTATCATTGCTTCCACTAAGAGTACAAAACTTTTGCACTTCAGTATTTTTAATAAAAATATTAATATTGTTTAATGGCTGCGCAGCTTCCATCAATATTACCGTGTTTATTTTATTGCTTTCCGGGATAGTAAATTTTAAATCTAGCATAACTACTTCTCTGCTCAATTCATTTAAGGGAGAATGAAAAATATGAGGCACCCATTTATTTTTATTGTCTATAATTCTCACATCGCTGTAATCTGTTTTTAGATGCGCATTTATTGGGGGAGCTAAAACAATATTATAAAACCCAGAAGTTTTTACACTATCAATGGTCGAATAATAGCTATATCCTTCCGTTTGTGCTTTAACAGATATAAATAAAATAGAAAACAATAATAAATTAATCAACTTTTTTTTCATCATCTATAATTATTTTTTTTAACCGCTGGTACATAAATGATACTATTAATAAAATAATACCCAGACAAAAGAAAGCCGCTATTTTGCCTCCTGCAGGTATATTTCTTATATCAAAAATAAACAGCTTAAGTAAGATTAGAGTAAAAAGACTAAGCGATATAATTCTTAATGGACGGTATTTATGGCGCATACCTAGCCACATAAATGCAAACGAACACAAGCCCCACAAAATAGGCAATCCTGTTTTAATATATACTCTTTGTATTTCGTACAAATCATTTTTAGCACTATAAAAAATATTGTTTGCAAGTAGATGTACTTCCACGCTAAAAAATATTACCATAATGGTGCACAAAACCCAAGCTATTAATGTATGGTTTTTTAGACCGGAATAACTTCTGAAAAAATTAATTAATTTATATAATATGCCTGCAAATAATATTGCTGCAAGCCAATGTGCCATAAAGTGTATTTGATTTTTATTTTCAGTAAGAAGCTTTGCCTGAGTAGTAAATGTTGTTGAGATCAATAGTAAATAAAATATTACACAAGCCGTAAGCATGGCTATAATATATTGTTGCTTAATTTTTAAAGTTTCTTTTTTTTCTGAAATATTTATGAAAATTAGAAAGAAAGCAAAAGTATATAACGAGAGATAAATCAAATTAAAATTAGTGTACGGATGGTAATAATCAAACTGGTGATTTATTTCTAACGCACCCGCTACAAATAATAACACAAGTGCGCTTACTCTAAAAAATATTTTATTAGGCACTAAATTTAAACTGCTGTTTGTTTCAGTTTCTTGCTTACGAATTAGGAATATAGCATACGTTGCAATAGCTGAAAATAATGTAGTGATAAACCCTTTGTTGGCAACGATGGTTAATGCTGTAGTGTAAAAGGTGTACACCTGCATCCAATCCATCAATAAACTGATCATCATTAAACCCCAAATTATCATGGAGGAATATTGAATGATTTTTAATTGAGATTTTGTGTAAAGCCAATATAACAATACGGCTTCGCTTGCCCAGAACATGGTTATATTATTGCCACTTAATTGTAGCGGTGCAGTAATGGAAATAAACGTGAGCGTTATGCCCATGAGCAGGTATAAAATATTGGTATCTACCTTTTGTTTTCTAAATAAAAAGTAAGTTGCTACTAAATTAAATATGCCCATACTTGCACTAAATAATCCTTTAAATTCACCGGCATTCATTTCTTGTAGACAATAAATACCTATGCCAAAATAAAGTGCTGTGTTTGCCAACAAAATACCAAAATCAGATGCTATGAATTTCTTTTTCTCCCTAATGTTGTGCGCCACATTAATAGCGAAGAACAAAAGATAAAAAATGCTGGAGAAAATTAATCCATTTTTATAAGTGTTTTGTGGTTCATCATATCTTAACGAAAATAACCAACCGCCAAATAAAACAATGGAAAAAAAGAAGCTTAAAAAATTAAGCAATCGCCATGCTTTGTTGTAAGCAATTGTGAGCAGACCAATATTTAAAAGAATAAGATAGGCAAACAATGTTACATAATTACCTGAGCCATTGCTCACTAAAAAAGGCGCAAGAAAGCCGCTAAGTAATGCAATGATAGCCAGCTCTTGCTTATCGTACAAAATAGAAAGTATCACTGCAAAGGCAGTAATAACAATCATTATAAAAAAGGCCGCTGTTTGGTTGAAAAGATGAAACTGGTGGTACGCCAAAGTGATGGTAAAATAAAAAACTGCAAGACCCCCACCTGCTAATACAGAGCTAAAACTTTTATAACTATTACGCATTTTATGAGCAATGCCAATTAAAATGGCACCGCATAAAATACCTATAGAAACCCTGCCTACAGGACCAACCCAATTCTGATCAATGGCATATTTTACAAAGAAACCAATTGCTAATACCAGTATAGCAATACCAATTTTGTTTACCAGGTTTTCACCAATAAACTTTTCCATATCTGGATGGCGTTCAAAAAAAGTTGGTTTTTTTATTTTGGGAATTGATTGCTCTGGATAAGTATCATATTTATTTTTTTCAAATGATTTTTCAACGTTTGAAAAATCAATTTTTTCTGTTGAAAGCAAATCTTCTTTATTAATATTTTCTGTAGAAATTTGATTTACAAATGCGGGCTCCTTTTCATCTACAGTAAAAATGCTTTCGTAAGGTTTTGTTTCTACAGTTGGTTTTATTGGCTCTGTAAAAATTGGTTTTGTATCTTCTTCTTTAACTGGAACAGAAAAATTTGTAAAATTATTTTTGAGTTGCTTTAATTCTTTTTCAATTTTTTGCAGTTGTTGAAAAAGTTTACTGTTTTGGTTTAGTATTAAAATAATGATGATAATAAATAACAGTGCTACTAATGCTTCCATACAGTTTTGGGTTTATAGAAACAGAAAGTTAAGCTTAGATATTTATAATATGAAGCATTTAATTATAAGAGAGATTAAATGCCACTTTATTAACTAAATTTTTACTTCAACATATATTGGGCAATGATCGCTGTGTTTTACATCAGGATAGATAGTAGCATTTAATAATTGATTTTCCATAAGAGCAGTTACAGAGATATAATCTATACGCCAACCTTTGTTGTTTAATCGTACGGTTGGAAATCGCTGGCTCCACCAACTGTAATGATGCGATTCTTTGTTAAACACACGAAAGGTATCTATCCATCCACTGCCTAAAAATTGTGTCATCCATTCTCTTTCTTCCGGTAAAAAGCCAGATGATTTTTTATTGCCTTTCGGGTCGTGAATATCTATTTCGTTGTGTGCAATATTATAATCGCCACAAAGAATAATTTTAGGATTTGTCTTTTTTAAATCTTCCAAATATTGGTGCATTTCTTTCAGCCAAATATATTTGTAAGCCTGTCTTTCATCGCCAGATGTACCGGAAGGGAAATATGCATTTATTAATCGTACATCACCAAATTGTAATTGAATTACCCGACCTTCGAAATCGCTCATTTCATGACCTGTACCTGTAAACACTGCATCCGGTTTTATTTTGGTAAAAATTGCTACACTGCTATAACCTTTTTTTTGGGCACTAAACCAATGATGATGATAGCCCAAATCTTCCAACAACTTTACATCAATATCGGTAAATACTGCTTTGGTTTCTTGCAAACAAATTACATCTGCCGGGTCCGTTTTTAACCAATCTATAAAACCTTTTTTAATAGCTGCACGTATGCCGTTTACGTTGTAGGAAATGATGCGCATGAGAATTGAAATATTATGGCTTGTAAATAGATTGTAATGGCAACTGTATGGAAAGTAATTTTAATTCAATCGACTCATCTAATTTTGTATAAATAGCCGCTTGCCATTCTCCTTTTTCATCTTTACTAAAACAATGCACAGAATAAACTTCGGGTTCTACCAAAATGTAATATTGTAAAGAATCAATTTTTTGGTATTGAATAAATTTATCAACAGTATCATATTTTCTGGTGCTATCGCTAAGTACTTCTACTATTAAAGATGGATGTTGTTTGATGTATTTGTTTTCTCTATCAATTTCATTGCTTGTTACAAAAACATCAGGATAAGTATAATATTCCTCTCCTTGAATTTTACATTTTACTCCTTCCATGTAAACTTTAAATTCTTTTTTTTCTAGTTGCGACCTTAAAAAAATAATTAGATTTTGACATATTTCATTGTGTAAATCGGTTGCTCCAGACATATCGTATAATTGACCATTAATAAATTCGTGGCGAATGTCAGATGCTTCATCCAACAAAATATATTCATCTACTGTATAAATTTTATCATCTATAGCGTGTATCATAAAATTTCCTTTTCTCAAATTTACATCTTTCTCTATATTATTCCAATATTGGCCTCAACCACCTTTCCATTTCATCTTTACTCATCTTTTTACGAGCGGTATAATCATCAAATTGGTCTTTTTCAATTTTACCCACACCAAAATATTTACTTTGTGGGTGTGCAAAATACCAACCACATACAGATGAGGCAGGATACATAGCCAACGACTCCGTTAAATGAATGCCAATAGCTTCTTCGCCACCAAGTAATTCAAATAATTTGTATTTTTCTGTATGGTCGGGGCAAGCAGGGTAACCAGGTGCGGGGCGAATGCCACTGTATTCTTCTTTTATCAATTGCTCATTGGTAAGCTGCTCATTTTTTTCATAACCCCAATATTCTGTTCTTGTTTTTTTGTGCAACAATTCTGCAAATGCTTCTGCAAATCTATCGGCTAATGCTTGCAAAATTATTTTGTTGTAATCATCTTGTGCATCATCAAACTTTTTGATGTGGGGTTCTAGTCCTTCGATGGTAACTGAGAAGGCGCCCATTGCCCCCCCACCACCCGAAGGGGGGATAAAATCCGCCAACGATAAGTTTGGTTGTCCTTCAGCTTTTTTAATTTGTTGACGAAGGAATTCAAGATGAATTTTATTGTCAATTAAAACAGTATCAGCTGCTATTCTCTCCGCCTCCCAAAAACCTATCACACCTTTCGCATTCACCCATTTTTCATCTATAATTTGTTTCAATAAAACTTTTGCATCATTATACAATTCTGTTGCTTGTTTACCCACTACTTCATCCGTTAATATTTGTGGAAACTTACCATGTAACTCCCAGGCTATAAAAAATGGTTGCCAATCTATGTACTCAGCAATCTCAGCTAAATCGTATGTGTTGAAAATTTTCGTACCCGTAAATGTTGGTGGCATGGGCGTATAATTTTCCCAATCTATTCTAGCACCATTGTTTTTTGCATCAGCATATTTTTGATATTGCTTAAATGTTTTTTTATTGGCAAAATCGGTTTTTAGTATTCCGTATTCTCTTTCTATATTTTCTAAAAAATCTACTTTCGTTTCTTTGTTAAGCAAACTACCCGCTACTGTTACGCTACGGCTCGCATCTAACACATGCACCACGCCATGCTCATACTCGGGAGCAATTTTTACGGCTGTGTGCATACGACTTGTGGTAGCGCCACCAATCAATAATGGAATATCCATTTTCAGCCTCGTCATTTCTTTTCCTATGTGTACCATTTCGTCAAGAGATGGCGTTATTAATCCACTCAATCCTATAATATCTACATTGTGTTTTTTTGCCTCTTGCAAAATTTTCTCTGCCGATACCATCACGCCTAAATCAATAATATCATACCCATTACAACCCAATACCACGCCCACAATATTTTTTCCAATATCATGCACATCGCCTTTTACTGTTGCCAATAATATTTTTGCTGCACCAGCACTTTCTTCATTTATTGTGCCTGCCGCTAAATGCGCATTTTTTCTATCTTCTTTTTCTTGTTCAATAAATGGTGTAAGAACCGCCACTGCTTTTTTCATCACCCTTGCACTTTTTACTACCTGCGGCAAAAACATTTTTCCTGCACCAAACAAATCACCTACTATATTCATACCATCCATCAGCGGCCCTTCTATCACTTCAAGCGGACGAGGATATTTTAACCTCGCTTCTTCTGTATCTGCATCTATATAATCTGTAATACCATTTACAAGAGAGTGTGCCAATCTTTTTTCTACAGCTTCATCTCTCCACTTTTCATCTTTTACAATTTCTTTTCCTTTGGCTTTTACGGTTTCTGCAAAATTTATTAATGCCTCTGTGGCCTCGTTGTTATCGTTATTTTTATTAAGCAATACATCTTCACAAAGTTGTTTTAGCGTTGGTTCTATATCGTCGTAAATAACCAACTGCCCTGCGTTTACAATACCCATATCCATACCCGCTTGTATGGCGTGATACAAGAATACACTGTGTATCGCTTCACGCACATGGTCATTTCCTCTAAACGAAAACGATACATTACTCACACCACCACTCACTTTCACAAGCGGCATCAATCTTTTTATTTCTCTTGTGCCTTCTATAAAGTCAACCGCATAATTATTGTGCTCTTCAATACCTGTAGCTACAGCAAAAATATTGGGGTCAAAAATTATTTCTTGCGGTGCATAACCCACTTGCTCGGTTAATATTTTATACGCTCTATGGCAAATTTCTACTTTACGCTCTTTGGTATCTGCTTGTCCTTTTTCATCAAAGGCCATTACAATTATCGCTGCACCATAACTTCTACAAATATGTGCTTGCTCTATAAATTTCTCCTCACCTTCCTTCATCGAAATAGAATTCACAATACATTTTCCTTGCACACATTTTAGTCCTGCTTCTATAATTTCAAATTTAGAAGAGTCGATCATTATCGGAATTTTTGCTATATCCGGTTCTGCTTGTACCAGGTTTAAAAAAGTACGCATGGCTTCCACACCTTCCAGCATGGCATCATCCATATTAATGTCAATAATTTGTGCGCCACCTTCTACTTGTTGGCGAGCCACAGAAAGCGCCTCTTCATACAAACCATCTTTTATTAGTCGTGCAAATTTTTTACTACCTGTAACGTTTGTTCTTTCACCAACGTTTATAAAATTAGTTTCGGGGCGTACAATTAATGGTTCTAAACCGCTTAATCGTAAATATGGGTGTATTGTATTCATTTTCTTTTTTGGGTTACGAGCAGTGAAGCCTTGATTTGGCATTTGTGGCGACGCTCCATTCAAATTCAGTTTTTCAATTTGGCTTCTTCTTCCCCTCTTTTGGAGGGGTTAGGGGAGTCCGACTGCTCTAATAAATTCGTTTTCAAAAATCTTAATCCGGGGATTTGATTTTAATATTTTTAACTTTCTACCAGTTCAGGCATTACCCTTGGCTTAAATAATTTCACTGCATCTGCAATATGTTTTATATGGTCGGGTGTTGTACCGCAGCAGCCACCTACAATATTTAGCCAACCTTCTTTTGCCCACTCTTCAATAATATGTGCCGTTTCGTGTGGTTGTTCATCGTATTCACCAAAGGCATTTGGTAAGCCTGCATTGGGATATGCAGATGTAAAACAACCTGCAATTTGCGAAAGCTCCTCTACATGTGGGCGCATTTCTTGCGCACCCAATGCACAGTTAAGGCCTACGCTCAATGGTGCTGCATGCATTACCGAAATATAAAATGATTCTAACGTTTGTCCGCTAAGCGTTCTACCGCTTGCATCTGTTATTGTTCCTGAAATCATAATAGGCAAAGCCCCCCTACCCCCCGAAGGCGGGTTCTGAGTAGAAGATTTTAGCGAATATTGATTTCTTATTGTGTTCCTTTTTTCGCTAACATCTTCGAGCTTTCCTTCCGCAATTGGCTGAGAGATTGAGGGGGCCCTAAAATAATTCTTTATAGCATAAATAGCTGCCTTTGCATTCAGCGTATCAAAAATTGTTTCTATTAAAAGTATATCCACACCACCATCCACCAAACCACTAATTTGTTCAGTGTATGCTTCTGCTACTTCATCAAAAGTTACGGCTCTAAAACCAGGGTTATTTACATCAGGCGACAATGAAAGTGTTTTATTTAATGGCCCAATAGCGCCAGCAACAAAGCGTGGTTTATCAGGATTCATTGCAGTGTATTTATCCGCTGCGGCCCGTGCACACTTTGCCGATGCTACGTTTAGTTCATATGCCAATGCCTGCATATCGTAATCTGCTTGTGCGATGGTAGTGCTACTAAATGTATTTGTTTCTATAATATCTGCACCTGCTTCCAAATACAATTCGTGTATGCCTTGTATAATATCGGGCTGTGTAATACTAAGCAAATCGTTGTTTCCTTTTACATCCGTATGCCAATCTTTAAAACGCTCTCCACGATAATCAGCTTCTTCCAATTTGTGCCGCTGAATCATGGTACCCATGGCACCATCAATAATTAGGATTCTTTCTTTTAATATTTCTCTAATATCCATATAATAAATATTTGTCCGTTTTTACAAACGAAAAAAATGAATAAAATAAAAAAACTGATAGATTAACGATTTGCAGATCCGCAGAAAAAGAATGTACAGGAAATGTAGCTCGTTTATTAGTTCAGTTTTTTAAAATGTAAGTGGGTGAACAATAAACAAATCCTGCCGCTTACAATTGCAAAGCTATACTAAGTAAGCAATACGGCAAAATAGTTTATAAAAAAATCCCTCCTAAAACGGAGGGATTTAAAACATTTATGTTGCTTGGTTAATCAACTCTCTCTAAATTAACTTTCAAAATTTTTGTTTTGGAGTTATACTTTGTTACAAGCACATGCCCGGGTTTACCTCTTCTTAAATATACTCTCTCTTTTTTCTCTTTTTCAATATTAAATTTTTTAACCTTAAACCCTTTTTTATCATCGAAAGTAATGGCAGAGGTACCATATTTTTCACCTTCAAACTCTCCGTGAAACAATACCGTTTTTTTTGTAGGTGAAATTTCATCGCTATACATATAACCAAACCATCCTTCTAACCCCAGCCATCTTTGTACTAATCCTAATGGCATTCCATCAGCTGGCAATGGAACTCTATCAACTGATTTTTCAATTTTTTCTAATGCCGTTGGTTTATTGTTTTTATCAATTCTTAATAAAAAAGCATCCCCAATAGAAATTTGAGCAGCAGCACCTCCGTTTCTACTAAGTACCTTCATTGCAGTACCCATTGCACTTACGGTTCTTCTAAAAAACTCACCAACCATTACCTTACTACCGTCTGGCATTAACATTATATCATGAATTTTTATGTAGCCATCTTCGGTCTTAGATTCACTCTTCATATCCATTACCTTGCTTAAATCGTTTTCATATGTAAAGTTGGTTTGTTTCACAAATTCACCCGTTTTATCATTTAAGTCCACCTCCGTAAAACCAACAGGCTTAGCTGAATAAAATTTATCGCTTTCGTTTGAAATAATGGAGATCATTTTGGTCTTCCCGTTTTCATCTTGTTTAAAAAACATGGGTTCTAGTGCTAAATCTTTTACCTCCATCGATTTCTTATACAATTCTTTTCCTGTTGTAGGGTCTAAACCTATCAAAAAATTCTTTGAATCTTTATCCATTAATCCACTTCTTTCAGAACAGAAAAATAAAATAGCATTTGCTGTAGTTCCGGTTAAGTATATATCCATTCTATCTCCCTTATCTCCTGAAATATTTTTTTCCCATTTTAGTTTTCCGTTAAGTTCAATAAACTGAATATCTGCACCACCTACTTTGGCTTTGCTTTGGTAAACGCATACAAAGCCTTTGCCTTCTACATTACTATAACCATTATAATAATTTTCCATTTGATCGGCAACTGCTGCACCAAACATTCCTTTTTTTACTTTTTCCGGATCATACCCAACCATACCTTTTTCTTTTCCTTTTAAATCATACACTTTTACAAATTTTTCATACTCATCTTTTTTCTTTGGATCATAAAAAGCTAACAATAAATTGCCTGATTCATACAATGAACTTTCTAAATATAAATCCTTAGGGCCTTCAAACTCGTTGCTACCAATAGATTTTAAGTTTTCATCTAATATTTCCAGACGATACAATGCTGCCTTTTTCATTTTTTCAAGCTTATAAAAAAAAGCATAACCTACAATTGTATTGTTGTTTTTAATGCTCACTGTATTTTTTAATTCTACAGCTACTACGTTTTCAAATTCTCTGGACTGGGCATTAACATTACCGATAATGCACATCAATACAAAAATTAAAAAGATCCGGGGATAAAATTTTGTCATTACTTTACTTTTTAGTTTTGGGGTTTAAAATATAATTGTATTTACTCGCTGGGAATTTTGTTTTAAAACTGTTTTTAGCTGCTTCAGCATTCGGCGCATTACTTGCTTTTTTATACATCATATCTGCAAAAAAATATTCTTCAATATTTTTATCGGTATTATTTTGTAAAAAGTAGGCCGCTATGCTCAATAAATTTTCTCTATTGGCACTAAAAATAAAATCCTGCAATGTTTTTAAAGTACTGCCTGTTTTAGCGCCTATATTGGTAAGTCCAAATCTTTCCAATACAAGATCTGCTTCATACATTTTAGAAAAACACATTGATATCATATAATTAAAGTAGGGATTGGTATAACCATTTTGCATAGCAAATAAACTTTGGTGAACTGCTTTGGTTAAATTACCATGTTCATATTCATGTCTAATTATTTCTACCAATGCTCTTTCTTTGGTTTCCCTTAAATTATTATCAATAACGGTGCAGCAGTTTACATTGTTGTTTAAATTTAAACCTTTAGCAATGGCTTGAAAACGCAGGAGACAATCTGGATGCGTTTTTATTGAATCCATCTCTGCATCTGCATTCATAGTTACTACTTCCCCAGAAAGCCCATTGTATTTTTTTTTCTTCTCAAATGCAAAATCAGCAGTTACAGATTTTTGAAAAATGTTGCCAACGTTGTAAAAATTATTTTCGGTGTAAAGGTTATCTATCGAATCTAATTTTAATAATACTGGTGCTGCCTTGGCAATATTAAAGCCTGCATTTTTAATTAAAATAACTCCTAGGCTATCTGCTTCACTTTCTTTATATCTGCTGTGGGTACCGGTTTGCACGGTCATATCTTTTAATAGTGCTTTTATTCTTTTGTATTTACTGTCGGTAGATTTTTTAATTGCTTTTATTTCTTGCTTAAATTCATCTGATGAAAAAAGATCTATATTTTGTTTTATTTTACTTTCAGAATGGTTAAGTAATTGGTGTGCGATTTCGTGTGCCACAACCAACGCAAGTTCATCATCGTTATCCATCCATAGAAACAAACCGAGGTTTACAAACAATGTACCTTCTCCATAGCAACATGCATTTGCCACCGATGATCTATTAATGTAAACAGAAATACTATCAAAAAAAAATGTGGGGTTACCTTTTTTTATCTTATTTAAAATTGCATTGCATTTGTTTAAAAGCAGTGTATCATACAACAACTCATTTCTTTCAAACTCCAAGCTTAAATCTTCATTTCTATCTTTTAAAATTTCTGTGTATGTTTTCTGCTTTTTTTTATCTGTATAAGCTATTGGTATTTTTCTTTGCTTATAAGTATTTATTTTACCTGCATACACATCTGAGCTAAGAGGAGAAAAATGATAAGATTTATTTTGAGCGAATATATTACTACAAAATAAAAAACAAAGCATAGTAAAGAAACAACGTTTTGCATTACGTAGCATAAATAAAATTAGTTTTGGTTTGGATACAGCATGGGCTTAACATATTGGGTAACTATATTAAACCCTTGGTAAATATTTACTAAAATAAGATATATTTTGGTGTAATACTAAAAATCAATACTTTATTAAAAAGAATTACTCACAACAACTAAGCTGTAGTAATATAATTTTCCACCGCAATTCTATTAGCTATACTTTTTGCAAGCGTCATCTCATCGGCATATTCTAACTCGCCACCAAAAGCAATACCACGGGCTATGGTAGTAATTTTTACTTTTACATCTTTAAGTTTTCTGCCAATATAATAAATGGTGGTATCGCCCTGTATATTTGGGTTTAGCGCAAAAATGACTTCTTCAATTTCTTCAGTTTTTATTCTTTCTATAAGTGTATCTATAGTGAGTTGCTCAGGTCCTACACCATCAAGCGGAGAAATAATACCTCCCAATACATGATACAAACCATTAAACTGTTGCGTACTTTCAATAGCAATTACATCTCTTATATTTTCTACTACACAAATAAAATGCTGCTGGCGCATTGGGTTTACACAAATATTACAAATCTCTGTATCTGATACATTGTAACAGCGCCTACAAAATTTTATTTCGTTGCGCATTTTGGAAAGTGCATGGCTAAATTGCTCCACCTCTCCTTCTTCTTTTTTTATAAGATGTAGCACAAGGCGCAAGGCAGTTTTTTTTCCAATGCCTGGCAGCTTTGCAAATTCGTTAACGGCATTTTCTAAAAGTTGAGAGGAAAACTGCATGTGTACAAAAATAAATATTGTAAAGTGAAGTGTGTAGCTATATTTATAAATTTATTTCTCTTTCATTGTCCCAATCTGCCCGCACCCCTAATTTTTGGGGTAATGCAACTACCAATTCGGGCTGAATTTTTTTCGAATAATTACCAGGTGTCCATTTTCCGTTTTTATCTTTATCATACAAAATTCTTACGCCATATTCGCCGGGAGGAAACATATTATTCTTGAATTCTGTAGATGTAATTGGGTAGGAATATTTCACAATATTACCATTCGTAAACTGAATTACTGGGTTTTTTGTGAAATCAATATTATTAAAACGCAAAACCAGTTTGCCATAATCTGCATTCCTTTTTGTAATAAAACGAATGGTATCTGTTTTTGCAAGTTTGGTTCCTGCAGAATCTTCTGCAGCATCTTTATTAATGATTAATATAAGCGGCATTTCGGGCTGCCATTTTGTAGCGATGGTTAGCTTGCTTGCTGTGCTGTCCTGTAAATATCGGACTGCAGGAATTTTATTAAAAAAAGTATCTACAATATAAATTTTGTTTGTGTCCAATATTTTTAATGGGTTTGAAAAAGTTAACTCTAGCGGTTCCAACAAATCTTTACTACTTAAAATATTATTGGTCACTCTTAATTTTTTATCTAATACTCTTTTTACAGAAGCTGCTGCCGAAGTATTTTGATTTGCCGGAGCATCTTTTTCTGCGTAAGCAAATAAATTTATTTCTCTCCCATCTTTAGGAGAAACTTCTTTTTCGGTAAAAGCAAATATTTCTGCCCCTGAATTATAAGTTTTACCCCCATCTCCGTCTTTTAATGCATAAATTTTAAAATTATCCGAAGGCAGGTTGGTAAAATTAAAACTTCCATCACTGTTCACTTTCGCTACATAATTAGGCTTCTTTTTTTGTACTGTACTATCTACCGCATTTCTATAAAGCATAACAATCATGGTACTATCATATTCCCCTGTTTCCGCCAACGTTACTGTTCCCTTTAGCGTTAACGAATCTAATGTAATACCTGTAGAAAATACGTATGTAAGATTTTTTAAGACATTGTTTTCATTAATATCCCGTACTGCATTTCCAAAATTAATATTGTAGGTTGTATTAGGTAAAAGTGTATCCCTAAATTTTAAAGTGATGCTTCGTGGGCTTGCAACAATGGATGGGTTTCTATTTTGCAAAGGAGAAATGATTAAGTTTTGCTGCAAATCTGTTACATCAATATATTCATCAAACTCCAAAGTAATTTTATTACTGGTCACGTTTCTGCTTCCATCCGCCGGGTTAGCTTTTATTAACACTGGGGCTAAAGTATCTTTTGCACCACCTGTTGGTATTCCTATTTGAGCGCAACCTCCACAGAAAAGAAAAGTAATGGCAAGAAAAGAAATTATAAATAAGGGTAATATAAATGAGCGTAATTTCATTATTTTTGATTACAGAATTTTACCAAAAATAACCCGATATTTTTTAACCCATTAATTAATATCAAAACAAAACGTTATAACCCTAAATTAAAAAATGAATTTCTTTTATTCA
>JANNMO010000008.1:0-72811 GCA_031398005.1 Ferruginibacter sp.
TCTCGTAGTGAAAGACCATTTTCAATGTGTTCTTTGCAAATCTGATGTTTTAGCTCCTGACTGTAATAAGTCCTGCGAACCAGCTCTTGTTGTATGTCCATTTACACTTAATTTGTGTAAACCTATTTTAGGACAAGACAATATGAAGATTGAAGCTAAGGGTTCGTGGTGACACGAACCTTAGGCGTGGAGATCTAAGCACATAAATCATTATCCTAAACATGCCATCAACCAAAGCTTTTTACAAAAGTTTTCCAAGCAGGACATGATTACATCACTTTCCAGGTGCATCTTTATCCTGCTTACCTTTCTTAATAGTTTTATCTGCCTTTTCCTTGGTGTCGTTCTCTGCTTTTACTTTTGGCTGATCTGCTTTTTCTTCCGGAATATAATTTAGGGAGATCATCATGGGAAAATGATCGCTGCCTACCTTGCCGAGTCGTTTTAATTGTACCAGTTTAAAATGGCTGCTATGAAAAAGATGATCGAGCGGCCACCTGAAAATGGGATACTTTGCATGAAAAGTATTGTAAAAACCTCTTCCACGGCGGGGGTCTAAAAAGCCACTTACTTCCTGAAAAAGCTCCGTGGTTTCCGACCATGCCACGTCGTTAAAATCTCCTGCTACTATTACCCCTTGCTTTTCTTTTTTTGCTTCTCGAGCTACCATAATTATTTCTGCATCACGTTCCCTGCTATCACTTGCTTCAGTAGGCACCGGCGGCCGGGGATGTACTATAAATAAAGTAATACGTTCACCCGTTCTTAATACAACATTTGTTTTTATTGATGGAATGTCAGGCTCTACCAAATACCTTGTAGTGGCGCCTTCTAATGGCAATTTTGAATAGAGATGCACTCCGTATGTATTTCCTTGAGGCACCATTACCCGATGCGGAAATTGCTTTTCCAGTGGTGAAAGTGCTTTCTCCCAAATGCTGTCAGACTCTGTTGTAATAAAAATATCAGGATTATTTTTATTGACCATTTCCAACACTTTACTGTATTCTGTATTGGTTTGCAAAACGTTTGAAATAACCAATTTTATTTCTGCATTTTTATCTGCATTTGCATCTACCTGTAACACTTGTTTTTTCCCCAGTGGTGTATATGGCAATGCTTTTATGGCCTGTATAACAATGACGCCGGTAAATATAAATGCATAAATAAAACCAGCTTTCCCCTTTTTAAAATAAAAAAATAAATACCATACCATTGCTGCTACCGCTATAAAAAATGTTTGCAACCTGGGGTAATCAAAAACCCTTATGTACCATTCTTTGGAGGGAAACATGGGCAATACTGTTGCACAAAGCGTAATGAGGGCAAGTATGGAAAACAGGAAAATACCTGCAACGTGCAGGTAAGGTTTATACGATGTAGATTTATTTAATATGGCCAACTTATGAAATTTGTGGTGCTGTTGATTTTTTTATTGCTGATCGTTTTGTTGTGCAATAATATTTAAAATAAAATGTATAATGATAATATCTTTCAAACTATTTCAGGGTTTGTTCCCCCCGCCTGGGTTGAAAAATGTTGCACCGCTGCGCATGGCAGGGATAGAAGCGGAAAGCCCGCCCCTACATTTTATGTAGGGACGGACTTGCAGCGCACCTGCCTGCCGGCAGGCAGGTAGCCCGTGACAAATGTTTGGCTCTGCACTATTGCCCATGCCCCAAGTTTTTTTAAAAAAATAATTACTCAGTTCTCTAAAACGCTTACTTTTTTTTAAAGTTTCTCTTTTTTTGTTTCGAAGTTTATTAGAATAACACACCAACTCTTATCTGAAGCATTTGTATCTCTTTAGAAACCCCGTAAGTAACCGCAACAGCAATGAGGTTAAAAGGAGCCAACAAAATACCGCCACCATAAGATGTATGAAAAGTATTTGATTGCTCTCCTGGAACCCATACCCTGCCGTTATCTATGAAAGCCATCAATCCTGCTTTACCGTTAAAGATATACGAACGAACATTTTTAATATACCGCAATTCTGTGTTGTTATAAAAAGTGCTCTTGCCACTGAATCTTTCTCTTCTAAAACCACGCAGGTTGAAACTCTCACCGATGCTCGGATACTGATAAAATAATGGTGTGCCTGTAATTGTTGCTGCACCTGTTTTTACAGCTAAAGATAATTTGGGTACAATGGGAATAAAGAACTGAACATTTCCGTCGTAACGCTGAAACGATTTTTCACTTACTGAGAAGTTCTGCGTGTGTCTGGCATTTAAAGAAAACGTATATCCTTTTTGTGGTAAAACAGAATCTTTCACATCAGCACGATTAAACGCCAATTGCAATCCTACAAAATTATCCGGCTTAAATATATCTTTTGTAACTGGTGCAATTTTTTGCGCTATGAATCTTTTTTCATCATTCTTAATTTTTACTCTTTGGTAAAAGCCAGAAATACGAATACTGTTTTTACCGAAAATTCTTCCAAGGCCAAGATCTGCTGAAGCCTCCTCTGAGCGCATCCTGTAAAAATTTCTGTTTTTGGTTATCTGCGGAGTTTCATTTCCAAGACCATAAAAATTTATCCATCGTTCCTGATCATAATTTGCTTTTGCTAAAAAATCCCATTGCCCGAAAACTTTTGGAAATAAACCTGTGTAGGTTGTACTCAACGCCTGTTGCACCAGCGAAAAATCTACATCTATACTTTGTTTGGAAGCAAAGGGTTTTTTACCCCATGTATGATTTGTAAACTGGTATCTAATACCTGCATAAAAACGGTCTCCATCGTTAAACCCAACATGTGGTATGTACGCTTTTTTATCTGGCAACGAAAAGGAACTGTTGTAATTGTATTTATGGATAGCGGTATCATTAGAAATATGCATTTCAAATTTGTTGTTCGGAGAGAAATAATTATCTGCATTATCATATACCTCAAGGTTGTTTCTGCCTGTGGAAAGATCAATGATTGAATCTCTTTCTTCGCCTCCTAAAATACGCATGCTTATTTTTGGTTTCTCCGTTC
This sequence comes from Ferruginibacter sp., assembly GCA_031398005.1. Classification (GTDB taxonomy): domain Bacteria; phylum Bacteroidota; class Bacteroidia; order Chitinophagales; family Chitinophagaceae; genus Ferruginibacter. Next base: position 2,990 of record JANNMO010000008.1, read on the forward strand.
CTGTTATTTTATAAATATCGTTACCTGATAATCCGTACACCCTTAATTCTTCTGTTTCTTTTGCAAGAAAAGTTCTTGAATAAAAAGCACTGCTTTCTGTCTCTCCTTTTTTATTGATATTGTAAACATTTACTGTAGTAGAATCCTCTTCATTTTTGATCTCAAATAATTCAGAACCTTTGGTTCCGATAATTTCTGATTGATCGGCTAGAAGAGAATAATATTCTGCTGCATATTCTTTTAAACGATTGCGGCGGCTCTTCATTTTCGCAATCATATCATTTCCCTTTAAGGCAAAAATCTCCGGCGGCATTCCTTTAATAGATCGCTCAATAACATCATCGGTAAGCATTTGCTGTATATTCTCTGCAGTAGTTTCCCATTGTGATAGGGTGATCTTATTGGTGAACCAACGATCCACATTTCGATTGATAAACGCATAACCTTTTACATTGCGAATTTTATCATCATAACTTTGAAGGAACTGCAGCCCCGCAACTGAAATTACAAGGTTTAGCAGTACGCCATTGTGTTTAAAATATGCCTGGTCTCTGTCTGTAGGAATGGGCACGTAAACTGTTTTGTCCCCGTCTTTTTTTACTCCCCATTTCCACTGATCTGCATGGCGGTCAAAATCTGCAATAAGCATATCCAATAATCTTACTCTTACAAAGGCTAATTGATCTACTGAGTGATCTGTGTCCTTTAAGATTTTCTCCATCATTTCTTCTGTGTCCTCAAATTCACTAAAGTTTCCAAGGTTAGCAGCGTTGCTCCAGTCACCTTTAGGACGTTGTTCAAATAAATAAACTTTACCTGCATATTTTTCATTCAGCGTATCAAGTACTTTTTGTTCGGGCAAATAATAATACACAGGATTTGCATGGGGAATTTTTAATGCATCGGCCATTATTGGTACGCCCAATGCCCCGTAAGGATGCGACATAGAAACTTTGTCATTTACAAAATCTGCAACAAATGTTTCCTGAAATATTTTTGGGATCACTTTTGCGAGCGATTTATCTACAGAACGCAATGTATATTCTTTATCTCCCGCAGTTTTAATATGTAGGGATTTTGATTGGTTGCTGCCACCTTCTTTGTAAGAAATAATGCCGCCTCTTAAAGTATCAAGCTGCATTACGGGGAACTTAACTGGCATAATCCATTCTTTACGATAATTACGGCCCCAAAAAAATTGATACAAAGAGCCTTTTTTATACTGAGGTCCGGCACTGATGGTTTTATAGGTATCCACTTTTTGCTGTGCCAATGAAACTTGCGCAGTTGAAATAGCTATGAATAAAATAAGATAAAATTTGTAGAGAAATGTTTTCAATATGTATGTTTTACAGCGTTATGGGCTAAAACTCTGCCAAACATGGATTTTACAGTGAATAGAAAATTTTACTGGATATTTTTATTTGATGCTGATGGAATTTAGGGGTTCTTAGAGATACGAATATTAAGCGGAAAGCTTACACGGAAAGACAAATTGAAAATGTTTTATGATAACAATTAAAGAAAAGTTCTTAAACACTTTTGAAGATATATTATGAGATAAAAGACTATGAAAAAACTACCATAAAAAACTCAATACTTTTGAAAAGAAACTTATAGAAAACTATATGGCTGTTGTAAAAGTTATCACAATTGTTAAAATAAAAAAGCTTAATATAGTTTATTTAATTACCATTTATTGTAGTTGTAATTTTTTTTAATATAAAAGTTTACAACATTTTTTCACCATCATATAAAAGTTAATATGGAAGGTTATCATATTGTTATAATTTTGCTTTTTTAACCAATAACAATATTATGATATATCAACAATTATTCAGATTAATGCTGATTATTTGTGCGACAGGAATTAGTTTAAGCACCAAAGCTCAGGTAACTACTGCAACCCTTAGTGGAAACGTTACAAATGCAGAAGGAAAAGCACTTGCTGGTGCTACAGTAAAAATTTCTTACAGCAATGCGGGAATAAATAAAACATCGGTTACACAGAGTAATGGATCGTACGTAGTGCCCAATTTAAGAGTAGGTGGCCCCTACACAGTAACTGTTACTTACACAGGCTTTCAGGAAAAAACAGAATCTAACATTACTTTAGAACTGGGTCAAAACACGTCAGTTGATTTTAAGTTGCAAACTACTTCTGTTAGTTTGACAGAAGTAACAGTAGCGGCAAAATCAAAAATTTTTGATAACCAGCGTACCGGAGCTTCTACCAATATCAGCTCCCGTCAAATTAGACAGTTGCCTACCATTTCTAGATCTGCAGATGATTTTACAAGACTTACACCATCTGCTTCTGCTACCATAAACGGAACTTCGTTTGCAGGTAAAAATGGGCAGTATAATAACTACTCATTAGATGGTGCCGTTTTTAATAATCCTTTTGGTTTAGATGCACCAACACCGGGTGGGCAAACGAGTTCTCAGCCAGTATCTTTAGATGCAATAGACCAGATACAGGTAAACATAGCACCATACGATGTAACACAGGCGGGCTTTACAGGTGCAGGTGTAAATACAGTAACTAAAAGTGGTACCAATACCTTTGCCGGTACAGTGTATGGCTTTTATAGAAATGAAGGGCTTACAGGTAAAAAAATAAATGGCAACAAAATAGTTGTGCCAAAACTAGACCAATACCAAACAGGTTTTGCATTAGGCGGTGCAATAACTAAAAACAAATTATTTTATTTTGTAAATTTTGAAACCGAGCAAAGGCAAGATGCTCCTACAGCTTTTGTAGGTAGAAATGCCGGCAACACCGGTAAAAGCAATGCATCGAGAGTATTGGAGCAAGATTTAATAGATGTAAGAACCATACTCAAAAATAAATTTGGCTATGAAACCGGCGAATACCAAGGTTTTAATTATAAGCAAAATAGCAGTAAATGGTTGGCTAAATTAGATTGGGTTATTAATAATAATAACAGCCTTTCATTTACTTACAATGGTTTAGATGCATCAAAAGAAAAACCAGCTCACCCAAGTGCTATTGGCCGCCGTGGTCCTGATTTTACCACTTTACAATTCCGTAACTCAGGTTATAGAATCAACAATAAATTACAATCTTTTGGAACAGAATTAAAATCAAATTTTGGTAGCAAATTCGCCAACAAATTAAGATTGGTTTATACAACTTTTAGAGACAACAGAGATGCGCTATCTACACCTTTCCCTGTATTAAATATTACTAAAAATAATGTACGATATATTATAGCAGGGCATGAACCATTCTCCATCAATAATATTTTAAACCAAGATGCTTTTCAGGCAACAAACAATTTTAATATTATTTTACCTAAGCATACTATTACAGCAGGTGTGGCTTACGAGTCATTTAAATTTGCAAATTCCTTTAATTTAACAGGGTATGGGCCTACTTTATTTAGTGGTGCAGATATCAAAACATTTAAAGACAGTGTACCAGTAACCGGCGCATATGTTTTTGGCGCCTATCCTTTAGATGTAGATGTGGCATATGCTAAAAACAGGGCTGCTGCTAACCAATGGACTTTTTACTATTTAACAGTAGCACAAGCATCCGCTTATGTACAAGACGAATGGAAAGCCACTAAAAATTTAAAATTAACTTACGGTATAAGGGTAGATGCACCATCTTATAGCAATGCTAGTTTTAGAAATCCAAATTTTAATAACGATGGAACTTTTAAAGGGAATTTTCAGGAAGGCTCTCCTACAATACCAAACAATGATCCACAAGTGTTATTTGATGCAAATGGAAACAGAGTTAGCAATGGTGTTGGTAAAGATTTAGATAATACAAGATTTCCTACAAGGAAACCATTAATATCACCAAGAATTGGATTTAACTGGGATATAAATGGTGACAGAACTGCGGTATTAAGAGGAGGATCTGGTTTATTTACAGGCCGCTTTCCTTTTGTATGGTTAGGCAACCAACAGGCCAACCCTTACACAGGCTTTTACAATGCTACAGATAGAAATTTTCAATGGCCACAAGTATGGAGAAACAATGTAGGTTTTGATTATAAATTAAAAACAGGAACCATTATTTCGGCCGATGTAGCTTATACAAAAGACAGTAGAGCCATGATGGTTCGAAACTACAATTTAGGTATACCAACAGGTATTTTAAATTCAGGTACAGGTGATAATAGAAAAATTTATAAAGCTTCTGATAAAGGTACCAATGGCGCATTTACAACAAATAATACATACGTTTTTACCAATGCAAAAAATACTGGCTATCAGTTTAACACAAGTTTGCAGGCTGTACAATCATTTAAAAACGGATTGTATTTACAAGCTTCTTACAACTATTTAATAGCAGAAGATGCTAGTTCTATTTCTGCCGAAATTTCCAGCGATGCGTTTGACAGAAACCCAATTTTAAACAATGCTAATGAAGCTAAAAACTCTACTTCTTTATATGGTAATACCCATCGTTTTGTTTTAGCAGGTATTAAAAAATTTGAATACGGCAAAGAAAAAAAGTATGGTACCACCGTTTCTTTATTTAGCAGTTGGACAAGTGGCGATCGTTTTGCTTATGTATATGGCGGGGATATAAACAACGATGGTGCAGGTACCAATGATTTAATGTATGTGCCAACAGATGCAGAAATAAATACCATGACGTTTACAAACTATTTAGATGCATTGGGGGTAACTCAAACCCCGGCTGTACAACAGGCAGCGTTTAAAAATTACATTGCTTCTGATAAATATTTAAGCAGTCGCCGTGGGCAGTTTACTGAAAAATATGCCGGTACTACACCATGGTTTGGCCAAATGGATATTAGAATTTTGCAAGACCTTAATTTTAAAAATGGTAATAAAAGAAACACCGTGCAGTTCAGCATAGACATTCAAAATGTTGGAAATTTATTAAACAGCAATTGGGGTGTTAGAAAACTGGCAACAAACTCAGGTTTTTACCAACCAATTTCGTTGGATGCAAATACTCCATTTACAACAGGAGGTAAACCACAATTTAATTTTGATCCATCTATTAAAAGTACATTTACTGCAAGCCCCGATCTTATTTCTAGATGGCAAATGCAGTTTGGATTAAGGTATATTTTTTAGACCGACCTAACATTCTACTTAAATCTCGTTCACAAAAAGAACGGGATTTTTTTTTGATTATTGTGAATCAAAATGGTCCTTTGCTACATTAATTCACTAGCGCTGTAGTAGTAAAAAATATTTTTGCATTTACATGACTTATTTTTTTAAAATATTTATAAATACTTTGAGTGTTTTAAACACTTTCATTGAAAAACTCTTTTGTTTTAGTGTGCAGTTAGAGATGATGCGAACCTATGCAAAAATTAAAGTATTGTATAAAAAAGGACCTGACAGATTTTATAAATATAAGTGTGTAATCACTATAAATCTATATGTAGTTAATTTAAAAAACTCATCTATATATACAATTTACTCCACTCCACATATCTATAATTTTATCATTTTTGGCAGGTCCTTCTAATATTCCATAAAAACCTTCTGTAGTTGAAAATTCTATTCCTAAACTTGTTTTAAATATTTTGATGCTATAGGTTAATTCAAGTTGTTGTCGGGTAGTGCCAACGCCAATACTCTTTGTTGTTTTAAGGGTTGTAATACCTGGGGATGCCTTGCTGATAAGCCATCCATAAAATCTCCATTGCTTATCCTTGTTTTGAAAAAGTAAGGTTAATCCATTTTTCCACACTGCTAAACTAGATGGGCCTACACCACAATCCTCTAAAATAACATTGCTTAAATGTTTACTTCTAAGGGTTTTGTTTACAATATTCAACGTTTCTTCCATTGGGGTGCCGGATTGTATCTTGGTTATTGAATCATTATCCGTTTGTGATATTTGCAATGCACCAGGCAATAAAAGTATTTGTGCAGTATTAATATTCTTATTGGAAGTATCCGTTTTAATTATTGAGCTAGTACTGTCGGTGATGATTTTTGTTATACTAATACTAGTATCTGTTTTCAAATTTTTACGTTCTTCTATACTTTCATTTTTATTTGGTACACAAGACCATTGAAGCATTACAAGAAATAATACAACGCATATAATTTTCATAAAGATTTTAATTTTATATATTCAATAACTATACCCATCTCACAAGTTTTACAAATGTTTTTTAAAGAATACAGTGTTACCTATTCTATTTGTTAAGATGCCTACTTCACTCAAAAATTATAGAAAGCTTTTGTGTGCCCCAAGCCTTTAAAATATTGTAAAGAAGTGCTCTATACGTTACTAAAATGTTTGCTTCCCTTTTGGCATAAACCATTCTTACTTTTGCAGGTATTCATAACTACTAGATCAAAAAAACAAAAACCATTCTTCCTTAACTTTATCCCCTAATTAATAAAAATCATTAATGGTAAAATTATTTATGGTATTGGTAGGTTGCACACCAAAAGGCAGAAACGTAGAACAGCACGATGTATTTTTTTCAATAGCAAAAAATATGGAAGATATTATTCCACAGGTTAAAACCTTTTGGCCGGAAGCTGCTGCGGGCTTACATTTTGATGCATGGCGCACCGTTACACATACAAACGGCTACAAAATAACTGTAGTAAAAAAAGGAACTTATTTTACCAATGATGCCCAATTGTTTTTTATAAACTTAGGTGGGTACAAGCAACACGAGTTTGAAGAGTTTCATTATAAAATGATTGTGGCTGCGCCAGATAAAGCAGTTGCATTAAAGTATGCTAAGTCCACCGCTTTTTATAAACACACCGGTTTTAAAGGCGCACCATCACATATAGATGATAAGTTTGGGATAGATGTAGATGACTTCCATAACATAGAAGACATTTTACCGGAAGCCATTAAAAACAAATATGCATTGCGCATTGTAGCAGATGCAAATAACACAGAAGAAGATTCATTTCACCTTGGTTATTTTGTACCTTCTAAAGTGCAAAAATGGATGAACGAATAAATGTTATGCATTTATAGATTCTGATTCGCCTGTTTCATTAGCCAACTCCATTTCGTTTTTAAAAATGGTTGTTGCAATTTTATTTGAAGCAGTATCACAAAAATCCAGCCCAGAAAAATCAGGATTTAAACCACCAATAAACGGAACTGCCATTATAAAAATGCTTGGGTTAAAAGCACCAAATTTATTGAGCACTTGAAAATGATCATTAATATTTATACCCGGCACTTCTAAATAATATCCTTCTGTAGCGGCAGGTACCACTAGCTTATTTCCTTTTGCCATTTCTTCTTCTGCTACTGCATCATCTTTAAAATGCAAATAGGCCGAACTTATTACTTCCTCTTTTTTTAATGATTCAAATGGGAAATCATGTAACTGCATAGCTCCTTGCCCAATAGCATTTACATAAGTTTTAAAATAAGTTTTTTCTGTTTTTTCTTTATCGTAAAAGTAATGAGCACCACCATTTTCTGCTGGCTGCACATCGCTGTTTTCATCTACTGCAATTAAACTAATCACGCCCGCTTCATGCAATGCCAACAACTCTCTGCACGAGCTTTGAGGAACATATGCAATGATTAAAGAAACAAGTGGCATCAATACTTTTTTTAACCGCAGCATATCTTCTGCACTCATGTGTTTGGCAGGATAATTCATGGCATAACTTAATGCCCCTAATGTTTCTTTCCAAATAACCGAGGTTCTGTTTTCAATACTTTCTTCTGCTTCTTTGTATTCCTGTTTTAATAAATCGAACCCATCATTATTCTCTCTGTCTTTAAACATGTAAGTAACAAATTCTTCAATAGAAAAATCTTTGATGACATTAAACAAAGCAGGATCCTGCATTTTTAACGGCTCAACAAAATTTGTTTTATAAATAAAATCTAATGGTATGTACCCGTCGAATTTTTCTTTTAAAGCCGGAACATCTTTTTCTTCAATAAAGTTTTTTGGTGTAAGGTGTGTATCTTCTAAATGAAAGCGTACTGCGGGCAAGTATCCATGCAGAGAATGCAACACAATAGAGAAACCTTTGCTTTCAGCATTTACCTTATAACTGTAAGTGCTATCAGCATTATGAACAAATGCTCCATTAGCATGTGCCAGGGTTCTTATAGCATCAATAGCGGTGAGCGACGCTCCTTTTATGGCAATGGGTTCATTAAATGTTTGTTTTAATTTTTGAGGCGGATAAGGAGAATCGAACCATCCCTCCACTTTTCCTTCATTCATTTTTGGCCACACATGTCCTGTACAAATTACCACTTCATTTACTTCAGTTGTTTTTTGTTTGCTATCTAAAATGGTGGAGAGCCCGGTTGCTTCATCATACAAAACATCTTCCACTTTAGTATTATACCAAACTGTGGTTTTTATATTTTCTGCTTTACTTTGCTTTATGAGCAGCTCAAATTGATGCTGCAAATAAATGCCAAAAAGTAACCGAGGTACTACTTTAAAATCATTAAAATTTTCGCTGTTTATATGGTAGGGTTTTAAAACTATTGCATCTACACTGGCTACCCATTCCTTCATAGATTGAGGAAGGCTGGGTATTTCATTACCCGAAACATTTGTAATATGTTCCTGCATGGCACCTACACTGCTGTAGGGAAAACCTGCTCCGAGTTGGTTGTTTTTTTCGTAGATGATGATCTCTAATGCTTCTTCAGAACTATTTTCAATCAGTTTTTTATACATGAACAATGCTGCAGGTCCACCACCTATCAATGCTATCTTTCTATTCATACAAATGCTTATTTATTTACCGGTAAATGTTGCAGAGTGTATATAAAATTTTATACCAAAAGTTTAAGTTAATTAAATAGGTGCAGTTTATTCCGTAAATAGAAACCATACTTTAAGTGAAACTTATTTGGGTTAAAAAGTGATTGCCAAGTTTCAAGAAAATATTTTGGGGCGGTTGTCATTATACAACAATCAACATTTGAAACGGGCTGTATGTAGTAGCCCCGCCTCAAAATTTATGATACTTTAAAGTACTTTTTTGGCGGGGGCTACTACTGCCCATCCCTGCGCCTTTCAGCATTATATCTTTACTCAACAATCATTAAAGCTGTTTGCTATTTTCGTAAACTGTTTTGTAGTTGTACTTGCCAATAAAATTTGGCAGCCTTGTTTTGTAGCACATAAATTAAAATTTGTGTAAAAACTGGGGCTATATTTTTTAAAAGACTTATTTTATTTATTGGGTAAAATGGAGTGTGCCACAAGGGTTGGCGGGGGCATTTATTATTTTCCTACCACATCAATAGTATTGATATCCTCCTCACCCATTTCAACAAAAGTAGAAATTCTATCAGCAGAAATTCCTTGATTCTCTACCAGAAATAATTTAATTAATTCAAGCCTTTTTAACCCAATCTTATTTGCTTGGCTGGAGTGCATTACAGTGTATGCTTTCACTTCAATAGTTGTAAAAGGGTTACGTTTTAATTGCGAGGCTATGTGGGCAAGTAAATCTTTTATATCTCTTGTAAACAATAAACTTTTAGGTTTAAAATTTAATGAAGGCAAGGCACCAAGTGGATTAATGGGCATCATTATACCGGCTGTATGATCATTAAATACCACTGCATTTGTATCTCTTCTACCAAGCTCCACATTAAATGCTGTATTACCCATTACAGGGTTAAACGTTCTTACGGTGGTTACATAATTTATACAACTAAAATAAATATTGTGAGCAGCATTAATGTCTTTTAATGCAAAAGAATAATTCCCCTGATCGTCTGTTATAGTAGTTTGTAAATTATCAAATTTTACTGTTGCATTTTTTAATGGATTATTATCTCTGTCTGTCACTACTCCTTTAATCAAAAAATCTTGCGGTGTATTTGTAATGCTATTTTTTTGTTGAGGAGTTTGTGTAATGTTATCCCTCATTTCTCCCTGTGCCATGGCAGGTACATTTCGCAGCGTAAGAATAGCAATAACAGATGCAGCAATTTTTAAAAACTTTTGTAAAAAGTTTTTTCTGATGGTAATGGGTTCTATATTTCTGTTGAGTTGAGAATTATGAAACCGACCACAATGAGTTGCCGGATTTGTTTGAAAAAAACGAATCAATTCTGCATCCGTCATCTGTGAAAAATCATAAACAATTGTTTCGCACTTACCACACAATTTACCCTTGCCTGCAACAGGCATAGCTGCAAAGTTTTCACTGCAGGGTTTGGGGATGTTAATATAGAGTGGAGTGTATTTCATTAATTTCTATTTTAAAATTAAGGTTTTTAAAAGTGAATTACAATTATTTTAACCACTACATTTTCTGTACATTTAAATAGAAAATTTTGCTTCAATATTTCATTTTTAAAATGATAATTTTTAAAGAGTTTGTTATTTAAAAGATTAAAACATTTTATGGCAAAAAACAAAACAGCAGAAACCTCCATTAACGTTACTGATTTCATTAATTCATACGTAGATAATGACCAAAAGAAAATAGACAGTTTTCGCTTAATAGCATTAATGACCGAGTGGACCGGATGTGAACCAAAGATGTGGGGACCCACCATTGTTGGATTTGGAAGTTATCATTACAAATATGCAAGCGGGCATGAAGGAGATGCTCCTCTAATTGGATTTTCGCCCCGCAAGCCTGCCTTTTCGTTGTATGTATTTTCAGAGACCGAAGAAAATAAACATCTATTAAATGACTTAGGGAAATATAAAATTAGCAAAGCCTGCATTTATGTAAAGAAGCTGACAGACATAAATATTACAACACTTCAAAGAATGTGTAAAGATTCAATTGCCTATTTAAACAAACACCATCAATGCAGTTGTAAAAATTAATTTACCGGCTACTTTTATGATTCAAAAATAATGATGCGTTTTTTTTAAATTGCTTATTTCAAAAAAATAAAATCATACTTTCAAATTACCCTTTGAATGATTCAGAAAAATTTTGCAAACAATGCAGCTGATATTTTAAGAAAAGACCCTTCAGTAATTGGCTTGGCAGTGGGAGGATCTTGGTTATCTGATGAGCTGGATGAATTTTCAGACCTTGATTTAATACTTATAACCCAAGACGTAGTTGCCGGCAACAAAAATAAAATGCTTGCATATGCAAATAGTTTGGGACAACTTTTAACTGGTTTTACCGGAGAACATGTGGGAGAACCAAGGGTATTAATTTGCTTATACGATCATCCATTGCTACATGTAGATATTAAATTTTTAACACTGGAGGAGTTTAAACAAAGAATAGAACAACCCATTATTTTATTGGATACCCATAATCAATTACAACAAATTATTGAGCAAACAGCCGCTTCATTTCCTTATCCAGATTATCAATGGATAGAAGATCGCTTTTGGATTTGGATACATTATGCTCTATTAAAAATTGGCCGTGGTGAGCTTTTAGAAGCATTTGATTTTTTAGGGTTTTTAAGAATGCAGGTGCTTGGGCCTTTGCTACACATTAAAAATAATAACTTACCAAGAGGTGTAAGAAAAATAGAAACTCAAATTAATTTGGAAGATGTTGAACTATTAACATCTACCATTCCAACCTATACAAAATCCGCCATTTTAATGTGTGCAGAAAATGCAGTGGTACTTTACCAACAATTAAGAAATAAACTTTTTTCAACAGATATTCATTTACAACAATCAACCGAAAAAAGAGTATTGGAATATTTAGAAGAAATTAAAAGCTCATCTTAAATACTGAAATGTCCTTAAAAGTTTTTCAGAAATTTGTAACCCAATTAAAATAAAACTACAGCGTATAAAATACAATTACCAAACCTCCATGGCACGATAATAGTACTATTTTACTATGCGAATTTTTCAATTAAGCTACACCACACTTCTCTCCATTTTACTATTGGGTTGCAGTAGCACAAAATCTGTTTCAAATACAAATGCTGAAAAAAACATAAAGCCTGTTCAATTTTTTATTGGCAAAACACAATCAACCGGTGTTATTGAAAACCGTGTAGGTAAACCCACCACCAATATTACTACTGAAACCATCGGGGTTTTTAAAGACAGTATTTTACATGTTGAGCAAGATCTTTTTCCGGAAGGAGGAAAGAAAAACCATCGATCGTGGCAAATAACATTATTAAATGACACAGTGGTAGAAGCCACCGCAAATGATATAGATGGCAAAGCAGTTGGTACATTAAAAGGTAACCATTTCAGCTGGACATTCAGACTTAAACTCTCTAACAGAAAATTTATAAAACATGCTCGCATGACACAGTATTATTACTTAATGCCCGATGGCAAAACCATGATCATACGTAGTATTATTCGCAAATTCTCCTTTACGGTGGCGCAGATTACGGAGCAATTCCAAAAAAATTAATACTTATTGTTACTGTATTAGGATACAATTATTTACTGGCACGTTTTTTTCTAATGGCAATGAAAACTATCAACCATGAAAAAAACGATCGTATTCCTATTATGTAGCTCCTTAATGATAACGAGCTTCATTTCCTGCAAAAAATCAGACACTGCTGATGAGGCTAACCTTCAAATAAGAATGACGGATGCACCTACAGCACTAGAGCAAGTAAACATTGATATACAAACCGTAATGGTAAAGTATAGAGATGATGATAATGACAGTACAAAAAATTGGGTTACTTTAAATACACAGGCAGGTATTTATAATTTATTGTTGCTGCAAAATGGAGTAGATACTTTATTGGCAACTGGCGTTATTCCTCAAAGACAAATTAAAGAAATCAGGTTAATTCTTGGTACTAATAACACCGTAAAAAACAACGGTACCATTTATCCACTTACTATACCAAGTGGTTCTGAATCTGGATTAAAAATAAAGTTCAGTAAAAAATTAGACCAGAGTATGAATGTGTTGTTGATAGACTTTGATGCTGCTATGTCTGTTAGCCAAAATGGAGCGGGCAATTATATATTGAAACCTGTGATTAAAATAAAATAAATACACAATATCCTAAAAAAAGCTGTTCTTTTCGAACAGCTTTTTTTTATGCGCCATCATTTTCTAATAGCTGCATTTATATATCCATTTGTAAAATACTCAGATAAATATTTACCCGGGCAGGTAGTTTGTTTAGAAAAGTTTTTGTGGGTGCCTAAAGAGTCCAATGGAATTTTATATTTTACTGAACTGTATTTTATCAGTTTTACCAAGGCATCCAATTGTTCTACAGGCACAGGGCTTTCGTTTCTATTGCCTAAGCAACAAATAAGCAAATGGCCCGCCGGGTTATATTCAGTAGATGTTTCTCCAACGGTGTAAACATCTCTCCCTTCATAAATATTTCCATTGGGAGCTATTAAAAAATGATAAGGTATATCCGTCCATTTTTTTTCTTCGCCCATTCCCCAACGTTGTATAGCATTTATTTTTTTTGCTGCATCATCTGTCATTTCCAGTTTGGTGCCTTCGTGGTGTACGGTGATGCGCACGGGTATATGAGTTGCGTAATTTTTTGCTGGTAATGCATTCCAACTGCTGCGAGGTAGAATATTTAGGCGATTTGGGGAAGTGTTTTTTTGACTACTATGACACCCATAAATGAAGAGTATTATTATTGATAAAATTATCAAAATAAATGAATTGTTAGAAGGTAGAGATTTCATCTTAATTGTTTTAAAATAATAAAAACTTAAAATCTCTTTAAATATATGTTTAAATAAACATGGTAAATACTGAAAATTAAAACAAAAAATAAATTCCATTTAATTTTTTATTTAAAACTTATACTTCTTTTATTTAATACAATTATATTTGAAAAAACTATTTATGAAAGCTTACACTTATTTCTCTTTCTTAATTTTTCTTTTTTTCTTTTCACAATTACAGGCCCAGCAACCTCACATTACAGGTACAGTTGATGTATCAGTAAAAAATGGAACCTTCAAGTGTAATTTTTTAATTACTAACATTCCTCCTTTAAAAAAATACAGTATACGTTTAAATAGTGGTTTTACCATTCAGTACTTTAGAGATAGCGCTAACAAACAAAATTATGGTTACGAAAAATATTATGATGATAAAACGAGTTACGAAGCTTTCCAATACACATTACCAGATAGTGATTCAACATCCTTTTTACCATCTGCATATCGAATAAAATATACAGGTTCTTTTCCGGTTGTTTTAGATACTAATTTTATGTACAATCGTGGAGATTGGAAAGGTAATATTGCATTTAATGGTACAACCGTTAGAGCATCTGAACAAACGGCTTGGTACCCAATATTGTATGATGCAACTAATGATGTTATTATTGATAAATATACCTATGGATTGCAAATAAATTGCTTAGATGGAAATGCTATTTATTTAAATGGTGATACACCTAAAAAAGGAATTTCTAATAGCTTTATTTCTAAAGATCCCGTTACATTACTTTTGTTTGCCGGAAAGTTTTCAATAGAAAACAGTGACGGAATTAATTTTATAAACACATCCTTAAATTATCAAAAACAAAAGTTACTAAGTCAAACTACTAATAAGATTATTAATTTTTATGAAGAAAAATTAAATATTCCTTACGGAAAAAAAATAACTTACATAGCAACAACACCCACATCCAAAAAAAATTCGTGGATGTTCGTCACATATCCTTCTGTAGTAATTATTGGTAACAAAAAATGGAATATAAATAACTTATTTACAAAGACTAAAAATTTTATTGTTGACACTTCTAATATTCAATTCATTTCTCACGAACTTGGCCATTATTATTTTGGTACCTTATTTACACCAAACAGCACATTAAGATGGATGTTTTTAGAAGGTATTACAGAATATATTTCTCTTCAATATACCCGAAAAGAATTTGGCGAAGAAGTATATAAAAAAACCTTAAAGGAGTATGTTTCATCCGTTCGTTCTTTTGGTAAAATTATTCCTATTTCAAAAATTAAAAATCCTAGTAATATTGGAGAAGGTTACAGATATTATTATATTCCATTACTACTTACTGTGCTTGAAAAAAATACTAGCAAGACTCAAATTTGGAAATGGTTATCTGAAATTATACTAGAAAAAAATGCTACAACAGATTACGATTTTTTTAAAAATACATTATTAAAATGTGGGGTTAGTAAGACAGTATTAGAAAATTTTGAAATGCAATTTATTAATAATGAGAATGCAATTGAAAATGTGATTGAAAAAATAATGAGTAATTAAATTACAGCTATATCTTAATTAACCAAAACACTTGTAATTTTTTTTAATATTTATTAATATTAAATTTTAATATATCCATAATCTGCACACTAATAAATTAATTTCTAAGTTATAGATTATACGAAAAAACGTATAGCTATGAAAAAATATTTTATTTCAATTTGTGTTATTTCAATTTTATCATGTACTAAGGAGCAAGAAAATGCAACTATAACTGAAGCCGCAACCAGTTCCCCCTTTAAAACTTACACCATAGATTCTGCAGCACATTTTTGCAACGATAACAATTTTGTACTTACTTCTATTTCAGAGCTTAAGTTTAAAGTAAAGTTTGACAGTTCTGCCATTTATACAACGGCCGACATAAATAACCAAGATGATATAAATAAATTATATGGCTTTGCCGATAACAATACGCAGCACCATCAATACAGTGCAAGATTTGGATGGCGGTGGAGCAACAATGCACTTTGGTTGTTTGCATACATATACAATGAGGGCATTGTAGCTCATAAAGAATTAGGCAGTATTGCCATTGGAAAAGAGCATCATTGTGAAATAAAAATTACACCCAATCATTATATTTTTTCAGTTAACAATTACCTTGATTCTCTTCCACGAAAAAGTATTACACAAAAAGCGGAAGGCTATAAGTTATATCCCTATTTTGGTGGAGACGAAACGGCACCTCATAAAATTACTATTTTGATAAAGGATTTGTAAGCGAATCAGAAAGTAATTTATATTTTATTCAAAAGAAATTACGATCTTAGGTATAGGATGAGGGCTTTCTATAAATATTAATTTTATTAATCTGATAAGGTTATAACGTTATAATTCCCCTTACCAATTTTTAAAATATACTTAAAGCCAAACAAGTCTTAGCCCAAAATTTTGTGTATGAAAATTAATTTTATTTTTCTTGCTGTGGTTGTAATTGCTTTTTACTCTTGTACCAAGGAACATTCTTTTGAATTAGGCACGAGTACTCCTTCTAATCCAAGTGTTGTTACTTCTAATGTTAGATTAGTAAAATTTTTTGAGATTGATACTACTCGTATAGCTCCATTTGATACAGTTTACAAAGAATTATATACCTACGATTCTCAAAATAGAATTATCAAAAAAGTAGAATTAGAATTTAGACCTAATGGCGATAGCAACGCTATGTACACTACTAATTATGTGTATAATGCTGCCGATACAATGGCTCACAAATTATTTAGTATAAGCAAATATTTTAGTGTACCTGCAGATATAACTAATTATACAACATTTTACAATTATGTAAATAATAAAATAGTAAAAGATTCGCTGATAAGTTCTAGTGGTTATTATGTTTCCCAAAATTATTCTTACAATACAAATTTTATCGGCAGAACTTATTCTCAAGAGGATACTGTGAGTGGTTTTTCTCAAAGAGGCACTTCAAAAATTTATCTAACAAAAAATGGAAATAACATTACTGCACAAATTGATACATCTAAATTTATTTCGACTTTATTTCCACTTGATACCGGATACGCACGGTTTTCAGCTACTGTTTCATACATAAATAATCCTAATCCATTATACACAATTGCAAATGCTAGTAGAAGAAACTTTTTTAGTGATGACTTAGGATTGGGAGGAGATGCAGCGCCAGAGAAACTAATAAGCCAGCAAGAGTTTTCAATAACTGAATGGACAAACAATGGCCCACTTTCATCACTAACCAACGTCCAGATAAACTATACATACAATTTCCGATCTGACGGATATCCTTCAAACGGAACCATGCTGAGAGTTAGCAATGGGACTACACGAAAAACAAAAATTTTATTTATCTATCAATAAATATTTAATTTTTACAAACCATAATGAGAACATTTTTTTTCTACATACTTATTTTAATTGCAACAAATTTATCTGCACAAAAAGTTATTGTAAATGAATATGCTGCTATTGATAAAAAAGCAGTTAATATAGCAGATTCATTAACCAATACTACTGCCGGTATTTGTAATTATGTAAATGCCAATTTTAAAACTGATAAAGAAAAAGTAAGGGCAATTTTTATTTGGCTTGCCAGCAATATTGAGTACGATATAGCAAACATGTATGCCATCAATTTTTATGCAACTAAAGAAGATAAAATAAATAAAACTTTAAAAACGAAGAAAGGTATTTGCGAAAACTATGCAACCCTGTTTAGCGAAATTGCTGCTGGTTGTGGTCTTAAATCTTTTGTAGTTGAAGGCTACACAAAGCAAAATGGTTTTGCAGATTATATTCCTCATGCATGGTGTGCTGCTTATGTAGACAGTGCATGGTATATGTTTGATCCTACATGGGGCTCGGGTTTTATGAATGCAGGTAAATTTTATAAGAAAGTAAATAACGCCTATTTTAAAACAGCTCCCGCTACGCTAATTAAATCGCATATGCCTTTCGATTATTTATGGCAGTTTTTACACTATCCGGTAACCAATCAGGAGTTTTATGAAGGTAACATAATAGAGAATAAAACTAAACCGTTTTTTAATTATAAAGATTCTATAAAGCTTTATGAAAGCAAAAACCATATTGATCAATTAATTTCAGCTTCCTACAGAATTGAAAAGAATGGAGTAAAAAATGCTATGGTTTTTGATAGGTTGAATCATATAAAAGTTGAATTGGAAAATGATCGTATCGCTACTTCAACCAATGCATACAATGTTGCTGTTGTGTATTACAACGAAGCCATAAGGCATTTAAATAATTTTATACAATACCGCAACAAACATTTTAACCCTATAAAACCAGATGTTGACATTCAACAAATGATTGATGTAGCTTTTAAAAACATTGAAGATGCAAACGCTAAACTAGCAGAAATAAAAAATCCTGATGTTGCTACCACTTCTCTCATAAGCAACTTACAAAAATTTATCACAGATATAAACGTAAACATCAAAGAACAGCAAGATTTTTTAACCTTATATTTTAGCAAAGGAAAAGCAAAACGCAAAGCATTGTTTTATGAAAAAAAGGTTACCTGGTTTGGGATTCCTTTAAATTAAACTTCTACAAAATTAGATAGCACATATTCCATACCCCTTAAGGGTTATTGTTTAATGATCCATAACGCTTCAACTTTATAAAAAATTTATAAAATGATAAAGTTATGTATTGCCTTAATTTCTATTTTTTCATGCTTTAAAAGTATGGCACAAAATGTAGGAATTGGTACCACCACCCCATCCTCTAAACTAGAAATAAAATCTGCTGTAAAATCTGTTGTGAAAATAAGTAGTAATAACTTTTTAGATACAAGTCAGCTAATTTTTAGCAATAGAAATAACAGTAACCAAGGTACAGATATGCACGTAACAAGCAATAGAGAAAGTGGTTTGAGGTTTTCCAGCAGCTCTGATTTACCTGCAAATAATAAGGATACAATTATGCAAATAACGCCAACAGGTTTGGTAGGCATACGTACTGCTACACCACAATATCCTTTAGATGTAAAAGGCGATATTAATGTAACCGGTGAATTAAGAACCAACGGATCTTCCGGCGAAAACGGACAATTTTTGCGAAGCAATGGAAATGGTACGATGAGCTGGGTAGATAAAGACCGTTTTAAAAATTTTAAAGTATTTAGAAATGATGGAGGTGCTGCTACAACACTCACAACTACTTTTAATTTTCCTGCAGGGGTTACAGAAGTGGCGGTAGAAATATGGGGCGGCGGTGGTCAAGCTTCAGCGGCAGGCGGTGCAGCATCTGGTGGTTATATTTATGCAGTAATTCCTGTAGGAAGTTACACATTTATAAATGCTAACGTAGGTGCTGGAGGTGGCTGTGGTGCTTGCGGTGCTAGTGCTTTAGGCTTATCTTCTACAGTTACCATAAGCGGCGCATTAACGCTTACCGCTAGAGGTGGTTATAATGCAGGGTTTGTAGCATCGCAAGGTTCATTTAGTGCAACGGGTGCCTACTTACCAAATGTAAATTATTTTGGAATTGATGGTCAATCAGCAAAACCATCTGAAACTTCGTATGAAAATAGCCCTATTGGATATTTTATTTTTCAAAGAAACGCAAGCGGTGGAGATGCTCCATTAAGGCCCGGTACAGGTGGAAGATCTGGTTGGAGAAGATACAATTGGGATGGCACCAATCTCGTCAGTGATATTGGTTTTAGAGGTAGTGAACCTGGTGGTGGTGGTGGCTTTCCTGATGGTGATGGCGGAAGCGGACAGATAATTGTTTATTGGTAAAATACAATCTTCACTAATATAACAAGCGCCAACTTTTTAAAAGTTGGCGTTTGTTATTACAATCACTCAAACTAAAAAATTAATGAACCGTTTGTATTTTCTCAACTTTCCTTCTAAAAATAAAATAAAGCAAACTTCCAATTAAAGGAATAAACATTACTATTTGGAGCATTTGTTGGTATACGTTGTTTATTAAGAAGTCAGTGAACAAACAAATAAAAAAAGCATGAACTATGTTTTGTAAATTATCATACGCTGCATACTTTTATCTTCAATGCGTACAATCATGAGCTTTAAAAATTAGGTAGATAAAATAAAAGATTTAAATGAAGAGGAAATATCAACAATTGCAGTAACGATGATTTTAAAATTAAAGTAATTAAATTCGCTAAAAAATTATACATGCAAAAAGTAGTAATAGTACCGGTAGATTTTTCTGAAACCTCCTTTAACGCTGCACATTATGCTGCAAATATGTATAAAAACAGGGAAGACATTATACTTGTACTGTATAACTTTTATGCAAAAGCTGACGATGCCGTAATTGCAAATAACTATTTGCATACTTTAAAAACAGAGTTATGTGTGGAGTGTTCAAATATTGAAACATACTCAGAATCTGGTAATGAGTTTATAGAAAGCTTAAATGCATATGCGCATGTAAGAACTGCTTATTTAATTGTAATGGGGCTTACGGGTAAGTCTGCACTCACCCAATGGTTTTCGGGTAGCAATACACTGAAGATGGCAGAAAAAAATGTGTGCCCGGTGTTAATTATACCTAGCGATGCAAAATATACCGGTACAGAAAATATACTTATTGCATCTGAAATGAAGTATGTGCAAGAAACCCCTGTGCTACTTGCTGTAAAAAGAATACTGGCAGATTTTAATCCAAATTTACATGTGCTTAATGTGGATGATTCGCACTACATTTCTTTAACTACCAGTTATAAAACAGAAAGAGATAAGATGGAAGAATTGCTGCGTGAATTTAAGCCTGAATTTTATTTTATGCGCTTGTTCGATTTTCATGAGGCAATAAACTTATTTGTACGAGATAAAAATATTGACATGATTATTATTGGTCCGAAGTATCATGGGTTTTTCACAAAATTGTTTAAAACACAGCATACAAAAAAAATGATTTACCAAAGCAAAGTGCCTGTGCTTGCTGTGCATGAGTAATAAATATTTTCCATTTAAAACTGTAATAAGTCTTGCGAACCAATTCCTGCTGTATGTCCATTTTACACTTAATTTGTGTAAACCTATTTTAAGACAAGACCCTAGAAACAAATACTAAAAATGGTTGCACCCAATCTGCTATTTATAATTTAATTGGTTGTTCGTTTATGACATTAACCTTCATAAATGATGATACCGATAATTTGAAAGCGATTCGCAATTTTGATTTAGCTATTAAACAGGATAGCTCAAACCCGGCGTTTTATAATAACCGAGGATGGGCCTTGCAAAATATAAATAAATATAAATTAGCTATGGCTGATTTTAAGAAGGCTGCCCTCTTGGATTCTCTGGATGTTAATTACCAGAGTAATGTTTTGCGTGTTTTATGGATATTAAACAAGTACAAAGAAGCATTTTCATTTGCCGAAGAACTAAGAAATTTCCGGAAGATGAATACGCTTATCATGTGAGGGGTAATCTTAAAAGAGACTATCTTAAGAAATATCCAGAGGGTAATTTCGACATTAAAAAATCAGGATTACTGAAATGGAGAGGGGGAATTGATAGGAGGTATTAGCGAAGAATTATTTTCGAAATTGTTTTGTAAATAGGTCGACTGGTCGAGGATCAAGTCTAGGCATTAAATAATTTAAAGTGTTGGCACGCACGAAGGCGGAGTAATGTGCCGTTAAACAATTAATAATTTTAAAAATAATGTGTACGATTTTTTCAATAATATGCTATATAATGATAAACATGCTTGTAATATTTGATTTTACAAAAGAAGCCAACTTAAAAATTGGTATGTGGTGAATGATACCGTAATGGGTGGAGATTCTGCAGGCAAAATGGGTGTAGATGCTGAAGGCAAAGGTTTGTTTGAGGGGCATGTTTCGCTGGACAACAACGGTGGCTTTACTTCTATAAAATATGATGCAGGTAAAATAATGCTGCAGGGTTACAGTAAGTTTGTAATTACATTAAAGGGTGATGGTAAAGCCTACCAGTTTAGGGCGAAAACCAACAGCAACGATTACTACTCTTATGTGTATATTTTTGAAACCACCGGCAATAGGCAAACTATTGAAATTCCCTTCAGCACTATGGTTCCCTCCTTTAGAGGAAGAAGCCTTAACATGGCAAATTTCCCCGGAGATTATATGGAAGAAATTGGTTTTTTAATTGGCAATAAAAAAGAAGAAGATTTTAAACTGGCTATAGATCATATCAGTGTACAATAAAATTATTTTCTTTTGCAAAAGCACATGGTTGCAACAATAAAAAAACACTATCATTAGTTTTGATAGTGTCTTAATATCTGTTCAGTTTTTTTGAAATAACCTAAGCCTTTACAATCATTTTCCCAGTATTTTCTCCATTAAATAAACCGAGTAATGCCTTTGGTAAATTTTCAAAACCGTGTTCAATTGTTTCCATAAATGTTAGTTTGCCTTCTTTTACCCATTGAGTCAACATTTTAATTCCTTCGGGAAACTGATCTTGATAATTGCTCACAATAAAACCTTGCATTAAAACGCTCCTTGTAAGCAACATTGGCTGTAACCTTGGTCCCATAGGAGTTTCCGTGCTGTTGTACAATGATATTTGTCCGCACAATGGTATCCTCGCATGAAAATTAATATTTTTTATTACCGCATCTGAAATTTCACCACCTACATTATCAAAGTAAACATCTACCCCTTTTGGGCAAACTGCTGCAATGGCTTTACTCATGTCTGTTGTTGTTTTGTAGTTGATGGCTTCATCAAAACCAAATTCTTCTGTAAGCATTTTTGTTTTCTCTTCAGTACCTGCAATACCCACTACATGGCAGCCCTGTATTTTAGCAATTTGCCCTACCACAATACCCACTGCACCCGCAGCCCCTGAAACCACTACTGTTTCGCCAGCCTTTGGTTTACCAATATGTATTAAGCCAAAGTACGCTGTAAGCCCCGTCATGCCCAATACGCTCATATAATAACTTGCAGGAGCAGCATCCGTATCAATTTTTCTTAGGTCTTTATCGGTAGCAATAATATCTTTTTGCCAGGGAAGTTGCCCAACTACTGTATCGCCTGCCGCATATTTTTCTGATTTACTATCTACCACTTTTGCTATTACACTACCTGCAATTGGCTTGTCTATTTCAAAAGGCGGAGCGTACGATTTTGCATCGTTCATTCTTCCACGCATATAAGGATCCACAGAGTAATACATCCCTTTCAATAATACTTCTCCTGTTTGTATTTCCGGCAGTTCCACTTCTTCTGTCCTAAAGTTACTATCATCAGGTATGCCTTTTGGTCGAGCTGCTAATACAATTTGTTGCGTGTTCATATTTTTCTATTTAGCCTTGTGCGTATTAAAGAATTTATAAGCTATTACTTATCATTTATATTACTTGTGCGTACAAGTTTTTTATTTAAAAATTCGTCTATCCCAAGCGATGAAAGTTCTCTGCCGTAACCACTTTGATTGGTACCCCCAAAAGGAAGATCCGGTTGTGAGCCTGTAGGATGGTTTATAAATACCATACCTGTATGTATTTTTTCAGCTAATTTTTGACCACGCTTTTCGTCTGCCGTAAAGATGGCGCCACCCAATCCAAACCTTGTTGCGTTTGCTAATTCAATAGCTTCGTCTTCTGAGCTCACACGATATATTGAAGCGACCGGGCCAAACAATTCCTCACTATATGCCACTGCATCTTTTGGTATATCAGTTAGAATTGTTGGCTGCATAAAATAGCCAGGCATATCAAAACGTTTACCGCCGGTAATTAATGTTGCCCCGGCTTTCACAGATTTTTCCACTTGCTCTTCTAAATCTTCCAATGCTGTTTTACTGCTTAGTGGGCCAAGTTTTGTTGCTTCCAGCATTGGATCCCCTGGTTCCATTTTTTCAATGGTTGCTTTAAATTTTTCTAGAAATTCGTCGTACACTTTATCCATCACTATAAATCTTTTTGCAGCAGTACATGCCTGTCCACAATTCTGCATTCTCCCCGTAACCGCCCATCTTACAGTCTTATCCATTTCAGCATCTTCCAACACAATAAACGGATCGCTGCCACCTAATTCTAATACCGATTTCTTTAAATTTTTACCGGCACTAGCGGCTACACTTGCGCCGGCTCCCTCACTGCCCGTAAGAGAAACCCCTTTAATAATGGGGTTGGCAAGTAGGGCTTCAACTTTATCTGAGCCAATAAAAAGATTGGTATATAAACCTGCAGGTGCACCCGCATCCGTAAATAATTTTTCTATAGCCAATGCACATTGCGGTACGTTAGATGCGTGTTTAAGCATTAAGCAATTACCCGCCATAATATTGGGCGCAGCAACTCTTGCTACCTGGTAATAGGGAAAGTTCCATGGTTCAATACCCAACAAAACGCCAATCGGTTCTTTTTTAATATATGCTGTACCAACCTTTGGGGCAAGAGGCGTATCTGCCAAAAATTCTTCTGCATTGGTAGCATAATATTCATAAATAGATGCACTCAATTCTACTTCGCCTTTACTTTCTTTTATACGTTTCCCCATTTCCAGCGTAATAAGTTTTGCAAGTTCATCCGATCTTTCTCGCATAAGGTCTGCCACCTTTTGTATTATTTTTTTTCTTTCATTAAAACCGGTGTTGCGCCATGTTTCAAAACAGGTTGCTGCTTGTTGTAGTTTCTCTTCTAATTCAGTTGTGCTTATTTCATTAAAAGATGTTACTTCTTTACCCGTAAATGGGTTTACTGTTTTATATGCCATTGCTATTTACACGTTTTTGTTTGAACAATAATGTGTGTGCAAAGACAATGCCATGGGAAAAATGTTTGGATACCAATGATGGCAGCGAGAAAAGTATGCATTGTTGTTTAAGTATAAAGGCATTTACTATTAAATAAGTAGGTTGGTGATACCAGGCCATGGAGGTAAGTAATTTGAAGGGAGGACACCAACAAAGGTTGAGGATAAAATTGTTATTTTTTTATGTGATGCTAGCGTCTTCCTTTCCTGGTGTTTGCCCTTTATCTGCTTCTTTTTCTTTTTCAATTGCGGGAATAGCGGCCTTAAATATTAAACCAGTATTTGCGGCATGCGTGGCAGCTTCTACGGTATTGTCAACAATGATCATTTCTACTTTATGTTGCAGCATGGAGTGGGAAATTTCTACAGCAATTTTTTCTCTGTCTGCAAGTTGTACATCACGAATGTAGATGGCCAAAATTCGCCCGGGAAATTTTGTTACCACTTCCTTATAAATGGCTGGATCCTCTTGTCCGCTATCGCCAACCAACACAAAATTTAAATGTGGGTATGCTTGCAAAATCTGTTCTATTTCCTTTAGTTTATGCCCCATGTGGCCGCCGCTGTTTTCGGGCATTTGGTTTAGGCCAAAATCCCGGAGCAGCAAAGGCCCTTCCGGAATATTGTTTAGATCCAGAAAATCTATGAGGAGATCATATAAATTCCATGGGCTGCTGCTCACGTAGAAAAATGGATTGTTCCGTTTTCCATTCCTGCCTAGTTGCAAAGAACGATAGAATTCTGCTACACCGGCAAATGGTAATCTTGTTCTGGCATTGTGTAAAAAGGTAGTGCGGCTCATGGCAAGCCAATCTGTTGCACCGGTGCGAATAATGGTATCGTCAATATCACTGATAATGCCATACTCGGCATCTGGCGGGGGAATCATCATTTCTGCCTGTGCGGTAATTTCTTTCTCATACGGAATGGGCGCATCCATTAATTGTAGAGGTATACTGTGCCACAATGTTGCTTCCTCAATGGGTTGTTTTGTGGCAATTTTTAAAACAAAATAACCTTCCTCATCTGTGGTAACATCAAAAGTTTCTTCGCCTACACTTGCCTGTACCACTGCACCTGGTACTTCATCACTTTCAAAACGCTTGTACATATTCAGCAGATTGCTTAATACGGTGTCTTTGTCGGTAGGCGCTGCAATCTTTTTATCTTGCAGCACACGGCCCTTTATGTAAAGGGCTGAAGCGGTGCCGTAGCTGCGGTACGCAACAATTTGTAATGGTTTATAACAGCCAAGGCGTTTTTTAAAAGCAGTTACCAGTTCATCAAAATAATCATCGATTAGCGAAGCGTACTTTACAAAATAATTTTTCCATTGTGCCATGGTCTAAAAGTAAAAGAAAATGAGGAAAGAGAGGGGTTGAAAACTTTATTGCTGATTTTGTTTTGTGGGATACGAATTGAGGCGAGGGTAAATAAAGTTACCGATACTTACTAAATTCTAGTTCTCTTCCAACTCCTCCATAAGAATTCCAAACAGATATTTTTTCTAAATTTTTGTCAAGCTTAATTTGATATAAATGTAATTGTCGTTGTTTATAATCTTGAGTTTTTTGTAATTCAATTAATGTAAATTCCATTCCTATTCTATTGTGATACCTTTTACAAGAATCTAGTCTAAATAAAATATTTGTTGATTCATACCCTCTTAAGCCCATTCCTTTAGGTTTCTTGTTAGCAATTACTATTGCTAGCAAATAGGTTTTTGAAAAATCAACCATTGGCATTTTGCTTTTATTGGGATGTACTCTTTCCGCAATTTCTTCAAATTTCTCTTGATTAGTAATCAGCTCAATATTTTGAAGCCCATCAAGAGGGTATTTTCTATTTATGCAAAAACTGTCAAGTTTAAATAGTGAAATAATTTTTTCATCTCCTATTAGCGGTAAACTGTCCTCTGAATTAGTTAATTCATTTTGGAAATGTAAAGTGTCCCTTTTATTGTCACTTGTTTTACTATTAATGCCATTTCTACAGGATATTATAAAAAACAATATTGTAATTATAGGAATTTTCATTTTTTAATTAATTTTTAAACTAAAGTAATTCTGAGATTTTTAAGTAATATTTTTTCATATTAAACTTATTTTAATGAAAAAATATAAAATCTTCAAAATTGTATTTCCCTCGCCATGGCTTGTGCCAACAAAATACGAATAAAAAAATATCACTAATTAATTTGCGGCCATAATTCTACGCCAAGGTTCGTGGCACACGAAACTTTACATTATAAATAAATAATTTTTTAAAAAATTTATGGCAAGAATGTATAAAAAATTTGAGCAATTTTTGCTTTGTTGTTTCGTGTGCCACGAACCAAGGCTGAGTTAAGGAGGAGACCGATCTTCGGCATATAATAATTTGAAGTGTGGGCACCAACTAAGTCTGAGGGCGTTCGCCTCTCTGCATTAGTAGGGTGCATGTTGCTTTTTTGTTTGTTCCAAGAAGGCTGAGTGATAATCAGTTATTTTTGTTACGTAACACTCAATTAATTTCCAATGAAACAGGTTTTGTTATTATTTTCTCTTGGCTTCTTTTGCCCTAACATTTATTGCCAAAAAATAAATATAAAAGATTCTATTTTCTTAAATGAATTAAAACGCATCATTCCAAATAGTATTGATGAAAATGGTATGCTCGATTCTACCAGCGAGGAACTACTAAATATTGACTTAATAAGAATCTATGATAAAAATATTACCAACATTGAGGAAATAAAATATTTTCTTAAATTAAAAGAACTAATAATTAAAGGGGGAAATCTTGATAGTATTTTTAATTTACCAAATGGACTGATTGAATTAACCATTGAAAATTCTTTTTTAAAATATGTAGACTCCTTCCCAAATACTTTAAAATTTATCTCCCTATCTAATAATAAATTAAGTAAAACGCCGGAGATACCTACAAATGCTGTTGTTTTGGATATTGCTTACAATAATATTTTTTCAGTTGGTAAACTACCTCCTTCATTACTAAATCTTGATATTAGAAATACTGAAATTACAGAAATTAAAAATCTTCCTGATTCGCTTCAATCTTTTTTATGTAGTAAAACTAAAATTAAAAAGCTTCCAAAGCTGCCTATAACCCTTGAGGCCCTTCATTGTAGTGAACTTGGAATTCGTTTATTACCATACTTGCCTGACAGGTTAACTTTTTTAGATTGTTCTCGCAATAAAATTGCCGTACTTCCAAAGCTACCATCAGCTCTTAAAGAACTTCATTGCTCAAATAATAATTTAAAAGTGTTACCTAAATTGGGGGATGCTTTAAGTTTTATTAATTGTGAATACAATTTTTTAAAAATTGTTCCAAAGTTGGGGAGTAGGGTATGGTATTTTAAAGGAGAAAGTAATTGTTATACAACATATGTTGAAAACAAAGTAGGGAATGGCAAACAAATAATATTTAAGCCCAATAGGGAAGATTGTAAATAATTTTTTTTAATAGTTAAAACCTATTTTGTTCTTAGTCCAGCGGCAGATATGCAGCATAGAAAAAGCGGAAAAGTATTTGTGCGGGCAGTTTGAAAAAGATGTTTTGCTTGAAGTGTAAAATAAATAGCCGCCAGAAAGACAACGGACGAAGGCCTCGCCTCATTTTGCAAGAGTCTGCATCTATGCTCTATTAGGAGTGTGAGCTATAGCATATGCTTCAATTATTATTGCAATAGGCACCAACCCAATCTTTTATTTTTATTTTATTTTCCTTTCGTTTCATAGCGTCTTATATTGCCTTTAAATAACTAGGATATTAAATGAGAATGAGCCGATCCAAAGTAAATGCTGCAAGCGACAATGAAATGGCAACCCGTGTAAAATCTATATTGGGTGGCTCTATAGGGAATTTGGTTGAGTGGTATGACTGGTATGCTTATTCAGCTTTTGCCATTTATTTTTCAGGCTCATTTTTTCCTAATGACAATCCTACGGCACAATTGCTTAATACTGCGGGTGTTTTTGCATTAGGGTTTTTAATGCGACCTATTGGCGGATGGATGTTTGGGAGCATTGCAGATAAAGTAGGACGTAAGCAAAGCATGACGCTATCAGTGTTACTTATGTCTTTAGGTTCACTTTTAATTGCCCTTACCCCCACCTATAAAACAATAGGAATAGCAGCACCTATATTATTGCTGATAGCAAGGTTATTGCAGGGCCTCAGTGTGGGCGGTGAATATGGCGTATCGGCAACTTATTTAAGCGAAATGGCCACATCTAACAGACGAGGTTTCTATTCAAGCTTTCAATACGTAACACTTATAGGTGGGCAGTTAATAGCGTTAGGCATACAATTAATTTTACAAAAGTTTTTACTCACTAACGAACAGTTGCATGAGTGGGGTTGGAGAATTCCTTTTGCAATAGGCGCATGCTTATCTGTTGTAGCTTTTTACCTGCGAAGCAACTTGCAGGAAACTTCCTCATTTGAATATATAAAAAACAACAAAGAGAAGCGTAAGGGTACAATTAAAGAATTATTTAAACATCCCAAAGCCATTTTCACCGTAATAGGGTTAACACTTGGAGGCACACTCGCCTTTTATACATACACTACTTACATGCAAAAATTTTTGATAAACAGTGTGGGTCTTACAAAAGAGCAATCAACGATGATATCATTTTGTACCCTGCTCTTTTTTGCAATAATACAACCTGCTTTCGGTGCATTATCAGACAAGGTTGGCCGCAAGCCATTACTACTGGGCTTTGGTATTGCCGGCACATTACTAACTGTGCCGCTCCTCACAGCATTAAGCCATACACAATCTGTAGTGAGTGCTTTTTTATTGCTCGTTGCAGCATTAATAATAGTAAGTGGGTACACCAGTATTAATGCCATCGTAAAGGCAGAACTTTTTCCGGCCGAGATAAGGGCTTTGGGTGTAGGGTTTCCTTATGCCATTACAGTTGCGGTATTTGGGGGCTCAGCCGAATATGTGGCATTGTGGCTTAAAAACAAAGGCCATGAGTCTTTATTTTACTGGTACATCACTATTTGTATTTTTATTTCGCTGCTTGTATATCTGCTCATGAGCGATACAAAGAAAACTTCTAAATTAAATGAAGATATTCATGAGCAGGTAGAGTTGGATGCTGCATCTCTGCTATAGTAGGAGTGTATTGACCCATACAAAGTCTCCTTCCTAGTAATAATTT
The DNA here is from genome assembly GCA_031398005.1 of Ferruginibacter sp. Lineage (GTDB taxonomy): Bacteria > Bacteroidota > Bacteroidia > Chitinophagales > Chitinophagaceae > Ferruginibacter. Next base: position 32,561 of record JANNMO010000008.1, read on the forward strand.
TTATGGATAGTTTGGGTACATACAACACTACATTACACTGCCAGCTCCTGCAGTGATTGTTGTATCTGTTCTTTGGTAAATGGCTTAGCCAGAAAACGATCTGCACCGTATTTCATCGCTTTTGCTTTATCTGAAGCATCGCTTTTTCCACTAATCATAATGATCCTTAGTGTAGGATAAGTTTGCTTAAATTCTTGAATATGGTTTACTCCTCGGCCATCAGGAAGCTTATTGTCCATTATTAACACATCAGGCGTTTCTTCTTTAAGAAAAACACTGGCCTGTGCAATGGTATTTACTTGTTCAATACTCACATGGTCATTTTGTAGGATTCCATTCAGTAAAAAACAAGTATCGCCTTCATCTTCAAGAATCAAAATCTTCTTTTTAATTAATGTATCCGTACTTTTCATGTTAGTATTTAATTTAACAAATAATGATTTCTCCTCCGCAATAAAAATGCCGAACCCCTGCTTCAATTCTTTTGCTGAATAAAATGCACAGTCTAGGTTAAACTTTCACTTACAATTCTTAAGCGAACAATCTGCTTTTGTGAATAACAATCATAGGTGCGCTGTGCTTAACATTAATGATAGTAAGATACGCTTCGCTTAACGCTAAAGATAGTATGTGATACAACCAATTAAAAAAGGTTGCCTAACATCATAGACAACCTTTTTTTTCAAATTATAATAATGGAAAAATTTCCTGTTTGATGCTACAAATTACCTGTAGATCTTTTCGCCTTTATTTTCTTTCCAATGATTTTCGAAGTACTCGGCATCTTCATCATTACGTGCATTTACACCCATCACAATTCCGCCATTCTTCACTCCTTCTTCGTACTCCTTGGCACGGTCTTCAGGTATACCTGTACCTACCAATGCACCAACAATTCCACCTGCAAGGCTGCCCGCACCTGCGCCTGCAAGACCAGCTGCTATAGGACCTGCCACAATTAATCCTAAGCCTGGTATCAAAACACTTGTTCCAATAGCAGCTATGGCTCCTATTACAGCACCTACAGTGCCTCCAATTGCAGATCCCTTACCTGCAGTTTCCAATGCTTTATTTCCTAGTTCGGTATCTGGGCCATCATCCGAAAAATGTTTCTTTCTGGTTTCGTCACTCATCACCATGTTAACATCGTCTTTTGAATATCCCCTGCTTTCTAAAGCACTGTAAGCTCCTTCGGCGCCAGCTCTGTCATTAAACATGCCTGTGAGCATTCTTCTGTTTGTTGTTTGGGTTGTTGTTTCCATAAAAAAATATTTTTAGTGTAGCATAAATAAGATAAACTTTATGCCAAAAAAAATCAAACCCAATTTTAATAGTAGTGGGGAAAAAATGCATAATTTTTAAAGGAAAAATCCTCAAGTAGTCCTAAATATTTCAAACCTATTATTTGTAATATGTAGAAATGCATAACAAAAAATGAATGGGTACTCAATATAGAATGACTTAAGATTCAACTTTTAAAAGCATGCCAATAGGCTATTAAATTATTATTTGACTAAGCAATACATTCTCTACAATTTTTTCTCCGCAGCAACGTCTTGGCCCTTACGTTGCATAATATTTCTAATATTTTAGAGAGCTAAAGGCAACGACCCCGTTGGGAGACGGTGCTGCGAAGTGGTAGGATATTTTTTTATTTCAATCATAATTTGATTTTTAAGTTTGGAATGTATTTCTTATTATTTCTTTGTTTGTAGTTTTGTTTAAATTGACTAAATGGAAAATATTTATATTTCTTTCAAAGATTGGATTGAAACTAACATGTGGTTTTTTGTATATACTTTTATAGTTTTTCAGTTAGTTTGTTTAATATGGTTAATTACCTGGGTTCCAATTTCAAGTTTTATTAAAATAGAGTTCAGCTACAGATGGCAAGATAGATTTGAAAGGATTGGTAATATATTATCTAAAATATATAAATACATAACTTGGATTGGATGTGTGTTTTTAGCAGTCTATTTGTTAATACAATTTGTGGAATACTTAATCAATAGATTTTAATATAGTATCGAGGTTGTACGGGCATTACATGCAACAAAACATTACACTGAACGCTGCATGATTTTCCAATTTTAATCATTTCGATTTATTGTAAAATATTTAAAAAAATAAAAGTTTTTATAAATAGGTTAGTTGGTCGAAAACCAAGCTTGGGCATTTTTATTTTGAAGTGTGGGCACCAACGACGGCTGAGATACCAAGCCTCGGCATATAATAATTTGAAGTGTGGGCACTAACTAAGGCGGAAAGGACTTTATGCTTATTTTTATTAATTAGTTGAATTTTTATGATAGCTGAAAGAATTTTTGAGATGTTGTTGTCTGATGAATTAGAAATGAAAAATCTTGCAATACGTGTTTTAGAAAAAGATAAAAAAAATTCTGATGCAATTATTGATGGCATAAAAATGTATTTAAGCAAAAGTGTACATCACGAAAAATTTAAAAAAGAATTTAAAGCATCATCTTATACTTCCAAAAGGGGTTTGGCAATCTTCATAATGCAACATTATTATGCAAATGGATACAGTAAGCCAAATAAATGCTTGGAGCATTTTATTAATGGTTTAAGTGAAGATGATTTTAATTTATAGAATTGTTGGTAAAATAATATAAATGTATTTAAATGAATATAGAATCAATAATTAGCGGGGCATTGTCTGCCGGAATAATAACATTAGGTTGGAATATATATAACTGAAAAGACGAGTATGATTTCGAACACAAAAAATATATGTTGAAAAAAAGGCAAAGTGTATATGAAAAGGTTGAGATACTCCTTTTAAGATTGCAAGTAAGAAATATTGATGCAGCTGATAATGATGCTTTTCACAATATCTATTATGATCCCAAAAGACAAAATGAAGATGTTTTAGTAGAGTTCAATTCTGATTTAAATGATTTAATGGGTAATTCAATTTGGCTTACTGATAAATTAATAGAGCATATCAGTACCATCAACGCCATAATTAATGTTTCATTAATGGAACTGCCTGAAAGCTATGATTATCAAAAAAGCGTTCAAATGGGGAAAAAGCTGAAAGGAAAGATTGAAATAGCCCGTGTAAAGTTATTTCACCAATATTTAGACGACATGAAGAATCTAAAAAACATCAATAGTTTTCTTCGCAAGAAAGCAATAATGTAGCGGGTCAAATTTATGGGTGGACATGAGTCACGGCATAGGGAAAGTAGTCGTTAATCAAGACGGCGCAGGTCGAAGTCCAAGCCTCGGCATATAATAATTTGAAGTGTGGGCACCTACGAAGGCGGAGACATAACCATTTTGGATAACCGTCCTAACATTACTGTTGTTTACGTTGGCTTTTCCCTTTCTTTCTCAAACCATGTAAAGCTTCTCTTTTTCTGCCTTCTATTCTGTCAATTGTTATAGAGGTGATATCAGTTAAAAGGAACGACTGTGTCCCGTCCTCTTCGCCCATCTTATCCACTGAAGTTAATTGAAGCGTGGTGTCATCATAATCTAAAACAAAGCCATAGCTAATAGAGTCAGAGTTGTTTATTTCAACAGTAATAAGTCTGCCATGATAACAGCCACTTTGCAAAAATTCATATTGCCAGTTCTCTTCTGTTGTTATATCAATACTCTTTAAAGTTTGCTCAGCAATCACAGCTTTTTTCTCGTAGAGGGCTTGGATAGCTTTTACGTAACCATCATCAGTTTCAAAATTTTCAATGTCATTAATTTCCTCTTCTACTAATCCATCTTATAGTCCTGTTGATGTCACATGTTGTAAAACAAATAGTTCATCATTAAAACTTACAATATACCCAACCCAGCATTGGCTTTCTGAATTTCTTTTTCGAACTCCAATTACTGTTTTTGTTTCTTGAGAGTAAGTAAGTATTTCACCGATGATCCTGCTTAACATATTTTACTATTTAAATTGTTTAATTAAACTGGCAGCTAACGTTTAAAGCTTTATTCAGTTGAGGCAAATTTACCAACTGTAGGCCTTAAGTTCCTATGGCTATCGGGGCTAAATCTACAAAACCTAGCGCAGATATGCAGCCGAGAAAAAGTGCGTAAGGGTATCTGTGCGGTAAATTATAGAAGTGCTTTCTTTTTTTTTGAGGTTTAAAATACTTGCCGCACAGAAAGCAAACGCACAAATGCCTCGCCTCATTTCTGCGCTAGATCTCTGCGCTAATAGGGGCTAGTAGGAGCTAGTAGGAGCTAGATTTCTGCGCTAGTAGGAGTGGGCACCAACGAAGGCGGTGCAGGCTAAGAGTTTTTTTTGGTATAAAATTCGTATATTTAATTTTTATAAAAATATAAAATCATGTCTGTTATACGACGTAAAGTTTCTGGTGTAAAAGGAAACTCGACACCTGTAAAATCAGTAGATGGGAATAGAGTTTCTGCTGCTGTTGTTAGAATAATAAAAAATGTAGATACTCAAAATTGGATTTATGTTTCTCCAAAGCAAAATACGTGGACTATCAGAAAGGATGGGGCTCATAGAGTGATGCGTACTTACAAGGTGAAATCTTCTGCAGTAAGTGCGGCTAAGAGAATAATAAATATTGCAAATGCAGGACAAGTTATTATCTATAATTCTCAAGGTGAAATTTCTAAAGTTATTTAATGAGTTTTAGCACAAACATCTTTATTAACTGCCCTTTTGATAAGGAATATAAACCTCTTTTAAAATCATTGGTTTTCACAATTATTTATTTAGGTTTTGAACCTAAATTATCAACAACAGCCTCCTCAGGACATCAACGAATAGATGAGATTATGAATCTCATAAATACTTGTAAATTTTCGATTCATGATATTTCAAGATGTGAGCCACTTAAAACTGGAGATTTGCCAAGATTTAATATGCCTTATGAAATGGGTTTGGATATTGGCTGTTTTAAGTTTGGAAATGCACAAATGAGATCAAAGCGATGTCTTATTTTGGAGAAAGTTAAAAATCGCTACGATATTGTTATTTCTGATATTAGCGGACAAGATATAAAAGAGCATAATAATAAGCCTAAGAAATTAGTTGAAAAGGTATTAGATTGGTTTACTGCCAACGGAGCTATTCCTATAAATAACGTTCCTAGTTTATCAACAACTTGGACAAAATTCCAAGATTGCAATGCTAAAGTTGAGGTTGGATTGGCAACCTCTGGATTTACAGCTAGCGAGATAAAAAATTTATCGATACAACAATATATTGCTTCTTTAAAATCAACAATATAATTTTCAAAAGTATTAAACATCACTGGCGCAGTTATGCAGCATAAAAAAGTGAGGAAGGGTATCTGTGCTTTGTATATATTATAATTTGCAGCACAGAAAGCTCGCACACAAAACCCCTCGCCTCATTTCTGCTAGATATATGCGCTAGTAGGACACCATCTCTGCGCTAGTAGGAGTTAAAAAATGAAGTACCCTCTACGCCAAGATTCGTGGCACACGAAACTTTACATTATAAATAAATCAATTTTTTAAAAAATTTATGGCAAGAATTTTTAAAAAATTGAGCAATTTTTGCTTCGTTGTTTCGTGTGCCACGAACCAAGGCAAGGGAAATGGTCTTTGTTTTTGATTATTTAAATAATTCTATTATTCTTTATTTCCTGAAATTTCCTGTTGTTGCCTTACAAACATCTCCAATGACACTTGTTGCATGTTCAATAATTGTTTAGACAGTTCAATCATTCTTTCTTCATTACGTTGTTGTCGTACGTCAAATTGCTTTTCTTGTTTCTCAATTTGATTGGCATTTCTTTCAACTAATATCTCAGAGTACCTCTCAATTCTAGGTAATCTTCTTGTCATTTCTCGAACACTTTCTAGTAATTCGTTAACTACTTCAATGGTTGAAGGTGGTTTCGTTACGATTGTATTTATTGATTCCAAAACCACTTTTATTCTAGTTTCCATTTCTGGGTGAATTCTCTTGAAAGATTTTTCAAGCATAGTTTCATTCAATTTTTTATCACCCAAATTATTGTTGATAGTATTTATCAGTTTACATATACTTTCATAATTATTTTCAGTATGATTAAATTTTGTCAGTGGATTATGTAGCAAGTCATTTGTTCCAAGGTCAACTAAGAAAGTACAGACTCTGCTTGTTTCTAATCCTTTTGACAAAGCACCAGCTTCAAAATGTATCCAAGGTTTTTCTTTATTTTCTTCAGTAAGTATTACAATGCCAAAATCTGTTTGTAATGCGTTTTGTATTATTGCATCCCATGTAGAGCCCGATTCAATAGATTCTGGCGAAAACCAAGGGGTGACATGATTGATTATTTGTGGTAATAAGTCAAAGAATATTTCACCAATCTTTCTGCTTTTTTCGCCTGACCAACTAATAAATAAATTCATAATTTTTCTTAATTTAAATCTGTATCCTTGAAGAATCTTAATTGTTGTTCATCAACCTCTTTCTTTAATCTCCTGTTTTTACCTTTAATTGTTTCTGTAATTACTCCGTCTCTATTTTTAACTTCAATCACGTCTGTTACATTATAATTAGAATTATAAATGTTGCCAACTTCATCTGATTTTCTGTCAATTTTAATAGTACAATGTAAATAGGAACCGCTTTGAAAAGTCAAGCCTTCTTTTAAAATCTGCTTTTTAAATTTTCTATCACTCATTGTAAATTCAATGGTATTACCAGTATTAAATAAAACCCCTTTCCATTTATATTTTCCTGGTTGTAAAACTGGCGAAATTATTTCAATAACAGCATGGTCGTTAATTATTGGTTCTAAATCTTCATTCTCAATTATATACTGACTAAAATCATTTCTTTCTACTATTGTTGCATTACCGATTGGCTTATATGTCGAATCTACTTTTGTGGCTGATATTTTTTCAACTTTTGGATACCTTGACAATTGGCGATAAAAATTGGATTTGAATTTCGAAATTTGAAAATTTTCCGAAATTAATGATTCTATATTTTGTGGGTTTAATTTGAGAAGTGTTATTTGATTAATATCTAATTCTGCATATATTTCATTGAGTATAGAAATTACTTCATCATTATTTTTTTTAGTGTAATTGTCATTTTTAGCTTCAGAAATTTCTTCATGATTTTTTCCTTTCAACAATTTCACCTCATTTTTTAAAATTTTCTGTTTTTTTAATTGCAATTCCAACTTTTCATTTTCTATTCTTAGTTTTTGTTCTTCAATATCTAAAATTGTTTTTTTATTAGGTTTTTTAGGGAGTGTTTTTTCTAATATGGTTATGACTAAGGCAGTTAAAGACATGATTCCAGCACCTTCAGCACTACAAATAAAATTGTAAATATCAATTAAACCACCGTCTTTTTTAGGTTCACTTTCAATTTTGATTTCAATACCCAATTCTTTTGAAATAGTTCCAACCATTAATAGAATTTCATGTTCACATCTATTTCTGACAATTGCATTCATTGTATGACTTTCTTCATCAAAAAAGTAATAGTGCAATTCTAGCTTTTCATTGTTTGTAATTGACATATCGCAAATTTAATATGTTACACTGTTATCCTAAACATCACACCTTCACCCACGAACTTTCGGATAATAGTGAAAATACTTTTATTTTTCGTGTGCAATTTCAAGAGGTAAATTGAGTGTTCTCTGATAATATTCATCAGGTGAAATCTTTTTTTCTGATAATAACTTATCTAATTTTTCCTTTTCCTGTTTTTGCATTTTTCTTTTTTTTGTTTCCACTTCCATAAATGCAGAATGAACCGCTGTTTGTATGATCCAATAAAGAATGATTACAAACAAAACAAAACCTAGTAAATAGTATAATAATAAGTCTGACATATCTTTTTTTTAAATTGTAATCAATCTATCCCACCAATAAAAGCTAAATTTCCTTCCCACCGCCCCACGGGCTGCCGGATGGGAAGTAGTACCCCACAGTGCAGCGAAGCGGAACGAGGAGTACTACGGACAGCCGGAACAAATGCTGAACAGAATTCCCCCGCCCAAAGCCCCCAACCCTAAATCAATTTATCCGGCGTAATCGGCAATTCCCTTACCCGTTTTCCCGTGGCATGGTAAACGGCATTGGCAACGGCGGCGGCAAAACCTATGAGGGCAATTTCGCCCATGCCTTTTGCGCCGGTGGGGCTTAAAATATAATCGGGTTGGTTTACAAAGAGGGCTTCTATGTGCGGTACATCGGTATGTACGGGTACGTGGTAGTCGGCAAAATTATTGTTTACCCAGCGGCCATAGCGGTCGTCAATTACGCCTTCTTCCATCAGCGCCATGCCCATGCCACCAACGGCTCCACCTATTACCTGGCTCTCGGCGGTTTTGTAACTGATAATTTTTCCGGCATCGGCAGCGGCTACTATTCGGTTTAATTTTACTACACCGGTTTTAGGGTGCACCAGCACTTTTACAAAATGTACATTGTAAGAGTAGGCTGCATATTTTTTCATTTCTTCGGAGCCTTTGCTTTCTTCTGTTACCTCCAGTTGGTTTAAATTATTTTGTTTTAATACTTCGGTAAATGATAATTTTTTTGTGCGGTCTGTTGCCAATAAAATATAACCGTTTTCAAAAACAAAGTCTTCCAGCTTTGGGTTGTGTATTTGTTCTGTATGAAAAACAGCTGCATCTTTTACCAGCTCCACCAGCTTTTTTTTGAGTGACAAACAAACATCATGCACGGCAGAGCCAAGGGTTGTAGTGGTGGTAGAACCGCCTTGCGATGGCCCGGGCGGTAATGCAGAATCGCCGAGTTGAAAAGTTATTTTGCTGCCGGGTATGCCCATTGCATCTGCAGCAATTTTTGTCATAGATGTTGCTGTGCCGGGGCCACTATCGCTCACAGCACTTTGTACTATAAGTGTACCATCTGCAAATATTCGGGCGAGTGCTTTTGCGCTATTTCTACCTGCGCCAAATACACCGGTTGCCATGCCATAACCTACCAACCAATCGCCTTCTTTCATGGAGCCTACTGTAGGGTTTCGCTGACTCCAACCAATTTTATCTGCGCCTAATTTGTAGGCTTCTTTTAAAAATTTGGTAGAGTATGGTTTGCCGTTTTGTGGGTCTTTATCGGCATAGTTTTTTAAGCGCAATTCAATTGGGTCCATGTTTAATTTATACGCCAGTTCATCTAATGCACTTTCCAATGCAAAGGCACCTGTGGCTTCGCCGGGGCCACGCATCCATGTAGGCGTGCTTACATTAAATGGAAAAACTTTGTAGCGGGTAGTTACATTGGGGCATGCATATAATAACCGAGAAATATTTACAGAGCCTTCGTTAAATTCTTCATAGATAGAGGTGATGGAATTTGCTTCATGCGTAATGCCGGTAAGCATTCCATCTGCCGTGGCGCCCAATCCAATTTTTTGCAACGTGTAAGGGCGGTAGCCAACGGAGTTAAACATTTGGTCTCTTCCTAAAACCAACTTTACCGGTCTGCCTGTTTTTTTTGCGCCAATTAATGCGGCTATACAATGTGGCCATGTGCGCAAAGCACTGCCAAAACCACCGCCTACAAATGGGGCAAATACCTGTACGTTTTCTTCTTTTAATTTAAATGTATTCATCACACTCCGCTGCGTACTTTTTACGCCCTGCGTTTTTTCATACACAGTTACTTTATCATCTGCCGTCCACATAGCAATGGTAGCATGCAACTCCATAGGGTTGTGTACTTCTATGGGTACTGTATATTCTGCTTCTATTTTTATAGCGGCATTTTTATAGCCATCTACTTCGCCTCTTATATTGTCTTTATATTTTACCCCTTCCACCGGTTGTATGGTTTTGCCTGCCTGCAAAAAATCGGTAGCGTGTGCTTCTTTATTGTATTGTGCTTTTACGAGTGTGGCGGCAAATAATGCCCGCTCAAAAGTATCGGCAACTACGAGGGCAATGGGCTGGCCGTTAAAGTAAATAGTAGGGCCATTAAACACCTGCAAATTTTTACCACCCACGGGTGTTTTTATAGGCAAGCCACCGGCATCGTAACCCGGCACCACGGGCGTGTTGAGGTGTGTAATGACTGATAAAACGCCGGGAGCATTTTCTGCACTTTTAATATCCATAGCGGCAATGCTGCCTTTGGCAATGGTACTGCCCACGAGTACGCCGTATGCAAGGTTTGGTATATCATGCTCGGCTGCATATTTTGCTTTGCCGGTTACAATATCTTTTCCGTTTACTCTATCGCCATCTTCAAAATAATATCCCATAAAAAAATTATTATACGGTTGCTGAAACTGTTTTTAATGCCTGCATGGAGTATGTGTGGGCAAACATAAATCTATGCTAAAAATGGAATAAATATTAATAAAAGATTGCCTTTTTTATTTAAAGGAAAAGTGCCTGGGGAATGTATTTAGTTTGAAGGCATACCAGTAATAGGTTTTTTTGTATTTACTTTTTTTTCTTGATAAAAAAAAGTAACAAAAAAAATCAAGACTGACGAAAAAAAGCTAAAAATTTGAATGTTTGTCTAAAATGAAATCAGTTACAACATTTTTGCAAAGCCCAGCAGAAGTAGGACTTACTAACAGAGAATCTATTGCTAACATGAGTAACATTGATTTCATTTCTTAACGACAAACATTCAAATTTTCTTAACGCTTTTTTTCTAAGGTCGGGCATAGCTCTGTAATTTGCGAACCAAATAATTAATTCCATTCTCTTCATTTACTATTTTTAAAGTCGTTCGAAGTTGTGTTTTTTTGATGTAAATATTTTTCTAAAAAAATAATTTTATTATATACCAAAATAAAATTATATTTGATTTACAAATTACCGAAGCTATTTACTCCTACTGGTTTTGGTATCCTTAACGCCCCCCATTTAACCTTACTCAAAAAAAACTTTGCACTGGCATAGCCTGTAATAATTGGTTATGCTAATAACCCTCTGTAGTACAAGAAAGCAAACAATTTTTTATTACTTAAATTTTACGTTTATGAAAAAATTTTGTAAAACTCATGTACTGATGTTGCTTAAAAAATGTGGGGCAAACATCAGCAAAGCAAAAATTGGAATCATTGCTTTTTTTATTTTAATGCTGTCAGGTTTTTCAGTAGCAGCGCATGTTTTTGAAATTAGGTATAACCAAGCAGCCAATGGTTCTATTACCTGGTATTTAATTTCATACCATGCCACTTCGCAGTGCCCAAATGAATCGGCGGGGCTCACTATTAATGGTACAAATTTCCCCATACAATCAACGGTGATGGGCGATGCACGATCATTGAGTAGTAACATTTTTGTGCAGGATCTTGATTGCTTTACCAGAGTAAACCCGGGTGCGCCGCCAGTAGCTGTAAACGATTTGTATGTGAGCTACGGTATTATTACTACGCCATTTATCGGTGGTGCTTTAACGGTTACTCCATTCTCAAATGCAGTATGTTTTGCATTTTGTGTTGGAGGCACGGTTCGGTTTAATCCTCCACCAGTTATCAACTGCCCGGCCAATGTATCTGCAAATGCTGATAATGGTTTGTGCAGTGCTGCGGTAACGGTGCCTTCGCCTACTGTAATTGATAACTGTACTTACTCAGGCAGTAACCCTGAAATGGTAGTGAATGGCGATTTTAATGCACAGGCTGCCAATTGGAATAATTGCGGAAATGCCGTGGAAGCTTTTTGCACAGAAACATGTTATGGCGGCAGTAATGGCGCAAACCGTTTGGCAGAAATAGATCACCAGCCGGTAACACTTTGTCAAAATATAAGTGGTTTTATTCCGGGTAAAATATATGAATTGAAATTTAAAGCATCCAGAAGAGTAGGCGCACCGGCCACTGTGGGAGCCATTGTAAAAATAGATGGAGCAGCATTGCTGGAAACGGTAAACCGAACCAATACAACTTTCTCTTTAACGGATGAAACGTTTACTTTTTTTGCAACGCAAGCTACCCACCAATTAACATTTGTACCTACAGCAGGTTGGGGCGGTTCTGTTGGTTTTATTGTAGATGATATTTCCATTAAGAAAAAATTGGGAAGTATTACCAACAACTTCAATAGTACAGATGATGCATCGGGCACTTATCCTGTTGGTGTAACAAATGTTGTTTGGACAATTGTTGATTGCGCAGGCGAAACACATACCTGTAACCAAATGGTAACAGTGAATGATAACCAGCCACCGGTAATTACCTGCCCTGCAAATATTGCTGTAAACAACGATGCGGGCTCATGTGGCGCTAACGTAAGTTATGCGGCCACTGCAACAGATAATTGTTCGGCTACTATTACTTATAGTCATGCACCTGGAAGTTTCTTTGCTGTAGGTACAACAACCGTAACGGCAACAGCTACTGATGCTGCGGGCAACAGTGATGATTGCAGCTTTAACGTAACAGTTACCGATAATGAAGCACCGGTAATTTCTCTTGCAAATGTATTCAGTTGCTATGAGGCAAATACCTTTGGTTGCTCCATTAACCTCGGTGTAACTGCCAGTGATAATTGTGGTGTTGCATCTTTAACCAGCAATGCACCAGCATGTTTCCCGGTAGGTACTACAACGGTTACCTGGACAGCGATGGATGTAAATGGTAATTTATCAACAGCCACACAAACAGTAACCCGCAACCCAGAGATGCATGTAAATATTTGTGCAGGTCCTACAAGAACAATTTATAAGGGAACCACAAATGGCGTTGGACCGTTCGGACCACAATCAGTGAATTTAACTTCATCGGCATCTGGTGGTACACCTGGTTATACTTACAGTTGGTCACCATCTACAGGCTTAAACAATGCAGCCATTGCCAACCCTGTTGCGACCCCATTGGTTACTACAATTTATACGTTAACGGTAACAGATAGTAAAGGCTGTACCAGAAGTTTAAGTATTACTATAAAAGTGTTACCATTATCTGCAGCATTGTGCGGACAAGGCAATAATATTAAATTTAAAGTATGCCATGTTCCTCCGGGTAATCCTTCCAACGCTCATGGAATATGCATCAGTGTAAATGCTTTGAACGCTCATTTAACAAGTGGATCTAATGGTCATCAAAATTGTTATTTGGGAGATTGTGATGAATTGTGTTTTAGTACAACATCTCAAACAAGTAGAGGAGGAGTTACTCAAACTGCCATCACTAAACCTACTGAAGTGTTTGCTAAAATAAATGCTGAACTAGTAAAAGAATTTTCAGTAAATGCTAGTCCAAACCCAACCAGAGGTGCATTTGTATTGCAATATGCCAGCGATGATGCAAAAACAAGTGCAATAGTAAGGGTGTTAAATGCAGATGGAAAACTGGTGGAATCTTTTAGAAATATACTTCCCGGAAAAGCCCTGAGATTTGGTGAAATGTACAGTGGTGGAAGTTATTATGTGGAAGTTTTACAAGGTAGCAACCGTAAGGTATTGCAACTTGTAAAAGTGAATTAGCCCCATTGAAGAAAGGAGAGGTTGTATCAAAATTTTGAAGTGTATGTCATGTTGAACTTGTCTATGCCGGCAGGCAGGCTTGTCGAAACATTACATACACTTCAAAATTCAAAAGATTATCAATTTCGACAAGCTCAATTTGACAATCTTTTGAATTTTGAAACAGCCTCTTTTTTATTTTTGTGTGTGATTGTTATTCTAATAGTATTCCCTACAAAATAATTTTTAATTCAGCATTATCCATTTGTTGAAATAGTTTTTAATGCCTCCACAATAGCATTTGGTGCAAGTTTCAATTTAAAATTATTGTGGCCATACGCTTTGGCATCTTTCATGGCGAGTGCTGCTGCTTGTTTAAAATTTTCTTCGGTAGCAGCTTTGCCTTTTAAGAAATTTTCAGCAGTTGTTAATCGCCATGGTTTGTGTGCTACTCCGCCCATTGCAAGCCGGGCATTGTTTATTTTTCCACCACTTATATCCAACGCCGCTGCTACAGAAATTAATGCAAATGCATAAGAAGAACGATCACGTATTTTTAAATAAGTGGCGTGCTGCGCAAAATTATTTGCATCTGGTATTTCTACAGCGGTTATCATTTCGCCACGTTGTAGTGTATTATCTTTTTCAGGATTTGTACCTGCAAGTTTATGAAAATCTGTAAAGGCAATTTTACGTTCGCCCTTGCTACTGCTGATGATTACGTTTGCACCGAGTGCTGCCAGTGCTACACACATATCGCTGGGATGTACGGCAATGCAGTTAACGGTTGCGCCAAAAATTGCATGCATGCGGTTGTAACCTTTTAATGCGCCGCAGCCAGTGCCGGGGTTTCGTTTATTGCAGGGCATGGTGGTATCATAAAAATAACTGCACCTTGTGCGCTGCATCATATTGCCACCAACAGTTGCCATGTTTCGTAACTGTGGCGATGCACCTGATTGTAGTGCTTTCGATAACAAAGGAAACTTTTGTATGATCAATTCATTTTCTGCCACTACACTGTTTAGTGCCAATGCACCTATTCTCACAAAACCTTTTTGCTGCTCAATATTTTTAAGCGTCAGGTTATTAATATCAACTAATTTTTGCGGTGCTGCCACGCCACGTTTCATTAAATCTACAAGGTTGGTACCACCAGCAATTATTTGTGCAGTGGCATCTTTTACCAACGTGTCTGTCACCGCTTTTTGGGTGGAAGCCCGTACGTAATTAAAGTTTATCATAACTTTTATTTTGTTTTTAATAGTCGCAACGTAATCTGTGGGAGACGTTGCTTGGAAATTAAAATCCTTAGAAGCTTCGGATCACTCTAAGGACATTGGAAAGGATTACCATGAATAAAATAAAAATCCAACACCCTGTTCATTTATCTTAAATCTATGATTACCTACTAAATTCTTTGTCTCTATTTTATTATTTAATAAATGATATTCCATATGAAAATTGAATCCTATCCAATCCAATTTTTCAAAAGAAACAATGCCGATAATTTTCTGATTCACATACAAATTTTCGGGGTTTAGAATTATGATTTCTTCGCATCCATCAAATTTCAACTTTATTGTCAAAGGATCATTAGAGATTTGTACCTCATTTAATGAATAAATTGTATCCCCAGGCCTACCCATTGAGTCTTCAAAAACACTTATTCCTCCTCGTCTTACACATAAGTCTTGCTGAAAAAATTCCTTCAAATTTACTGGGTTGATATCACTTGCAATTATTTGTGCAGCAGCATCTTTGCCGAAAGTATCTGTAAAGGCTTTTATGGTAGAAGGTTTTACGTAATCAAAGTTGATCATAACTTTTATTTTTAGCAATGTCTCGGCTTTGCGGGACGTTTTGTTTTTTTAAGAGTTGCTTATTTCCTAAATGAGCTTCATTGTAAAAGCCTTAATAACCCATTTGAATTGCTGTCTCTTCTGAAATTAATCCGTCAATAAATTCCTCAAGAGACGGAGCGATAACTATAAATGGGTTTTCTTTATTATTATCAAAACGATTTAACCAAATCTTATTGTAAGAATCTTTCGCTATTGAAATATGATATGACCAACCTCCAGAGTCAATGGCAAATGGTATAAAGAATAAGTTTTCATTTTCAGTTTGGGGTAAATGCTGTTCGTTATATATTTTTTCTATTTGATCTGCCCTCTGTATTATTATCGAAATTTCTAGAAATTGATTTATTGGAAAAAAATTGATACTATCAAAAAAAATACTTTCTTCTATTGTGCTACCTTCTACCATCATCAATAAATCTTTAAAAAGATCCGGAAGTTTGGTTTTAATCTTATCCTCAATTTTCAATAATTTTTCTGAAACTTGATTACTTCTGAGATCTTCTTTTAAAGTTAATTTTCTAATCACAAATAATTTTATTTTATCGATTTAATGCCTAAGTGAAATTTATTGCTTGGAAATTCAATTAAACTCCTCCCTTCTCTTTCACCTCCACAATCGCTTCTACAATATTCGGATAAGCGCCGCAGCGGCAAATGTTGCCACTCATATATTCACGAATTTCTGCTTCAGTATCTGCATGGCCTTCTCTTACACAAGCCACGGCACTCATTATTTGCCCGGGTGTACAATAGCCACATTGGAAACCATCATGCTTTATAAATGCTGTTTGCATAGGGTGCAGTTCATCCCCTTTTGCAAGCCCTTCGATGGTAGTAACTTTTTTACCATCCTGCATAATGGCAAGGCTTAAGCAGGAGAGTACCCGCTGACCGTTTACATGTACGGTACATGCGCCGCACTGCCCATGGTCGCAACCCTTTTTAGAACCGGTAAGTTTTAATTGCTCCCGCAATAAATCCAACAGCGTTACCCGAGGTTCAACAGATAGCGAATGTGCCACACCGTTTACTTCAATATTCAGCTGTTGTTTTTCAAACAGTGCTGCTGCTTTTTCATCAATGTTATCTTCGGCTGCTTTTAAAACCTCCGATGGTATTAATGCAACTGCTGTAAGTGCGGTGGAGATTTTAAAAAAGTTCCTTCGGGAATGGTGAAGGGTTTTGTTGTCGGTATTATTTGAAGCCATGCGTGAAAATTATTTGTAAAAGTAAATTACGAAAATAATTTGGAGGGTAGGAGGAGGAGGGTAGATTTTATTCTACTGAATGGAACCAATCATTTTCATTAATAAATTAGCCTAACACAACAGCATAAAAAGATATAGCATTTATTTTAACTATCTTCCACAAAAAATTACCAAAAATAATGCTCGTAAAAACCTTTGGCAGCGCTGTGTATGGCGTGGAAGCAATAACGATTACCGTGGAAGTGAATGTAACAAACCAAGGGCAACATTATTTTATTGTAGGCCTGCCAGATAATGCCGTGAAGGAAAGTTTGCAGCGGGTGGAGAGCGCCATAAAAAGCAATCACTATTACATGCCACGCACAAAGTTGGTGGTAAATCTTGCCCCGGCAGATATTAAAAAAACAGGTTCTGCATTTGATCTTCCTATTGCCATTGGTACATTAGGCGCTACCGAACAAATTGAAAACCCCGAGCGTTTAGAAAAGTTTGTAATTATGGGGGAGCTTAGTTTAGATGGTGAAGTACGTCCCATTAAGGGTGCATTGCCCATAGCCATACAAGCTCGAAAGGAAGGATTTGAAGGTTTGATTTTACCGGCCGCAAATGCCCGTGAAGCTGCTATGGTAAACAACTTAAAAGTATTTGGTGTTACCCATATAAATGATGTGATTGATTTTTTTAAAGACGAAAAATCGCTCGTGCAAACCATTGTAGATACCCGTGCAGAATTTGCCAATGCACAAAGTGATTTTGAAATAGATTTTTGCGATGTAAAAGGACAAGAAAATATTAAACGTGCATTGGAAATTGCAGCAGCCGGTGGGCACAATGCAATATTAATTGGTCCGCCAGGTGCAGGTAAAACCATGCTTGCAAAAAGATTGCCTACCATTTTGCCACCGCTTACTCTCCACGAAGCATTGGAGACAACCAAAATACACAGCGTTGCAGGCAAACTACCCGAGAATGCAACGATCGTAAGTAAGCGACCGTTTCGTTCTCCGCATCACACAATTTCTGATGTGGCTTTGGTGGGAGGCGGTGGTAACCCACAACCCGGCGAAATTTCTTTAGCACATAATGGGGTATTGTTTTTAGATGAATTGCCAGAGTTTAAAAGAACAGTTTTGGAAGTAATGCGCCAGCCCATGGAAGAAAGAAAAGTTACCATCAGTCGTGCAAAAGTTGCGTTGGATTTTCCTGCAAGTTTTATGCTCATTGCTTCTATGAACCCTTGCCCATGCGGTTATTTTAATCACCCCGAAAGAGAATGTACCTGCGGCCCCGGTGTTGTACAAAAATATTTAGGCAAAATTTCAGGCCCATTATTAGATAGAATTGATTTGCATGTAGAAGTAACTCCGGTTGCTTTTAGCGAAATGCAAAGCAGCAGAGATTTCGAAAAAAGTGACAGCATTCGTGCAAGAGTTATACATGCGAGGGAGATACAAGCACAGCGATACAAAGAAAATATTGGCGTATATGCCAATGCACAAATAAGCAGCAAAACATTAAAAGAAGTTTGTGTAATATCCACCGCAGGTGCCAACCTTTTAAAAATTGCTATGGAAAAATTAAACCTCAGCGCCCGTGCGTATGATCGTATTTTAAAAGTAAGTCGCACCATTGCAGACCTTGCAGACAGTGCAGATATAAAACCCGAGCACCTTGCAGAAGCAATACAGTACAGGAGTTTGGATAGGGAAGGATGGGGAGGGTAAAGCCATTAAATTATTGAAGCGTTCCAAACTTGAACATTGAAAGTTGATAGTTGAACATTGAAAATTTAAAGTTTTAACTAAAAAAATGTTCAACAAACAATGCTCAATGTTCAAGTAAAAATGCAGAACGTAAAAATTTATTTCTATTGCTTCTATTAAATATAAATTTACCTCTTTAGCGGCGCCATTACTTGCAGCATTTGTTTTTTTTATTGTGATGGGTTTATACTTTATTTCTATGGTAGCAGTACGTTTTGGGCGTCTTTTTTTCTTGCAAGCATCTACTACTATTTCATAACTGCCTTGGGATGCTTGGGCGGAAAAACATGAAAATAATTTTGTACCATCCTTTAACTTTCTGTTTGTTTTGGCTCTAATTAATAAATCTTTTTTTTCATCGGGTATTGTTGCAAATTGTTCATAAATATCACCTTCTCTATCCTGCACAATAAACATTGATTTTACACTGTCTTTTAATACAACTTTTGTATTTTTTATACTTCTAACCACTTATATGATTCTTTTTCTTCTATTGGTAGTTTATTATATTCCCTTTTAAATTTCGACTTGAATTCTAATGGTCTATTCCATATTTTTATATCTGAATAACCATAAGGAATACATTCTAGCGCATCTACAACTAAACTAGGGTGAAGTATGAAACCTAAACCCTGATTGCTATTTGCATTGGTTGTGCCAATATTTCCAATTTTTTAATTCGATTACTATGGCTACTTAAATTTATCTCACTACTATATTCAGTACATAATACCTATTTACCTGCACATGCAACTTTACAATTTGTAGTCAAATTATTTACAATATCTTCTTCACTTAGTCGGTCATTTGACAAAAATCTGTAAAAACCTTTTGCACTTGACTCATCTTTACACATTTGACGTATAGAATGAGTACTGCTACTAAATAAATCAGCAAAAATTTTATTGCCTCTATAAAGCAACCGCATATCTTCTAAATAAGTAAACTCTCTTTTTAATAATTGCATTATGCAAAATATTAAAAAATGTTTCCACCAATAGATCATTTTTGCGGGAGCCCTTCATCATCATCATGTTATCTTTAATCAGCTTTTATTGTGCAATAGATTTTTTTAAATTTATATATCTGAAAACTAATACACATTCGTTTAAAATAAATTTTTTCCTTAAAATCTTTCAATCTTTTTATAATTCACTCCTGTCATTAAATACATCTTATGAACATATCCAAACAAATTTTTTTAATTGATTGTTTTTTTACCAAAAAGTATATTTTTGCAGCGTATTAACTAAATATTACAAACATGTCAGACATCGCTACAAGAGTCAAAAAAATTATCGTTGATAAATTAGGTGTAGATGAAGCAGAAGTTACCACCGAAGCTTCTTTTACCAACGACCTAGGCGCCGATAGCTTAGATACGGTAGAACTTATTATGGAATTTGAAAAAGAATTCAATATTTCTATTCCGGACGAACAAGCTGAAACCATTACTACGGTTGGTCAGGCGGTTTCTTATTTGGAAGAGAACGCAAAGTAATTTCCTTATCCGTTCCGTATAATGCGGAGCGGATATTTTAATTTTTACAGGCAAAATTTATGGCTTTAAAAAGAGTAGTTGTTACAGGACTAGGTGCGCTTACTGCATTGGGACATACTGTTGAAGAATATTGGCAGGGTCTTACCGATGGTGTGAGCGGCTGCGATATAATAGCCCAGTTTGATGCTTCTAAATTTAAAACAAGGTTTGCATGTGAGGTTAAAAATTTTGATCCTACCGTTTATTTAGACCGTAAGGAAGCTCGTAAAATGGATCGCTTTACACAGTTTGCAATAGTTGCTGCAGACGAAGCTGTAAAAGATGCTGGGCTCACACCCGAAAATGCAAATGCAGATAGGGTAGGCGTTATTTTTGGAAGTGGTATTGGTGGTATTATGACTTTTCAAGAAGAAGTAATGAACTACGCACAAGGCGATGGTACACCAAGATTCAATCCATTCTTCATCCCCAAAATGATATTAGATATTGCTGCAGGGCAAATAAGTATGCGCCATGGTTTTCGTGGGCCAAACTTTGCCGTAGTAAGTGCTTGCGCATCTTCTACCAATGCAATAATAGATGCGTTTGATAATATTCGCTTAAACAAAGCAGATGTAATAGTTACCGGTGGTAGCGAAGCTGTAATTTGTGCTGCAGGTGTTGGTGGCTTTAATGCCATGAAGGCCATGAGCGAAAGAAACGATGATCCTAAAACTGCAAGTCGCCCGTTTGATAAAGACCGTGATGGTTTTGTAATGGGTGAAGGTGCAGGTATTTTAATTTTAGAAAGCTTAGACCATGCGCTTGCACGTGGTGCAAAAATATATTGCGAAATTGCCGGTGGTGGAGCTACAGCAGATGCTCATCATATTACAGCTCCTCACCCTGAAGGATTGGGCGCAAAAAATGTAATGAACGTAGCCCTTGCAGATGCAGGTATGGTACCCACAGATATAGATTATATAAATGTTCACGGCACTTCAACTCCGCTTGGAGATGTAGCAGAAACCAAAGCCATCATGAATGTGTTTGGCGAGCATGCGTACAAATTAAATATCAGTGCCACAAAAAGTATGACAGGGCATTGTCTTGGCGCCGCAGGTGTGCTAGAAGCGCTTGCTTGTATTCTTGCTGTAACAAGAGATATCATTCCTCCTACCATTAATCATTTTACAGATGATCCGGATCTAGATCCTAAATTAAATTTTACTTTTAATAAAGCCCAACACAGAACGGTGAACGCTGCCCTCAGCAATACTTTCGGGTTTGGCGGGCATAATGCAAGTGTTATTATTAAGAAGTATATTCCTTAGCCTTTTAATAAAGGTGTATGCAAAAAGTTTTCAAAGTTGTTCAATACGGATTTGTTATTATTTGTTTATTTTCTTGTAAGCCTATCAAGATAAACAATTTTGTAAACAGAGATATTTTTCCTGAGTTATTTTTATTGGATATTAATACACGAATAATTAAAAATGACTCTTTCAACTCTTATAACACACAATTGAATAAAAATAAGAGGGGAGAGATCTCAAAATTTATACAGACATATCCAATTAGATTCGAATATATTATAAATAATGCATTGGATAAAAGTTTTTCTCCAGCAATTAAAAAAGATACTGCCACTATAAAAAAAAGCTTTTCAGCTTATTTAGTATCTAATGATTTTTATAGACAATTTACATTGTTAACGAACACTAGCAGGAATAATTTACCGTCAAGAATTCATTTTACTAAAAAAGAATATTTTCATACAGCTTCCCTTTTTTTTATGTGTGATGAGGTAAATAAAAAAGACACTTCAATTAACTATCATATCTGTGTTGGTATAAATGGAATTTCAAAAGTTGATAAAACAAATGAGAAGTTAGCTTTACAAGCTATTTGCATTGAAGCCATTTTTAAAAATATCCAACAAAAACAACCTCCATTATTAACCAGTTTTAATTCTTTTATAAACAAAGTCACGGCGTTAGAACGTAGCCGTTTCCGAAATTTCAATAACTTCTTACAAAATGTTAAAACAGCAGGCTTTCATTTTATGGAAAACGATAAGGCTTTTCAATTAATGCTGATGAATTATTATGATAAGAACATACAAACTTTAAATTTCTTTATCCTATAGCTGTTAAATAAAAATCAATTAATTTTAAACAAACTTTTCGGTATCAAAAAAACACTTCAATATTTACAGGGTTTATTTATAGATGAACCAGTAACAAAAGATTTTAAAAAGCAATTAAACAATGTTACCGGTTTTAAACCAGGCAATGTTCAATTGTATAAAACCGCACTAAGTCATCGCTCCATGCGTGAAGGTGCAGATGAAAACAATGAGCGATTAGAGTTTTTAGGAGATGCAGTTTTAAGTTCTATCATAGCACATTATCTTTTTAGAAAATACCCCTACAAAGACGAAGGCTTTTTAACAGAGATGCGCAGCAAAATGGTAAACCGCCAAAAGCTAAATGAAATTGCTTTAAAAATGGGCTTAAAAAAAATTACCATTTACAACAAATTAGATAATGCTTTAAAATCATCTCAAATATTTGGAAACACTTTAGAAGCGCTTATAGGTGCAGTTTTCTTGGACAAAGGTTATGATAAAACACAAGTATGGGTAGAACAATATATTATTCACAACCACATGTTCACCGACGATTTAGAATCTATAGAAATAAACATTAAAAATAAATTGTACGGCTGGGCCAATAAAAATGGCAAGCTATTAGAATTCACCATTGTATCCGAATCATTTGAAAGTGGTAGGCGATTGTTTACCATTGGTGCTACCATTGATGGCGAAGTAATAGCAGCAGCAAAAGGATTTAATAAAAAAGATGCAAGCCAATTAGCGGCTTTTAAGGCTGTAGAAACTTTGGGATTGTAATTAAAACCTTTTCTCGTTTCTCGTTTGTGAACCTCTTAATTGAAAACGGCAACTTAAATTTTACAACCATAACGATAAACGACAAACGACAAACGACAAACGACAAAACACAAAACAATAATTAACGATGACCTTCGGAATACTAGGAAGCGGAAGCTGGGGAACTGCAATAGCAAAAATTTTAACTGATAACAACAACACAATTTGGTGGTGGAACCGCAGCGCAGAAGCTATTGAACAATTTAAAATAAAAAAACACAATCCTCAATATCTCACTGCTGCACGATTTGATGTAAACAATTTAAATCTTACTACCAATGTAGAAGATGTGATAAAACATTCAGATATCATTATTATTGCCATACCTTCTGCATACACAAGCGAAGTTTTATCCTCATTACCTAAAAATATTTTTGAAGGCAAAAAAATAATGTCTGCTGTAAAAGGAATTTTGCCTGAACAAAATGAATTACTCAATGATTTTTTACAAAAGAATTTTAATGTAAAAATTGAAGATTATTTTGCATTGCTTGGTCCTTGCCATGCAGAAGAAGTAGCAGCAGAAAAATTGTCTTATCTAACTTTTACAGGTGTAGATGAAGATGCAACAACTACCATTGCCACTCATTTTAAAACTGATTATTTAAACACTGTCACTAATAAAGATATTTATGGAGTGCAATATGCTGCAGTGCTAAAAAATATTTATGCAGTAGCAGCAGGTATAGCACATGGACTTGATTACGGTGATAACTTTTTGAGTGTTCTAATAGCAAACAGCGCAGATGAAATGGCAGGCTTTCTACGCAAAGCAGGAATTATTAATGCGGAAGTAGGTTACATGGAACACGGCAAAAACAAAACAGACAACAAACATGCAAACTATGCAGCGTCGGTTTATCTTGGAGATTTATTGGTTACTTGTTATTCCCTTTTTAGCCGTAACAGAACCTTTGGCAATATGATAGGTAAGGGCTACTCTGTAAAAAATGCCCAGTTAGAAATGAGCATGGTAGCAGAAGGTTATAATGCTGCAAAATGCATGCATATCATTAATGAAAAAGTACAAGCAGAAATGCCCATAGCTCAAACGGTATTTGATATTTTATGGAATGGTATAGATGCAAAAACAGGCTTTAAAAACATGGAAGAAGGGTTAATATAATTTATAATCTTCTCCTTTTCCCTCTTTTTCTCATTTGAAATCCTTGCCCAAAAACCTCAAAACGCACTTCTCCTTTTCCTCTTTTTCTCCTTTGAACTCCTAGCTCAAAAACCATAAAACGCACTTCTCCTTTTCCTCTTTTTCTCCTTTGAACTCCTAGCTCAAAAACCATAAAACGCACTTCTCCTTTTCCTCTTTTTCTCCTTTGAACTCCTTGCCCAAAAACCAGAAAACTCACTTCTCCTTTCCCTCTTTTTCTCATTTGAACTCCTAGTTAAACCTCAAAACTCTATCTCCAAAACAAACTACTTCATTAAATTCCTAACCTAAACCCCAAACAAATCCCCCGCAATCCCATCTGCAAAAAACTTTCCTTCCTCACTCAAATAAAGCCCATCAGTTGTTTTAATAACTTTCCCAGAAACTAAATATTTTTCTACTTCTCCCAAAATCCTCAAAACATGGCTTTCTCCAAAACCCGAACGTATATAATCAAAATTTATTCCTTCTACTGTTCTCAAAGCAGTCATTACATATTCATTCAACGCTTGTAATTCAGTTAAAATTTCTTCTTCATAAGGAATAAGATCTTTTTCCAATGATTGAATATATAGACCATTGTTAGAAACATTCCATCTCCGTTTATTAAAACCATTAAAGGAGTGTGCCGCAGGTCCAAATCCAAAATAAGGTTTGCCTTGCCAGTAACTGCTATTGTGTTTGCTTCTGTAACCAGTTTTGCTAAAATTACTTATCTCATATTGTTCATATCCGTTATTTGCCATCATACCTAACAACAAATAAAATTGTTCAGCTTGTTTATCTGCATCTACAGCCGGACTTTTATGTTCATTTATTTTTTTATTTAATAATGTGCCCGGTTCCACCGTAAGCGCATAGCACGAAATGTGAGGGATATTTCTTTCAGCAATAATCTCAAAATTTTTTTTAAGGTCGTCATTTGATTGTAATGGAGATCCATAAATTAAATCAACAGAAAAATTAGTAAAATCTGCTGACTGAATATCATTTAAACATTGCAAAGATTGAGTAGCGTTGTGTGCCCTGTTCATCCACTTTAACTCTACTTCATTAAATGATTGTAAACCCACTGAAAGCCTATTTACCCCAATAGTTTTCCAAATATTTAGTACCTCCATATTTATATCATCAGGGTTTGCCTCTAAAGTTATTTCCGCATCAGCAGTTATAGAAAACTTTTTACGAAGCGCATCGAAAATACACCTTAAATCTTCTTCATTTAATAGACTTGGTGTGCCGCCCCCTACATAAATAGTTTCAATGTTTTTATCATCAATAAACTCACTTGACAATTCAATTTCTTTAACCAAAGCTTTAATTAAAGCAGTTTTATTTTTTAAGGAAACCGAAAAGTGAAAATTACAGTATGTACAAGCCTGTTTGCAAAATGGAATATGAATATAAATACCCGCCAAAGATTTGTAGATTTACTTTTTTAAAAATTGATCATTGCCGCTTACACAATGAAAACTTGCATCAAAAAATTATTGTGCATTTTTTTGCTTTCATGCATAATATGCAAATTGAATGCACAAAAAACAGGTTCAGATAAACTATTGTCTAAATTAATTGTTCAGTACAAAGATACTTCCATTGTCCCACTACCTGTTTCTTTAAAAACGGCTTTTGCAGATTTGCCCCAACTTTATAATTATATAAATACCATTCCAACAATATTTGCTGCCAAAGGTTATCCTGTTGCATCCGTAGATAGTATTTGGGAAATTGATAACAATGTTTACATCATTTTATACATTGGCAAAAAATACAACTGGATTCAATTACGCACAAATGATATTGATAAAACATTATTAAATAAGATTGGGTTTCTCTCAAAAAATTATGCAGATAAACCTTTAAATATATCAGAAATTGATCTGATAAAGGAAAAATTATTAATGTATTACGAAAACCAAGGCTACCCATTTGCCTATGTTTATTTAGATAGTGTGGTTTTAAACGATGATAAAATTTCTGCCGCATTAATGGTAAATAAGGGAATACTATATAGAATTGACAGCATAAATAATTATGGCAAACTAAAAATTAATCCTAAATTTTTGCAACGCTACTTAAACATAACCAATGGTAGTATTTACAGCAGGGAAAAGCTAAAAGATGTTGATAAAAGAATGTTGGAACTTCCTTATGCGCAAACTGTACAATCATCTACACTTAATATGCTGGGTTCTGGTTCTATTTTAAATTTATATGTAGATAACAAAAAAAGCAGCGAAGCAAGTGCAATAATTGGTTTTTTACCTGATGCTAATAACACAGGAAAACTACAAGTAACAGGCGATGTAAATCTTGATTTTAAAAATGTTTTTGGGGCAGGAGAAGGATTGTTAATTAAATACCAGGCTTTACAGCCAAAATCTCCACGACTAAATTTAGGATACGACAAACCTTATATTTTAAAATCTGCATTTGGTCTTGGATTTTTGTTTGAATTATTTAAAAAAGATTCTAATTTTTTACAAGTAAATGCGCAGTTAGGCTTACAATTAAATCTTAGCAATAATCAATCGGGTAAAATATTAGTGCAATGGCAAAATACAAATTTATTGCAAGGTGGTATAGATACCAATGCCATTAAATTGCAAAAAAGATTACCCACAAATATTGATGTAAAATCTGTAAACGCCGGTATAACTTATGAATTTAGAAATACAAATTATAAGTACAATCCCATAACAGGCAATGATATTTCTGTTACAGCACTGGCAGGTGTTAAAACATTTCAAAAAAACAACGACATTCTTTCTCTAAAAACCCCGGGCTTTAATTACGAAACTTTGTATGATTCAGTTAAATTAAAAAGTTACCAATTAAGAATAAAAATAGTAGCTGCACATTTTTTCAAATTATCAAAATCTAGTACATTTAAAACAGCCATCAATACCGGTATTTATAGCAGCCCAACAATTTTTAGAAATGAAGTTTTTCAAATAGGTGGGTATCGTTTGCTTCGAGGTTTTGATGAAGAAAGTATTTATGCAACTAAATATGCCGTTTTTACCACGGAGTATAGATCCCTAATAAGCTTAAATTCCTATCTTTTTGGTTTTGTAGATGCAGGAGTAAATGCAGCTAAATATCAAAATATAAACACAAGCAATTTTTTTGTAGGTTCTGGTATCGGCATCGTATACGAAACAAAAGCAGGTTTACTAAACCTCAGTCTCGCTCTTGGTAAAAGAAATGATGTACCATTTAATATTCGCCAGGCATCAAAAATTCATTTTGGCTACATCAATTATTTTTAAAATTTTAAATAGATTTTCTTACACTTATTTTTGCGCATAAATTGTTTGATAGTGAAATTGTTTTTCATCATTTGTTGTATTTTTCTTTTACCATCTTTGTACTGCAAAGGTCAAGTAGTGGATACTTCTGTAATTGAAAATTCAATAATTGATACAAAGAAAGATAGTATCCAATTAAAAAGTATTTATACCAATTTACTAGATAGTAATATATTCCTTCAATCTAAAGGGCAGCCACAAGCCTTGGCCATTTCAGTAAGAGCGCCTCAATCAGATGAGTCCATTTTTTACTTGATGGCAGCTTTACTGTTTTTTTTAGGATTATTGAGAACAATTTTCAGCAGATATTTTTCAACTTTATTCAGGGTGTTTTTTAATACCTCCCTGCGGCAAAATCAATTGACTGACCAGTTGGAACAAGCCACCTTGCCATCCTTATTATTTAATGTTTTTTTTGTTTTTTCAGGAGGATTGTACCTATATTTCTTACATCAATATTTTATTGGAAGAAGCAACACACTTAATTGGAATTTTTTATTGCTTTGTATTGCAGTAATTGCTGTTTCTTATTTTGTGAAATATCTCACTTTATTATTTACTGGCTGGGTTACTAATAATGTGGAAGAAGCAAAAACTTACATCTTTGTTGTTTTTTTACTTAATAAAATTATCGGAATTTTTTTATTGCCATTCGTTCTACTAATGGCGTTTAGCAGTTTTAAAATTGTTGGATACGCAGTTTTGTTGTCTCTTATTTTATTGTCAATATTACTTCTGACAAGATTTTTTAGGGCTTATAGCTTACTTCAAAATAAGTTAAAATTTAATAGGTTTCATTTTTTTATATATGTTTTAGCTATTGAAATTCTACCCATTGTGCTTATTTACAAAACAGTTATGATATTTTTCGGGAAAATAATGTAAATTTGCAGCCTCATAGGAAAATCGGTATGGTAAAAAACGTAGAAACGGCTGTTGTTTCATCGGCCAAAAAGGTTAAAAAAATATTGATTGCCCAGGCACAACCAGAAGGAGCAAAATCTCCTTATTCTGATGTAGCCAAAAAATACGATGTAACGGTAGATTATTTCCCGTTTATTGTAATCAATGGTATTCCCGCAAAAGATTTTAGAAAACAAAAAATTGATATTGCAGCATATTCAGCTGTAATTTTTACCAGTAGAAATACAATTGACCATTTCTTTAGAATTTGTGAAGAAATGAAAGTAACCGTATCGCAGGATACAAAATATTTCTGCATCACAGAAGCAGTAGCCCTCTACTTACAAAAGTTCATTTTATACAGAAAAAGGAAAGTGTTTTATGGGGCAGATGGTACAAACAAAAGTCTTTTTGATGTAATAAATAAGCATAAAGAGCACGAAAAATTTTTATACCCTTGTTCAGAATCTTTTGACAGCGATATAACCAACTGGCTTAAAAGCCACAACTGCGAATTTGCAACGCCTGTTTTGTACAAAGTTGTAAGCAATGATATCAAACACATCATTGCAAAAAATTACGACATCATTTGTTTTTTTACGCCAGGTGGGGTAAAAAGTTTAATAGAAAATTTTCCTGGTTATAAGCAAAATGGTACAAGGTTTGGTGCGTTTGGTCTTAACACCCACAAAGCAGCAGAAGAAGCAGGAATTGTACTGGAGGTAAAAGCACCTATGCCACAAACGCCGGGGATGGTGAGCGCCTTAGACAAATATTTGCAAACAACCTTTGCTAAAAAGAAATGATGACACATTCATAATATTATTTACAAGCGGTTAATTTTTAGCCGCTTTTTTTATTTTATAATTTCACAAAATGAAAAACGAACTTTTAGCAGAAACAAGTCCATATCTCTTACAACATGCACACAACCCTGTACACTGGCAGCCATGGGGAGAAAAAGCATTGGCTCTTGCTAAAGAAATGAATAAGCCAATATTGGTGAGTATTGGCTACTCTGCTTGCCATTGGTGCCATGTAATGGAAAGAGAAAGTTTTGAAATTGAAAGCACTGCTGCTTTAATGAATGAGCATTTTATAAACATTAAGATAGATAGAGAAGAACGACCAGATATAGACCATATTTACATGGATGCAGTACAGGCTATGACTGGAAGTGGCGGTTGGCCTTTAAATGTGTTTCTTACTCCAGATGCAAAACCTTTTTATGGCGGTACCTATTTTCCTCCGGTGAAGGCATTTAACCGTGCATCATGGACGGATGTATTAATTAGTATTGCTGATGCATGGAAAAATAAAAGAGAAGAAATGGAACAACAAGCGGAAACGCTTATTGAACATTTAAAAAAGGCAAATAATTTCGGGCAAATAAAAGCTGCCATTAATGTAGAAACTGTTAAAACAGGATTTACAAAAGATGATTGCATAACCCTAGCCAATAATTTACTTGCTACCGCAGATGTTGTAGAAGGTGGATTTGGACAAGCACCGAAATTTCCACAAACTTTTTCAATAAACACATTATTACAGACTGCATACTTTTTAAAAGATGATAAAGCGCTTGCTCATGCAGAATTATCATTAACTAAAATGCTTAATGGTGGTATATATGATCAATTGGGTGGAGGCCTTTGCAGATATAGTACTGATGGCGAATGGCTGGCACCTCATTTTGAAAAAATGCTGTACGATAACGCACTTTTTATTACAGCACTTAGCAATGCATATTTACTTACAAAAAAAGATATTTATAAAAATGCAATTGAACATGTTTGCCATTTTATTTTTACAGAAATGAAAAATGAAGAGGGTGGTTATTATGCAGCTATTGATGCCGATAGCGAGGGAGTAGAAGGAAAATTTTATGTGTGGGATAAAAAAGAAACTGTGCATCTTCTTGGTGAAAATGCTGACCTGTTTAATAGCTATTTTGATGTAACGGAGCATGGCAATTGGGAAGAAAAAAATATTCTTCGAATTTTAAAACCATTGGATGAAGTTTCAAAAGCCTTCAATATCCCCTTGTCAACTGCAGAAATGAACATCAGCGCAGCTAAAAAAATTTTATTAAATGAAAGAAACAAAAGAGTACGACCAGGTACAGATGATAAAATTATACTTGGATGGAATGCTTTGCTCATAACTGCTTTCTGCAAAGCTTATGCGGCATTACAAAATGATAAGTACAAATTAGCCGCTATTGAATTATATAATTTTATTGAAGAAAAATTCGTTCATCAAAAAGGATATTTTCATACTTACAAAAATGGAGAAGCCAAATACCCTGCTTTTTTAGATGATTACACTTGCATGGCAGATGCATGCATTCATTTACAAGAAATAACTGCAGATGAAAAGTATCTGCATAAGGCAAAAGCTATCACAGCATTTATTATTGAAAATTTTGAAGATGAAAAGAGCGAATTTTTCTTTTTTACTTCAAAGCATCAAAAGGATATTGTTGTAAGAAAAATTGAACTATACGATGGTGCCACACCTTCTGCCAATGCGGTTATGGCAAAAAATTTACTTTACCTTTCTCTGGTATTTGATAACAGAGAATGGCATCAAAAGGCAGTTTCAATGATAGATTCCCTCAAAACTATCATTGTTAAACACCCGGGTTCTTTTGGGATATGGGCTGCAACAGCTTTTAATTTAGCTGCAGGTATTAATGAAATCGCAATTATTGGCAACAACATGATTCCCACACTTAATAATGTGCTGCTTCAATACATACCAAATAAAATTTTACAGTCAAATTTTAACAATTCAGAAATGCCTTTGTTGAGAAACCGTGAAATTTCTAAAGAAATATCTATATATTTATGCCAGAATTTTGTTTGTAAAAAACCTGTTCATTCTGTTCAAGCACTATTGCAGGAAATACAGTTGCAATCTTTTTAACATTTATTAATCACAATATTTAAAAAAAAGAGGCGTTTAGTACTAAGCATGGCATTGTATAATTGTGTATAAAAATTAACATTGCCGCTAGTGTTGGCTGTATTTTTACAGAAAAATAGTTATTACATTTGCTAATACCCTCAAAGTTAAAAAAATGAATAATCGGTTATTGTGCTCAATTGCAGTTGTTTCCATTGCCCTTTCCGCCGGCAGTTGTAAACTAATTAGCGGAAAAGGTAAATCTGGGTCTATGCCAAATGATGGTCAACTACATGGGGTAGCGCCAGGTAAAGCGTATAACCTTACCAAACCACCAGGAATGGTTTATGTACCAGCTGGTACTTTTCACATGGGGCCCAGTGATGAAGATGTTAACTATGCATACACTGCAAGAAACAAACAGGTTTCCATTAGTGGTTTCTGGATGGATGCTACTGAAATTACCAACAATGAGTACCGTGAATTTACCAATTGGGTAAGAGATTCAATAGCAGGTAAATTAATGGGTTATGTAAAGCAAGGCTCTGATGGCAATGAATACATTGATTGGAAAAAAGCAAGCACTATTAAATATGGTGACAAAGCAACTTTCGAAAAAATTGACGCAATTATAGTTTCTGCAGATAATAGAATTTTTGGAAAAAAAGAATTGGACGCAAAGAAAATAGTTTACCACTCAGAAATATTTGATTATAAAGCTTCTGCTTACAACAGAGATACAAATGTTCAACGTAAAGAATTTATTATGAAACAGGACATTCCTGTTTTTCCTGATACACTTTGCTGGATCAGAGATTTTTCTTACGCTTACAACGAACCAATGAGTAAGCAATATTACAGCCATCCTGCTTACGGAAACTACCCAGTAGTAGGTGTTAGCTGGAAACAAGCTACCGCTTTTGCTGAATGGAGAACACAAAAACTTGCCTCATACAACGAAAGTAAAAAAAGAGCAGGACAAACTGATTTTCGGTTACCTACTGAAGGACAATGGGAATATGCTGCACGTGGTGGTCGTTCTCAAATGTCATACCCTTGGGGCGGTCCTTACTTAAGAAATAAAAAAGGTTGTTTATTGGCAAACTTTAAACCAGGCCGTGGTAACTATCCTGAAGATGGAGGTTTGTACACTGTGAGAGCAGATGCATACTGGCCAAATGATTTTGGGTTATACAATATGGCAGGAAATGTGGCTGAATGGACTTCTTCATTATACTACGAAGGTTCTTATAACTTTCAACACGATATGAACCCAGATGTAAGATGGAACGCAAAAAATTCTGATCCTCCACGTATGAAGCGTAAAGTTGTTCGTGGTGGTAGTTGGAAAGATGTTGCTTACTTTTTACAAACAGGTACAAGAGCTTACGAATATCAAGACACTGCAAAATCATATATTGGGTTCCGTTGTGTAATAGATCTTCCTCCTACCATTAAAAAAAGGTAATAATAGAAAAATTTTAAAAAAGAATTTAATGATATTGTTGATAACCCGTTCATTTAACGGGTTGTCGATAAGCATTTTCATAGTATTAATCTAAACAAAACCTCCAAATTAAAAACTTAAACACATGTCAGTAAAAATTCCTTCAAACATTAGTAAATGGATGGACGTAGGCGTATCAGTAGCCGCCGCAGTTGTAATTTATGGTGCACTGCAAAAAATATTACATACCCCATCAGCAGATTTATTATTAAAAATCGGTTTGATAACAGAGGCTATTATATTCTTAGCTTATGGTGTACTTTATATGGTTTTCCCAGCAGTAAAGGAAGATTATGAAGGAGGAGTTAAAATGGCTGTAGCTACCGGTAATCCTGCGTTAAATAATATGGATAAAATGTTACAGGATGCTGATATTACTCCTGCAAATTTAAAAAGATTAGGGGAAGGTTTTCAAAAACTTGGTACAAGTGTAAATGGTATTGCAGATGTAAGCGATGTAGTAAAATCTACTTCTGATTTTAGCAAGAAAACACAAGAAGCAACCACTGCAATCAGTTCTATGTCAGCAGCATTTACCAGCAGTGCAGCTACAATGTCATCATTTAGCAATGCATCTGACAGTGCTCGTGGTTTTCACGATCAAATACAGGTTCTTACAAAAAATCTTGGTTCATTAAATACAATATATGAGTTGGAGCTTAAAGAAAGCAATAATCATTTGAAGGCATTAAATGGTTTTTACGGTAAAATGGCTGAAGCTAGTTCTGCAATGATGGGCAGTGTAGAAGATGCAAACAAAGCAAAAGAGCAAATTGGTGCATTGGCTACAAACTTAAGCAAACTAAATGCTGTTTATGGCAATATGCTAGGTGCTATGCAAGGCAGATAATAAAGCTTTATAAGCCAAACAACTTTTACCCTAACAACATTTAATAAAATTATTAATACTATAAGTTATGGCTTTACCGAAAGAGCCCAGGCAAAAGATGATCAACATTATGTACTTAGTGCTTACAGCATTACTTGCATTAAATGTTTCATCAGAAATTTTAAACGCATTTAAGGTAGTTGATAAAAGTTTGACAACATCTAACACAAACTTATCTACTGCTAATGAAACATTATACAAATCATTGCAGGCAAAAGTTGCTGACCCAGTAACAGCTGAAAAGGCAAAAATTTGGAATGGACATGCGGAAACTGCTAAGAAGTTATCTGCAGATATGAATTCTTATATTGAAGGAATAAAAAAACAATTGAAAGATGAAGCTGGCTTTAAAGTGGAAACAGTAGATGGACAATCTGTGGAAACATTTAAAGAAGATGATTTAGAAGCGGCTACACGTTTATTTGGAAATGGTCCCGGTGGAAAAAACCTAGGCCCGCAATTGGAACAAAAATTAAAAGATTATAAAGCAGCAATGCTTGCAATTGATGCTGAAATAGGAAAAGAGTTTGCTACAACTTTGGCTGTTGATGGGAAACCAGCTACAGGACAGGATGGTAAACCTAAATCATTTACGGATGCTTATTTTCACATGACTCCAACTGTTGCAGGTTTAACATTGTTGAGTAAATTTCAGAATAATGTTAAAAATTCTGAAAACCAAGTGGTAACTTATGCTCACTCAAAAGTGGGTGAAGTAAAAGTTAAATTTGATAAAACAGGGGTATTAATTGGACAAAGTGCCAATTATGTCATGCCTGGTCAGGAAATTGAAGTAACTGCAGGTATTGGAGCATATAGCTCTGCAGCTGCGCCTCAAATCTCAATTAATGGTGCAGGTGTTCCGGTGGTTGATGGACAAGGTAAATATAAATTTCAGGCTTCAGGTGGTGGTTCACATACTGTACCCGTAACAATCCGTTACAAAGACCAGGATGGTAACGACAAAACTGAAACCAAGAACGTTGAATATACTGTAGGTACACCTGGTGGAGCTGCGGTAATGTTAGATAAGATGAATGTATTTTACATAGGAGTTGATAACCCTGTTACTATAGGATCACCTACAGGATGGGATAAAACAACTGTTTCAATGAATGGAGGAACTATTTCAGGTTCAGGTTCAAACAGAACAGTTAGAGTCAGTGCTATTGGACCTGCAACTATAAATGTAGTGGCAGATGGAAAACCAAGTCAGTTTTCATTCCGTGTTAAAAGAATACCTAGCCCTGTTTTTAGAATCGGAGCAGGTAAAGCTAGAGTTCCAGCAGTAGATTTTAAAAACCAAGATTTTTGTAGAGCAGATTTGGAAAATTTTGATTTTGATTTAAGATTTAGTGTAATAAGTGCAACGGTATATTTTTCTGGAACTGGTTTTCCGAATTTAACTCCATCTTCTATCAATGGTAATAATTTGGCAAATATTAAACCATTGATGCAAAGATGTGGACCAGGATCTTCCATTTCGTTTATTAATATTAAGGTTCAAGGTCCTGATGGTCCACGAACTATTGACGAAGCAACAATACAGTTATACTAAAAATGTATAAAACCATAAAAATGAATAAGCAAATTTTTAAGTATTTATTTCTAATGATTTTCGTTACAGGAATTACTACTGTAGCTAATGCTCAAAAGAAAAAATCTACAAAAGGTAAAGCTCCAGCAAAGCGAACATCTACTCGAAGAACAACTAAAAATAGAACAACCGCCAATATTCAAGGTGCGACTGCCTCTACAGATAGTGCCGTGGTAGCTGATGTTCCTGTAAACGATAGCTTACCAATTAAAAAAATTGCAAAATCTTTGAGAAGAGATGGTGCAGTAGATGATGATGCTATAAGAGATAGAACTCCGCTAGCTTATGAAAACTTACGTGCTGATGATGCTGTTTATCGTCATAAAATATGGCGTGAAATAGATGCACGTGAGAAAATAAATTTGCCTTTCAGGTATGTTGCAGATCAAGATAATGGAAATCAAAGATTCATTTCGATACTATTACAAGCAATTCAGGATAGCGCTGTAACTGTTTTCAGCTCTATTGATGATCGATTCACAACACCAATGACTAAAGGTGAAGTATCAAAAATTTATGCAGGTGAAGAGGTTGATGTTGTTACAACAGATTCTTTGGGTAATGTTACCGGTTCTAAGAAAATGCGAAATGAGGTGAACCCTGATTCTGTTTATAAATTCCGAATTAAAGAAGAGGTTGTTTTTGATAAAGAAAGTTCTCGGTTATTTTTTAGAATTTTAGGAATTGCTCCATTAAAGAGAGTTATTACACCGCAAGGTCTTGATTTGGGAGATACAGAATTGTTTTGGGTGTATTATCCAGACATGCGTGAAACCTTTGCAAAATATGAAGTGTACAATGGTAAAAACTTTGGTGCACGTATGAGTTGGGAAGAATTATTTGAAAGTCGTATGTTTTATGGCCGTATTATAAAAAGTACCATTGATAACCCATATGATCAGTTTATTAAAAATTATAAAGGTTTAAGTGAAAACAGTATTCTTCAATTATTGGAAGGTGAAAATATTAAAGAAAAGATATTTAACTACGAGCAGGATTTGTGGAGTTATTAATTAGATGTTAGACATTAGATATTAGACAATAGACACAAGATTAAAAGCCCTTCGAAATTCGGAGGGCTTTTTCTTATTATAACCATTAGGATAGCAATCTAGAGGGTCTTTAAAAATATGGTAATGCCATAATGTAGGATTCTAAAAATCTATACCCATAAAATTTCTATCACCATGAAAATTTCAATTTAGTTTGGATACAATTCAAATTAGAAAAGCGATATGAAACAAATTAATAGATGATATGAGAATCACCCAAATACATTCATCTGTTGTAGAACCAATTAATAATTGTTGAAGCAAAATTTTGTAGAGGTAGAAATTTCTTAAAGTTCTTTGTAACCTATCGGGAAGGCTAAGGTAGGGAGAAAAGAAAGTGTACAATAGGTACACTCTAGTAATAGATTGTTTAAATCTGTACCTATTTGGCCCTTTTCTTTTTTGCTTTGGGGTAGGTAGTTAGATTGTCCGGAACCTCCGTATCGCCGAGCATAAATTGTACACACTCATTTAAAATTTGATACTTGGTAGAAAGGAAAAGTTGCATTTTATCTTGAGGTAAAATCAATTCATATTTACCATTTGCATAAATCTGGTTATCAAACAGCGGATTGTACCGATTAAATGCAGCTATATCCATCACAATATTTTTTGCAATTATTACAGAATTATATTTTCCGGTGATGGTTTGCGTTTCGGCCACTTCCATTTCTTGCACACTTAGCGTAGGCTTATTGTTGTAAGGGTTTATAGCAGTACCCACATTTTTATTAATGGCAAAACCGGCATTTCCAAAATTTGTATTACCAACTCCGCCCGCAGTTTCCATAATATAATGGGTGGCTATAAATTTTTTTACATGGTTTCTACTTTCTTCAGGCAGGTTGTATTGTAAAGACCAAAA
The DNA here is from genome assembly GCA_031398005.1 of Ferruginibacter sp. Lineage (GTDB taxonomy): Bacteria > Bacteroidota > Bacteroidia > Chitinophagales > Chitinophagaceae > Ferruginibacter. Next base: position 69,400 of record JANNMO010000008.1, read on the forward strand.
GTTTCTACTTCCGCTTCTGTTTATGGCAGAAAAAACTCGCCCAGGCCCACCGTTATAAGCTGCAATTACCAGCAACCAATCTTTTGTTTGTTTATAAAGCGTAAGTAAATAACGTGCTGCTGCATGTGTGCTCTTAAAGTAATCTCTTCTTTCATCTACAACTCCATTTACAATCAATCCATTTTCTCTTGCGGTGTAAGGCATAAATTGCCAAGGACCACCAGCACCAACCCAGCTTGTCGCACTTGTTTTTAAATTACTTTCAATTACTGCCAGATATTTTAATTCTTTTGGTAATCCGTATTGAGTAAAAATATTATCTATCAAATTAAAATATGGCATACACCAACTTTTCATGCTTACTAAATATTTGCCATGAGCACGCAAATAATCCTGCATGTAATTTTCTGCATTTGGGTTTACCTGAGAAGAATAAGGCATAGCAGTATTATAAGAATATGTTGGAAATAAATTCTTAAAACCGTACCTGGTTAGTTTACTAAAGTATTGTACCTTATCTTTTTTAGGAACAGTTCTAGTTTCTATTATCTCATCAATAATTTCTTCTTCCTCTTTAATCACCGGAGCAGTAGTATCTGCTAATACTTCAGTTGTTTCTTGCACCGGTGGCTGCTGAGCATACATTGTTTTTGCAAACAAAATGAAAGTGAAAATAAATATGTATAATTTTTTAGCCATTATTATTGTCAGCCTTTTTTAGCTCAATAAGCGTTTCCGAAATTTGAAGCAAAAGTAACTCTTGTTCTTTATTGCATAAAATTTGTATGCCAAAAGGCATGTTATTACTGTGTGAAAATAATGGTATAGCAACAGCAGGAATACCCGTAAGATTTGCAAAAACTGTATATATATCTGCCAAATACATAGCTATTGGATCTTTATCTTTATCACCAATATTAAAAGCAGTACAAGGACTGACAGGCATAATAACAGCATCGTACTCCGAAAAAATTTGGTTAATCTTTTTTACTAATAATTGTCTTATTTGTTGTGCTTTGCTATAAAACGCATCATAATACCCTGTGCTTAATACAAAAGTTCCTAACATAATCCTTCGCTTAACCTCTGCACCAAAACCTTCAGATCTATTATTTAAATAGAATTCGTTTAAATTTTCAGCATGTTGGTTACTTTGATGACCAAACCTTACACCATCGTACCTACTTAAATTACTACTTGCTTCTGCAGTGGTAAGTACATAATAAGCAGGTACAATAAAATCTAGCAAATCAAACTCAATTTCTGTAATACTATGACCGGCATTTTCAATTTCTTTTGTAAATGATTGAATTGATTGTATAATCTCTGGATCATTTCCACAATGTTCAAATGCTTGTTTAAAATAAGCAATTTTGTATTTTTTTTGAGTATCACTTTCAAAATTTGAAATTGGCAATGACGATGCAATGTTGATCGTGCTATCCATGGGATCATTTTTGCTCATTATTTCTAATAGTAAAGCAACATCTTGGATGTGTTTGCCAAAAATACCTATTTGATCAAAAGAAGAAGCATAAGCCAATAATCCGTAACGGGAAATTGTTCCATAACCTGGCTTTAATCCTATTATACCACAAAAATCTGCTGGCTGCCTCACAGAACCACCTGTATCGCTGCCTAATGAAAGCATACACATATATGCCTGCACAGCCACTGCACTTCCACCTGAAGAACCACCAGGTACTTTTGTATTATCTAATGCATTTAATACTTTGCCGTAAGCAGAATTTTCGTTTGTACTACCCATTGCAAATTCATCGCAATTACAGTTACCAATAATAATGGCATCTTCATCAATTAAAAATTGTAAGGCGGTTGCGGTATAAAGTGATTGAAAACCGTTGAGTATATTTGATGCTGCCGTAACTGTGTGGTTTTTGTAACAAATAACATCTTTAATAGCAATAACAACCCCGTGTAATTTTTTTAGAGGAACGTCGGTATTTCTTTCTGCATCTAATTGTGTAGCTTTTTGTAAAGCATCTTCTTTGTAAACTTCTACAAATGCATTTAAGTGTATGTTTTGATTAATATTATTTAGATAAAAATTTACTGCCTCTACACAACTATATTTTTGCGATTGTAAATTTTTATGGTATTCGCTTATTGTACTAAAAGAAAACATATTCGTTAGATGAATTTGGTAGATAAAAAAAACCGAAAAATACTTTCTTAAATATTTAAGAATGGTACTTTTCGGCCCTCAATTTATGTAATGTTTTACTAAGCGTTTTTTAATGCTTGTTCTTCCTTTAATTGTTGCAATTTCATTTCTTGTAATCTTATTTCTTCGGCAGATGCAGAAGTACGAACTTCTTTTTCTTTCATACCTTCTTCAATTTCATTCTTCACGTTATTTTTAGCATCATTAAACTCACGCATTCCTTTACCAACGCCACGCATAAGCTCAGGAATTTTTTTACCGCCAAACATTAAAAGCACCACTAGAATAATAAGTATCCACTCACTACCTCCTGGCATTGAAATTAAAAAAGTATTAAAAATATTAAGTATCATAGTATTTGTTTTAAAGTGTAAAGATAAACGATTTTATAAAAACGTTGGTTTGATTATTTTTTTATTATTTGGTTTAACGGTGCGTTAACTAATGCTAAATTTTATGCCAACTTATGCTAATGCCCAATCTTTCACCGTAATAATTTGTGGTATTAAGGCGTATGGAAGATTTTTGAATGCATAAAAAAAAAGCGAAACATTACTGCTTCGCTTTTTAAATAATATAAAAACAAATTATGCTTTACCTTTTTTAAGACCAACTGCCATTCTTTTTTCCTTAATACGTGCACTCTTACCGCTTCTTTCACGAAGAAAATAAAGTTTAGCTCTTCTTACACGACCTACTTTGTTTAATACAATGCTCTCAATGTTAGGAGAATATGCAGGAAATAAACGCTCTACACCTACACCATCACTTATTTTACGAACTGTAAAAGTAGCTGTAGAACCAACGCCTTGACGCTTAATAACATCGCCTTTAAAACTTTGAATACGCTCTTTTGCGCCCTCTACAATTTTATAATTTACAGTAATATTATCACCGGCCTTAAAATTAGGAAGTGTTGGTATTGCTGTTAGTTGTTCGTGTACAAATGATACTGCGTCCATGTCTATTCTTTTTTGGAGTGCAAATGTAGGGAATAATTAATAATTAGTAGATGATATTTTATAATTTTTTCAATGCAATGTATATGTGGATTTATTTTGACTTATTTTTTAGGATTGGTTTATTATATTTCCACGGGCTGCGCCTATCTCCACGGGCTGCGCCTATCTCCACGGGCTGCGCCTATCTCCACGGGCTGCGCCTATCTCCACGGGCTGCGCCTATCTCCACGGGCTGCGCCTATCTCCACGGGCTGCGCCTATCTCC
>JANNMO010000047.1:0-9881 GCA_031398005.1 Ferruginibacter sp.
GATCCACTTTGAATACAATCATATTCTTTATGCCGAGGCTTTGCTGATAGCATCTCAAATGCAGCAACAGCTCAGCCTGCAAATGCCGGCTGTAAAAAGCAAACATCAATTGCTCAGCAGAATCAATTTTTTTGCACGCCCGGAAAATCTGGATTTTCAACAAAGCAAGCGAAGCTTAGTTTTAGCAGGCTATGCTGGTACGGTGCTTCTTACATTGATGCTGCTGTTCGTATTTACTCAAAAGAATACGGTCGATTTGCCTCCCATTGTTTTGCCACAAAACAGCGTTGCAATAGCATCCCTAAAAACAACTGAAACAATCGCTATTTTCAAAACTGAGATAGCGCTTCCTATTGCTAAAAAAGTTCCCGCTATAAAATCCATTGCACAACGGCCTACATCAAAAGCCATTTTAACCCAGCAAGAAAAACCATTAGACGTAACCATGTTGCCTGATGATGCGCAAAGCTTTTACGCAATGCCGGCATCTAGCACAGAAACAAACCTCGAAGGACAAGAGATTATCATTAAAGAAGAAAGATCTGATGGAAGGAAAATAACCGCTGCCTATTATGCACTCCTGGTGGATGGATTGTGGACCCTGCAGCCGCTTTGGTTGATATCCGAAACCAAGCCTGCCAAAGACAGTTTAAATGTCGGGCAAAAAGATTCATTAATAAAGATTATTCCTGCAATTCAATAAAATGCTTAAGATAGAATTTCTCCAATAATACAAGAATACAATTTGACAGAGAAAGGCTTTCAAATAATTGTACGATCTAACAACTAAGACGAATTTTAGGACGAGCGCATAGCGTGTCTATACCAATCTGTTTTCAACAGCATACCTGATTAGCAGGGCGGTATTTTTTACTTTCAATTTATGGTATAAACTTTTTCGGTGGCTGTTTATGGTATCAATGCTTAAAAAAAGTAGTTCAGCAATTTGCAGGTTAGTTAAGCCATTGGCAATATGAATCAGTATTTCTTTCTCTCTTTTTGTTAATAGAGGACCTGTCGGGGCATCATCTTTATTTGCATTGAGTTCTTTACCAGTTTCAAAACTTAAATAAATATTTCCGCCAGCAACAGATTTGATGGCTTCAATAATTTCATCTTTCCCGGTATTTTTCAATAAATATCCGCTGGCACCGGCATCCATCATTTTTTTGATATAGCTGCCCTGGTTAAATGTACTTAATGCCAGCACCATTATACCAGGATAATTTTTTTTAATGAGCCTGCATAAATCAATACCATTTATATCAGGAAGACTTATATCCATTAATATTACATCTGCCGTATGATTGGTAAAATGGGTTAAACAATTTTGCCCGTTCACAGCAAAGCCCGCTATCTCTATCTCTTTTTCATTTTGCAATAAGGAATAAATACCTTCTATTACTACCGAATGATCATCTACTATATATACTTTTATCATTGGCTATACCATTAATTCAATATTTACAGATGTACCATTACCTGGTGCAGTAACAATATCTAAAGTTCCATTAAAATATTGTACCCGGTATTTTATATTATCCATACCGGCGCCCTTGCTATTGGCGATTTTATTAGTATCAAAACCGATCCCATCATCTTCTACTGTTATAGTTAATTTATGGGTATTTACATTTAATTGTACAATTATCTGGGTTGCATTGGCATGCTTTAATGCATTGTTCACCAACTCCTGTATGATGCGGTAGGTAAATACTTCGGGGGTATTGGGTAATTTTCTATTTTGACCCAACTGTTGGTATACCACTTTTAAACCAGAGGAAGTTTGTATAGAATTGCAAAAATCTCTCAATGCTTCGTTTAACCCAAACTTTACCAAAGCCTCTGGCATCAGGTTATGCGCCACTTTGCGCAGGTCGGCAATCGTATTATCAAGCATACTCAGCGATTTATCGAAGAGTATTGCATTTTCCGGCGTTAATACTAAATTTTCTTTCATACTTGTAAAGGATAGTTTTGTGCCCGATAACATGCCGCCAAGACCATCATGCAAATCTTTGGCAATTCGGCTGCGTTCTTCTTCCTGGCCTTTTAGCATGGCATCTATGGCGGATAATTGTTTGTCTTTTTCTAATTCGGTAATTTTTTGTTGTTGTATTTCCTGCTGTTGTGATGATACTTTTTGTTTGTTCTTAAAATTGCGGTAGCCTAGTAAACTTAATATCAATAAAGCAGCGGCACTTCCGATGAGAATTTTATTGACGATTGCTTTTTGTTTGTTAACAGAATTCAGTCCCAATATTTCTTTTTCCTTTTTTAATATTTCATATTTGTGTTCTATACTGGCTAGTTGTCTAAAATTATTTTCAGAAACCAATGACCCGTACAGGTAGGAATGTTTTTCTAAATACTGATAGGCTTTTTCATAGTTCCCTAAAAATTTAAAAGATGCAGAAAGCCAATCATAACACCAGGCCTCCGTTCTTTTATTATTTGCTCTTTTTGCAGTTGGAATGCAAATGTTGAAATATTTGATAGCTTCATTTAAATCTGCTTTATTTTTTCCATTAGCCAGTGCTTTTTGAAACATAATTTTTCCGTTCATAAAATAATAATAAGCAGCTTCATTAATATTTTTATTGGCGTTAACCAGGGGTGCTGCAATCCGCATATTACTAAGTGCAGAATCGAAATAGTTATAATCCGAATAGTGTTGTCCGGCTTCAGTGTATGTGTGAATGATCATTGCGGTATCCTTCAATTCCCTCCAGAGCTGCAGACATTCGTTCATAATTTTAAATACCAAATTGAAAGTATCCTTATTTACCTGGTGGTCATTTTCAGCCAAATAGGATGCAATAAATAGTTTGGCATTTGCAATGCCTGTTTTATATTTAAATTTTTCAGCCAGTACTACACTCTTGTTTACATACTCATTTTGTTTATCAAACTGCTCAGTTTGATAAAAGGTCATAGATAGTCCAAGTAGTGCTTTGCATTTTGTTTCGTGATATTCATTTTCATCGCCAATAGTAAGTGTCTCATTAAATAATTCAGTTGCTTTTGTATAATTTCCTTCCAAATAAAAGTTCCTGGCCAATATTTGCAACGTCTGTATTTTAATAGGCTCTTGTGCTTTATTGCTGCAATTGGCTAAAATCCAGGTAGCCAGTATCTCTTTTGCACCGATGTTTTGAGAAGGTAATGAATCCAGTTTTTTGAAATACACATTTAACGTAGCAAAATCTGTTTTTTCTTTCTTTAAAACATTTTCAAGCGAATCTATATTTTGTATGGATTGGGAAAAAATACCCTGGCTTAAACCCAATATTAGCATACTAAAAATATAGTGGCGTTTTAGTATCGGCATGATGAAATGATTTTGCTGTTGATGTAAAGTATCTCCTTTTTTTTTACTCCTCCAAGCATTTTCCAAAAAATCACCTGTTTAAGTGATATCATATAGTAATACGAATTATCATTTTTGTGTATCAAAAAACAACGAGCATTTCGTTTTTTTAGTTCAAGCCTTCACAATTAACATCATTTTTAAACGAATTATTTTTTCATATTAATACATCATATTTTGAAAAATCCATTTAGCTTAAAATGTTTCGACATTACCGAATCGGTTCAAGAGGGTATTAATGAATTCAGCAATCTTTCCGGTTATAAAAGAATTGAACTGCGAAAACCGGTAATTAAAAACCCTTCAAAAAAGTATTTTGCTTTAATAACCGCATTCTTCACTTTTTTAAAATACTAAAATATCAGGTATGAAAATATTTTTGCTGCTTATTATAAGCAGTTGCGTTTTTTTAAAACTACCTGCCCAAAACGTAGGCATTGGCACCACCACCCCCAATGCCAATGCAGCATTGGAAATAAAAAGTAATAACAAAGGTGTATTAATGCCCCGGCTTAGTACAACGGCCAGAAACAACATGACGAATGTTGCCAAAGGCATGTTGGTGTATGATACCACCAGCTCAGGTTTTTACTACCATGATGGTGGCAAATGGCTGCCTATTAGCCAATCAAATACCGATAATTTGCTTCGTTATACTTACCCGGGTGTTGCGCCTACTATAAGTACAATGATTTTAAACAGCGATTTAGAAACAGATAAGTTATATGGAACCTTATACGACAATGGTGGGCAAGCTGGTAACTATGCCAGTAATAGCAATGATGGGTATTATATATACCCAGACTATTCCAATGGAGATAGTACTAAACTAATTAAGGTAGAAGTGGAAGAAATGAATATTGAAAGCCCCTATGATAGCCTTGAGATTTATTCTTCAAAAGACTATGATCACAAACAATTATTCACGGGAAATCGAAAAGGTACTTTTTACTTTGATGGTCAGGATGCGTTAAGATTTAGGTTCCGTTCAAATGGGGTAAATAATTTATCGGGTTTTAAAATAAACTGGACAAAAATTACCAGTAATTCTCAAGCCGTTGAGACTCCCCCATTATCAGGTTGGTATTTTAACTCAGTAAAATTTGCAGCAAGGGCAGGGGTAAATAGTAATAATAGCTGGGCAACTGAAAATTTGGGTAAATATTCTTATGCCTTTGGGTTAAATGCGGTTGCACAAGCAGATTACTCGAATGCCATTGGGCTCCGTAATTCTGCATCGGGTAAATATTCTACTGCTATCGGAAATGAGAATAATGTAACTGAAGGAGGTTTTTATTCTACCGCAATTGGAGTTTATAATCAAGTAAGTGGCAGCTACGCAACTGCAATAGGATGGGGTTTAATTGCAAAAACAAACTTCTCTATTGTAACAGGTAAATTTAACGATTCAACCGCTTCTTCTACTTTTGCAATTGGCAATGGCACCTCAAATGATACAAGATCAAATGCATTAACCATTTTATTTAATGGTAATACTGGCATTGGCACCACTACGCCTGCCACCAAATTAGATGTAGATAGGGGTATAAGAACAAAATACAGCGGCTCCGTTATTAAATCGGTAACAGGTACTGGTAGTGCAGCACTGGTTAATTTATCAATACCTGCTTTACCTGCCGGCTGGGATCTAACAAACACACTTGTGTTAGTGTCTTTAGCAGATGGTACTTCAGGTATTATTTATCGGACAAAATTAACATCTACTTCAAATATCGAATTGTTTTTTGAGGCTAACGCCACCGGTGCTACAAGGTTTAACTATATCGTTTTTAAATTATAAAAAAGACAGCATGAAAAAATTATTGGCACTGCTTATTATATTAAGTGCAACAAAAAGCATAACCGCCCAAAACGTAGGCATCGGCACCACCACACCCAATGCCAGTGCAGCACTGGAAATAAAAAGCAATACCAAAGGGTTGCTGATACCTGTAATGAACACTGTTGCCAGAAACGCCATTGCAGCACCGGCAAATGGATTATTGGTGTACGACAGTACTGCAAAAGCATTTTACTATTACAAAAACACCGGCTGGAAATCATTTGCAACCATTAATGCATTAACAGATGCCGATGGCAATACAACGGTAGAAGTAGAGCGAACAGTGAATGACGACATTGTAAGAATTACAACCGGCGGAAACGACCATACCGCTTTTACAAAAAATGCCACTGGTGCCAACCCTGTAATTAACTATCCATTAATAGCCAGCAATAATTTTTTAGTAGGCACTAACAGTGGCTGGAATTTAAAAAGCGGCTATAGCGGCAATGCCTTTGTGGGCATACAAAGCGGCTTTAGAGATAGCACCGGTACCAACAATACTTTTGTAGGCAACTACAGTGGGTACGGAGTATTTACCGGCAGTAAAAATGTAGCCGTAGGTTTAAATGCCGGGTACAATATGGCCAACGGAAGTAACAATGTAAACATTGGTATGAATGCAGGTTGGGGTACCCGAAATACCAGTAACTCCATTCACATTGGCCACGAAAGTGGATATGCTGATTCAGCTACAGATAGAAATATTGCCATTGGCAGTAGTGCTTTGTATAAAAATAAATCGGATGGAAATATTGCTATTGGTGCAGCGGCATTAGCAAATAATTTTTACGGTGCAAGTGCTATAGCAATTGGTGATAGTGCTATGTATAATAACGGTGATTTTTTTTACGGGGGAGGCTTTAGCAATATTGCTATCGGTAATAAAAGTTTATTTAATAACACTTTTGGGTACGAGAATACTGCTATTGGAAATTTTAGTTTACACAAGAATAAAGAAGGAATTAGAAATACAGCAGTAGGCAATAATACACTTTCTAACAATACTTTCGGAAGCAGCAATACAGCCATTGGAAACTCAACCCTGTTAAGAAATACGGAAGGTGTTTCAAACACAGCTATTGGTAGTGCAAGCCTCTATTATAATACGCTGGGTTCTGGAAATGTGGCAGTTGGAGGTGCAGCTTTGCTATATAATATTGACGGTAAATCTAATACTGCTATTGGTAACTCGGCAGCCTATTTTAATGAATCGGGAAACAATAATATTGCCATTGGTGTAAGAGCTTTGATGAATAACAAATACGCATCCAATTCTATAGCTATTGGCGATAGTGCTTTATATAGTAATACTACAGGGTTTAGTAATGTTGCAATAGGTCGTAAAGCATTATTTAGCAATACTGATGGTCTTTATAATGTGGCAAGTGGTTCTGATGCTTTATTTAGTAATACAACAGGGTATAGCAATGTCGCAATAGGGCATAAAGCATTGTATAGCAATACTACTGGTCTTTTTAATGTGGCAACTGGTTCTGAAGCACTTTCCAACAATACTTATGGTTATGGTAATGTTGCAATGGGGGAGTTAGCATTACAAAATAATACTATTGGTAATTATAACACGGCAAATGGAAATGGTGCATTACAAAATAATACTACTGGTTGGTTTAACGTGGCAAATGGATATGGCGCATTATATAATAATAGTACTGGCTGGGGGAATGTGGCAAGTGGCAACAATGCACTAGCCCCAAACACTACAGGCATGATGAATATTGGAGTTGGTTACCACGCAGGCTGGGATGACGGAGGAAGCAGTCAATTTAATTTTAATGACTTTTGCATTTTTATAGGAGTAAATGCCAGACCGTACACAAATCAAACAAGTGGTAGCTACGGGCTGGTAAATTCAATAGCCATAGGCAAGTCAGCCTTGGTAAATGCCAGCAACCAGGTGAGAATTGGTGATTATTTAATTACCTCAATCGGTGGCTATGCCGGCTGGACAAATTTTAGCGATGGCCGCTACAAAAAAAACATTACTGCCAATGTACCCGGTCTTGATTTTATTGTACAACTAAAGCCTGTTACTTATCAGCTGGACATCAACGGTCTTAATAAACATTTTAATATTAAACCAGATAGTACAGCAGCTTTAGAAAACAGCCGCCAGCAATTTATTGCTAAAAAAGAGCAACAACTGCAAACAGGTTTTGTAGCGCAGGAGGTAGAAGCTACCGCTAAAAAATTAGGCTATGATTTTAGTGGTGTAGATAAGCCAGAAAATGCTGAAGGTATGTATGGGCTTAGGTATGCTGAGTTTGTAGTGCCGCTGGTAAAAGCTGTACAGGAGCTGGATGCCAATAATAAAAATCTTCAATTGCAAATTGAATTACTAAAACAACAAAACCAACTTTTAGTAAAAAAGATAGATGCCTTAGGAAATAAAAATTAATCGGCTGATGTAGGATTTAGAATGGAAATATTTGCACAACTCAAAAAGAATTTTATAAGTAGCTTTTTTACCATACATTTCTTGGGCATGTATCTCCATACTTGTTGCCCAATATGAATCCAACCATTATTTCGTGGGTGTTGTTGGTGTAGGCCCGCAGCCTGCTGGTAGTAGCCACCTCGTATGCGTAACTCACATTGAAAGTATTAGATACATTCAAGCCCGCCATTCCGGAGTAGCCAGAAATGAGATCACCAAAGCGATAGCTACCGCCCACCCAAAATCTATCCTGATATTGCAACTTTGCATTGGCGTGTACGCCTAACAGTTGTGGCTCCCAATATTGAACCATGGCAGAAGGTATAAGATTAAGATCATCGTTCAGGGTGAGCCTATAACCTGCGGTTAAGAAATAGTTAGGCGTATAATAAGTGGCATACTCATTGGTTTGGGCAAAACTAACTTTACCCGGCACAATGTTTTGAACAGAAAGTCCAATAAAATAGTTACTGGAATATAGCCAAAGACCTGCTCCGACTTCAGCTTTTGTTCTTCGCAACTCGCCATTACCAATACCCACCACAGGATCTGTGGGGTCGAGGCTTGCAAAGTCAATTTTGCTTTTGTCAAGATTAATACTGGTAATGCCAGCGTTGAAACCAGCGGACAAAGTTGTCTTGATGCCAAGAGGACGATGATAGGCATACGAAGCCGACAAACTCCAGCGGTTGATGTAACCTGCCTTATCATTGAGTGCAATCAGTCCAATGCCATGATGCGGTTCGGGTGCAGTGTATTCTTCCCAATATTGTTCCCCCCGGGGATTTTTTCCCGGCACCTGAAACGATGTGGCACTGGTTCTTAAATCTTTTTTGCCAATAGGAGCATGAATGCTGAAGTAGGTACTCACGGGTGCTCCCTCTATGCCCGTCCACTGGTTGCGGGTGCTCAACTTTACGTCGGTATAGTTTTCTATACCAGTAACGCCAGGGTTTAAAATATAGTTATTGAGCACATACTGCGTATACGACGGCTTTGCCTGAGCCTGTAATTTTGCAGACAAACAAATGGCTATCAGAACGAAACAGCTGCACTTTAGAGAAATACTTTTAATAAAAAACATACAATGCAAAATATTTACAACGTACCTGCAGCAGGTACTTATTATTTTAAAATAGTTACAAAACCAGTAATAGGCTTCCGGCCGTTTTCTGGTTCAATAATGTAATAATAGGTATCTACCGGCAACGTCTTTCCGTTCATGGTTCCGTTCCAGGGTGTTTTATAACCTCGTGATTCAAATACCAACTGACCCGCACGGGTAAATACCTGCACCCTATTGTTCGGATAGGTATCCAGATATTCGATGATCCATTTTTCATTGATTCCGTCACCGTTTGGAGAAAAGGTATTAGGTATTTTTGGTCCGAGCAGCACCTTCACAAAAATGTCGTCGCTTCTGATACAACCGCCTCTACCCGTAACCGTTAAAGTATAAGTGATATCTTCCAATGGTTTAGAAGTAGGTCTTTCTGTGCTGGCACTGTTTAAGTAAGTAGCAGGCTGCCATAAAAATTGAGGTTGTATTGCAGTAACCGTCGGGCTCAACACGATGCTTCCCCCTTGTAACACAAACGCATCTGCGCCAGCATTCACAACGGGGTAAGGATTCACCGTAAAAGCCTTCGTGCTGGTATCGCTGTTACATCCAAAACTGTTGATGATATACAGGCTCACATTGTAAGTCCTGGCAACGCTGTAAAGCTGTGTTGGATTTTGCATTGGAGAGGTAGTGCCATCATCAAAATTCCATCTCCACTGGGACACTGTTCCGTCAGCTCCATTGCTTGCATCTGCGAACGATACCGGGTCGCCTATACAAATACCACCAGGTTTGCTAATAGTGAAACCACTGCGAGGTTGAGGATGAATGCTGTTCACAGTTATCGTAGTATCTCCTGTACACCCTGCTCCGCTGGTTACCATCAATGCAACATTGTAAGGTCGCAAGGCTCGGAAAGTGTGGGAAGGTTCAGCTGCTGTAGACGCATTTCCAATGCTTCCCGGATCATCGAAATTCCATGAATATGTGAAAGTATTTTGGGTACCATCAGCAATAGAAGATAAATTTCTAAACCTTACCAATGCAGCAGGCAAACACACCGTATCAGGGAAACTAAAGTTGGCCCGGGGCGTGGGCTTCACCGATACCAGTTTGCTACTGGCGGCCGAAGTACATCCCGCTACCG
>JANNMO010000037.1:0-23742 GCA_031398005.1 Ferruginibacter sp.
TTATGAAACTACTACTATTGAAGAAGCAAAGAAACAACTCATCAAAACAATCACTTTGTACAACAATGATAGGCCACATATGAGTATCAGTAATAAAACGCCTAACCGAGCACATCAGGAAGATAATATTAAGCATCAAAGGCTATGGAAAAACTATTATAAGAAATACAATACTTTTGAAAAAGAAAACATCTAACACCTGTAAATCTATTGCAGGATTATTCATCTAACATGTAAACTTTTTTTAGGACGAGTCATTTTCTATTTTACAGCGAATGTTACAATGTTATCAATACAAGGCTTAGCATTTAAATCTACATATTGTATTGATGTAGGATTGTTAATCCAATATCCCTGTTTATAAATTGAGTAATTAAGTGTTGGTGTTAGCATACCGAAACTCGGTACAATATATAAAATCTGTCCATCAATAAATGGACCTGCAAGTTTAACTGTACCGGTTATGTTTCGCATATCATTGGCGAACAAGGTATCAGCGGACGTGTAAGGTCTCGTAACATTAAGTCTTACTATGATTTTGCATGTAGGGTAGTAATAAGCTTTTAAGTTTTCTAATTTGTTTCCATAATCGGTGGCCCTTATCTCCAGCGCACTGCCGCCAGTATTAGTATATTTTATAACTAAATTTTCTCCGCTCGATTCTTGGTAATCAAAAGTAAAATATCCAGTACTATCTGTAGTACACTCTGCCAGCTTGCCTGATGGGCCAGTACCACTATTAACCCTTTGAAAAAGGTATAATGCTTGGTTTTTTACCGGCGTTTCACTGCAATCTTTGTAAAGGTGCCCGCTTAAAGTTTTTGTATCTAATTTTTGTTTGCCACAGCCTAAACATGAGAAAATGATAATTGTCATAAATAATTGTATTGTTTTCATAGAATATTATTTAGCAATTAGGAAATAATTGGTTGTTGAAAAATTTAAACCATTGTCAACTTTAAAATAATACGCCCCGTTGGCTAATTGCATATTGCTTAGGTCAATGGAAAAATTGATTGCTTTTAAACCGTACGCAGGGTATATTATCTTTTGCATCAGCCGCTTCCCTTGCATGTTGTAAAGTGTAACCAAAGATTGTAAAGTTGTATGGTTTTGCGCAAAGCTAAGTGTCACTACTTTCCCATTGCTTGGGTTAGGGTATATAACTAATTTATCTGTCTCCGAAATTATATTTCTTTTGTTTGAAAAAATTGTAGAACCTGCTAATTTTGGTTTGTCAAACCTTTTGGGTAGTAAACTTATAATACCTTCGTTGCTCAACGCTTTTGGAGCATTACCACGAAGCAGAAAATTTTGGCAACAATTAAGTAAAGGCTCATCTATTAGTGTAGAATTTACAGGCGCAATGCCATAAAAACCTATATGCCCGGCAGGACCGTTAGTGGCATCGTACCTAAAAGTGGCAAAGCCACCTGGAGCTATAGTAAAATTTGCTTGTTTTGAATAAATGCCTGGCAAAACAGGAAAAGCTGTGCTTGTTGAAGAGGGATATTGATAATGCGGATTTCTATCATTCAAATGCAAATCATACTCTACTTTATACTCTGCCGTATAGGGCAATACATTATTTTCCAAATACAATTCTTCATCGCCTATTTCTAAATTAATAAAACCTCTTTCTACATCAGGGGTTACACCTACGCAACTCCAATAAGTAAAATCTCTAGGAAATGGCGCTGGCACATTCGTGAGGTTAAAAATTCCATCGTTTCTAAAAAATAGGTGGTCAAGATTTCTAAATTCAGGCTGCGGATTATTCGGTATCCCTACCATAATATCTACCCTTTCTGGTATTTGTGCCAGTTTTATATTTATATTTTCAGCTTCAATATTGCTGGCAAGCCCGAGTGTATTACCCGGACCATAATCTAACGCACTTTGCACAGGCACAAAACCAAAAAATGGTCCATCAGAACAAAGGTTATATCTAAAATTTGCTGAAAAATAGCCATTCAATCCTACATGAGCATTAAATTTATAGCAGCCATTACCATCGTTTACATTGGTATAATGAAAAAAGTTAAATAACCACTTGCTGCTCATGGTCCAGTTATGGCTGGAAGGCACAGTATCTATAGCTGTGCTAATTCTATTGCCTTGGTAACTGCCTGCACTGGTACAGTATGGTCTGGTATTGGCATAATCCTGTATGTTAAGTAAACTGTTGTACCCTGCAGTTACCCGTATGCCAAACCATTTTAATTTTATTCTTATTTTGTATTTGCCGGCGGAAGCTTCAAGTATTTTACCATCGCCATCTGGGTTGGTTCGCACATCTAGTCTGGCACCTAGTAGGGGTATTTTTATGCCAAGCACCCTCATAAATATTTCACTGTCAAAATAAAGTAACTTATCGTTGGGTTGCCTTGGCTGGTTGGTATAAAAATTATGTTGTGCTGCACCACTTAATGCACCATTGCTCATTAGCATAACTTTGGCAAATTGTGGGTAGCTGCCCATAATATTTAGCTGGTCCATAAAACTCTGCCTATCAGCTGTGCTACTGTAGTTTTTATAAAACCCGCTGCCGCTTTCTGTGTTCACATGCTCTATCAGTAATTGTTTGGCGGCTTTTGCATCTAAAAATAAATTAAATGCTGTAGTTATTTGCGTAAGCCCAATTGGCAAATAATTACCCAAGGGTGCGGTAACATGCCTGTAAGCTTTTTGTATAGCTAAAGGTATATTAGCACCTCTATGGGGTGCATCTAAAGAAATAAACAGGCGGGTGTTGTGCATTTTATCCAGCTCTACCCAATTTGCAGGCAGGTCATAAATGCCAGGGTGGAGGGCTAGGTAAATCTGGCTTTGTGGGTCGTTTTGTTCTTGGAAAAATGGAGAAATGTCTCGCTGCATGTATTCCCTCGTTTCCATATAAGTAAGGAGATACCTTGCTATGACTCCGCCCATACTTTCGCCAATTACAATAAATTGTTCATCATCTGTTGCCTGTGCTTTTAAGGTTTGTATTAAGTTTAAAATATACAATGCATTAAAGCGCATATCTACACGGCTGTTTTGCCAATCTACTACCACAAACCTGTAATTCTGATTTTTCATCTGTATAATCCTATCGTTATGCAGCATTTCTGAATAAATTTCTTCCACATTTCTGTTACCACTTCTTGTAAAATCCATTACATCTATACCTTCCAGATAAATAACCGTTTTGCCAGAAGCCGGATTGGTATTACAGCCATTGTAAATACCTACATTTAAACCATTAATTGTCATTATTTCATCGGGAGGTATGGCAACAGCAATACCCACCCATATGTTTGATGTAGATGTGCCGCCAAATACATTTGCCGCAGGGTCGAATTCCCTAATACGAATAACAGGGTTAACTGTTAGCGTAGTTTGATAATTAGGCTGGTAATAAGATATTATGGTAGGATCGTAAGAGTGCCAGCCTGTGCCATCACCAAAATCTATTTGAATACGGGCATTTTTGCCAAATCTTACAGCATTAAAAGTATCGTAATAAAAAAAGTGTGGATCAATTTTGTAAACCGGATTTGCAAATGATACCTCTTGCTTTAACGGCGCAGCTATAAAAATTTCCCCTTCATTATATGGATAAGATGGCCTTGGGTATTTATCGTGCAGTATATCATTTATAGTATCAAAATTAAAATAAGTATCTGTACTCATAGCATCTTGCTTTAAGCCATAGTAGGCATAATGAATGATGCCAATTGGTATTGTATCGCTGCCCATATCATCTATCTGGCTTTCTATTGTTTCAATAATCGGCCATGTAGTGGTATCATAGGCTGAATTATATAATTCTCTGTATGCAAGTTTCCAAATCATGGCAGTATTGGTATCAGGGCTATTAAGCACAAACCAACTACTGTCAGCAAAATGCGCAGCCATATCATACAAAAACAACTTAGGGTTGGAAGGTTTATCTAAGTTTTGAAAATAACCACGCAATTTCTGGTTCACTTCATTGGTTTCCGGATTTTGTGCATATAACATTTTATTGTAGAAGATAAATGTTAGACTTAAACACAATAAAACTTTTAAAAAGAGGGGGTAAATTTTGCAGACATACAAATATTTTAATACGTTAACAAAGCATTTGAATATTTGTATCAATTGTACATCCAAAAAAGTTTATATACAACCAAATAATATCTGTATAAATTTAGGGCAGAATTTACCCAAGTCTTTAAATACAAATAAATTATAAGTTTAATACGGGCATTTTTTTACTCGTTACATCCTTTTTATGCCTTAAAAATTTAATGATGTGCTATTGTAATAAAATACATTATTATTCTCTAAAATCATCTAGCCCCCGCCTCACAATTCTTTTTAATAAAGTTGGTGTACAAGGTGCTTAAATGCATAGATGTACCAATACCTTCGCTAATACTGTGAGTTCGGTTTGGATAAGCCATAAATTCAAATTGCTTATTGTATTTTATAAGTTCGTTTAGCAACATTTCTGCATTGTCGTAATGCACATTATCATCGCCTGTGCCGTGTATGTATAACAGTTTTCCCTGCAATCCTTTTACATTATTTATGGGAGAACCTTTTACAAAATCTTCTCTGTTTTCCTGCGGTAAACCCATGTATCTTTCCTGATAAATATTATCGTAATTTAATTGATTGGCTACTGCAGCAATGGCAACACCTGTTTTAAATATTTCAGGGTAATTAAATAGTAGGTTTAAAGTAGAAGACCCACCACCGCTCCAACCCCACACCGCTACACGATCTTTATCCATGTAAGAACGCTCCAGTATTTTTTTTGCGCCAAGCGCCATATCTCTAATATTAATAGTACCAATTTTTCTGTAAATAGCTTTGCGCCATTTTGCACCTTTTAAAGAAGGTGTACCTCTATTGTTAACTGCCACTTGTACATATCCATCGGCACTCATATCGCCCATGTATAAAAAGTTGGAATGTGTACCATATTGATCTCCCACAGTAGCCGCAGCAGGTTCTCCATATACATAAAATACTACAGGGTATTTTTTTGTTGGATCGAAGTTTTTAGGTTTATTAATCCATGCATCTAACACCACATTGTCTTCTGTAGTAACCTGTATGTATTCTATATTTTTCTTTGCATCTGTTTTAAGATTATTTGCAATGCTTTTAGAAGAATTCATTGCTCTGTTCTCAGGTAGCGTTATCCATTCATCTACAGGTGGGGTATTATAATTACTAAAACTGTGCAGCGCCACTTTTGCATAAGGGCCAATATCATAATCGTGTGTACCTTTTAGTTTATTACTACTTACAAGTTCAGGTTCATCTTTACCTAAATTTATTCTAACTCTATATAAATAAAGTTGTGTAGCATTGTTGGGCGATGCCGTAAAATAGATATAATTATTTGCTTCATCAATAGCTTTTAAAGTACCAATGTCATAATTACCTTTTGTAAGTAACTCAACTTTTTTACCATCTCTGCTTATTTTGTAAATATGTCTCCAGCCATCTTTTTCGCTTATCCATATAAATTCTTTTCCTTGGTTTATCCAGTTCCATCCTACAGGGTTATCAGTATTTAAATCAACCCAGGCATCATCATTTTCTGCCCAAAAAGTTGTGGAGCTAGCATCGGAAACTTTGCAATAAATTAATTTACTTTCCTGCTGTTTTCTATCGAGCTGCTGTAGTATTAATTCGTTTTGTCCACTCCATTCCATTCGTGTAATGTAGTGTTGTTGCGGATCTCCATCAATATTCATTCTTCTTATTTGGCCACCGGCAAGGTTCACCACATTAATATATGCCGGCGATGGGCTTTCCCCTACTTTTGGATATTCTACCGGAATAACTTTTGAGTAAACAGAATCGGTAGTATTAAGCATATAATAATCTCTAATTTTTCTAGCATCAATTTGCCAAAAAGCTATTTGCTTACTATCGGGGCTCCATCTAAAACCGTCTCTACAATTAAATTCTTCTTCATACACCCAATCAAATGTGCCATTAATTAATTTTCTTGTACCATCTTGCGTGAGTTTTTTTATTTGCCCGGTATTTATATCTTCCGAATAAATATTGCTTTCACTTACATATGCAACGTATTTACTATCCGGCGAAAACTTTGCAAACATTAGTGATTGATTAGCCAAACCTTTGCCCAGTTGTACCAATTTATTTGTTGTAACATTCATTACCCAATAATCTCCACGGGTTCTATATCTCCAAACCTTAGCAGTGTTTGTAAACAATAAAATTTTTGCTTTATCAATGCTATAATCAAAAGACTGTACTTTTAGAGGAGTGGAAAAACCTGCAGGAATAAGAGATTCCTTTTTTAAAACCACCGTTTCTGCATCCGTTTTAGGATCTACTTTTATGATACCTCCATCTTTAAATTCATAATATCCAAGTCCATCAGGCGTCCAATTGGTTCCTCGTTGCTGCGCTACAGAGGTGTTTACTAAAATAAATAATAATAAAAAGGCAATACCATTTCTTAAAATCATGAAAGTTGAATTTTAATCGTAAAAATAAGGAATAACAAAATCAATTTCAAAGCTTTGACAAGTATGTAACAAATTAGTATAATTTTGCTACCGACTTTTGTAATTATGTTAATTTAATAAAAACGACTTACCTTCTTACCGGCAAAACCATGGAAAAAGAAAAATTAAGAATTGATAAATATTTGTGGAGCATTCGTTTATTTAAAACCCGAAGCCTTGCAGCAGAAGCCTGTGAAAAAAGCAAAGTGAAATACAACGGCGCATCTGTAAAAGCATCTAAACAAGTGCATGTAGATGAAGAGTACGAAATAAAAACAGAAGCTAAAAAATGGGTAATAAAAGTGATAGCATTATTGCATAATAGAGTGCAGTATAGTGAAGCAATCAATTTTTATTTGGATATTACTCCAGAAGAAACGGAGGATAAACTGCAATACCAAGGTGCTGCATTTCACACAGGTAAAAGACTAAGCAAAGTGGGCAGACCCACCAAAAAAGAAAAAAGAGATTTGGATGGATTTATGGGGGAATAGGTGTTAGATAAGGAAATAGACTTTATGCTTAACTAGGAGACACTAAAGAGTCCGAATAATTTCGGACTTTTTAGTGGGTGCATTTTCAATAAAAATTATAGCGTTTGGGCTCTTAATTTTTCTAAATTTTTAAAAAAATATTTAAATAGACATGCATAGCAGCTATCACTGTATTTGTATCTGTACATTTTATTAAGCTTTTTATCTGTCATTAATATTTGATACTCCGTATTCGTACCTTCTCTATTTATTACTGAATGACCACCATAGTTTTGTCTATCCAAAATTGAAACAAAAAACCTAGTGCTGCTAGTATCTTGCGGACTTAAGGCTTCGCCAACTTCTAATAATATATATTTACCCGAATAAAATTTTGCCACATCTTTTTCTAGAAATTTATCTACATTTTTTTTATTGGTTTTAAACAATACTAATGTTGTGTTAGTACCAGTAAATGCGGGGGGTAATTCTTCTAATTCAGAACTGCTAAAAAGTTTTACCATGCTATCTATTTGTGCTTGAGAATATTTTTGACTGTAACTTGCAATGTAGCAAAGAAGGAGAGAGAATATTAGTAATGATTTCATGATAAGTTATTTTAGTATTTAATGTGAATGTAACTAATATGGTTTATAAATTTTTAATTTTAATAGATAACTAAATCAATAATGCTTTTTTTCCATTACAAAAAACTGCAAAATTTTTAATTTTAGTCATTTAATTTTTATGATACGGCCCAGTTGAAATTCTTTTATTGAAAACAAATCTAAATCAAATGATTTTAGATGACTATAGCGTGATCATGAACAAGTACCACAAAGCAAATGAAATGATTGAAGCTTCTTAATAGCCATTATTTTTTTTAATATTGAAAATGTGTGGGGTTCAACTGTGCTTGTGTATAACATTTATAATTGCTAAGTTGGTTTTGAAATAAAGCCGTTGCCAGGTAAATAGTAGATAAGCTTAACCATTTTGCATTAACTAAAACCTCTTCAATTTTTGCATCCCCATAAAACCTTCTGCAGTAACGAATATCCTCTACATCGCCTCTTTCAAAAACCCTTTCTATTATAAAAGATGCTTTTGCAGTGTAATCAATTTTATCGGGATCTACATCCCAAAATATGCATTTGTAAAAATATGGTTGAGATGGTTTTTCCATTATTTGATTTGATATTTTTTTAAGTTACAAAATTATATTTCTATTTGGTATAATTTGCAGCTAAATTAATTGAATGACCATTGATATCATCAGCGTTGTACCAGATTTATTGAACTCTCCTTTTGCACATTCTATTATGAAACGTGCCGCAGATAAAGGTTTGCTTACAGTAAATGTTATCAATTTAAGAGACTATACAACTTATGCCAGGGCACAGGTAGATGATTACCAATTTGGCGGGGGAGCAGGTATGGTAATGATGATAGAGCCATTGGTAAATGCTGTAGAAAGTTTGCAAAAAGAAAAGCAATACGATGATATCATTTACCTCACTCCTGATGGTGAAACGTTCAATCAAAAAATGGCCAATACCCTTTCCTTAAAAAATAATTTATTAATGATATGTGGTCATTATAAAGGAATTGACCAACGCTTTAGAGACCATTTTGTAACCAAAGAAATATCCATTGGAGATTATGTATTAAGTGGTGGAGAACTTGCAGCAGCCGTACTTACAGATGCCATTGGCAGATTATTACCTGGTGTGCTAAATGATGAAAGCTCTGCACTTACAGATTCGTTTCAGGATAATTTACTGGCACCACCGGTTTACACAAGACCAGAAGTTTTTAGAGGATGGGCTATACCAGATGTTTTAAAAAGTGGTAATCATAAATTAATTGAGCAATGGCGACACGATCAGGCGCTGGAGAGAACTACTTTGAGAAGGCCGGATATATTAGAATGAGAAAATTTGCAAATAGGCAAAATTAAAAGCGCCCCTGAAATTTCAGGGGCGTTTTTATAATATCGAAATAATATTAATCCTTAAAAATATTTTCATCAATTTTTATGTTTGATTCAATTTTGTCATATGTCATGGATACCATTCCTCCTTGCATAGCTGTAGTGTAAGCAAACCAATAACCATCTGCATTTTGTTTATAATCTCCATAAGGTGTTTCCACATCCATCTCAGTACCATCTGGACCTTTTGCTTTAGCAATCGTTTTTACTACTCTGTTTGTTTTTTTATCAATCAAATAAAAAGATGTTTTTCCTGATTTTAGGGTAACTTTTAATTTATAAACATCTACACTGTCTACTTTATCATCTCCTACAAGTTCTATTGTTGTGCCTTTTGCTTTATAATTATACAAAGCACTGTGGATATCAATGGCACCTTGCTGTTCTTTTAATTCTTCTTCTGTACTTATTTTAGGTTCTGTCATTTGTTGAATAGGAATAAACGACGACCCCCTTGTAGGAGTTATAATTTGGTAATTTGAGGTACCCATAATTTCAAAATCAAAACGAAATCCTTTCATGTGTTGTATAGTCATCGTTGCAGGAAAATCTTGCCCTTGCGCACTCATAGTACCTGTTTTTTTAACAGAAGTAAGCGAAGCAAGTTTTGCTTCTCCACCCATTGCTTCAATATTTTTTGCAACAATTTCATCTGCTGTTTGTGCAAAAGCAGTAATGCTTGCTGTAAGAGCTAGGCCAACAATTAATAAATTTTTAAACATTTTCATTTTGTAAGATTTTATTTTTTTTACTTTTTTGAATGTAATTCAGAAACATTTATTTCAGACACAAATATAATGTATCAATACATTTGCAATTGGGATTAAACGATTATTTAAAAATTATTATACAAGCGGCTAAAACGGACATATAAACGATGGAAAACTCATTTAGTATAAAAGGAAATATTGTAGACATACCCAATAAAAATATTTTTTTTGGCGAAGTGGAAACGGTTAATGGAATGATTGAATCAATTAATAAAATAAGTGATGCTGCAATAGATGGTTTCAATTTTATATTGCCTGGTTTTATTGACAGCCACGTACATATAGAAAGCAGTATGCTCATTCCCTCAGAATTTGCCAGGCTTGCAGTTATACACGGCACAACAGGTACCATAAGCGATCCGCATGAAATAGCCAATGTTTGCGGAATGGAAGGCGTAAAATTTATGATTGATAACGGTAATACAGTTCCTTTTAAATTTCATTTTGGTGCACCAAGTTGTGTGCCTGCTACCATTTTTGAAACGGCAGGCGCCGCACTTAATGCAAAAGATGTAGAAGCCTTATTGGCTATGCCAGATATATTTTACCTGAGCGAAATGATGAATTTTCCTGGTGTATTAAATGGAGATGAAGAAGTGATGCAAAAAATAGCTGCCGCAAAAAAGATAAACAAACCTATAGATGGGCATGCACCGGGATTAAGAGGAGATATGGCAAAAAAATACATTGATGCAATATCGTACCTCCCTTATGTAAACGGAATCCCCCCTTTGGGGGGTGGGGGGGCCACAGACCATGAATGTTTTACTGCAGAAGAGGCTTTGGATAAACTTGGTTACGGCATGAAGATTTTAATACGGGAAGGAAGTGCTGCAAAAAACTTTGATTCATTGATTAACTTAATGCATGACCACTCCGATAACATGATGTTTTGCAGCGATGATAAACACCCAGATAGTTTGGCAACAGGGCATATAAACCAATTGTGCGCACGGGCTATAGCAAAAGGCATTGATGTTTTTAAAGTATTAAAAGCTGCGTGTATAAATCCGGTATTACATTATAAAATGAAAAATGGTATTTTAAATATTGGAGACGCAGCAGATTTTATTGTTGTAAAAAACCTGATTGATTTTGATATAGTACAAACTTATATTGATGGAATGCTGGTAGCAGAAAATGGAAAAACATTTATTGAATCTGTTGAATCAACCATCATAAATAAATTTGATTGCAGCAAAAAGAAGCCTTCAGACTTTGAATTAAAAGTAACAGAAAGTGAAACAGAAATTTTTGTAATAGAAGCTTTAGAAGGTCAATTAATAACCAATAAACTCACAAAAACTGCCATTGTAAAAGATGGCTTAATTGTAACTGATGTTGAAAATGACATCTTAAAAATTGTAGTGGTGAACCGTTACCATGATGCGCCAATAGCCATTTCATTTATAAAAAATATTGGACTAACCAATTGTGCAATAGCATCATCTGTAGCGCACGACAGTCATAATATTGTAGCGGTAGGTGTAGATGATGAAAGTATTTGCGAAGCTATAAATTTAATTATACAACAACAGGGAGGTATAAGTGCTGTGTCTGACGATAAAGAAATGGTTTTACCATTACCCATTGCCGGGCTCATGAGTGCTGAAGATGGTTTTAAAGTAGCGGCTGATTATACAGCGATAAATGGTTTTGCCACCAACGAATTGGGCAGTACAATGGCTGCTCCATTTATGACGTTATCTTTTATGGCGTTGTTGGTTATACCTCATTTAAAATTAAGTGATAAGGGTTTGTTTGATGGGGATAGTTTTAGCCTCACTTCCTCACCCTCGGTCCCTCTGCACGGAGTGGAGAGGGAGGATTAGAAGATTGATTAGAAGATAAGGTAATTTCCTACGAACCCCAAAGGGGTTCACCTTTAGTAACCATGGGTGCAGCCCATGGAAGACGGCGTAGCCCAGCTAAGAAACCTCACCCTCGTTCCCTCTCCACTCCGTGGAGAGGGAGGACTAGAAGATTATGGAGAAGATTGATTGGAAGATAAAAAAAAGAAAGATTAGAGATATACGATAAAGGATTGCAGTTTCTACGAATCCCGAAGGGGTTCAACTATGCGTAACCATGGGTGCAGCCCTTGGAATACGGCGTAGCCCAGATAAGAAACCTCACCCTCGGTCCCTCTCCACGGGGTGGAGAGGGAGGACGAGGAGATTATGTAGGAGATTGACTTGTATATTAGGTATCAAAATTCATACTCCGATAAAGTATTGCAGTATTCTACGAATCCTGAAGGGATTCAACTATGCGTAACCATCGGTGCAGCCCATGGAACCCCGGCGGAGCCTCTAAAAAATGCATAATAAAAGATGAAAAAAGATAAAATGATGGGCGGCTGCGCTGCTTAGGCGGATATCCTTTTTTGTTGCCTTTGAACAAAAAAGATAGGAGACGGGCAGCGGACAAAGGTTGAAAATAGATCTTCGGCCCACAGCCCCTACAAAAAAATTATCTCAATAAATTTACCGTTCCTTTTAACTGCACTCTTTTAAAATCTTTATCAGTACCGGCTACTGTCCATACATAAATACCATTTGGTTGTGGTTTACCATTGTAGGTTCCATCCCATCCCTTGAGGTATTGGTTGGTTTCAAAAATTAATAAACCATTGCGGTTAAATACCCTAAAATAAGTGGTGTTTGCAAACCCAACTGGTATGGCTCTAAATATATCATTTTGCCCATCGCCATTTGGCGTAAAGGCATTTGGCACATAATAAGCAGGACCGTTTAGCACTTTTACAAAAACGGTATCCAGGCCCATACAACCAATTTGGTCTGTTCCTTTTACATAAAATACTGCATCACTGTTAAGCGTTGTAAAAGGATTTTTTACAAATGGGTTGGAGATATTTCCTGTAGGCGATGACCACTCGTAAGATGATGCACCCGAACCCTGTAACTGATGTGCAGCGCCTTTTACAGCAATTGTATCTCTACCAGCATAAACTTTTACAATGGGTTGTACTGTTAATTTTACGGTGCCGGTTGATGTAAAATCGCAACCATAACCAGCCACCGTAGTTGTAGCAGTTAAGGTATATGTTGTGCTCACTGTTGGATAAGCAAATGTCTGCAAAGCAGTATCGTATCTTATACCCAACGACGGCGACCATTTATAGGAAGAAATAATTCCTGGCGGTGTTATACGAGTGATAACCCCGGTGAGTAATGCAGAATCGCTTATACAAATAGCAGTTGGAGAAGCGATGATATTTACCAACGGTTTTGTACGCACTGTTACCTGCACCGTATCTTCTTTTATACAACCACCAATTTTTGCTTGTAAAATATATTGAGAATTGTTTAATGGTTTTACCGTTGCATTTAAAATGGTTAAACTATCTATGGTACTGTTTGGCTCATTAAGCGAACGCCACTGGTATGCGGCGCCAGAAGGTGTAACCATAGGAAAAAACTTTACCGATACTCCTTCACATATCGTTGTATCAATACCAATATTTACATTTAAAAAATTATCAACGTTTACAGTAACTTGAGCTCTTGGTCCTTCACAACTTCCGGTGCTGGCAGCACTGGTTTGACTTACATAAAAAGTATAAGTAGCCGGAAAAATGCTGGTATTAATTACCGGAGAATTGCTGGAGCCTGCACCACCTGTTGCATTGGCATACCACAATAAATTTGTACCGGTTACAGAATCTGATAACATGCCCACCACTTCGTTCGGACAATAATTAATGATACTGGACACCACAGGTTTTGCCGGAGTAGCCGTAATGTTTACCGTAATAGATGCTCTTGGACTTTCGCAATTTCCTAATGTTTGAGATACATAGTAAGTGGTACTTCCAGCAGTGGCGGAGAAAACCGTTGGCGCAGTTGTGCTGAATGAACCGCCTGTAGCTTGCATATACCATTTAAGATTTGAGCCTGTTGCACCTAATGGATTTGTTGCAGCATTTTGACAATAGGTTTGTGTAGGCGGTACAGTAGGTGCAGCAGGAGTAGCATTTACATTTACCGTAATAGAAGATCTTGGTCCTTCACACCCGGCAGATGACTGGCTTACATAATAAGTATTGGTGCTGACAGCAACTGTTGAAACCGTTGGTGCAACTGAGTTTCCTACACCACCTGTTGCATTGGCATACCACAATAAATTGGTACCGGAAACTGGAAAGTTACTAGGCGTTTCTCCCTGGCAATAATTTATTGTAGTGCTTGTTTGCCCTGAAGTGGAACCCACTTGCGGTGCGGCAGGTATTGCAGTTACAACTACCATAATTTCGGCTCGAGGGCTTTCGCAGGTACCAATTGATTGGCTCACATAATACGAAGTTGTACCTGCGGTAGATGTGCTTGGCGTGGGTGCTGTATTACTTGATGAACCACCTGCTGGAACTGTGTACCATTTAATATTTGTACCCGGTGCATTTAACGGCGAAGTTGTACTTCCCACACAATAATTTATTTGTGGCGTTACTGTTGGTGCAGCTGGTGTGGTTGCTACATTTACCGTTATGGCAGCTCGTGGGCCTTGGCAGGTGCCTGCAGACTGGCCAACATAATATATTGTAGAACCAATTGTTGTTGTTGATGGTGTGGGTGCAGTTGCCGAACCTGTACCACCTGTAGCAGATGTGTACCAAAGCAAATTTGAACCTCCTGCTGTTAGCGGTACTGCCGTTTGGTTTTGGCAATAATCAATTGGCGTACTCACTGTTGGTGCCGATGGAGTGGTCACAATATTTACGGTGATTTGTGCCCGAGGACCTTCGCAGTTAATGGGTGTATTATTGGCTTGACTAACATAATAATTTGTAGAACCTAGCGTGCCCGTGGCTGGCGTAGGCGCAGTAGATGAACCTGTGCCTCCAGTGGCCGTTGTGTACCAAAGTAAGTTGGTGCCCATGGCTGTAAGTTGAGTAGCTGTTGTGCCTTGGCAAATATCTATAGGACTTGTTACGGTTGGTGCAACAGGATTTGCATACACATTTACAGTAATTGAAGCTCTTGGGCTTTCGCAAGAACCAGTTGTTTGAGAAACATAATAAATAGTAGTACCAGCAGTAGCAGTGGAAGGTGTAGGAGCAGTGGTATTTCCACTACCACCTGTTGCGGTTGTGTACCAAAGTAAATTTGTACCGGGTGCGGATAGAATTGTAGGTGTATTAACTACACAATAATTTATACTAGCTGGATTTACTACAGGAGCAGCAGGTGTTGCATTTACTGTTACTGTTATAATAGCTCTTGGTCCCTCACAATTGTTGATGGTTTGGCTTACATAAAAATTAAATGTACCTGCTGTGGTTGTAACAACCGTTGGGGTAGTGGAACTTCCAGTACCACCAGTTGCATTTGTATACCATAATAAATTTTGGCCGGTTGCCTGCAAAGCTGCTGCAGTGGCCCCTTGGCAATATGAAAGTGGAGTTGTAACTGTAGGTGCAGGAGTTGTAGCAATGGTGAAAGTTTTGTTTGTGCCCACAGCCATAGGGATGCCGCAGTTATCGGTAAATGTATTTCCGGGAACATTAGCAGTGAGCATATAGCTTCCATCTGCCAATGGATTATTCAGGTTGATATAAAGTGTATCTGTTGAAAGAACTGTAGCACTACAGTTTGTGGTTACAGACATGATCCCGGGACTGCCGGGTGTAATATTAAATTCTGACCCATTAGCTGATATACTTGCGCAAGTGACCGGTTGACTTAGAGCAACTTTTAATACAGTAGCTGCGCAATTGGCTTTTGTAACCTGGGTTATTGTTGGTGGGGTTTGTGGGGGAATGGTGAAAGGGACGGCTACGCCTGCTACCATTGGGTCATCACAGACATCTAATAATGTTGTACCGTCTGCGCCTGGGTTAACTGTTAATGTATAACTTCCTGGTGGCAGCGGATTTTGTAAAGTAAGAGTGACTGTATTAAAAGAATTTGAACCCGTATTACAAGAATAAGCAAAGTTTGTAATGGTGTGTGGACCGTTAGAAATGACAAATTCAGAAAGACCTGTTGTAGAAACGCTCGTGCATTTAATATCTTCAGAAAAATTTACTCTGATCTGATTTGGACTACAACCAACTTGAGAAACTGTGGTAACACTTGGTGGTAGGGGATTAGTGAGTAATGCTGTACCTCCGGTAAAAGATAAATTGTATCCCCCACTGCCTGCATATCTCGTAACCATTAAAAGATAATCGTTGCCTGAAAGTACAGGTAGCAAGCTATTATAGGCTGTAAAGGCTGCACCGGCACACGTAATATTTTGAGTACCTGTGGGGCCTATTGGTGGAGGTACGCAACCAGTGGGCGTTCCTGTTGATTTTTGGTTTAAAGAAACTGCCAAATTAGTTGTGTACACTTCTGAGGGTTGACGATTTGTGATGTCCATCAATACCCAATCGAAATCATCACCTGCTTGAGCAGGCGTAATTAAAAATCCCAGTGTACCATTGGAAAAGCAATGAATTTTGTACCATCTGGAATTATTTGAAGTTAATGGATCGGGGCAGGTGGACATTGGTAAATTTGGCCCGCTGCAGGGTGAAAAACTTTCAGTATAGTTAAAACTATTACAAACAGAAATACTCGATTCCGCCGTTCCCCCGGGCCCCGCAGCTGTACAAGGCGGCTGGGCATTCACACTAAAACCACAAATCAACAATATAAAACAAAAAAAACGCATAAATTGACATCTTAAGACTATAAAACTACGAAAAAAATGACCGTTCCAACTTACTTAAAAAGAGGCGATTCAATTGCAATATGCTGCCCAGCAGGGTATATGGACAAAGAAAAAGTTAACACCTGTGTTTCCACACTTGAACAGGAAGGATACAAAGTGGTAGTGGGAGAAACAGTTGGCGGTAATTCTCAAAATTATTTTAGTGGTACTGATGATGAAAGGCTGGAAGAATTGCAACGGTTTTTGGATGATAAAAATATAGATGCCATTCTGTTTGCCAGGGGTGGTTATGGTATCAGTCGTATTATAGATAAAATTTGTTTTAAGAAATTTTTAAAACGCCCAAAATGGATTATTGGCTTTAGCGATGTTACGGTTATTCATACTTACCTGTTTAGCAATTTTAAAATAGCCTCGCTGCACGCAAGCATGGCAGCAGCTTTTAACGATGGAGGAGATAAAAGTGAAAATATACTTTCGTTGTTGGCGGCACTAAAAGGTGAAAAAGCAGATTACCATATTGACGCAAATCCTGCTAATAGGAATGGTACTGCTACGGGTAAATTAGTTGGCGGCAATCTCACCCTTTTGGCAAATGGCATTGGTACATCATCAGATATAAAAACAGATAAGTGTGTGTTGTTTTTAGAAGACCTTGGTGAACAGTTATACAACATCGACAGAATGCTGGTGCAATTAAAAAGAAGTGGCAAACTAAAAAATCTTTCTGCCCTGGTAATTGGTGGCTTTACAGATTTAAAAGATACGGAACGCCCTTTTGGTACAAATATGTATGAAATAATTACAGATTTAGTAGCTGAATATGATTACCCTGTTTGTTTTGATTTTCCTGTGAGCCATGCAGAACATAATGTGGCTTTAAAACATGGATTAAAACATAAGCTTATTGTAGAGGATGAGGGAGTTTTGTTGAAGGAGATGTAGGCATTTGGTTCTTCTATTTTTTATTATAATCTTTCACTATGTAATGATCTATTACTTTAAATTATTAGAATTTCAGCCCGAGCTTGTAGAAGGCGAGTTTTTATAAGAATAACGGTTTGGACAAGCTGCTAATGACACCCTAAGTAAAACGCTTACGTTCAAAGTATTACAATGTCAGCCTGAGCCTGTCGAAGGCGGGTTCATTGTAGCACATCGGCTTCGACAAACTCAGCCTGACACCCCAATAGATTCGAAATTTTGTAATTTGCAAAGAGCTTAAAATGTATTTTATGAGTGCCTCACACACTCCAATTGAATCAAAATTTGTTATTTGCAAAGAGCTTAAAACTTTTTATGAGTGCCCCACCCTGACAATATTAAAAATCGAATTAAATTATTTAAAAAAAGTTTATTTTTCACTTCTTAAAAAGTTTAAAAATTGGACTTCCCATTCTGTGTATAATTTTTTGAAAGTTCTTTTAATCTTAACCAATCTTGTTTTATACATGCTTCTTTCTTCTTTCTACTCCATCCTTTTATTTGTTTTTCTAAAGCAATAGCTTGGCTAATATCATTCATTTGTAAACTGTAAACTAATTTTAAAGGTCTTCTTTTAAAAGTATAACACTTCACCACATAGCCAGATTGATGTTGCGCTAATCTCTCCTTTAAATTATTAGTGATGCCAGTATAATAGCTACCATCATTACATTCTAAAATATAAACATAATAAAGCTTCGTACAATAATAATAATAAATTTTGCTTTAAAAGATTAAAAAATCAAATATAATTAGATCTAACTTTCAAAGTTTTCCAGTGTCAGCCTGAGCTTGTCGAAGGGGGTTCTAAAAAGCACATCGTCTTCGACAAGCTCAGACTGACCCTACAATTGAATCAAACTTTTGTCATTTGCAAAGAGCTTAAAATTTATTTTATCATGTCTTAACTTGGATACATCTTTTATTATTTGCTAAAAACTTTAAGTAATTTCTACCTAAACAATGAATCAATCGCATTATAATAAACTGCCTTCCCATTTATATCCTTATGCGTTGCTCCATCTACCACAATAAATTGATCAGTATTTTTTAAAACAGGTATTAATTTTTTTGCGCAGCGCAAAGGAATCACTCCATCTTTTGTTCCATGAAAAATAACTATTGGTGCAGTAACTTCCTGCAAAAAAGTATGTGTGGGAATTTTATAATTGCTCATTATTTGATTGGGATAAATAAAAGCATACGAACTAAACAACGATGGAATACTATAATAAGGCGTTTCTAAAATAAGCATTTTACTTTTGGCTCGGCTGGCCACATTGGCTGCAATGCCTGTGCCTAATGATTTTCCGTAGATGATAATACTGTCAGTTCCAAATTTTGCATCAGCCATTTTCTTCACCTGAAATGCCTGGTCGTATAATTTTTTCTCGGTTATTTCGCCGGTGCTTTTTCCGAAACCCGGGTAATCTTCCATCCACACTTCGTAACCGTTTTTTGTAAAGGGTTTTACAAATGCGGCGTAATGCTCCACATTGTTCATATTACCATGGTAATAAATAACCACTCCCCTACTCGGTTTATTTTCCGGAAAAAACTTAACAATGTTCATGGTATCTTCTTCATTAAATGGCACATTCATTTCTTCAAATTTGCCATCAAATTTAAATTGGTAATTGGCTGATAATTTTTGGGGATGAAATAAAAATTTATCTTGAAGGTAAAATAGAATAATACCAATGGATGCATAAATAAGTAGAATAATCTTTGCCCATTTAAATATTTTATTTTTATTAATTGCCATGAAATTAAAAGTTAGTATTGTAAAATGTCTCTTAATAAATTATGGTATTCAGGAAAAGATGGAAGATTATTATGCCCGCCACCAACAATGCGCAATAAAGTTATTTTCTTCGGGCTAATGGCTTGTAATTGTTCACTGTTTTTTATAGGTATTAAAAAATCTTTTGTACCATGTATAATGTAGGTGTGGCAGTTTACATGCTTTATCCATTTATCTGTACGAAGCTGGTAGCGCAATATATAGCGCATGGGCAATATGGGTAAAAATCTTTCCATGGCTTTTGCAAAACTAAAATACGGAGCATCCAATATTAAATACCTTGGCTTATTATCGCTGGCTATTTTGGCTGCAAAACCGCTGCCAAGGCTTCGTCCATACACTATTATGTGGTGTTCAGTATATTGCACCGCAAGTGTATCATATACAAATTGCATATCGTTTAGCATATCATGTTCGTTGCGTTTACCAGTACTTTTTCCAAATCCTCTGTAATCTACCAGCACCACATCGTACTTATAACGCAAAAAATCTTTTGCATATTTTGCCCAACCTTTTATGCTGCGTGTATTGCCATGAAAATACAAAACCAAGCCAAGTGGATTCTTTACATTAAAGTGCAACCCGTTAATTCTTACACCTGGTTCTACATCAAAAAATAATTCTCTAAAGGGAATGTCGTAGATGTATTTAAAATCTTGCTGTAGTTTTTCTGGTTTAAAAATAAACCGCTCTTGTATAAAATAAACAAGTGCCAACAAAACAAAATAACCAATGATAATATAAAGTAGTGTGCTGTTCAATGAATATGAAAAATAATCATTTATTTTTTATTGAATTTCTCTTCTCCATGCCTGCATGCCGCCAGTAAGATTTATAAGATTGGTGTAGCCAAATTTTTCTTGCAGTCGTTGAATAACAATACTGCTCCGTATTCCTTTTTCGCAATAAAAAACTACTTCTTTATCTGTAGGAATTTCATCTACATTATTTAAAACCGTACCCAGTGGGATTAGTTTTCCTCCAATATCAAAATATTCGGGTTAAATTCTTCCCTTACATCTATCAGTATAAAATCCTCGTTATTGGTTATTTTCTGCTGTAGTTCTGTTGCAGTAATCATTGTCATTGTAGATAAGAGTTAATCTTTGTAGAAAGATTTCCAGTCGTTGTAAGTCATTTCAAATTTTACTTCGTTACTGCCGTGCATTCCTACTTTTTTCCACCCCGCATTACCATAAAAAATTTCTGCTCTTGTGTTTGGTTCTGTGCCAAGCCAAACTTTAGTTTGTGTCTGCTCAAAATACCATTTCAACATTATTGAATGAAGTTTTTTGCCAATTCCTTTTTCGGCAAATGCGGGTGTAACAAACAGCGCCCAAATATTATTATCCTGCAAATCTGCAATGGCAAAACCTACCACCACATCATCAATTTCACACACCCATCCTTTACCTCTTACCAATATAAATTCTTCACAATCGGCATCTGTTACCAATGCAGGGTTGCTTAGCCTATTTTCTTTTACTGCATTGCGCACTATTTGCATTTGCGGTATATCCGCTTTTATGGCTTCTCTAAAAATCATTATTTTTTTCCAGATATTTATCTAGATGTAATAAAATTCCAATTTGACCGATTCACAATTCCCAACTCACCATTCTCCATTCACCAATCACCTCAATATCCTTCCTCCTCATTGTGAAAAACCCTTTTCATTTTCAACTTACCCACAGGTGCTACAACCAAAGCAAATTTTTCAACAGCTACATTGCTTTGTTCCAATCCAAATCCTCTTTCTTCACTCAACGATAATTCTTTTATCCAAAAATATCCTTTCATAATTATTTTCTCAAAAAACGGCAACTCATTATCCTGACTAAGAAATTTTTCCAGAACTATAAATTGAAAATCTCCCACTACATTATTTTTTTGTTGGCTCTCGTAACGGCTGGTAATATTTACTTCACGGTTTGCTACCAAATCTTCTACTACTCTCTTAAACATCAAATTAATTTTTGGCGCTATTCTAAATCCTAACCTAAATTCAACCCTTATAATGTCGTTGGGAATAATGTGCGTTACTGAGTATTCATTGGTGTAAGGTTCATCCAATGTATCTACATGTATAAACCAATAAATATCTGCTCGTTTAGGTTTACCACTCAATATGCTGTACATTATTTTATGCTCAATTTCCTTTGGGTTATCGGCACTGGTTAGGTACACCAAATGTGTTGCATATTTAGGAACGGATGTATCGTTGCTCAGTTCTTCCAACTTAGGCACATATTCATCTACTCGTACAAACTCAACATAACGGTTTTTAATTTTGCGGGCTCTGTACCAAACATACATTACTGAGAACATAATTAAACCTATTAACAAAGTAATGTAACCACCGTGTATAAATTTATTCATTAAAGCAACTAAGAAAGACATGTCTACAATAATATAAACGGCTAAAAATAAATAGATATAGGTTTGTTTTACCCTGTGAAGCACTAAATAATTTGCAAACAAAATGGTAGTCATTGCCATGGTGGTTATAATGGCCAAACCATAAGCAGCCTCCATTTTAGAAGACTCCTGAAAATAAAGCACCACACCTACACAGCCTAAAAACAACAAAGTGTTTATACCCGGTATAAAAATTTGCCCCCTTGCTTCTGATGGATATTTTATTTTCATTTTAGGCCATAAGTTTAAACGGATGGCTTCATTTATAAGTGTAAACGAACCCGTAACCATTGCTTGACTTGCAATAATGGCGGCCATTGTAGCTATTATAACACCGGGTACAATAAACCATTGTGGCATTAAATCGTAAAATGCATTGATGCCCGTTGCTTCTTTAGATGCAGCGTTTACCAGCAAACCTGTATGATGTTTTAGTAAACTGGCACCTTGCCCAAAGTAATTTATAATGAGGCATGATTTTACAAAAATCCACGATATTCTAATATTACCTCTACCGCAATGGCCGAGATCGCTGTACAAAGCTTCGGCACCTGTGGTACATAAAAAAACTGCTCCTAAAAGCCAAAATCCTTCGGGGTAATTAAACAAAAACTTAAAGCCGTAGTATGGATTTAATGCCTGAATAATAGTGTAGTCATCTGCTATATGTACAATACCCAATACAGCAAGCATAGTAAACCAAACGCCCATTAACGGACCAAACATTTTACCAATAGATGAGGTACCAAATTGTTGGGTAAAGAAAAACAACGCCAGAATTCCCAACACAATACATACAATGGTAAAGTTGCTT
Source organism: Ferruginibacter sp. (assembly GCA_031398005.1). Classification (GTDB taxonomy): domain Bacteria; phylum Bacteroidota; class Bacteroidia; order Chitinophagales; family Chitinophagaceae; genus Ferruginibacter. The sequence goes on from JANNMO010000037.1 coordinate 22,459, forward strand.
ATATCATTAAAACTTGGCAGTTTCTTTAAACCCTCAACGGCCGATGTAATGGAAATGGGTGGAGTAATAATACCATCGGCCAACAACGCAGCACCACCAATCATAGCGGGCAATACCAGCCATTTTTTGCGCCTCCTCACCAATGCAAACAACGAAAAAATACCACCCTCACCATTGTTGTCTGCACGCAGTACCAATATAACATACTTAATAGTTGTTTGAATGGTAAGCGTCCAAATAATTAAGGAAAGTGTACCTAAAATAAGTTCTCGGGTTATTACCCTTTTGTCAATAATAGAATTAAAAACATACAATGGAGAAGTACCAATATCTCCGTAAATAATTCCTAATGCGATTAGTAAACCAGCTCCACTTACTTTATTGATGTGCTTTCCCACTATAATATTTTACTTAACTTATCCAGTTTGGCGTACAAGTTACATAGAAAGGCAAAATGAATGAAATAAAAAGTAAAAAGATTTAAAATAAGTTAAAGCCGGCATTGCTGAACTAATCTGTTACACCGATAGCGATCTTAAATTCTGCGATAAGGGTGTTGGTGGTTTGTGTCATAAAAGAATAAAAATCTCTCAATTCGGCATGGTTGCCACTGGCCATTTCGATGTAATCATTAAATACTTTTATAAAAGCCATAAATTCTTTCTTTTTATCTTCTGGCAATTCGGCAAAAGATTCTACGAGCGAGCCAAATTGGGTGATCATCAATCCCATCATATGAAACTGCTCTGTGGAATGATCCATGTAAGGTGCAAATTTTTCAATTACCTGAACAGCTAGCTGGGCCTTTTCTTTTTCTGCGATCATAAGTGCCTTTTTAAGATTAATGATACTAATAATTATTGTATCAGCAAAGATGGATTTGATGTATTTAATTTCAGACAGGAAAACAGTTAAATTTTAAATTGGTTGAAAAATTTGTAAAATAAAAACCCCTTTCAGATGAAAGGGGCCACATACAAACAATAATTACAAACACATAGTTATAAAAAAGCAGCCATCAAAATAGATGACTGCCTGTAATATTAATCTGGTTTCTTTCCGTCAAGAAAAGTGTTGATGGTACTTATTTCCGCCTGGTTGTTGTCGTCGGATTTTACAGTATAATTGCTGTAAAAATTTTCTACATCTGCAATCTGGTTGGTCATGTCCATATTGCGGCGAAGGTAGGCTGGCACCGTTTCAAACTCGTTGTTGGGATCGGACGCGTTGATGTTAAACGATAAGTTTCGCAATTTCGCTATCCTTTCAGTAGCCCGGCGCCTG
>JANNMO010000016.1:0-5142 GCA_031398005.1 Ferruginibacter sp.
TATCTTTTAAAACATCAAGAATTTTTATGAAATTTGTACGGATGTTGTGCATGTTATTTTAGAGCGTTTAGTCACTAACTAAGACAACTGCATAGCATCTTTTGTCCCACTTTTTTGAAAAATAACTCCGCCAACGGGTTAGTTTTATTAATTTTCTAAATTATTTGTTTAATCGTCTATATATTTTTTTAATACTTTAGCGTAAGGACCCTAAAAACATACCATGCGTAACTATGCAAATTTTCTTGTCATTACTTCTTTATTTTTGTTAATCCATATGTTTTCAAATGCTCAGCCTATTATTACGGGTTTTGCACCAACGTCGGGTGTTGTTGGAACTAATGTGGTAATATCAGGCGCTAATTTTTCTCCCACGGCATTAGCTAATACCGTTTTTTTTGGAGCAGTAAAAGCTACAGTAGTTTCGGCAAGCAATAGTTCCATTAATGTAATAGTACCAGCAGGCGCAAATTATGAACCTATTACTGTAACCATCCTGGGGCAAACAGCATCCGCAAGAAACCCATTCAATGTGCTTTTCGCTGGTGGAGGAGATCTCAATTCCACCAGTTTTTCCAGCCGGGTAAATTTTACTACTGACTATAATCCTAATGAAGTTATTTTATCGGATATCGACTTAGATGGAAAACCTGATGCTATTACTGCAAACAATATGAATGTAGCAGGATTTGGTTCTTTCTCTATATTAAAAAATACTAGTGTTGGTGACAGTATTGCTTTTGCAACAAAAATTGACTTTGTAAATGGCTCACAAACTTATGCAATTGCTGCAAGGGATCTTAATGGCGACGGGCAACAGGATATTGTTGCTACTAGTATTGGAGGGGCCAACATAAGTATTTTTAAAAATACAAGTAGCCCAGGGAATATAAGCTTTGCAAATAGTATAAGTTATCTATCAGGCAATAGTCCATACAGTGTTTCAATAGCAGATATGGATAATGATGGTAAACCAGATATTATTGTAGTGAATGCAACAGATAATAATTTATCGGTGTTCCGAAATACTTCAACAATCACAGATATATCATTTGCGCCCAAAGTTGATTTTGCTACAGGTTTATTTCCTCAAAGTGTGGCAGCAAGAGACTTAGATGGCGACGGTAAAATAGACCTTGCAGTAACAAACAAATTTTCTTATAATTTTTCAGTTTATCGCAACACGGGCACGGCAGGTAATATTTCGCTAGCTGCCAAAATAGATTATACCAATGGATCGGGCAACCAACCAAAAGGAATAGAAATAGCAGATCTTACAGGAGATGGTAAACCAGAAATTATAGTAATGATTTCAGTTAATTCTTCTGGTAATACTGGTTTTGCACAGGTTTTCAAAAATAACAGCATTGCGGGAAATCTGTTGTTTCCATACCTCTCTGGTGTAAGCGGAAGCAGTTTTGCTAATGCCTATCATATTAATACAGGCGACGTAAATGGTGATGGTAAACCAGACCTTGCCATGGGAGTTACAGGCGAAAGCCTTATAAAAATTTTTCAAAACAATTACGATGTAGGAAGTGGTTTTCTTGCCTTTTCCAATACACAAGAGTACAATAGTCCAGGCACCTATCCAATAGCAGTAGGCGATTTGAACGGAGATGGAAAACCTGAAATCATATCCAGCTTTTTTAACTCCAATAGTATTGCCGTTTTTAAAAACAGGTGCGGGCTTCCGGGAATCACAAACTTTTCACCAACTTTTGGCGGTACAGGTGCAGTAGTTACAATAAATGGGAATAATTTAAGTACCATCACTTCCGTTACTTTTGGAGGGGTGCCTGCTGCTTCTTTTACCGTAGTTAATAATGAAATGATAACTGCAACAGTAGGCAATGGGGCATCAGGTGTAATACAACTTTCAGCTTCCAATGGCAATATTTCTATCTCTGGCTTTACTTATTTTCCAGCTCCTTCTATAACAAATTTTTCACCATCACCCGCACCTGCGGGAACAGTAGTAACCATCAACGGTCAAAATCTTTCTACTGTTTCAGCCGTTAGTTTTGGTGGAACTCCTGCTGCATCTTTTGCAGCAATGAATAATACACAGGTACAAGCAATAGTAGGTGCAGGTAGTTCTGGCAATATAACATTAAATACTTTGGGAGGAAATGCATTGATATCCGGCTTTATATATATTCCGATACCACAGGTAACAAGTATTAATCCTTCGACTGGTACAAACGGAACTATTGTTACCATTACAGGAAATAATTTTAACAATGCAACAGGGGTTAAGTTCGGGGTTACACCTGCAGCCTCATTTTCTGTGCTTTCAGCAACTACAATACAGGCCATTGTGCTTGGCGGAAGTTCGGGATCAGTGACAGTTACAACGCCAGGAGGAACGGCTGCTGTTGTAGGATTTACTTTTGTATCGCCTCCTGCACCAACCATTACAAGTTTTACTCCTTTTTCAGGATCGCCAGGAACAGTTATTACCCTCAACGGAAATAATTTCAGTACTACTCCTTTATTGAATACTGTTATTGTCGGTTCTGTAAGGGCACAGGTCATTTCAGCTAGTGCTACACAGTTAATGTTTGCTGTTCCCGTAAATGCAACACATGGTCCTATTTCTGTAACAACAAACTACTTCACAGCTCTATCAAACCGCTTGTTTCTGCCAACTTTTTCAGGTAACCAAACGCTCAATAACAATTCATTTGAAGCACCATTATATTTGAATACTAGTTTTGGCACAGGAAATAATAATGTTATAGCTGACATGGACAATGATGGCAAAAATGATATTGTAGTTTCGGGGGCTATTTTAAGAAATACGAGTATGGCAAATAACAATATTACTTTTGCAAATGAATATTCTTTTTCAAGCAACCAGGAAGTTGCGGTAGCAGACCTGGATGGAGATGGTAAAAAAGATATTATTGGCACTTCGGCAAATTTTTACCTGAACATAACAAAAAATAATTCTACCCCCGGCAACTTACTAATGGTACAAGAACCCTCGATCTATGTTGTGAATAATGTTTATGAAATTGGGGTAGCAGACTTTAATAAAGATGGTAAAGTAGATATTGTATTTGGCAGCACGGGCAAAGTAGTATTCCTACAAAATACAAGTACAGTAAATTATATTTCCTTTGCTGCACCCATAGCGTTAAATGTTGGATTGTACAATCCGTCTGTGGCAATATCCGATTTTGATGGTGATAGTAATGTTGACGTGGCTACTTTAAATGTATTTGAAAAAACTGTTGGTTTTTTTAGAAATACAAGTGCGGTAAATGGTGCGCTTAGTTTTGTGCTGGAGCCAACAAGTTATCCAACAAGAGTAGATATTCCAAACGTGGGTGGTCCTTATCATATCATGGCAGATGATTTTGATGGAGATGGTAAAGCTGACATAGCAATATCTAATGGATCTGTTTCATTATCGGTTTCGGTTTTACAAAATGCCAGCACACCGGGTACTATAAGTTTCCTGCCAAGATTAGATTTTTTTACAGGAACCATTGAACCGGTAAGATCTGGATCTGCAGATCTTAACGGCGATGCCAAAGTAGATTTGTTATATGCTCATGAGTATGTTCCAAGATCAACGGCATTTATGAAAAATATCAGCACTACAAACAATATTAATTTTGCTCCCCAAACTACTTTGGTAGAGGGGGCAAACCATGCTGCCTCAGATATGCAGGCAGCAGATCTGAATGCTGATGGAAAACCAGATATTATAGTAAACAGCCAAAATACTATTTTAGTTTACCGCAATGTTGTGCAGGCAGCATTAAACCCTGTTGTATGTATTGGGCAATCATATAGCTATACAACAAACATACTGGGCAATAGTTATCAGTGGCAGGAAGATACAGGAACAGGCTATACAAACCTGCAGAATAATTCTGTGTATTCTGGGGTAAATACAACCGTGTTAAGCATTAGTAATATAATATCTGCATATGGCAGAAAATACAGGTGCTTAACTGATGGTGCTATAGGAAATGAAAATCTATTGAAAATAACTAATTTCTGGACGGGTGCTGTTAACAATTTATGGGAAGATCCCGGAAACTGGAGTTGCAATAGTGTGCCCGATGAAAATACAGATGTGGAAATAACAGCAGGAACAGTAACAATTTCTTTAACCACTTCTGTAGCCAGTATAAAATTATCTGGCAATGCACTGCTCAATATTGCACAGGGCATTAACTTTAACATTTTGCATTAATTTTCTTAGTTCTCTTGCCGATGGTATCCAGCACAGTTAAGCAGTCAAGCACACCAACAACAAATAGTTATATTGACAGTAAAATAAAAAACTTATCGTAAATGTAATTGATTCACTTACCGCACTTAGCCCAACCTTCGATACAACCAACGGTTACTCCTTAATAATTTTAAAGAAAAAGTGCCAGGTTACCAACAAGGGCAAGAAACTATATCATTGCGGTATTGAAGAATGATAGTTACGGGGTGTGCAGCGTAAGCAAGCAGCCAAGCTCACCAACAACACTTGCTTAGGCTGGTAATAAAAAACTCCTTAAAAATGTTGTTGGTACGGCTGCCGCACTTTGCCTGCCCTTCGATACCAAACAACGGCTACCTCTTGATAATTTAAAGGGAAAGAGCAAGGTTGCCAACAAGGGCAAGAATTCATTGTGGAGAATTAATTATTGTCTATGATAACATTTATGAGTTTTTTTCACTGCGTGGCACTCCACATATTCTTAAAATATTTAAAATAAATATTAAAACTATTCAATTAGTGTGCAGCGAAGATACAAGCTTAGCGCATCAACAACATTTGTTAGCTTGGAATAAATAAACAACTCACAAATGTTGTTGGTACGCCTGCCGCACTTTGCCTACCCTTCGATACCAAAGAACGGCTACCTTAAAATAATTTAAAGGGAAAAAGGAAAGTTGCCAACAAGGGCAAAAACTTATCGTAAATGTAATTGATTCACTTACCGCACTTAGCCCAACCTTCGATACAACCAACGGTTACTCCTTAATAAGGGTCTTCCTGTAAATACGTAATGCACATTCCCATTGAGTTTGAGGATAACTAAATATTAAAAAAGCCTCACTATGGCACAAAAAGTGTTCAAAGTGAGGCAACGTTAATATTTAATTCTATGACAAATTTAATATTTT
>JANNMO010000018.1:0-35944 GCA_031398005.1 Ferruginibacter sp.
TATCTTTTAAAACATCAAGAATTTTTATGAAATTTGTACGGATGTTGTGCATGTTATTTTAGAGCGTTTAGTCACTAACTAAGACAACTGCATAGCATCTTTTGTCCCACTTTTTTGAAAAATAACTCCGCCAACGGGTTAAATTAATATAAAAGCTTCCTTTTGGAGGCTTTTTTATTTTATAATTTCTATTGCTTTTTTAATAAAATTATCTTTTTTATTAACGGTTTCAAAATAACCTTCTGCACGGAAAAGTTGGCGTGCCAGCGAGGCTTTCAATACCTCTTCTATCATTTCTTTTTCTTTAGCAGTAATGGAATTTATTTCAATAGAATCTTTTGCAGCAAGAGTTTCAAAGTATTTCCATTCCGCATCTTTTATGGTGAAATTTTGTGCAAACTGCATGGCGTTTTTGTAACCTGCAAAATCTTTTTGGTGAGATTTGTAGTATCTGTATCCAAAATCTGTAAGCGTACCTCGGCTATAAATTTTTGCAATGTTCAAACTCAACTTTGATGTGTCTGCAGCTACAAAAAAATCGGGAGAAATGCCGCCACCTCCAAATAGTTTTTTTCCTTTTTGTGAACGGTATATTTTGGAGGTGTCATTTTTTACCGAATCTGCTGTAATCATTTCGCCATCTGTAAATCTATCGGTTATGGCTGTGTAATATGACTTAGCTCCATCTTTGTAAGAACGTTGAATACTCCTACCAATTGGTGTATAATATCTCGCCACGGTTAAACGAAGTGCCGCCCGGTTTCTTAAATCATATTGTTCCTGTACTAGTCCTTTTCCAAAAGTTCTTCTTCCTACAATGGTTGCTCTATCCCAATCCTGCAAAGCACCCATTAATACCTCTGATGCACTTGCAGAACCTTCATCTGCCAATATCACCACTTTACCTTGTTCAAATTGCCCCTGGCGTCTGCATCTAAATTCTTTTTTAGGAGAATGTAAACCTTCTGTGTAGGTAATCAGTTTATCGCCTTCTAATAATTCATCAGCTATTTCTACCGCTTCATCCAACACACCACCGCCGTTTCCTCTAAGGTCTAATATTAAACTTTTCATTCCTTCTTTTTTCAACGTAAGAAGGCTGTTCATAAATTCTTTATAAGTCTGCGTACTAAATTTATTTATTTTAATATATCCGTTTGTGCTGTCTAACATATATGAAACATCCACACTTCTTATAGGAATATTGCCTCTGCCTACTTCTTTTACCTGTTTTTTCCCATTGCGTAAAATGGTGAGCAATACATTTGTTTCTTCGGGGCCTCGTAATATATTTCTTATTCTTTCTGTACTAATTTTTTTGCCGGAAATAATACTGTCTCCCGCTTTTAGTATAATATCCCCGGTTTTTAAACCTGCTTTATCAGATGGGCCACCTTCCAATACATTTATTATATGAAGGCTATCATCCAGCATATTAAATTCTATTCCAATGCCATAAAAACTGCCTTTTATTTCTTCATTTATTTGTTGAAGATCTTCTGCTGGTATATAACTTGAATGGGGATCTAATTTGCTCAAAATGGCTTCTATAGCAGTATCAGAAAGGCTTTTAATATTTACAGAGTCAACATATCTACCATGAAGCAGGTCTAATATTTCCTGTACGGAAGATGGTTGTTGTCTGGAAAAAAAACTTTTCCCCGGCATAGCATCCCTCATTTTGTACCCCATAAACATTCCAAGAACCATTACGATGCTAAAAAGGAACGGTAGCCATATTTTTAATTTTGTGTTCATGCTTCTTTTATAATTTCTATTTCGGCGAAGATAATTTTTTCAGATAATTTATGACGTGAATGTTTTATCTTGTTTTACTTAAACAAAAATCATGCGTTCAGTATTAATTGCAGATAGCGGCTCCACCAAAACACAATGGTGTCTTTTAAGCGGAAACAAAAAGAAAATGATTGCCACACAAGGTATCAGTCCATATTTTTTAAACGAAGCATCTCTTGAGAAAATTTTAAAGGATGAATTATTGCCTAAGACCGGTAACATAGAGGTAAACGAAATTTTTTATTATGGTACAGGATGCAGCAATATTGCCAATATTTCACTGATAAAAAAAGGATTAAAGAAACATTATACAAAAGCTAAAATAAATGTAAATCATGATTTACTGGGTGCAGCTAAGGCGCTGTGTGGCGATGAAAAAGGGATCGCTTGTATTTTAGGCACAGGCTCCAATTCATGTTATTACAATGGCAAAAAAATAATAAAAAACAGTCCTGGGTTAGGTTTTATTTTAGGTGATGAAGGAAGTGGCACTTACTTGGGTAAAAAAGTGTTGCAATATTATTTGTATAATACGTTTGATGCCGAATTGATGGATAAATTTAAAGTAAGATACCCTCAAACAAATGGCGAAATTTTAGACCAGGTGTATAAATCGGAGTTGCCCAATAGATACCTTGCCGGCTTTGTTAGCTTTTTAATTGAAAATCGTGGTCATTTTATGATTGAAAATATTATAGAAGATAGTATAAATGATTTCTTTTTTAACCACATATATAAGTACATAGAAAGTTGGACGTTGCCCATAAATTTTGTGGGGAGCGTAGCCTATGGTTTTAAAGATATTCTGGCTGCAATGTGTAAAGATTATGAATTAAAACTGGGGAAAGTATTAAAGAGCCCCATGGATGGGTTAATTAAATACCATGCTATAAAATAGTAAGTTAAAAAATATTTTTTTTGTTATGTGTTTTTCGGTAAATTGTATCTCAATTCAAACATTAAATTTATAAGCATGAAATGTAAACTTTTACTCACAACAGGTTTAATAGCAGCTGCGTTTGCAGTAAATGCTCAAAGTGAAAATAGGGGCTATGCTATTACAGGCGATGGCAATAAAGATTTTATGTGGATGAACATTAGGCAAATTGATTTGTCAACTGGTCAGGTTACTAAAACTATTTTCCAGCGTAGCAAAACAAATTTTACCATTACCGATGTAAATTCTAAAAAAACAACTGACCAAACGGCTTTTGCTGATGGAAACATTTATGGTCCTTCTCAATATCCTACATCTAGCTTTGTAGCTGCAGCGGCCTATGACAGAAGATCAGAAAAGTTGTTCTTCATTCCGATGCGTATGGGCGAATTACGCTGGATGGATGCTAACGTAAAAAATGAAACACCTTCATTTTACTCAGTTGCTATTCCTGGTTATACACCAAGCGTAGGGGCAGAAGAAGCAAATAATATTACCAGAATGGTATTGGCCAATGATGGTAATGGTTATGCCATAAACAATGATGGTAGCCATTTGTATAAATTTACAACAGGTAAAAAACCTACGGTTACTGATCTTGGTGGTTTAATTGATGCAGAAGAAAATAAAGGTCTTTCTGTGCATAACAAATGCAGTAGCTGGGGTGGAGATATGATTGCAGATGCATTCGGAAAATTATACATTATATCTGCTACAAGAAACGTTTTTGTGGTAGATGTAAATACACGTATCACTACTTTTAAAGGAACAATTAGCGGTTTACCAGGTAACTACACTACTAATGGTGCAGCGGTAGATGCTGATGGTAACATTGTTCTTTGCAGCGCTACAGCTTTTGAAGGTTATTATAAAATGAGCCTTACAGATTTAGCTGCTAAAAAAATTGAAGGTTCTGATGTAGTGTACAACGCATCTGACCTTGCAAGTGGTAATTTATTATTGCAAAAAGAAGCTGATCAAGCTAGAAATGCTTCATTTGCAAAATTAGCACCGGCATTATCTAATAGTGATTTATCTCAAAACAGCATTTATCCAAACCCTGTAGTAAGCAATACATTTAATGTGTTACTTGATGGTAAGCAAAATGGTGCGTATACTGTTGTAATATCTGACCTTGCAGGTAGGGCATTACAAACTACCAAAGTTGGTTTAACCAAAGGGCAGCAAGTACAACAAGTAAGCTTAAGAAGCCGTCCGGTTGCAGGCACATATTTGGTAAAAGTATTGGATGAAAAAAACAATGAAATATTATCAGATAAAGTAGTGATTTTATAAAATATTATCGGTTATAAGTACGAGGCTGCCTATATAGGCAGCCTCTTTTTTTTAGTCCCCTCAATCGCCCGAAGGGGGAAGAATAGTTAATAGAAGATTGTAGTAATTCTAAATTATTAACGATCATTTTTCTTCTTTTTGGAAATAATAATACTGAGAAGAAAATTCTACATCATATTTCCTCTTTCGAGGCAGATAAAAATAGTTTTGCAGGATATTTGCATATTGTTTTTTTGAAAAATTATTTATGCAAAACATTGAACCTTATTTTAACTGGCGCCATTTATACGCAGCAGAAGAAGATGCACGGTCACCATTTTTTAAAAGAACGTACAGCGAATTTGAATATACTAACAGAGTATATAATTACTACATTCATCCGCAATGGGATGAAGTAGGATCAAGTACCATATATTTAAAAGTATTATTTGCAGATTATGAACAACATTATGCCATCATAGAATTAATAGGAGAGTGGAACGATGCTATTGAAAATGATGTAATGACCCTGCGTAGAAATGTTACTGATAATTTATACAAACAAGGCATTTATAAATTTCTTTTGATTGGCGAAAATGTATTAAACTTTCATAGCAGCGATGATAGTTATTACGAAGAATGGCATGAGCAAATAGAAGAGGAAAGGGGATGGATTGTACTCATTAATTTACCCGAACAAAGTAAACACGATTTTAAAAAAGCACGCATTACAAATTATGTAGAAATGGTTGAACTGCTCCAATGGAGAACTATGAAACCCGAGATTATTTTTGGATTGATTGATGAAGAGATGGGTAGGAGGTTGGGATAAATTTTTTACCAAACTTTTTACTTGATTTTCTCAAATAATTATTGGCTTACAGTTCTAAAAAATCCTGTGTTTTTATTATTGGCATTTTATGACTGGTTAAAGATTTAGTGAAATTCTTATCGGATGATAAAAAATAATCCAATTTATTATCAAAAGCTATTTGGAAAAGGACAGCATCTTCAAGGTCATTAAAATTTAAGAGATAAGCTTTGTGAAAAGTTTCGTTATTGGAAGGTAATATGCTTATAAATGTGAGCATTTCATCGAAATATTCGCTCAATTTTTTATTACTTATATGTTTTGATAGCAAGTAAGTAGAAGTATTTACAACCGATTCAGATGTAAAAGCTATAACCTCAGAATGTATAATTTTTGTAAAAAGTGATACTGCGTTTTCATGACCTTCTCTTTCTTTAAGAAAATAATCAATAATGATATTTGTGTCTAAAAATATTTTATAAGCCATATTTCTCAAATAGTTGAAGTTTCTCTTTTTTTATATCGTAATTTTTCACCGAAATTATTCCGGCTGTCCGGCTAATAAAATCACTTTTTTGTATTTTTTTATTATTGGGAGCTATATGTTTACTTAATAATTCTTGTACAAGTTTTGAAACAGTCGTATTTCTTTCTCTAGCAAATTTTTTGCTTTTTGCTACAAGATTTTCATCTATTGTCAAATTTAATTTTACAGTCATTTTGCACAATTTTTGTAAATATACGTATAAAAATAAACATACGCCTTAAAAATATATATAACAAAATAGTATTTATTAAATTTCTTTTGCTTGTGTATCCGGTTTTGCATATTCAAAACGATTAATCATTTCACATTTGTAGTATCCATCTATTCCTAAAGATGCTATACTACCGGCTCTTTCTATTTTAATAAAACCATCATCTCCTAAAATATTATTTGGTAAGTAAACATCAATAACTTCTCCTATTACTAAAAAAGTATTATTGTGCTTAATGGAAATTACTTCAACCAATTTCAATAAATATTTAATATTACATTCTGCTACAAAAGGAACTTTTGAATCGTTTTCATAAATAGCAGTTAATTCAACAGCATCAAATTCATTTATGTTATCATTATACTTAGCACTGGTTTGATGCGCCTTTTTTACAAAACTTTCTTGTATATGATTTATGCTGTAGAAGCCAGTTGATTGGATATTTGTAAGTGTATGGGGTGAGGCTTCCATTGGGCGATTTATAAATCCAATAAGAGCAGGATCTGCACCAATATGTACAATATTGCTAAAAATAGCCAAGTTGGGTTGACCTACATTATTTACAGTTCCTATTAAACTTACTGGCTTAAAACCGGAAAGGCTGTTTATAAAATTTGCTCTGTAAAATTTATCCCAGGTTTTTATTTCGTTTATCGGAAAATGACGCATTTCTATATTGTTTAATTTTACAAAGTTGAAAAAATAATGGAGGTTTCAAAATTTTAAAATAATTTAAAATATTGCAAATCCCTGACGTACTTTTGTAGAACCAAATTTTCTCAACAATATTCGCTTTATGACTTGGAAACTTTTTTTCACTTCTTCTATAGGTAAGAAATTTTTAATGGGTGCTACGGGGTTGTTTCTTATTACTTTTTTAATTGTACATGCAGGTATAAATTCTATGATTTTCTTTAATGATGGAGGTGAAACTTTCAACCATTGGGGGCATTTTATGGGAAGCAATATCATCATTAGAACAATGGAAATCGGCTTAATGCTTTTTCTATTATTGCACATTGTACAAGGCCTTATGTTGTGGACGCAAAACCGCAATGCCCGACCAATAAAGTATGCCGTACAAAAAGCCGATGGCAAAAGTAAATGGTATAGCAAAAGCATGGGTTTGTTGGGTACGCTTATCCTTATTTTTTTGATAATGCATTTTTACCATTTTTGGGTTCCAAGTCGCTTTGGAGGAATAGCCAATATTCAACCACTTGCAGAAGCTACGCTTGGGCAGGAATATAATAACCAGCCAGTTCATAATTTATACCAGGAAATGTTGAATGTTTTTACCGGAAGTTTTTCCCCGGTAATTGTTCTTATTTATGTGTTGGGTTGTGTTTCATTGTGCTGGCATTTATTACATGGTTTTCAAAGTGTGTTTCAAACTTTCGGTATTAATCATAAAAAATATACACCGCTTATTAAAGCAATAGGAGTGGTTTATTCAATCGGAATATCATTGCTGTTTGCAAGTATGCCAGTGGCAATGCATTTGGGGTGGGTGAACTAGCCCGTGAGGTATAACGAAGCTCTTTATTTGAGAATTGAACATTGAAAATTGATTATTCAGCATTTTAAGCCTTAGTCAAAAAATAATCAATGTTCAACATACAATGCTCAATGTTCAAATGGTGAAGTCTTAAAGTAAATGAAGTTCTTTTTTTAGTATTTTACTGTGCTCTGATATTTATGAGAAAATAATCAATGTTCAACATACAATGTTCAATTTTCAAATGTGTACTCTTAAATTGAATGAAGTTTTTTACGCTTCAATAAAAGATGAAAAAAGGTATAACCCTGAAGTGAGTGACACAACGATGATGACCATAGCTGTTGTCTTTGCTCGGACAAAAAGAATTTTTGTTCGAAGAAAAAATAAAAAGTTTGATTAAAAAATAGATTTTAAAATTTCACGAACCAAGCTCCTCTAGTTTTTAGAGGCGGGGGTGAGGTAAAAAAACGTTTATGAATTCAAAAATTCCGCAGGGGGAAATGGACAAAAAGTGGGAAGACTACAAAGGCCATGTAAAACTTGTAAACCCCTCTAACAAAAGAAAATTGGAAGTAATTGTAGTAGGTACTGGCTTAGCCGGAGCATCTGCTGCTGCTGCATTGGGAGAGTTGGGCTATAAAGTAAAAGCATTTTGTTTTCAGGATAGTGCTAGGCGTGCTCATAGCATTGCTGCACAAGGTGGAATAAATGCAGCAAAGAATTATCAGAATGATGGAGACTCAGTTTTCCGTTTATTTTATGATACTGTAAAGGGCGGCGATTACCGTGCAAGAGAATCAAACGTTCATCGCTTAGCAGAAGTGAGTACAAATATTATTGACCAATGCGTGGCGCAAGGTGTTCCTTTTGCTAGAGAATATGGTGGCTTGCTTAGCAATCGTTCTTTTGGTGGAACACAGGTACAGCGTACGTTTTATGCTGCAGGACAAACTGGCCAACAATTATTGTTAGGCGCATATAGTGCAGTAGAAAGACAAGTGGCTTTAGGAAATGTAACCATGTATCGCAGGCACGAAATGCAAGATGTAGTATTAATTGATGGTGTTGCAAAAGGAATTATAGCAAGAAATTTGATTACTGGCGAATTGGAAAGGCATGGCGCACATGCAGTTTTGCTTTGCACGGGTGGATATGGAAACGTATTTTATTTGAGTACAAATGCTATGGGCAGCAATGTAACCGCTGCATGGAGAGCACATAAACAAGGGGCGTTTTTTGGTAATCCATGTTTTACACAAATACATCCAACTTGTATTCCGGTAAGTGGAGACCACCAAAGTAAGCTTACACTAATGAGTGAAAGTTTAAGAAATGACGGAAGAATTTGGGTGCCAAAAAAACAAGGAGATACCAGAAAAGGAAGTGAAATACCTGAAGAAGAAAGAGATTATTATTTAGAAAGAAGATACCCAGCTTTTGGAAATTTGGTACCACGAGATGTGGCGAGCCGTGCAGCTAAAGAAAGATGTGATGCGGGCTACGGGGTTGGTACTACAAAAATGGCCGTGTTTCTAGATTTTGCAGATGCTATAAAAAGATATGGTAAAATAGAAGCCGGTAAAAAAGGAATTACTAATTTATCTGAAGCAGAAATTATTGCTTTGGGTAAAGATGTGGTAGCTGAAAAATATGGTAACCTTTTTGAGATGTATGCAAAGATAACCGGTGAAAATCCGTATGAAATGCCGATGCGTATTTACCCTGCTGTGCATTATACCATGGGTGGCTTGTGGGTAGATTATGAATTGCAAACTACTATACCTGGATTATATGCATTGGGTGAGGCAAATTTTAGCGACCATGGCGCAAATCGTTTGGGAGCATCTGCATTAATGCAAGGTTTAGCGGATGGATATTTTGTTATTCCTTATACTTTAGGAAATTACCTGGCAGATGAAATTAGAAATGCTGCTGTGGATACCAACCAACAGGCATTTGTAGATACAGAAAATGCAGTTGCTGAAAGAATAAATAAATTAATAAACATCAAGGGTACAAAATCGGTAGAAAGTTTTCACAAACGCCTGGGAAAAATAATGTGGGACAAATGTGGAATGGCAAGAAATGAAGCGGGATTAAAAGAAGCTATTGAAGAGATTAGAGCACTAAAAAAAGAATTTTGGAGCGATGTAAGAGTACCGGGAGAAGTGATGGAAATGAACCCTGAATTGGACAAAGCAGGTCGTGTAGCAGATTTTATAGAGCTAGGAGAATTGATGTGTATAGATGCTTTAGATAGAAACGAAAGTTGCGGCGGGCATTTTAGAGAGGAAAGCCAGACAGAAGATGGTGAAGCAAAACGTGATGATGAAAATTATGCTTACGTGGCTGCCTGGGAAAATAAAGGAGATGGAGGATGGAATTTGCATAAAGAAGAGTTGAGTTTTGAGATTGTGAAGCCAACGCAAAGGAGTTATAAATAAACTAATATTTTTGAGCGAAAAATTAATCATAAGGAATTTTGGACCTATTACAAACGTAGATTTAGATTTACGCAATGTTATTGTATTGATAGGAGACCAAGGAACTGGGAAAAGTACCGTGGCGAAGGTGTTGTCGATTATTAAAGGGGCTAGCCAATTACTGTTAGGAAAAATGATTCATAAGATTAATGGTGTAGAATTAAATGAAAATGAAATTACTGCTGTAAAAAATGAAAGATTTTCTACCCAATTTTTTGATTTATTAAAACATTATGATTTGATTAATTATATAAGCACAATGTCTTATATTTTTTTTGAAAATGATAATTTTATTTGCAAGATTGAAAATATTAAAACATACTTTTCACTTAAAAAAATAAATGAAAGTGAAGAAGTAATAAAAGACACTTCTTTAAATTATTTTATTCCTGCTTTTAGAGAATCATATACTCTTTTAAGAAATAGTTACCCTGCAATATTAATGGCCAATGCTAAACTTCCTCAACTATTAAACCAGTTTGGTCAACAATTCAATAATTATCGAAAGGAATTAAAATATTTCGACCTTAAAAATATTATTGGTGTGGATTATAGGTATATTGATAATAGTGATTTAATAGTTTTAGAATCAGGATCTATTATTACTTTCGAAGAGTCTTCAAGCGCAGTAAATAGTGTTGTTCCAATGTTGGTTGTATTTTTAGGTGTTGTTAATAATATGTCTCAAGATAATTATAGAAAATATTACAATCACAATTGCCCATTTATTACAATTGAAGAGCCAGAATTGAATTGTTATCCTACTACTCAGAAAAAATTGATTGAGTTCTTAATTGAAAAAATTAAATTTAAAAATAAGTTCAAACAAATTGATGATTACTACTGTAATCTTTTGCTTACAACTCATAGTCCTTATATTTTAACATCATTAAATAATTTGATGTTTGCTTATAAAACAGGTTTGGACCACTTTAATGAAGTGGATAAAATAATTCCTTCTAAATATTGGTTAAATCCACAAGATGTTTCTGCATACAGGTTAAATGAAGGTGGCATAAGCGAGGAGATTATTGATAAGGAAGGCCTAATAAAAACTCAAAAGATAGATGAAGTTAGTACGCTTTTAAATACAGAATTTAATAAGGTTTTTGATTTAGAATTTTCTGAAACAAAATGAAGTCATTAAAAGATTGCTCAAATATTGAAAATAATTCTATAATTTATAGGGAAGAAAGTGGGAAAGAAATAATTTTTAAAAATAAATTTTATAATCTTGTTTGTGATGTAATTGATATTGATGGGTGTGTTTTTAATAAAGTAAAAGGAGAGAGAAGTTGTGATTTTCTTTTTTTGTTTGATAAAAATAATCAAGAATATAATTTGTTAAATAACAAAGGTTCTACTGCATACTATGTTGAGTTAAAAGGTGTAGATTTAGAAAGTGCTTGTGAGCAATTACAAAATACTATTGAGAAAACAAAGGAGCAAATAGACGATTTTAATTTAAATGCTATTGTTGTTTCAAATAGGGACTTTAATCCAAAGTATGATAACAATGAGTATTACAGAAATATAAGAAGATTAATAAATAAAAATATAGTATTTGCATTAACACCACATACTATTGAATTATAAATAAAATGAGTAACCGAATGGAACATTACCACATGAACCTCACGCTGAAAGTGTGGCGTCAAAAAAATAACAAGGCAAAAGGAAGTTTTGAAACATATAAGGTAAAAGACATTTCATCTGAAATGAGTTTTCTGGAAATGTTTGATGTGCTAAATGAGCAGTTGATTATTGAAGGGAAATCTCCAATTGCTTTTGACCATGATTGTAGAGAAGGTATTTGTGGTATGTGTAGCATGCATATAAATGGCCAGGCACATGGACCATGGTCACAAAATACTACTTGCCAGTTACACATGCGAGCATTTAAAGACGGTGATACCATTGTGGTAGAACCTTGGCGCAGCAGGGCTTTTCCGGTAGTGAAAGATTTAATGGTAGATCGTACAGCATTTGACAGGGTAATAGAAGCTGGCGGATATATTAGCGTAAACACTGGTAATGCTGTAGATGCAAATGCAATACCTATAGATAAAAAGAAAGCTGATGATGCATTTATGGCGGCAGCTTGTATTGGTTGTGGCGCATGTGTAGCTACCTGCCCTAATGGAAGTGCTATGCTTTTTGTAGGAGCAAAAATCTCTCAATTGGCTTTGTTGCCACAAGGTGACCCTGAAAGAGAAAGCAGGGCTTTAAACATGGTAGCACAGATGGACAAAGAAGGCTTTGGTAACTGTACAAATGTGTATGCCTGCGAAGCGGAATGCCCTAAAGGAATTTCGGTTGCTAATATTGCTCGTATGAATAAGGAATATATCGGGGCAAGTTTTGCTACGGAAGAAGGTTAATAAAGTTTATATGCTTAAAACAAAAAGTGGTTTGGTGGAAATATCAAATCACTTTTTGTTTGTTTAACTTCCATATAAAATTCTCCTTAAATCATCAATGTTATTGGATTTGCCTTTGTATTTATTTAATTTAAAAGTGAATGTTTTGGTATCTGGCCTTATTTTTAATTTTTCGTATTCGTTGTAGGTGAGATAATAAAAATCGTTTTTGTAAACGCTCCAAATTATATGATTTGTATTTGGAAGAACAATGATATTGTTGTTATAAAAAGCCAGCACTCTATTAATACCAAAACTGGCTGCATTAATATTTGCAATAGGTAACTTATTATTGTTTTCATCAACATACGATGCATATAGAGGAATACCGTTGGGATATGTAGGCATGTCACAATTCCAATATCCAAAACCATCAATGGTAAATGAGCGAAGTAAATTCTGGTTTAATGATTGAGTTGCATTTATCCTTTCTAAAATGATGCGTTGAATAGAATCGTTTGTTTTTGCAATTTGGGCTCGATATAAAGTGGATGCTAATCTGCTTTCTTCTCTTACAACAATTAAAGAGTCTAGTGTTTTTTTGTATTTTCTCATCAATTTATTCCTTTCAATAATTAAAACATTCAACTCTGCTACTCGCTTATTTTCTTTTTCTGTGTTTTTATTTTGGGCAATAACTATTTCATTTTTGGTTTTTGTTATGTGATTCTCATCATCTATTTTTTTCTCTTCCAATGCCAACTTAGTGGTTTGTATTTGTTCATCTGCAAGCCTAAATTTTTGAGCTTGGTTATAAGATTTTATTTTTTCATTATACACACTCACTGCTGCTTCATAATCTTTGCCTTCTAATACAGGCCTCACTTTATATTGAACTGATTTGTTGCCTTTGCTAAACTTAGCAATGTAATTTGAGCCTTCTCGATCATGCAATAGTTCTACATTATCCCACTCAGTTTTTGAATCTTCTCCTACAGTTTCAGTTGCACTATTTAAAACTTCAAATTTTAAATTGTTGTAGGCTAATAATTCTTTAAAACTTGCAGGGTCTATTAAGATTTCTATCGTAGGATTTTTGCCACTTGCTTTTTGGGGTGGGATAGGTTTTGTATTGGTTTTTAGTTTTAACTCCGCTTCTTCCGCTAAATAATCACCTTCTCTTACGGCACTTTTGTTTATTTTTTTTGGATCTTCCACGACATTTTGTGGCTTAGGTTTTACAGCTACATTTTTTGCTTCGTTTATTATTTCTGTTTGATTAGGTTTAGTAATAGTTTTTATTTTATCCACAGAATCTTCCGGTAAATATGCATCTTTACTTTTTGCGCTTTTGTTTATTACATTTGGCTCTTGTGAAATATTATTTTGCATAGGATTGGCAACCACATCATTTACTTCATCTCTCCCTTTATTTATCCATTGCCCTGTAGCCGTATCTAATATATAAAGATTAGTATTTGTTTCTTTATTGGTACTAACCAAATTTAATTGTGGTTTTGCATTTGGATTTACAAACAGCAATTCATTATTTTGATATGCTTTAATATCTATCATCCCACTGCTTATAAAAGTATATTTAACACCTGCACTGTCATAAGTCATTGGAATACCTGCAATGAAGTAATCCAATGGATCATTAAATTCCCTGGTTCTAATTTCAATCTTACCTGTCACAATTTCTCCTTTAATATTAAGCACAGCATTTTTAGGGAAAATTAATATTGAACCATTTTTGGTAAACAATGTATCACCCATTTCAGCATCGTACGTAAATGTTTCATAAGGCACATTTAGTTGTGGCATGGGTGGTTTTATGAAAGATTTTAATTCAGCCAGATCATTATTAGCTATTGCTTCATTTTTATTTTTGGTAGTTATGAAAATTACAAATGCTATTATACCCACAACAGTGGCTACTATTAACCCTTTGAATAGTTTATTTAAATTAAACCCTGCATCTTTTGAAGTTGATTGTGTGCCTGAATTTAATTGTGTTTCCATTGCAGCCCAGTTGTTTTCCATATCACTATTTTGTAGTGGTAGGTTTTTTTCTTTTTCCCTTAATAATTTCTCGTACTTGCTCATCTTAATGTGTTGTATTAAGTGAAATAATATTGTTTTCTATTTTGCTTTTTAGCAATCTTCTTGCTTCACTTAAGTAGTAGCGACTTGTACCTACAGGTATTTGCAAAAGCTCTGCAATTTCTGCATGATCGTATTCTTCATACACATACAAATTAAAAACCGTTGCTGCATTTTTGGGCAATTGCCTAATGATGTTTTGTATTTCCAGCGCACTCATTTTATGAAGTACAGTTTCCTCAATAGCATACGCTGCTTCGTGGGTTTCATTTATTTCTATGGTAGGTATGGGTGTTTTTAAACGTACATAATCTATACAGGTATTTATTACAATCCTTTTTACCCAACCCATCATTTTACCATCTTCATTATAGTTTATTATGTTTTTAAATACCTTAAACATAGCATCATTATACAAGCTTGCGCTTGTTTCTTTATTGCTTGTATATCTATTACAAACCTTCATCATTTCTTCATAACAATGAGCGTATAATGCTTTTTGCATAAGTCTGTTATTGTTTACACAGCCATTAATTATATGTGGTAAGTTTTGTTCCAAATTTTTATATTAAGTGTATTACAATATTAAAACGTGTATAGTTAACCAGAACGTTGGAAAAAATGAAAATATTTTAGATTATTTACAAATAAAAAACTCCAAAAATAATTTGGAGTTTCTTTATAACATAATCTTTCGTTTCAATCTTCGAGATTTCCTCCCCCTTCGGGGGAGATAAAGGGGGCTTGGGCTTTTACTTCACCGCCTCAATCCCCGGCAGTACCTTTCCTTCAAAATATTCCAACAACGCACCACCACCCGTACTTACATAACTTACCTTTTCTGCAAGGTCAAATTTATTTACAGCAGCCACACTATCACCGCCACCCACTAATGAAAAGGCTCCCTTGCTGGTAGCATCTGCCACAGCCAATGCAATAGATTTTGTACCATTCTGAAATTTTTCCATTTCAAAAACACCCATTGGGCCGTTCCATAAAATGGTTTTCGATTTGCCAATTATCTCACTGAATATACCAATGGCTTTTGGGCCAATGTCCAGTCCCATCCATCCATCGGGTATCTGGTCGCTCGGACAATCTTTTGTATTTGCATCAGCAGCAAACTTATCTGCAATAACAGATGTTTCAGGCAAATGAATGCTTACGTTTTTCTGCTTAGCTTTTTCTAAAATATCCAACGCAGTTTGCAGTCTGTCATCTTCACAAAGTGAAGAACCAATTTTGCCACCTCTTGCTTTTAAAAATGTATAAGCCATGCCACCACCAATAATAATATCTGTAGCACGCTCCAATAAATTTTCTATGATTAATATTTTATCAGACACTTTAGCGCCGCCAATAATAGCGGTAAAAGGTTTTTCATTTGCATGCATTACTTTTTCTGCACTCTTTACTTCTGCTTCCATTAGCAAACCAAACATTTTATTTGCTGGCTCATAAAATTGAGCAATTATGGCAGTAGATGCATGTGCCCTGTGTGCAGTACCAAATGCATCATTCACATACACATCACCCAATGCACTTAATTTTTTCGCAAATGCTTCATCACCTTTTTCTTCTTCTTTGTAAAAACGAAGATTTTCCAAGAGCAAAACTTCACCTGCACGCATCATGCTAGCCGTCATTCCCGCCTGTGAGCATACACAATCATCGGCAAAAAAAACTTTTGTTTCACCGCCCAATAATCCGTGTAAATGTTTTAACAAATGCTTTAAAGAAAATTCATCGGTAGGTCCTTCTTTTGGTCTGCCGAGGTGACTCATTAAAACAACCTTACCACCATCTGCCAATATTTTTTTAATAGTAGGAATGGTTGCAGTCATCCTATTATCATCCGTAATATTAAATGCATCATCTAATGGTACATTAAAATCTACTCTTACTAAAGCTGTATGTCCTTTAAAGTTGAAGTCGGAAAATTTGCTCATAATTTTTTTAATTCAATGATGTCTTTATTCTTAAAAGTTGTAAATAATTTAATCGCATTTTCGATATTTTCCATTATAAATGAAAATATAATTCTGTTATCGCAATTTCCAATTCTTAGTAAAATTAATTTTGGTGGCGAACCTTTTAAACTTATAATTTCATCTAAGTCTGTATCCTTTGAAATTATAATAACTAGTCCACTTGATTTAGCCTTATTATAAATTTCAATATCACTAAGCCCATGTAATTTTAATGTATAGGATGATTTTACGACGTAATCAGTTTCTTGCATCATCCATTTTGCAATGATGGGAGATATATGATTATCCAACCAAATTTCAAATTCATGCGGCATTAATGATAAGTGTATTTTTAGTTTTTAATGCTGCAAATATTAATGCAGCTTGTATATCCTCTTTTTCAAGAATTGGATGTTGTTCTAAAATTTCTTCATTTGTCATTCCGCTTGCCAACATTTCGTATATATCTCCAACGGGAAACCGCATTCCCCTAATGGTTGGTTTTCCAGCCATCAAGCCCGGTATAATCGTTATTCTTTTTAATAATTCTTTTTCCATAAGTATTATTTGTGTAAAGTTACTGTTTTAGCTATACTTGTAGAAACAAAAAAGACCTTCCGAAGAAAGTCTTTTTATGTTTGTTTTAAAGTTTTTATTTTATCAACCCTGCAAAATGTTTTACCGTTCTCACCAATTGAGAAACATAACTCATTTCATTATCGTACCAGCTTACTGTTTTTACCAATTGCTTATCGCCAATAGTTTGTACTTTGGTTTGAGTAGCATCAAACAAAGATCCGAAGTTAATGCCAATAACATCACTACTTACAATTTCATCTTCGTTGTAACCAAAACTTTCGTTGCTTGCTGCTTTCATTGCTGCGTTTACTTCATCTGCCGTTACAGTTTTTTCTAAAATAGAATATAATTCTGTAACCGATCCTGTAATTACCGGTACTCTTTGTGCACCACCATCTAGCTTACCTTTTAATTCAGGTAATACCAAACCAATTGCTTTAGCTGCTCCAGTACTGTTAGGTACAATGTTGGCCGCTGCGGCTCTTCCTCTTCTTAAATCATTTTTTGCATGAGGCGCATCCAGTGTATTTTGATCGTTGGTATAAGCATGAATCGTACTCATTATGCCAGTAACAATTCCAAAATTATCATTCAATGTTTTTGCCATTGGCGCCAGGCAATTGGTAGTACAACTTGCGCAACTGATAATTGTTTCAGTTCCATCCAATATGGCATGGTTTACATTAAACACAACGGTTTTTAAATCGCCGGTGGCCGGTGCAGAAATTACAACTCTTTTTGCGCCAGCAGTAATATGTGCCTGCGCTTTTTCAGCATCTGTAAAAAAGCCTGTGCTTTCTATAACTACATCCACATCATGACTACCCCAAGGAATTTGAGCAGGATCTTTTTGAGCATATATTTTTACCTCATGCCCATTTACTACAATGGCATTTTCGGTAGAGGTTACTTTTTCATCAAAACGCCCTTGTGCACTATCGTACTTTAAAAGATGTGCAAGTGTTGCAGGACTTGTAAGGTCATTAATTGCAACTACATCTATTCCTTCCATATTATGTATTTGGCGATAAACCAAACGACCTATTCTTCCAAAACCATTAATGGCAACTTTTACTGAACTCATAACTAATTATTTGAGATGATAATAATTTTTGAAGTGCAAAATTACATGTTGTTTATGTTTAATTACATAAATTTTGGATATTTTTTAATTCATTCAATCTGAGAAAAAATGTATGCTAAAAAGAAATATTTGTTTCTGGAATTACCATTAGTATAAAAGAAAATTTTATGCATATTATTATTCCCTACTTTTATGCTCTAAATCTTAAAAACAAACGAATATGAAAAGTACAGGTTTATTAATTTTATTGGCTGTTATAGTAGTCATTGGCTTTTTAGGCTGCAATGGTTACAATGGTCTTGTAAAACAAGATGAAAGTGTGAAAAAAGCTTGGAACAATGTTCAAACCGAATACCAGAACAGGTCTGACCTTGTTGGGAACCTTGTAAACACTGTAAAAGGTGCTGCAAATTTCGAGCAAAATACACTTACTGCTGTAGTAGAAGCTCGTGCAAAAGCTACCAGTGTAAACATTAATGCAGATAATCTTACTCCAGAAAAAGTAGCTGAATTTCAAGCTGCACAAAGTCAATTGTCTGGTTCGCTTAGTAGATTACTTGCTACTGTTGAAGCTTACCCAACATTAAAAGCCACAGAAGGTTTTATGCGTTTGCAGAGCCAATTGGAAGGTATTGAAAACAATATCAAAAATTCTCGCAAGGTATTTAATGATGAGATAAATGTTTACAATACTAAAGTGCGCTCTTTCCCAATGAATATATTGGGTGGAATTTTTGGTTTTAGACCAAAAGAAGGTTTTAAAGCAGATGCCGGTGCAGAGAAAAAAGTAGATGTGAACTTTGATGATATGAATAAAAAATAGTTGATAATATTTCTCATTTAATCTGATGAACAATAAAAAATATTCCGGCTATATAATCGGGGCTGTATTAATTATTTTGGGAATATTTCTCATCATAACATACAATGGACTGGTTAAAAAAGATGAAAAAGTAAAGGTACAATGGAGTGAGGTTCAAAATGCGTATCAACGTAGGTTGGACCTCATACCTAACCTTGTAAATACTGTAAAAGGTAATGCAGGCTTTGAGCAAAATGTATTGGTGGCAGTAACAGAAGCACGTGCGAAAGCAAATTTTGTAAACGTAAGTGCCAACGATGTTTCTGCCAATGCTTACAATGCGCAAACGCAGGCTCAGGATGAATTGGCCGCATCTGCCAATCGCTTATTAATTACTATTGAAAAATATCCTGAATTGCAGGGCACAAAAGCTTTTACAACTTTGCAAACGCAACTGGAGCGTACGGAGCTTCGCATTAAAGTAGCCCGGAAAGATTTTAATGAGGCTATTCAAGATTACAACAGTAGTGTAAGAGGTTTTCCTACAAAAATTGTGGCTGGTATTTTTGGGTTTAAGCCAATGAATGGTTTTAATTCAGATGCTGGCGCAGAAAAAGTAACCGAAATAAAGTTTTAAATGAATATTCCATTTTTTAAAAAGAAAACATTTTTTACTGACGAAGAAAAGCAGCGTATTGTGCAAGCTATACGATTGGCCGAAAAGCAAACCAGTGGAGAAGTGCGGGTTTTTGTAGAAAGCAAAAATGCGTATGTAGATCCTATGGATAGAGCTGCAGAAGTTTTCTACAATTTAAAAATGGATAAAACGGATGATAGAAATGCGGTATTACTTTACATGGCTATAAAAGACAAAGAACTGGTTCTTTTTGGTGATGAAGGCATTTACAATGCTACAGGCCAAAATTATTGGAACGATGCTGTTAGGGCCATGTTGGCTGAATTTTCAGGAAATGATATTTGTGGCGGAATGGTGCATTGTATTGCAAAAATTGGCCATACATTACAAGAAAAATTCCCCTACAATATTAAAGATGATAAAAATGAATTGCCAGACGAAATTGTTTTTGGCAAATAAATTATTTACACAAGCACATACATGAGTCGTTTTATAAAAATAATATTTTCCACCTTTTTACTGTTTTGTTCAGTGGTACTTTTTGGGCAATCATTACCCGAAAGACCAAACCCACCGAGGCTTGTAAACGATTTTACCAAAACGCTTACCCCCGATCAAATACAGGCGCTGGAAAACAAATTAGTTGCACTGGACGATAGCACATCCACACAAATAGCAGTAGTAATAGTGCCATCTGTAAACGGTGCTACCATTGCAGATTATAATGTAGAATTGATTCGTAAATGGGGAGTGGGTTCTAAAAAGAATAACAACGGTATTATTTTATTGATTGCAAAGGAAGATCGTGTACTTGACATTACTGTTGGCTACGGCTTAGAAGGTGCACTAACCGATGCTACTGCAAAAAGCATTATTGATGATGTAATTGTACCAAGTTTTAAAGGGAATGATTACTACCGAGGAATAGACCAAGGAACGGATGCAATTGTGCAGGCAGTTAAGGGACAGTACAAAGAACCAAGGGCAAAGAGCAGCGGCAAAAGTGGCGGGAATGGAATGTTTTTTATCATCATTATTATAGTAGTAATATTTTTATTATCCAGAGGTGGTGGTAGAGGCAATGGCGGTTCTTTTATGAGTCGCCGTGGGCAAACAGGTATTGCTGAGGCTATGTTGTGGAGCACACTTTTTGGTGGCGGTGGCAGAGGCGGAGGAGGAGGAGATTGGGGCGGCGGAGGAGGCGGTGGCGGCTTCGGTGGCTTTGGTGGCGGTGGTGGCGGCGGTGGTGGCGCAAGTGGAAGCTGGTAGGGCTAGATATTAGAATGTTAGATATTAGACACAATACAATTTTGTAACTTTAATAAAATAACAATCATGAAAAAAATACTTTTTGCATCAATAGCAGTTGTAGCTGCTTCATTGATGTCGTTTGTAACAATAGATGTATTAAATATTGGTGATGCTTTACCAAATGCAACTACAAAATTGAAAGATGTGAGTGGTAAACAAATTACCATGGAAGCAGCTAAGAAAGAAAATGGTTTGCTCGTAATGTTTAGTTGCAATACTTGCCCTTATGTGGTAAAATACCAGCAAAGAACTAGAGATATTGCGGTTTATGCGCAAAAAATGAATGTGGGGGTAATAGTACTTAATAGCAATGAAGGCCAACGTGCAGATGCTGATAGTTACGATGCAATGAAGCAATATGCAAAATCACAAAAATACAATTGGTTTTATGCTGTAGATGAAAACAATGTGCTGGCAGATGCGTTTGGTGCTAACCGTACACCCGAGTGTTTTTTGTTTGATAAAAACTTGAAATTGGTTTACCAAGGGGCTATAGATGATAATGCAAATGATGCATCAAAAGTAGAAAGAATGCATTTGCAAATAGCCATAGATGAAATGAAGGCTGGCAAAGATATAGCTACCAAAACGAGCAAGAGCATAGGTTGTACAATAAAAAGAAAAGCATAATACTATTTGAGCGCAAGCTTAATCTCCTTTTCAATTTCGGCTGCAGTTAATTTTTTTTCATAAAATTTACTGTAGCCGTTTTTTTTGTTTATAAACAAAGTGGCAGGTATAGAGCCACTCCAATCAGGCGATATTTTTGGGCAAAAATAATCTGCATTCGATTCATCTAACCAGGCAATGTTAGTAGCATATTTTTTTGCAGTAACAAACTTTTTTATTCTGGTAGGGTAGTAGTCAGCAAGGTCTAAACTTACCAGGTAGAGTGCTACTTTTTGTTTGCTGTATTTTTTTGTAAACTTTATTAAGTCAGGTATTTCTTCCACGCAGGGTTTGCAAAATGTAGCCCAAAAATTAATTACTAAAACGGAGTCTGATTTCTCCATCAAATTAGTAATGTCTGTTATTTTCCATTTTTTTATTTGTTGGCTATATCCAATCAAATTAATACCAATAAAGAAAAAAACAAAACAAAAAACTTTCATATGCTAAAATATTTACTGCGAAATGTAATTCTGTAAATGTGTGATGGTTTCCTGCTGAGATTCTATAATGGCGGTAACTACATCACCAATAGAAATAATACCTACCACCTTTTCATTGTCCATTATTGGTAAATGGCGAAAACGGTTTTTGCTCATTAGCGACATACAATGTTCCAGGCTATCATTTGAACTTACCGTGATAACTTCTTTGGTCATTATTTCGCTCACCGGAGTATCATGCGAAGCTTTGCCTTGCAAAACAATTTTTCGGGCATAATCTCTCTCCGAAAAAATACCCAACAATTTTTCCTCTTCAATAATCATTAAGGCTCCAATGTTTTTTTCTGCCATCATTTTCAACGCTTCAAATACTGAGGCACTGGCTGTGGTGGCATATACAAAGTTTCCCTTATTGTTTAAAATATCAGCTACTTTCATAAAGCAAAATTTTAAATGAAGAAATGATTGTGTTATTTAAAGTTAAACAGAATTTTTATAATAGAAACAGTTGTAGCATCAATGGATTTTTTATAACGGAGTGTGAAATGATTAATATTTTTTAAATTTTGAATTGTAAACTGAAAACTGAATTGCAATTGATAAATATTTAGGAGGTAAATCATGGATCAATAGTTATTTTTAAATATTAGATTCTAAGCAGTTCTTCCAATAATTTCTCCCCCAATCAATCTTGTCTTAAAATAATTTTAAATTTTAAGATCTTAAACCTGAATTTTCCCGTCAAGTACTGGAGCAAAATGAGTTACAAAATAATATCATCCTGCCAAGAAATTTAACATCAAATATTATATAAAATAAATATTTTAAAAAATACCCAACCTTTATGTAAATACATTTGTTATTATATTAGAAAAATAATGATAAATGGTTTTAAGATTTACATATTTGCACCTTATTATGCTCTTGAGTACTTTTTTTGCATCGGCTCAGCAGTTTAAAGAAAGGGTGTATCTAAAAGACAGTATAACTTTTTACGAAGGATATATTATAGAACAAGCGCCATCGAAATATGTAAAGATTTATCGCTTAGTAGAAAAGGATACGCTGACTGTTTTATTAAATGATGTTTTAAAACTTACCAAGGTTTATACCATAGATTCAGTAAAAAAAAACATAAAATCTATCAAACAAAATATCCAATCAACTTATACTAAAGTTGCCTTTGCAGAAATTTTAGGGAATGCTATAATTTATTCTCTTAATTATGATATGCGCACAGCTAAAGGAGTAAGAGATAAATGGGGTTTTAGAATTGGAATAGAACATGTAGGCTTAAGTGCAACAGATTCCATCACCACTAAAAATACATGGGTAAAAGTTACGGCTATACCATTTGGATTAAATTATTTGATAGGTAAACGAAAAGGTTTTTTAGAACTTGGTTTAGGGGCTACCTATTTCCACTTGAAAGGAAAAGATTTTGTAATTGATAATTTAGATAAATATTCTGACGATATACTTTATTACAATAATGGGTTTATGATAGGCACTTTTAATATTGGTTATAGGCATGTACCTATCAATAATGGAATTATGTATAGATGTACTTTTTCGCCCTTATTATTAGGCAGTGCATTTATTCCCTTTGTAGGTTTTGGTGTAGGATATCATTTTAAATAATATGGAACAGTTGCTGGAAAATTATATTGAAGGTTGTAAACTTGGTAATGCTGCTCACCAGCAACAGCTATACCGTTATTGCTTTCAGCCAATGATGAAAGTATGTTTACGGTATCATAAAAATATGGATGATGCCGGAGCTTCTTATAATACTGCCATGCAAAATGTGCTTACAAAAATAAATCAGTATGAAAACAAAGGTGCTTTTTTAGGTTGGGTACAAAAAATAATGGTAAATAGCTGTCTCAATTCATTAAAACAAAAAACAACATTTGAACTAAAAGAAATTACGGAAAATGAATACAACAGTTTTATTGTAGTGCCAGATGCTTATTCAAATTTAGACAGTAAAACAATATTACAACTAGTGCAATCACTGCCACAAACAAGTGCTATGGTTTTTAATATGTATGTAATGGAAGGCTTCACACATGAGCAAATTGCTAAACAGCTTACCATTACTATTGGTACAAGTAAATGGCATTTAAACAATGCAAGAACAATTTTAAAAGAACAAATTAAAAATATAAATAAGTATGAAAATCGTAAAAATGCATAAAGGCAGCACAGAAGCCTTTGATGATTTTTTACATCAAAAGCTTACTGAGGTAAAGGTTGATAATGATTTAGCAAATAAATATTTTGATTTAATGAGTTTACCGGCACCGGAAAATATTGCAGGTAAACATGATAAAAGTTTTTTTAAAAGAAATAGCAAATATTTACTTCTGTTACTTTTATTTATGCTTTTTACAGGTGTGTTATTTAACTATTCCATAAATTATTATAATACCAAAGAGGTTAATAATTTAAATGTACCCAAGAAAACTGTTCAACAAATGGACTTAGAAAAAAAAGTTTTTGAAAGTACAAATACTAAAATTGAACCAATATTTTTAAACCGAAAAACAGCAGCAATTGATAGTGTTTCAATAATTAAAAACAATTCAATTTTTAAAAATTTAAGTATAACCAGTTCCAATAAACTAATTGAAAGAAATGGTACAAAATCAAATAAAAATATAAACCCCAAGCCTTTAAATTTAAACCGATTAAATACAGCTACTACAATTTTTAAAAACAGTAATGTTGATAGTTTGGAAAATAGCAAGCATTTTTTAAAAGATATTTTGGTAAAAGAAAATAATCTAGATAAAAAGCCGATTGATAATAAACAAGTTTTGCAACCACTAAAACCTCCACCCGCAAAAGCAACTGATTCTCTCTACATTATTTGGTAACCCCATAATAAAATAACAACATGAAAAAAACATTTATTGCTGCGGTAGCATTGCTACTGGGCTGCTCATCTTATTGCCAAAAATTTACCATTAGCGGCTACATTTCTGATAAAAAGACCGGCGAAAAACTTAGGAATGCGTCTATTTTGATTGCCAACAAAAATGCAGGAACCACTTCAAACAATTTTGGTTTTTATTCTATTACAATGCCGGCAGACAGCATAGAATTATATGTGAGCTATACAGGTTATGCGCTTTACCAGCAAAGCTTACAGCTAAATGCAAATATGAAAATTGATATAGAGCTTAATGAACAAAAAAACATGGATGAAGTTATTATAACTTCCAGTAAAAAGCAATCAATACAAAATAGAACACAAATGAGTAGTATTGATTTGCCTATAGAAACTATTAAAAGTTTACCAAAGTTTTTGGGTGAAACAGATATTATAAAAGCCATACAATTACTGCCGGGTGTGCAAGCTGGTGGCGAAGGGCAAACAGGCATTTATGTAAGAGGTGGCGGGCCAGACCAAAATTTAATTTTATTAGATGGTGTACCTGTATATAACGTATCTCATCTGTTTGGTTTCTTCAGCGTTTTTAATGCAGACGCTGTTAAAAATGTGGAAGTAATTAAAGGTGGATTTCCTGCTCGGTATGGTGGTCGATTATCTTCTGTAATAGATATACAAATGAAAGAAGGAAACAAAAAGAAATTACATGGCGAAGCAGGAATAGGATTGATATCATCTCGACTAACATTGGAAGGACCTTTTAAAAAAGGCAAAGAATCTTCTTTTATGATTAGCGGTAGAAGAACGTACATTGATATATTAGCAAAACCATTTCTAAAAAAACAAGGCAACAATGCCGGCTATTTCTTTTATGATTTAAATGCAAAAGCAAATATAAAATTATCTGCAAAAAATCATCTTTATATAAGTGGTTACACAGGCGATGATAAGTTTTATGTAAAAGATAAATCGGAAAGTTTTACAAGCAGTTCAGGGCTTAAATGGGGGAACACTACAGCAGTTGTAAGATGGAACCATGAGTTTAGCAACAAACTGTTTGGTAACCTCACAGCTCATTACAGTACTTATAAATTTGATGTAAACACGCAGGAAAAATCACGGATTAATACCAATGATTTTTTTAGCCTCAAATATTTTTCGGGGATTGAAGATGTAAGTGCACATTACGATGTAGATTTTATACCCAATCCAAATCACTTCATAAAAATGGGTACAGGTATTACATTTCACCAGTACAAACCTGGTGCTATACAGGCAAAACAAAGCAGTATAGGCAGCAACCCAACAGATACCTTATTAACATATAAATTTTTACAAGCAAAAGAAACTGATACTTACATAGAAGATGATTTTAAAGTATCAGATAACTTAAAGATAAATGCAGGTTTACATTTTACAACATTTACTACTGGGGCTAAAACATACACATCATTACAGCCAAGATTATCTGGCAGATTTTTACTGAACAAAAGCCTAAGTGTAAAAGCATCTTATGCACAAATGAATCAGTACATTCATTTACTTACCAATGCAGGCTTAGGTTTACCTACAGATTTATGGGTGCCCGTTACTGAAAAAATTCCTGCGCAAAATGCTTACCAGTTTGCTGCAGGAATGGCCTACAACCATAAAAATAAATATGAAATAAGTGTGGAAGGTTATTATAAGAAAATGAATAATATTATTGAATATGCAGAGGGCGCCAGTTATCTAGACCCTACAAGTAACTGGGAAAATAAGGTTGAAATTGGTAAAGGATGGAGCTATGGTAGCGAATTATTTATACAAAAAAAGCAAGGACGTACAACAGGGATGATTGGTTATACATTAAGCTGGACAAATAGAAAATTTGCCAACTTAAATTTTGGAAAAACTTTTCCATACAGGTATGATAGAAGGCACGATTTAAAAATGGCGGTGGTTCATAAAATATGGAAAAATATAGAATTTAGTGCTGACTTTGTTTTTGGTACAGGTCAGGCAATTTCGCTGCCATCAGCAAAATATTTAGATGACAACGGCGAAGAAATTCAAGCATTTGATAAAAGAAATGGTTATAGAATGGCGCCTTATCACAGGGTAGATGCAGCGCTCACATTTAGCAAGCAAAAGAAAAACTTTAACCGTAGTTGGGTTATAAGTGTTTACAATATCTATAATAGAAGAAACCCTTATTATTTGTATTTATCCAATAACAATAACAGCCAACCAACTTACAAACAGGTATCGCTGTTTCCTATTCTTCCATCTGTATCATACCAAATAAAATTTTAAAAACATACTCATGAAAAATATAATAACAATTACAGCAATAACTATTTTACTTATTAGCTGCGAAAAAAATGTGGTGGTAGATATACCTGCTCAGCCACCAAAATTAGTAGTAAATGCTTTGGTGAATAGTCAATCTATTTTTACTGCAAAAATTTCAAAATCTGTAGCAGTGCTTACAGCAAGCGGCAGTAAAAACTTTAAAGTTGAAAATGCTTTTGCACAATTATTTGAAAATGGCGTGGTAAAAGATACTTTTGTTTACAACCCAACAACTAATATTTATATAGCAAAAAATGGAACCATACCTGCTATTGGTAAAAACTATTTGCTAAAAGTATCTACAGTCGGTTTAGAAGCTGTGGAAGCCAGTACTGTTGTGCCTTCGGCTATTAGTATACAAAGCATTGTTCGAAGAAAAAACGTAAAGACGGATGTTGATGGCAACCAAATGGATGAACTAAAAATAACTTTTACAGATAAAGTGAATGAGCATAATTACTATTTGTTTAAGCTTAAAAAACCTACAAGTAATACCGGTGCTACAGTAATGTACGAACCCATATATTGTTTTAGTAGTGGCGATGTAGATATTGATAGACGAAATAGTACACCAGGTGATGTAAACAGTTGTATTGATAAATCGTTTTTAATTACTGATAAAAATTTTAACGGGCGCACAAAAGAAATTATTTTATTTATAAAAAGCTACGATTTAGAAGTGTACACCAACCCAACCAACAATTTAAAATATAATGCCATTATGGAATTACATAGCATTACAGCAGATCATTATAAATATCAGAGAAGTTTAGAATCGTATAAGGATAATGAAGAAAACCCTTTTGCAGAACCAGCACCTGTGTATGGGAATATTAAAAATGGTTATGGAATTTTTACAATTTTTTATCAAACAAAAGATACCATAAGATAAAAGTCTTTTTAAGTACAAAGGATTCAATAGTTGGATCCTTTTTTTTTAAAAATTATTTTTTGATATTTTTTTGGGGCGAGCACCAGTATACAATAATCATCATTTGTAAAGGGCTTTCTGTAGTAGCCTGCCTGCCGGCAAAGGCAGGTTATGCACGCTGGCAATAATATACTTTAAAGTTTTTTAGTGCATAAGCTACTACTGCCAATCCCTGCGCCTTTCGGCAATGGTTTCTTCATCAACAAAAACCTGAAATATCTTAAAATTTGCTAACATGTTCTCATAAAAAAGAATTTTGGCAAATTTTTTATAAAATTCTATAATTCATAAAAACTCTTCATCAATTTTATAAAAACATTCATCTACTAAAACATACATTTCATATACTTTATTTTTTGCAAAATACTCAAATCTATATCTTTGTAACTAATCCCCCTCTTAAGTTTAATCTATATCTTAAAACTGAAAACTTGCCTATTTTGAATTTGTAATAGTCTGGCTTTTTCATGTGTGTTCATAAATGCTAAACTAATTTCAGAATACTTAAATTATAGTTCAACAATAAAATGAATGATATGAAAAAATATCTTACTAAAATAGCTAAGTTAATTGTAATGTTATCGGTGGTATGGATAATACCATTCTGCACTTATGCCCAGGTAACTGCCACAGAAAGCTTTGAAGATGAAGGACCATCAGTTCCTACCGTTGGGAACTCTCAAGTAAAACCTTTTGCACAAGGCGGTATTAATTTTCTGGCAAACGGTCGTTTTAGGGTACAAGGAAATGCTTCTACACCCTTTGGTGCCAATAACTCTTTTTACTTTTTAGATAGTGGCGATGGCCCTTCTACACCAACTGTAACTGGTAATATTGGCGGTTTTTCAATATTGAATGCAGCCACATCTTTTAAAATAAATTCATTTGCTGCTTACACGGCTTCTGATGCATTGGGCAACAATAAAGCTACAGGAAACATTACATTCATTGGTACCAAAGTGGATGGTACCACAGTATCTGCAACTGTTACAATAACTCCAACAAACACAGGCACATTTGTTCAAAATGGACTTACTTTTAATAGCACAGCTCTTTCAGGAATTTATTTAACTTCTATTGCTATTTCTTTACCAGCCGGTATTCAATACATAGAACTTGATGATATAAACTTTACTACTCAGGCAGTAATTACTAACCAATTTTCTATAAACGACGTTAATATTTTAGAAGGAAACAGTGGTACTAGTAATATGACGTTTACGATTACCCGAAGCAATAATTCTACCGCCAGTTCTGTGCAGGTGCAGTCTTCCAATGGTACGGCCACAGCCGGAAGTGATTATGTTGCTTTTCCACTTACTACTTTAAACTTTACTGCCGGCGGAGCATTGATACAAACAGTAAACGTAACCATAAACGGAGATTTAACGATAGAACCGAATGAAACATTTACGATTACACTTTCCAATCCTTCAAGCGGTGTATTACTGGATGCAACGGGAGTAGGTACTATTTTAGATGATGATGCCGTGGTAGAAACTTTTGAAGATGAAGTAAGCAATGCTACCACTTTTTCACAGACGGGCGTAAGTTTTTTAAGTACAGGAAAATTTAAAGTGGCAAATTACTCTGGCTTGGGGGCTGGCGGTTCAAACTGGGTTCTTGCAACGCCTGCACCATTTAGCTCAGGCAATCAAGGCTCTATAAAAGTAACAACGCCAGGTAAATCGGTTGCTTTATTAAGTGTAGATCTATGGTCTGCAAATGCTGCCGGCAACAACTATCCTGTGGCAAATTGCACAGTTACATTTACCGGTACAAAAGCTGATGGAACAGGCACTGTCACACACACGGCAGCCATCACACCTTCAGGTACCAACACACACTTTACTGTAAATTTTGCTGGTTCACCGCTAGCAAACGTTCCTCTAAGTGAAATCGCTTTCAGCATTTCTGCCACCGCTAACTTTTTACAGATTGATAATTTTACTTTTGCTCCGCTAGTTATTACAAACACACAGGTTTCTATAAGCGATGTAAGTATTTTGGAAGGTACAGGCGGAGGAACTACTTCTGCCGTATTTACAATATCTCGTACAAATAATACAAGTGCATTTTCGGTAGATGTGAATACGTCAAACAATACCGCTACTGCAGGCTCAGATTACACCGCAGTAAGCAGCACATTAAATTTTACAAACGGCGGAACACTTACACAAACTATTACAGTTCCTATTACAAAAGATGCAGTAGCCGAAAGCAATGAAACATTTAATATTGCTTTATCTAACGCTACCAATGGCACATTATATTTAAAACAAAATGCTGTAGGTACCATATTAAATGATGATGGAAATATTGTAGAAACTTTTGAAGATGAGCCAAACAATGCTACATCCTTTTCTGAAAATGGATTTACTTATACTTCAAGTGGTGGATATCTTGTAAGAAATTCAAATTTGTTCGGCAGTGGCTCTTCCAATTTTTATCTCACATCTTTAAATAATATTGTGGGCAATATGGGTACTTTTTCACTTACTTTCCCAAACACCGCATTTACGTTAAAATCTTTAGATGCATGGGTGGGAACGAGTGCAACAGCATTTTCATCAGGACCTGTAACCTTTATTGGAACTCTATTTGGTGGAGGTACAGTAAGCACAATTAAAACGATTACTGCTACCAACAATACCGGAACTGGTTGGCAACAAAATATAACTTTTACTGGCACTCCATTAAATAATGTATTGCTTACATCACTACAGGTAAGCACAGGTGGTAGTTTAAAAGTATGCGATATAGATAATTTGAATTACAACATTACCTATACTTATCCCGTGATTGCTTTGGCAGATGCATCTAACAATAACATCACAAATGGCGGCGTTGCAAGTATTGCTAATAATACAGACTTTGGAGCTGCTTGTGTAACAGGTAGTGTGGTGAATAAAACTTATACTATTAAAAATACTGGGCTGAGTAACTTAATACTTTCTGGTAGCCCTCTTGCACTAGTAGGCGGTGCAGATGCAAGTCAATTTTCAGTAACCACACAACCCGCTGCCAGCACTGCTGCGGCGGCATCTACAACTTTTATAGTTCAATTTAATCCTACATCAGCGGGCGTAAAAAATGCAACAATTACGCTTACCAATAATGATGCTACCAACAGCCCTTATGTGATAAATATCAAAGGCACGGGTAATGCAGACCCAACCATTACCGCTACCATACCTGTTAGCATTTGTGCAGGTACAACTGCGTTTACCATTCCATATTCTGCTACAACCAACACGCCTATAACTTACACTATATCTGGCACAGGAATTACAACTGCTACAGATGTTGCATTACCTGCTTCACCAATATTGGTACCCCTTACTAGTGCAGCCGTTTTTGGAACTAATCCTACTTATAATTTTACAGTAAAAAATGCAAATGGATGCACATCAGCAAATGTAACTGGTACCATTACTGTAAATGCAACATCATTACCTACAGGCACACAAAATGTAACACAAGCGGTGACTAATAATTCTATAAGTGCTACAGGCTGTGCTTTAATTGCAAATGTATTACCCAATGGTGCACAGCAAGTGAGTGGCAATGTAACAGCTAAGGTTTGGGTGGAAGCAACCCAACCAGTACAATTTGTAAAACGCCATTATGAAATTACGCCTGCAACAAATGCTGCAAATGCTACGGCAAGAGTTACGCTTTATTTTTCTGATGCAGAGTTTAACTCATTTAACACACAAACTATACCGCCTGCATTGTTGCTACCAATTAGTACAGATGCACCTGCAACCATTACTGCACGCAAAGCAAATATAAAAATAGAAAAACGTGCAGGTACAGGTGATGTAAATGGCACACTTTCATCCTATACAGGCACTATAACAACTATAGATCCCATAGATGCAGATATAATTTGGAACGCTACAGCAAGCAGATGGGAAGTAAGTTTTAATGTAGTAGGATTTAGTGGCTTTTGGTTAAAAACACAATTGGGTGTATTGCCACTACAGCTTGTAAGTTTCACCAGTACAAAAACAAATAATGGAAATTTATTGCAATGGAAAACTTCTTCAGAAATTAATACAAAAACTTTTGAAATAGAGCGTCAGTTGTCTGTGGTCGGTGGTCAGTGGTCTGTTGTCGGTTCTCAAGCGGCAGTAGGCAATGGCTCAAATAATTACAGTTATACTGATGTAGATAAGTTGAGTGGTACAGTTTATTATCGTTTAAAAATGATAGACAACGATGGTAGATTCACTTACTCCAATATTATTAAACTGTCTTTGAACCCCCCTTCGGGGGGCAGGGGGGCTGTTTACCCTAACCCAATAACTACAACTGCTACATTAGAAATAGGGGATAGAAAACTGCTAAATACACAAGCCAGCATTATAGATGCAAATGGTAAAAACATTAAAACAATTTTTATACAAAATAATTTTGAAATAATAGATGTAAGTACGCTGGGCGCTGGGGTATATATTTTAAAATTAGCAAATGGAGAAACGTTGAAGATGATAAAAAAGTAAACTTTTGCTGCTATAACTTTATCAAAAGCCACTTCTTTAAAAAGGGAGTGGCTTTTAATTTTCAAGTAAAAAATAATTTACTCAGAATTGAAATCTTGTTTAAAACATTTCCCATTATCGTTAAAACAATTGGCTAAATTTATAATGGAAAAATTAAAAACCACCTCATGAGCGAAATAAAAAAAGAAGATATAAAACAAGAAGTATTTGATTTGTATGATGAATATGTACATGACCATATAAACAGAAGAGATTTTGTACAAAAACTTTCTTTATATGCAGTGGGTACGCTCACTGTAACGTCTCTATTAAGTTTTTTAATGCCCGATTATAAAGGCGGTTTACAAACTCAAGCAGATGATCCACGATTAATATCAGAATACATTACATATACATCTGAAAAAGGTGGCGGTACCATTAAAGCATTATTGTCAATGCCGGTAGATGCAAAAAAGGTACTTGGTGGAGTAGTGGTAGTACATGAAAACCGTGGACTAAATCCGCACATTGAAGATGTAGCCAGGCGTGCAGCATTGGAAGGCTTTATTACCCTTGCGCCAGATGCATTGACACCATTGGGAGGCTACCCCGGCACAGACGACCAAGGCAGAGAACTACAAGCAAAGAGAGATAAAAAAGAAATGGAAGAAGATTTTATTGCAGCATACCATTATCTTAAAAGCCATAAAAGTTGTAATGGAAAAGTGGGGGTAACCGGCTTTTGTTACGGCGGAGGTATAGCCAATATGATGGCAGTACGCATTGTTGATTTGGCTGCATCCGTACCTTACTATGGTGGGCAACCTGCTACCGAAGATGTACCTAAAATAAAAGCACCCTTACTATTACATTTTGCAGAACTAGATACCAGGGTAAATGCAGGATGGCCTGCGTACGAAGCGGCGTTAAAAGAACATAAAAAAGAATACACCGGCCATATTTATCCCGGCGTAAACCATGGCTTTAATAATGATACCACACCTAGGTACGATAAAGCTGCCGCCGCTTTAGCATGGCAAAGAACATATGATTTTTTTAAGGATAAATTGAAGTAAAATTCCCACTAACTATTAGATGATTTAAATTTATTGTACAAAACAAAAATCACTTGGGGCGGTAGGCTTTCTACCATTATGAGCAGTGGTAACAGGCTGTATGTAGTAGTGCCGCAGCAAAATCTTTTATACTATAATCTTTTTTCTTTGCGGCAGCTACTACTGCCCATCCTTGCGCCTTTCTGCATTGGTTATATAATCAACATTTATTTACACTGTCTGCTTTATTTTAAAGTGTTCTA
Organism: Ferruginibacter sp.; assembly: GCA_031398005.1. GTDB lineage: Bacteria > Bacteroidota > Bacteroidia > Chitinophagales > Chitinophagaceae > Ferruginibacter. The sequence continues at coordinate 33,490 of JANNMO010000018.1, forward strand.
CAGGGTCTTCCTGTAAATACGTAATGCACATTCCCATTGAGTCGTGATCCTGGCGATGAAACCGCAGAAGCTCGATGAAGCCGCGGCGGCGCTGCGCTCGCAACTGTCATCCAAGACGCTACTGGTCTCGATTCTCGCAGGGGTTGAGCTGGCGAGCCTGCGCCAGCGCTTTCCGGGCGTGCGGGCGGTCGTCCGCGCCATGCCCAATCTCGCCGTCGCAATGCGCCGCGGGGTCATTGCTTTGGTCGGCGAGACCGAGGACGAGGCGCTGAAGCGCGAGGTCGCTCAAATTTTCCAGCCATTGGGCTTCGCGCCATGGATGATCGACGAGAAGCGCTTTGCCGCGGTTGGCGCGGTGGCCGGCGCTGGACCCGCTTACGTCGCGCGCTACATCGCCGCGCTGGCCAAGGCCGGCGAGAAACAGGGATTGTCGGCGGAGCTCGCAGCGACGATCGCGCTCGAAACGGTGTTCGGAACCGCCTGGATGGCCGCGACCAGCGGCGAGGACATGGAATCGATCGCGCGCCGCGTCGCGAGCCCGGGCGGGACCACCGAAGCGGGTCTCGCCGTCCTTGATCGTAACGGCGTGTTCGAGGAGCTGGTCGCTCTGGCCATCGGCGCGGCTGCGCGGCGCGGCACCGCGCTCGCCCGCGGCGCCCGTGACCCGTTGCTTGCCGAGACGCCGACGGTCAATTAGGGCCGCGGCTTCACCCGCGAACAGGGACCTTGATGGCAAGCACCCCGCATTTCGACGACCGCGATGGATGGATCTGGCTCGACGGCAAGATGGTCCCGTGGCGCGAGGCGGGAACGCATGTCCTCACCCACGCCCTCCATTATGCGAGCAGCGTGTTCGAGGGGCAGCGCGCCTATAACGGCCAGATTTTTCGCCTCACCGATCACAGCGAGCGGCTCCACAAAAGCGCGAAAATCCTCGGCATGCACATCCCGTGGAGCGTCGCCGAGATCGACGACGCCTGCCGCGAGGTGCTTAAGGTCAACGGGCTGACCGACGCTTACATGCGTCCGGTGGCGTGGCGCGGGTCTGAGCAGATGGGCGTCACCGCCGGCAAGGCGCCCGCCCATGTCGCGATCGCGGCCTGGGAATGGGGTAAATATTTCGATCCCGAAAAGGCCAAGCACGGCATCCGGCTTGATATTGCACCGTGGCGCCGACCCGCGCCGTTCACCGCGCCAACCGATTCCATGGCGTCGGGCCTGTACATGATCTGCACCATGTCGCGGCAGGTCGCGGAGCAGCGCGGCTATGACGATGCGTTGATGTTCGACTGGCGCGGGCAGGTGGCCGAGGCGACCGGCGCCAATGTCTTCTTTGTCAGGGACGGCGCGCTTTATACGCCGACCCCCGATTGTTTCCTCGACGGGATCACCCGCCGGACCGTGATCGAACTCGCCCAGAAGCGCGGCATCGAAGTGATCGAGCGCGCGATCTGGCCCGAAGAGCTAGAGAGTTTCGAGCAGATGTTTCTGACCGGAAGCGCGGCCGAAGTGACATTCGTGTCGTGCGTTGGTCCGTGGAATTTCGAAGTCGCCGACCTCTCACGCCAGCTGGCTAAGGACTACGACGATTTGGTCAACGGGCGCATCCCGAACGCTTAGTTGAACAGCGCCAGGTCGATCGTCTCGCTCGGCCCGAACCAGATGACATGATCCGAGTGGTCGGCGCGGTCGTCGCCGGTCGAGGCATGGGCGAAGATCGTCAGGCCGGCGCGGTTGAGCGCGAACCATTGGGTGACCGGGCCGATGAGTTCGGTCGAGACGGTGATTTGGACCGAACCGCGCGGGTGCGGACCTACCGGGCCGGGGTGGAAATGGCCGACGGGTAAAGGAAATGCGCGGGCGGCCGCGGCGGCAACCGCCTTCGCCTGCGCGATCTCGGCGGCGTCGAAGTAAATGTGGAAGTGGAAATCGCGGATGCGGGGATCGTTCATCCCGGCGATATAGGCCGACCCGGCCCCTTTTCACCCCTGCCAATGCCCATTCCCCTCTTCCAATGACCGCCGGGCCGATTATAAGCCGCGGCTTCTCCCGCACTCGGGGCCCGTGCTGGGGCGTCGCCAAGTGGTAAGGCACCGGTTTTTGGTATCGGCATTCGCAGGTTCGAATCCTGCCGCCCCAGCCAGCACCTTCAGGCAGCGTTCCAACTCGCTCGCGAAGTTCGCCGCCCCTCGCCGGACGCTAACCCGCGCGCTATGCGCTGCGCCCATGAACCCGATTTACGAAACCATGCCGGTCAGCGTTTTCGCGCGCATGTCCGAACTCGCGGCGCGCCACGATGCGGTCAACCTCGGCCAGGGCTTTCCCGATTTCGGCTGGTCCGACGCGATCCTCGATCATGCCGCCGACGCGCTGAAAAGCGGCTCGAACCAATATGCGCCCTCGCTCGGGTTGCCGGTGCTGCGCGAAGCGGTCGCGGCCCATTACGGCCGGCATT
>JANNMO010000020.1:0-29437 GCA_031398005.1 Ferruginibacter sp.
GCAATAATAAAATTGGGGAAATTGATTGCATTTTATTGAATGTGAAAATGATGACCAGTAAAGGAAACAAAAAAGAATGCTTACCAATACTGGAAGATGCAAAATTAAAGGCAGAAAAAACTGGCGATAAAAATATTCTGGCAGCAGTTTATAAGTACATAGGCAGTGTAAATGATGACCTTGGCAACCAGGAATTAAGTATGATAGCCAATTTGAAAGCATTGGAGTTATATGAGCTAACCAACAATAAAAATGGCATTGTAATGATTTACAATAACCTTGGTAAAATTTCTTTTCAAAATAAAAATTATCCGCTTGCAATTGAATATTATAAAAAAGGAATTGCATTAGCAACGGAATTACAGGATTATTTAAATTTAGGAAAATGCCAACTTAATCTTGCAAATGTTTATACTGAAAGGCAATTAACAGATAGTGCATTGGTTTATTACAAAGAGGCCGATAAAGCATTTGTAAAAATAAATTTTGTAAAGGGTAGCCAAACGGTTAATAATAATTTGGGCGCTATTTTATTGAGGCAACAAAAATATAAAGAAGCCATTCCATTTCTACAAAAAGCTTTGAATATTTCTCTAAGTAATAACAATATTGTAGGGCTTGCACTTGTACAATCAAATATTGGCTATGCAAATACTTTTTTGGGAAACTATGCTGAAGCTAAAAAGTGGTTTAGCCAAGCTGATTCAACCGCTAAAAAATACAATGACAGGTTTACGATTGGAGAAGTATTATTTAGATCTTCCTCCTACGATTCTGCCATGGGCGATTTTAAAACAGCCTTTGAAAAGAAGAATAAATATTACAAAATTAAAGACAGTTTACTAAATGAAAAAAATGCAAAAGCAATAAATGAATTACAAACAAAATATGATTCAGAAAAAAAAGACAATCAAATAAAAGAACAGGATTACACACTCGCACGTCAAAAAATTATAACGATAAGTATTTTAGGTGTGGCAGTACTGCTTGCCATGTTGGGCTATTCTTTTTACAGAAGAAATAAATTAAAACAGGAAAAAATATTACAGGCAGTAATTATAAAACAACAAGACTTATCTACCAAAGGCATTTTAGCGGCTGAAGAAAAAGAAAGGGAACGCATAGCCAAAGATTTACACGATGGTGTAGGACAGGTAATGAGTGCTGCAAAAATGAATCTGTCTGCTTTTGAAAGTGAAATTATTTTTAAGAATGAAACACAAAAATTAGCTTTTGAAAAAGTAATTAGTTTAATAGATGAAGGCTGCAAAGAAGTAAGAAGTGTAAGCCATCAAATGATGCCAAATGCATTATTGAAATCTGGCTTAGCCTCCGCCATCAAAGAATTTATAGATAAAATTGATAATCGTGTTTTAAAAGTAAACCTATATACCGAAGGCTTAAATGAGCGCATAGATAATAATGTGGAAATAGTTTTATACAGAATAATACAGGAGTGTGTAAATAATGTAATAAAACATTCTGGCGCAAACCAGTTAGATATTTCTTTAATAAAAGACGGAGATGGCATCAGTGTTTCTATTGAAGACAATGGCAAAGGTTTTAACAGCAACGACAAAACAAAATTTGAAGGAATTGGCCTGAAAAATATAGCATCGAGAATTGAGTTTTTAAAAGGCACTGTGGAATTTGACAGCGCTGAAGGAAGAGGAACGATGGTAGCTATTAATGTGCCGATTGCATAAACCAAAAGACGCTGAATCAAAATTCAAGAGATTGTCAAATTGAGCTTGTCGAAATTGATAATCTTTTGAATTTTGAAGGGTATGTAATGTTTCTACAAGCTCAACATTACATACCCTTCAAAATTTTGATTCAGCCGCTTTTAAAAATTGTATAAATATCCTTACAGCTCAAATCCATCTTCAATTGTAGCTCCTTTTTTTATAACTACAATTCCATCTTTTACTACAAATAAAGAGTGGTCTGAATCTGGTAAATGAATACCTCCATTTATTTTTACATTATTGCCTATCCTGCAATCTTTATCAATAATTACATTTTTAAGTTCGCAATTATCCCCAATACCAAGTTTCGGTATTCCATGTTCAAAATTATGTGCTATTTCTGCTATTGTTTCATAAAAATCGTTACCCATTACATAACAACTTTGTAATACACTGCCCGCTCCTATTCTGCTCCGTATGCCTATTAAAGAATTTGCTATAGAGTGTGCATGAATGATACAACCTTCTGCTACCAAAGTTTGTGTAATGGTAGTGCCACTAATTTTTGCAGGAGGCAACATGCGTGCACGGCTAAAAATCATACGTTGGTTATCAAATAAATTAAACGGCGGTATATCCATTGTAAGCGCAAGATTCGCCTCAAAAAAAGAACATATATTTCCGATGTCCGTCCAATATCCACCATACTGGTAACTTATTACTTTGTATTTATTGATGGCATCGGGTATAATTTCTTTTCCAAAATCTGTAGCGTCTTTTTTTTCTGTACCAAGCAAATCGAACAATACTTTTTTACTAAAAATGTATATGCCCATACTTGCCAGATAATTCCGCTGCATCATTTGCATATCCGTACCGGTATCGCTTACCCAATTTGGTAACAAGGAAGCTGCAGGTTTTTCTATAAAAGAGGTTATACTATTTTGTTCATCTGATTTTAAAATGCCAAATTCTGTTGCCTCTTTTTCATTAACAGGAATAGTAGCAATGGTTATATCTGCACCGGCGTTTTTATGATTGTCTATCATTTCTGCAAAATCCATTTGATACAGTTGGTCGCCACTTAAAATAAGTACATATTCAAATTCATTTTTTTCAATGTGCTTTAACGATTGGCGCACCGCATCGGCTGTGCCTTGAAACCAGCCAAGGCTATCTGGCGTTTGCTCTGCAGCAAGTATATCTACAAAACCACTGCTAAAACCGCTAAACTGGTACGTGTTTTTTATATGCTTGTTAAGCGATGCAGAATTGTATTGGGTAAGTACAAACATTCTATTAATACCACTGTTTATACAATTAGAAATAGGTATATCTACCAACCTGTATTTACCTGCAATAGGTACTGCGGGTTTGCTTCTGGTGGCGGTGAGCGGATATAATCTTGACCCTGCCCCTCCGCCTAAAATTACTGCTACTACTTGTTTGCTCGTCATTGTTTTTATTTTTGTTGAACAGATGTGTAAAGGTTTAAATATTGTTGCGCACTTGCCACCCAGCTATTATCTATTTCCATCATTCTTTTTCTTATAGTTTTCATTTTCTTTTTATCGTCGTATAATAAAAGTGCCCGCTGTATAGATATATCAATATCGGTGAGAGATGCGTAATCAAAACATAAGCCATAACCATTTTCTTCATCAATATCAATTACCGTATCTCTTAATCCGCCTGTTCTTCTTACCACAGGCACAGTACCATAACGTATAGCATATAGTTGATTTAAACCACAAGGCTCTACCCTACTCGGCATTAATAAAAAATCTGCGCCGGCATACATTAAATGGCTCAGTTTTTCATTGTAAGTTATTTGAGAATTGTAATATCCTACAAATTTATTTTGCAAACCCATCAAAGCATTTTCAACTTCCCGCTCACCGCTTCCAAGTATTAAAAAATTTAATTTTCCTTCATACCTTTTAAGTGCATCTTGTATAGCTTCGGGCAAAAGGTCAGCAGCTTTTTCTTGTACAAGTCTGCCAATAAAAACAAACAGAGGCAATTCCTGTTGAAGATCAAAATCATCGCATAATTTTTTCTTATTAAGCGCTTTACCTTCCGTAAAATCTTTTACAGAAAAGTTATCCAGTATATATGTATCAGTATTTGGGTTCCAAACTTTATAGTCTATACCGTTTATTATGCCAGAGCATTTAAAATATTCTGATCTAAATAAACTTTCCAAACCATTTGCATCATCCATCAATTCCTGCATATAACCTGGGCTTACTGTGTTTACAACATTTGCGCATTTTATACCACAAGCAAGTGGATTTATAGTATTGTTCCAATCCAGCATTCCCCATTTCCAAGTATTCCAAGCGGGTAAGTAGGCAGCTTTTTCCCAACCCATCCATCCTTGGTATTGTGCATTGTGTATGGTAAGAATAGTTGGTATGTATTTCAATTTACCATAAGCAAAACATTCCTGCATCATAAAAGGAATAAGCGCCGCTTGGTGATCGTGTAAATGTACAATATCCGGCAAGTGCTCCCATTTATTTATCCATTCCAACACGGCTATCTGAAAAGCTGAAAACCTTTCTGTATCGTCATCGTAGCCATATACTTTTTCCCTATCCAGCAAACCATTTATGTCAATACAATACAAATCAAACCCTAATTTATTTTCTTTTTCTTTTATAACGGTAAAGTCAAAATTCATTTTCTCCATAAAAAAATTCCCTTTGTGCACTACTTCCCATTCACTATCATACAAAAATTTGGTGCGGTACATAGGTAAAACCACTTTTGCAATATGCCCTTGCTTCTGCTGGTACTTTGGCAGAGCGCCTACCACATCTGCAAGGCCTCCCACTTTTGCCATTGGATAACACTCAGCACTTACATGAATTATTTCCATTTTTGTAGTTAATATTTAGAATGAATTTATGAAGTATATTTTGATTGTGATAAACCCTTGTAAAAATTAATTTTATAAAATCGGGTTTTAAAAAGTTTAAATTGCTTTGTCTTGGTTAATTAATTTGTACATATCAACCGATTGTAATTTTGAAACTAAAATTAATATTATAAAAGATGTGAGCCCGATACGTTCATCTACTCATAAATTATTTTTTAGTTAATAAATATTTATACTATTTTGAGGCACAAAACCAACTTAACATGATATCAAACAACAACGAAAATCTCCAATCTCCTTCCGCAGGAAAATTTATTCCTACAAATTACGGAGCGCTTGGCACACTGGTTACTGTATTTTTCTTTTGGGGTTTCATTGCTGCGGGCAATAGCGTATTCATTCCTTTTTGTAAACACAAATTTAATTTAGACCAGTTTCAAAGTCAGTTGGTAGATACAGCGTTTTATTTTGCATATTTTGTTGGGGCTCTTATTTTATTTGCTGTAGGTGCTATGAAGGGCAACGACCCTGTAGCCAAATGGGGTTATAAAAAGGGTATCGTGTATGGCTTACTATTTTCTGCGTTAGGTGCTGTAGTTATGATAATAGCAGTAAACCTTGGAACTTTCCCTGGTATGCTTGCAGGATTATTTGTAGTGGCATTAGGTTTTTCACTACAACAAACGGCCGCACAACCTTTTGCTATTGCGTTGGGAGATCCTAGTACAGGTACAAGTCGTGTAACATTGGGAGGTGCCATTAATTCTTTTGGTACTACTATTGGTCCATTAGTAGTAGGTATTGCGTTGTTTGGAACCACTGCTGCTATTACAGATGAAAAAATTGCAAGTTTAAGTTTGGGTAAAGTAATATTATTATATAGTTGTGTTGGTGCATTGTTTATTGCGGCAGCAGCCATGTTTTATTTTTCTAAAAAAGTACCTGCTGGTATAACTGTAGAAAAAACAGAGAAAGCAAACAAAGCTTTGAGCATGCTTTTAATAATGACTGGGCTTTTAGCGGTAATGTTTGTGCCGATTTTTAGCAGTTATATGAATTTATCTTCTACAATTTCTGATGCAGAAATGCACTCGTTAGAATCATACAGGTTAAAATGGTTGATAGGCGCTTTTGCAGTTATTGTATTAGGATTGGTTTTTACAAACATCTCTGCAAAGAAAAATCCTACAGGTTGGGGAGCAATGAAATACCCACAATTATTATTGGGCATGCTTGGTATTTTCTTTTATGTGGGAGTAGAAGTTACGGTGGGTAGTAATCTTGCTGAGTTAATGAAATATCCTGCATTTGGAAGTTACAGTTCACAGGAAGCAACTCCTTACATTGCTATGTATTGGGGCAGTTTAATGATTGGTAGGTGGGCAGGAGCTGTTGGCGCATTTGGTTTCACAAAACAAAAGAGAATCATTTTACAATTCATTGTTCCAATTATTGCTTTCATTATTTTAATATTGGTAAACACAGCTTTTGGATATAATATGGAAAACCTATATTGGTATTTGATATGTGTGTTTATTCAAATTGCAGCTTTCTTTATAAGCAATGATAAACCTGCAAGAACTTTATTAATATTTTCTTTATTAGGAGTTGCTGCAATGGTAATAGGTACACAAACTACAGGAAATGTAGCCATTTATGCATTTTTAAGTGGTGGTTTGTTCTGCTCTATCATGTGGCCATGTATATTTAGTTTGTCTGTTGCAGGGTTAGGAAAATATACAACCCAAGGTTCTGCTTTTTTAATAATGATGATTTTAGGTGGAGGAATTATTCCACCAATACAAGGTAAATTTGCCGATTTTTTACAAGCTGGCTCTACTGAACCAGGTTATGGTATACATGCATCTTACTGGATAGCCGCAGCTTGCTACGCTTATCTCGCCTTTTTTGCATTTGTAGTAAAAGGAATTTTAAGCAAACAAGGTGTAAATTATGATGCTACAGAAACCACAGCCCATTAATTATAATAAGCTAAAAAAAATGCTAGATATATCAAACGATCATGCTATAGGAATTGACATTGGTGGTACAAATACCAAGTACGGAATTGTGAACCACCGTGGACAAATTGTATTTGAAGGATCAATAAAAACGGATGATTATCCGTTAATAGAAAATTTTATTGATGCCTTGTATGAAAAACTTCAGCCAGAAATAGAAAAACTGAAAGATGTAAATATTGTGGGTATTGGTATGGGTGCGCCAAACGGAAATTTCTATACCGGTACCATTGAATATGCTCCCAATTTACATTGGAAAGGAATTGTACACTTGGCAGATTTGGTTACCGCAAAATTTGGTATGCCAGCCAAACTTACCAACGATGCAAATGCTGCAGCCGTTGGCGAAATGATGTATGGTGCTGCCAGAGGCATGAAAGATTTTATAATGATTACGCTGGGCACAGGTGTAGGCAGCGGCATTTTTGCCAATGGCGAATTGATACTTGGCCATGATGGATTTGCAGGAGAATTGGGTCATACCATTGTGGTACCCGGTGGAAGACTGCATCCAAACACAGGATCGCTTGGTTCATTAGAAAGTTATGCAAGTGCCACAGGAGTTACGTTTACTGCCAAAGAATACATGACGGGTACAGATGAACCAAGTATTTTAAGAGATGTGCCTATGGATAGCCTTGATAGTAAAATGGTTTTTGATGCAGCCCTTGCGGGAGATTCTCTGGCAAAGAAAGTTTTTATGAGTACAGGAGATATTTTAGGAATGGCACTCGCAAACTTTGTAATGTTTTCTTCGCCACAGGCAATCATATTATTTGGTGGACTTACAAAAGCCGGTGATATTTTAATGAAGCCGGTAAAAGATAGTATGGAAAGAAACTTACTACCCATTTTTAGAGATAAAGTGCAACTTATTTTTAGTGAATTAAAAGAAAGTGATGCTGCTATTTTAGGGGCAAGTGCGCTGGTGTGGGGGTAGAGAGATTAGATGATAGATGTTAGATATTAGATTGTAGACTTTAGACACAAGATTGAAATACTTTTGTAGCTGAACCCATATTTATAAAATGGATGTTAAGATAAATGATACCTGGAAGGAAGCTTTAAAAGAAGAATTTTCAAAACCTTATTTTGAACAAATAGTGGCTTTTTTAAAAACAGAAAGAGCTACCGGTAAAACAGTTTATCCTGCGGGATCAAATATTTTTAATGCCTTTAATCAAACGCCTTTCGATAAAGTAAAAGTGGTTATTTTAGGGCAAGATCCTTATCATGGAAAAGGACAGGCACATGGGCTTAGTTTTTCTGTATTGCCCGGTACAAAACTTCCTCCTTCTCTTGTAAATATTTTTAAAGAAATAAAAACAGATATTGGTATAGAAATGCCGACCAATTTTGGTGACCTTACCCATTGGGCACAGCAAGGTGTATTGTTGTTAAACGCTGCACTAACGGTAAGAGATGGGGAACCCATGAGCCATTCAAAATTTGGATGGGCACAGTTTACAGATGCGGTGATAAGAACCATATCTGACGAAAAAGAAAATGTTGTTTTTATTTTGTGGGGCAAATTTGCGCAGGATAAACAAGTGCTTATTGATGCTACAAGACATTATATTTTAAAAGCAGCACATCCTTCTCCCCTATCTGCCCACAATGGTTTTTGGGGTAGTAAACACTTTTCTAAAACAAATGAAATTCTGGTAAAAAATGGTGAGCAACCGATTGATTGGAAAATAAAACAATAAAAAAATTTTAGTGATTAAATAAATATAAACTTATGATTTTATAATATTGTGAATCTGAGGCGCTCATAAATTTTTTATGCTCGCTCTTTGCAAATGACACTAGTTCGATTTTTTAAGATTGTCAGGGTGAGCTTGTCGAACCCGTTGCTATAAATTAACCCGCCTTCGACAGGCTGCTAATGACACCAATATTAAAACTATTACGTTCAAGTTATAATGGTGTCAGCCTGAGCCTGTCGAAGGCGGTTTTTTATTAGCACACCGTCTTCGACAAGCTCAGACTGACAGTGCAATAGAATCGAACGTTTGTCATTTGCCAAGAACTTGAAATTTTTTTTATGAGTGTCTCAGGTTGACACCACATATTATTCGTCATCCGTTCATATTTATTGCTTTATAGAAATCTACATAAAACAATAAAATACAATGACCGTTTTTAAAAATATTTTTGCAAGAATTTGGGCTTTTTGGGGACTGGTAAGTTTTGTAGTAACCTTCCTCATCATCTTTATTCCTTCCATGCTTTCCTATTTATATAAAGATGAAAAAAAAGGGCAGGATTATTTTATTTGGGTATCTCGTGTGTGGATGACGAGCTGGTTGTATATGATTGGCTGTCCTGTAAAAGTTTTGGGCAGAGAAAATTTTAAAAAAGATAAAAATTATGTGGTAGTATATAATCACAATGCATTTTTAGATGTGCCACTTTCTGCACCATTTGTACCCGGAGGCAATAAAACAATTGCCAAAGCCTCCTTTGCAAAAGTGCCCATATTCAGTTGGTTTTACAAGCGTGGCGGTATTATGGTTGATAGAAATAAAGAGAACAGTCGAGTAAAAAGTTATGAAGCCATGAGGGCAACTTTAAAGAAAGGAATACATATGTGTATATATCCGGAAGGTACTCGCAATAGAACCGGAAACCCATTAAAACCTTTTTATGATGGTGCTTTTAAATTGGCTATTGATGCACAAAAAGAAATTATTCCTTGCGTAATAATTGGTACCAATAAAGCTATGCCCATCAACAAAACCTTTTACTTATTACCACATAAATTAAAGATGATTTTTTTACCACCGGTATCATCAGAAAATATAGATACAAAAATCCTTAATAAGAAAGTGTTTGATATAATGGAGGAAGAGTTTGTTAGAAATCAGTAATAAATCTTGCTATATTATAAACTGTACAGACTGCGTTTTCGCATTTATAATTTTTTAAAATTAATGGAGGCTTTGCTGCGAAACCCACACAAATATTAACTACACATTAATTCCTTCGGCAGTTTTGGGTTTACTATAATTCAACCATCGCTACACATCGGGGTTTCACGGAAAGTAATTTTATGATTTATTGTTTATGCCTGTGAAAACACCGCTGAGACAGTAGTTGTAGTCTATGCTTGTGAAAACCCTGCTACTGTACTGGCGGGGTTTTCGCAATAAAAGTTTTTAAATTAACGGAGGCCTTGTTGCGAAACCCCGACAAATAATTAACTACAATTTATTTATTTTCTTTCCTTCCCAGTTTTGGAGTTGCAATCATTCAACCATCGTTACACATCGGGGTTTCACGGAAAGTAATTTTATGATTTATTGTTTATGCCTGTGAAAACCCCGCTGAGACAGTAGTTGTAGTCTATGCTTGTGAAAACCCTGCTGAGACAGTCAATTTATCTTGCTGTATGAAACACTGTACTGCCGGGGTTTTAATTCCTTCGGCAGTTTGGGTTTACTATAATTCAACCATCATGAGACATCGGGGTTTCACATAAAGTGATTTTATAAGTTGGAGTTTGTGCTTGTGAAAACCCCGCTGAGACAGTCAATAAATCTTGCTTAATGAAACATTGTACTGGCGGGGTTTTCGCAATAAAAGTTTTTAAATTAATGGAGGCCTTGTTGCGAAACCCCGACAAATTATTAACTACAAATTAATTCCCTCGGCAGTTTGTGTTTACTATTTCAACCATCATTACACATCGGGGTTTCACATAAAGTGATTTTATATGTTGGAATTTGTGCTTGTGAAAACCTCGCTGAGGCAGTTTAAAAGTCAGTAAAAGACCTCGTTCTATTAATTTTAAGGTCTCTAAGTATCGGAGATTTTGGGCTGATATTTATACTAAAATAACGAGACCTACCAATGGGAGATAAATTAATTCCCATTTGCCAGCAATGTAAATCTCTGGATAAGTAGGCACTTAACACACCCAATTTTTTTGTAGTAATATCAAAAGATCCATTTAATCCTACTTTCCATTTTGGTGTTAAATTGGCTGCACCATTAAATGTTACACCCTGCGAAAGAGTTGTAGTAAATTTTGATTGAAAAAAATCAAACTGCCTGTTGAACAATAAAGAATAAGAAAGATCTACATTCCAAGGAATGGTAAAATCTACAAACTCTGAAGGATTGTTTTGAATGTAGGCTGCTTCCTGTTGGTATTCATCTAAAGGCATTCCACTGGTATTATTCAGCGGCGCATCTGCAGGGTCAGTTCCGGTTTTTTTACTCTTATCTCCCCCTTTAAAACTTGTTTGCAATTGCACACCGCCACTTACCAAATTACCAAATGATAAAGGCTTGTCATTCCACACCAATTTATCTATCCTTCTCCCTTGTGCATTTGTTTGGTAAGGATCAAAAGTTGCCTGCCCACTTATATTTACTTTTTCAAATAAATTTGTTCTTGCCTGCAAACCAATGGTTGAAAACTGAAACGAATCAGCTAAAAAATTGTATGCGCCAGATAAACTTAAACCATCCAATAAACTCACTTTTTTATCTGCCTTGGCACTTGTATCCGATTTATCTCTCACTTTAGCAGAAATATTATTATCTACATTAAAAGATAAACCACCAAAACGCTGGTTACTATAAGCTCCATAAATACTTCCATCAAAAAAAGATGCAGGTTGTTCATTGCCCAGCGCATCATAACGATAGTTGTAAAAATTATTTGCATTAAAATTAGGTGAATAATTTACAGACAAACTTGGCCTGATTTCATGCCTGATAGCTTTTACCCGATTTTTTTCACCAAAACCAAACATACCGAATATTCTGGTGGAGGCACTTAAGCCAAAAGACATTTGCCTTGCCGTAAATAAACCATCTGTTTGCTTTACTGTATCTATTTTATTTCTTATTGGATTAAATTGTTTTTCAATTTTACGCTGGTACCATTTTTCTTGGTATGAAACCGAAGGTGCTAATTGTACAACTCCTAGTGGTGGTAAAGCCAGCGTAATGGGAACACTATGTTGCGCACCATACTGTAAATTGTCTAAAATTTGCCCACCCAGGTTTCTTGCAGTATCATAGAAAGAAGTAAGACTTCTGGCATTTCCGTTGTAAGCAATTCCCAAATTCTCATACCATTTATAATCACCAATGGGTTCTTTTCTTCTAAATGGGTAAAGTGTATTTACATTAAAAGCAATATCGGGTAAATTAAGATTGGTAAGGCCCGATACAGAGTTTTGGTTATGGTTAGCACTTACAGAAATATTGTATGGTCTGTTTTTCCAAACTTTTGAATAGGTGATGGATGAACTTAACTGGTTTTGAAAATTAAGGTTTGCATTGGTAGGTACCTGCGAATTGTATTTTGTACTACCTGCATTTACATTGGCACTAAAATTTACACCAGGTCTGCTCTTTGTATCTGCACTGTGCGACCATTGTATATTGATGGTTTTGGTATTGGGTTCATCTAAAGGTTTAAAATTTTGCACAGCCACTGCAATATTTCCCTGGTAATGATAACGCCGGTAGTAGCGTGGATTTACATTTAAATTCCAACTGCCATAAGAGTATAAAGTACCTCGGGTTATTACATCCCAGTTTTGACTAATGATTTTATAATACCCTAAATTTTCCAACGCTAATCCTCGTTGCGCATCTGCAGCAAAACTTGGTGCAAGCAAACCACTGCGCCTGCCTTGGGTAAGTGGGAAAATTCCGAAAGGTAAACTTACAGGTAAAGGCACACCTTCAAACTCTGGATGCACGGGCCCAGTATAAGCCCATTTTTTATTTACAAATTTTACCTTACGGGCTATAAATGCAAAGTGTGGAGTATCTAAATTACAGGTGGTAAACCTTCCATTGAGGGCATAAAAAACAGATGTATCTGCTTTCTTTATTTTTTCTCCATACACAAACATTTCGCCTTGTTTTGTATAAGTTCCTTTTGTAAGTCCCTTACCTGTTTTCATATTAAAACGAATGGTATCGCTTACAGATTGAAAATCTTTTTGAGAAAAATAGGGATACGATAAAACTTTACCTAAGCTATCTTTTTTTATAAAAGCGCTTACCATGCTTGTTTTTTGATCGAACTGTATTTGCGGTGCAGAAAGATCATTGTCTTCATATTTTACAGAAGATATTTTACCATACAGATACATTTTTTCGTTTGGTACATCTATTACCATCGAATCATCTGCATGATAAACAACCGGGGAGGTTAAAGAATCGTTAGAAGTTTTAAAATTAAAAGTATCAACCAACTGGCTCAGGGTTGTATCTACGGGTGGTTTTTTTTCTTCGCTGATGGATGGTTTGCGAATACTATCTTTTACAGGTTTAACAATTAATTTATTGGTATCTACAATATTAATTACAGGGGGTGGCGTATCTCGAATAGAATGAGTAAATTGGTAGCCGTACTGTTGAAAGGTTGCAAACCCTTCAAAATGATACGTTAATAATACAAACAATGGCAGGCACCACCAAGCTAAAATGTTTTTTGCCTTACCTTTGTTTCTGTTATTCATAAATGCGAAAGCGCAAAAGTAGCTATTAAAAATTTATGGTAAATTCTTTAGAAAAATTATAACAAATACTATTTAATATAATTATAAACTATGCTGATAAGAGGATCACTTATACTTACATGCCTTATTATAGTAGGCTCTTTTACAAACGAATGTGCTGCACAAGCAAAAAAATTAAAAACCATCATTGTAGATGCAGGGCATGGTGGTAGTGATGGTGGTGCTGTGGGGCAATATGAAAATTCGTTGCGCAGCAAAGAAAAAGATATTACGTTGGCTATTTCTAAAAAGCTGGTAGAAGAGTTAAAGAGGCAATTGCCGGATGTAAAAGTGGTACCTACCAGAACAACCGATGTTTTTGATGACCCTAGAGTTAAAGCAAATATTGCCAATGATAATAAAGGAGATTTATTTATCTGCATACATGCAGATTCTGGTCCGTTAAAAACTGGTAGAAGACAAACTGGAACCAGAACAGTAACGAAATATAAAGTTACATTTAAAGGAAAAGGGAAAAAGAAAAAGAAAATAACCACTCCATATGAAGTAGAGGAACCTATTTACGAATATTATAAAATACCGTTAACCATTAGTGGAACAAGTGTATACATCTTTGCGGCAGCAAAAACCAGTGATAAGTTAAAGGCTATCATGAAAGACCAGGGAGATATAGAAATTGAAACAGGTGCAGCAGATAGTGCTTTTAATAATTTTAATTTTAACTCACCTGAAGGAAGACAACTTGCACAAGTTTATGCTAAATTATATCAGGAAAAAAGTGATAGAATTGCTACTTTAGTAAATGATGAAATAGATGCCACCGGAAGAAGAGCATTAGGTGTAAATCAACGTCAAAAAGGAATATGGGTATTATCAGCCACAAAAATGCCCGCCATATTAATTGAAACCGGCTATATAAATAATCCAGAAGATGAACGCTATTTAAACAGCGAGAAAGGACAACAAGAACTGGCAGAAGCTATAACCAAAGCGGTTATACGTTATAAAGCACAAGTGGAAGGGACAAAACCTGTGGCTAAAAATCCTTAAAAAACCACGTAGTCATTTTTTGGCTAATAAATTGGTATGCTATCTTGTAAAATATAGCAACAAATAAACTAAAACTAATAATAAGTGAAAATTTCTAACGAAACAAAAGTAGGTGCCATTACTGTTTTAGCAGTAGCATTACTAATACTTGGGTTTAATTTTCTTAAAGGAAAAAAATTGTGGAGTAAGGATACAATGATTACCGGTAAATATGGCAACGTGCAAGGGCTTCAAAACTCGAACCCTGTTATTATAAATGGCTTACAGGTAGGTACCGTTTATAAGATTACCACCGAGAAAGATATGCGGGAGATTTTAGTGGATATGAATATTACCAAGGACATTAATATCCCAAAAAATTCTATTGCAATTATTAAATCAAACCCACTTGGTACTACAAGTATTGAAATAAAATTGGGTGATGCAGTTGAAAATCTAAAAAATAAGGACATTATTTTAACGGAAAACAGTGGTGGTGTGTTTGATGATGTGCTTAAAAAAGTAGATCCAGTTTTATATGAGGTACGAAAAGCAGTGAGTTCTGTAGATACATTGTTGGGCAATTTTAATAGTATATTAGATCCCAATGCAAAAGGTAATATAGCAAACGTATTGGCTAATTTAAATAGGGTAACTGCTGCTATGGTTACCTCTACCGCATCTTTAAATGGCTTGCTTAATTCTCAAACAGGTGCGTTGGCAAAGTCATTAAACAATGTGAGTTCTATTACAGGCAACTTTGCCAGTAACAACGAAAAGATAAATCATGTAATGACCAATCTTGATAAAACCACCACCAAATTTGCAGATCTAAATGTGAAAAAAACCCTTGATACGCTTGATAGAGCCATCAACGATTTAAAAAACATGATTGGTAAGTTTGACAATAATAATGGTACGCTTGGTAAGTTGTTAAACGATCCTACCTTATACAAAAACTTAGCATCCAGCGGTAATAAACTTAATCTTTTGTTAGATGATATTCGTGTAAACCCTAAGCGTTACATCAGCATTTCAGTATTTGGTAAAAAGCAAAACAACAATCCGTTGTTGGTTCCTATGCCCGATACTTTAAACAGTCCTTATTACGTAGAACAAGCGAAATAAAAATTTTGTGATGGCATTTGTAATTAATTATTCAAATTGCAGTTTCAAAATAAATGAATGACTAAAATTTTTCGTTGGCTTTTCTTATTGATAATATTCTTTTCTGCTAAACAACTTTTTGCACAAGTTCCAGCATCTGATTCCAGTAATAGAATTGAAATTTTAAGGGGGAACAGTACACGATTTATAACCTTAGATGATAGTACAAGCCTGCGTACGCTTGCAGGTGCAGCCAGGGTAAAACAAGGCAACACCATTTTATCCGGCGATAGCATCGTCATCAATTCTCGCACCCAAGTAGCAGAGGTTTTTGGAAACGTACACATAAATGATGCAGATACCGTAAATACTTACGCAAATTATCTTCGCTATTTAGGCAAAGAAAGAATTGCATATTTAAAGCGAGGCGTAAAACTGACAGATGGAAAAGGCACTTTACTTACTGATGATCTTACATACGACCTTGCAAGCAGTATAGCCACTTATAAAGGCGGTGGTAAAGTTATAAATGGTACAACGGTGCTTACAAGTACAGATGCTGTTTATTACTCTGATACAAAAGATGTTTACTTTAAAAAATACGTTCACCTGGTAGATCCTAAGTATGATATAAAGGCAGACAGTCTTAGATATAATACTACGTTTAAGGTAGCTACCCTCATCTCCCCCACTATTGTAAAAACCAAAGAAGGAAAAATCATTCGTTCAAAAAATGGTACCTATAATTTACAAACAGGTATTTCTGAATTTTATGACAGAACAAGTATTAGCGACAGTGTTTCCTCTTTAATTGCTGATAATATTTTTTTCGATGAAAAAACTCAAATTGGTGTTGCAGATGGCAGAGCAAAATATGTAGATAGTGTAAACCATATTATAGTAACTGGAAATAAGATAGAAGTAAATCAAAAAACAGCTTCATTCCTTGCTACGCAAAAACCTGTTGTTGTTATTGTAAAAGATAAAGATAGTACGTATGTAGCCGCAGATACTTTGTTTAGCGGCTTGCGTAAATATGATACTGCCACACAAAAAACTTACACAAAGGTTGATACTGTAAACAATAAACAGGTTTATGCTAAAACACCGCAAGACAGTATCCGATATATAATCGGTTACAAAAATGTGCGCATTTTTAACGATTCTGCCCAAGCCGTAAGTGATAGTATGTATTACTCCACCGAAGACTCTGTTTTTAGAATGTTTAAAAACCCGGTTTTTTGGAAAGAAAAGAACCAGGTTGTGGGAGATACGATGTATTTATTTACCGAAAACCAAAAACCAAAAAGGTTATATGTATTTAATAACAGCATCATCATTAACCAACAAAACCCTGCCATGTATAACCAGGCTGGCGGCCGTACTTTAAATGCTTATTTTAAAGATGGACAAATTGATTACACACGTATAAAAGGATCGCCTGCAGAAACTATTTTTTATACACAAGATGAAGACAGTGCCTACATTGGAATGAATAGAAGCAGTGGTGATGTGGTGGATGTGTATTTTGTAAAACAGGAAGTAAATAAAATAAAATTTGTGAACAATGTTGATGGTATTATGTATCCAATAAAACAGGTACCTAGTGATAAAAAGTTATTGAAGAATTTTAAATGGCAAGATAAAAGAAGGCCAAAAAATAAACTGGAATTATTTGAGTAATCTAAAGCGTTTTAAAACTTTCATCCATCTATTTCAGATGGATTTTTTTTATAGAAAACTTTTGGAGAGCACCTAACAGCTATATATATATGAGAGAATTATTTTATTAGCGCTTAAAAAATAGTTTTACTTATCCACAAATAATAATAAATGATTCAAATTACAGTTATACATGTTTAAGAAATATCTATAATTTTTCTATGGTTATTTATCTCAAAAAACTATAATAAAAAAAATTCCGTATTTAATTTTTTGTTGATAAATGCTGCTTTTAGTTATTTAAATCCATTTATATTATTGTATTCATGTTTTTTATTTTACAAAAAATAAATTGTTTTTTTAAAGCCATAAAATCTATTGGTCATTCAAGTTCAATGGATGCCTATGAAAAACGAAGGTTAGGTATATTTAATATCATCAATTTTTTTGGAGTTATCACCGGTATTTCTATTCCTATTGCTGCTTTATTAAATGAAGGTTATCTGCCCTTTATAGCATGGCTTGTTGCCTGTGCTCCATTCATTATAAGTGCTGTTGTTTTAGTCAGTAACCATTATGGTAAATACCAATTTGCTATGATGTGGTATTTTATTTTGTACCCCTTCATTACATCATTGGTGTATGTAGGTGGTATAGATGTAGGGATTGAATTATTTTTTATATTGTATGGAGTATTGGCGGTTTTCTTTTTGCAAAAGAAAAGGGCAATTTTAATTACTATTGTTTTTTCTGCCTGTTGTTATTTAATTACCTCCAATGTGATTACAGATTACAACTTTGTAATGAAAAATATTAATTTTCCTTTTTACTTTTTTAATCATTTATTAGGATTGTTTTTTATTTTTTTAGGGCTGTTTCTTATAAAAAAAGAAAACCAAGCTTACCAAAAAGAAATGCAGTTAACCAATGATGAGCTCATGGAAAGTAATAAAGAAATAAATAAAAGTAAACTGCTTATAGCACAAAAAGCTGCCACTTTAGAGGAACAAAAAACTAAGTTAACTGAACTTGATGCTATTAAAAACAGGTTATTTTCTATTATTTCACATGACCTAAAAACCCCGATATATAGTTTAAGAAATTTATTTAGAAATGTAGAGAAATATGACTTGGCAGGAGATGAAATAAAAGTATTGGTACCAGATATCATCAACGATTTAAATTTTACCACCAGCCTAATGGAAAATTTACTGCAATGGGCCAAAAGCCAGATGCAGGGTAATAAAATAAACCCACAGTTATTAGATATAGCAGAAATGGTAAGTGAGGTTCAGCAATTATTACGACTACAGGCAGAGAGTAAGCAAGTGTATGTGACTGCTAAAATAAATCCATCTATTTATATTTTTGCTGATAAGGATATGATAAACCTTGTACTAAGAAACATACTTTCAAATGCAATAAAATTTACACCCGTAAAAGGAGAGATAAATGTAGGAGCCTCTATAAAAAATGAAATGGTAGAAATGTATGTACAAGATACAGGGTTGGGTATTAGCAAAGAAAATATGGAGAAGCTTTTTAAAAATACCTATTTTACTACCAATGGTACTGCAAATGAAAGTGGCACAGGGCTGGGACTAATGCTGTGTCAAGAATTTTTACAAAAAAATGGTGGTGAAATAATGGTAGAGAGTGAAGTAGGAAAAGGTAGCCGTTTTACATTCACCCTTCCAAAAGCCTGATAGCCCAGCATACAATGTTTGCAAAATTCTTTTTTTTAACTCCATAATTAATCGGTTACAGCAATTTTATATAAGTTTGCCGGATATAATTATTGCGTAAATTCAATGTACACATTTATAAACATCGAATTTGCATATAATACATTTTCATAAAAGTGAATTAATTTAAGGCATGTCAATTTATATATACATTTTAATAGGGTTTGTAGCAGGATTTATAATAGCATGGATTATACAACTGATTACTGTTTTAAAATTAAAGAAAGAAAATAAAAGTGCAAAAGGGTTGCTGGAAAGTGAAAAACTGATTAAGGAAAATGCGCAAAAAGAAAACAATTATTTATTGCAATCTGCTGATGCTTCAATTCTTACCACAAAAGCAAAATTAAAACAAGCCGAAGATTTAATTAAAATAATGGACACCGATATTTTATTGTTACAAAAAAGCAATGAAGAAACGGAAGCTTTGCTGGCAAAAGGCGAACCTGCTATCCACGAATTAAAATTGAAATTAATAGAAGCCAATAATGTTATTGCCCGGTATAAATCCAGTACAGGAGAAAAATAAAAATTAATTATTGGTTTAATTTAAGTCGAAAAAAATAGATGAAATATTTTTTTTGGACGTGTCAGTCGAATAGAAGGAGCATGGGCAAAATAACTTTGCTGATCAATTGCATCACGCTGTCTGTAGTAGTTATGCACGCAAGTAACATTATAATTTAAAGTTTTATTGTGCATAAGCTACTACTGCCCATCGTGGCTATTTTCATCATTTTTTCTTTTTTCAACTTTAATTATGCAATCAATTACCATTTAAATCATTTCAAATTTTTCAATTGTTTATTATTGCCAGCTTCCAAATTCAAATGCAATACCTCTGTGTGCGAAGGTTCCTCTCCCATAACGTCCAGTTTTAGCCATTATTCCAATGGCCCTAATTTTTTCTATGCATTTTTTTACCGACAAAAAGAACCTGTTCAAACCCGCTTCATTTTTAATTCCCTCGAATTCGGGGGAATTAAAAATTGGGTTGTTCATTTCTTCCCAAATACCAATAAAATTCTATAGTGTTTTTATTTCTAAGCCATTTTCTATTAATACAAGCCCTTCATCAAACCCTTTAACCATATCAGTTAGAGATATATAATCTTCTTCCCCTTTTTGGATAATGAATATTTCACTTCCTTTTACATTAATTGTTTTATTTGTTGCCATTTTAAATATGTAGGATTAAGTTTTTTATTCGCAAAGTAAAGAGTTATGCCCGACCTTCCTATTCGTAATCAATTAAGGTTTCTATATTCATTTGGCGTGCACCCAGTTTTTTGTTTAAACAGTCGTGCAAAATGTTGCGGATATTTAAAACCTAATTCATACGCTATTTCGCTTATCGATCTATCAATATTAAAAATGCGCTCCTTTGCAACATTAATAACTTTGGCTTGTATATATTCCTGTGCAGATTGGCCGGTTTCTTTTTTTATTAAATCGCCAAAATAGCCAGCTGATAAATGTAATTCTTTTGCACACTCTCCTACTGATGGCAAGCCGGTAATTTGAGGTTTGTCAGTTTCAAAATATTCATTTAACAAAGTTTCAAACCGTTCTAAAATTCCTTGATGTACTTTATCACGGGTTATAAATTGCCGATCGTAAAAGCGGGTACAGTAATTTAAAAACAATTCAATATTGGATACAATTAATTTCTTGCTATGCTTATCTACTGACTGTTGCAGTTCATACTCAATTTTTGATAAACAATCAGTAACTATCTGTCTTTCCTTTTCAGATAGATGAAGTGCTTCGCTGGATTGGTAATTAAAAAAACTATAGTCATGAATATGCTTGCCTAAATTAGTGCCATGTAACAAATCAGCATCAAACACTAATGCTTGCCCTATTGGTTGATAAACTTCTCCTGTATTTTCAATTTCCATTACTTGCCCCGGCGCAACAAAAACCAATGTGCCTTCTTGGTAATCATAATAATTACATCCATATTTTAAATCGCCGCATTTTACATCTTTTAAAAAAATACAGTACAAACCGTAGTTAATTTTTACTTTTTTGGCGCCACCCCACGATCGAGGATTTGCTTTTGAAAAATCAATAACACTTACTAATGGATGCAAAGTTGCTTGGTTGTTCAATGCATTGTATTCACCCACGGTATTAAATTTATATATATCTTCCATAGCGTTTTCATTTTATAATATAAATTTAAACAATTCAATCATAGGTAATTTATTGCGGCAGCAAAAACAGCAATATTGGTAAGGGAAACAGTAATTTGTATACGTTGTGGGCTAAATTATATACTCACCTTTGTGAACAACGAAAAAAATAAAGAGCAAGGTACTCTTAGCAATTTCAACAACTTGTCAGCAATTAAATAATAATATTTTATTCTTTCTAAAAAAATTTAAAATAAAAAAATATGAGATCACTAATTTTTGCAACACTGTGTTTACTTTTTATACATCATAATTCGTATGCGCAAAATGATACAGTAAAGCCGGCTATTACTTATAAAAAAACAGAACAGGAAGTAATTAACCTTTCAAAAAATAAATGGCGGTGGATGGCAAATAAAAATGTTGATTCTTTAGCTGCATTGTTTCATGATAAATCGATGTTTGTACACATGGGTGGCAGTTGGGGAAAAACGCAGGAAATTAATGTTATAAAAGATGGAATGATTTGGTACAAAAAAGCAGCAATATATTCTGTAATTGTAAACAGTATTGGTAACACAATTATTCTTTTAAATGATATTGATTTGGTAGCAGTGGTAGGTGGTAATGAAGTAACCAATCCTTTTATGGTAACGGAAGTTTATGTAAATGAAAAAGGCAAATGGAAAATGGGTTCGCTCACTTTTTCAAAACTTATGAGACCTGTTAAAATAAAATAATTACACTATGTTTTATACACAAAAAATAAATCAATTAAAAGTAATGGTGGTTTTAGTTACGCTTTCTTTCATAGCTAACTCCTGCACTTCTACCAAAAAAAACAATGCTAACACTTCAATAATTATTAAAGACCAAGGCAGTTTTTCTGCAGGTGGTACGGTTAAAAAAAGCGATGGCTTTTTTGACCCTATAAAGCCCTGGTATGAGCAACAGGGCGGCCAAACAAGGCACGGCGACCATGCGGATGTCTTTTATCAAATTCCCGAAAATACCAAACTTAATACCATGGTGTTTCTGCATGGATACGGGCAAAGCCGCCGTAGCTGGCAAACTACGGCTGATGGCAGGCAAGGCTTTGCAAATATTTTTTTAAGAAATGGTTATGGAATTTATCTTGTTGACCAACCCGGCCGTGGTGCTGCCGGGCAGGTAAATACTCCCGGGCAAATTACTGCATTGCCCGATGATCAAACTTGGTTTACCCAATTTCGCATTGGGCAATATCCAAATTTTAATGAAGCTGTACAGTTTCCAAAAGATAGTTTATCGTTGGATAAATTTTTTAGGATGATGACACCAAATACAGGAAACGTATCAGAGGAAATTATTGTACACGCAATGTCTGCAGTGTTTGATAAAGCAGGAGACGGTATTTTATTTACACATTCTGCAGGTGGTGCACCGGGGTGGAAAACAGCAATAAAAAACAGCGCTGTGAAAGCAATTGTTGCAATTGAGCCCGGCGGATTTGCATTCCCTGAAAGGCAAACGCCGGCAGATAATAGAGGTGGAAAAGGAATAACATTAGAGGAATTTAAAAAGCTTACAAAAATACCTATCGTTGTTTATTTTGGAGACTACATTCC
Source organism: Ferruginibacter sp. (assembly GCA_031398005.1). Lineage (GTDB taxonomy): Bacteria > Bacteroidota > Bacteroidia > Chitinophagales > Chitinophagaceae > Ferruginibacter. The sequence continues at coordinate 22,376 of JANNMO010000020.1, forward strand.
AACAGAAGAAACGAAAGCATATTCCTTAAACTTTTGGAGAAGTGTATTGGCAACTGCTAAGCAATGGGCTAAGCTAGTGAACGATTATGGCGGAGATGCAAGGGTGGTTTATTTACCTGACGTAGGAATTAAAGGAAATACGCATTTCATCATGTCTGATTTAAATAATTTAGTAATAGCTGATGTAATAAAAAAGTGGTTAAAAGAAAAAGGATTGGATAAATAATGTTGTGCATTAAATAAAGTTAAAATTGAGTTTATGAAGCGATCTGCAAACTTTGGAGTAAAAGCATTCTTAATGATTTTCTTTTGCGTCATCATTAATAAAACCAATGCTCAGCAAATTACAAACGCAAACAAAAGTTTAAACGAAAAAGAAAAAAGTCTTATCACAATTTCATCGCTTACTGCAACAGGGGGCTTGGTAAATTTAAAAGAAGGATTATCTGAAGCACTCGTGGCAGGGCTTACCATTAACGAAATTAAAGAAGTAATTGTACAGTTATATGCTTATTGCGGTTTTCCCCGCAGCATTAATGCGTTGCAAATTTTTATGAGCGTTTTAAAAGATAGAAAAGCTAAAGGAATTAATGATATAGAAGGGAAAGAAGCAACACTTATAAGTTCTAAAAAAAATAAATACATAAGAGGAAAAAATATTTTGATGAAACTGAGTAAAATGCCGCAACCCGATACGCTCAGTGGGTATGGTGCTTTTGCACCCGTGATAGATACCTTTTTAAAACAACATCTTTTTGCAGATATTTTTGAAAGAGATATTCTAACTTTTAAACAAAGGGAGTTTGTTACAATTGCTGCCTTGGCGGCTTTACACGGCGTTGAACCACAATTGCAGGCCCACATTAACGTAGGAAAAAATACAGGAATAACAGATAGCGGCTTCAAAGAACTTGCAGATATCATCGAGAAAAATATAAGCAGAACACAAGCCAATACAGTAAGAAAAATTATTGGTCAGCCGATGCTAACCGTTACAGATAATGATATGATGGTTAGAATTTCGGAAATAGAAATAGTTGAGGAATTTTTAACGGAATACAATACCATTTTACAAACGGAAGCAGCAGCATCGGTAAAGTTAGAGGCCGGAGTTATCGCAATTTTCCCCATGTATCAAAAAGAAAATACTAACCAGATTAGAATAGTTGAAATTTATAAAAATACTGATGCTTATAAGGATCATTTAAAAACTTCACATTTTTTGCATTATAAATCTGCCACATTAAAAATGGTAAAAACGTTAAGGCTTATTGATATGCAAAGCTTGGATCAGCAAACAATGTTGGAAATATTCAGAAAAATAAAATGAGCTAAAAAGTTTCATCTCCATTAAATTTAAAACAACATGAATTTTAACTGGCTCCATTTTACCGCATGCTGTCTTATTACAATAACAGCATGTAATTACGCAAAACAAACTTCTGCTGGGAAGATTAATGATGAACTTATATTTTCAAAAGGAGAAAAAATTACTACTAATAATTTTACCGGAACTGCATATTTAAAAATGCTTATTGCTGCAGATAGCATTAATAATATTACAATAGGCAATGTAACTTTTGAACCCGGTGCAAGAACTAAATGGCATTTGCACCCTGCCGGACAAATACTTTTAGTTACCGATGGTGTAGGATATTATCAGGAGCTCGGGCAAATAAAGAAAATACTTCGCAAGGGTGATGCAATAAAATGCCCGCCTAATGTAATTCATTGGCATGGTGCAAGTGCTGATACGGCATTTGTACAACTTGCTATTTCGAATAATAATAAAGGGCCGGTTACTTGGTTAAAAGAAGTAACGGATAGTGTTTATAATAGCTTAAAGCAATAAACAACAATACCATAATTATAATTGCTTTGTCAAATGTTTTTAAAGGGAGTAATATCGCAAAAAAATTATGGCAACAAATTATACAAACAAAAAAACCACTAAACAATATTTTAAATATTGCTTAATGGTTTTATTAAAAAATTAGTATTTATTTAAAATGATGCGGTAACACTAATTTTAGGTTCTGTAGCTACTTTACCTGCAGCTATTGCTCCACCATTTACACCATAATCTGCAAGCTTTACAGTAAAATTTGTTGTAGTGGTAATTAACTTACCGGCTACCACTACAGTAGCAGTGGTAGTTACAGGTTTTGTTACACCATGCATGGTTAAATCTCCTGTTACTTCTGCATTGTAAGTACCATCTTTCTTAAAATTTACTGCAGCCATATTGGTTATTTTTCCTGTGAAAGTTGCAGTTGGGTATTTATTAGAATCCATCCACTTTTCACCATTAAAATGCTCCTGTATTTTTGGGTTAGAAAAAGTGAAACTCTTTATAATAGATTCAAAAGCTACAGTACCGGTTTTAGCGTTTAAAGAAGCCACAACCGTTTTGTTTTCCGCCTTAGGCAAATTATCAATTGCTGTAGTTGCATCAAAATTGATTGTGGCAGAAGTAGTCGTTAATTTTTTTTGTGCAATAGCCATTGTAGTTAACCCTACTAATGCAAAAAGGAGAATTGATTTTTTCATTTGTTTTGTTTTTATTTTGTTTTAAAATTTATTTGTTTACCGTACACCTTTTAAATGTAATAAATTCTGTTTCTAATATTTTACTGTAAATACCCCCGCTGCAAGATCCTTTAATGGATACACTATCCCCAACTTTTAATTGTTTAGCCTCTCTTAAATGTTGCTGCTGAAACGCAAAAATAATATATGCATCTGTTAAAGTATCCCTCATTTTTATATTGATGGTTGTGTCGGCAGGTTCTGTTTCCGTTATTTTACCATTTACCGTAATAATTTTTTCTGCATACTTAATATTTGATGCACTGTCGTTATCCTGAAACTCCTTAATGAGATCCATGGCATTTACAGTGTAAGCTGCCGTCTCTTTACTTGTATCATTAAATTTTTCAGTAAAAATGTACCAAAGAGCAATACCACCTATAACTAGTAAAACCAGTCCTGTTAATACAATGCGTTTAAACCAAGGATTTCTTTTTTTTGTATCTATCATGCAATTTTTAATTGGTAAACAAATATACAATGTTTAAACATTAGACATAACAGTTTAGGTTTCAAATTGAATAGTTAACTTTCCATTTTACTTTATCATACAATATACAGATGAAAAAAATAATTTTTGCTATCATTTGCTTGCTCAATCTGGCTGCTTACGCACAATCTCCCTATTTGCTTATTGGTACTTATGATTCTCCTAAAAGTGAGGGGATATATGTGTATAGTTTTAACCCAACTGATGGTAGTGCAAAAGAAATAAGCCATATCAACATATCCAACCCTTCTTTTATAACGGTTTCTCCAAACAAAAAATATGTATATGCAGTAAATGAAAATGCTGATAAAAACCTGAAAGGTGGTGAAGTAAGTTCTTTTGCATTCAATCAAAAAAATGGCACATTAAACTTCTTAAATAAACAATCATCTCAAGGAAATCATCCATGTTATATTACTATTGACAGCAAGGGAAAATGGGTGATAGCCGGCAATTACAGCAGCGGAAATTTTGCCATTTTACCTGTTGACAAAAACGGGCTTTTGGGTAATGCAACACAAGTTATTCAACATGTAGGCAAAGGCCCTGATAGTACCAGACAAAAATCTCCTCACGTACATGCAACTGTGTTAAGTAAAAACAATAAGAAATTATTTGTAACCGATTTGGGTACAGATAAATTAATGAGCTACGATTTTAATTTGAAAACGGGCAATGTAAATCCATCAATTCAACCTTTTGTTTCTACTGAACCTGGCTCGGGGCCAAGGCATATAGATATTTCAAACAATGGAAAATATATTTATTTACTTAAAGAAATGACGGGATCATTATCTGTATTTAGCAATACAAAAAATGAACTGAAATTGGTTCAGACAATATCAACACTTCCAGTGGGATACACTGGCGCAGCCGGCAGTGCAGATATACATATTTCGCCTGACGGAAAATTTTTGTATGCAAGCAACCGAGCTGCATCTAATACAGTGGCTATTTTCCAAATAAATCAAAATAATGGCCAAGTAAATTTGATTGGCCATCAATCTACCCTAGGGCTAACACCCCGTAATTTTAATTTTGATCCCTCAGGAAAATTTCTACTGGTAGCTAATCAAAACAGTGACGAGATTGTTGTTTTTAAAAGGGATATTCAATCAGGATTGCTTAAAGATACCGGCAATAGAATTAATGTTGGAAAGCCAGTTTGTATTAAGTGGCTTTAAAAAAATTATTTTTTTTTCCAAAAAATTTACAATTTGGTAATGAACCCTGCATAGAATAAATGCTATTCTGTAAGTGTTTAAAATACAACCAGTAAAAAAATTCTCTGCTAAAATAAGTGAATTTCCAGAAGTAAAAATCCTCAAATTTTATCGTTTTTGTAGCTAAAACCCGCAGTTATATGTAGGGCTAATTAGTAGTTCTATGTAGTGATATTACTTGCGTAAAAAATTATATTTCAATGACATAATAAAAAGGTTAATTATAAGTTAATAGTAGAGCGCTATGAAAAATGTAACCCTTATATTTTTTGTTTTACTATTAACTAACAGCCTTTACAGCCAAATAAAAGTAGTTGCCAAACCTGTGTCTGGCAACCAATATCAATATTTCTCGAGAACCTCAGGCTTAGCAGCAAATAATTATTTATGGGAAGAAACAGAACCATTTCTAAACGGGTTTGCTAAAGTTACAACTCAACATTTATGGACATGGGTGAATGGAAATGGAAATCCTATATCAGATAAAAAATATACTGCAGTTAGAAATTTTTACCACAAAATTGCCGCAGCAAAATCAGAAAATAAATGGGGCTGTATAGATGAAACAGGAACAACAATTGTTCCCTTTGAATATGATATCATTTTCGACTTTAAAGAGGAAATAACAGGAGCATATAAAAACCACCAATGGTATTTAATAAACAAGCAGGGAGTTGTTGTAAAACCATTAAACATAGAGGTTTTTTATGGTTTTAAAAATGGTATTGCAAGCTTTAGTAAAGCTGATGGAACGGGTACAATAAATACTGTAGGAGATATTGTTTCTTTTACACCAACACTTAAAAAAAGTTCAGTTAATATTCCTTTTAAAAATAACATTACAGCCCGGCCACAAAGTGCTCCTTGCCCGCCAAACATAGATTTTGAATATGGCAATTTTACCAACTGGACCTGCTACACTGGCTCTGTGGCTGCATCAGGCACCACCAATGTAATTACTGTTTTCCCATCTGCTCCAACCGCTACTAGGCACGAAATATATACAGCTCCATTTGGATTAGATGCTTACGGCTTATTTAATTTAACGCCACCAAATGGAAGCGGAAATGCCTTAAAAATTGGCAATAACATAAATGGTTCAAAAGCTGAAAGAGTAACATACAGAATGACCATACCTGTTGGTAGCACAGATGCTTCCATTACTTATAGGTATGCCGTGGTATTTGAAGACCCTGGGCATTTTACTTACCAGCAGCCAAGGTTTAGTGCAAAGCTTCGTAATGTGGCAACCAATACTTATTTACCCTGTGCTTCTTACGAATATATTTCTGACTCAACATTACCTGGTTTTTTTAATTCACCTGTAGATAGTTCTGTAAAATGCAAATCATGGGCATCGGTTTTTATAAACCTGAGTGCATATGCCGGCCAAACGTTGGATTTAGAATTTACTACGGCAGATTGTACCCGAGGTGCACACTGGGGTTATGCATATGTAGATGTAGGAGACTGTAATATAACCGCCGATATTGCTTACCAATGTAGCCCAAGCGTAGCAACGGTTTCAGCGCCTCCGGGTTTTCAATTTTACAATTGGTGGAACAGTAACTTCACAACCATTTTAGCCACTGGCCAAAATGCAACCATCTCTCCTATCCCACCCTTTAATTCAGTTTTACATGTAGAAGTTATACCGTTTAATGGATATGGTTGTAAAGACACTTTAGATGTGTTGGTAACAAATAGTTATTCATTAGCAGATGCCGGACCAGATAAATTTATTTGTGCAGGGACATCTACAACTATTGGAACCAGTGCAATTGCGGGTAATACATATTCATGGTCGCCCGCAACGTATTTATCCAATGCAAATATTGCCAATCCAATTGCTAATCCTCCTACATCAACTACTTACTATTTAACGGTAACAAACGCAGCTAATACTTGCCCGAAAATAGATACAGTAAATATTATTGTTAATCCAAATCCAATAGCAGCTTTCACTCAACCGGCTAACCAATGTTTGGCAGGCAACAGTTTTACATTTAATAATAGCTCAACAGGTGCAGTCACTTATTATTGGACGTTTGGTGATGGTACTAATTCCACCCAACAAAACCCAACACACGTTTATACAACAGCAAATAATTACACTGTACAATTAGTGGTGACAAACAGCAATGGTTGTAAAGATAGTGTTTCGCATTCATTCAATGTTTTTCCAAAACCAGTTGCAACTTTTGTTCAACCATTAAATCAATGTCTAGCTGATAATAGTTTTACATTTAATAATACCTCATCTGGTGCCGCTACTTACTTTTGGTCCTTTGGTGATGGAACAAATTCTACTCTTCAAAATCCAACGCATGTTTATACAACTGCGGCAAATTATACGGTACAATTAGTGGTGACAAATAGCAATGGATGTAAGGATAGTGTGAGCAGATCATTCTCTGTATTTCCAAAACCTACTGCTGCCTTTGCTCAACCATTAAATCAATGTCTAGCAGGTAACAGTTTTACATTTAATAATACATCATCTGGCGCAGTCACTTATTATTGGACGTTTGGTGATGGCACAAATTCAACACAACAAAACCCAACACATGTTTATACAACTGCAAATGCTTATACAGTTAAATTAGTAGTTACTTCATCCAATGGCTGCAAGGATAGTGTGAGTAGATCATTCTCTGTATTTCCAAAACCTACAGCAGCTTTTGCTCAACCATTAAACCAATGTTTGGCAGGCAATAGTTTTACATTTAATAATAGCTCTACAGGTGCCGCTACTTACTT